>NZ_KB904756.1 GCF_000380185.1 Thiofilum flexile DSM 14609
GGTCATGATTTAAAGGAGTTGAATCATACACCTACATCTCTTATAGTGATCGGTTTCCCCGCAAGTTCAGAAAGGTAAGTTCATGGCTACGATAGAGGTACCCTGCCGTTATTGTAACAGTCTATTAGTGTATAAACATGGATATGCCCGCAGTGGCGAACCGCGCTATCGATGCCGTGAGTGTCTGCGTAGTTTTCAGCACACCTATCGTTACGAAGGCAACAAGCCAGAGACGCCTGAAAAGATAGTAGAGATGGCCATGAATGGCAGTGGTGTCCGCGACACCAGCCGGGTGTTGAAAGTGAGTATCACGACCGTGATTGCTCACTTAAAAAAAATTAGAACCGGTAAAAGTCAATCCATTACCGATACAAGAGGTGATGGAGCACCATAAGGTGGAACTTATCTGTGAAATGGACGAGCAATGGTCTTATGTGGGTCACAAGAAACAAAAGCGGTGGCTATGGTATGCGTGGCAACCGCATTTAAAGACGGTGTTGGCCTATGAGCTGGGAAGCCGCGCGGATAAGACCCTAAAGCGTTTATTAGCTTCCTTACAGCGCTTCAAGATTCGGCTGTTTTGCACAGATGGCTGGGAGGGGTATCAACGTCTCTTACCGAAGGATAAGCACCTGATCACTAAGCGTTATACCCAGTCTATTGAGCGCCAGAATCTTAATTTTCGCACCCGTATCAAGCGGTTGGCACGCAAGACGATTTGCTTTTCTAAGTCGGTGGAGATTCATGATAAGGTGATCGGGGCGTTTATTAACAGAATGTTTTTCAACTCTTCTAAATCATGACCACCTTGCCTAGGATATTTGAGTCGCTCATTCAGCAACATCATAGCTTGATGGACGCGATCCTTGCAGGTAATTCCGAGGCTGCTCTTCAAGCCGCTCAACACCATCTCACCTTTGTAGAAGACTCGATTAAGGACCTAGACGCTGAAGAGGCACGCAAGATTCGTTCCTTGCGGCGTTTGACTATCACAGGAGTTTAATAATTACCGCTATGAGCCAAGTGACTAGACAAAAACCTGACACGGTATACTTTTTTGGTACCTGTCTGATTGACTTAATGTTCCCCCAAGCGGGCGTTTCGGCTGTACAGCTCTTGCAACGGGCAGGCATTAAAGTCATTTACCCCCCCGCGCAAACCTGTTGCGGACAACCTGCGTGGAACTCAGGCTATCGCGACGAAGCCCGCAAAGTAGCCCGCGCCCAAATAGCCCTGTTTACCAAACCTATCCCCATCATCATCCCTTCTGGTTCGTGTGCGGGTATGATGAAAACGCATTACCCCGAATTATTCAGTGGTGAAGCAGATGAGGCCCAAGCCTTAGACGTAGCCAGTCGCGTCTATGAACTCACCGAATTTTTGGTCGACGTCTTAAACATTAGCCTCACTGACTTAGGCGCACCGATTGAAATTGCCGTGCATACCTCCTGCTCAGCCCGACGCGAAATGGGCGTAGCAGATAAGATCGAGCAATTACTGGGTCAACTACAAAACGTTAAAGTATTAGAGCAAGCCTATAAGCCCGAATGCTGTGGTTTCGGTGGCACCTTTGCCGTGAAGCAACCCGAAATATCCGCTGCTATGGTCGCCGATAAAACTATGCACCTACGCAATACCGGAGCCACCCAAGTCATCAGTCAGGATTGTGGTTGTCTGATGAATATCGGTGGTGCCTTTGACTATCAGGCTAAGCACGAAAACAAAAAACCGCTGAACACGCAACATATCGCTGAATTTCTCTGGGAGCGTACTCATGGCTAAACCATCAGAATTTCGTATCCAAGTGGATCAAGCCTTAGGTAAAACCGAGGTTCGCGCTCATTTCCGTAAGGCCATGGATACCCTCATGACCAATCGGCGCAATCAATTCCCGGATAATGCCGAGCTACAGCGTCTACGTGATCAAGCCCAAGTCATCCGTGCCAATGCCTTAAGCAAATTACCCGAATTACTAGAGCAGCTAGAGTCCAATCTGACCCGTAATGGTATTCATGTACACTGGGCTGAAACCACCGATGAAGCCAATGACATCGTGCTTAAGATTATGCAAAAACATAATGCGACGTGGATGATTAAGGGTAAGTCGATGGTCTCTGAGGAAATGGGGTTAAATCATTTTCTCGAATCCAAGGGGATTGAGGCACTCGAATCGGATTTAGGTGAATTCATTATTCAACTCGATGGTGAAACCCCTTCGCATATCATTATGCCCGCCATCCATAAGAGCAAAGAGCAGATAGCCCAACTCTTTAATGAGAAATTCCCTGATATCCCCTATACCGAAGATGTGGATACCCTGACCCGTACCGCCCGCGATATTTTGCGCGAGAAGTTTTATAACGCGCCTGTTGGTTTATCCGGGGTGAACTTTGCGGTGGCGGAAACGGGTACACTGTGTCTAGTCGAGAATGAAGGCAATGGACGGATGTCGACTACCATTCCCCCCGTACATATTGCAGTCACAGGCATTGAAAAGGTGGTGGAAAAACTCAGCGATATTCCCCCACTCTTAAGTATTTTGCCACGCTCAGCTACAGGGCAACCGATTACAACCTATTTCAATATGATTTCCAGCCCCCGCAAAAAGGGCGAGAAAGATGGCCCCGAAGAGGTACATTTAGTCCTCCTCGATAATGGGCGCTCGCGTATTTATTCTGATCCTGAACTATTAGCTACCTTGCGTTGTATCCGTTGTGGTGCCTGCATTAATCATTGTCCGGTGTATGTGCGGATTGGTGGGCATAGCTATGGCACGGTATACCCCGGCCCCATTGGGACTATTCTAGAGCCACAAAAATCGGGCTTAAAAGTGCATGGTGAATTAGTACAAGCCTCCTCCCTTTGTGGTGCCTGTGGTGAGGTGTGCCCAGTACGTATTCCGATTCCTAGTATTATTAATCGACTCCGCTATGAAGGGGTGCGTCAAGACGGTGGAAGTGCTTTAGATGCAGGCTCTAAACGTAAACCATTGGAGGCTATCACATGGAAAGCCTGGTCATGGGCGGCATCCCATCCGAGTGTCTATAACCTAGGCAGTACAGTAGCCACACAAGTACGTAACTTAGTACCCCATAACCTAGGTGCATGGACGAGTGTACGCACGGCCCCTGCTGTGGCGGATAAAACCCTACATCAACAATTGAAAGCCCTAGGAGTCGATCATGAGTGAAGCTCGTACCCATATTTTTCAACGCCTACGCGCTGTTCCACGCCCAGAGGTGGATACCACCGGACGCGATTATGTACCGATCTATGACTGGGATAGAGCCGAACGAATTAAACGCTTTACCGAGCGCATGCAGGCGGTACGGGCTGAAGTACATCACAGTGACCGTGACTCATGGCTAAACCTCTTGGCTGACTTATGTAAAGCTAAAGGGTTAACTAATTTATTAGTCTCTCCTCATACCGAATGGGGGCAGGCAATCTATCAACAAGTAGGGGAATTCCCCACTCTACAAGACTATGACCGCGCTATTGAGGCATGGAAGCATGAGATGTTTTATAACATTGATGCCAGTCTGACGAGTACGGTAGGAGGTATTGCCGAAACCGGCTCCTTGATCTTATGGCCTACCGAACAAGAGCCGCGCATTATGTCGCTGGTTCCTCCAGTGCATTTTGCCATTCTAGATACCCAACACTTATACACCACGTTTGCCGAAGCGATGCAGGAGCAAGACTGGTTAAACCAAGGTATGCCTACGAATGCTTTATTGATTTCGGGGCCTTCTAAATCCGCCGATATTGCTCAGGTATTAGCGTATGGGGTGCATGGCCCAAAGGAATTAGTAGTCATCTTAATCTAGACTGAGGGTTTATGCGCTATATCAATCTTGCCGTAAAATTTTAAATTATTTACTTATTATTCCTTGAGTTTTTGGCTAACTAAACTATGTTTATGATGGCTCTATAAAGGCCAATCTTATTTTATAGTGTGTTTTGTATCTAGATGACTCAGGAGTATTAAAAGATGATTAGCAAACCAACTAAAAAACTTGGTTTTGGACTATTAGCGGGTATCAGTGTAGTGCTACTAAGTAGTTGCGCTGCTCCAGCACCTGCTCCTACTCATGACCAAGTAAAAGAGGCGGTGGTTGCCGATACTATTCGTGCAACGACCCCGATGGAGCGAGCTACCGCTTTAACCGATGTTATGACTAATAAACTACGTTTAAATGAGTCCCAACAAGCAAAAGTAGCTAAACTAAATCTAGACTATTCTAGTCGGTTTAATATTTTAATGAACAGCACCAATCCTAAAATCTCTAAAAAAGATGAGTTCCTAAGATTATCAGCTGAAAAAGAAACGAAGTTACTGGGTATTTTAAGCGCCTCACAAAAGCAAACCTATGAAGCGAGTAAACAAGAGTTCTTAGACACCTATCGTATTATGTAACTTACCTATTTATCTTTAATAATTCTTATTATAATTTATTAGTTCGTGTCTAAAAAACTTAATAAAGCGTAATTTTATATTTTAAGGAGCATGCTTACAGGGTCGCAGTCTAGGCGTAGTAAAATAGGCTTAGCCCCCGTAAATTGCTCCTTTTTTCTCTCCTAGCTCTACCTCCTGCGCTTAAAATCTACTACAATTTAGCTTTTCTTAATCGTGATACAGAAAATATCAGGTAAGTTGTTGCGAGTTTTTATTTCTTCGTGCATTTTTATGTAATACAGTTTGAGCCGCTGCATTGCTAGGTGGTCTACAGTCGAGCGTATTGCCGCGCCTTTCAAATCATCTAGTCTAAGCACCTGTCACAACTCTCAATAAATGCTATTCTGTCTACCCACCATACAGGTAGCCTTTCTAAACCGCTAAGGAGACAATACCAGATGAGTACTCATCCCCATGATATTGACCCGCAAGAAACTCTCGAATGGCAAGAGGCCATTGATGTAGTTGCTGAACGGTCAGGTGTTGAACGCGCCCAATATTTATTAGAGAAAACTATCGATGCCGCTTATGAAGCTGGCGTTGAACCTCCCGATACTCATACCCCCTATATCAATACTATCCCTGTTGATAAACAGCCTGCCTACCCCGGCGATATAGAAGTTGAACGTAATATTCTGCGTGCTTTGCGTTGGAATGCGACCGCGATGGTGGTACGTGCCAATCGTAAACCAGCCGAACCTGGTGGACATATTGCGTCCTTCCAGTCTTCAGCGATTATGTATGAAGTCGGTTATAACCATTTCTGGAAAGGTCATAACCACCCTAATGGCAGTGATATGCTCTTTATTCAAGGACATACCGCCCCCGGCACCTATGCGCGTGCATTCCTTGAAAACCGTATTACTCAGGATCAATTAGAGAATTTCCGGGTTGAATCCAAAGGTAAAGGGTTATCTTCTTATCCACACCCTTACTTAATGCCTGATTTCTGGCAATTCTCTACCGTATCCATGGGCTTAGGCCCCATTATGGCGATTTACCAAGCGCGTTTCTTAAAGTACCTCGAACATCGCGGTCTTGCTCCTGTCGCGTCTAATCATGCTGAAGGACGTAAAGTTTGGGCATTCTTAGGCGATGGTGAGATGGATGAGCCAGAATCCCAAGGTGCGATTTCATTAGGCTCACGCGAGCGCTTAGATAATCTGATTTTCGTGGTGAACTGTAACCTGCAACGCCTCGATGGTCCGGTGCGTGGTAATGGTAAAATTGTACAGGAATTAGAAGGCAACTTCCGTGGTGCTGGCTGGCATGTGATTAAAGTGCTGTGGGGTTCTGGTTGGGATCGTTTATTAGCAAAAGATACCACTGGTTTATTACGCAAACGCATGATGGAAGCGGTCGATGGTGAGTATCAAAACTTTAAAAATAAAGGTGGTGCTTATACTCGCGAACATTTCTTTGGTAAATATCCTGAGCTAAAAGAAATGGTTGCGGATATGACCGACGACCAAATTTATTATGATCTCTTACGCGGTGGACACGATCAAGAAAAGGTATTTGCGGCTTATAACGAAGCAGTGAATACCGTCGGACGTCCTACTGTCATCCTCATGCATACCGTTAAAGGTTATGGTATGGGCGAGGCGGGCGAGGGGATGAATATCAGCCATCAACAAAAGAAACTCAGCTCCGATCAACTGCGTAAACTACGCGATCGTTTCCGTATTCCGGTTACGGATGAGCAAGTAGAAGATGCCTCTTTCTATAAGCCTGCACCTGAATCGGTAGAGATGCGTTATCTACACGAGCGTCGTCAAGCATTAGGGGGCTACCTACCTAACCGTCCACAAAACTTTGAAACCTTAAGCGTTCCTAGCCTCACCGAGTTATTTGATGCCCTATTAAAAGATACCGGCGAACGTACTATGTCTACTACCATGGCTACAGTGCGTGTCATGGTCGCCGTTGCGCGTCATAAAGAACTAGGTCCACGTTTAGTTCCGATTGTACCGGATGAGTCACGTACCTTTGGTATGGAAGGGATGTTCCGTCAAGTGGGTATCTATGCCCCGGATGGACAGCTCTATGAGCCAATGGATGCCACCGATATTATGCCGTATCGTGAATCCTCCAAAGGGCAATTGCTGCAAGAAGGTATCAATGAAGCGGGCGCTATGTCCTCTTGGGTCGCTGCGTCAACCTCTTATGCCAATAATCATGTGATGATGATTCCGGTCTATATCTTCTACTCTATGTTTGGTTTCCAACGTATTGGTGACTTAGCATGGGCAGCCGGTGATATGTTGGCACGTGGTTTCTTAGTCGGCGGTACTTCAGGTCGTACCACACTCAATGGTGAAGGCTTACAACATCAAGATGGTCATAGCCAATTATTCGCAGGCTTTATCCCTAACTGTATGTCGTATGACCCTACCTTCGCTTATGAAGTCGCGGTAATTTTCCACGATGGTATGAAGCGTATGTATGAACAAAATCAAAACGTGTTCTACTACATCACTACCCTCAATGAAAATTACTCCATGCCAGCCATGCCAGAAGGTGCCGAAGAAGGCATTATCAAAGGTATGTATGCCTTTAGAAAAGCCGATGGTAAGGGTAAACATCAGGTTCAACTCATGGGTTGCGGTTCTATCCTACGTGAAGTGATTGCGGCGGCTGAGTTACTCAAAAACGATTGGGATGTCGATGCTGACATTTGGGCAACACCTAGCCTGAATGAAGTCGCACGTGATGGTATCGCTTGTGAACGCTGGAACTTATTACACCCTGATCAAGAGCCACGCTTACCTTGGATTACTCAGTGCCTACAAGGAACTGCAGGCCCTGTGATTGCTTCAACCGACTATATTCGTCAGTTTGCTGAGCAAGTACGTGCCTATGTACCTAACCCTTATTATGTATTAGGTACGGATGGTTTTGGTCGCTCAGATAGCCGTCAAGCGTTGCGTCATCACTTTGAAGTTGATCGTTACTATGTCACCGTGACCGCTCTCAAAGCCTTAGCTGATCAACAAAAATCATCTAAAGCGGATGGCAAAATCACGGCTAAAACCGTATTAGACGCGATGGCTAAATATGGCATTGATCCTGAAAAGCCTAACCCACTTTACGCTTAAGGAGCGAGTTCATGAAAGAAATTAAAGTACCCGATATTGGTAATTTCTCCGACGTTAGCGTCATTGAAGTCCTCGTGAACGTGGGCGATACCATTAAAATCGATGATCCCATGGTAACACTGGAATCCGACAAGGCTTCGATGGATATCCCCGCCCCACAAGGCGGAGTCGTCGAGGCGATTAAAATCAAAGTAGGCGACAAAGTATCTGAGGGCAGTCTGATTCTCGTGCTCAAAGAGGCCAATGAGCCTAGCCTCAATGTGGCTGCTTCAGGCTCTCAGCCTAAAGTAGCCGGTGCTGCCGCTGCGGTATCCCCTGCCGGTGGTACTGAAGAAGTTAAAGTCCCTGATATTGGTGACTTTAAAAGCGTCAGTGTCATTGAGGTACTCGTACACGTAGGCGATGTGATTAAAGCCGAGGATTCGCTGATTACGTTAGAGTCTGATAAAGCCTCGATGGAAATCCCAGCGCCTAAAGGTGGCAAGGTTAAAGAAATCAAAGTAGCAGTCGGTGACAAAGTGTCTGAGGGCAGTTTGATTCTGCTCCTAGAGACCGCCGATGCCGCAAGTGCTGCTCCGGCTGCGAGCGCTCCAGCACCTAGTGCGAGTGCTGCTCCGGTTGCTGCTGCACCGACTAGTAATGTGAATGCAGATGATTTCCGTCGTGCTCATGCTAGCCCCTCTGTACGTCGTATTGCCCGTGAAATCGGTGTTGACCTCGCTAAAGTGGCTGGTTCTGGCCCGAATGGTCGGATTACTGAACAAGACGTGCGTGCCTTCCAAGCCGGTGGGGGTATTGCTGCTAGTGCTCCGGCTCCAGTTGCAGCCCCTGCTCCAACACCGAGTGCTGCAGCCCCTGCTGCCAATAATATGGGTGGTATTCAATTCATTACTCAACCGGATTGGAGTAAGTTTGGTGCTGTTGAAACCATACCGATGTCACGTATTGGTAAAATTTCGGCGAAACACCTGCATCGCGCTTGGCTCACTGTCCCACAAGTCACCCACTTTGATGAAGCGGATATTACTGAGCTAGAAGCCTATCGTTCTGGCATGAAGGATAAAGCCAAAGCCATGGGCTTTAACCTGACTCCGCTAGTATTCATGATGAAAGCCGTGACTGCGGGCTTAAAAGAATTCCCTAAATTCAATTCAGCCCTAGCAGATGATGGTGAAAACCTGATTCAACGTAAGTTCTATAATATCGGTATTGCAGTTGATACACCGGATGGTCTAGTCGTTCCTGTGATTAAAGACGTTGATCGTAAAGGTTTGTTTGAACTCGCACGTGAACTCGGTGAAATCTCCAAAAAGGCGCGTGACGGCAAACTCAAGGCGGGCGATATGCAGGGTGGTTGCTTCTCCATTTCTAGCCTTGGCGGTATTGGTGGAACTAACTTCACTCCTCTGGTTAATGCACCTGAAGTCGGTATTTTAGGTCTCACTCGTGCTCAAGAGCGTTTGGTACGTAAAAACGGTGAAATCGTTGATCGTCTGATTCAGCCTTTAGCAGTGTCTTATGATCATCGCGTCATTGATGGAGCCTATGCCGCTCGCTTTACGGCGCATTTAGCCTTTGTACTGTCTGATGTACGCAATTTAATCCTGTAATAGAGGGAGCTGATAATGAGTCAAATAGTTGAAGTTAAAGTACCCGATATTGGGGATTTTAAAAGCGTCGATGTCATCGAAGTCTTAGTTAAAGCAGGCGACACCGTTAAAAAGGAAGACCCTCTAGTCACATTGGAATCAGATAAAGCGTCGATGGATATTCCCTCGCCTTATGATGGTGTGGTGAAAGAAGTCGTGATTAAGGTCAGCGATAAAGCCTCTGAAGGCAGCTTGATCTGTAAAATGGAAGTAGCAGGCGCAGGCGCGGCAGCAGCTCCGAGCAAACCCGCTCCGGCTCCAGCAGCTAGTGCTCCAGCACCGGCTCCGGTTGCAGCCCCGAATGCGGCAAAACACAGTGGTTCGGCGGATATTAGCTGTCAAATGCTTGTGCTAGGTGCAGGCCCTGGTGGTTATACAGCGGCGTTCCGTGCAGCGGACTTAGGTATGCAAACGGTCTTAGTAGAGCGTTGGAGTACCCTAGGTGGGGTGTGCCTGAACGTGGGTTGTATCCCCTCTAAAGCCTTACTCCATGCGGCTAAGGTATTGGATGAGGCGCATGAAGTCAGTGAGTATGGGATTAACTTTAGTAAACCTACCATTGACATTGACAAGCTACGGTCTTGGAAAGAAAAGGTCGTCAATCGTTTAACCGGCGGCCTCTCTGGTTTAGCTAAACAACGTAAAGTCCAAGTGGTCAGCGGTGTCGGTACTTTCCTTGATCCTAATCATGTGGAAGTTGTAGGCAATGATGGCAAGAAAACTGTGGTTCGCTTTGAAAAAGCGGTGATTGCAGCCGGTTCTGAAGCGGTGAAACTACCCTTTATTCCAGACGATCCGCGTGTGATTGACTCAACAGGTGCTTTAGAATTAAACGGTATTCCTAAGCATATGTTAGTCATTGGCGGCGGGATTATCGGTCTAGAGATGGCAACGGTTTATCATTCTCTAGGCTCTAAAATCACCGTCGTGGAAATGCTCCCGAACATTGTTGCAGGTGCCGATAAGGATGTGGTGAAACCCTACTTTAACCGTATCAGCAAACGTTATGACCATATTTGGTTAGAAACACGCGTGACTAAAGTAGAAGCTACTCCTGCGGGTATGAAAGTGACCTTCGAGGGTAAAAATGCCCCAGCGGAGCCACAAGTCTATGACCGTGTATTAGTTGCTGTGGGTCGTGTGCCGAATGGTAAACGCATTGGTGCTGAGAAAGCCGGTGTTGCGGTAGATGAGCGCGGCTTTGTGAAAGTGGTGGATACTCAAATGCGCACTACTCAACCGCATATTTTCGCCATTGGTGACATTATTGGTCAGCCTATGCTGGCTCATAAAGCGGTACACGAGGGCAAAACAGCGGCAGAAGCAGCGTTTGGCATGGCTAGTCACTTTGATGCTCGCGTGATTCCATCGGTTGCCTACACTGATCCTGAAATTGCGTGGGTCGGCGTGACTGAAGAAGAAGCGAAAGCTAAGGGTATTAAATACGGTAAAGGCGTATTCCCTTGGGCAGCAAGTGGTCGTGCTCTGTCCTTAGGACGTGATGAGGGTATGACTAAGCTCCTATTTGATGAGGAAACCGATCGCGTCATTGGTGCTGGCATTGTCGGTACGAATGCAGGGGATCTGATTGCTGAGGTGGCGTTAGCGATTGAAATGGGTGCAAATGCTCATGATATCGGCCTCACAGTACACCCACATCCTACCTTGTCTGAAACTGTCGCGATGGCGGCTGAAATGTTTGATGGATCAATTACTGATTTAATTGCTCCTAAGAAAAAACACTAAGCTAAGCCTTCTGATAACCCTCCTTCATCTGGAAGGGGGGTTTTATCTTTTAAGAAATAAAGAAACTAGATTAATGCCTGTACTGCCTCCAGCGGCAAATCCACAGCCTCTGCCACTATGTCGGCACTCATACCCTTAGCTAATAGGCATAAAGCGGTTTCTTTTGGTAGTGCAATTAAAGAGTTGAAGTAGCTACATATGACCTTCTATAAAGTAAAACCTAGCAAAGATCTAACTTAGCCTTATCAGGACTTTCAACATATCTAATGCACTAACGTTGAATTACTCATCATCCTCTAAATCCTCAACATTAGGTATCAGTACAAGATCTTTTACCGTGCTATCTAATACATCTAGGAAGTCACTTAATAGGAATTTCATCTTTGGATTATCATCTCTAATATACCAGTCATGAAATAGCTCTATCTCGACTTTATCAGGCCCTTTATCTTTATTAATTTGACAAAGAATCTGGGTTTTAAAGTATATCTCAGCTGTCATAAACTGGTAGTTAGAGTCACTAAAGAAACTCACTGAAAAATCTTTTCTCAATTTATTTCCCTCCTAGATTTTGGGATCTAAAAATCCACTAAACGAACCCCTTGGCCATTTGGTACGCGTATCTCAACCCCTGCTCTGCTTAGACTCTCTCTTACTGCCTGAGGGTGCTCTAAAATTTCTCTTAAAATACGATTAGCAACCCCCCTTTTTCCATTACGATTTAATTTATAAGTTATTGTTTTTTTCTAATGCTTGCCCCATCAGTTAAAATTTTACATGATGCAGATAGAGGCCGTGAGTCATCGCCAACATCGACAAGGCATTCCCAAGTAATTTTATCGGAAATAATGGGCCGAAGCACTGCCACAACGTCATATTCAAAGTCAATTCCAATTAGTTCCCCGCCATTTGAAACAAAGAAAATTCGATTATTATCAACGGGTAGCTTAGCGATATAATCGTTAACACTTGGACACTGAGAAATCACAGTTTCCCGATCCAGCAGGCAATTTTCAACAAGATCTTTAGCTGGAAAAAGAGCATTTTTGATTGTTATAAGTGTCGCTTTTTTTGCTTGAATAACTCTGTGATTTTTCGACGACAAAAAAGCCAGCCCAAAAATGAATAAAAATAAAGCGCATACTATTACTGAGATGCGTGACCAGCTTGTTTTCCATTGGCCATTTCCCACACTTATAACCCCTCAAAAAATATAGAAACGGACTTAGGTAGTGCGTTAGATACGTTGAAAATTCATCTAAGATATTTGTTAGATTGCAGCATATAGATCACTATAGCCGAACTTGACCATGTTGTTACACCAACCTCATAACTACACCCTTAAAAATCCATTATTTAAAATTTCAAAAGTGTAACATATGCTCAAACGGCAGCTATATATGAAACTATTCCAACTCTTTAATTGTATCACCCTATATTTTAGGGCTTTACCTAATTTACAGTATAAACCTTCCCTAAAGAAACAATATGGGCCACTATTTATGCAGTGAATTTCACTACGGGTATCGTCACAAAAGGCCCAGAATATTCTATTTATGCGGGTACCTTAGCCAAACTTCATCCTAATGGAACCAGTATGTATGGTCCATCCGATATTGAGAAATATGATATTAAAGCCGGTACTGTTACTAAACTCTATGACTCACCCTATCATGGTGACTATGAGATGTGTGGTAATCTATGGTTCTCTGAGGACGGTAGGCGTATTTTCACCGCATGCGGCAATGTCTTTCGTGCCTCTGATATTCAATCTCAAGATATGACTTATAACGGCTCGCTCACCGGCCTACCCCGTGTACAAAATGTCATGCACTCCGCGCTAATCAATAAGGTGGCTGCTATCCCAGCTTATCGGCAATATGTCACGAAAGAAGATGTCGATACGGAAGTTTATCTCTATGACTACGAGTTCTTGATGCCCAGCGATATTCTCAAGCTCCCCTATTTTGTCGTGGGTGATAAAGGTTATGCCGGACATGGACGCTTTGTGTTTTTTAACAATGCTGCGGATACCTTAACAGTATTATTAAAAGCCGATAGCAACTCAGGTATGTTAAATGATCAGGCGCTATTTAATATTACTTTAGCCAAATAGTGTACTTACTCCGTACCTAATAATGGGGGCAATATGAATTTCTTCATACTGCCCGCTGGAAATTTTGCCTGATGGGTAGCTAAGTCTTGGGTTTCTTGGCAATATCTCCTAGAGAGTAGTCAGAAAAGTTAATTCGTTAGGAAGCCAAGATATGTCAGATCAACCGAAAAATTTAACGGGTTTAGAAGCCTTAAAGCATCTAAAAGAAGGCAACGAACGTTTTGCTAGCAATGTACGTAGTCTTGATGTGCTCCTAAGCCAATCCCAGCGCGGCGAACTAGCCAAAGGACAAAACCCTTCCGCCATTGTATTAGGCTGCTCCGATTCACGCGTGCCTGCCGAAATGGTCTTTGATCAAGGATTTGGGTCTTTGTTTGTCATTCGGGTCGCGGGTAATGTGGTCGCGCCTTCGCAAATTGGTAGTATTGAGTATGCAGCCACCCGCTATAATACCCGCTTAGTGATAGTGATGGGACATACTCACTGCGGTGCGGTCAATGCCACCATTGAAGAACTGCGTAATAAGAAAAGTTCGCCCTCTAGTAATCTCATGTCTATTGTGCAGCGTATCGCACCTGCAATAGCGACTTTAATGGACACCCCCTTGAAAGATGATCCCGATGCACTCATGAGGCATGCAGTACGCGCCAATATTCGGGCAGCGACTAGCCATGTGCGCCACGGCTCGGCGATTTTAGAGCATTTAATTGCGAATGAAGACTTATTAGTGGTAAGTGCGGAATATTCACTGGAAACCGGAAAAGTGGATTTCTTTGATTTAGATCTGAATTTAGTCGAAGCCACCGCTAATGTGGAACGCCTGCTTTAATATTATGATTGATTAAGTTAGGTATGTTAAATACCTAACCTAATACAATCATTTACTGAAAAGCTTTTATTAAGAAATTAGTTCGTAGGTTAATGTAGCTACAATCAAAATAACCAATGAGCCTAACATCATCTGAAAGCTAATCATTGCTAGTCTTGCTTTTTTATTTAACACAGCATCATTAAGCTTTTTATACTCATGCTTTAAAATAAAAGAGCCACGCTTAGAGAAAAACGCTGAATACTGTGTTGCTGTGGTTGGCGTATTCATTGACTTCCATAGCTCTGGGTAGTTTTTCTCGACATAACGATAAACTTGGCTAGCCGCTATTCTAGATAGTACTACACTAGGGATTAATACCATTAGACTAATCAGCACTAACCAAGCCAACATAACTACCTCACCTTTTCGGCATAAGATACTGTATAATCCTTGCCTTGCTTAATTTTATCATAGTTACCAAACACCTCTTGCAAATTACGTTTCATATAATCACGCAAGCCATTAATAGTCACCAGATAAATACGCCCTCCCGGTTTCATAAAGCGTAGCGCATCATAGAGCATAATAGTCATCATTTCCTTGCCTACCTTAGCAGGCACATTAGAAACGACTACATCAAACTTTGAATCAGACGGAATATGTTGGAAACCATTACTTAAAATCGCTTTAGCATTAGTAATATTATTTAATTTAATATTTTGATTACTATACTCTACTGCCATAAAATCCTTATCGACCATCAGTACTTGACCTTGCGGAGCCATTTTAGCCATCGCCAAACCAATAGGACCATAACCACAGCCTAAATCAAAGCAAGAATCGGTTGGATTTACTTCTAAATACTTTAATAATAAATCCGTACCTGAATCAATTTCACGCGGCGAAAAGATACCCCAAGTACTTAAAAACTTAAACGGATACCCACATAACTCAGCCTCAAAACGAATATCTTGTCGAATCTCAGTTAAATACTCTTTAGTCGTCGCCATTTATTCAGATACTCGCTCTAATTGTTGGAAAATCGCATTGGCTTTATGGCTTGCCTCCTCGGCATTAGCTGCTAAGGTACAATAATGTCCCATTTTACGCCCTTTACGTGCCAACGCTTTACCGTATAAATGCAGCTTAGTTTCGGGATCACTCAGAACTTTCAACCAGTCCGGCTGACCACCTTTAGGCCATAAATCGCCTAATAAATTAATCATGGCTACAGGCGATACTAAGCGGGTAGAGCCAAAGGGTAGATCACAAACCATGCGTACTTGCTGCTCAAATTGCGATGTCACACAGGCATCTAAAGTGTAATGCCCACTATTATGCGTGCGAGGTGCCATTTCATTGACCAATAATTCACCCGACTTCGTGACAAAAAACTCTACCGCCATAACTCCCACAAAGTTGAGCTGACTAGCAAGCGTCATCGCGGCTTGTTGGGCTTGCTGCTCCAACTCGACGCTAATACGGGCTGGCACACTGGTTTGATGCAAAATACCCTGACGATGTTCGTTTTCTGCTACTGGAAAACACTGTACATCCCCATGTTGATTACGTCCGAGTATCACCGAAACCTCTCGCTCTAACTCAACACGTTGCTCTAAGACACAATCGACTTGATTGAATTGTTTAAAAGCCAGCTCCGCCTCAGCAATGGATTTAACCGTCATTTGGCCTTTACCGTCATAGCCTAAACGCGCTGTTTTTAAAATAGCGGGAAATTGGATGTATTTTTCTGCCTCTGATAAATCAGCTAAAGCGCGTACCGGCATAAAAGGCACTGGTGACAAACCACAAGCACGCACAAAGGTTTTTTCTACAATACGATCTTGTGCCACTTGCACCGCCTCTGCACTCGGATGTACGGGGCAATACTCACTCAATTTTTTCAGCGTTTGCGCGGGGATATTTTCAAATTCGGTGGTAATCACCTCGCAGGATCGACCTAATTGTTCAAGGGCTTGAGTATCATCATAGGCGGCTTGAATATGTTGATCTGCGAGTAATCCGGCGGGGCTGTGTGGATCTGGCTCTAGCACAATGACGCGATAGCCTAATGTGCGTGCCGCCACAATAAACATACGGCCCAGTTGACCGCCACCTAGCATACCGATGGTTGCACCCGGTTGGAGCATGTCTTAAACCTTTACAATACGTTAAGTAGAGGGTGGAAGTGTCATATTTAATGCAGCTTGCCGTTGCGTTTCCCGAAACACTTTTAGTTTCTCAGCTAAGACCGCATCATGATTAGCTAATATTGCCACTGCAAATAAGCCCGCATTCGCCGCTCCTGCCTCACCGATGGCAAAGGTGGCAACCGGAATCCCTTTAGGCATTTGCACTATAGAATAGAGCGAGTCTATTCCTTGTAAATGCTTAGTCGGTACCGGTACACCTAAAACGGGGATAGTGGTTTTAGAGGCTAACATACCGGGTAAATGGGCAGCTCCGCCTGCTCCGGCAATAATACATTGTAAACCACGCTCAGCAGCAGAGCTGGCATATTCAAATAATAAATCAGGGGTGCGATGGGCAGACACCACTCGATACTCATGTGGCACACCAAAAGCGGCTAATTGCTCTACCGCTTTAGACATAATATTCCAGTCGCTGTTGCTACCCATGACGACTCCAACTAACGGTTGCATGGCGGCAATTATCCTTGTTAAGCCTAAAAATCTGATATTATACCCTGATCCTGTGCGACGCACTATTTACCAGGTATTATCCCACTATGTCATCTGTTGTGTTTGAAACCCACTTAAATCATTTAGAACTGCTTGCACGTGGTAAAGTACGTGATATTTATGCCATTGATGCTGACAATATCTTGATTGTTACCACAGACCGCCTCTCAGCCTTTGACGTAGTGCTCCCTACTCCAATTCCGCAGAAAGGAATTATTCTGACTCAGGTCGCTAATTTTTGGTTTGATTACTTAAAAGAGGTGATCCCGAATCATTTCAGCACACTTACTTTAGACGATTTACCCCTAACTAGCACCGAGCGTCAGCTCCTAGACGGGCGCAGTATGTTAGTAAAGCGTCTTAAACCATTACCGGTTGAGGCTATTGTGCGGGGTTATTTAATTGGATCGGGCTGGAAAGACTATCAGGCGACCGGACAAGTCTGTGGGATTAAACTCCCTCAAGGCTTGCAATTAGCCGAGCAGCTACCCGAACCGATTTTCACCCCGTCGACTAAAGCGGAAGTGGGTGATCATGACATTAATATTAGTTTTGCACAGATGCAGCAACACATTGGGAGCGAGCTAGCCGAGCAAGTACGAGCGGTCAGTTTGCAACTTTATCAGCAAGCTGCTAGCTATGCGTTAAAGCGCGGTATTATTATAGCGGATACCAAATTTGAATTTGGCCTCGACCAACAGGGTAAGCTGGTGTTGATTGATGAAATTCTCACGCCTGACTCCTCCCGGTTTTGGCCTGTGGATCAGTATCAAGTAGGGATGAGTCCACCCTCCTTTGATAAGCAATATGTACGGGACTATTTAGAAACATTAACGTGGGGAAAAACAGCGCCAGGGCCTGAATTACCTGCTGATATCGCGCAAAAAACTGCCGAAAAATATCAGGAGGTGGCTACACGCCTAATACGCTCATAATAATTATATAGATGATAAAGGAATGGGTATGCACGTCCTAGTTACAGGAGCAGCGGGCTTTATTGGCATGCACGTCACCTTAGCATTGTTAAAACGCGGTGATAGTGTAGTGGGTTTGGATAATTTCAATGCCTACTATGAGGTAACACTTAAAGAAGCACGGCTTAAGGAAATTAATACTCACGATACTAAGCAACAGTTTCATTTGGTTAAACTGGACTTAGCAGATCGTCAGGGTATGGCTGAATTATTTAAGACTCATGCTTTTGATGCGGTAGTCCATTTAGCTGCTCAAGCGGGGGTACGTTATTCACTCGATAACCCTCTTGCTTATATTGATAGCAATATCACGGGCTTTGCTCATGTACTCGAAGGTTGTCGGCATAGCGGTGTTAAACATTTGGTTTATGCGTCTTCCAGCTCGGTCTATGGTCTTAATGAAAGCATGCCGTTTTCCGTCAGTGATAATGTAGACCATCCTATTTCACTCTATGCCGCCTCTAAAAAATCCAATGAACTCATGGCGCATAGCTACTCTCATCTATTTGGCTTGCCCACTACCGGACTACGCTTTTTTACCGTGTATGGCCCATGGGGGCGACCGGATATGTCACCGTTTAAATTTACGAAAGCGATTTTAGCGGGGCAGCCTATTGATGTGTATAACTATGGTAAACATAAACGCGATTTTACTTATATTGACGATATAGTGACCGGGATCATCCGTACTTTAGATCGTCCAGCCCAGTCTAATCCAAATTGGCAAGCAATAAACCCTGATCCAAGCAGTAGTCCTGCTCCTTGGAGGGTCTATAATATAGGGAATCAACAACCTGTAGAGTTGATGGATTATATTAGCGCCATTGAAACCCAACTAGGACACAAAGCGACTATTAATCTATTACCCCTACAACCGGGTGATGTACCCGATACCTATGCTGATGTTGAAGCACTGGTGGCTGATGTGGGTTATAGACCCGCTACTCATTTACAAACCGGTATTGCTCATTTTATTGAGTGGTATCGCCATTACTATCAAGTATAACCCCTGCTTGTTGTTGAGGTTTGCACTATGCAGAGCTTAAATCAAAGAACCTGGGTAGGTCGCCTATTAGACCGCATGCCCGATTATTTAACCCTCACCCTGATTGTGGTGTGTGGTTCCTTATTAGCCCGTTTAACATGGCTAATGTTTCCGGCAGACGCTGATCTTATAGCGTATAACCAAGCACAACAAGAGCTGGCTGATACCCCTAACCTACAAGTCATTCCCGCTAAAGCGCCTCAAGTGAATGAAGGTGATGAAATAGCACGCCAGAATTTATTTGGTCAGGTACAAGTAGCAACCTTGAAAACACCTGAACCTATGGCAGTTGCCGCTCCTATACCCGCAAAGCCACGAGAGCCGGTTGAACTGACCGGGGTATATGCTTTGCCTGGCAAAGAAGGTTTAGCCATTTTGCGTATCCGTGGGCAGCAAAAGGTGTTTAAGATTGATGAACCATTGGTCATTAAGATTAACAATCAAAATGTAGATATTGGAGCAGTATTACACAGTGTGTCCGATAAAGCCGCCGTGTTAGATTGGGGTGATAATAAAAAACAAACCTTAAGCTTAGAAACGAAAGACCAGCCTAGTAATGGGGCAGTCATTATGCCTGCTAGTGATCCAATGCCAGAGCCTGATCCCGCCTTTAGTAATGAGGCACCTATGTTTAATGATCCAATGCCTCAATCGCTGCCTGATCCCATTGATATGCCGCAACCTGAGGCACCTAAACAAGGGGATATTATTCCCCCCTCACCGGAAGATTTGCCTCCAGAACAACAACCGCTAAGTTTGGGGCAATTCAGAGAACAAGCATTAGCCGACAATAGTCGGCTTTTTGATTTAGTTACGGCCTCTCCTGCTAAAGTCAATGGGCAAATGCAAGGATTTCGCGTGAATCCCGGTAAAAATATGCAATTATTTCAAACGACCGGGCTAATAGCTGGCGATATCGTCACTGAAATTAACGGTATTCCCCTTAATAACATGAGTAGTGGTATAAAAGCGCTCAATACTATAACCAAAGCATCTAATGTAAGTCTCAAAGTTCTACGGGCTGGTACGGTGATCACCGTTGATCGTCAACTCTAATCATTTCCGCCTCTTACGCATTGCTTCGGTATAGTGCAGATTAAAATTTATCATGTTAGGAACAAAAGGTGAGGGATGGATCTCATTAAAATCAACCGCTATTGCAAGCAATTCTGTGATTTGACCTTAGAAAAGGAACAGTTAATTCAAACGATTGGCCCCGACTTACTACCCTATTTGCCTGCTATTACAGAGGCTTTCTATACACATTTACTCGCAATAGACGATGCCGTCGTTTTTCTAGAAGGGCGAGTCGACTCATTAAAGAAAACACATTTAGACTGGTTAAGTAGTTTATTTACTAAAAACCTTGATGATGACTTTGCTGCCCACCTATACCATGTTGGCGCGGTACATGTGCGGGTCGAGCTACCTGCCGACTTTGTGACTGGGGCTATTACCTTTTTACATCAAAAGCTTATTCATGTGGTTGTTTATTTATATGGTAATGATTCAGTTAAATTACTGAATGTATTACAAGCCATAAATAGTCTATTTGGCTATAACTTACAGCTTATGCAACTCTCCTATCAACAATCCATGGTCACTGCTGAGTTGGCACGTTTTTTAGACATTACTGGCATTAGCCATAAATTATTTTCCAATATGGTAGCCGCCTACGATAAACAAGCGACCACCTAAAGGTTACTTTTACGTTGTGCATCGGTTACCGCAGGGATTTGAATAAGTCGCTCCAGTACATCCGCCAATTGAGACGCATCATCGATTTGCACCGTTAAATCAATAATGACTAAATCATCCGGTATGGGTAAGGAGCGAGAATTGAGGCTTAATATCACAATATGTGCTCTAAATAATGCACTGGTGATATCACGTAGCAAACCATGCTCGTTATAACCTGACACCACAATATCAGCCACATACACACTGGCCTCGCCAACCCAGCTTACCTCAATCAAGCGAGCCTGCTGCTCAGTACCTAGACTGGTAATATTCGAGCAGCGGGTGCGATGCACTGAAATGCCTTTACCTTGGGTAATAAAACCAATAATCGTATCGCCATAGACCGGCTTACAACAGCGGGCAATTTGGGTAAACAGATCCTTCACCCCCGCCACCTCAATACCGCCGGGCACTCTAACGCTATCTTTAGGCGGGCGCACTTTGCGTAGTGTCATATCCCTTTCAGGAGAGCGGACTAAATGCTCGACTAACTGCTGAGTGCTAATCTCCCCCCGCCCTAAGGCAATTAAAAAATCACGCTCACTTTGCCGCCCAAAACTACGGTATAACTCTGCGGACTTAACCAGCGGTAGATTGAGAATATGTTTTTCATGCTCTAAAATCTCGATACCGGTAGTGCGATTTTTCTCATGATCTTGTTGGCGAAACCAATGATTAATTTTTTGACGAGTACGCGCTGATTTAGCATAACCTAAAGCAATATTAGTCCAATTCATCTTCGGACGGGCTTCTTTGCCGGTCAGAATCTCGACTTGTTGCCCGGTGGTTAGCTCATAATTCAGCGGGACAATATCACCATTAACTTTCGCCCCTAAACAGCGATGACCAATATCAGTGTGAATCGCATAAGCAAAATCTAACGGTGTCGCCCCTTTGGATAGCTCAATCACCTTACTTTTAGGGGTCATGACAAAGATGCTATTCGAGTAAACTTGATTATGAAAATCTTCTAATAGGTACTCATCATCCCCGCGATTGCGCTCTAATAATTCCTCTAAGGATTGGCGTAAACTATCCATCACCTGATGTTGTTTATTCTTGCCCCCCTCTTTGTAATTCCAATGCGACGCCACCCCCGACTCGGCGAAGTGGTGCATATCATAGGTACGGATCTGGATTTCAATATAATGATCTTTAGGCCCTAATACCACGGTATGAATAGACTGATAACCATTCGCTTTCCGATTGCTAATATAGTCATCATATTCTTCTTCTAAATAATTCCAAGTATCATGAATCAGGGATACCACTCGATAACAGGTATCCACAGTATCCACCATAATGCGAATCGCTCTGAGATCAAATAATTGATCCATATCGATTTTTTTACGCGTCATTTTGCGCCAAATACTATAGATATGCTTAGGGCGCCCATAGACGCTGGCCTCAATCTCCTCTTTATCCAACAACTCACGAATACATTGAATCACACTTTCAATATAATGCTCCCGCTCTAAACGTCTAAAAGCGAGCGCTTTGGCTATCCTTTTATAAATATCGGGCTGCTGAAAACGAAAGGCTAAATCTTCTAACTCCCATTTGATTTGGCTAATACCCAAACGGCTTGCTAGGGGTGCATACACTTCTAAGGTCTGACGAGCCACATTCATTTGCAGCTCACGCTCAGAAGAACATTGGGATAATAGGCGTAGATATTGTAATTGCCACGCTAGCTTAATCAGTACCACTCGTAGGTCTTTGACAATGGCTAAAATCATGCGCCGTAATTGCTCGCCATTACTATGTGGGGCATGTTTAGTTTTAGATTTCGCCGCAGGTTCGGGGTCAGGCGGGGTAAACTCGGTGATACGGGTGAAGTGCTGTAGGGTGCGAATATTGTCCACCATAATGGCAATTTGCACCCCAAACTGCTCATTAATCTCATGATGCTTTAGAAAGTTAAAATAATTATCCGCACATAAGGCAGCGATTAGAGTGGATTGATCAACCTCTAAATGGAGCAAGATTTCAGCCATTTCTAAGCCACTCGGCTCCAAAGGTGAGCTTAAATCCAGCGGTTTAGTCAGGAGCTGATCCACTAAGTGACGAATTCGCAGCTCATCTTGATCACGCCCCGAAGTCCAAAATAACTGTACCCATGAATCTAGAGTATGTGCACTAGGATCAGTCAGCCGACTATGCTGCATAGATAAACCCTCCTAGAAAATAGTGATGTCGAATAGTAGCCTAGCTTGTTCAAATTGTTGTGATTAAAGCAGCTAAAGCGGGTTATTATTAATTTATAAGGTTTTAAGCGCTGATACCAATTCAGCAAAGTGGCGTATGGTAATATCCGGTTGAATCGTTGTTGGGGTTTGCTGTTGAGCCTGTTGTAGCCAAATGGCTCGCATCCCCACCGCTTGTGCTCCCGCAATATCATTTTTTAAATCATCCCCCACATAAACCACCTGATCTGCTGTTAGCCTAGCACTCTGTAAAGCCTGCTGAAAAATGGCTGGATGAGGTTTAGCTACCCCTATCGTGCTAGCACTGTGTACAAAAGAAAATAGCCCACCGACGCCAAGATAATGTACATCAGCATTGCCATTACTAATAACACCAAGCTGATACTCTTGAGCGAGTAGTCTTAAAGTACTCAATACTCCCTCAAACCACTGCACCTGATGGCGTGCTAACCAAAACACCATAAAAGCCATATCCACTAAAGCCCTCGAATATCCAGCCTCATCTGCTAAGTAGGCTAGCCAATGCTTACGCAAGACGGTGAGATTATAGTGTAATTCGGGATATTGGCTCATGAAATTAATTCGGTGCTGAATCAAGTCTGCCAATGTATAGCGCTCGGTAATATGGGGGTAATGTACACTAAGCCAATTGTATGTGGCGATTTCTGCATTACGAATCAAGGACTCACCTTCCCACAAGGTATCATCCAGATCAAATACCACACATTGAATCGGCATACTCTATCCTTGAGATTAGTCTGATTGCTATTTTTTAGCACCGCTCTGTTAAGATTATGAATAGATTATAACGGAGAAATATTTCAATACTAAGACAAGCTAAGCTTAAAGTAGCTCTTTATTTTTTCTTAGAAAGTTCACAGTAAGCGGTAATTGCTGAGCTAGTAAAGTATCCAAATAGTCATCCACTAGCTTTGGTGGGTTTTTGAGCCTAGCTCGACAGCGATGAGCAGCCAACAGTACCGTTTCAGGTGTTAAATCAATTAAATCACGTATAAATTCATCAGGATGCTGTGCCCATAGATCAAACTCACTCAGGTAATCCTGCGGAAAATCTTTAAGGTTAAAGGTTACAATTACCTCAGCTTGCCCCTTAATTGCAGCAGCTACTACATGCCTATCATCAGCATCCGGTAAAGTTAAACCGTCTATCAGTGACTCATAACCTGTTACTAAAGCATCCATAACAGCTCTATTCATCATAGAAGCTGTTTTCTCTAATAGCTCTTGGTTTAAGTCTGGGCGATTTTTAATTAAGTTTCTAATCCATTCATCCTGAATCTGTGCCGACCAACGGGCACGAAAAGTATTTGTTAAAGCAAGCTGCATCAGCAAATCACGCAATGGGGCGGGATAAAGCACACAAGCGTCATAGATAACCGTAAAATTTGCTGACATTGAGTTAATACCCCATATCCAAATTTTGTGCCTCAGCCGCTAACTCATCTAGTAATTGTTTACTCTCCTCATCACGCTTTTTCTTATAGTCCATTAAATCTTTTAGTAAGACTTTACGCCTTACACCCACCTTGTGATAGGGTAGCTGGCCTTGCTCTAGCAGTTGTACCAGATAAGGGCGTGATACATTGAGTAAGTTTGCAGCCTCTTGGGTCGTTAGCTCCTTGTTAATGGGAACAATAGAGATAGCCTCACCCTGCGACATGGCATCTAAGATTTCCACTAAGAAATGAATAGCCCTAATAGGTACTTGTAACTCTTTATCACCATCATACAGGCGCAGCTCTGCGTCCTCACCTTTACCTAGTAAAGCAACTAACTGCCGACGACTTTGAGCTGCTTTTTCGGCTTCCTCTTTTGTAGGTACTTGATAATTAAAAGCTAAAGACATAATAGATATCTCCTTTGAATTGAAGAAACTCCTTTTCTTATTAATGTTATGTTCATGTTGAATAGATCTAAGTGTAGTACAGTTTACATCTAAACGAAATAAACGAAACCAACACTCAAAGTATTAAGTGATATACCTGACAAACGGTTGAAGATGACAAAAATTTGCTTCTTGATCTATGCTTTTTTACTGGAGGATTATTCAAAGGTTAATCATGAAACTATTTCAATTATTATTAATAATGTTCTGCCTGCTGTGGGGTATTGAGGCTAATGCTAAAACTATCGTACTGATTCACGGTTTTCAAGCCAAAGGCATGGACTGGCGCACTAATCGTGTGGCTCAAGGCTTACAAGCAACGGGCTGGATCGATGGGGGACATTGGCAACCCACTCCGCGTGGCTTATGGAATCCCACCCAGCTCCCCAAGCGCCCGAAGGATGTATTTTATACCATTGACTTACCCTCTACCGCGTTGATTGAGGTTCAAGCCCAATGGCTAGATAAATACTTGGCTACTATCTATCAACAGCGCGGGGAACCCTTAGAGCTAGTCGCCCACTCAGCCGGAGGGGTGGTCGCCCGTTATTGGCTCTTAGCTAAACGTCCTATTCCTATTAATACCTTAATGACTATTGCTAGCCCACACGTCGGAACCCCAGTCTCTAATCTTATTACCGATATAATGGCAACCCCATGGGGGCGTCTAGCGGATGATTTAGGATTGCGGCCTTTATATGACGCGTCTAGTACCCTATTGCAACAGCTCAGAGAAGAGCGTCCGGGCAATTTTATGTATTGGCTAAATCATCAAGCCCATCCTAGAATACGCTATATTTCGGTAGTACGTGATAATGAGCGCCCTAGTCAATTTGATTTTATCGTGCCCTTTTTCAGTCAAAATATGAATAATGTCTATGCGCTGCATGGACGATCTGAGGTATGGGCGAGCAAAGGTAATCACTTTTTGCGTCAAAATGACGGCTTTGTGATTAATCAAGTGCTCCGTACACCGTTCTAGCAACCTTATTTTTATGGCTCTATCTAGCCCCATTCAGGGAGCTTGCTATAATCCGTTGGTATTAAAACAAATGACTTTAGGGGTTCAACAATATGTTTGAAAAATGGCCTGTAGCAGTAATCATAGCCGTAGTACTGGCCTTTGCATTTCTATTTTGGTTAGTAGAATACAAAGGTATTGTGCCATCTGAGGTTGGTTTTGGTAGTGCTAAAGTCAAATTCACAGAAACCCAAACCAAAGAACCTGAGCCGTCGGCTCCCGCTAATACCAATACGGCAAATACGACTACACCAGAAACCTCTGCCACTAAACCCAGCCAACCAGCCGCACAAAGCGCCCTTCATAAACCCGAAGCGACACCGGATCACCCCACCGCTACGACTCAGAATACGCCACCAAAACCTGCGGGTCTCAGCGCACGCCAAGCCATGACCAAATATTTTCAGTATCTTCAAGATGGTCAATACCCTGCTGCTCATACCCTATTTAAAGTGCAAGAAAATGGTACTAAACAAACCCTTGAAGAGTTTGAAACCTTTTGGAAAGCGATACCCGATTTTAAGTGGACTATTACCAAAGACTACGAAAGTGGTAATTTTGCGTGGGTCGATTTAACCCTCCATCACTCCAGTTTTCCCAAACCACAGCTATGGAAATACTCCTTTAGACGCAGCACGCAAGTCCCGGAGCTTAAACCTTTTGGGTATTGGGGGGTCAGTAATATTGAGAGCATTAAGTGACACTGTCCCTAGGGTGGTGTTAAGATGGATGCACAGGGTCGGCACGCTATAACGTGATATAATAATTTTAAGCCAGCAGTTGATTAGCACTATGGATACTACGTTTGGATATTCTTCACCATTACACTCACCACTCATTAAGACTTTACCGGTAGCTATATTGCTACATGTATTAGTGTTATTTGGAGTTACCTTTGTACCGGACTATATCCCTAATGTGCGTTCAGCACCTACGTTAGATATTACCTTAGTACAAACTCATAGCGAGCAAGCCCCCGATCAAGTAAAGTTCTTAGCTCAAGCCAATCAAGAAGCCAGCGGTTCAACCGATCAGGATCATCGTCCTACCAGCCCACTCGCGGCGCTACAAGTAGAACCTACCGAGGGGATTGCCCCCTTAAAATCTACGGCGAGTGCGCCCGATGTATTTCCTAAATTACAGCCCCAAATTTTGACCACTAAAGGTGAAACCTATGAACATGTGGACAAATCCCCTGAGCTGCAAGAGGATGAGTTAGAAAAACCCATTGATGAAGAGCGGGCAGATCAAACCGCTGAAATCGCGCAATTACTCGCTGAAATGGACGAAGAAGAGGCGCGTTATGCTCGCCGTCCACGGGTACATTTTATTGATGCGGTCAGTGCTAAAAGTGTGATCGAAGCACAATATATTGATGAGTGGGTTCAAAAAATCGAACGGGTAGGTAATATTAACTTTCCAGAAGAGGCGATTAAGCGCCACTTAAATGGTAAATTGATTTTAAATACCACTTTAGACCATAACGGCAATGTAGTGAGTGTGCATGTTGATGTATCATCAG
Organism: Thiofilum flexile DSM 14609; assembly: GCF_000380185.1. Classification (GTDB taxonomy): domain Bacteria; phylum Pseudomonadota; class Gammaproteobacteria; order Thiotrichales; family Thiotrichaceae; genus Thiofilum; species Thiofilum flexile. The sequence goes on from NZ_KB904756.1 coordinate 26,997, forward strand.
GGTTTGATGTGTTGGATAGAGCAGCAGTGCGTATTGTGGAATTAGCCTCCCCCTATCCCCCTTTGCCAATGCCCATTCGCGAAAAGTGGGATCAGCTCAATATTACTCGTACTTGGTTATTTAAAAGTGGGACAATTAATACTGAATAATATGGATTCAATACCAACCTTCCGTAATCAATTACTTATCGCTATGCCTGCGATGCGTGATCCCCAGTTTACGCATACCGTGACACTCGTTTGTCAGCATGACGAAGAGGGTGCCTTTGGCTTAACTATTAATCGCCCCACGGACTTAAAACTGCAGGCCTTAATGCAGCAATTAGATATTGAGCTAGAGGATGAACAGCTACAAAAACAATTAGTGCTCAGTGGAGGACCTGTGCAAACCGAACAAGGTTTTGTCTTGCATGACTCCCATCATCCTTGGGAAAGTACTATGCGGGTTGCAGATGATCTCTTTATCACCTCCTCCAAAGATATTTTAGTGGATATTGCCAAAGGCCAAGGCCCTGAGTACTTTTTATTAGTATTAGGCTGCTCTGGTTGGGAAGCCGGTCAATTAGAACAAGAAATCAAAGATAATGTGTGGCTCACCTGTCCGGCTACCCATGAATTGATTTTCACTATGCCCTATCCGCATCGTTGGCGCGGTGCAGCGGCGACTTTAGGGGTAGATGTTAATTTACTGGGTGTCACCGCAGGTCACGCCTAATGATGATCGTATTAGGCTTTGATTATGGTAAAAATCGCACCGGTGTTGCGCTAGCCAATACTCTGACTGGTCTTGCTACCCCATTAGGCATACTCTATGCCCAAAAAGGGGAGCCTGATTGGATAGGCATTCAAAACCATATTGAAACATGGAAACCTAGCCTATTAGTGGTGGGTATGCCACAGAAATTGGATGGCTCGGACAGTGCCATGAAAGAGGCTATCCTCTTATTTGCTAAGCGCTTGGAGCGTAAAACTCAGTTACCGGTGCAGCTCGCCAATGAGCAACTCACCTCCCAAGAAGCGAATCAGCGCCTGATTTCAGCCCGTCAAGCCGGGCGTAAGCGCAAAATTCGTAAAGAGGAAATCGATCAGTTAGCGGCTGCGATTATTTTAGAGAATTGGATGCTGGAGACTTCCTATGGTCAAAACGTATGATCTACAGGCTTTATTAGCTCAACTAGAACAACAGCTAAGAAGCTATATTCAAGAGCATCAATTAGATAATCCCGTACTAGTGGGTATTCATACCTCTGGAGTGTGGTTGGCTCAGGAGTTATACCAGCGCCTCGGCTTGCCAGAAATACCCGGACAATTAGATGTGAGTTTTTACCGTGATGATTTACAGCTCTCTGGTTTACCAAAAATCAAACAACCCTCACGCATGCCAATTCAGATCGATGATCGCAATATATTGTTAGTAGATGATATTTTATATAGCGGACGTACTGTGCGGGCGGCGATGAATGAATTATTTGATTATGGACGTCCGAAAACGATTACCCTAGTCGTATTAGTCTCACGTGGCGGGCGTGAGCTGCCTATTGAGGCGCAGGTGTGTGCCCTACACGAAGAACCGGGGCTGGATAAGGTCTATGTGATTGAAGGGCCGGAGCCTTTACATATGACCCTAGTAGATCGTACTGCCTAAACTATATTCAGCGCGGTAATTCCACCGTTTTCAAGGGTTATTTAGGGAAAATTCGCCTTAGATACTGATTAAGTATTTATCCCCCCCCCGCAAAAGAGTAACATGGCGCGAATTTAACTAGATTGCTCTGATTGCTGATGTATAAGCATCTTACTCCCGGTGCGCTACCGTCCTCTATGCAACTATCAAACGATGGTCGCTTACGCCATTTTCTCACTATTGAAGGATTGTCTCCCTTATTATTAGAGGAAATCCTTGATCGTGCGGAACAATTCCTCTCCTTACCTGAAAAGCAGCAGAAAAAAGCCCCCTTACTGCGCGGTAAGACGGTGATGAATCTGTTTTTTGAAAATTCTACCCGTACCCGTGTGACCTTTGAGATTGCGGCTCAACGCCTTGGTGCTGATGTGACGAGTTTAGATATTCGTACTTCATCGGCCTCTAAAGGCGAGACCTTACTCGATACCATACGCAACCTTGAGGCCATGAATGCCGATATGTTTGTGGTCAGACACGAGCATGCGGGTGCCGCGCACTTTATTGCCCGTTATGCCGCTCCTCATGTCAGCGTCTTAAATGCGGGGGATGGACGTCATGCCCACCCTACTCAGGCGATGCTAGATATGTTTACCATCCGCAAGCATAAGGGCGAATTTCCTCCCTTAAAGGTCGCGATAGTGGGTGATATTCTCCACTCGCGAGTGGCTCGCTCGAATATTCATGCCTTAAATACGCTGAGCACAGGTGAAGTGCGGGTCATTGCGCCTAAAACACTCTTACCCTTTGATGTAGAAAAAATGGGCGTTAAGGTTTATACCGATATGGATGAAGGGTTGCGGGATGTGGATGTTGTTATTATGCTCCGCCTGCAACGTGAGCGCATGGGAAGTGCTTTATTACCGTCTGAACGTGAGTTTTTTAGGCTTTATGGTTTAACTGAAAAGCGTTTAGAACTTACCAAACTGGATGCCATTGTCATGCACCCAGGGCCGATTAATCGTGGGATAGAAATTGCTAGCAGTGTTGCCGATGGGCCTCGTTCGGTGATTCTACAGCAGGTTACTAATGGTATTGCAGTACGTATGGCGGTGATGGCAATGATTATGGGTTCGGGAGGTATGGCATGAAAACCGTCATTCATAATGCACGCTTATTAGGATGTACTACTAAAGCCGCTGGTTATATCAATAGCTTAGGTATCATTGAGGATAAGATTGCCTTTATAGGTGAAGAGCCACAGGGATTTAATGCCGAGCAGTCTATTGATGCAAAGGGTTTAATGCTAATGCCCGGTTGCGTGGATTTAGCGGCTTGGCTACGTGAACCCAGTTTGGACTCACTGACTAGTGAAACCTATGCAGCACTTGCCAGCGGCATTACTACCCTCACCTATCAACCTGAGCAGGCAGCGATGGTGGGGAATTCGGCGCAATTTAATCTGATTCAAGATATTAATCAGGCTCTAGGTCATGCCCATATTCGCGTATTGGGTAATCTCACACTTGATCTACAGGGCGAACGCCTTAGTAATATGGGCAGCCTCAAGCGTGCGGGTTGTGTTGGTGTCACTAATGGCTGGCAACCGCTCCAAAGTTTGCGGGTACAACGCTTAGCAATGGAATATGCCTCTACCCATAATATTACCGTCTTTATCTATCCTCTAGAGCTAGCTTTAGCCGCAGGAGGCGTAGTCCACGAGGGTGCTGTAGCGAGTCGTTTAGGTTTTGCCGCGATTCCTTCTGCCGCTGAAACGGTTGCTATTGCCCAAACGCTGGCTTTGATTGAAATGACGGGCACCCGTGTACATTTTTGCCGCCTCTCGACAGAGGGCAGTGTACGCCTGATTCGCCAAGCCAAAGCACAGGGTTTGCCCGTGACTGCTGATGTGGCAGCTCATCAATTATTTCTCACCGAAATGGATATTGCAGACTTTAATCCCCTTTGCCATGTGCGCCCGCCCCTACGCGCGGAACGGGATCGTGAAGCACTGATTCAAGGCTTGGCTGATAATACCATTGATGCCATTTGCTCGGATCACCAACCACATGAAATTGATGCTAAGTTAGCCCCCTTCCAACAGACTGAACCCGGTATTTCTGCCTTAGAAACCTTATTACCCTTAACCCTACGTTTGGTCGAACAAGGGTATTTATCCTTAGAGCAAGCGATTGCTAAAGTCACCTCTGCACCGGCTAGGATCATTAATGACCCAGCAGGTAAATTGCAGGTGGGTGCTCCAGCCGATCTAGTCATCTTAGATCCAGATTATTTATGGACTTTAGAACTAGACTCTATGCTCAGCCAAGGTAAAAACACGCCCTTTGCGGGTTGGAGCTTTAATGGCAAAGTGACTCAGGCGTGGCTAAGTGGACGCCCTATTTATCGTATGTAACAGAATTTAAAATAATATGTTTGAAGTAGCCCTTTACGAGCCAGAAATTCCACCTAATACTGGCAATATTATGCGTTTATGTGCCAATACAGGTTGTGTGCTCCACCTTATTCATCCCTTAGGTTTTCAATTAGATGAAAAGCGTTTGCGACGAGCAGGGATGGATTATCGTGATTTAGCGGTAGTAAAAGAGCATGAAAGTTTTGCCGCCTTTGCTCAGCATGTGGCTAATAAACGTCTCTTTGCACTGACCACTAAAGCACAGCGCTCTTACACGGAAGTGACCTTTGAACCAGAGGATATTTTTCTCTTTGGGCCGGAAACACGGGGGTTGCCTGAACCCATTTTAGCCGCCTTGGGAGAGCAGTGTATACGCTTGCCTATGTTGCCAGAAAGTCGGAGTTTGAACCTATCCAATACCGCTGCCATTGTGGTATATGAGGCGCTACGCCAACAACAGTTTCAAGGTTTAAGCTAATGCGATTAGTGCGCCATCTGACAGATTTCAACGTTGCTAGCCCTAGTGCTGCAACCATTGGCAATTTTGATGGCGTACACCTTGGGCATCAGCAAGTCATTCAACATGTGATTCAACAAGCTAAGCAACGTGGACTAGTCTCGACCGTGATTAGTTTTGAACCACTCCCTGCTGAGTATTTTCGCAAACCGCCGCCTAATCGTATTTATCCCTTACGCGATAAAGTGCGCTGTCTACGCCGTGAGCAGTTTGAATACTTTGTATGCCTACGCTTTAATGAGGCACTAGCTACTATGCCTGCTGAGGCTTTTGTAGAGCAAATTCTAATCAATCAGTTGCAAGTGCAGTATTTAGTCGTGGGTGATGATTTTCGCTTTGGTGCTGGGCGCAAGGGTGATTATCAATTATTACAGGACATGGGGCAGCATCATGGTATGCAAGTCCTCGATACGCCTACTGTATTAACGGGTACGCAACGCATTAGCAGCTCGCTAATTCGTGAATACCTGGCGCAAGCACAGTTGACTGCGGCTAATACTTTATTAGGTAGACCCTATCAACTGTCAGGACGAGTATCCGGCGGACGACGCTTAGGACGCACCCTTGGCTTTCCGACCCTCAATTTAACTATGCCTGATAATCTCGCCTTACGGCGGGGTGTCTATGTGGTGAAAGTTCATGGGTTAGGTACTAAGCCTTATTATGGAGTCGCTAACTTAGGACAACGTCCGACAGTGGGTGGTGAAAATTTGCGTTTTGAGGTACACGTCTTTGACTTTGATCAGACTGTTTATGGGCAACTGATTCAAGTAGAACCTTTATATTTCCTACGCGATGAACAGAAATTTGCTTCCCTTGATGCACTCAAGGCTCAAATTCAACAGGATAGCCATCAGGCGCGACACTTATTACAAGAGCAGTCACATTAAAAATAATGCCACCACTCTAGCTGAACCCATCAATACTTAGCTCTTGTGATAACTATTAACCCGCTCTACTTCATTTTTCGAGCCTAGAATCACCGGCACCCGTTGATGTAGTGACTTAGGGATAATATCTAGAATGCGCTCATACCCTGTTACTGCAAGGCCACCGGCTTGCTCTACAATCATACTCATGGGATTAGCCTCATAGAGTAGACGTAGTTTGCCCTCTGTACCTGCTTTCTTCATTCTCGCATCGATGGGATACATAAAAATTCCTCCGCGTGTCAGAATTCTATGTACATCCGCCACCATTGACCCCACCCAACGCATATTAAAATCCACACCGCGCACGCCTTCTTTACCCGCTATGCATTCGTCAATATAGCGCTGTATGGGAGCCTCCCAAAAGCGTTGGTTAGACATATTAATAGCAAACTCGCAAGTATCAACGGGGATCTGCACATTTTCTTGCGTGAGAATAAAAGAGCCAGATTCACGATCTAGGGTAAACATGGTCACGCCATACCCGGTCGTCAACACTAATATGGTGGACGGGCCATAGATGCAGTATCCCGCCGCAATTTGCTTCACACCCGCTTTACAAAAATCCTCCGCCGCTGGATTCTTTACCCCTTCAGGTGCTCTTAAGATGGAGAAAATCGTGCCAATAGACACATTCACATCCATATTAGAAGAGCCATCTAGGGGGTCAAAGGTAACTAAGTAACTCCCGCGAATTTTATTGTCGGGTAGATGATAAACCTCATCCATCTCCTCAGAAGCGAGCGCTGCCACATGACCATTGTTTTGTAGTGCTTCAATAAAGACGTTGTTTGTAATCACGTCCATCTTTTTTTGCTCTTCGCCTTGGACATTGGCAGAGCCAGCAGAGCCTAAAATACCCACTAAATTACCTTTGCGGGTCAGGCTAGAAATCTTTTTACAGGCAACGGCGATATCATTTAATAAGGCGGTAAACTCGCCACTCGCTTGATCTGTCTTGCGTTGTTCTTCAATAATATACTGGGTGAGCGTAATACCAATTTCATACATAGCAATCTTCCAAAAAAGGACTTAAACACTAGGATTGTGCTATACCATACGATAATTGGTTGTATCGGACTAGTTTGCTGGTAATAATAGAGGCTAAGTTATTAAGATGATATAGACCAAAAAAAACGGGTTGCACCTTGATGCAGACCCGTTAGACTTGCGAGGGAGTATTATAATTTTCTTAATAACTAGTTTGAGTGTGTAGTGTCAGTTTAAAGTTGGCGACGAAGGCCGCCTATCGAATTGAGCCACTAAACTAGAATTCATTAACTAAACTAGTTTGGTTAACCCCATTCGATGACTGTAGGTCGTAGCCATTTTTAACTTGGTTCAAACAGATTAGAAATTTTCCAAAAAATTTTGCATCTATCAGTAAAGTCAGCGTGCTGGGGTAGGTAAGTGCTGTATTAACGCTATATTTGTTTAATATGTGCCACGAAAGAGAAGGGAATGATCCATTGTGGTTCACAGTAAAGCTACCTAGACATTTTATAAAAATGTTTATAAATGGTATCAAAATATTCAAACCTATCGATAGTTTGAGGCGACATATCCTATGACTGGTTTCTCAAAATATGGGGTGGACGTTACTGAGGTAACTAAACCGGCAGATGACGACATACTATTAGCACAGGTTGCCCTAGGTGACCGAGATGCTTTTAGTAAATTATACCTTAAGTATCAACCCCGCCTGGTGAGTTATTGCGCACGGTTATTAAATGATGATCTAGCACAAGCTGCTGATATTGTGGATGAGGCCATGTTTGATGTATGGCGCTCTGCTGGCAGGTTTGAAGGGAAATCGAAGCCCTCTACATGGATTTATTCGATTACTCGTAATAAGTTAATTTCGTGGTTGCGGAAAACGTCTGAAGTGACATTAGGGGATGATGAATCACTTTTGGCGATGATTGATCCGGCTGACTCTCTCGAGGATGAGCTAGAGATGTCGGATATGAAGCAACAGCTAGTCCGTTTAATGTCACAACTGACTACTGAACACCGTGAGGTGCTGCGTTTAACTTATTTTGAAGATAAATCTGTCAAAGAAGTAGCCTTGTTACTGGGGATTTCTGAAAACACAGTCAAAACTCGTATGTTTTATGCCCGTAAACGCTTGGCACAATTGCTTGAAAAAGCGGGGATTGTCGAGTTTGACTTTTAATCTAAAGAGCGATTGATGAGCTATGAGTCGAAACAATGAAGCCTTGCTTGAAGAGGCACGCCTCTTGTTACCATGGTATTTGACAGGTCAGTTATCAACAGCAGAACAAGAACTGGTTGAGAACGCATTAGGTCAATACCCTAATTTACAAGACGAATTACGTCACGAGGAACAAATTAAAAAGTTAGTTTGTCAGGACGCACAGTTATTGGAGTTATCCGCTTTGGATACTACTCCACAACGCCTTGATAACTTACTACGACTGATTGAGCGCGAGGAAGAGCAAAAGGAGTCATTATCTAATGCTGCTAATGTTCATCTAGCTCGCCCTGTTGCTGCTCCTGCAAAACCTAAAGCTAGCCAACCAAGCCGTTGGAAAGCATGGCTGCAAGATTTATTGGATGCCGAGTGGTTAACACCTGCGAATGCAGTATTGGCTGGGTTATTGATTTGTCAGGTAGGGGTGGGACTTGCCTATGTAAGTTATACGGCATCACCAAAACCAGGCGAGGGTATATATGTGCCAGCTAGCTTTTGCGAGATGGAAAATGTCTCTATTAAGCTCGCTCCGAATGAACAGCTCGCCTTTGCCCAATTTAATGAGTCAGCAACAGTAGGAGAAGTGACACGCTTCCTAGAAAAGAACAAGATGAGTCTATTACATGATTCACCTGCTAATGTTCCGAATATGTTTGTCCTTAGATTTCAAACCAATCTAACTGACTATGAGCAAATAGCCAATTATCTCACGCAAACTCAACATAACTCTGCTAAGGTTATTAGTATATTAGCTAGAACAACCCCAGAAGAAGTGTGTGATAAACAGCCATTATGAAGTATATTCAAACAGGTTTGATCTGCTGCCTAGTCCTACTATCCGCTTGTGCTAGTACGGATGGCACTCGTTATGCTGCCGTTAAAACGGTGCAGACTAATCCTGCCTGTCATATTAGTTCCGCTTGGTGCGTGGGTAACTATGCTTACCACCCCATTCGTCCTACTCATTATGTCAAAGACGAGGTATTACTCGTTTATGACCGGCGAGTTGATGGGCGAGCGGCAGAGCATCTATTAAAAACCTATAAACTACGCCCCAAAAACCGCGCTTTATTAGCTTCTGCTGGGTTAAACCTGATCACTGCCAACACAGGGGGACAAGACCCCTTAGAATTGAAAAAGGCTATTAATTACGCACAAAAGAGTATAAAAGCTCAAACTAATAATTATTATTATACAGGGTCGATTCCTACTCCTTTAGTCACAAGCACCGGTTATCCTTTTTCACTAACTGGTGTTGAAGCGGCTTACCCTTTTACCAAAGGCAAAGGGGTCAAAATTGGTATGGTCGACACATCCGTCGATATTTTCCATGAGTCGCTGCGGGGTAAAGATATTACTTGGCCAGACTCCATGAAAAATGACCCTAGAGCCTCTCAGCATGGTACTGAAATTGCCGGAACTATTATCAGTAATAATCCCAAAGTTGGGATTGCACCAGAGGCTTCCTTATATGTCGCCCCTGCCTTTGGTAAATCTGATAATAAAGGTACTGCAGCCGATATAGCTAAGGCCATTGAAGATTGTATTAGAGAAAAAGTAGACATTCTGAATTTGAGCTTTGCGGGTGAGCGAGATGAGCTAGTAGACACGATGGTTGAGCAAGCACTACGCAATAAAATCATTGTAGTAGCCTCAGCAGGTAATAATGGCCCTGAGGCCAAACCTGTTTACCCTGCTGCTTTGCCAGGTGTGATCGCTGTTACTGCGATTGATAATAAGGAGCAAATCTTTTCCCGCGCCAATCGTGGTAGCTACATTGATTTAGCTGCTCCAGGGGTTGGAATTTTCACCACAGCTCCCCAAAGCTCCTATAAGCTTGCCACAGGTACTTCGATTGCTACGGCTCACGTATCAGGCCTGATTGCCTTACTGCTCTCTATGAAACGTGAAGGTCTCCTTAAAAAGGATTTTACCCCTGATATATTAACTAAATCGGCTATCGATTTAGGCCAAAATGGACGAGATAATGACTACGGATACGGCTTGGTCAATTTAAATAATGCGCTACAAAAGTTAAAATAACTTGGTTATAGAAAACTTATCATACTGAGCACAAAGTAGTGAGGGCTATACTACTCTCTATGCTCTTTGAGGAAATTAATCCAATGCGTATTTATTTTTTTGCTGTGTTTGTCTTTTGCCTACTTATGTTAGGTGCGGCTCTTTTCCTGCAGTTAGTGCTGAATCTAGCACCTTGTCCGTTGTGTGTATTGCAGCGCATGATATTGAGTGTTATTGCAGCACTCGCACTATTAGCCACTATCTTCACTACGCGTGAAGGTTGGTTGCCACGGTTTTGGAGCCTATTATTAGCACTAGGTGGGCTAGCTAGTGTAGGGGTCTCTATTTATCAAACATGGTTAGTCAGCCAACCGAAAGACTCAGGTGCCTCCTGTGGGCCTGGTCTAGAGGTCGCTCTGGATAAAATAGTAGAGTATTTACCTCAAGGCGAGTGGACCGAAATCATCTATCGTAGTACCGCCTCTTGTACCGATGGACTCAATACACTATTTGGTATTGAGGTAGCCATACTCACCTTACCCGTCTTTATCATCCTCGCGCTATTCTTATTATGGTTATTATTCAAGCGCTATGATGAGTAACATACTTAAGCGCAAATCCGCTTGAGTGTTAGATAGCAAAAGGTAGCCACAGTGCTACCTTTTTTGTTTTATTCCCTAGTTCTCATAGAGTTAGATAGGCTCAAAATATCACTCTACCTATCCGAGGTGGTGAGGATTTAAATGCTTAAGGAACTTTCTTCCCTCATCTTAAGACTATAAGATCACAGACTTATCCCCATTATCTTTGCTGTTAGGAGTCATAACTATGCTCAATTCCTCTTTATCTACACTGTTACTAGCTGGCTTATTAGTATCTGCAACTGGATCTATTGCCTATGCGGCTGAAGCAGATAACTGTACCTCCTCTTTTTATTGTTATGGCTCTGATGCAACACCTGCGGGTGCCACTCCAGTACGTATTGTGGTAGAAGGCTCTGATAATCAGGGTACTTTAATTGAAAATGTACGCCGTGATGTCGTAGCAGCTCCTGCCCGCCCCCTTGCTCCTTTGCCTTCGGTGCTGACTAACGCGCCTACAGCCACACCGACTCGCGTAGTTGCGAACCCAACTGTGAACCCAACTACACGTCCCTCCGTGCTCACTAGTGTTGCACCAACAACACCCACCCGCCCCGTTATTAATCTAGCCACTCGCCCCTCAATTCTCACAAGTAATACCGTAATACCTGCCCGCTCTAACCGTCTTACTCTCCCTGCCGTATTAGATGCTAATCCAATACCTGCAGCTCCAGTACCTCGTATTGCGCCCCCTGCTCGTCCACGTGCTCAACTAAGTCCTCGTACTGCTCCTATCGCTACACGTCCAGCCCGTAGAGCCGAGACCACTATTAGTAGTATTGATAGCTGTGGCGCATTAATTGACAAAGCCAGCAAAGCAGAGAGCCAAGGGGTCGTATTTGCTAAAAATGGTCAAACGACTCAGTCACGCCAGTCCTTCCAAGCGGCGGCTAATTTCCGCTCACAGGCTAAAAATTTAAATTGCAGCGTATAAGCGCTTAGTTCACAGTAGTCGCTCTATTAGCACTACTGTGAAACGCTTTATGACAATGACAACAACACCTCAGACTATTATTCATTTTTGGTACACACCGCCGCTTTCTGAGCACTGGTTTAACTCCACACCAGAGATAGATGCCTTAATTCGCGCTCACTATGAGGAGGTTTGGCAACAAGCCGCCGCTGGGCAATTAGATAGTTGGCGCGATACGCCAGAGGGCTGCTTAGCCTTATGTATTATTCTGGATCAATTTCCATTGAATATGTTTCGTGGACAAGCGAAAAGCTTTGCTACTGAACAGCAGGCGGTGCAAGTCACTAAACATGCACTAGCACAACAGTTTGATGAGCAACTCACCGCTGAACAGCGCATCTTTCTCTATATGCCTTTGATGCACAGTGAGCACCTTGCCGATCAAGCGCTGTCAGTACAATGCTTTGCTCGCACGGGTTTAGATGGCAATCTACACTTTGCTAAACATCATCAAGCGATTGTAGAACGCTTTGGACGGTTTCCACATCGCAACGCTATTTTAGGTAGAACAAACACCCCCGCAGAACTAGACTACCTAAACTCACCCGAAGCCTTTAAGGGTTAAGGTTCGTGCTCATAAGCATGGACTTGAGCCTGTCCGGCATGATGTTGTACCCGTAGACTTTTATGACAATGGGGGCATTCGTGCAACGTGGCTAGGCGCATTTCTTGTTGAATTTCGCGCATTACACTTCGAGCATCGGCATGGCTAACCCCTAACTCATGACGCTGTTGTTCTAAATGGGCTAAAGCCGACGCACTTAAATGCCCCAAATTATAAGCACTATAGACAGCTAGACGGAAGGCTTCCCGCCGCCGATTGAGTTCATTAATCAAGCCAGAACTCAAAATGGCAGCGGGCAAGGAGGCAACGGCTATACCGCCGATAACCAGCAACCCTGCAAATACCTTACCCATATTGGTCATAGGTACAGCATCACCATACCCAATAGTCGTGAGTGTAACGACTGACCACCATAAGGCACGCGGAATACTGCCAAATTCTTGAGGTTGAGTATCACCCTCTAACATATACATGCCCGTTGCCGAGATCAGAATCAGCACCACTAGCACCAATAAGGCTGACAACATGGTTTCAGCCTCTTGGCGAATCAGGGTCGCCAATAAGTTCATCGCGCGTGAATAACGGGTGAGCTTCAGAATCCGCAGCAGACGAATACTCCGCAACATTCTTAAGTCAACCACACCCACAAATAAACCTATATAGGCCGGTAAAATCGCCACTAGATCAATCAGAGCCATAGGACTTAATATATAATGCAAGCGTTTACGCCATGCAGAGCCGCTATAGCGTGAATCTTCGACACTCACCCACACTCGTATCAGATACTCTAAGGTAAATAAACCAACTGAGATAATTTCAAATAGAATGAAATAACGCTGATAATGGGCATAAAAGTCTGCTTCTGACTCTAAAATAACCGCAATAACGGTTAACAAAATCATAAACCCTAAAAAACTATTGAGCAGCCCACTAGTCCAGCCAGCACGAGGTTGCTCAAGTGCTTGATAAAACCAATGCCGTAACTGTGCAACCTCAACCATGCTTGATGACTCTCCTAAAGCGCTGTTTCTAGAGCCTTCTCAATATAAATCGCTCTTAAACGTTGGGTGATCATACCGGGTTTACCCGTGCCTATGTTATGCCCATCGATTGCAATCACAGGCAAGGCAAAGGTAGCGGCACTACTAATAAAAGCCTCTTGTGCTTGATAGGCCTCCTCTGGTGTAAAAGGACGCTCCTCAACCACTAAATTCAGCTCATGAGCAATCTGTAATAGGCTCGCGCGGGTAATGCCATGCAAAATTTCATTACTAAGCTGACGAGTAATTAGCTTATTTTCTTTGACAATAAAGGCATTATTAGACGTCCCCTCGGTAATAAAACCCTTCTCCACCATCCATGCTTCATCCATGCCCGCATCCAGCGCTTGTTGTTTTGCCAAAGACTGCGCGAGTAAGGCGGTAGTTTTAATATCACGACGCTGCCAACGAATATCAGGTACTAAAAGGACTTTCAGCCCGCGCGTTGCTACAGGATTATTAATCAGCTCCTTTGCCATGCTAAACAGAATCACACTAGGGGCTAGGCCTTGTGGTACGGCAAAATCTCGCTGTGGTGTTACCCCGCGCGTAATTTGGGTATAGACCATGCCTTGATCCAATTGATTACGCTGTACAATTTCACGCTGTAACTCTAATAGTGCCGTATGTGTCATAGGCATTGCCATACCCAATTCACGTAAAGAACGTTCTAGGCGCTGACCATGCGCGGCTGTTTCTAGCAGCTTACCCTGCAAAACCGCATTGACCTCATACACACTATCGGCGAATAACAAGCCACGATCAAAAATGGAAATAGTAGCCTGACTTTCTGGTAAAAAATGCCCATTAACATAAACAATACGCTCAGGATTTAACATAGTTTTAGTTCCTTAATAGTTATAAATTGCCTGCGAATATGGCTCCCCCTTCTTGGATCACACTATCAATCTAACAGTTAAGAGGAGTTGATTATGCAGTATCAGCATAACATACCCTCACCTGCTCAAAATATGGCTACCTGTGTTCTTACCTATAGAGAAGGTTTATGAAGAAATTCTTAGTTAGATTGCTACAAAGAGCTTAGGTGGTGATAGGTTTTATGCGCTATATAAGGTAGATTATCCTATCTTGATTAATCTTTGACATGGCCTATATGAACCGAACTCTAACCACTGTAGCTCTTTTAACTAGCCTGGCGCTAACGGCGCTACCTGTGACAGCAGCCACGACCTATGGACCAATCCATGACCAAGAAACGTTATGGAGTATTGCCACCCGTCTGCGACCGGCTCAGAGCATTAGTGTACAACAAGTAGCACTCGCTCTTTATCGTAAGAATCCGCAGTCGTTTGAAAGCGCTAATATTAATTCCCTAAAGCATAATGCCATATTGCAAACACCAACTTTAGCTGAAATGCGGGCAACTTCTTATGTGCAAGCGGTGCGTACTACTCGGCAGCATAATTTAGCTTGGCAAAATGACAGCAATAGCAATACACGCAGCGTACCTGTGGCTAGAACGACCTCTAGCCGCTCATCTGAAGTGGCTAAACCCCGTGTACGCACTATAGTGAAAGTAGTTGAAAAACCTGTCGTTGTGGTTAATAACACGGTACGCCGCCAACAAGAGGCTGAAATTAAGCAATTAAAGCAACAAGTCAGTACTCTAAACCGCGAATTAGCCAGTGCTAAAACCCAAACCTCACGCTTGCGCCAACAACTAGCGGTAGCCAAACAAACCACTAGTGCAACTACCCAAACAGCTATGGCTACCGTAGCGGCATCAAATCCTGTATCCGGCTCACAGCCGACCCAAAGAGAGATTGAAATTGCACGCCAAGTTCAAAAACTGACGGCCGAAGTGACAACCTTAGAGTCGATATTAGAAGAAAAAAATAACCATATTAGTAACCTAAATATGACGCTAAAAAATGCGAGCGAGACTATTAAGCGCCAGCATGTAGAAAATCAAGCCTTAGCCGATCAATTAAGTACAAAAACGACCGCACAAAATTCCGCTGCTACGGCGACTAACTCCTCTACAGCACAAAATACTCCTAGTGCCCCCGCCTTAAAACTAGCAGAAGTACAAGCCCCAGCTACCACCGCTCAAGCTGATACCGATGCATCAACGGCCTTAACCCAGACTAATAATGAAGCCTCAACGGCTGCATCCACACCGCCCGACCTTATAACCGAACCTGAGTCTGGTTTCACAATTGCACCTAGTGTGGGCAGAGATGTAAACAAGGCTGTTGTAGCGCCTAATACGGCGGAGGTTACAGCCGAACCCACCGAGACTAAGGCAGCAGATTCAGCCGTATGGTCGGAAGAGCCGAGTGCGAATGCTACGACTCAGGCGAATACCACCCTACAACCTACCAATGATGTAAGGACAGCACCTGAGCCGAGTTCGGTTACCCAAGACCTCAAGGTTACTACGCCTAGCGCTACGCCAGAGACTAGCGCTAAGTCCCTATTGGGTACTGATGGCAAAATCCCGCCACCTTCCGCGATTTCCTATCTGATTATCTTTGCGGTGATTGGATTCATTGCGTGGCTATGGCGGCGCTCACGACGCAGCAAAAATCTCCAAGCCAATGACTTCCCAGTACCTGAACAAGAACGGCGGCGTAAAACCTTACGTCAAGATCCGGTAATACCCTTTGATCCCAAACAACGCGAAAAGGCTAAAGCGGAATAGCTAAATTAGTCAGTAAGGCTTGTAAAATCAACGGCGTATTTTGCACCTCAGAACCAGCAAATACGCTCATTTTGCTCTTAGACTCACTGGCACACAGTACGCCAGTGAGTTCGGGGTAAGTAGTGGGGTATAGTGCTACTCCACTTTTACCCAAAGCCGCCGCTAAGTGCATCAGCCCCGTATCCATACCAATCACCCCCACCGCTCCCACCAAATAATGCGCTAACTCGGTTAAAGTGCTTTTAGGTAAGACTCTGACATGCTCAAATTGCTGAGCTAGAGCATTAGCCCGCTCGAATTCACGTTGATTACCCCATGGCAAATAAACCTTTAGTCCCTTAGTCGCTAAGGATTGGAATAAGGTCTGCCATTGCGCTAAAGGCCATTCCTTATCAGGGCGGCTAGTCCCGTGTAAGGCTAATAAGTAATGCTCAGCGGGGGGCGTACTAGCGGGGAGTTGTAGACCATAATCCAGCGGCATATTACTAATCGAATAATCAAGGCTACCCGCTGTTAATAAACGATTGCGTTTAATCGCATGCTCGTTTTTACTGATCGCGAGGCGCTGTTGATAGGCAAGGCTAGCCAAAGGCTCACGCGCATAGGCAAAATCAAACCCTACCCGCTTACCCTTAGCCCAGTAGCTAATCAAAGCGCTCTTGATCAAACCCTGAGCATCCAGAATCACATCATACGGCGTACTAGCCAACTCTTGCTTAAAAGTACTGATTTCTTGACGCGTATCCTTATGGAATAGGCTCTTACGCCAGCGCCGAATGGCTACCGGAAAAACCTGATGAATCGCAGGATGCCAGCGTGGGATTTCAGCAAAATTCTCTTCGACCACCCAATCAATTTGCCAATCGGGGTGTTGGGTATGGATATCGGTGAGTGCAGGTAGCATATGCACCACATCACCGAGAGAAGAGGTTTTTACAATTAAGAGTTTGTATTGCGCCATAGTTCTTGTAATTTGGCATATTTCATAAAAGAAGCCAGTGCAGTGGTATAAGCAATCGCAGCGCCTTCAATACCATCGCGAAAGCCTTGTTTTAAAATAAACAGGCGGATAAAGGCAGCCATACTATGCCATAAAGGACTCCAAGTACTGACTCGTTTGCCCGCTTGAAAGAGCTGTTTAGCAGCGAGTGTTGAGTAACGATCAGCCTTGTGGATAAGTTCACTAAAATTCGCATAAGAGTAATGTTCCAGCGGTGATTTTAGCGCTTGTATCGGCCCTTCGGTTTGCCAGCATTCGTGTACCGGTACGGGTTTCATCTGACCAAGGGTTCGGTTTACCAGACGCACGACGCGATCCGGCCACCAACTACCATGCTGAATCCATTTCCCCTGAAACCAGTTGCGCCGTGGCAGACTAAAGGCAACATATTCACAGCCTGTGGATAACTGCGTGGATAAGTTTTGAATTTCTTGTACCGCTTCCGTGCTGAGTATCTCATCAGCATCCAAAAATAAGACCCAATCATAACGAGCGCTATTAATAGCGAGCTGTTTCTGAGCGGCAAATCCGAGCCATTCTTGGCGAATGATTTTGGCTTGTGCAGCATAAGCAATAGTGAGGGTTTGATCCGTACTGCCTGAGTCGATAATCACCAAATCATCGGTCAGTAAACGACTACGCTCAAGGCTTTGAGCTAAATAGCGTTCTGCATTGAAAGTAATATAAACAACCGACAGCATCCCCAATCCATATTGATAAACCCAATGGGTGAGTAGTTTATCAGATATTGGCTGTGAAAAACTGGAAAACACCGAGTAGTTGCGGTACAAGAGCCGCATTAACTAATATTTTGGAATGAAATCCCATGAAATACGCCGTCTATGGTTTAGGTAATGCATTAGTCGATCAAGAGTTTGAAGTAACTGATGAGTTTTTAGCAAAAAATGATATTGAAAAAGGTTTAATGACTTTAATCGATGAAGCGCGTCAGCACGAGTTAGTCGCCAATCTACAGCATAGTTTTGGGCTAAAAAAACGTACCGGCGGCGGATCGGGTGCGAATAGCATTGTGGCGATTAGCCAGTTTGGGGGTAAAACCTTTTACGCGTGTAAAGTAGCACAGGATGAGGCGGGCGAATTTTATGCCTCTGATTTAGCCAAAGCGGGTGTGAAAACACGGGTGAATGAGTTAAATGCTCAGGGTGTCACCGGTAAGTGTTTAGTGATGGTCACAGACGATGCCGAGCGCACTATGAATACCTTTTTGGGTATTACCTCCGACTTATCCGAGCATGACTTATTTTTGGATGAATTAAAATCGGCAGAATACCTCTATATTGAAGGTTATTTAGTGACCTCGGATGTGTCGCGTAATGCAGTGATGAAAGCTCGCCAAGTCGCGCGTGATAATAATATTAAAATCGCGATGACTTTTTCTGACCCGTCTATGGCTAAATATTTCCAAGCCGGTTTGCAGGAAATGATCGGTGATGGTTTAGATTTATTATTTTGTAATGAAGAAGAGCTACTGACCTTTACTAAAGCACCGGATTTAATTACCGCTGTACAAAATTTGCATCCTTTAGTGAAAAAAATGGTGATTACGCGCGGAGAGAAAGGTGCTGTTGTGGTCAATGGTGATCATCATTTAGAAATTGCTGCCGTACCTGCTAAAGCGATTGATACGAATGGTGCAGGCGATATTTTTGCGGGGGCGTTTTTATACGGTATTACTCATGGTTTAAGCGATGAACAAGCCGGACGCTTAGCTAGTTTATCTGCTAGTAAAATGGTATCGATTTACGGGGCGCGTTTGAGTACGGCCGAGCATCAAGAGATTTTGAAGCGGGTGGTCTAATATAGTTTGATAAAGTAATCGAGCATTTCTTCCGCAGCCGCTGTGAATACATCCCTGTACGTTACAAGGCGGCATCCCTGCCGCCAAGACTGCTCCAGAAACACCCGATTACTTTTTAGCCCTTACGCGCCAATTACGCCGCCATCAGTGCGGGTAATGGCAAGGACAGAAGAGCGTGGTTTGCTATCACCACCAGCGGGAAAATGAGAAGGTAATAAGTCTTCGCCCGGATGTTGGATGCCCACAAACATCGTGGTGTAATCAGGGGAAAACGTTAATCCAGTAATTTCACAGGCAATAGGCCCAGTTAAAAAGCGGCGAATTTCTCCCGTATTAGGATCGGCACCGAACATTTGATTATTACCCATACCGGCAAAATCTTTTTCATTGGAGTAATTGCCATCGGTTAAAATCCATAAACGCCCATCTTTATCAAAGCCTAAACCATCAGGGCTATTAAACATATTCTCTGGATTAATATTCGCACTACCTGCCATTAAACCTTCCTTATAGACAGTAGGGTTACCGGCTAGGACAAATAAATCCCAATCAAAGGTAGTGGCAGTGTGATCTGCATTAGTCGGTGCCCAGCGTACAATCTGCCCATAGGGGTTTTCAGCACGAGGATTGACACCATCAAGCGGTTGATTGTCTTTTTTACCGCGATTTTTATTATTAGTGAGGGTACAAAATACGGTTTTATGATTAGGATGAATCGCTACCCATTCAGGACGATCCATTGTAGTACCGCCCACTTGAGTGGCTGCTTGACGGGTTTTAATTAAAACCTCGCCTTGATCGGCAAAACCATTTTCGGGAGTTAGTCCATTTTTGCCATGAGTTAATTCAATCCACTGACCTTGACCTTTTAGTTCATTAGGGGCAGCGGTGAATTTGGCAACATACAACGTTCCTTCATCCAACAGTTTGCTATTTGCGTGTTTATCTTCAGCCTTATACTGGCCATTAGAAACATATTTATAGATATATTCGCCGCGCTCATCATCGCCCATATAGACTACAACACGACCATCACCATTTAGGACTAAAGCTGCATTTTCGTGTTTAATATGACCTAGTGCCGTATGTTTTTTAGGGGTAGAGCTAGGATCCATAGGGTCAATTTCAACGACCCAACCAAAACGATTCATTTCATTGGGGTTTTTGGCAATATCAAAACGCTCGTCAAACTTACTCCATTGATAGCGTTTTTCTTTCGCTTCAACACCATAACGTTGCATTTGCTCATTCAGCTCGAATTTGCCGTTTGCTGTGCCAAAATAATTATTAAAGTTTTCTTCGCAGGTTAAATAAGTCCCCCAAGGAGTAAAACCATTAGAGCAGTTATTCATAGTACCTAGTGCTTTTGTGCCGGTAGCATCTGCACTGGTTTTCATTAAGGCGTGACCCGCAGCAGGGCCGGTTATTTCCATCGGTGTGGTGGCGGTAATACGGCGATTTAATTTACCTGTTTTATCCACTACCCAATGACCGTCTTTTTTGACAACTTCAAAAATACTGACCCCATGCGCGGCTTGAGATGTTTTTACATCCTCAGCAGTCATGGCTTTGCCTTGATGGGCAAACATAATTTCAGGATTAATATATTCATTATTAATAGCGAGTACGGCACGATTTTCATCGATGGGGAAGAAAGTCATACCATCATTATTATCTCCCATTTGACGCTCTTGAGCGCTAGCAGGCGTTTTGCCACTCGGATCAAAGGCCGGAGCATCAGGGAAAATAGGATCACCCCAAGAGATAAGTATTTGATAGTTATAGCCATCTGGTAGCACTACGGTATCAGCGGTACTAGCAGGAATACCTTTAAAGCCTAATAAAGGGCTAGGGACTAACTTCGCAGCATCAGGCGTGGCTGAGGCCGTACTAACTGCCTCGGCAATGGCCTGTGTCAAAGGAGCCGCCATAAAAAAGGCTCCTAAACCAGCCAATCCTGCGCGACGTAGAAATTGGCGGCGACTCAACGCTCGCTCAACTAATTGAGTAAATTCAGAGTCGGCCTGTTGTAATTGGCTAGAATAGTCGTGATCGTCATACTGGCTCATTGTGCTTCCTACTATAAGAGTCCTAACAATAGGGCTACGATTAGAACAGGCCAATATGACAGATCTATTACAAGGTAGCGGTTATTTTTATTTCTTTCCCAATAAACTCACGCCCCACATGACTAACCCGATACCAATTAAATGGAACCAGCCAAAAGGCTCCGCTAATAACCACACAGCAATCACTATAGTAAAAATAGGCCCCGCTGCTCCTACAATACTGGTGCGAGCCGGTCCAATACGCTGAATCGCCTCGGCTATCATATAGGTAGGTAATAAAGTACTAACCACAGCGATGAGAGCGGCATACCAAAATATTTTGGCACTCACCAGTAAATCAGTGAACGAGTGTGTAATAAAGAAATGAATAACCACAAAAAAAGATGAGGCTAACATAGCTATACTGGTAAATATGCGGCTGCCATATTGATTAATAAAGGACTTAGAAAATAAGACATAAAACGAATAGCTAAGTGCAGAACCTACCACTAATAACATCCCTAAGGTAACATTTGATCCCCCTAGTTTTGCTTCATGTAAGTAGAGTACTAAAACCCCGGTATAGGTCAGTACTAAAGCTAGCCATACTCGTTTGGTGATAGTTTCTTTTAATACTAGCCAGCTTAATAGGGTGGTGAAAATGGGATAGGTATATAGCGTTAAACGCTCTAATTGCGCTGTAATATAAACTAAGCCCTGCATATCTAACCACGAAGCTAAGTAATACCCCATAAAACCTAGCATTATTATTTTAATCCAATCTGGCCGTGAGGGGTTTTTGGTATTAGGTTGCTTTAGGCACCAAATTAAGACACCTAAATAAAAAGGGGCAGAAATCAGCATACGCAAAGCTAATAAGGTGGTGGCATCAACCCCTTCGGCAAAAGCTAATTTGATAAAAATGGATTTTAAGGCGAATAAACCGGTGCCTATAATGGCAAGGAGTAAACCGATTTGAAAATAATGGGTGGTATGCCGTTCAGGCATTTTTAGCGCTTCCTGAAACAAAGAGCGCCATCATAACGTAAGGATAGCTACAGACTTAAACAAAATCTGTAGCTAATAGGCTAAGGTTTAATTAAATTTAGCTTTATTATCTTGAATATAGGTTGCTAGGCTGCGCGGTTCGTGTCCGGTTAAATCCTTTACCGCACTAGAGACACCTGCTGTCCAACCTTCACGTACCGGATAGAAAATACTCGCTAAAAACCTTGCATAAGCCTCCGGTACACCTGCTCCGGTTAATTGGGTAACAAAGGTCTCATCATTAACGGCTTGATAGCTAATGGTTTTACCTAAACCTGCTGATAATAAGCGAGCCGCATCTGCATAACTCAGTGCTTGAGCACCCGTGAGATTAAACGCTTTGCCATTGACATCATTGCGCGTTAGAGCTGCAGCAGCAGAATCGGCAATATCACGCACATCAATAAAACTCGATTGCCCCTGTGCGGCAGGTACGGCAATGACACCGTGCTTAATACCTGCTAGCCAATAGGTATGGAAATTATCAGAAAACCAATTAGGACGTAAAATCACATAAGGCGTGCCTGAGCGCTCCAACAATAACTCGACTTGGCGATAGGGAATAGAATCATCAGCATCAACTCCTAATGCTGTTTGGAGGACAACTTTGATCTTGCGTTGAGCAGCGGCTTGAATAATCGGAGTGAGCAAGTCCACCACATTGAGATAACCCGCTGGAACCATTACATAGGCACTCTCTACACCTGCAAACAAGTTATTGAAATCAGGGGTAGTCGCATAATCAAATACTACGCCTTCTGCACCCGCTGGTGCTTTACCATTACGTGAGGCGGCTTTGACGGTTGCCCCTTTGGCTAATAAAGCGGGTACTAAATGCTGACCAATCGTGCCATTGGCACCAATAACTAAAATTTTACCCATTTTAAAAACTCCTATAAGTAACTTTAAGTAACTAACAATCTATAGGAGAGATGATATATAATTGTAATGTAGATAAAAAGAGTGCACCTTAGTGTTACCTAGTTACCCCCATGATACTGGAGCTTGAAAAACGAATGCCTGACTATAATTACAATGTGTATGCCAGCGCCTGCCCCTCGCGCATAATGTTTGACAGCATTTCGAATAAGTGGACGATGTTTATTTTAGATCGGTTACGTGATCAGCCGGTGCGCTTTAATCAATTACTACGTGAGATTGAGGGTATCTCGCAAAAGATGCTGTCACAAACGTTAAAGACTTTAGAACGTGATGGTTTAATCACGCGCACAGCCTTTCCCACCGTACCCGTTACGGTCGAGTACGCGATAACTCCCTTAGGACAAACCTTGTCTAGTACTGTACATGTATTGATTCATTGGGCTGAACATAATGGTGATGAGATTTTAGCTGCCCGCGCTGCCTATGACGCTAAAAATAAACAAGTATAGCCGCGAGTCAGTGTAGTATTAGCCTACTACAAGACTAGGAGATTAGGTGGTGTCTATTCATTCTTCCGAGCGTTTTGCCTTATTAGCGAGTATGGCGGCTTTATTAACCACGTTTGGCTTGGCACGCTTTATCTATACCCCTCTTTTACCCCTGATGCAGGAAGGAACTGGCTTCGGGGATGACTGGGCGGGTTATTTAGCCTCCGCTAATTATGTGGGGTATTTGCTCGGAGCGTTAGCCGTGACGCAAGTGCATAGTTTAGAGCTGAAAAAGACACTATTACGGCTCTCGGTTATTGTAGCCGCGTTCACCAATATGATGATGGGCTTCACTCAAAACGAATGGCTGTGGATGCTAATGCGCTTTGTGAGTGGGCTATGTAGTGTGGGGGGGATGATTATTGGTACTAGCCTATTAATGCTAGCAACCCCTCCGGCGCAAAGTGTACAACGTATGAGCATACACTTCTCAGCCATTGGTTTAGGACTAGCGTTGGGGGCATTGTGGGTATTGCTATTTAAAAGTACGCAAACATGGGCGGAGCTTTGGATCAGTAGTGGCATGATTATTCTGCTTTTAGGCGCACCTGCCCTACGTTTTAATGAGTGGTCTATTCATCCTCTTAAACAGGAAGCCATTAATCAAGCCAAAGCTATTCCTATTTCTAAACCATTTTTGACTTTATTTGCCGCCGCTTATTTTTGTGCGGGGGTGGGGTATGTAATTAGTGCTACGTTTTTAGTCGCTATTTTACAAAGACAAACCACCATTCCCCATTTAGGCGATTATGCATGGTTAGTAGTAGGTTTAGCAATGGCACCCTCATGCTGGATCTGGACACGCTTAGCTAAACGTATTGGTGACTTCCCCGCTTTAATTAGTGCTTATTTGGTACAAGCCTTAGGTATTATTTTGCCCGTTATTAGCCATTCGGAACTATTGGCTATTGTCGGGGCGATTTTATTTGGCGGGACGGTGATTGGGATTGTATCGATGGTATTGATTTACGGTGGACGACTAGCCGGATCACGCCCGACTACCCTTATGGGGCTATTGACCTCCTGTTTTGGAGTTGCTCAGGTCGTGGCACCTGCCTTTGCAGGATGGCTAGCAGAGCGTCAGGGGCATTTTGAAACCTCATTAATCCTCGCCGCGAGCATTACCGTGTTAGGTGCCTTATTAATGTGGGCAGCGAGTATTACAGCGAAAGGACATGCTAAACGTTATGCCTAATAGAGTTATTGTTGATACTTGGCTAAGAAGCCTAGTGGATCAGCCCGGTATTTTTGTAACAGGTACGGATACCGGAGTGGGTAAAACCTTTGTAGGCACCTACTTAATTCGAGAGCTTAAAAAGCTCGGCTTAAACATTACCCCGCGTAAACCCGTCGAATCTGGCTGGCCTGTAGATGAAACCCAAACTGATGCGTGGCAATTATTACAAGCCGCTCAATTGCCAGAATCTGCTTTAGCGCAAGTCTGTCCCTATCGATTTAAAGCTGCCTTAGCACCGGATCGTGCTGCCCGTTTAGAAGAGAAAGAGCTGACTTTAGAACAATTAGTGACAGCCACTTTAAGCCATACTCCGCAGCAATGGCTTTATGTGGAGGGGGCGGGAGGGGTCTATTCGCCTATCGCTCAGGATGGTTTAAATGCCGATTTAGCCCAGAGACTTAAGCTACCTGTAGTGCTCATTACTGAGGATAAATTAGGCTGCATCAATCATGTATTGATGGCAGTAGAGGTGTTACAGCGGCGCGGCCTAACCGTGCTGGGAGTGATTTTAAATTGTATTCACCCCCAACCTAATGAGATGGATAATGTGACCGATTTGCAGCAACGGCTCGATCTACCCATCTTATCATTTGCCTAGGGGGTGACTGTAACTGGCTCTAATACATTAAAGCCGCCAAGATCATCAAGTCCTACATCTAGAATAGGCATAGATTCATCGGATCTAGGGCGGGATGCCGTATTCGTTGGCTCGGTATCACCAAAATTGAGCTGCCATTCAAGATTATTTTTAGAGCTAGCAAACTCTAGGGCGCGAGTATGGGAGATTTTGCCTTGTTGATAGAGTTGCAGTAGTGAGGCATCAAACGATTGCATACCATCGGCACTGCCTTTTTCTACGACTTCACGGAGTTCACTAATTTTACCTTTACGAATCAGCTCGGCTACATAGGGCGTATTAATCAATACCTCGGTGGCAAGATAAACCTTATCCTCCTCCAGTCCGGGGACGAGGCGTTGAGCGATAATACAACGTAAATTCAAGGACAAATCCATCAGTAGGCGGTTTTTTGTATCATTAGGAAACATATACAAAATCCGTTCTAACGCCTGTACTGTATTGGCAGCATGTAAGGTTGACAGCACTAAATGCCCGGTATCGGCAAAGCCTAATACCGCATCCATAGTTTCTAAGTCCCGCGCTTCTCCGACCATAATCATATCGGGCGCTTCACGCATCGCCTCACGCATGGCATTGCTATAACTTAAGGTATCAAACCCGACTTCACGCTGCCCAATAATCGACTGCCCATGGGTAAAGGTATATTCAATCGGATCTTCAATGGTCAGAATATGTCCGGGATGGCGTTCATTGCGATACTGAATCAAGGCCGCCATTGAGGTGGATTTACCCGAACCCGTGGTTCCTACAAATAGCACCAAACCATCACGCCCCATTACCATTTGCTTAAGTACCGGAGGAAGACCTAAATCATCGGGATTCGCGACTCGATTGCGGATATGGCGAATGACCATCGATACTTCACCGCGTTGAAAATATAAATTCATCCGAAAGCGCCCAATATCTTTCAAAGTGAGCGCTTTATTTAATTCACGTTGGGTAAAAAACTGTTCGATTTCAGAGCGAGTGAGCACTTCTTCTGCGAGTTGGCGAATATTACCCGGACGTAAGGGATCACGGGTAATGCGTTGTAATTGCCCACGTACCTTTAAAGAAGCATAGGCTCCGGTGGTTAAATATAAATCGGAGGCCTGTAGTTTCACCATCATATGCAGGAGAGGCGTAATACGCATATCGGCGTTCATAATGATCGTTTCGGCAATCATGGCTTATCCTTTAAATCGGTTCGATGGCTAGCTCATCCGTACCACGGAAGAAATCATTATCCTTAGCAAAGCGGCTTTTGAGTTTCAGATTAATACGTAACTCATTGACAGAATCCGCATGCCTAAAGCCCTCCGCCACCGTAATATGGCGTTGCTCAATCAGATCAAATAACGCTTGATCAAAGGTTTGCATACCCGCTTCACGGGATTTAGACACGGCTTCTTTCAGTGCAGCAACCTCACCTTTTTGAATATGATCAGCAATGAGTGGGGTATTAATCAGCACCTCAACGGCTGGCAAACGCCCCTCACCCTTAGCAACCCGCACCAAACGCTGTGCTACGACCGCGCGTAAATTAAAGGATAAATCCATTAATAATTGCTCACGGCGCTCTTCAGGGAAGAAGTTAATAATGCGATCTAGTGCTTGCGTGGCACTATTAGCGTGTAAGGTGGATAAACATAAATGCCCTGTTTCTGCATAGGCAATGGCATAGTCCATGGTTTCGCGGTCGCGAATTTCACCGAGTAGAATCACATCAGGAGCTTGGCGTAAGGTATTTTTTAAAGCCGTGTGATAGTCTGCCGTATCCACCCCGATTTCCCGTTGTGTAATCAGGCATTTTTTATGCTCGTGTACAAACTCAATCGGGTCTTCGATGGTAATAATATGCCCCGTTTGAGTGCGGTTACGGTAATCAATTAAGGAGGCTAGGGTGGTTGACTTACCTGAGCTAGTCGCACCAACGATTAAGATTAAGCCGCGTTTGGTTAGCCCTAATTCTTTTAAAACGGGCGGTAAGTTCAACTCTTCTAGATTAGGGATATGGTGGGGAATATGACGAATCACCATCCCTATACAGCCGCGCTGCGTGAAAGCACTAACCCGAAAACGGGCTTTACCGGGCAAGCTTAGCGAGAAATTCCCCTCTAAGGTTTCCTCAAATTGTTGTAGCTGCCTATCATTCATCACCGAGCGTACTAACATCGCCGCATTGCTATCATTTAAGACTTGCGAGGTTAAGGCGGCGATTTCATTATTGATTTTAATAGAAGGAGCAGCATCAGCGGTAATATAAAGGTCGGAGCCTTTTTTTTCCAACATAGCATTCAGCAAACGGTGTACATAAGATAAGGCTGAATCACGATCCATGACTTACTCCCTAGAAATTAAGTGGGTTCTCAGCTTTACGCTTAGCGACTTCGCGATCAACGATACCGCGTGTTACTAAGTCTTTAAGTGACTGATCAAGGGATTGCATACCGTCATTTTGTCCGGTTTGAATCGCAGAGTTCATTTGGGCAATTTTATTTTCCCGAATCAGGTTACGAATCGCGCGATTACCAATCAGAATTTCATGTGCCGCAACCCGCCCACCATTTTTCTTTTTTAACAGCGTTTGCGAAATAACCGCTTGTAACGACTCTGAAAGCATGGTGCGTACCATATCTTTTTCCGCCGCCGGGAATACATCCACAATCCGGTCGATGGTTTTAGCTGCACTAGTGGTGTGCAAGGTGCCAAAGACTAAGTGTCCAGTCTCAGCAGCGGTGAGGGCTAAACGAATGGTTTCAAGGTCGCGCATCTCCCCCACCATAATAATATCGGGGTCTTCACGTAGTGCTGAACGCAGTGCGATTTCAAACCCACGGGTGTCACGGTGTACCTCACGCTGATTAATCAGGCATTTTTTACCCACATGGACGAATTCAATGGGGTCTTCAATAGTGAGAATATGCCCATGTTCGGTTTCGTTTAAAAAGTCGATCATAGCAGCAAGAGTCGTCGATTTACCCGAACCCGTAGGTCCTGTGACGAGGACTAAACCCCGCGCGTTACCGGCGATTTTGCGGAAGATAGCTGGAGCACCTAATTGATCTAGTGTCAGCACTTGGCTTGGAATGGTACGAAATACCGCACCTGCCCCACGGTCTTGATTAAAGGTATTCACACGGAAACGCGCCACACCGGGGACGGCAAAAGAGAAATCGCACTCCCAACGCTCCTCGTATACCTTGCGCTGAGTATCATTCATAATATCGTAAATGAGGGAATGAACTTGTTTATGATCCAAAATGGGCAAGTTAATACGGCGAATCTCGCCATCTACCCGTATCATCGGGGGTAAACCGGCAGAAAGATGTAGGTCAGAGGCGTTGTTTTTCACGCCAAAAGCTAAGAGCTGTGTAATATCCATCGTGGCGTAATATTTTTATTGTTATTCATACCGGAAAATCTACCACATATCATGACCATTCAGGACAATCTCCAGATAATCGGTGAGCGTCTGCATCATGCAGAACAGCGTTTTCAGCGTCCACTTAATAGTGTGCAATTAGTCGCTGTCAGCAAGTTTCATCCTATTGAGTCGATTCAAGCGGCCTATGATGCGGGGCAGAGAGCCTTTGGCGAAAATTATGTGCAAGAAATGGTGGCTAAGGCGCAAGCTTTAGCAGAGTACTCAGATCTGGAGTGGCATTTTATTGGCCCCCTACAAGCCAATAAAACTAAATTAGTGGCTGAGACTGCCCATTGGATGCATACCCTAGAACGGCTAAAAATTGCTGAACGCCTAAGCCAACAGCGCCCGATGAATTATCCTGATTTAAATGTATGTTTACAGGTCAATTTAAGTAGTGAGGCTACTAAGTCAGGACTTCAACCCGATGAAGTATTCAATCTAGCTAAACAGGTACAAGCACTGCCACGTCTAAAATTACGCGGTTTAATGGCTATCCCTGCCCCAGAACCGGATTTTGAGCGCCAATGTGCGGTCTTTGCTCAATTAAGACGGCTCTTAGAGGAGTTAAATCAACAAGGTTTTGCACTTGATACCTTATCAATGGGTATGAGCGATGATATGGAAGCTGCTGTTGCAGAAGGGGCGACTATAGTACGGATTGGAACGGCTATTTTTGGACAGCGCCCTAAAGCTGTAACGGAGTAAGCGACTACTTCACTCGCAGTCACTTACTTTTGAAATACTCTTCTAACGCCTACTTAGAGGATGTTTCATCTTCAGTAGTCTTTAACTTACGTTTTTTTTTTGCTCTTAATACATGAAAGGTTGTCACTTCCGTATTAATCAGAATGTCATCCTCACTGTTTTTAATCACTGCAAACATGGTATGTGTACCGCGATCTAAATTAGGGATGCTGTAATTTAACTCTGTACCATCAGCAACTTGCTTACCATCTATATAAAGGATAACACTGTGCCCCGATTGTAAGTCGGGTTCTAGTTTTAAGCTAATACTGATCGTTCCATCATTAGCTCTTAGAGCTTCGTCTTTTTGGGGAGCAGTCACCTCAAATGACTCATACTTGACGTCTTTTTTTTGTTCGGGCTCTGCTGGGGTAGGTGTGGTTTTTTCAGCTTGAGACTGTTGTGCTTCAGGAGCTTTCAATCCATCAGAAATGGTGAGTGGGGGTAAATCTAAGGGCGCACCTTTAGATCCCTCTGGGGGATTATCGCCATAAATAATTCTGCCACTAGCATCTTTCCAGCGATACACATCAGCCTGTGCTAGGGCACAGCATAAACTTAGGAATAATCCTGATAAGAGCCACCGTCGAACACCCATTTATCTGCCTCATATTAATCATTAGCGCGGATAAGTTTATTGTAGGGTAGTGACTCACTACCCCTCTAATAACAGCAGACAAACGGGAAAAAAGAACCACTTAGCTGAAATAATGCCGCCAAGTGGCTTGGACAAATTCACGCTCCTGTTTAAACCATTCACTCGGAACTTTGGTGTCTTGAGCTTGAAGATTGCGGGTATGAATACAGCTACGCATAGCGCGGTAAATATCGGCTAACTGTGTTGCCTCTTCTGGGGGTAAAATGCCGCATTGTTGTAATGACTCCAATTGCCGCACATTATCACTCCACTCGACTAGTTTTGGACAAGTAGCGGCATGCATGAGAATCAAACCTTGCACAATGAACTCAATATCAGTAATTCCACCCGGATCTTTTTTAATATCAAAGGTATTACTATACTTTGAGCTAAAGTTTTCCCACATTTTTTGGCGCATGGCGGAGACTTCTTGCTTGACTACCTCTGGGTCACGTTTTTGACACAGCACCTCGCGCCGAATCTGTTCAAACTGTTCGCAAATCGTATTAGAACCCGTCAAAGCACGAGCGCGTAAGAGCGCCTGATGCTCCCACAACCATGCTTTTTCAAATTGATATTTGCGAAAGGCTTCTATGCTACTCACCAATAGCCCTGAGGCACCACTAGGGCGTAAACGGGTATCCGTTTCATACAGCCTACCATCGTGAGTAAAGGTCGACAGCAGGTTAATGATTTTCTGAGATAGACGGGTATAAAACACCCCATTGTCTAGCGGTTTATCGCCATTAGTAGTTTGCTTTTCACCCTCAGAGTCATGTAGAAAAACAATATCTAAATCAGAACCATAACCTAACTCAATTCCCCCTAGTTTACCGTAGCCAATAATGGCAAAACCGGCTTGCTTGGTTTCATTATTGACCTGATAGGTTGGGATACCTGATTTAGCACTTAAAGTATTCCACACATTCTGCCAAGTGAACTCTAATATCACCTCAGCAATCCAAGTGAGTTGATCCGATACTTTCATCACCGGCAAAGCTTTACTAATATCCGCCGCTGCCACGCGCAAAATCTGGGTATTTTTAAACTGACGCAGTTGCTCCATTACGCGCTCAGTATCCTCTTCGTCTACCCGCGCCATCATATAGTGCAAAGCTTTATATAATTCCGTGCGATCTAGTGGGCGATAGAGCGTTTGAGCATCGAGTAGCTCATCTAATAAAATGGGATATTGAGCTAATTGTGTCGTCAACCAAATGCTATGACTCACTAATTTAACTAATTGCGCTAAGGCTTCAGGATGATCACTCAACATACTCATATAAACCGAGCGCCGAGCAATGGCCTGAATAATCGTAATGCTACGGCATAAAGCGCTATCGGGGTCGGTTTGTTGGGCAGCAATCACAATTAAATGCGGCATCAGTCGATCTAAGCGGGTACGAGCTAATTCGGTTAAGGTTTGATACAACCGTCCTTCGTGTAAATCACTCAGTACCTGCTGGATAATATCAATATCCTTATAACCTAGATCGCTCAAAAGCTTAGCTGATTTAGTAGTAGACAGTCTGCCCGACCATAACTCCAGAGTATTGTTTGCCCCCTTATCATCCATAGGAGGATTTTTGCTTTCATCCATGGCAAACACACGCCGGAATAAAGCATGTACAATCTCACGTTTATTATTTAATACGGCGAGAAAACTATCCCAGTCATTAAAACCTAAGGATTGAGCCAATAACTCGCATTGGGTTGGATCATTAGGTAACGCGTGAGTTTGTTCGTCTTTCCACATTTGCAGATGATTTTCGACTCGTCGTAGAAAACAATAAGCATCCTGTAGCGCTTGCTCATCCTCTTGAGACAGTAGATCTAATTGTTTAAGGCAAGCCAAAGTTGGCAATAAACTGCGCAATTGTAGTTCACGCTCCCGCCCGCCACGCATGAGTTGAAAGACCTGAGCAATAAATTCGACCTCACGAATACCACCCCGCCCTAGTTTGACATCTTGCGCTTTACCTTTACGCTCGGCCTCGCGGTTGATCATGGCCTTCATATCTCGCAACTGCTCAACCGCCCCATAATCCAAATAACGCCGATAAATAAAGGGACGCAGGCGCTGCATTAGCTCCGCCCCCTGTGTTTTATCGCCCGCCATGACCCGTGCTTTAATCATGGCATAGCGCTCCCATTCACGCCCATGCGTTTGATAATAATGCTCCATAGCATCAAACGATAAGGCTAAAGCACCGGCATCACCAAAAGGGCGCAAGCGCATATCTACTCGATAGGCAAAGCCATCAGCCGTAATCGCACCAAGGGTATTAATAAGCTTTTGCCCTAAGCGTACAAAAAAGGTTTGATTATCCAGCTCACGACGTCCATCCGTCATGCCGGCTTCAGGAAAGGCAAAAATGAGATCAATATCAGAAGAAAAATTCAGCTCTTGCCCGCCTAACTTGCCCATGCCTAAGACAACTAGGTGTTGAGCCTCACCTTCTTTGCTACGGGGTACACCGTGTTTGGCACAAAAATCCTTATACCACCAGGTTAAACTCGCCTCGACCAGCGCATCCGCTAAATCCGAGCAATCGCGCATCGTTTCTGCAAGTGGCGCAAGATTCATTAAATCCCGCCAAGCAATGCGCACGGTTTCACAATGACGTATCCAGCGCACTTGTTTTAGTAAGAGTGTTTCATCCGCAATATCCGCCAACTCACTTTGAATCCGTTGATAAAGCTCGCCGTCTGCATACACCTGACTAGTCACTAGACTCTCAATCCATTCAGGATGACGTGTCAATTGCTCTTGTAAATAAGGGCTTGATTGCAATACAGCCTGCACTTGCTGGCTATTTAAGGGAGCGAATTGTGGCAATAAAGCTTGATAGTCAAACATGGCTATGGCTCGCTAGCAGATTAAGATAAGGGCTATTATAAGGAGATAATAATCCTAAGCGTCTACTATTATGTAGCCTAAAACTTTGTCTTAATTATATTGAGGAGAATAATGGCTTTATGTACCTAGCAATTTTGCCACTTGTTTAGCCGTAGCCTTAGCGGATCCGGGGTTTTGCCCCGTCACAAGTCGCCCATCCGTTACTACATGGGATACAAAGGGCAGCCATGCTTTATTATACAATGCTCCCCGGCTTTTCATCTGCGCCTCGGCATTATAGGGCATGTATTTAGCTACCCCAGCGAACACCTCTTCGTGCCAAGAAAAGCCAGTTAAATGTCGCCCAGCCACCAAGAGCGAATCATCTGATAAGCGTGTATTCAATAACCCACAATAGCCATGACATACTGCTGCGACAATTTTCCCACTCTCCCACATTGTACAAGTAATCTGTTGTAACCCGACACTATCAGGAAAATCCCACATCACCGCATGCCCGCCGGTGAAATAGATCGCATCAAAAGCTTCAGGGTCGATCTGTTCAGGGCTAGCCGTATTGGTGAGTAGCGCCATTTTCGTTTTGTCACTCATCCATGCTTTGGCTGAAGCATCTAATAAAGGCCATTTCAATGCGCGTGGTTCTAGGGGTGATAGCCCACCTTTGGGGCTAACAATGCGCTGGCTATAACCTTTTGCTGCAAATACATCCCACGCATGGGTTAACTCAGATAACCACAATCCGGTGGGATGGGAAGGGTCATCATAATGAGCCACGTTGGTAACGACGTGAAGAATACTTTTAGTCATATCATGCGTCCTATCATCATTAATGGGGCAGCACGCTAGCGTGGCTTACGGTTTTCTTGCAGCATATTGCAAAACAGCGCCCCCTGTTCAATGGCATCATCCAACGCTACATGGGTATGGGGTAATTTATCAAACCAACGTTTTGGCATATTGCGTTTGGTACTAGCACGATAATCCGTGCCCAGCATTGCCATAGCAAACGACTTAATGTCTAAAGCGGAATGACTAAACGGGCTTTCCCCAGCAAAGCGCATCAGATACCAATAGACAAATAGGAAATCAAACCCAGCAGGATAGGCCACAAATACGGGGCGTCCGGGAAGGGATTTGAGCCAACGCACATAGCGAGGCATGACCTGCTCGGCTGGCTCAGTATTCATCCGACAGGCTGCCCACGCTTCGGGCTGAGTCGCCCACCATGCCGCCGTTTTCGGATCGGCGGTGGCACCCGGTAGGGTAGTCAGATTCGCACTGAAAATAGCCAATAGTGTCTTATCAGCAGTATAAGCAGCCGAGCCAAAACTCAACATAGAGTGTGGGCCAGGAATAGGGCCATCGGTTTCAACGTCGGTACTGATATAGATTTCTTGCATCATTTACTCGCTCTGTACTGTTATTATTTATGACATTTCAGCCCGAATCGATTCTAGCCCAGTTCGCAAAGTCGTAATATTAAAATCGGGAAAACGGGTTTTAAATTTGTCTGAAACAAAAATGGTATCCACCGCATAACGTGGCAATAACTCTGCTGCATCTCGTACCTGCCGATTGACTAAACCCGCCAGCCATAGTTGCCAGCGTTGCAATATCTGATAATGACTACTTGTCCCAAAAATGGCGGCGGCTAGTTCAATAAAATAAACTTAACAACCATCAGCTAAAGCTGAAGGGTTAGTGACAAGGACTAAAGTCCGGATACGGGTCGAATAGACCCGTCTAGTTTTCTGTCTTAAAGTTGTCATCTATCCTTGGCTCAAAATGATGCTCTAAGTACGCCTTGATCATCTCCTCGGTCAGCTCACCTGAGGTCGCACAAAAATAACCCCGTGCCCAAAAATGCTGTCCCCAATAGCGCTTCCTTAAATCAGGATAACTCTCAAACAGCTTGGTCGCACTACGTCCCTTTATCCGACGCATGATCTCGCTCGGTGCTAGTTCAGGCGGTGCTGATAA
>NZ_KB904757.1 GCF_000380185.1 Thiofilum flexile DSM 14609
TATGGATCGCAGGCTTGGTGAGCCTTTACCTCACCAACTACCTAATCCAACGCGGGCTCATCCAATAGTGGCCGAAGCCTTTCCTCCGTAGAGCGTATGCGGTATTAATCTGGATTTCTCCAGGCTATCCCCCGCTACTGGGTAGATTCCCACGTGTTACTCACCCGTGCGCCACTCTCATCCCCGAAGGGACTACCGTTCGACTTGCATGTCTTAAGCATACCGCCAGCGTTCAATCTGAGCCAGGATCAAACTCTTCAGTTTAATCTTTGTGTCGATAGCCTAGCTATACTGTTTAATATGAATACTAAACAACACAACCACCTACCAACGTGTTTTTTGCTCAGAATATATAATAGTGAATTACTTTCTTGACGAAAGTGAATACTTGATACATTCTGTTTCTACAGATGATTCAAGCACCCACACAAGTTTATTTGTTTATTTTTTAAATAACGCGTTAAGTCACTTGCTTAACGAGAGGTGCGTACTTTAGTTCGTCTGTTTCATCTTGTCAAGCATTATTTGCTAAACTCGATTATTTTTCTGAACTTCGATTCACACCGGAATCTTTTCAAACTACTACAACTTCTACTAACTACTTGATTTCTCTTTCGTTTTGTTTCCGTCGCGTCGTTCGGAGATGCGCATTATATACATCTCCTTACTCCCGTCAACCACCTTCACTAAAAATTTTTGAATTATTTTTTGCAACGGATCGCTCAAATAGCTCAACTCTCTGATTCAGCTAAAATTAATCCTAAAATAAATTTTTCACTCTAACACTCGCCAATCGAAGCCTTTTGCTTGGCAAGCGAGATCAACCTCATGCGCCTCGCAATTTAGCCCCTCTGCTAAGGCAGCTTTGGCATAGTCAGGTAAGTTATTTTGCTCGCTAAGGTGCATACCTATTATATGTTGAAGTTTAGTCGTATTGATTTGCTGTAAGAATTGCGTGGCCTGCCCATTGGCTAGATGACCAAAGCTACTGGCTACGCGTTGCTTTAGTTGATAATGATAAGGGCCCGTCTCTAACAAGCGTGCATCATAGTTACATTCCAGTAATAACGCATCCACTTCATAGAGATGTTCTTTAATACAAGGCGTGAGTGTTCCCGTATCCGTCAATAGCCCTAAGCGCCATTGCCCGTCTGAAATCACTAACTGGCAAGGCTCACGTGCATCGTGTGGTACGGGGAAAGGAGTAAACTCTAGATCTTGAATCGTAAAAGCTTGGTGAATATTGATAGGCTGAAAACGGGCAAAGTCATTATCACGAATACTATTGAAGGTTCCCACACTACTATAGACCGGAATCCGAAACCGCCGTGATAAGCGTCCGACTCCATTAGCATGATCACCATGTTCATGTGTGACTACAATGGCGCTTAAGTCCTCAGGATTACAACTTAACCGCCACAAGCGCTTTTCTACTTCACTTAAAGTAAACCCGCAATCGATTAAGACGCGGGTTTTACCGGATTCGACTAAGGTTGCATTGCCCTTACTGCCACTACCTAATGAGGCAAAACGTAGCATTACAACTCAAGATCTAGCTTTAGTTGCGCGAGGAGTTTCTCAGCAATCGCAGCATTAGCATTCTTCTCTGGGAAAATACCGACAAAGGTTACATTATCTTTATTAGCTACTTTGACACTATAAACTTCATCATCCTCATGAATAGTACTTTCCTTTTCCAAGCCTAAAGCTCGATTGAGCCAGCCTTTACGCGGGATAATACTATCATCACCCGCATTGCGGAGGACTGTGTAGGTAGCTTTTTCAACATCTTTTGACTGAATACGCAAATTCAAATTAGGCAAAAGCGTTTCTAGCCGTTTCCAAACCTCTAGTGGAGACTCATTAGTCGCAATCGCACTATTGCCATCATTTAACTTAATCAGTTTAACTTGCCGCCCCCCGCTAGACTCTTGGGGATTAACAGCAAAGGTGGGATCAAAATCAGGGGTACTGAGTCCCGGAGGAATAGCGAGCGCTTTCACACTTTTAGTTCCTCGATAGGCAACACTATCGTCTACCGCGTCTACTTTAAAGGCAGAGCAGCCCATTAATAGGCTACTCAGGGTTATGGCGATTACACCTAACTTTATTGAGGTTGGGGGCTTGAGCTTCATAATTCGTTGTATCTCTTATAACATTCAAAACTGCACATTTGCCATACGCATGGCTTGGCGTACAGTTTCATGATGCTGGGTTGATAGTGGGGTAAGTGGCAAGCGAATTCCTTCTTCATGACCATAGCCCATTTGTGCTAATGCCCATTTGACTGGAATCGGATTCGCCTCCACAAAGAGTGTAAAATGGAGCGCTCGCATTTGGGCATCTAGCTGTTCTGCTTCGGCACGATTACCCGATAAAGCCGCCTTACACATTTTCTGCATCAGCGCTGGCACTACATTAGCCGTAACCGAGATATTCCCCTTGCCGCCCATGAGGATTAGCTCCATAGCGGTGGCATCATCACCCGAATACACCTCAAGCTGATCACCACAGCGTTGCATAATCTCTCTAGCCCGCTCTAAATTTCCAGTCGCCTCTTTAATTCCCACAATATTAGCAATGGGAGCTAAGCGCTCAACCGTTTCGGGTAATAAATCTGCCACTGTGCGTCCGGGGACATTATAAAGAATTTGTGGAATCGCTACGGCCTCAGCAATCGATTTAAAATGGCGATATAAGCCTTCTTGGGTAGGCTTATTATAATAAGGCGTTACCAATAAACACGCATCCGCCCCCAGTGTTAAGGCTTCTTGGGTTAAATCAATCGCCTCTTGGGTGCTATTTGAGCCTGTGCCGGCTATCACGGGAATTTTTCCCTGTGCCAAGGTGATGATCCGCTTCACGACATGGACATGCTCAGCAGGCGATAGAGTTGCCGACTCCCCGGTTGTCCCTACCGCTATAATAGCATCTGTACCATTCTCAATATGAAAGGCCACCAATGCCTCTAATGCTGCCTCATCCACCGCACCCGTAGGAGTCATAGGCGTAATCATTGCCACCATACTGCCGCGAAACATGCAAACCCTCCAATCAATAATAGACTGCGGGTCATACTACTTGATCGAGGCAGACTAAGACAAGCAAGATACTCGGCGTTAATGTCGACTTGATGAGGGTGTACCCATCATCTGTGCCTGACGTTGCCCCTCATCCCCTAAGGTTGCCATTAACACGTGCTGAGCCGAAAGGGGTAACTCCCACTCAGCCGGCTGTAAGCGCTCATAATGCCCGGTTGCATCCAACATCCACGCATGAGTATTGTCCTGTAGATAAATCTCAAAGGCTTCATGACGTACCCGCGCCCGCAATTCTGGATCAAGAATAGGGAAAGCAATCTCCACCCGCCTAAAGAAATTACGTGGCATCCAGTCGGCACTAGAGCAGTACATTTCCTCATTGCCGTCATTATAAAAATAAAATACGCGTGGATGCTCCAGAAAACGTCCCATTACAGAGCGCACCCGAATATTATCCGACACCCCTATAATACCCGGACGTAAACAACAAATCCCGCGTACAATTAGCTCAATTTTCACCCCTGCATTCGAGGCATGATAGAGCGCCTCGATCACTTGCGGCTCAATGAGAGCATTCATCCGCGCCATAATCAGGGCTTTCTTACCGGCTCGCGCATGAATTATTTCTCGATCAATTTTAGTCAAAATACTGTTATGTAAACGAAAGGGTGAATCTAATAAACACTTTAACCCCTTCATGCGCCCAAGCCCGGTTAAGAGGTGAAATACCTTATGCACATCCTCGGCAATATCAGGATTACACGTAAATAAGGAAAAATCGGTATAAGCTTTTGCCGTACCGGCATGGTAATTACCCGTAGACAGATGGATATATTGGCGTAAATGCCCCTCTTCGCGCCGAATCACCATGCAAATCTTGGCATGAGTTTTATAACCCACCACACCATAAACTACATGCACACCCGCCTGTTGGAGTTGGTTAGTGAGATCAATATTAGCTTCTTCATCAAAACGCGCCCGTAGCTCCACCACGGCGGTAACATCTTTACCCAAACGTGCGGCTTTAATGAGCTGATCGACTAAGACTGATTTTTTACCCGTGCGGTATAGCGTGACCTTAATCGCCAATACGGTAGGATCCATTGCGGCCTGAGAAAAAAAATCAATCACCGGGGTGAAGGCTTGATAAGGCTGGTGGATAATAATATCGCGTTCCCGAATCCGCTCAAACATATCCACTTTGGCTCCAGAGCGCTCTAATGCGCCGGTAACAAAAGGCGGATAGTGCAGCTCAGGTCGGGCAATAAAATCATAGACAGTCATTAATCGATGCAAATTCACCGGGCCATTGACTTGATACAATTCAGCACGCGTCAGATTGAACTGCTCTAATAAAAACTCAATATTGCTATCAGGACAAGACTCTGCCACCTCTAAGCGTACCGCTGAACCATAATTACGATGGGGCAGCTCCCCTTGCATGGCCTTTAATAGATCATCAATCTCTTCTTCATCAACATACATATTACTATTACGCGTCACTCGAAACTGATGACAACCTAGTACTTCCAATCCGGGAAAGAGGCGAGCAATGAAGGCATGTAAAATCGAGGATAGGAATACAAAACTATCCGCACTAGGGGCTATCTCAGCCGGAAGGCGAATAATACGGGGTAAAGTACGCGGGGCTTGCACAATAGCCATATCCACTTCACGCCCAAATGCATTAGTTCCTGATAGATTAACGACAAAATTTAGACTTTTATTAATCACATTCGGGAAAGGGTGCGAAGGGTCAAGGCTTAAAGGACTCAGTAACAGGCGCAACTCACGATCAAAATAATCCGATAACCATTCTAAGCGTGCCTCAGTCCATTCACTACGGCGCACAAAATGAATTCCACTCTCTGCTAAGGCGGGGATAACCTCATCATTTAATACACTATATTGACGCTCTACTAGCTGATGAGCACGTTCACTGATAGCGGTCAATAACGGCTTAGCTGTAAGGCCATCGGAGGTTTTTAGTAATACCCCTAAATTATGTTGCTCGCGAATTCTTCCCACACGGACTTCAAAAAACTCATCCAAATTCGCACTAGAAATACATAAGTATTTTAAACGCTCTAATACGGGTAGCGATTGATCCTGAGCCAGCTCTAATACACGAGCATTGAACGCTAACACACTTAATTCACGATTAAGAAAATACTCTGGCTTATTTAATTGCGACTCTGGCATAACTAACCCTATAAATCTGCTGAAAACACCCCATCACGGGGGGCAGCATAGATCCAAACCATGACAAAATGATGACTAACTCAAGCTATTTCACACCCTATTCAACAATATCCTATTTTATTGAATCTTTACTTGCCTTATTGCCCCTAGCTCCCCATTCTACCTCTTTGTCACTAAACAAACCTTAAACCTAGACTATGCTCGAACTAAACCAGCCCATTATTCACTTTAGTGCGCCTAGTACTTCGGATAAAATTTTTAAC
Source organism: Thiofilum flexile DSM 14609 (assembly GCF_000380185.1). Taxonomy (GTDB): domain Bacteria; phylum Pseudomonadota; class Gammaproteobacteria; order Thiotrichales; family Thiotrichaceae; genus Thiofilum; species Thiofilum flexile. The sequence goes on from NZ_KB904757.1 coordinate 5,507, forward strand.
TCAACCGATTGTTTAGGGAGCAATCTGGTCGTGTATTTTTATCCTAAAGACAATACACCGGGTTGTACTACAGAAAGCCACAATTTTCGCGATCTTTATCCACAATTTCAGGATTTAAACACTATTATTGTGGGGGTTTCTCGTGATAGCTTACGATCTCATGAAAATTTTAAAACTAAACATCAACTACCTTTTGAGTTAATTGCGGATCCTGATGAAAGACTTTGTCGTACCTTTGATGTCATCAAACTAAAAACCTTGTATGGCAAACAACACTTAGGGATTGAACGTAGCACTTTTTTAATTGATGCCGCCGGTGTTTTACGCCGTGAGTGGCGCAAGGTGCGTGTACCGGGTCATGCTGAGATGGTACTAATGGCAGTGCAGTCCCTACCCTCTTTTACTAAAAACGAATAATACTTTGCTTATGACACAAACTAATACAACTACCCGCCTTTTTGTACTCGATACCAATGTGCTCATGCACGATGCGACCGCTCTCTTCCGCTTTCAAGAACACGATATTTTCCTGCCCATGGTGGTTTTAGAGGAACTTGATCGTGGCAAGAAAGGCGTTTCGGATGTCGCCCGTAATGTGCGCCAAGTGAGCCGTTTTTTAGATGAGCTATTACAAGCCAGTGGGCACAGTAATCTTGATCAGGGTATTCCCCTGCAAGCTGGCCTCTTAGGTTTGGATAAGACCAGCAAGGCTCCTTCTGGACATTTATACTTTCAAACCCAACCTCTAACGGGTGATTTGCCGACTCTCTTACCAGGTAACTCGCCCGATAACACTATTCTAGAAGTCGCTTTACAACTCCAACGCCTCCATACTGAACGTGAAGTCATTTTAGTCTCTAAGGATATTAATTTACGCATTAAAGCCACCATTGTGGGTTTAACCGCTGAAGACTATCTCAATGATCAAGTGCTAGAAGATGCAGATCTATTACCCGTTGGCTACCATCAAGTACCAGCTGATTTTTGGTCTACCCATAGCAAAGCCATGCAATCTTGGCAGCAACAAGGGCGCACTTTTTACAAACTAACCGGCCCACTCACTCAGGCGTGGTATCCCGGAGAATTTGTCTTTCAAGATGAGGAAGGTGGCTTACAAGCTATTGTGCGGCAACGCTTTGATGATCATGTGATTATTGAAACCATTCAGGACTACACCGAAAAACGGCGGGCAGTATGGGGCATTAATGCGCGGAATCGGCAGCAAAACTTTGCGATGAATCTACTCATGGATCCTGATATTGATCTAGTCACCTTATTAGGGGCAGCGGGAACGGGTAAAACATTGCTAACACTAGCAGCAGGTTTAGCCCAGACCCTAGATGAGCAGCTTTATAAAGAAATTATTATGACCCGTGTCACCGTTCCGGTCGGGGAAGATATTGGTTTCCTACCCGGAACAGAAGAGGAAAAAATGGCACCATGGATGGGAGCTTTAATGGATAACCTTGAAGTCCTCACCCAACCCACAGCGGGTAGTAAATGGGCACGGCAATCTACAGATGAGTTCTTAATGAGCAAAATTAAGATTAAGTCCTTAAACTTTATGCGCGGACGTACCTTCCTCAATCGTTATTTGATTTTAGATGAAGCCCAAAATCTTACTCCTAAACAAATGAAAACCTTAATTACCCGCGCAGGCCCCGGAACTAAGGTCGTGTGTTTAGGTAATATTGGGCAAATTGATACCCCCTATTTGACTGAAACCTCATCCGGCCTCACTTATGTGGTGGATAAATTCAAAAACTGGGAGTATAGCGGTCATGTGACCTTGCAACGGGGCGAGCGCTCACGTTTGGCTGATTTTGCTTCTGATCATTTATAATGTAATGAGTATTGAATATGCTACATGAGATTATTAATTGGATAGTGAATACGGTACACGAATGGGGCTATCTCGGTATTTTCATTATGATGGTTTTGGAATCCAGCTTTTTCCCCTTTCCGAGTGAAGTCGCTATTATTCCCGCTGGCTATTTAGCGGCACAAGGTAAAATGAATCTGATCTTGGTAATACTAGCCGGTATTGGTGGTAGTCTAGTGGGTTCGCTCATTAACTATTGGCTGGCAATTACCTTAGGCCGCCCATTTCTAGTAAAATATGGCAAATATATTCTATTAAAGCCTGAAACGTTAGAGCGCATGGATAGCTTTTTTGCTAAGCATGGCGCTATTTCAACCTTTACGGGACGCCTGATTCCAGTGGTACGGCAATATATTTCCTTGCCAGCCGGCTTAGCGCGTATGGATATAAAACTATTTAGCCTATATACCAGTTTAGGTGCAGGTATTTGGGTGGTGATTTTGGCTTTACTGGGCTATTTTATTGGTAATAATGAACAGCTTATTAAAGAAAATCTCACCATTGTCACTTTAGTGACGCTCGCTTGTGTAGCAGCTCTGATTTTGATCTATTACTGGAAACAAAAACGTAGAACTGCTTAATCCTCAATATCTCAGTACTCTCCGATCTTGGAGAGTACTGCGTTGTATTTCAAAGCATTACAAACCGACTATCCTTAGCACTCAAGGCTAAAGCATCAATCACCCGCATATTCGCAAAGGACTCGTGCAAATCCATGGGTGGTTTTTTATTCGTTAAAATCGCTTGAGCAAATTCGTCTGCTTGCACTGTATATTGATCTTGTGGCTCAAAAACCTGCTCCTCTATTCCTGCTGCCGTTTGTAACCATAAGCGAGTTTTTTGTTCTGGTGTTGGGTTAAAAGGCATTTCAATTTCAATACGCCCTTGCGTGCCATAAATCTGCACCCGCTGAAACGGCATGAGTTGAGTAGCACAGGTAAAACTGGCTTGCCCCACACCAAAATCTAAAATCCCCGTGGTTAAACGATCTACTCCAAACTGCGGATCATATTCACTCACTCCACAGACTCGCTTAGGCTCGCGCTCAAATAAGAGGCGAGCCAAAGAGACTCCATAACAGCCAATATCCATCAAAGCCCCGCCCCCTAATGCGGGGTTATTACGAATATTATTCGGATCGGCATTAAAATAAGAAAACATCGTTTGAACGGCTTTTAGCTCACCAATGGTTTGATTATCAATCAGTGCTTTTGCCTGCTGCCACTGGGCATGAAAGCGATACATAAAGGCTTCCATCACCCTAGGGCGCGGCTCTGGTAATTGATTATAAAAATCTTGCAATGCCAGAACCTCCTCGCTATTTAAGCCCAGCGGTTTCTCGCATAAGACATGCTTACCCGCTTGTAAGGCTTTTTGTGTCCACTCAATATGTTGATCATTAGGCAGTGGAATATAGACCACATGGATGGCAGGATCGGCTAATAATGCCTCATAAGAAGCATAGCTGTGCGGAATCTGTAGTTCCTGAGCAACACGTGCAGCCTTTTCTGCATCACGGGAAGCAATCCCATAAACCTGAGCACTCTGACTTTTTTGTAAGGCAGGGATGACTTTAGTACGGGCAATTTTGGCGGTACTGAGAATACCCCAATTGAGTTTAGGTGTATTAGCCTGATTCATATTTAACTCCTAGCAAGTGATCATTAGCTCATCATGCCTTGAAATAGGAAGACCTACCACATAGCTCTGAAAATCTATTAAGCTAAGCCTCCTATTGTCTATTTGAGCTTGCTTATGTATTGGCGTTGCCCGGTGTGTCACTCTCCTTTAAAACTAGAAAATACCACCTATCGCTGTGCTAATGGTCACACTCATGATCAGGCCAAAGAGGGTTATGTTAATCTATTACTCGCACATCAAAAGAAATCCCTTGATCCGGGAGACAATAAGGCCATGCTGTTGAGTCGGCGACTGTTTTTAGAGCAAGGGCATTATCAGCCCCTAGCCGATGCTTTAGCCCAATACATTACTGAATTAACCGCCTCTCGCCCCCAAGTCTTGCTCGATATTGGCTGCGGTGAGGGGTATTACTTGAATCATATTGCTCAAGCTAATCCCGCTTTATCCATTTGGGGCATTGATATTGCCCGCGATGCAGCACGCTTGGCGGCTAAACGCTTGCCCACCCTGCACTTTGCCGTGGCCTCTAGTGCTCATCTACCTGTGGCAGATGAGAGTGCTGACATTATTACCACCGTCTTTGCTCCGATCAGTGAGGCCGAGATCACACGGGTATTAAAACCTCAAGGCAGTTGGCTATGGGTACGTCCGGGGACTAAGCATTTATATCAATTAAGAGATCTGATCTATACCCAAGCACGCCTACACAGCACCGATTTAAAGCTACCGGACACCTTGCAATTACTCAGCACGCACCCTATCCAATACTCACTTAACCTTAATAACTCTAGTAGTATTGCAGCGTTATTAGCGATGACACCCTATTATTGGAGTGCTTCGCTTGAAACCCAAGAACGCATTAACCAATTGAATCAATTGACAATACAGATCGATTTTCAGATCTTACAGCTCAAAAAACTCAATACTTAATTATAAGTTAAAAATAACTATTAAAAATAGATATTTATTAACTTAAAGTAGGTGTATAAAATCGCCCCCCATACTCTGATGAGAATCATTATTATTTAAAAGGCAATGGTATGGCTTTAAAGAACACAACGGAGCAGTATGGTGGGGTATCTATCACTCTACACTGGCTAATGGCACTAGCTATTATTGCGCTCTATTTTATGGGCGATTACATGGTAGAACTGACCTATTATGACAAGCTCTATCATACGCTCCCCCATATCCATAAATCGATTGGCATCTTGGTGGGATTAACATTAGTCCTACGCTTAGCGTGGCTCTACAGCCACCCCCGTCCGGCTGAGCTTCCGAACACACCGGATTGGCAACATCTGCTTGCTCGTTTAGGACATATTGGTCTTTATCTATTGATCATAGCCTTAATCATTAGCGGCTATTTAATTTCAACTGCCAAAGGCAAGGGTATTGAGGTATTCAACTGGTTTGAAATCCCAGCCCTACTCGCTGAAAGTCCTGAGCGCGGTGAAATAGCCGGTAAAATCCACGAGTATGCTGCTACCTTATTAATGTTATTAGTACTCGTACATGCTGGTGCAGCCTTCTTGCATCACTTTTATTGGAAAGATAGCACCCTAAAACGTATGTTAGGGCGTGCCTAATTTTATTTACTTATTGTTAATTTAACACAGGAAACTACTATGAAAACTTTATTAGCCTCTTCTTTACTAGCACTGAGCTTACTAGGCACACAAGCCTATGCTGCGGATTATAAAATTGATACCGAAGGTATGCACAGTGCCATTCAATTCCGTATTAAACATTTAGGTTATAGCTGGCTCAATGGTCGCTTTAATGATTTTGCGGGTACGTTTAGCTACGATGAAGCAAAACCAGAAGACTCAAAAGTCAGTGTTACTATTAAAACAGCAAGCGTTGACTCTAACCATGCAGAGCGTGATAAACACATCCGTGGCACAGACTTTTTAAATGTTGAGAAATTCCCAGAAGCTAAATTTGAAAGTACCGCTTTTAAAGCAGGCGCTGATGGCAAAAGTACGATTGAAGGCAATCTAACCCTGAATGGTGTCACTAAACCCGTCACCTTAAATGTAGAATCAATTGGCGCTGGGGATGATCCTTGGGGTGGTTACCGTCATGGTTTTGAGGCTACAACAGAATTTGCTTTAGCCGATTTTGGGATTAACTATGATTTAGGGCCAGCCTCTAAAAACGTAGCTATGATTTTATCGGTAGAAGGTATTCGTCAATAAAGCTAAACCGTATTAGGTTAGTTTGATTAAGGGTAGTTTAGGCTGCCCTTTTTTATGGGCTTGAAAAAGAGAAGAAGGTGGGTGCAAAAAAAGCCCACTCTGTGGGCTAAAGGGGGTAACTTTAAATTCATGAATTCGGTGGTGGCCGGGGGCAGAATCGAACTGCCGACACGCGGATTTTCAATCCGCTGCTCTACCGACTGAGCTACCCGGCCTTAAGAGGTCGCCATTAAAACGCTTTAGCCACCGCTTGTCAAGCTACAATTCAGATTTTTTGGTGATTTAATCTAAAACAGCTACACTCACTCATGGATGAGCTAGAATAAACCATAAAGGAAAGTCGGTGCAACTTATTGATATTATTCTAATACTTTATATTTTACTGGTGGTAGTTGGTTTAGTTCTACTATGGCAAAAACTATCTGATTTGTTATTTACTATCCCCAGTATCCAACCCGAACAACGCATTTTAATTATTGTAGCCATATACGCTATTATCACTTTTGCGGCTTTTTATGTGGGCTTAAAAATTAATGCTAAACGTGAGACTCCCCTGCCCACCCCTACCATACCTGTAACAACGCCTAATAAGGAACAAACTCCCGTTCCCAATAATACCACCCCCACCACGAGTAGCACTGAGAATGCAGTTCCCACCCTCATTCAAACAGATCCAGAGACAGCAAACTCAAACGGTGAGTTACAAAACTTTTTAGCGCTAAACTATTTTGACTTTGAGCAACAGCGCAGTGCCCTACAGCAGACGATTCAACGCTTAGATCAATTTTTTAAACGCGCCGATCAAATAGCAGCAAACACACCGACTCATCGCCGTTTCATGCAGCAAATTGCCCTAAATCGTTGGAACTTCCGCCAGCAGCTAGTGGCCTTAAAACAAGAGATTGATCAAGAAATTCAAGCTTTTTGGATTTTTTACCGCTCCGGTGCTTCTGAATACACACAACAAGCCTTTACTAAAAAAGCGCAACTCTTTACCGAGGAAATACAAACATTATTAGGTCAGGAATCTGATACACGTACAAAAGAAAATAAGCTTATTAAAAGTTATATTACCTATTTAACCAAGATACTGAATCGGCCTCCCCCCAAGCCCGGTCAAATTTCACCACAATATAGTGCCACTAATCGGCAATTTGTCATGCAATGGCTACAAGCCCAGCGCCAAGTGATTTTACTGCAGAATTTAACCGCATTAGAGGAGAGCAAAGCACGTATTGAAACCAGCCACTATGAGTTTCAACGTTTTTTAAACCAATACCCTAATATGGCTTCACGCTTACAAAACACCTTAACCCTTTGGCAACAAGCCTTACAGGCTAATTTATACGTACAATATCGCTTATTACATTGTGCTGAGGCTGAGTTACTCTTGACCGATACCGAAATGAATATTGCCCCTGAAACAGGGCAAACCTTAAATTCTTTATTAATTGATAATTTACCCAAAATGATTAACGACGCAGCCGATATTCGCCTACAAGCTGAGCGTAGTTATAGCAATGAGCGTAATAAGAATACCCACTAAGAAGGGGTAGGTGAAAGAATAAAGAATCAGGTATTTCTGTTGCACGCTTGCTATCAAGACTGCTTCAGGAATACCTGATTACTTTTAACGATCTAGTTTATTTAGTATCAAAATTTAGATTAAAGTTGACCGCTTTCAATAGCTCACTCTCGCGTTCGAGATCCGCTACTAATAAAGGGCGCTGATCTTCTAGGTTTGCCTCAGCTAAATAAACAATTAGGCTATTTTCGCGAGCTTTTAAACGTTCTATTTTGATAATATTAGTATCGCGAGCACGATGTAATAATACTGATAGACGCAAAATCACGACTAAATACAGCGCATATTGATACTCTTTGCTATCCAATAGGCCAAATAACTTAGTAGAAATCTTACTGCGGTGCATACGTACTAAGGTACTGAGCCAATGCTGCTCTTCGGTAGAAAACCCTGGGAGGTCGACATTATCAATGAGATAGGCACCGTGTTTTTGATGACTTTCATGAGAGATAATCAAGCCTATTTCATGTAGCTCCGCCGCCCAGCTCAATAGCTCTTGTGAATAAGCGGATAATTTCCAATCATCGCGGCAACGCTGAAATAAATGCTCCGCCGTTTGTCGTACCGCACTGGCTTGTTGTACATCCACACCAAAACGGCTTTGCAGGTTTTTTACCGCCATCACCCGAATATCGCTAGCTTGAGAGCGCTGTAGGCGATCATAGACCAAGCCCTCGCGCAATGCCCAATCGGACACCTGCATTTTTTTAATGCCCAGTGACTCAAACACAGCAATTAAAATAGCCAGTCCACCAGCAAAGACGGGTTTACGCTCATCACTCAAACCCGCTAAGCGTAATCTATCGGTATGACCCGCCTCGATCATACGATCACGTAGGGTATAAAGATGATCAAGAGTAATATGAAATGGTGATAAGCCATTTTGCTGGACGACTTTTTGTACAGTACGGATAGTGCCAGAAGCCCCGGTCTCTGTCTCCCAACCAAGACTTTGATATTTTTTGCGAATGGGGACTAGGGGTAGATGGGCAGCACGAATGGCTTTTTTAAAAGCGGGCGCGTCTAAACGTCCCTCTGGGAAAAACTGCTCCGTCATACTGACACAGCCCATTTTCAGGCTTTCTAAATATAAAGCCTCTAACCCCCGCCCAATAATTAACTCCGTACTCCCACCGCCAATATCCATCACAAAACGATTACCCGTGGTAGTCTCATTCTCCAAAGAGTGCGCCACACCCAAATAAATGAGTCGTGCTTCTTCATGCCCACTGATAATCGCAATAGGATGACCGAGAGCCATCTCTGCTTGGCGGATAAAGTCTCGTGACTGATTAGCTAGACGTAGCGTATTAGTGCCAACTGCAATCACACGATCCGAACTCAGCCCACGCAAACGCTCACCAAAGCGCAGCAAACAAGCCAAAGCACGCTGCTGTGCCTCCGGTGATAAATTATTATCAGCATCTAAGCCACTGCCTAGGCGCACACTTTCGCGTAAACGATCCACAACTTTAATATCACCATCCTCGGATGGCTTAACTACAATCATGTGAAAGCTATTGGATCCTAGATCAATAGCGGCTAGATGCTGGTTAGTAAACATGGCTATAGCGCCATAATGGCATCAACTTCAACACCCGACCCACGTGGCAAAGCCGCAACACCAATCGCGGCTCGTGCAGGATAAGGGGCATTAAAATATTGCTGCATGACCTCATTGACCTTAGCAAAATCACCTAAATCCGTCAGAAACACATGTACTTTGACACAATTATCCAAAGAACCACCGGCTGCTTTGGCAACTGCGGCTAGATTTTTAAATACCTGATGTGCTTGAGCGACAATATCACCCTCGATCATAGTCATAGTCTCTGGGTCTAAGGGAATTTGCCCAGATAAGAATACTAAGTCACCTACTTTCACTGCTTGAGAATAAGGGCCGATAGCGGCGGGGGCTTGTTTTGATTCAATAATGGTTTTTTGCATTTACGTATGGATTCCTTTGCTAAGACGCTCAACTTTGGTGACATCGGGGATATGATCTAATTGACGCATAACCTTTTCAACCTGTCCCAGATCATGCACCCATAATACCCACTCTGTTTCCTTAATATAAGTATCACCACTGGTATGAATATCTTCAATATTAACGTTTTGCTGGGCTAGTGTTGAGGTCATTTGGCGTAATACACCGACCACATTATGCGCATAGGTCTTTACCCCGACCTTATAATATTGATCGGGTTTTTGCTCAGCCCATTCAATTTCCATAATATCGATGGGGCGGACTTGCTCGTGCAGCATGGTACAGCCTTGGCGATGGATAGTAAGCCCGGTATTCATATCTAAATAGCCTTCAATCGCATCGCCGGGTATTGGAAAACAGCAGGGTGCAAAATGAGTAATTAAGCCTTGTGCCCCCTCAATGCTCAAGCTATCGGGTTTAGCCGTCTGTTCATTATTATCCGCCTGATCCTCACTTAAGCGCTTGGCGATTAAGATAGCGGGATACTCTTTTTTACCCACCGCACACAATAGGGCTGATAAATTATCGAGCGATAACATACTCAAGAGATTCGCTAGGCGGCTAGGGTCGATGCTATCAATAGTCAACTGAAAAGGTCGGAGCGCTTTATTGAGTAAAATGGAACCTAAACGACTGAACTCCTCTGCGGTTTGCTGGCGCTGCCAATTACGCAAGGCAGCACGTGCCCGTGGGGTAACGACATAGTCAAGCCAACTCAACTGCGGCAAAGCCCCTTTCGCGGTGCGGATAGTAATCGTAGCACCATTGGGGATTTTAGTGCGCAGTGGCATCTCTACCCCATCAATCAAGGCCGCAACACAACGGTTCCCTACATCCGTGTGAATAGCATAGGCAAAATCGACTAAGGTCGCCCCACTAGGAAACTCTTTAATATCACCTTGTGGCGTAAAGGCATAGACTTCGGATAGAAATAGAGCGCTTTGAATATAGTTATGAAATTCGAGGGGATTTTCTGCAAAGCTAGATAGTTCACGTACCTGCTCTAGCCAACGCTCGACCGCTTGCTCGGCTATTTTACCATTACCACGCTGAGCCATTTCTGGATGTCGCCACGCCGCTGCTATACCGTATTGCGAGACTTGGAACATATCACGGGTTTGGATTTGTATCCGCAGCATATTATCAAGCGATTCTTCTTTACTACGATACACACAGGTCTGTAAGGCTTGGAAACCATAGGTTTGATGCGGATGGGCAATATAATCACTGAATCCGCCTAATTTAGGGCGGTATAAGCCGTGTACTAAACCTAACACACGGTAACACTCCTCCACTGTGCCCACCACAATGCGGATTTCCATAATCTTTTTTTGATCTTTAAAGCGGCTCCCCTTACTACCATCACCATCACCGCGTTTAATACGCTCATAGACACGGTACAGGTTCTTTTCCCACATAAACACATTGACACTAGGGATAAGATCTTGGAGAGCAGTCGTCACAGTTTTTACAACGACCTCATGCTGCTCTCTATGAGTCTTCATATATCTATCGAGTGAGCACTGTAAAATACTAGAGCGCCAAGGGTGCATATTGCGGAAGGCTAAGAGCTGCATTTCGCGTCGAATGACATTCAGCCCCATACGCTGCGCTAAAGGCACATACACCGCAATGGTTTCTTTAGCAATGCGGCGACGTGCTGCCAACGATTGATGTTCAAGCGTGCGGAGGTTATGGAGCCGATCCGCTAGTTTGACTAAGACCACACGATAATCGTCAGCAAAATACTCCATCATCTTGCGAAAACTAGCAATTACCGCATCTTGCTTCGACTCAAAATGGCGTTTATCCAGCTTAGTGACCCCATCTACCAAATCAGCAACGACTGGATTGGTAAGACGTGCAATATCTTCAACGGTGTAGTCGGTATCTTCCACCACATCGTGTAGTAAAGCAGCACATAGGGTATCGGCATCCACCCGCATGCCTGCTAAAAGAATAGCGACACTCAGGGGATGAGTAATATACAGTTCACCCGATTTACGGGTAACGCCTTGATGAGCCAGATCAGCAAGTTTATAAGCATTATGTACCCGCTCAATATCATCGGGTATCATATAACGCTCGATCAAATGCATTAGCTCATCAAGCAAAAAGATAGGGTCAGACATCATAATCCTACACCTGTTGATTTTAGCTAAAGCTATTGAGGATTAGATCAAATTTAGAAGCGAATACGTGGGGTATAATCTTTACTCATATTATAGTTATCTAGATACCCCCCCGCGATTTCACGTAATGCAATTACTGTGGGCTTATCGCCTAATTCCTCTACCAATGGTTGTGCACCATTAGAGATAGCATGTGCTCGATGCGCCGCTTTTAGGACTAACTCAAAGCTATTTTCAACCTTACCTAAACAATCTTCTACTGTTACGCGTGCCATAATTTGGAAACCCCATATTCTCTATAAAGTACTGAAAGTAATCTTCCATTATAACCAGCTACGCTAAAAAAAGACTACTATAGTCACATAGTAGCATAGCTCCAAACCTCTCTGGCAGCGCCAACAACTCTAATAAGACCAATGGCTTAATATTTCAGGCGAGCATAATAAGTTTTTTGTGCTGCCTCACGTGCTTGGCGTAAAGTGTAAATGCCTTGCTCAGCCAATAAGGGGATCATGCGTAAAAATACCTCAGCCGTCACCATGGCATCACCCATAGCGGTATGACGCCCTAAAATAGTGATATTAAAACGTTCAGCAATAGCCTCTAGACGATGAGATGCTTGATTGGGGTGCAAGACCGCCGACAACAATAGCGTATCTAATACCGGCTGCTCAAATACGATGCCCGTGCTTTGTTCTTTAAGCTGTAAAAAGCGCATATCAAAGGCCGCATTATGCGCTACCAAGACGGTATCTTTAGCAAAGGCATGAAACGCGGGTAATACCTTATCAATGGTCGGCTGCCCTTTAACCATTTCTGGCTGGATGCCATGAATAGGAATGGATTCAGGTGGAATTTTTCTTTTAGGATCAACCAACTGATCAAAACCTTCATTTTGCAATAACTTACCATTCACAATCCGCATAGCACCCATTTGAATAATTTCATCCCCTTGAGCAGGATTCAGCCCTGTGGTCTCGGTATCAAATACGGTATAGGCCAGCTCGGTTAAATTACAATCCTCTAATGAGCGAGACTGCTCTGTGGATTGGAATAGATCAAAATCATAATACTCTGGGCGGCTTTCGGTTTTAAGCAAGGCAGCATTATCTAATTGCTCTTGAGGACTCGCGAGCGGCAAAACAAAGCGGAAAAATACCAAGCCCTTGTCATTATCACGCTCACACCATAATGCGCCACTATGACGTTCGATAACATCTTGCACGGTTAGTGAAGTACTTTCATTGCCAATTTTTAAGGGTTCTACTTCCCAGCCTACTAATTGCTCCGTGCATTTTGCTTCCCCGTGCCACATTAAATCGAGATGGACATGGTTAGTATTTGCCCCCTGCAAACGCAGGCGCATGCTTTGTACCCCAAAGACACTGTGCAAACGCTGAGCGAGACCTTGAAACGCCTGCATTAAGGAAAAACTCTCCACCTTTAGCCATAAGCTTTTATCTATTTCAGGCTCTTCCACCACTAGACCTAGCGACTCAATACGTTTAGTGGTCGCTGCAATCAAATCAGCACCTAACATATCCTCTAGAGGCCAGCGGCTCATAAAATTTTCGGCGGAGGAGGTTTTAAGATCAGTAATACGTTTCGCTAATACCTGTGTTTCATCACGCAATACATCTAGTAAGCGCTTATGCATGGCATCATCAACCTCTGGGTATTCCAACACCTCTAATGCCGCTTGCATATTGCCTAATGCTGCTCGGCTCCCCTCGGTCAAAGTACTCAAGGCACGATCTTTATAAGACTCCACTTCAAAATCACGGGTAATATTATCCAGCATCAGAACAAACCCCGTCATTTCGGGTTTATCCGTGGTATTTTCTAGTATGGCGCGTACAGGGGCGACTTGAACGCGTAATAACTGCCCTGAGGGGGTGGTGGTTACAAACTGTGCGGAAGGAGTGGCTGCTCCGCGCTGTAAACGCCTTTGAATATTTTCCAGTGCATGCGCCACTAAGGTACGCTCAAATACAGCATAAATGGAACGCCCTAAGCCAATCATTTCCACCCCACCAACCGTAGGTGTGGAAGAAAAAGTTCTAAACTGCATACGGGCACGATTGTTATATAACAAAATTCGCCCATCTAAATTACAGACCACCACACTTTTAGTCAGCTCCGACATCAAGGCGGCTAGGCGACTTTTTTCTAATTCGGTATTACGGCTAGCCTCTTGCACACGACTATCCATTTCCTCATGTAGTGATTCGCGCTGTTGTACTAATTGATTAATCAAATTAGTGAGCTGGCGATTTTCTAAGCTACCACTAGGTACTAATTGACGTTTTACATTCGTACCTAATAAGACTTGAGCCTCTTCATATAAACGGGCGGGGGCGGTCATGAAATAGCCCACCAGCCAACGCAAAGCAGCCCCTACCGCCACTAAAGAAATCGCCCACATACCGATCAGTAGGAATAAGCGCGGCCCTACCGCATTGACAATAGCGCTACGCTCACTCTCAGCCAGAGTCGACCAAATCAAGCCCCCTGTAACCAATAGCCATACCAAACAAATTACCCCAATAATAGCGACACCTAAAGCTACTCGTGGGTCAAACTTCTTCATGCCACACTCCCTAGCATATCCCGCACTTTTTGCACTAACTCTTTGGTTGAAAAGGGTTTAAGCATGTAATCATTAGCACCTAATGCCATACCCTTAGCAATATCGGTATCTCGCCCTTTGGCAGTGAGTATTAAAATGGGAATGTTTTGATAAGCTTCTTGAGCACGTAGCTCTTGGCAGACATCAAAGCCTGTTTTCTTAGGCATCATGACATCAAGGAGTATTAAGCTGGGGGTTTCATTAGCGATTTGATCTAAAGCTTCTTGTCCATTATGAGCTACTAATACCCTAAAGCCTTCACGCTTCATGAGAAATTCTAGGGATATTAATATATTGGGTTCATCGTCTGCGATTAAAACCGTGTGACTCATAGTTCCTCCTAATTGTGTAGCTAGCTCTCTTACTAACTATTGACTAGATCCTTGGAAGAAAGAAGCTAAAGCAAGCTCCCTGCCCAAGTTCCGAGCGTAATCCCATTCTTCCACCAAAATGCTCGATAATCTGGCGGCTAATGGGTAAGCCTAAACCAGTACCTTGCTGGGTACCCACATTCACTTGCCGAAACTTTTCAAACACTAAGGCTTGTTGTTCAGGCGCAATACCCATGCCATTATCCTGTACTGCTACGGTAATACCCGTAGGGTCATCGCTGAGCGTTACTGTGACTAAGCCGGTCTGTGCGGGCACAAACTTTAAGGCATTGGAGAGTAAATTCAGCATCACTTGCAGTAGACGATCGGCATCGGCCTTTAAGATCATCACGGTATCTGGCATTGCTAACTGTAATAATACGCCTTTTTCCTTGAAAGACGCACTCATACTTGTTGCCGCTTGGTTAATAATAGCTTTCATATCCACATCGGTGGTATGCCATTCTGCATGTCCACCCTCAATTTTCGCCATATCCAAGACTTGATTCACCAAACGCCCCAAACGCTCGGCCTCCGACAAAATAATCCCCATAAATTGCTCACGTTGTTCCCACTCCATCTGAGGATCATCCAGCATTAATTCGGTTAGAGCACGAATGGATGTGAGAGGTGTACGCAATTCATGCGTTACGGATGACATAAAATCATCTTTCAGCCGATCTAGGCTTTTCAATTGCTCATTAGCGGTACGTAATTCCGCAGTCGCTTTTTCTAGTGATAAGGACTTTTCTTCTAATGCTTTAGAGTAAGCACGTAATTGTGATGCCTCCTCTAAAATACGCATCACATCCTCTAACTCGAGCGGCTCTTCTTGCACAACCGATGCAATCATGGTGCGGGCAGAAGCACTTCCAATAGCACCGGCTAATTGGGTTTCAACAAAATGAACCAATTGAGCATCGGCGGTTAAAGAGTCTAGTGTTAGGTGATAGCGAGCGGCATAGGCTTTTAATGAGGAGCGACTACGCGCTACCCCTAAAAAACGCTCCAATAGGTTTATTAAATCCTGCGCATTCGCTTGCCCCTGCCAAAAGACTGGTGCGGCATGGGGTTTACGTTTAAAAACATCCACAAATAATAAGGCTTGGCTAGCTTCACGTGCGCTGGGTCTTTGCCATAATGAAAGCCCCACATAAACGGCTGTATTTAGCCATAAACTCCAAAATAAGGCATGCGTTAAATTATCTAGCCCAGTCAAACCCAAAAATTGTTCTGGCTTTAACCATTCAATTCCTAAAGGGCCTGAAGTAATAAAGCTAGTACTCACCCAACCCGACTTTGCTAACGAAGGTAACATCAAGGTATAAACCCACATGGCAAAGCCAATCAATAACCCACCCCATGCACCGCGCTCTGTTCCCCCTTTCCAATACATCCCACCAAAAAAAGCGGGCGCAAATTGGGCGACTGCTGCAAAGCTAATTAACCCAATGCTCACTAAGGCATAGGCATCCCCTGCTAATTTAAAATAGCTATAGCCAAGTAATAGCAATACTAAAATAGCAACACGTCTGATCCATAATAATAGTCTGGTTAAATTATTACGTTTGTGTAAACCAAAAGTACTAGATTTTAATAACCACGGCATAATTAAATCATTACAAACCATGGTAGAAACTGCCGTAGCCTCTACAATCACCATACCCGTTGCGGCTGAGAAACCACCAATAAAAACGATTAGGGCAATCCACTCATGACCACTGTGTAAAGGTAAAGATAATACAAACTGATCAGGATTGCCTTGACCTAAGCCAAAGGTAAGTAACCCTGCTAATGCTATCGGTAATACAAAGATATTAATAATTAATAAATAGAGTGGAAATACCCACACAGCACGCTTTAAATGATGCTCATCAGTAGACTCGACTACCATTACCTGAAACTGACGCGGTAGTAAGATTACTGATAACATGGATAAAAACACAAGGGAAAACCATTGAATATGGGCTAAAGGGTTGGTTGCTGTATTAAAATTAAATAGCCCTTGTAGAATATTAAGTGCTTGTGCTTTCTTGAATATATCACCGAAACCATTAAATAAATAATAAGTAACAAAAATCCCCACCACAATAAAGGCAATAATCTTAATAATAGACTCGAAAGCAATCGCTGCCACCATGCCCTCATGGCGTTCATTACTATCTAAATGCCTCGCACCAAAAATAATGGTGAACCCTGCTAATAGTAGTGCTAAATAAAAGGTACTATCCTGCCACCAATGAGCAGATCGTAATGGCGAGCTATTTAAAGAGGTCGTTAAGAGTTGATAGCCATTAGCAATAGCTTTTAGTTGCAGGGCTACATAAGGAATAATACCTATTAAGGTAATAATTGTGACTAATTGAGCCAAACGTTGGCTTTTACCATAACGACTCGCAATAAAATCAGCGATGGAGGTAATGTGATAGGTTTTAGCAATACGTATTATTTTGCGAATAACCAGCCAACCTAAGATCATAGCTAAAGTAGGCCCTAAATAAATAGGTAAAAACCATACTCCACTATTAGCCGCACGTCCTACACTACCAAAATAAGTCCATGCCGTACAATATACTGCCATGGATAGCGCATAAACCCAGGGGTTATTAATCCATGAACGCCCCTTACTAGCGGCACGATCCGCACTATACGCAATAGCAAATAATAGCAGTAAATAACTAAATGCAACGCTAATAACAAGGGTAGTGCTTAACATCGACTACTCCTCGTCAGGTGTGCGCTCAATAATCCACACTAAGCCTAAAATCAGTAGTGTCCATACTATAAATAGGCCTAAAGGGAAGATAGGAATACCCCAGAGAGTCACATTATGATCCCAGAGTAATAGCAGCGGGAAGTTTAATAATGATACTGCTAATAAAAACCAGCCCACTAAACGCTGAGCCAATAAGCCTTTTTTTAGCATCTCTATCCTCCCACTGCTATTGTATAAACGAAAGAATGCGCTTAGCCACCTGCTTGGAAATTACGTTTCATGGCATCCTGTGCGCCAGCAACCACTTCAAAGGCATCTTTTAAATGACGACGCTCTAAAGCCGATAAACTATCAGGTGACAGATAATTATCTGGTTTAATACCTTGTTGAATTTGCTGGGCTTGATGCTTTAAACGCACAATGCTAATAAACTCTAAGGCATCTTTTATATTACTAGAAGATTCTTTATGTATAGCACCAATGGCTTCAATAGCATCAATACGCTCAAAAGTATTGGTTTGCACAATACCTTTTGCCAAAGCATAAACGCGAACTAAATCAATAATCGGCACCACCCCACGCTTTTTCATATCCATAACTTTTTCACCCGTACCCTGCTTTTCAAGGATAAAACCTTTAAAAAAGCCTAAGGGTGGATGGAAGGTCAAGGCATTTCCAGCGAGTAATGCTTTAAATAACCCCGCCGTTTGGGTACGCGCTAAAACATCATTACGTAATTCAGTCACTAGGCTCTCATCGCCTGCTACCCAACGGAAATCAAAGAAGATACTGGCATTTAATAAGGCTTGTGGATCAGGGGTTTCAATCCAGCTACGGAATTGTTCACGCCATACTTTTAGAGGCTGACGCCATTGCGGATTGGTCGCCATAATATTACCCGGACAATACACATAGCCACAGGCATCCATACCGTCACTGACAAATTTTGCTACTTTGGCAAAATATTCATCATGCAATTCGGGGACAAATTCATCTGAGATAATCATGCCATTATCTTGGTCACTATGAGCCGTTTGCTCGCGTCGACCCATCGATCCCGCCACAATAAAGGCATAGGGTACGGGCGGTGGGCCCCATTGCTCTTCGGCGAGTATAATGAGACGGCGTACAATCGCTTGCCCAATCGAGCTAATGGCATGCCCAATATCATAGGCAGGTAGGCCATTACGCACCATACGCACTAGGGCTTGTGGTAAATGTGAGCTAAGGCGCTGTAGGGTATCAATATCGTTAGCAGCGTGAATATCCCCAACAAGGAATACCGCATTATGGCTTTGTTGACGCAATAGATCAGAGGCCGACACCACACCGAGCGGATTACCGACTTTATCCGTGATCGGAATATGGCGAATATTGCGCCGCGCCATTAACAGTAAGGCTTCGGATGCTTTTTCTTCTGGTGATAGAATCAAAGGCTTAGGGGTCATAATCTGCGTAATCGCCGCATCAACTGCTTGCCCTGTGGCTATAACTTTCGACCTAAAATCCTGATCGGTTACCACACCACACAGTTTTTGCTGGTCGTCCAAAATGAGCGCAATACCTTGTTTAGCTTGCGTCATTTGAGTAGCCGTTTCACGAATCGTGTGGCTCATCGGTACAGATAACGCGGGACGCATGAGTTCCGCCATTTGCAGGTTAAGCAAGTTATAGTCCTGCTGACTAAGGTCGCGAATCGCAGCCCGTAAACGTTCGGGTTTGTGTTCTGAGAAATATTTGCGTACCTTCTCGTTGTCATTGATTAAACGAGTAAATAGTTCGCCGGGTAAGACATAAAATACGGTATCTTCAATGGTTCTGACATCTATAGTAGCGATTTGATCCGCTGTCATTAAGGAGCGATACCCAATCCAATCCCCTTCTGCAAACCGACCGTATAAAGACCCATCGGCTTTGGTCGCCTCAATACCACCGCTGCGAATCAGGCGTATTACATTATTATACTCACCAATGCGGTGAATATAGGTATCACGAGGTATATACTCGGTTTTTACCACCTGCATGATTTCATCTAACCAAGGGGTAGGTAAGCCCACTAAGGGAACGCTGTGGCTTAAATGATCCCGCATTTCTAATTGCTCGATACTACTCATAAAACGCTACTCAACCTGAAAACTCTTCAAAAGCTTACCACTCTACCGAGCGATTGTAATGGTGAACCTTAACGAGCTTTGCGATCTAGCGCATTGAGGAAAGTCATGCGTTTTTTCTGATCTAGCTGAGTGTTAAAGAAATAGGGAAAGCAAGAATAATAACTATGTACGACTTTCAAGTAATTCAGCTACTCTTGCAATCGGCTGATCTACTATATCTCTATCACCTAGAATATCATCCTCTGATTCTATTAGTATTCGCTTAGTTGAGATTATTTTATTACCTAAGCACTCGATTCCAAATGTATACCCTTCAGTATTGTGCCAAAAAATCCGGATACGTGAATTAGGGAAATTTTTCTTCTCAAACAAATAATCACCATATAAGCTTAATGTACGCCCGCCCCCGATATCTAACAAGAAATAACACTCCATAATCTCTTCGGAATCAAAAACCTCAACGACCTCAATCACATCATAGTCAGCGCTCGAAAGCATACCCTTATTAAGTGCTTCGAGCATCGAGTCTTTTGTTTTCCATAAATTAGGCCATGCCTGCAATAGGAGAATCGGATATGCCAAAAACATTGCTACTACTGCTATTACAGAACCCCAATCACGCCCAACAACCCACGAAAACAGCCAAAACGTTGGAAAGAACAAGATGATCGATATAATTGGTATTAGAAAAAGCCACATAACCATTTACCATCTGGAATTTTTATAAAAAAACATCAGTATAGCTATTTCGACTAAAAATGATTATCTTTGTCTTTACAATGATATTGTATAAATCAATTTATTAATTACCACTTTATGATATAAGTTAGTGAAATTCAAATTATGAAATATTTTTATACACTCAAAGCCATTGATAATTAGATAATCGAGGAAGATTATAAAAGCCCCCCCCTATTAATGACTCTCAATCGCCCAAAAATCATGAGCCAATGCCTTTTGAGCTATCTCTCTAGCCTCTTCATGATAAGCACTACAAGTGGCAACATATTCAAGAAACTTCCGACACACTCGTTTCTTTCCACCATGAATGAGGGTAAATTGATCTAAGAAATACTGCTTCAGCTCTGGATCATCATCACACGGACACATCGTCCAAATCACTTGCCAAGCACTAGAGCACCTTGGTTTATCAAAGGCTGTTGGCTCTTCGATGATCGCCTTCATATAAGCAGGGAGATAGAAGGCCATTCCTCTAGCATCTAGATAACACAGAGCTGTCATACATTGGAGTAGGTGTTCTATGGGGACATTCTTCCATTCACCAATATAATCTTCGCGCTCTGTAATCTCTTTCAAAACCTCTTCATCTTCGATCCAATCATCTATGGCTACCGCTGCATGGAGGCCACAATGTGACGGAAACGGAACATCTGAAAACTCGTCTTGAATACTCAGACTCAACGATTCAGCAGATTGCATAGCAGATAACCTTTCTATTCCAATATAAGGAAGCGATTTAAATATATAAACCATTCTATGAGGCTTTTAATTTATATCAAGTTATATAGTTTTTGCGTAAAAACTTAAATCAATAGAATTGGTATAGTCTTATTTCTAGCTAGAGAATACTCAGCACCTGTGTAGGCAGTAACTGATTCAAGCAATTCATATGCCCCAAAGGACAGGTGCGTTTAAAGCAGGGGCTACATTCTAAATGTAAACTAATAATCTGAGCGTGAGGATGTAACGGCGGGGNAAAATTAGGATCGGTCGAGCCATAAAGCGCTATAACAGGAGTACCGACGGCTGCGGCCATGTGCATTAAGCCCGAATCATTACTTAATACTTTCGTACTTAAGGCTAATAAAGTGAGGGCTTCTAATAAGGTAGTATTACCAGCGAGATTCCATACACCTGTCGTTTGCGGTAATTGGGTAATGATTTGCTCACAAACAGCTTGATCTTTTTTGGAGCCTAATAATACGATTTGCCAACCCTTAGCCAGCATGTGCTCGGCTACAGTCGCAAAGTAATTCGCAGGCCAACGCTTAGCCTCTCCATACTCCGCCCCCGGACACAAGGCTAAAATGGGCTGATCCGCATTCAATTTAAATTGCTCGCGCACTTGCAATAATTGCTGAGTTGATAAGGTAATATGTGGCTCAGAATATTGAATAGGATAAGTATTTTCAGGGTAAGCGAGTGCGACAAAACGCTGCACCGTCATCGTTAATTGTTGTTTATCTAACTCACGGCGGTCATTGAGTAGCCCATAACGTAACTCGCCTTTAAATCCAGTGCGCTTAGGAATACCAGCCCAAAACGGAATCAAAGCGGATTTAAATGAATTGGGTAATACAATCGCCCAATCATAGCGACATGCTTTTAAGGTTTGGGCTAATTGATAACGCCCCTTGAGATTAAGTTCGCCATGTTGAAAGGGTAGCTCTATTCCTTCACTTACTTCTGGCATAACAGCGAGTAAGGATAAACTCCACTTCGGCGCTAATACATCAATGCTTAGGGTGGGGTATTGCTGCTTTAGGGCAATAAAGAGACTTTGCGCCATCATCATATCGCCCACCCATGACGGGCCAATAATCAGACAGCGCTTAGGAATCATTAGACTAATCTACCAAGCGATACAAAGTGCCGCAATAGGGACAGCGGCAGCTTTGTTGTGGGCTTTTTTCAATGGGTAAAAAGACCCGTGGATGAGCACACCAATCCGCTGCATCATCGCGTGGGCAATGCAGCGGTAAATCAGCACGGTTAAGTGCTACATCACGCTCAGTACCTAAGCGCTCATAATCAGCTACGGAGGGTATGCTCATCTGCTTTTCACCTTATACGAGGGTTAGCCACTGACCATAACGATCATTACATTTACCCTTGACCACATCAAAATACAAACTTTGTAATTGTTGAGTGATAGGGCCACGAGTACCTGCACCAATAGGGCGACGATCTAATTCACGAATCGGGGTCACTTCCGCAGCCGTTCCTGTGAAGAAGGCTTCATCTGCAATATAAACCTCATCGCGGGTAATACGTTTTTCACGTACTTCAATCCCTAAATCTTTAGCTAATTGCAATACAGTACGACGGGTAATACCATCTAAAGCAGAAGTCAGCTCAGGGGTATAGATCACGCCCTCTTTTACTAAGAAGAAGTTTTCCCCACTACCCTCTGCGACATAGCCCTCTGTATCCAACAATAAAGCCTCATCGTAACCATCATCTAAGGCTTCACGTAGCGCGAGCATAGAATTGATATAGTTACCATTAGCTTTCGCTTTACACATGGCAACATTCACATGATGACGCGTATAGGAAGAGGTCTTAATCCGAATCCCCTTTTCCATATTGTCGGCACCTAAATATGAACCCCACGTCCACGCCGCAACCATGGTATGTACTTTCAGATTATCCGCACGTAGACCCATACCCTCTGAACCGTAAAAACACATCGGGCGTAGGTAAGCTGAATCGAGCTTATTTTCGCGTACCACTAGGCGTTGAGCTTCGTTTAGCACTTCTGCACTAAAACCTACGGGCATACGCATGATTTTAGCGGAGTTTAAGAGACGTTGAGTATGATCTTGCAGGCGGAAAATAGCCGTTCCTTGGGCGGTTTGATAGGCACGCACCCCTTCAAACACGCCCATACCATAATGTAACGTATGTGTCAGTACATGCACTTTAGCATCACGCCAAGGTACTAACTCACCATCTAACCAAATCACACCATCGCGGTCAGCCATTGACATGCTGATCTCTCCCATACTCACGAATAATAAGAGACTAAGCATAGCATGCGCAGAATTGGGGATTCTAGAGCAAATGTAATGGCAGTTGATAACCAATCCCATCAGCATACCCCCTTATAGATAGCTACTAAAACATTAAGTAGATGAGTATCACGATAGCGAGGCTAAGTTATTTATAATTTATTAGAAATAAAAAAACAAAAATATAATACCAAAAAACAAATATCTATTTAAATTTTAATCATAGATTAAATTTACCAATTTAAAATAAAATTACACTAATCTATTGATATATAAAGAAAATATTAAAACGGTTAATTTTATTTAAATTATCCAAAATTCTAAATAATATTATTTATTCTAAAATAATTTTTTACTCATGATAAAGATTATTGAGTTTTACTTAGCTTAATTATATGATGAACACAGACTTAACTTAAGGCTTCATCTTTTAGCTTTTAGTAATTCAGTGTTTTTAAGATTATTTAGAATCTAATCTCTTTTAGGCTTGTATTATCAAAGATGCTTCCAAAAATTATTTTGAGTGTTATTTAAAGATGGTTTTTGAAAATCTTTCAGACTAAACTCCGAGGAATCCATTATGGAACGTTATTATACCTTTTTGAGAAAACCTCAAATGTATCGATATCCCTCCCACTCCTTAGCATTTTTTGTATTGGTACTTGTTTATTTACTCTCGCTATTCTCCACTAATGCTTTTGCTGCTGAAAAAATTTTCCAGCTTGGCACATCTAGTCCTTCAGCAATGGGTAGTGCAAGTGGCATTATACCTACCAATTCTGTCCAATTAAATTCAGGTATAATAAATAACCTTACTATTGGCACAGAGGTTGGGGTGCCACTTCCTTCAGGACAGATTACCTCTGGTAAAGTAACGAATATTATTGCAGGAACAGGAAAAAATAGCGCTACGGGTCTACCAGAAACCTCTCGCACTATTGTTTCTCTAGCTAATAATGGTGGTGCTGCTACTTTAATAAAACGTGGTAATGCCATTAGTGAACTATTAGTCTATGACAACACTAATAAAACCATTCATAAAGCCATTATCAATAACAATGGAACTGGGCAATTAATTAAAGATAATTTGAGCAAGTATATTTGTTTACCCTATCCAGTCGCACCTCCTGCCCCGGCTCCCATACCTAAAAACTCTGCAGCTATACCCGATGTAACCAGCTTAAAAAGCTTACAAAGTAAACCCGGAGCATCTAAAGTACTTTATATTGATTATTGGGGCGGAACCTTAACGGGTACAGTTTGGAATGATTATACTAACAGTGGCAACCCTATTGTTTATACCCCATATAGCTCTGATTCGGATACCACCAATTTTTCAGAGGCAGATCGTTATCTGATGTGGCTAGGGTTTAATGAGGCGGCTGAGGATTATGCTGCATTTGGGATTAATGTGACGACTAATGTAGCGATCTATAATGCGACCCCATCCGCCAATCGCTCTCGTATCATCGCAACTACTACTGATTATTTTTACCCAGGTTATGGGGGGGTTGCCTTTATAGGTGCTTTTAGATTTACAACTGACTACAGTAAAACTGCTTGGGTTTGGAATAGATCAGCAGGCAGCTTAGGTATGACTATTTCTCATGAGGCTGGACATCAAATGGGATTAGAGCATGATGGTACCAATACACTAGGCTACTACCAAGGGCATGGTGTATGGGGACCTATTATGGGTGCTCCCTTTAATAAACCCTATGTACAGTGGAGTAAAGGTGAATACCTTGATGCCAATAACAATGAAAATGATTTTACCACAATCGCTAGCGTGTTAGGTATTACAGGGGATGATGCGGGTAATACGGCTGCTACTGCTACTACTCTTACTTTGCCTGCTACCAATAAACAGGGATATATTCGGCCTAATGGTCTAGCGGCTGATGTGGATGTTTATAAATTTACCTTAAGTAGTACGCAAACTGTCACTGTGAAAGCTCAGCCTGCTCTTGGTGCTGAAGGCGAATCAATTGCTAGCAATCTAGCGATGAATGCCAAGCTCACTAATAGCTCAGGAACACTGATTGCTCAAGCTCTATCTAGTGCAGTATCCCCTCTATCTCCCTCTACCAACAAACTGTTATATACAGGTAGTTTAGCAGCAGGTACCTATTATCTAACCATTGATGCGGTATCTCCCAATACTAATTGGAGTGCTGGTTTTGGTGAATACGGTAATGAAGGGTTGTACCGCTTCACTGTGAGTACAGCTACTGTGCCTACACCTAAAATGACATCTCCTACACCCAATACTAAATTGGCAAGCACTACCCAAACCTTTACATGGAGCACCAACGGAGCTACTGTTACTAAATATCGGCTCTATGTAGGCAATACGTTAGGTGGTTCGTCCTATCATAATAGTGGTGAGCTAGCTAATACAATTACCAGCCGTAGTGTCAGTGGATTACCTAGCAATAACTCTACTGTATATGTGCGTTTACAGTGGAACACTGGTTCTGTATGGAAGTACGCAGATTATACCTACACGGCTACTGGAAGCACTACACCATCCATTACCAGTCCTACCAATAAAGCCATTTTCACTAGTACCTCACAACTTTTCAAATGGAGTGCAAATGGAGCTTCTAATGTCAAACAATATTCACTACAAATAGGATCAACTGTAGGCGCTAAAGATATTTATAACAGTGGTATCTTAACCTCCACAACTCTTCAAAGAACAGCCTCAAATCTACCTCAAGATGGGCGCACCTTATACGTACGTTTCTGGTATTACCGTGGAAGTGCTCATCCCATACCTAAAGCGGGTGAGAAAATTGCTGCCAATATAAGTGCTGGTACTTGGTACTACCGTGACTACACCTATAAAGCTGTTACTCTTTCAGGTTTTAATGAGCAATTTAATGGTAATATTTCAAAATGGCTTACAAGATCAGGAATATGGAGCAACATATCCAACCTCTATATAGGCACTAGTGGTCGCAGTGCTGCATGGAACCATGTCATTTACTCCCCAACCACTTATAGTAAAGTAGACTATAGTGCTTTAATCAAACGTACTGGTAGTAATACTTCTAGCTCTGCTAATTTAACCATTCGTGGTGATGGCACTGTGGATAGCACTGGTGCATGTTATAACTGTTATTTATTCCAATATACTAACAGTGGCTATTATTCTGTTTGGAAAGTAATTAATGGTTATTACACAGCTTTACAATCATGGACTTCTTCATCCAGTATCTATCAGAATAGCTGGAATACCTTACGAGTTGTTGCTGTAGGTACTAGTCTGAAATTTTATATCAATGGAACTTTAGTCTGGTCTGGTACAGATAGTAGCCGTACTAGTGGCTATGTAGGTATGTCAATGGCCTACTCTGATACATTAACAGCCGACTGGGCAACTTTAACCATTCCATCTGGTATGCCCCTTGAGACCATCTTACCTGATCAAACGATCATGAATAAAACGACTCATGACAAACCTGCTAATTATAATCCTGCCGAGAGTCCACAATAATGTGGATAGCTACAAATTAGCCTAACTAATAACTTTATAATTTAATAGGCCTAGCTTAATAAATTAAGCTAGGCCTATTTTTTTAAAATATCTCTTTAATATTTTAAAGTTCATTCTACTTTAGCTAATAAAGATTAATTAACCGCATCATGGACATAATAATCCGTGTCACTGTAGTTTTCGAAAACGGTATCATTAGTACCATTATACGCCACTATCGTGGTTTGGTTTTGGGTTGGGGTATTTAAATAAGCCGTTTTATTATCACTAGAGCGCCGAATATAGTTTTGGGTCGGTACGGCCTGATAATTGGTAGCATAAGTAGTCGATACCCGCTTAGTCGATTTCTTAGCTTTAGTGTTTTTTCCAGCAGTGCTCGTTTTCGTTTTAGCTGAAGCGGTTTGAACACTGGCTTGCTTATCTGCGCTGGTGTCTTTACCGACATAATAGCTCGCACCCACTCTACTGTTCGCTCTCGCTAATGAAGTGGTTTGCGATGATCTATTAATCCGAGCAAGACTTTCTAAGCGCTGATACTCCTCCATCACCTTAACGACATAGTTTTGGGTTTCACGATAAGGAGGGATACCACCATGTTTATCCACGGCACCAGGACCTGCATTATAACCGGCTAAGGCTAATAGCTTATTGCCATTAAAGCGTTGCAGCATACGGCCTAGGTATTTAGCGCCACCCATAATATTATCTTGTGGCTCATAACTATTCGTCACGCCCATTAAAGCAGCGGTTCCGGGCATTAATTGCATCAGCCCTTGTGCGCCAACGGGCGAAGTCGCTTTGTGATTAAAGCAAGACTCTTGGCGAATAACGGCTCGAATTAAATTTTCCTCGACACCATAAGCACGTGCATAGGCTCTGATAACGGGTAAGTGCTCTTGAGCCTTTTGCTCGACTTGCACACCTGTCCATTGTCCACAACCACGTGGCTCTAATGACATCGTAGTAGGAATATAATCCGCCTGAGTCGTACCGGCAAAAGAACCATAATCATTCGATTGCGTTGTTGTTTTGCGCTGAGGTGCAGGTGCAGGGGCAGCAACCGTCACAGGAACAGGCGCGGGGCTACCATATTTAGCCACTAGTTTAATTTTTTTACCAACAACCTTGGTATTGGTTAGCCATTGTTTGCCATCTTTATCAACATAGAGGTAAATTTCTGCTTTAGCGGTTTGACTCAATAATAAGCCCATGCAGGTGGCTGCCACTAAAGGAAGGCGAGAATGGGAAAAACAGGGTATTGTTATATTCATCATTATTGTTCGTCTATTGTTATTTTGTAAGCAAAATAATGAGCTGGCTTCATCAGTCCATTGCCAATCCTAAGGCGGCATTAAAACATTTTGTCAAGCCATAAAACAATTTAAGGTGATAAGTGGACTTAAAAGGAGGATTGAATAAAAAACACCAAGCTTAATACAAGATTAACTAGCCAGCCTATTTTATTCGGTATACAATGTTAACTGCTAATAGGCAAAGGTACTCATAGGGATCGTGATGCCATCTTGTGGGTTTCAGTTGACACGGCTGAAACTCACATCTCTGCTAATATTTCTTAATAAATACTACAGGGTTTATTATGGATAAGCGCTTAATAGACAGTTTATTAGCCATAAAACACTAATCTTCCTCCCCTCAGTTCAATAAACGTCGATTCGCTAAGCTAAACGGTGCAATCGGGGCGTCAAACGTTGTGCCATCCTCTGCTACCATTTGATAACTTCCGTGCATAGCTCCAATAGGGGTATCCAAAACGACACCACTACTATAACGGAAACCCTCATTAGGCTTAAGCATAGGCTGCTCACCCACCACACCCTCACCGCGCACTTGCTGCTCATGCCCATTGGCATCGGTAATGATCCAGTGCCGACTGATTAATTGTGCAGCGATTTCACCGCGATTCACAATAGTGATCGTATAAGCAAATGCATAACGATCCCGCTCTGGCTCAGACTCCTGCTCCAGATACTCCGTGATCGCTGAAACTTCAATTTTATAACGCTCTGTCACTACTGTGCTCCTATGCGTAAGCTATAAGGATAAATCACAATACTACTAGATTATCCCGATGAATTAACTCTGCTGAATCGACATACCCTAATAATGACTCAATCGCTTTAGAAGGCTGACGCTTAATCTTATCAGCTTCATCACTAGCATAATTGACCAAGCCCTTAGCAATGATTTGACCATCAGGAGCAAGGCAACCCACCACATCACCGCGCTCAAATACCCCTTCAATGCGTGTCACCCCAATCGGTAATAAGCTTTTACCCGTATTGAGAATGGCATTAGCCGCTCCCTCATCCAGCCATACCTTACCACGCATTTGCAGTTGGCTGGCAATCCATTGTTTGCGTGCCACCAACGTTTCTTGATCAGCAATCAAGAGCGTACCAATATTTTCGCCCTGCTTTAAACGCTCTAAAACCAAAGACTCACGTCCTGAGGCAATAATAGTGGCACAGCCTGAGGCCGCAGCCCGTCGAGCGGCAAGTACCTTAGTCCGCATACCACCACTACCAATTAAAGTACCCGCGCCCCCGGCATACCCCACGAGAGACTCATCACTGGCACGCCCTAACTCAATCAGTTCAGCATCGGCAAATTTACGCGGGTCTTTATTATAAAGCCCGGATTGATCAGTCAAAATAATCAATACATCCGCCTCAATCAAATTCGCTACCAAAGCACCTAAGGTATCATTATCCCCTAAACGAATTTCATCATAAGCGACGGTATCATTTTCATTAATAACGGGAATTGCGCCCAAATCGACTAATTCACGTAAAGTATTGCGTGCATTCAGATAACGGCGACGATTAGCTAAATCATCATGGGTCAATAATACTTGTGCAGCATGAAAACCATGTAATTGAAAGTTTTCTTCATAAGCCTGAATCAAGCTCATCTGCCCAATCGCAGCAGCCGCTTGTTTTTGATACAGTGCCTTGGGCTTTTCATGCCAGCCCATGCGACTCATACCTTCAGCCACTGCCCCGGAGGACACTAGCACAATTTCAATCCCTTGCTTGCGTAACCTTGCGATCTGCCCCGCCCAATCTGCCAAAGCCGGACGATCTAACCCCTGACCATCTTTGGTTAATAAAGCACTACCAATCTTAACGACCCAACGTTGAGTCGTTTGCATAAATTCAGCGCGTTGATTCAGCTTGCTCTGCATATTGCTCTTCTAAATATTGCATAATTTTGAAACACAATGCCTCAGTGCCCTGTGCTGTTGCAGCCGAAATCATAAAGACTTCACCCTGCCAACCTAATTCATCAACAATCGCTTCACAGTGCGCTTGGCGCTCTTCTTCGGGAATCAAATCAATCTTATTTAATACCAGCCAACGCGGTCGCTCAATCAGCTCTTCACTATATTGCTCAAGCTCATTTTCAATCGCCTCAACAGCATAGGCAGGTTGCTGCTCTGGCTCTTCGGATAAAGGAGCCACATCCACCACATGCAGCAATAGACTAGTACGGGATAAATGCTTTAGAAATTGTAAGCCTAGCCCCGCCCCTTCGGATGCCCCTTCAATGACTCCCGGAATATCAGCCATCACAAAGCTTTGTAAGGGACCTACTTTCACCACACCCAAATTAGGCGTTAAAGTCGTAAAGGGATAATCTGCAATCTTAGGCCGTGCAGATGAAACGGCGCTGATTAAAGTCGATTTCCCCGCATTGGGTAAACCTAATAATCCGACATCCGCCAATAACCGCAGCTCTAAACGTAACTCACGCAGATCACCAGGAGTACCAGGCTTAGACTGACGCGGCGCTCGATTAATCGAGCTTTTATAACGGGTATTACCTAAGCCATGAAAACCGCCCTTAGCCACCATTAAGCGTTGGCCAACTGCAGTTAAATCACCAATGAACTCGCCCGTTTCTTCATCATGCACCACCGTACCGACGGGCACAGGAATCTCTTTATCCTCGCCACGTTGTCCGGTCATATTACGCCCACGCCCATTTTCCCCGCGCTGCGCTTCAAAATAGCGATCAGTACGAAAATCGACAAGGGTATTTAAACTTTTATCAGCAATTAGATAAACATCTCCACCATTACCACCATCGCCCCCATTCGGGCCACCACGGTCGATAAATTTCTCACGGTGAAAACTCACACATCCATTGCCACCATCGCCCGCTTTCACGCGAATGACTACTTCATCTACGAATTGCATATTTTTACTACACTACATACAAAAAAAGCCCCGACCTGCGGAGCTTTCTTTGTAGCTTTAATCACTCAACAGAAAAGGCTTAATTAGGCCTGAGCTGCTGGTTGTACGCTAATAAATTTACGACCACGGTCGCCTTTTTGTAAGAATACGACTACGCCATCCACTTTAGCAAATAACGTATGATCCTTACCACAACCGACATTGTCACCGGGGTGGAATTGTGTACCACGTTGACGTACTAGGATATTACCCGCTCTCACGACTTGACCACCAAAGCGTTTAACACCTAAGCGTTTCGATTCGGAATCGCGTCCATTACGGGTACTACCGCCTGCTTTCTTATGTGCCATGTCTGAAACCCCTTATGCCGTAATACCAGTGATTTCGATTTTTGTCAGGTACTGGCGATGACCAGTCCGTTTCTGATGGTGTTTACGACGACGGAATTTCATAATTTCAATCTTTTCGCCGCGCATTTGTGATTTAACAATAGCTGTTACTTGGCTACCAGTCACATAAGGCGCACCGATTTTGACGCTCTCGCCACTTCCAACCATCAGGACATTTTCGAAATCAAAGCTGGAGCCTTCTTCTTTATCCAGTTTCTCAACTTGGATAATGTCGCCTACTGCGACGCGGTACTGTTTACCGCCTGTTGCGATGACCGCATACATGTTAGTGTGTCTCCAAAAAAATGTCCTGTAAAAAGCCGACGGATTATAGTGTTTAAAATGCTTAAGAGCAAACAAATAATGAATATTTCGTGGTATTCCCTCTTAAACCTTGACACTAAGCCATACAGTTACCTAGCATGCGGGCTTTACCCTGTCAGCTTTTCAGATGAATTTTAACGCTATACGCCAATTAGTTGCCCAAGATATGCAATCTGTCGATGATCTGATTCGGCGGCGTTTATACTCTGATGTCGTACTAATTAATCAACTAAGTCAATACATTATCGGTAGTGGTGGCAAGCGTTTACGCCCCCTCCTAGCCTTATTAGTGGCTCGTGCTTGTGGCTATCAAGGCACTCATCATATTGATGTAGCGGCTATTATTGAATTTATCCATACGGCAACATTATTACATGATGACGTAGTTGATGAATCGGATATGCGCCGTGGTCAAGAAACTGCTAATAATGTTTGGGGGAATCAAGCAGCCGTATTAGTCGGCGACTTCTTATATTCGCGCTCTTTTGAAATGATGGTGAGCATTGGCAGTATGCGCGTGATGGAAATTTTATCCACCACGACCAATATTATTGCCGAAGGTGAGGTCATGCAGCTCTTAAACTGCCATGATCCTGATACCACCGAACAGCGCTATATGGATGTCATTCACTCTAAAACAGCCAAACTATTTGAAGCCGCTACCCAATTAGGTGCCATACTCGCAGAACGTCCAGAGGCTGAAGAGTTAGCTATGGCTAAATATGGCATGCATTTAGGTACAGCCTTTCAATTAGTCGATGATGTCTTAGATTACAGTGCTAGCAGTGAAGAAATGGGTAAGAATGTGGGTGATGATTTAGCCGAAGGCAAACCTACCCTCCCCCTCATTATCGCCCTGCAACGGGGTAATCCTGAGCAAACCGAGTTGATTCGTCATGCGATTGAGAATGGTGGGCTAGAACATATTGATGCTATCCAACAAGCTATCCATCAAACACAAGCATTAGAATACACGATGGAGAAAGCCCGCACTGAGGCTCAATTAGCCGTAGAGGCGCTGCAAATCCTAGCTGATTCTGACTTTAAAACCGCATTGGAAAGTCTGAGCTGGTTAGCTGTGAATCGTTCCCATTAGAATAATGGTCTAACTCACCGCCTTAACTCACTTATCTGCTGTATTATATTGCTGGATACTAAGGTTTAGCATATGGTTAGTCTATAGCCTTATTGCCAGTAGTAGAACCTAAAACCATGCAAAACCTAACTAATACCACACCTTTATCCGCTGATACTTTGGCTGCCAATGATAGCACTTGGCTAATCAAACAACTCCAGACCCAGACCGATACGGCGTTAGCCGAGCCTATTTATCGGCAATTATTGCGCCAAATTATTCAAATGATTCAAGCCGGACGACTCCTTGATGGAGCAAGCCTGCCCTCTGAGCGCACTTTGGCGGAGGCATTGAATTTAAGTCGAACCACCGTACGCAAATGTTACGACGAATTACGTGAGCGTAATTACATTAGTACCCATGGTCGTGCAGGGGTCGTGATCAAAAGCCCTTCACGTATTGCCCCCGAAATTGGCAAATTAAAAGGATTTACCGAGGAGATGCATGAACTAGGTATGGAGCCTTCTACTAGAATTTTAGCTCGCGAGGTAGTACAAGATCGTACTATTGCCTCGATTTTTGGGCGTCCCTCAACGGCTCCTTTTTTGCAGCTCATTCGCTTACGCCTTGCGGACAATGTCCCTATGACCCGTGAAGTTGCTTGGTATGATCTAACACTTGCCCCTGCTTTAGAACGGTGGAATGTAGTAGGGTCTATTTATGAGTATATGCAGCAACATTGCGGGCTAGTCCTTGAGCATGCAGAACAAACTATGGAGGCGGCGATGAGTAATCCAGACGAAATGCTGGCCTTTGACTTTGATACCCCCGCGCCCTGCTTATTATTAAAACGCAAAACCTATACCACGACCTCACACATGATTGAATATGTAGAGGGTACTTTTCGAGGTGACGCTTATACTTATCGCATTAACTTGAAACTCAATCCCTAGCCTCAAAGGTTTGCAATTGCGCCAAGGTTGGTAACACCGTCAAAACACCAGCATGTGCTGCGACATAAGCACCACAGGTATTAGCCACTTGTAAAGCAAGCGGCAAAGGTTGCTGAGTCAGTAAGGCATATACCAAGCCTGCGGTAAAGGCATCACCAGCTCCGGTAGGGTCTTGTAAGGTAATAGCCTTGGCTGGGATATGATAGGTATTACCTGTTTTTTCTACGGCTACACATCCTTGTGCGGCTAAGGTCACTATTAGCAATTTCCCCGACCAATTCAGTACGGTTAGATTTGCGAGCCATTGCTCACTTGACCACTCTGATACGTCGCCTAGCTGAAACAACTGGCTAGCCTCGGTTTCATTTAACACCCAAATATCCGTGAGAGTCTCCAATAGTTTGCTCGGTTTACGCCAAGGAGAAGGATTTAAAAGCGTAGGAATACCCAATCCTCGTGCTAACTCAAAAGCTCGAATAATAGGTTCCTCAGGTATTTCAAATTGAGCACACACTAATTGGCTCGTCGCTAAACGCGGGTAAGCGGCCTCAATATGCTGAGCATTCAGCCTTGCATTCGCACCCGCATAAACCGCAATAATATTTTGCCCCGCCTCCGTCACTAGCCCCACCCCAAAACCTGAAGCACCCTCTAATATCAATACATTTTGGGTATTTAAGCCTTCTTGTTGTAGGTAAGTGATTAAGGTCTGCCCCGCCCCATCGGTGCCCGCCGCCACCAATAGCTCAACGCTTACGCCCAAACGCTGCATACCTAATGCTAAATTTAAACCTTTGCCGCCATGCTCTATCCAAAGCTGTTTAGCCGCAACCGACTCCCCACTCTGTGGTAATTGCTCGACTCTGACACAATGAGCCTGCACATAACTACCCAATACCAAAGCTTGCATCTACGTCTCCCTCTACCGACGATGATTAGCATAGATTGTAGGCAATTGTTTGGCAAAGCTAGTGTTCTAAGAGTTTTATTTTACTAATCGGATCAATTAAATATATAAATCCATTAGCAACTTGACTAGATGGGGGATCTAGGGAGAACTTAAGAAGAATTGGGATGTTTTTTGATATGAGTGGGATACGCGCCCTAGAGGATTCGAACCTCTGACCTTTGCCTCCGGAGGGCAACGCTCTATCCAGCTGAGCTAAGGGCGCACAGAGAGGGAATGGATAATACAAAAATCTAGAGAATGAGTCCAATAAAGTTTGATATTTCTCGGATAGTTTAGTGTAGCACTCAGTAATTCCATTGAAAAACTACGGAATATTACCAACTTTTCCCTAAAGAGCATTGGTGCATATTAGCAGTTTCAAATATAATTCTTAGCGATTAAATAGATTTGTAACCCTCTTTGAAATTTATCATGCGGGCAAAGCTCACCTTTAGCCCGGTTAATGGGAGAAATATTGTGGCTCAATCAACTACACCTTATGATCCAATGGCAAAGCCTGTTTTGGTTGGTGGTTTGCTCGTATTGGGTGCGACGGTTTTTGTACTAGTTAGCAATTTATTCACGACAATAGATAGAAACAGCACCAAAGGCCTGAACGATCCTGCTAATCTAGAAAACTCGCTCATTACAGAAGACTTAAAGCGCATTGGTGTGGTTAAAACCGTAGATAAGTCGATAGCGCCTGTGGCTCGTACGGGCGAGCAGGTGTATCAATCTCTATGTACCAACTGCCATGCTACCGGTACATTGGGCGCACCTAAGATTGACAGTAAGTCAGATTGGGAGCCACGGATAGCTCAAGGCTTAAAAGGCCTATTAGAAGCAGCAACTAATGGTAAAAACCAGATGCCTGCTAAAGGTGGTGATCCCACACTAACAGAGCAAGAACTAACCGATACGATTCTCTATATGACTAGCAAAGCCGATATTGAGTTAGCACAAGCTGATAGCGCCGCAGCTCCAGCAGCTGCCGCTGCACAAGCTGCCCCCGCTCAAGCCGCGCCGGCTCCTGCTCAAGCTGCCGCACCTGCCGCTCAAGCAACTGCTACAGAAGCGACTCCAGCGCCTGCTCAAGCTGCAGCACCAGCTACTCCAGAGGCTGCCCCTGCTCAGGCCGCCGCACCGGCTGCTCCAGAAGCTACTCCTGCTCAGGCAAGTGCAGCCACTGATCTAGTAGAAGGTGAAAAGGTTTATAAATCGCTATGTTTCTCTTGTCACGATGTAGGTGTTTCTGGCTCACCTAAATTAACAGATAAAGCAGCATGGGAACCCCGTATTGCTACCGGCATGGAAGCACTTTATGCCAGTACCATGAATGGTAAAAACCTCATGCCTCCTCGTGGTGGTAACCCAGCTCTAACCGATGCACAACTTAAAGCAGCGGTTGATTATATGGTTAGCCAAGTTAAGTAAGCTCAGCCTTGAAAGGTGTAGTCTTTCTACACCTTTCTTTATGCTGCTATTACCCGCCCGTCATATTCATATAACGTACAACCTGCTCCTTAGCTTGTGTCACCTCAAACTCATGACCAAAAGGCTTAATCTGCATAGCTTCTTGTAGAGCCTGTAGCAATGGTTCATCGTCTAGAGGATTGGCTCGTAAAATACGCCTTAAATCTACAGAATGCTCCTGCCCTAAGCATAATAATAATCGCCCTTCAGCCGTGACCCGCACCCGATTACAATCACCACAAAAATTATGACTATGGGGAGAAATAAAGCCGACCCGTCTATCACTGCCTGCTACGGCATAATATTTAGAGGGCCCACCCGTATGAGCTACGATAGGTTGTAAATCATAATACTCACGTAAATCACGCAGAATCTCATCACTCGAATAATAAGCCTCTGCTCTACTATGCTCACTAATAGCGCCTAACGGCATTTCTTCAATAAAGCTAATATCCAAACCTTTATTAAAAGCAAATTCGACTAAATCTAATACTTCATCATGATTACGATGTTTTAAGACCACCGCATTCAGTTTAATCCGTTCAAAGCCTTGTTCTAACGCAGCATCAATTCCAGCGAGGGTTTTATTAATATCCCCCATCCGTGTTAACTGTCGAAAACGTTCTGGTTTTAAGGTATCAAGACTAATATTAAGGCGGGTGAGACCTGCTTGTTTTAAGGCTGCCGCATAAGTGGTGAGTTGTGTGCCATTTGTAGTCATAGTCAGGTCACGTAACCCCTCTAATTCGCCTAGCTCCTCACACAAGCGCACGATATTGCGGCGTGTTAATGGCTCGCCTCCGGTCAAACGAATTTTACTCACCCCTAATTGCACAAAAACACGACCTACACGCGCCATCTCTTCTAAGGTGAGTAGCTGCGAGCGGGGCACAAACGTCATATCCTCACTCATGCAATACACACAGCGTAGATCACAGCGATCTGTCACGGATAAACGTACATAATTAATGCGCCGCCCAAAGCGGTCGATTAAGGCGGGTTGTGAGGCGATACTCATAAATTACACTCCAATCAAGGCTAAATCAGATATAACAGCATTTACTAACCCTCGCAAACTTCCTACTAGATTACGTGTGAACCGCCGCTACAAACTGCCCTAATTGTTCAAGTAATACGGTCGCATACGCACCGGCTGGCAAGGTGAAATTTAATTGTAGAGTATGAGTATCTAATACTTCATAGTGCAAATTTTTAATATTCACCCGTAAAGCACGACGCTCAAAGGCTAAACGTTGCTGGATGAGACCTTTACAAAATTCTGGGAAGTAATCAGCTTGTTGTAACTCTAATGCTCGCATCAAGCCCTGCGTAGGCAAATCGCCCTCTCCCCACATAGCACCAGAGGGATGAATATCACCTTGGCTTAAACGCTCGGCTAAACTCTCCGAGCCATCATCTAAAAACCATGAGTGACTATCCTCTAATACAAATACATCCCCAGCTAAACGAGTATTCCAATTTCCCTGTTTAATCCGCTCTTGTAAAATATGATTAAAAATCCAAGAACGGGCTGCTGATAAATACAAACTCATCTGATGACGTTGTTTAGGGCGAAACTCGCCTTTAAACCAAGCCAGTGCTTTAGTTAAATTATTTCTTTCATTACCAAAGCGCTGCTCACCAAAATAATTAGGCACCCCTTGCTTACTAATTTGCTCGATAATGGCTGTGGCTTGGGCTACATCTCCCTCGATATCACGCACAATCAATTGAAAGTGATTGGCTGTTAATGCTCCACGCTTGAGTTTTTTATCATGTCGAGTACTTTGTAGAATCTCTATTTCAGGTAGCAATGCGCTGAAATCAGGATCCGGCTTTCCCGCTAATTGCAGGCTAAACCATTGGGTTGTGACGGCATGGCGATCTTTTAAACCGGCATAGCCGACTTCCATTTCTTTGATACCCGCACAACGTGCTAATTGCCCCGCCACCCAATCGGTATTCGCGCCAGTTTTGCGTACTTGCAGCCATAAATGCTCACCTTGCCCTGATAGGGTAATATCCATTTGCTCATCCACTTTAAAATCACTGTGGTGAACGCGAAATTGTCCCGTTAATGGCGCTGCATAGGCGGGGATAAACTCAGTAGAGAAGAGGGTATTCAAGATAGCTACTCGATGGCGTGTGAGGGAGTTGATTTAATACTAAAACGAGCTTCCGTCGCAACTGTAAAGACTAATAGCTCCCTTTTATAACTTTCGCTATGATTTACGTCATGAAATACCATGACCTACGCGACTTTATCCAACAATTGGAAGCTATGGGCGAACTTAAGCGTATCTCGCTTGAGGTTGATCCCTATCTAGAAATGACCGAGATTGCTGACCGAGTATTACGCTCCGAAGGCCCGGCTTTACTCTTTGAAAACCCCAAAGGCTACTCAACTCCGGTGCTCGCCAACCTATTTGGTACACCGCGTCGTGTAGCGCTAGGTATGGGGGCAGACTCAGTCGAGGCTTTACGTGATACGGGCAAATTACTGGCGATGCTCAAGCAACCTGAGCCACCTAAAGGCTTTAAAGATGCCCTAAACGCCTTGCCTATATTCAAAAAAGTCTTGGATATGGCTCCTAAAGTACTGCGCTCGGCACCTTGTCAGGAGATAGTACTGGAAGGTGATCAAGTCGACTTAGGCCAGATTCCAATTCAAACCTGCTGGCCGGGTGATGTAGCTCCTTTGATTACTTGGGGCTTAGTCATTACCAAAGGGCCTGAGAAAAAGCGCCAAAATTTAGGGATTTATCGCCAACAAGTCATTGGTAAAAATCGCGTGATTATGCGCTGGCTTTCACATCGAGGGGGTGCATTAGATTTTCGTGACTTCCAACGCCTAAATCCTGGCAAGCCCTTTCCTATAGCAGTAGCATTAGGGGCAGACCCTGCTACCATTTTAGGGGCAGTCACACCGGTTCCGGATACACTATCTGAATATGCTTTTGCCGGATTATTACGCGGATCACGTACGGAAGTAGTTAAGGCTTTAGGCTCGGATTTACAAGTACCTGCCTCAGCCGAGTATGTATTAGAAGGGCATATTTACCCCGATGATATGGCACCCGAAGGCCCCTATGGAGATCACACAGGCTATTATAATGAAGTGGATAACTTCCCTGTGTTCACTATTGAACGCATTACTCATCGCAAAAACCCCATTTACCACAGTACCTATACTGGACGCCCACCCGATGAGCCAGCCATTCTAGGGGTTGCTTTAAACGAGGTGTTTGTACCGATTTTGCAAAAGCAATTCCCTGAAATTGTGGATTTTTACTTACCCCCCGAAGGCTGTTCCTATCGTCTGGCAGTGGTGAGTATGAAAAAACAATACCCCGGACATGCCAAGCGCGTCATGATGGGTGTGTGGTCGTTCCTCAGACAATTTATGTACACCAAATTTATTATTGTGGTGGATGACGATATTAATACCCGCGATTGGAAGGATGTCATCTGGGCGATTACCACCCGCATGGATCCAGAGCGGGATACCACTTTAATTAAAAACACACCGATTGATTACTTAGACTTTGCCTCGCCGATGTCGGGGTTAGGTTCCAAAATGGGTATGGATGCGACCAATAAATGGCCCGGTGAGACTAACCGCGAATGGGGTACTCCCATTGTCATGGATAAAGCGGTGCAAGATCGGGTCGATGAACTATGGAATCAGTTAGGTCTATAAAAGAAAAAAGCGCATAGGGGTATGCGCTTGAGTTAGGGTTCCGCGAGTGTTATCAACCAACTTATTGTTATTATTTGTCTTTGAGCATTGGTAATCTGCTCAAGGCAATCTATTTTTAGCGTAGTAAAGGGTCTGTAGTGCTTACTCTTTCCCCTTACCTGTTAAGATACATTATCAGTTAAAAAACTTTACTAGTCAAGTTTTTTAACTGATATAATAAACCTACTCACTAAATAAGAAGGACAAGATGAGCCACGAATTGATCATGCAATGGGGTATGGAGCGCCGTATTGATTTTATAGAGTATCTGCTCTATTGGGACGGCAAAGTGAATCGCAAAGATATTACTCAGTTTTTTGGTGTATCCACCCCCCAAGCCTCTGCTGATATTAAGCGTTATCAAGAACTTGCACCGAATAATCTCGAATATGATAAAAGCCGTAAGTGCTACCTGGCCTCTATCAATTTTGAGCCTAAATTGATTAAACCCAATGCTGAGCGTTACCTAGAGCAATTGTTGAGTGAACAATCAAGCTCGGATACCTTCTTGCAGGTGCGCCATGTGGATTATGGCACCCTACCGAATATTAAACGCTCCATCGATGCGGATGTGGTACGGCAAATCGTACAAGCCATTCGAGAAAAACAGGCTATTGAGATTAAATACCAATCCTTTAGCCACCCGAATCCGAGTTGGCGCTGGATCATGCCTCATGCCTTAGGTTTTGCAGACAAGCGTTGGCATTGCCGCAGCTATTGCGACAATAATCAGGATTTTCGGGATTTTGTGTTATCGCGTATTTTGGAAATTCGCCATCATAAACCTTGTGAGATCAATATAGCGCATGACTACGAATGGCATACTGTGGTCACTTTAGAACTAAGTCCTAATCCTCGCCTCAGCGTTGAGCAGCAACACGCCATTGAGCGGGACTATGGGATGGATAATGGTAGGCTGCAGATACAAATGAAAGCGGCCTTAGTGCATTATTTTATGCAGGAATACCACCTGCACTCAGAAGAGCCACTCGAAAAACAAGAATTAGTCTTGGTCAATAAAGAACAGGTCAAAGCGATTCAACAACGTTTACGCCCAGAGAGCAGTACTTAAAGGACTATAAGCACAAGGCGGTATTTTTTACCGCCAAGGCTGTGCTAAGAGACTCAAGCGACTAAATACTTGGTGAGAAAGAACGCTACAACCCCACCTATAATCGTTAATAAGGGTTGCTGGCGTATTAAACCTAAAGCAAATGCCACTATCCCACCTACTAACCACGGGCTAGTTAAACTCAAGTCCCATTCTTTATTAGGCATAAGTACCATCGGCACCACAATAGCGCCCAATACTGACACCGGCACAAAACGCAAGGCTTGCTCAATCCAAGGGGGCAAAAATACCTTTTCAGCGCGTGCATACAGCACAAAACGCACCCCAAAGGTGACGATAAACATGCCAACAATAACCCAGACTAGCTCCATTTTTTACCCCTTGCTCGGTAACTGTTGTTGTTGACGTTGTAAGTATTCCGTCAACATACCCATGCTCACCCCTACTAAAGCAGCAATCAGTAGCCCTAAGTTATTAGGCAAACGCACTAATAAAAGGGCGGTCACACTAGCACTGATTAATGCACTCCAATAGGGTAGGGTTTTTAGATATGGGGTAATAATGCCAATAAAGGTCGCTACCATGGCAAACTCCAAGCCCCAAGTGCTCAAATTGGGCATTTGACTCCCCACAAAATACCCTAGCAAGGTGGTGACATTCCACATGCTATACATGGTCACCATCGAGCCTAAATAAGCCCAATGCCCTGTTTGCTCATTCAAACGTCCATTCGCATAATAAGGTCGCACTGCCGCATAGGTTTCATCCGTTAAACCAAATGCTAACACGGCTCGCCAGCCTACGGGCAAATGGCGTACATATTTCAATAAATCAGCGGCATATAAAAAATGACGTAAATTCACAATGAAGGTGGTTGAAACAATAACCCAAGCCGGAGTACCTGCGGCGATTAAACCAATGGCAATAAATTGTGATGACCCCGCAAACACTATCGCCGATAACGCCACCGCTAACCACACGCTATAGCCAGAGGTTGCCAC
This sequence comes from Thiofilum flexile DSM 14609, assembly GCF_000380185.1. Taxonomy (GTDB): domain Bacteria; phylum Pseudomonadota; class Gammaproteobacteria; order Thiotrichales; family Thiotrichaceae; genus Thiofilum; species Thiofilum flexile. Next base: position 47,214 of record NZ_KB904757.1, read on the forward strand.
CAGTGAGCCGAAGATAATCCCAAAGGGCACGCCCCCTAAAATCATCGGTGCCGATACCAACGCGCCAAAACGAAAAGCGCTCCCTTTTGTCATTAAATCCGCTCCCAAGTTGTGGCATAACGCCAATAGCCCATAGGTAAACTCGATAAGGGTATACGTCCTAGGCGCAAACGCTTCAGGCTCAAAGGTTTGATTTGAATGAGCTGGCATAACTCTTCCACCTGCCCTAGATGAGCACCTCTAATCGCAAAGCGCAGATGGCCTTCATTTTGCCAACTGACTTTATAACGCACCGGAGAATGGGCTCGAGTTGTGCCCGTTTGTAATACCCGTAATTGAGTGGTGGATAGCTCCTGCCCCACCTCCACGATATACTCTTGCTCGATCCGCTCCTCGTCAAGATGTACTTTGCGAATCACTCGTGCATCTTGGCTTAACAGTACCAAGCCACTAGCTTCCGTTTCTAGTGGAAGCAAGGCCGTTAGTTTTCTAAAGTGGCGTTTAAGTGGCGTGTGCTTAGTAATATCATTCACCCAACGCATATCAGGATTGAGATAATCGCCAATAAAGAGGGACTCCATCGATACTCCCGCCGCTTTATGCACTAATAGACTCACTGGCTCCGATGGCGTTAATTGCGCATTAGGTGCTAAGGTAACGGTTTGGGTTGTCACCCTAAAAAAAGGTTCCTCAATCACTTGACCATTGACACTAACCCATCCTCCTTCAATATATTGCTCGGCCTGACTACGTGAGCATCCCACCAACTGCATCACTGCTTTGGAAAGTCGTATTGCAGTCACCATATTCAAAGAAGAAAGCGTATTCGTGGAAGTAGTATGCGTCGTCTTGGGCATTATTTATTTCCTATCGGTCTTTTGCAGCCTATTTACCGAGCATGTTACTGTACGGCATGAGAAAAAAGGAGGTTTTAACTAACATGCCACACCCACTAATGAAGCGCAAATATTGGATCTTTGATATGGACGGGACTTTAACCCTTGCGCAACACGATTTTATCGCTATGCGTCAGGCTTTGGGGCTACCTGGTCATCAAACTATTTTAGAAAGCCTAGCTGAATTACCTGAAGCAGAGGCAGCCCCTAAACGTATCCAACTCAACAAAATTGAATTAGAGATTGCCAGTCAAGCACAAGCCGCCGAGGGTGCCACCGACCTATTGGACTATTTACGCCATCAAAACGCACAAATAGGTATTTTAACCCGTAATAGTTTGCAAAATATTGAAGTGACCCTCAGAGCCGCAGGTTTATGGGATTATTTTAGTGTGGAAAATTTGGTGAGTCGGGATTGTGTGCCACCGAAACCCCATCCGGCGGGGATTGAACGCTTACTTACCCAATGGCAGGGCTTGCCGACTGATGCGGTGATGGTGGGGGATTATTTATATGATTTACAAGCCGGACGTGCTGCTCAAACCAGTACTATTTATATTGATCCAAGTAAAAAATTCAATCACCGTGAGTATGCGGATGTCTGTATTGCGGAGCTTCATGAATTATTAAGCTGAATAGGTCACAACCGAAGGGTGCATAAGTTCACATCGCTGCATTAGTACATCGCCTATGCTTACCTTATAAGCATTTATCAGGAGCACGATTATGCACCTCTCTACTTTAATCACCGCAGCCGCACTCACCCTCTTAACCAGTACGGTACAAGCTGCACCCTTTAGTATTTATCAGGTCAATGCCAGCGATGGCCTCAATCTACGTGACGCCCCCAGTGCTAGTGCGAGTGCACAGTATAACCTCCCTAAAGGTACACAGCTTATTAGTACAGGTACGGAAAAAGTCGTTGGCAATTCGACGTGGATAGCGGTACATTTTAATAACTTTAATGGTTGGGTGAATAAAAAATACCTCACCCCTAGCACAAATTTAGATCGCCTAGGCGTGACAGCCTCCAAAGTGACCGAACATTTACAATGTGGTGGAACAGAGCCATTTTGGAGTTTTAAATTCAATGGCAAAACGGTACAAGGTGATAATCTAGCCAATGATACTAAGTACCGTGCCACCGTGACTAAGCGTACTGCTACACGCGACCAGAAAACCAGCGTTGTCGAGGCAGGAAAACTAGCCTTTTTAATCCAAAAAACAGGCCAATGTAGCGATGGGATGTCAGATACTATTTATCCCTATGCGATTGACGTGCTATTACCCAATAACACGTTTTTGAGTGGCTGCTGTCGTTAATAGATTGATAACACTAAATATCCCCCATTTCTTAGAGCGGCTATCTCATAAAAGTCTCTCTCCATACAACGTGCGGGGAGAGGATATTAAAAGATTAAATGGTATTTTTACTATCTTGCTATAAACTAATGTCAAATACTCTTTTAATGTCAATTGGTACTGATTATGACAATATTAACGACTAATGTCTCTCAAGGGGGGCGTATTGTGCTACCCATCGAAATTCGTCAAAAACTGGGTATTCAAGTAGGTGATCAGATTATTTTAGAATGGATTGAAGAAACATCTGAACTACGTTTAATGACACGTAAGCTACGCCTACAAAGAGCCAGAAAGTTAGTTCAATCTTATATTAAGCCCGCATCGTCTATGGTCGATGAATTAATAGCTGAGCGCCGTGAGGCTGCTAAATATGAATAAGGTGGTAGTAGATACTTCAGCAATATTAGCCTACTTATTTAATGAGACAGGTGCAGAGCTAATAGAGCAGATTTTAGAAGAGTCCTCCTGTTTAATTAGTAGCGTCAACTATACAGAACTAGCCAGTAAGTTAGTCGATAAAGGTATGCCTATTGCTGATGTAATCGTCACGCTAGAGAGCTTAGAACTAGAGTTTATTGCTCAAGATAGCCAACAAGCACTGATTAATGCTGAGCTGCGTCCGCTAAGTAAACCTTACGGTCTGTCATTAGGTGATCGTGCTTGTTTGGCTTTGGGCATACTTAACAGTATACCTGTTATTACCGCCGATAGAGTTTGGAAGGAAGTATCCAATGAAATAGAGATACAAGTGATTCGATAACATGACAACACTAATAGCTCTATCATGCACTGATACATAGAAAACCTATACCACACAGCGCTCCACTAAATAGGCCACTGAACGATATTGCCGCCCACTATGTAGCGTTAAACCTATCTCGCAAGTACGACTATTACTCACTCCTTCAGTGCAATTATCCGGTAGTTGCTGTTTTAGGCGACTTAAGGCGGAGGCATTTAACTCCGGTGTGGTAAAACCCTTATCACCGGCAAAACCACAACAACCTTCCTCTTCCGGTTCAATCACCTGTGGCGCACAACGTTTTACTAAATCGCGCAATACCTTATCTAAGCCCATTTTTCTAGCGCTACACGTAATATGTAAAGCGACAGGGTCTGTTTGCGGGGTCAGGTTCAAATGGGGTAATAAATATTCACTAATAAACCCTGCCGTTTCATAGAGCTGCATAGGCTTAGTGAAATTTTCAATAAAGCGCAAAGTACAAGGACTAGTATCACATAAAATCGGATACTTACCCTGCTCGCTGACCTCCCACAATACTTGCTCTAAGGCTAGCACGGCATGGTTAGCCTGCTCAGGAAAGCCTTTACTGGCAAAGGGCAAGCCACAACATAACCCAGTTACCTTAGGCGGAATAATGGCCTCAAAACCCGCTTTGCTTAATAAGCTATCTATGACCTGCTTTAAATCACGGGTCTCGGTATCGCCAATCCCCGTCCCCATGGTGCGCGTGACACAAGAGGGGAAATACACCACTTTGCCATTCACGCCGGTTGTATTGTGCGCTAATCTACGCACCGCACTTGCCGCTCGTGGCATACCTTCATGCCAATAAGGCATCTTGGTTAATCTAGTAAACTGCCTACTCATAGCTGTGAAATTATTCAGCCCAAACACTTTAGACTTCACATAACCTGAACCCAAAACCACATGAGTCATTTGCGTAATAGCTGCAATATGCCCTGCCGCTAAACTCGCCGTATTTTTAGCCATAGTACCCTGCTGCTCAGTGCGTAACGCTCGCACTAGCTCGCCGGTATTAATCCCCACCGGACAACGAGTCGAGCACAGTCCATCCACCGCACAAGTATCTAAACCTTGATACTCAAAACGTTGATCCCAAGCACTTACTTGCTCTGGATGTGCCTGCTTCAACCGTGCATGTTCACGCCAAGCCACAATCCGCTGACGTGGTGTTAAGGTTAGATTACGCGACGGACACACCGGCTCACAAAAGCCGCACTCAATACAGCGATCGACCAGCTCATGAGTAGCGGGCATTGGTTTAAGGTTTTTGAGGTGAATATTCTTATCGGTATTTAAGAGCACACCGGGGTTCAGTAGGTTTTGGGGATCAAATAGGGTTTTGATTTGCCACATGAGTTCATAGGCTTCGCGCCCCCATTCTAACTCCACAAAAGGAGCCATATTGCGCCCCGTACCATGCTCGGCTTTGAGCGAGCCACCATATTTAACGGCTACCAGCTCGGCGACATCGTGCATAAAACCTTCATAGCGTTTTACTTCAGCCTCCGTACCAAAATCCTGCGTAAAGACAAAATGCACATTCCCCTCTAAGGCATGCCCAAAAATCAGCGCCTCATAATAGGCATACTTAGCAAATAGTCCCTGTAACTCACGCACCCCTGCCGCTAATTGCTCAATGGGGAAAGCGACATCCTCAATAATCACTGTAGTACCCACCGGACGCACCGCACCTACTGCGGGAAATAAACCTTTACGCACACTCCAAAGTTGCGCGTATTGCACGGGGTCTTGGGTAAACTCAAAGGGAACTAACACTTGATGCGCCGCCAAGAGGTTTTGCACCGCTTGGATTTTGTCTGTGAGTTCTGTCTGATGGGGGGCGCGAATATCAATTAGTAAAGCGGCAGCCTCCGTACTCAACTCTTTTAAAATACTCGGCATGCCAGCTTTATCTTGTACTGACTTTAAACCGGCACCATCAATCAGCTCCACCGCATCCACCGGCTGCGTTTTAAGTGCTGTCACTGCTAAACAAGCGGCCTCAATGTGCGGGAAAAAGACGAGACTAGTCGCTTTATGGGGATAATCCGGTACGGTGTGATATTGAATCGCGGCAATAAAGCCCAAAGTTCCTTCTGAGCCAATCATGAGGTGAGTCAGAATATCCAGCGGATCAACATAATCCACTAACGCATTAATACTATAGCCCGTAGTATTTTTAAGGCGGAATTTATGTTTAATACGCGCACTCAGCTCGGTGTTACTTTTGACTTGCTGTGCTAAAACCGAGATTTGATTCAATAAAGGCCGGTGGGTATTAAAAGCGGTTTGGCGTCCAGCATCGGTTCGGGTATCAATCACCGTACCATCCCCTAAAATCACCCGCATGCCTTTTAAGGTGTGATAGCTATTTTGTGCTGTACCGCAACACATACCGGAAGCATTATTCGCTGCAATGCCACCAATTTTACAAGTATTAATCGAGGCCGGGTCAGGGCCGATTTTGCGTCCAAAGGGTGCGAGATATTGATTGGCTTGTGCGCCGATAATATTGGGTTGCAGATTAATAACATGGCCTTGATCCAGCACCTGAAAATCACGCCAGCTATTACCCTCCATCATAATCAAAATGGAGTTAGTCACCGCCTGACCCGAAAGACTGGTTCCGGCGGCACGAAAGGTGACAGGTAGATCATAATTTCGCGCTAAACGCAGGGTGGCAAGTAACTCGTCTTCATCTTTGACCTTCACCACTACCTCTGGGGTCAGACGATAAAAACTCGCATCCGTGCCATAGGTGAGACGGGTAAATTCATCCGTAAAGATTTGCTGGTGAGGTAGTATTGCGCTTAACGCCTGACAAAATTGCTGATAAACCCCTGACATAACCTACCCTCCTAGCATACTTATTGAATATTTTACCTTGCTAAAACCCGCTCTTGTAAAAACAAAGGAGTACTTCTTCCCTAGCAAGATAATTAAAACGAGCATGTGGCCTATTACTCACAATAAGCCACACGCGTTGGTAAACTCACCTTAGTTTATTTTACCATTAAAGGATCCGTAATTCCCCATACATGAATCGCGATTAAGGTTAATGTACCGGCTGCGACTAAATAATAGAGGGTAGGAATAATCGTCATGCGAATGGTTTGTCCTTCACGCCCTAATAAGCCTACGGTGGCGGAAGCGGCGACCACATTATGAATAGCAATCATATTCCCTGCGGCAGCCCCTACGGCTTGCACGGCAACTAATAAAGCGCCTGATACTCCGATTAAATTCGCGGTATCAAATTGGAATTGTGCCATCATAAGATTAGATACGGTATTAGACCCCGCAATAAACGCCCCTAAAGCCCCCACAGCAGGCGCAAAGAAGGGGTAAATATGTCCCACACTACTTGCGACTAACTCCGCCATCGCCCGTGGCATCGAGGGTAAATCGGCTAAATTAACGCCCGAATTAATTAAAATCCGTACCATAGGAATGGTAAAGACCAACACAAACCCTGCACCTAATAGAGTACGTGAGGACTCACTGACGGCGGCTTTCAGTTCATTAAATTGCATGCGGTGCAAGAAGAAGGTCGCGAGCACCACTAAAATCATAATGCCACCCGGCAAATATAAGAACTCAATCTTACCCGACACCCCTTTTTCACCCAGAATATCACTCCAGCCTATAACCAAATAATTCATAAAGAAGGCTTTTAGCTCAGGGCTAACCCGTGATAACACTAATAAAACAGCTAATAAGATATAGGGTAACCATGCCATGCCGATGGAAATGGGGTTTTTAGTAGTCAAACTATCCAGTTTAATTTCTAAGCTACCTAACCAAGTATCAGGCCAGTCCTTAGGGTCAGCAAATTCCCAAGTAGATTTAGGCAGTAAAAAACCTTTACGAGCAGCGGGAACGACAATCGCTAATCCGACCAATGCACCAATAATTGAGGGGAACTCTGGCCCTAAAAACACCCCAGCGAAGGCATAAGGAATGACAAAGGCAAGACCCGCGAAAATAGCAAAGGGGGCGACGGCTAAACCCTCTAACCACGAGCGATTGCGCCCGAAAAAGCGCGTTAACATGGCACACATAAACAGCGGCATTAACACCCCTATAGTGGCATGGGTCAAGGCCACTTCTGAGGTAATCAGTCGATAAAACATATCCCAGTTAGAGCCTACCGCCGTTAGCTGTTCACTAATCGCTGCTTTATTCAAGCCACCGGATACCCCCACGATAATCGGTGTACCTACCGCACCAAAGGATACCGGAGTGGATTGCACCATCATGCCTATCACGACCGCTGCCATCGCAGGAAAACCCAATGCTACTAATAAAGGAGCCACCACCGCAGCCGGTGTACCAAAACCAGAAGCCCCCTCAATAAAGCAACCAAATAGCCACGCCACAATAATAATTTGAATCCGACGATCAGCGCTAATATTAGAAAAACCACTACGAATAGCGGTAATACCACCGGAATGTTTCAAGGTATTCAGCAATAAAATTGCGCCGAAAATAATCCAGAGAATAGAGCCGGTGAGAATCAAGCCTTGTAAGGTCGAGGCTAATACGCGATTAAAAGTCATATCCCACGCCGTTAATGCAATCACAGCGGTGACAACAAAGACAAGGGGCATAGCACGGCGAGCAGGCCAATTCAGCCCCACTAATAACACCGCAGCTAAAATCAGTGGCACAAAAGCCATTAACGAAAGCAATGTTTGGTTCATTGAACACACTCCTAGCAGCAAATTGGTCATACCAATATGACAAATGTCATGTTATTGGCAATGCTCAATGATTCTGATAGTAGCTAAATATAGTGTCAATCATTATTTTAAATTCACTTGAACTTAGTTTTTCAATGATTTAGTATTCGCTTAATTGGTACGACCAATTTTAGGATGGAGTGATGAGTAAAAATCGTATTGCTGATCAAGTCGCTGATTTATTAGAGCAACGTTTAGCCAGTGGTTATTGGCCTATTGGCTCACGTCTTACCGCTGAACGCCAACTCGCCGAAGAGCTGCAAGTCTCACGCTCCTCCTTACGCGAAGCCTTACAACAATTGATTAGCAAAGGTTTATTAGCTAGCCGTGTCGGTGGAGGTACTTATGTGGTTAGTACCAAACCGATTGGTTTTGTTGATCCCATGCTGTCTTTGTTTAAAGAAAATCCCGAATACCGTTTTGATGTACTGGAAATTCGCCATGCACTAGAGGGGAATGCCGCTTGGTATGCTGCCCTACGTGCTACGGAAGAAGATAAGGCCCATATCCAAACCTGCTTTGAACGCATGATTCAATTACATGGCAAAGGTAACCCGCTTGAAGAAGCACAAGCCGATGCTGCCTTTCATCTCGCGATTGCAGAAGCCTCTCATAACTTAGTGCTCTTGCATGTCATGCGTAGCTTATTTGATTTGTTGCAAAATAGTATTTCGCACAGTTTAGATAAGCTCTATACCTTGCCGGTCATGATTTAAAGGAGTTGAATCATACACCTACATCTCTTATAGTGATCGGTTTCCCCGCAAGTTCAGAAAGGTAAGTTCATGGCTACGATAGAGGTACCCTGCCGTTATTGTAACAGTCTATTAGTGTATAAACATGGATATGCCCGCAGTGGCGAACCGCGCTATCGATGCCGTGAGTGTCTGCGTAGTTTTCAGCACACCTATCGTTACGAAGGCAACAAGCCAGAGACGCCTGAAAAGATAGTAGAGATGGCCATGAATGGCAGTGGTGTCCGCGACACCAGCCGGGTGTTGAAAGTGAGTATCACGACCGTGATTGCTCACTTAAAAAAAATTAGAACCGGTAAAAGTCAATCCATTACCGATACAAGAGGTGATGGAGCACCATAAGGTGGAACTTATCTGTGAAATGGACGAGCAATGGTCTTATGTGGGTCACAAGAAACAAAAGCGGTGGCTATGGTATGCGTGGCAACCGCATTTAAAGACGGTGTTGGCCTATGAGCTGGGAAGCCGCGCGGATAAGACCCTAAAGCGTTTATTAGCTTCCTTACAGCGCTTCAAGATTCGGCTGTTTTGCACAGATGGCTGGGAGGGGTATCAACGTCTCTTACCGAAGGATAAGCACCTGATCACTAAGCGTTATACCCAGTCTATTGAGCGCCAGAATCTTAATTTTCGCACCCGTATCAAGCGGTTGGCACGCAAGACGATTTGCTTTTCTAAGTCGGTGGAGATTCATGATAAGGTGATCGGGGCGTTTATTAACAGAATGTTTTTCAACTCTTCTAAATCATGACC
>NZ_KB904758.1 GCF_000380185.1 Thiofilum flexile DSM 14609
CCTGACCGCGCACTCGCTTTGTATTTCAGTTGTGTCTTGAGCATAAACCAGCCCGCATCTAAAACGGATTTAGCCATGTTAGTTTTAGCTAGACCGGAACTGCTCACAGTGCCAATGATGATTAAGCCGTTTGCTTTCACGACTTTATTGGAAAATTGATGGATAACCTCTAAGCGCCTATTTTTGATCTGAGCGTGGATAGCCTTTACCCGTTTCTTTTGCTTAGCGCGTTGAGCTTTGCCTAGTTTTGGTTCTAGTTCACGATAGAAATCACCGCGCTCTAGCTTATCCCCATTGCTACAGGTCGCAGTGTCTTTTAGACCTAGATCGATGCCGACTTCGCCCGTAGCAGTCGATTCAATGTTGGGTACTTCCACGACAATATTGAAATACCAGCGGCCTCGCGCATCTTGGGAGAAAGAGCCTGAACGAAACTCGTATTGAGCTAGGTTATAACTATCCCATACCTTAAAGAAGTGTCCCGCATAGCGTACTTGCCCATGCTTCCAAACCGCAGCACCTTTTTTAAAGGGTATCCAACCTAAGGAGCGTTTAGAACCACTCGAGACTCTCCAACGCAGTTTACTTTTCTTGAATTGTTTACGCGCTTTTTCGTGAACGGCTATCGTTTCTTGAGTCGTCGAGGAGTGGATCATAAAGCCACGTTCTGCCTTAATACCTTTGAGTTGGCTTTGCAGGTCATACGTACTGAGATAAAGCGAGTGAAAACCAAACTCCGGAATGAAAAAATGTGAATAATAGGCCGTTTCTTCATTGGCAGCATTCCACACCTGGTTCACCTCAAAGGCCATGCGATCAAGAATAGGCTTGTGTTTATCCTTGATGCGAACTTTGAGGGTTTTGAGGTGGGTGGCTGGTTTCATAGTATTGATTATACTACAAAAGGTGCTAACTGTTATCGTTGTAGTACTACCTTTCATCGGCTATCGCCGATAGCCTGATATCCCCTAGCTGAAGCAAGGGGCTTTACGGCTGGTTCGGTAAAGAGCTTTTACAAGCTTGTAATCCTCAATACCAAACGCCGTTTCCCTCAGAATAGTCTTCATCGAAACACTAAAACGATGGAGACCCAACCATGAACTGTATTCCACGCATCCCAAATCGTCCGTTCCCACCGCATCACCCCCATGACCTGTGGGATACGCTCTGGGATCTGATTACCAAACACTGAACTGCAATCGACAAGGAGAAACCAACATGCCTGACCTCACTACCCTTCTGGTGGCTGTCGCCGTCGCCGTGACCACTACCATCCTGAAATGCGACAAGGACAAATGATCCCCCCAACACAACACTGAACTGCAATCGACAAGGAGAAACCAACATGCCTGGCCTCACTACCCTTCTGGTGACAATCGCCGTCGCCGTGACCACCACCATCCTGAACTGCGACAAGGACAAATGATCCCCCAACACAAGAGACCCACCCTGCAACTCATCCTACTCTGCTGCATTGCAGCAGCCGTAGCCGCAAAAGCGGCCTGCACCTACAAACAACGCTGAACCCCACACCAGCAGCCCTACGGGGCTGCCCTTAGAATGCACTATGGCATATGTTGGGCTTTTTGCATCAGGATTATCCGGGGCGAGACTCACTAGCACTGGATATGCTGGAGACCTTTCGTGCCAATGTGGATACACTGGTTTTGGAATGGCTACAACAAACACCGCTAGACAAAAGCAGTTTTTATTATAATGAGAGTGAAGGCTGTCGTCTAAGCAAAGCCACCCGACCACTATTTTATGCTGCATGGGCACGCTGGCGGCAGGATTGTCCGCGTCCTTTTGCTGCTACAAAAGATGCGGAACATTGGCCTCGTGCTAGCTTATCTGAAATCATCAATGGGCAGGTTATTCGGTTACGGGAACAGCTAAAACAGGTGGATGAGGGGCTGGCTTAAGGGCGTAAAAACACTAGTCAGAGTTCATAACTTGTTATATTATTGTACGCAACTTTCGACTTTTAGTCGGGGGTTTTGAGGTCTATTTTTACTCAAATCACGTTTTTTAAAAGCTAACTCGGAAATGCCATTTTGATATCAAAATTTATACAGCATAAGTTATTGAAAATAAATGGATTCCGACGAGCGGCGGGGTTTGAGTATCGCCCTGTTTGAGAAGGGATTAAGACGCCGGTGTTATTTCTGTAACCTCATCACTATTGGTTTGAGTATCGCCCTGTTTGAGAAGGGATTAAGACCTAACTATGGCTAAAGCCAGATAGGTTACTGCGTTTGAGTATCGCCCTGTTTGAGAAGGGATTAAGACGCCGGTGTTATTTCTGTAACCTCATCACTATTGGTTTGAGTATCGCCCTGTTTGAGAAGGGATTAAGACCTAACTATGGCTAAAGCCAGATAGGTTACTGCGTTTGAGTATCGCCCTGTTTGAGAAGGGATTAAGACAGTTAATTCTGTTGTGCCACGACATGCGTAACAGTTTGAGTATCGCCCTGTTTGAGAAGGGATTAAGACACTGAGCCTCTGGCGCACAGGTAACAGCATAAAGTTTGAGTATCGCCCTGTTTGAGAAGGGATTAAGACAGTCTGCTGATGCCTCTTTCTCTCAGCTCTGTAGTGTTTGAGTATCGCCCTGTTTGAGAAGGGATTAAGACGTCATCGACTTCCACCACACATAATTGTTTATTGTTTGAGTATCGCCCTGTTTGAGAAGGGATTAAGACTGAACACAGGTGCCGGTTGACCAGCGTCTATGAGTTTGAGTATCGCCCTGTTTGAGAAGGGATTAAGACTGAACACAGGTGCCGGTTGACCAGCGTCTATGAGTTTGAGTATCGCCCTGTTTGAGAAGGGATTAAGACAATAGCGCTAGGTCGCGGCCTGCCAGTCTATCAGTTTGAGTATCGCCCTGTTTGAGAAGGGATTAAGACCGTGCAAGCAATTGCCCTGCTGCCTCATTAATCGTTTGAGTATCGCCCTGTTTGAGAAGGGATTAAGACGTAGGTGTCCACTACGGCATACATTTGCGTTAGGTTTGAGTATCGCCCTGTTTGAGAAGGGATTAAGACCGACTCTTGGTAACTGCCACTATGCACATAGTGGTTTCAGTTTGACAAAAAATGTCTTCAGCAATCTATAAAAAATATCATATCTATCTGATACCTATATCATTACTAGCCAACTAGTATTTACGATGGATACCCAATATGGGTAGTTTTCTAGGTAGGCACTAATCTCTACAACTCTCAACCTCACCCCAATAGTGCATTAAATATTTTTTGCTCTCACAAGCTTGTGAAGCGTGACAATCTGCCGTTTATCGGGATAATGTGAGGTATAAACCCTTTTTCCCAATCAAAGGCTAGTTATGAAATTGACCTTCAAAGAGCCGCATATTATTAGGGCGACTTATCGCATTGTCACGCCGATGTTTATTGGTGATGCCGAACAAAAAGCATCTGGTATTTCTCCCGCCTCAGTCAAAGGGGCATTGCGTTTCTGGTGGCGAGCGCTGAACTGGGGACGAATTCGCTCGCAAATCCAATCAGATCGAGAGGCACTGCAGAAATTGCATGAGGAAGAGGGTACGCTTTTTGGGACTTCCGCAGATAATGGTAAGGCTGCACAATTTACCCTTCAAGTATTCTACTCTGGCAATAAAACCTCCGACCCTAAAAAGCCTACGAATGGTATTCAATACTTGCTGGGACAAGGGCTATATCATTTTGGCAATGGCTATCTTCGTCCTGTGTTGCAATCTGGTAGTACTTTTGAAATTCAGTTGCAGCTACAACCAAAAAGATATGGGAAATCACAAGAACAATATCTACAGCAAAAGAGTCAGCTTATTGACGCCTTGTTGATATTTGGTTTGCTTGGAGGCTTGGGCAGCCGTGCCCGTAAAGGTTTCGGATCTGTCGCTATTCAATCTATGAGTGTCGATGGCTCTGGGATTAAGATTCCAAGCAATAGTGATGAGTTCCTGAAGTTGGTACAGGCACATCGAACTAGGGTTAGTTTGCCGCCATTCACGGCATTTTCAGCACTCACCCGAATTGATATGTCACTACAGGGGGATGGTGATCCTCTTGTTTTGCTCGATAAAGTAGGAGAACAACAGCAACTATATCGCTCATTTGGACGTGCCGACAATACTGGTAAGCATAAAGTTGCGGGTAAGCCTGCAGAACAAAATTTCAAAAAAGATCATGATCTGGTTGAAAAAATCATTACCTCTAAAAGCGCAACTAGCATCCCACAACGTTCCATATTTGGTTTGCCTCACAACTACTTTTTTTCCTCAACAAAGAAAAAGGCGGACTTTGCACCCGCAATGTCCGAGTGTACACGGCGTACTTCTCCATTACTCATTCATGTACATCAATTTCCTGATGGTAAGACTGCCATTGTTCAATCATTATTCCCTGCTGAATTTTTACCAGATAACACAATACTAGAGTTCAAGATGCAGCAGGGCAAAGCGAATATCCATTTTAACCAGCAAATGATTGATTGGCAGGTAATTCACAAATATATGGATCGCTTCAGTGAGAGGATGCAGACGTTATGAGCAACACCCCTCACTACTTCCATTTCACCTTGGGCCCCGTACAAGGCTTTGTGGCTCAGGCTCGCCGTACCCGTGATTTCTGGGCTGGCTCATTCATCCTTTCATGGCTGTCAGCTGTCGCTATCAAGGCCACACAAATTCAGGGTGGAGAAATCAAGTTTCCATTACCCGACGATGATTACATGTCTTGGCTAGAAGGAAAAAACCAAGGGAAAAAACCCATCCAAGGCAGTATTCCCAACCGATTCAAAGCGGAAATAAACTCCACCACTTTTAAACCAGAACAAGTGGTTAGTGCCGTACAAGAGGCATGGAAAGCACTGGCTGACACCGTATGGGAGCGCGATCTTGGTCATATCAGCCCTGCTAGTCAAACAGCAACAATATGGGATCGACAAATTTCAGCATTCTGGGATATGAGCTGGATAATAACTGATGACCCAAAAGATAGCTCTGCACTAGATAAACGTAAAAACTGGCGCTCTTATTGTCCACCAAATGAGCCGGGCGTGAAGTGTTCTATAATGGATGGATGGCAAGAGTTGTCCGGTGCCAACAGCCCAAACCGTGAGGCAATGAACCATTTCTGGAGCTCCGTGCAGAATAATGGCCGTTACGGGATGAAAAGTGATCTGGCCAAAAACGAAGCCTTATGCGCAATGGCTTTTGTAAAACGGCGCTTCAGTCGTCACTTTGACAGACTGGATCATTCGATGGCACAAGGCTGGCGTTTGAAAGGCTGGAAAGTACCTAGTGCTGTGCCTTCCGTGACTTATATGGCAGCGGTACACTGGCTGGAGCACGCCCTGAATAAAGCAGATGCCAATACACTGGCGAATTTCCATCAGGAAGCTGAGCGGCTGGTCGGTGGTGAGTATGGAGAGTGGGAAACTCGTATGCCCTGTCTTGAGTCATCGCCCAATGCGGGAATATTTAAACGCCTGCGCTCTCTGGATGGTGGGGTGTTTTTCGATTCCATACTGGAAAACAAAAATCACTTTGAAGATCAGGAGCAGGCTAAAAAAGTTCAGAGCACACTCGCAGCAGTACGCAGAAGTGCCAATAATCTAGAGCCAGTATCACCTTTTTACGCCATTCTGCTGATGGATGGTGATTCGCTGGGCAAGCACATGAGTGATACCCATAAACAGCCACTCATCACACAGGGACTGGCTAAATTCACCCTTGGTGTACCTGCTATAGTTTACAACCATAATGGTTTTCTTGTTTATGCAGGTGGTGATGACGTGCTGGCAATTCTACCGCTGGAAGATGCCATTCCGTGTGCAGTCGCGCTCCGCAAACATTATCTGTCTTGCTTTGATCAAGAAAAATTTCTAGCCACAATCTCTGGCGCTATTGAATTTGTCCATATCAAAACCCCGCTGACTGAAGTGTTGAAAGACTCTCATAAATTACTAGATGAGGTTGCTAAGGAGGGGCGTGGACGTGATGCGCTGGCTATTCGGGTTTGGAAGCCAGGTGGCTTGCAGATTGAGTGGGCACAGCCGTGGGATATTGCCTTGGCTCCTGAACAGAACAATACCTATCTGGAATTACTGGTCAAAACATTCCGTAATATCAAAGAAGATCAGGAGCAGTTCGCTAGTAAGTTCTTCTACAAGATTCGTGAGCGTTTTGAGTTGTTGAATCCATCCAAAAATACGCAGCAAGAAAGTGTTCTTGATGATTCTGATGCGCTCAGCTTAATGGCAATGGAATACCTGAACTCTGGCAAGTCAGATTTGAACGGGATCAAAAATGCTCAGGAACGTATGGACAAAGCCAAAGATCGGGTCAGGCCACTATTGACGCAATGTCGTCCTGTCAAACGAAAGCTGCAGGATCACAAAGCAGCACCGCGCGAACAATGGGACAAAAGCCAGCGGCTTGAAGTTGATGGTGCTCTCTTGGTTCGGTTTCTAGCTCGTAAAGGAGTTGAGCGATGAGTAAAAATGGCAAAAACAAGAGTGGCAAACATTCAGTCCAATATAGAAAAGGTCAACAACCCAAGCAAAAAAGTGAAACGACCACTCAGGCTCCTCCTATGCAGAATAAAACTCAAACTATAGATTTCAGCCAAGCTGTCAGACTGGTTTTTCAGGCAACAGATACCCTGTTTTTCCGTGAGTCTCGTCCAATGGAGTCGATGGGTGAACTGCAAAGCGTATTCCCGCCTTCGGTTCGTACTTTAGCAGGTGCCGTGCGCTCATTGATTGGTGAGCAGCAAAATATTGATTGGCAGGCATTTCATATAGCTAAAGGTAATGAGTTAATCGGCTATGGTGATGATCTTGGCAAGTTGAAATTTCAGGGGGCATGGCTGAGTTATAATGGTGAACGTTTATACCCTGCACCCTTGTTGCTGATGCAAAAAGAAAACCAGCAAAAGGATCAGAAGGAGCCTGAACTACTACGCCTAACGCTGGCAAAAAAAGGCATCTGGTGCGATCTGGGGAAAAATGCCCGGCTACCAGAGCTACCAGCCAATGCGGCTGGTAGCAAACCATTGGAAAATACATGGCTAACTCAAGCAGGACTAACAGCGGTTTTACAGGGCAACGCACCAAAGATTGCAGATGTTAAAAAAGCATCTGATCTTTTTGAGCGCGAACCTAGAGTCGGCATTGCTCGTGACAACAGCAACCGCACGGTAGAGCCTAGCCTATTGTACCAAACTCGCCATATTCGTCTGCAAAGAGCCGTCTCGATTGAACTGGATGCTTCAGGCTTGCCACAGGATTTTCCGCACAGCCACATTATCCGCCTCGGTGGTGAAGGACGCACAGCGAGTCTTGAAGTTAAACCTGAAAACAAGACCTTTCCCAAAGCACCGCCAATTGGTAGCAATCAGGGTTTGATACTGTATCTGCTGACCCCACTACAGCTTAAACAGCAGAGCAAAGAGTGGCAGCCGTTCCCCAACTTTGTCCGAGAAGAGCGTGAGGACTTAACAGTCTGGACGGGTTCCCTCAATGGTATTGAACTGGAGCTTCATGGTGCTGTGACGGGAAAAGCTCAGCGTGAAGGGGGGTGGGATATGGCAAAGCATGAGCCTCGTGCTGTCACCAGCCTGATTCCGGCAGGGAGTGCGTTCTTTTGCAAAGTAAAAAACGGCGATACGGAAACGGAAACAGCTATCAAGAAATTACATAACCAACAAATCGGCGAATTGAAAGCCTATGGCTACGGACACCTAGCCGTTGGCCTTTGGAATGATTAAAGGAAAGCAATTATGACACAAGCAAGTACCATTCTGGGTTTGTTGGCACAGACCTCTATCCATGCCGGTACAGGACAAAATACCGGCATTATTGATCTACCGATCCAACGGGAAGGGCATAATGGCTGGCCCTGCGTATTTGGGTCTGCCATGAAAGGCGCTTTACGTACTCGTGCAGAAACCCAATATGGCAAGGAAAATGCCAGTGTGATCTATGTATTTGGCCCAAGCCCAAGCCCAAGCCCAAATACCAATAATGCCAGCGAGCATGCTGGAGCTATTATGGTGAGTGATGCCCGTCTATTATTATTGCCTATTCGTTCGCTCACATCTCAGTTCAAATGGGTGACATGCCCAGATGCTCTGAAGCGTTACCAGCGTGATGCTGAACGTTTTGGTCTGACAGTCGGCTTACTCAGCAGTGTGAATGTAGAAGTAGAAGGCGATGAAGCCCTTGTTGCGACAAAAGAGGCTGATGGGGCATTGTTCCTTGAGGAGTATCGTTTCAATGCTAAATCACAGGATCTGAGCGTAGCCATTAAATCCATAGCCCAACTGATGCAGCGCGACGATGCAGAAGAGGTTTTGCAAAATCAGCTAGTGATTGTCAGTAATGATATGTTTGCCCATCTTTGCCAACACGCAACACCAGTGAATGCTCATATTGCCATCGAATCCGAAACTAAAACTGTTAAAGATGGAGCTCTTTGGTATGAGGAAACTTTACCACCAGAAACCTTATTGTACGTTGGGCTATCAGCCAATCCAGTGAGAAAACCCAAGGGGGATAAAATCAAGGTTCCGTTACCTCAGGATGAATCCGGCAAGTGGGTGCTTGAGTCGATTACCAACTTGTTCAGGGACAGACCATGGTTACAGATTGGCGGTAATGAAACCGTCGGAATGGGCTGGTGCGCCGTCAAAGTGCTGCAAGGAGGACAATAATGCAAACAATCCAGCAACAGCGAGCTAAGTACGCACTGGAAAAGGTTAAAAGTGCAGCATTTGACAACCCTAGGATTGGGCATAAGGAATTCAAGAGCTATGCATCCAATCTGCCTGCCATGATTCACATGAATGGTTTAGGGCAAGCCGCAGCCTTTTTTAAATCCAAAGGAAACAGCTCCCCTGAACATGCAGAGCTATACATGATTCTGTCAAACTGGCTTTGCAATCGTCATGATAATGAGCAAACCATGCCTCAACAGCCCTATAGCAATTACCCCGACCTGCTAGAGGGAATTACCCAAGCTGACATGCACACATACCGTCTGGCACAAGCTGAAGCTCAAGCATTGATGGACTGGGTAAAAAAATTTGCCAAGGCATTCATGACCGAGGGTAATGTGGGCGAAGGAGAGCAACCATGACAGTTCCCTTGTATGATCAATTACAGGCGCATAAGCCGGAGCTGGGACGGGAGGGCAATCGTGGGCTGTGGTTTGAGCGCTTTTATGATCAGTATGGCTCGCGTAACTGGGATATACTCAAACCGGATACTCATCATACAGACATAGGTAATTCACACTGGTTGCTGAAACACTTCAATAACAAAAAAGTAGGCAACAGCAAAGCTCTTGCACACCAATCATGGATGCAGATGAGGCTAACTAAGAGCCTGAAGGGACAAAGCCACGTCTTCAAAGCATCTTGGCACTTCGTAACGGGCATGGGCAACCCACATCCTGTTGAAAATGGTTTTGCATGGCATCCAACTCTGGGTGTCCCCTATCTAACTGGAGCAGCCGTCAAAGGTCTGGTGCGGACTTACATTGAAAACTATCTGGATGACAACAATCCGGAAAATCCGAATAAAAAGCAATTACTGCTTCAGTGGTTTGGTAGTGACGACAAAGACTCCAGAAAACAGGAATGTGATAGCAGGGCTGGTGAGCTAATTTTCTTTGATGCTCTGCCCATTGAACCAGTCACTCTAGCCGTGGATGTAATGACTCCACATATGGGCAAATGGTATGAAAAGGGAGGTAAGCAAGACTCTGCAATAACCTCTGAAGCCGTACCCGCCGATTGGCATGACCCCGTACCCGTATCTTTTCTAGTTGCTAAAGACATTACCTTACTATTCAGTTTTGCCATACGTGAATATCCGGGGCAACGGCCATCGTCAATCAATCTGGATGAGGTTGCCAATGTATTGCAACGTGTACTGCGGCATGAAGGAGCAGGTGGCAAAACTGCAACAGGTTATGGAGGTATGCAACAAGCATCAAAAGCATTGGATGACTTACACCAGAAAATAGCTAAGGCTGAAGCAGATAAACAGGCACAAATACAACAACAAGTAGAGCGACAGGCTAAAGAAGCTGCCTTGCAACAGATGCACCCCATTGAGCGCGAAATTGCAGAGTTTTCAACCACTCCAGATGCTATTAAAGCATTGGAGGCTAATCAATGGAGTGAGATTAACCAAAAAACAGCAGCACAGTTTCTAAAGGCGCGGATGCAACAAGAAGGTATCTGGAGGGAAGAGAGTAAAGCTAAAAATCCTAGCAAGGATAAAGACTATCAGAGAACACAAGTTGTTCTGAAATATCTGCTGTAATCCATCTTGAAAGGATTATTTTGTCTGTGGGCGTATTTGCGTGAGTATCATGCGTGGACTACTTTTGGTAGTACCTCTTTTTTCGGTAACTGCTATGTATGTTACTAATGTACGTGATTTACCCCCCTCCCTAGCTTTGCGGCAGGCAAAAGAGGCTCCCGTACTCATACTCAAAGGCAATGAGCCGGACGCATTGCTTTTCCATCTAGAGAGATACCTGAGCGAGACCATCGCACAAATACGCCTGACACACGCTGCTAGTTTGTTTCGGGATGGTTTGATCTCACTTGGAAAAGCTGCTCGTATCAGTAGCTTGCCTAGGGCTGACTTTATTCTGCACCTAGATGAGCTTGGTATTGATGTCGTGCGCCATGATGAAACCGTAGAGCAATCGGTACAATCCGTGTACTGGCATTAGCCGAACAGGGGAGATTAATCCCAAGTGTCCGAAATTGCGTACAGGAAATGCACAGCTTTGGCCACTGTGTATCACTACGGTTTCTTGAGAGTTAAACGTTACAAGGAGTAAGAGATGGCGAAGGTGTTTATCAGTTTTTTGGACAATCACAGGAAATTAAATGAAACTAATTAGCTTTCTTGGGCTTGGAGAAGCCAAACGTGACTCCAATAGCAAACCAACAGGTGAATATTTCTATCACAAAACCACATACCGTTTTAATCAAGATCCACAAACAGATATTAGTAATACCTGCTATGTTGTTCGGGCAATTACACAAGGTTATACCATTAATGAAAAAACTACCGGCCTACAGAGAGTAGATGAGGTTGTATTATTAGCAACCGAACAGGCAGAAAAAGCTCATATCGATAAAATTCTGGCTGAGTTTGAAGTTTATCAACTCCCACGACCCCATGTTGTGCGCGTTCCTTTTGGAGCAAATGCTGAACAACAGTGGGAACAATTTCATACAATTCTGGAGAATATTCCTCAAGGGAATGATAAAAAGGTCATTTTTGATATTACCCATGGCTTCCGCTCACAACCCTTCTTTGCAGCAGCGGTGATCAACTATGTTCGCTCAACTCGAAATGTAGAAAATATACCGGATATGCGTATTTTATACGGCGAGTATAACAGTGCAAAACAGGTCTCCGACATTTGGGATATGAGTACTTTCATCAACCTACTCGACTGGTCAAGTGCTCTTCAAAGCTTTATAAAAACAGGACATGGTGCTGCCCTAGCACAACTAGCCAAGCGCGAAAATGCAACCATTCAAAAAACTGGGCAAGGCGAACGTCCACGTATGCTGGCAAAACTGGCGGAATCTATCAAAGCATTTTCCGACAATATAGCCACTGTGCGCGTACTACAAATCATCACGGAATCCGCTAAAGGGCGTGGTAGTGCTGCCAATGTCCTACAAACTATTACCGATAGTGAAGCCGAAATCCGCCAGCACTTCATGCCACTCTATCCGGTGCTAGAGCAATTAAAAGAAAAACTGAAAGATATCCCAGCTCAATCTCTGTTCAGCTCTCAAGGGCATGTGTCCATGCTAACACTAGCAAAGCTATACATTGATTACGAACGCTATCCTGAGGCTGCTATTGTGGTGCGTGAAGGCTGGGTTTCTTTATATGCCAATACCAATCTTACAGATAAAGAACTACTAGATAAAAAAGGGCGTGATAAAACCGAGAAATGTTGGTATGAAAAAGAGGGGGAAGAAAACAACCCACAAGGATATGCAGATTTAATAGGATTGATACGCAATGATATTCAACATGGTGGTTTCAGATCCTCCCCTAGTCCTGCTGATAAACTGATCCAGAACCTACAAGATTTAGTAGGAAAATTTGAAAGTAAAATACAAGATTACGAAACTACCAATTGCTTAGAAATACCTCCAACAAAATCATCCAAAACCTACTTCATCTCTCGTCATCCTGGTGCTGCTCTTTGGGCAGAATCTGAAGGGTTTCACATTGATCAGCTACTGGCACATTTTGATGTGGGAATTGTGCAATCTGGAGACACAGTATTGGGAACGCTACCGATCAATCTAGTAGCCGAGATGAATGCACGGGGTGGTCGTTACTTTCACCTGACTCTAGAACTACCTGCCGAGGCACGGGGGCAAGAACTGAGTGCTGATGATATGCGCCGTTACGGAGCACGCCTAGAATGCTTTACAGCACAAAAGCAGGTATAGCTATCTGAAGTAGCTGGTTATTTACGGCTCAGACCAATGTATTTGCTCTGGTTGCAAGTGTAAGCCACAACGTGTGGCAGGACGCTGACCATAGGTATACAGCAGGTAGGGTGTGGCTTTCCCTAATCCAAGTGCCTGTTTTAGAGTCTTATTGATTTGAGATTTACGCTCCTCAAACCAGTTCTTTCCTATTCCTTGCTGCAACCCTTTAGCAACAGTATGGTAGCTGCCACGACTCCCAAATAAATCACGATAAATTTGCAAAAACTGTTCTGCCAGCACCGGATTTTCTTGATCCCTCCAATGCAGTGGCGGGCGCTGTTGTTGACAACGCTGTAACATCCAAACATAAAAAACTATCAATATCGGTGGCATGGGAACAAGTTCCCCTCCACACCATAACTCGCGCTCTACGGACTTGAACACGACCATGGGATTATTTAGCTGATGCTGGGCTGCCTTAATACTAGCACTAAAGCTACTATTCCCCTCCAGCAATGCCTGCGGCAGCCCCTCACGCAAACGCACGAATGGAATATCTGCCAGAATTACCTCCACTTGAGCTGCATCAAATGGCTTGCCATCCTGCCCTGTTAACCATTGAGAGTAAGGGGGTGGGTAGAAAAAATCTGGCAAAAAGAAATAGGCATCATCTACCAATACATGCGTCAATCGATCCTGTAAGCGCCCAAATAGAGACAACGCATAACCAATATAGAAAGTCATGGTACGGCGTCCGCCTGAAAGTGAAATCACTAGTTGAGTGTCTGGAAATGCCGTCAGGCGACGCACTACTTGGCTGATAAAATCAGCAGCATGGGTGTTATCCGAACGAGTACGAATATCATCCAATTCATATCCATCATCATCCGTGATCAAGTGTATATGTTCAGGTGTGAAAGCTGGCAGGGGTAATTGATAATCATGGCAGAGACGACTGAGCCAACCCTCGCCCCCGTAAGCCTGATCTAACAGACGCTCCACACCGATCTTCCCATGCCCAGTGGTAATGACATGCACCTCTGTTGCTTGCCAACTAGGTGTTTCATGCATTAGAGCATATAGTGTTTCGGTCACCACCTGTGGCGAACGGGCAGCCACTGCCAGCAGGATGCGTCGTGACCAAACATGCTCTACCTGTTGCTGTGCTTCAGTAGCTAGCGGTATAGCAGACAAAGGGGGATGACTAGATAGCATAGGAATCCTGACTTGGGAGTAGGTATTTCTGAAAGATAGAGCGTATTTTGTAACTCTAAAATCATACACCAACCTATCTAGACTGGCTGAATTTTACTAGCTGGCATACACTGGTCGCTTCATTATAAAGCAAAAAGAGAAAATATGAACAACAGCGATCTGCCCGTCAGCACCCCAGACTACCCACCTGCCATCGTTTGCACCCAAGCGTCTGAAGCCATAGCTGCCCTAAAACAGCTCTACCATATTAGTACGGATTTCCTTTATCAGTCCTTTTGCCGCCTCATGGAGGGCAATGTTCCTGAGGTTCGTTTCCGTGCTTTCTACCCACAAGTCACGATTACTACGGGCAGTCACGCAAATATAGACTCACTATTAGCCTATGGTCGAGTACCAGGGCCTGGTGTCTATTTCACCACTATCACTCGCCCTGACCTCTTCGAGGTTTATCTACGACATCAGTTAGAAACACTGATCGCTAATCACCAAGTTCCGGTCACGGTCGGGATTTCAGATATACCTATTCCGCTGCATTTTGCCCTACCAGAAGGTATTCATGTGGAAGGCTCTATCCAAGAGCGTTTATCCCGCCCCCTGCGTGATGTGTGGGATGCTCCCAACCTTGCTCAGACGGATGATCGTATTGTCAATGGTGAATATGATGACCGTCCGGGTGTCCCCCAACCCTTAGCCCCTTTTACCGCCTCACGTATTGACTACTCCCTGCATCGGTTAGCACATTACACAGCGACTCGTCCGGCTCATTTCCAGAATTTCGTGCTCTTTACTAACTATCAGTTTTATGTGGATGAATTCGTGCGTCATGCGCGTGAAATCCTCATGCAACCCGATTGTGGTTATGAGGCATTAGTCGAGCCGGGCAATGTGATCACCCGCCGCGGCAACCCTGTAGCAGAAGGCAAGCCAGTAACCCGCTCGCCCCAAATGCCGGCCTATCACCTGACCCGTTCCGATCATTCGGGTATCACACTGGTGAATATTGGTGTCGGCCCCTCCAATGCTAAAACGATTACCGATCATATTGCCGTACTGCGCCCCCACGCATGGCTAATGCTCGGACACTGTGCTGGGCTGCGTAAGGGGCAGTCATTAGGGGACTATGTACTCGCTCATGCCTATATGCGCGAAGATAATGTGCTAAATGAAGACCTACCCGTTTGGGTGCCCATCCCTGCACTAGCAGAGGTACAAGTGGCACTCGAACAAGCTGTCGAGGAAGTCACCCAATTATCTGGCTATGAACTGAAAAAGATCATGCGTACCGGCACAGTGGCGACCATTGACAATCGCAACTGGGAGCTGCGTGATCAATCCGGCCCCGTGAAGCGCCTGTCCAAGTCCCGCGCTATTGGGTTAGATATGGAGTCCGCCACCATTGCCGCCAATGGTTTCCGTTTCCGTGTGCCTTATGGAACGCTGCTGTGCGTCTCGGACAAGCCCCTGCACGGTGAGCTGAAACTACCGGGGATGGCAACCGAATTCTACAATCGCCAAGTGGCTCAGCATCTCACCATCGGGATTCGCACCATGGAAAAGCTACGCGAAATGCCTTCTGAGCGCCTGCACTCACGAAAACTGCGAGCTTTCGATGAGACGGCCTTTCAGTGATCAATAGGTTGAGCACTCAACCAGTCAATAATGGTAGCAGCCAGTTCTTCAGGCTGCTCCAGTGGTATCATATGCCCACTCCCGTCTAATACTTGCAATGAAGCATTAGGAAGTGCTGCGACTAATTCATCAGCCTCCTCTAAGGTGCGTAGCGCATCATAGCGGCTCGCAATCACTAAAGTCGGGCAGTGGATTGCCGTAGGAACCTCCGCACGCCGCAGCGCCGATTGCGTCACTAAAGCCTCATAGCCTAAACGACTCCCCATCTGTTTGATCCGAGTAATTAATTCGCTATTGCTATGATCTGGGTGCAATGATTTAGCAATCGTGCTGTGACTTAAGCCTTTGAAGGTGATGGGGGATAGTGCCTGTATTGCCTGTTGCTTGGCTTGCATTTGTTGCTCGGTATCTTCGCGCAACGAGCTGGCTATGAGTATGAGTGCTGCCACCCGTTCGGGATAATCTGCGGCTAATTGTCTGGCAATATAGCCCCCCATAGAAAAACCGATCAGTACGCACTGTTGTGGTAATTGACTAGCGATATATTGGGCTATCTCTTTGATGGTCTGACCACCATTCAGAGAAGCATGCCGTACCGGCCACACTTCAGGCAGATAGTTTTTAAACTCATCCCAAAGCGTCTCATCTAACATAAATCCCGGAATGAGAACTAGCGGCGGATAGACAGGGGTACTCATGAGGTTCTCCTATTAAGATTGAATACCGGCTTCATACCAGTTACGACTGCGATTCACTATCGCCACCACCGACAACATGACGGGTACTTCTACCAGCACCCCGACCACGGTTGCCAGTGCGGCACCAGAGTTAAAGCCGAACAAAGCAATAGCCGTAGCAACCGCCAACTCAAAAAAATTGCTAGCACCAATCAGTGCAGAAGGTGCTGCCACACAATGCGCCACCCCAAAGCGCCGATTTAACCAATAAGCCAGCATGGAATTGAAATACACCTGAATCAATATGGGGATAGCGAGCAACACAATCACCAGCGGCTGTGCCAATACCTGCTGCCCCTGAAAACCAAACAGCAGTACTAGTGTCGCCAGCAAAGCCAGCAACGACCAAGGCTGTAGGGTTTTCAGCGTCGACTCCAAGCGTCCTGTAGCCAGCAATAGTCGGCGCAATAGTTGGCTGATAATAACCGGAACCACAATATAGAGCAGTACCGATAGCAACAAGGTATCCCACGGCACTGTAATCGCGGCAATACCCAGCAATAAGCCAACCAATGGTGCAAAGGCAAAGATCATGATCGCATCATTCAGAGCCACTTGTGATAGGGTGAAATGCGGCTCACCTGCTGACAAATTGCTCCATACGAACACCATAGCGGTACAGGGCGCGGCAGCTAGCAAAATTAGTCCAGCAATGTAACTATCAATCTGCTCGGCTGGCAGCCAAGGGGCAAACAGCACGCGGATAAACAGCCAACCCAACAACGCCATGGAAAACGGTTTCACCAGCCAATTGATAAACAAAGTAACACCAATCCCCTTCCAGTGCTGTCTCACTTCCTGCAAGGCATGAAAGTCGATTTTCAACAGCATCGGGATAATCATCAGCCAGATCAGCAGCGCTACGGGTAGATTGACCTGTGCTACTTCTAGCAGCCCGATAGTCTGAAATGCAGCAGGAAACAAACTACCCAGCGCAATACCCACCACAATGCACAGCAAAACCCAGATGCTTAGATAACGCTCAAACAGTCCCATAGTTGCACCGGCCTGACGCTTAGCGGTGACTTCACATTGTGCCGACATACCCTAAGCCTCCAGTCCTAGTGCTGAGCGCACCGCCGGTAGCAGACGAGTACGAATATCATCACGTACCACAATAAAACTGGATAGTGGCTCACCATGTGGATCATGAAAAGGCAGATGCAGGGTAGGTATCGGACGTGGAAATACTGGACAAGACTCCTTAGCGTTGTCACACACAGTAACAATCAAATCCAGTGTCTGATTCTGAAATAC
The DNA here is from genome assembly GCF_000380185.1 of Thiofilum flexile DSM 14609. Classification (GTDB taxonomy): domain Bacteria; phylum Pseudomonadota; class Gammaproteobacteria; order Thiotrichales; family Thiotrichaceae; genus Thiofilum; species Thiofilum flexile. Next base: position 17,335 of record NZ_KB904758.1, read on the forward strand.
ATCCACATCCTTAGGATACAAACCATCAATAGGCAAACCAGCCAATTGCAAAGCATCCAGTGCTCCGGCTGCAACGGCTGGCTGTGGACGAGTTCCGGCAGAAAAGGCTTGCACCTGTCCGGCCAGATCATAGTTAAGAATAGCCTCTGCCATCTGCGAACGGCAGGAATTACCAGTACAAAGAATCAGAACTTGAAACACGGGTGAAACCTCAAGCAGAATAGGTATGTTCCGAAGATTAATGCACGGTCGGGATACCACTTTGTGTGGTTCCCAATCAATCATCAACTCAAATAAAGATAAATAACACAAACTAGCATAGGAGCTACTAGGAGGCTACTGTGCTCTTTGATTGATCATACGGCAACTAGCAATCTACCAGCATAGAGAAACTTGAAGTGAGGGTGTAGAACTATGTCACAAATAAAAAAGTGGGATAGAGCGATCACCCTATCCCACTTAGTTCTCAATACGTCAACCAACCAAATCTATATCATTTATGCTGTAGCGCCTTCACCACCTCCGTTAGCACCAGAATGAACTGCAGGTCGTCCTCCTGCATCACCATTGAAGCGGTTAAAGTTAGCGAAGGAAGTATCAAATAAACTACCCACCTCATACAGTTTTACGGTTTCTTTATCCCCTCTTTTGGAGATCGTGCCATCTAACTTTTCAATCGCACCGCCACCTTGAGCACCTACACCCACATCACCATTTCTCACTTTATTATCACCATCGGCGGTTTGTCCCCATAAGCCGTGTGGCATTACACCATCCTTAGCAACATCTTTACTCTTAGCAGTAAAATCTAAATGCCCACCTTTAGAGGTAATGGTAACGGTATACTCTTCATCCTTGAGCGTTATAACACCGCCTTTCTTAGTGACGCTACCACCACCATCGGTAGGATAGGTTCCATCCTGCTTCATAACTGTACCATTTAAAGTGAGTTGGCCTGAGGCATTTACCTTCACGCGATCTCCACCGATGACCGCACCGATTTCACCCATTACGGTAGTACCGCTGTTACCCACGAACTTAGCGTTCATTTGGAAGCCAGCATCACTGATAATGTTATAGTAAGTGTTTGGTTTACCTTGTACATCGTATTTACCACCATCAGCACCGATAAAATGTGGGTCTCCCCATGCACCACCGTTATTAGTAGTTCCTACTGGTGTAGTCGGTCTGGGGTTAGCGGTTCCCGGAGTCGTGGTTCCCGGAGTTGTAGTTCCCGGAGTCGTAGTTCCCGGAGTTGTAGTTCCTGGAGTGGTAGTTCCTGGAGTGGTAGTTCCCGGAGTTGTAGTCCCCGGAGTGGTAGTCCCCGGAGTTGTAGTTCCTGGTATTACTCCACCTCCTTGTCCGCCGGTATTAGTGTTAGCCATCATTTGTTGTAATAACAACATAATCATTTGCATGAAGTTATTATTACCTTGCAGACCAGCCCCTCCCCCTAGGTTGAATATATTGGTAAAATTCACACCTGTATTACATCCATTCAAACCTCCTGTGTTTAGTGTAGGAGAGGGAGAAATTCCGCGTGGGGGTGTAGTAGTAATGTTATTTTGTGTAGTGTTTAGCATTTTACTGACCTCTTTGAATTTTAAAATAATTTTGATTAATCATAAGTAGCAATAAACCAATATCAAACCACGGGCTAGATCACTTTATTCGTTAGTAAAACGTTTGGGGTTGTCGCTTGTTGATAAGTTTAGTTATTTGTTGAATAAGATATTCTTATAATTGCCTTATAAAATGAAGTAGAATTGAGATAGCCGAGAAGCTTTAGCAGGCAAAAGGTCTTACTCTACCCTTAATATCAAAGAAAAATATTAAGAAGGTATAAGTAATCGGGTATTTCTGGAGCAGTCTTGGTGGCAGGGATGCCGCATCGTAGCGTCCAGAGAGGTATTCACAGCGGCAGCGGAGGAAATACTCGATTACTTTGGCTCAAGTACTTATAAAAGTAAGATCAGCTTAATTAATTCGGTGAGGGGAGGTAATGACAGGCTCATTGAACCCAGAGATATTGAACGACAGCAATGCTTGGTTTGGCTGATGCAGCGATAAGCAATGGAATCTTATCCTCTAAACGAACGAAGCCGCTTGAAAAAGCGGCTTCGAGCATCACCAAGTGATGAGTAAACTTAGGCAGTAGCACCCTCACCGCCACCATCGGCACCGGAATGAACTACTGACTCACCTCCAGTATCACCACTGAAGCGGTTAAAGTTAGTAAACGAGGTATCAAATAAGTTACCTACTTCATAAAGTGTCACGGTGTCTTTATCACCTCTTGCGGAGAGGGTACCATCTAACTTTTCAATGGCTCCACCACCTTGAGCACCGACGCCTACGTCACCGCTTCTCGCTTTACCATCACCATCAGCAGTTTGTCCCCATAAACCGTGCGGCATTATACCATCCTTAGCCACATCACTGCTTTTAGCATTAAAATCTAGATAACCAGCTTGAGCGGTAACTGTAACGGTGTACTCCTCATCTTTTATCGTAATCTGACCACCTCGCTTAGTAATACTACCACCACCATCGGTAGGATAGGTGCCATCTTTTAACACATTACCATTTAGGGTGAGCTTACCAGATACATCAATCTTTATTTGATCAGCCCCCATAACCGCGCCGATTTCACCCATTACGGTAGCGCCCGCGCCCCATGACACGAACTTAGCATTCATTTGGAAGCCATCATCACTAAGAATGTTATAGTAAGTTCCTGCCTTACCTTGCACATCGTATCGACCGCCATCTGCACCAATGAAGTGTGGATCACCCCATGCACCACCATTATTACCGGTTGCCACTGGTGTAGGAGTAGGTCTCGGTGTTGTCGTGGGTACGGGTGTTGGCACTGGTGTCGGTACCGGTGTTGGCACGGGTGTCGGTACCGGTGTTGGCACTGGTGTTGGCACTGGCGTCGGCGTAGCTGGTGTCGGCGTAGCTGGTGTCGGTGTAGCTGGTGTCGGCGTAGCTGGTGTCGGCGTAGCTGGCGTCGGTGTTTGTCCGCCGAGTTGACCACCGAAACAATTAGGATCTGCAGCTAATTGTTGTAACAGTAACATAATAATTTGTGCGAAATTATTATTACCTAAACCACCAGCAGGTCTAAATACATCGGTAAAGTTTAAACCTGTAGTACTTCCGCCCAAAAATCCTGTGGTTAAAGATGATGGTGGCTTAGTAGGGGTAGTAGTAGTAACGTTAGACTGATTAATATTTAGCATATTATTGGCCTCTCTAAATTTTAGATAATTTTGATTGATTGAGTGACAACGAACCAATATCAAACTACGGTTTAGATCACTTTACTATTTAGTAAAACGCTTGGGGTTGTAGTTACTATGATAAATTTGGCTATTGATTGAATAAGATATTCTTATAATTATACTGTAGAGTGAAGTAGGATTAAGATAGTCGGGAAACTTTAGCGGGTAAAAGGTAAACGCCAATGAGTCTCCAGCAAAAAATATCAGGTAAGGCTAAATAATATGCAATAGAACTGACTATTACCGGAACGCTCGTAAAGCTCCAGTCTTTAAATAAGGGGTATCAGCTAATAGAACATGACTGCCAAAAAGCCAGAAGCCGCTTAAAAAGCGGCTCCACGCTTGTTATCAATAGTTATAAAGCTTAGGCCATGTCACGTTCTCCACTACCATTAGCCCCAGAATGAACTACTGTATCCCCGCCGGTATCGCCAGTGAAGCGGTTAAAGTTAGTAAAGGCGGTATCAAATAAACTACCTACCTCATAAAGTTGTACCGTTTGTTTGTCGCCACGTTTAGAGATAGTGCCATCTAGCTTTTCCAGCACACCGCCGCCTTGAGCACCTGTACCTGTATCACCTTTTCTCACCTTTTTATCACCATCAGCAGTTTGTCCCCAGATACCGTGCGGCATTACTCCATCAGCAGCAACGTCTTTACTCTTGACTCTGAAATCTAAATAGTTACCCCCCGCGCTACTTTTAGAGGTAATAGTCACGGTATATTCTTCATCCTTGAGGGTGATGACCTTACCCTTTTTAGTCACACTGCCCCCATTTTCGGTAGGATAAGTGCCATCCTTCATCACATTACCGTTCAACGTCAGTTGTCCATTTTTATCAACTTGTACCTTATCCGTCCCCATGACAGCGCCCATTTCACCCATTATCGTAGTTCCGGCATTTTTAAAGCCCACGAACTTAGCATTCATCTGGAAGCCATCATCGCTAAGAATGTTATAGTAATTTCCTGCCTTACCTTGCACATCATAACGACCACCATCGGCACCAATGAAATGAGGATCTCCCCACCCACCTGCGTTATTGGCCGTTGGTATAGTCATACCTGGTTTTGGAGAGGGTGTAGGTGCTACGGGTGTAGGTGCGGCTGGGGTCGGTGTAGGTGCTGTCGGAGTGGGGGTCGGTGTAGGTGCTGCCGGAGTTGGTGTAGGCGCTACTCCCCCACCGAGTTGTCCACCTACACAATTAGGATTAGCCGACAATTGCTGTAATAACGACATAATAATTTGTGTGAAATTATTATTCCCCGGCACAGCCCCCCCCGGTCTAAATACATCTGTAAAATTTAACCCAGCTAGGCCAGCACTATTCAAACTCCCCATAGTTAAAGCGGAAGAAGAGGACGAGGGTGTAGTAATATTAGACTGATTAATATTTAGCATATTATTGATCCCACTGAATTTAAAATAATTTCGTTAATAATGAGTGGCAGAAAATCAATATCAAACTACAAGCTAACACTCTATTACTTAGCAAAATACTGGGAGTTGTAGTTTTAATAAAGTTAATTTTTTATTAAATAGAATATTCTTATAAGGATATTATGAAGTGAAGTAGGATCAAGATAGTCGGGAAAATTCAGTAGGTAAAAGGTGTAATTCTACCGCCCATCCCAATAAAAAATAGGAAGCTAACGCTTTAATATCCATTTAGCGATGAGATTAATTAATATGCTAGGTATCGAACGGAGGGATTGGCTCAATCTGACCAACGATGAGGGCTATGGCTAACAGGAGTAGAGCCGCTTAGGAAAGCGACTCCACGATTACCGACCGTATTTAAACGCTGTCAGCACCACCATTCGCGCTAGAGTGAACAGCTACATCACCGCCACTATTGCCACCGAAGCGGTTAAAGTTAGTAAAGGAGGTATCAAATAAGCTGCCTACCTCGTAAAGCTTCACGGTTTCTTTATCGCCACGTTTGGAGATAGTGCCATCTAATTTTTCCAGCACACCACCGCCTTGAGCACCTGCGCCGGTATCACCAGTTCTCACTTTCTTATCACCATCAGCGGTTTGTCCCCAGATACCGTGCGGCATGATACCGTCTTTAGCAACATCTTTACTGGATACCCTGAAATCCAAATATTTAGTCACATTGGTCGCTTTTGCCGTAATAGTAGCGGTGTACTCTTCTTCTTTTAGGGTAACAACCTTACCCTTTTTAGTGACGCTACCACCATTACTAGTCGCATAGGTGCCATCCTGCATCACTTTACCATTTATGGTTAACTGCCCCTCTTTATCGAATTGCACTTTATCCATACCCATCACCGCGCCAATTTCACCCATAATGGTGGCTCCCGCGTTTCTATGGCTAGTAAACTTAGCATTCATTTGGAAGCCAGCATCACTCAGCAGGTTATAGTAAGTATTGACTTTACCCTGCACATCATAGCGACCACCATCGGCACCAATAAAATGTGGATCACCCCAACCACCTGCATTAACTCCGGTTCCTACCGGTGTTCCTGGTCTAGGTGTTGGTGTGGGTGTTGCCGGAGTTGGAGTAGCAGGTGTAGGAGTTGGAGCGGCAGGTGTTGGTGTAGGCGCAACTCCACCACCACTAATCTGTCCACGATTAGCTGCTAATTGCTGTAACAGCATCATAATCATTTGTAAGAGATTATTACCCCCTTGCAAACCACTACTACTTCCGTTAAAACCGTTAAGATTCAAACCAGTACTCGTTCCTCCCCAACGCCCTGTGCTTGGAGTAGGAGTTGGTGATATTCCACGATGTGTAGTAATGTTAGACTGTGTAGTATTTAGCATTTCATTGATCTCACTAAAATTTAATCAAATTTTAATTGATGGTGGGTGACAGCAAACCAATATCAAACTACGGGTTAAATCGCTTTACTGATTAGTAAAATTTATATAGGCGTAGTTTTATATATAGTTAATTATTCGTTAAACAAATAGTCTTATAGTTCTAGGATCGAATGAAGTAGGATTACGATAGTCGAGGAACTTTAGCGGGCAAAAGGCTACACCCCCTCCTTAATCTCAATAGGAAAACATCATTATGAAAGCAAGTTGGCGTCAATTTCTTACTCATCAAGGTGCCGAATTTGAGGCAGGAAAGCTGATCTCCTTTGGTAATCCCGAACGTGAACGCAGTATCCCCCCACAAGGCGCTATCCTGTGTGATCTTTCACATCAAGGTCTGATTGCTGTCAATGGCAAAGATGCACGCTCATTTCTACAAGGGCAACTCAGTGCGGATGTGGATACGGTCAGTCCCACTCACACGGTTCCGGCTGCTTATTGCACCCCTAAAGGTCGAGCGCTAGCCACTTTTCAGGTATTAGAGCGTGAAGGCACTTTATATCTAGCCACTGCCGCTGATTTAGTGGAGCCGATGCTCAAGCGCCTACGTATGTTTGTCATGCGCTCAGATGTGGCTCTCACCGATGCACATGATAGCTTTGTACATTTCGGCTATGCGGATCCGCAAGGTGAGCAACGTTTACAAGCTATTTTGGGTCGCTATCCGGCGAAGGTTGATCAAGTCCTACAAATTAATCAACTCACTATTATTCGCCGCCCTGCTGAGGTACCACGCTTTGAAATTTATGGTCAACTAACGGAAAGCCAGCAACTTTGGGAGGCGTTGAGCGTAAATGCGGCAGCAGTCACAACCGAGGTCTGGAACTATTTTGAAATTGCCGCTGGTATTCCGCATGTAACACTCGAAAGTAGTGATGCGTGGGTGCCACAAATGCTTAACTTACAACTGCTTAATGGTATTAGCTTCACCAAAGGCTGCTACCCTGGGCAAGAAATTGTGGCGCGACTTAAATATTTGGGTAAAAACAAGCGCCAGCTCTATCGTCTCGGAGTAGATAGTTTTCATACTCCTGCGGTGGGTGCGGTGATTAGTAGTCCTACTGAACCGGATGCGGGTCAAGTGCTCAATGCCGCTTTAAATCCTGATAGTAAAGTCGAAGTATTAGCCATAATGAAGATTGCTTATATCACTGAAGCATTGACCTTAGAGGGGCAAACTGTCCAAGTATTACCGCTGCCCTATGAGACCGATACCGAATGACGACCTCAGCCCACTTAGCTTTAGCTCAAGAGATTGCCAGCACTATCCTACAAGGTTTTAATCGCCATTTTGAAATCTTTCAGGCTATTACCGCAGGGGCGCGGGAGCGTTTTGAGCAGGCCAAGTGGAGTCAGGTACAACTCGCCTCCCGCGAACGCATTGTGCTGTATGATCAACGGGTGGCAGAAACCATTGAGCTTGTCCAAGCACTCTATGCTATTGAGCCATTAGATCAAGAATTATGGCAAGCCACTAAACAATGCTATATGCGCCTGCTCGCCAACCATCGCCAGCCAGAACTCGCTGAAACCTTTTATACCTCGGTGTTTTGCCATCAATTCCCGCGCCAATACTATACCAATGCCTTTATATTTATTCGCAATACTATTTCGACTAACTATATCCAAGGTGACTTACCCAGCTATCGCTGCTATTACCCTAATACCGTAGGCTTAAAACACTGTATTACGCAAATTATTTACGATGCGGGCTATACCCTACCCTTTGAAAATTTAGCCCGCGATATTCACCATATTTATCGCCGTATTGTTAAGCTCTTTCCGGGTAAAGCCAAACGTAAAACGGCCTTAAATTTTCAGCTTCAAGTGATTCGCTATCCCTTTTTCCGCAATAAGGGGAGCTATATTGTAGGTCGTCTGTTCAATGGGCGCGAGGAAGTCGGCTTTGCCCTTCCTATTTTAAATAATGAGCAAGGCGGTCTTTATATTGATACGCTTTTACTAGGTGAAAAAGAGCTATCCTTAGTCTTTAGCTACTCACAAGCCTATTTTATGGTAGAGCATCAAGTGCCCTCCGCCATTGTGAATTTTCTACAGCATATCTTACCCGATGCCAATCGCTCGGAACTCTACTCTGCTATTGGCTTACATAAACAAGGTAAGTCTGATTTTTACCGCGATTTCTTGCATCATTTACGCCACTCTAATGATGAACTAGTGATTGCCCCCGGTATTCGTGGCATGGTAATGATGGTTTTCACCCTCCCCTCCTACTCCTATGTCTTTAAAATTATTAAAGATAAATTTGCCCCGCAAAAAGAATTTACTCGCCAAGTGGTCGCCGAAAAATACCAACTGGTTAAACGTCATGATCGGGTGGGACGCATGGCGGATATGTTAGAATACTCCGATGTTTCTATGCCCAAAACCCGTTTTAGTCCGGCCTTATTACAAGAACTCTATGAAACCTGTGGCAGCAGTATTACCGAAACAGACAATGGCTATATTATATTTAAACATATGTATATTGAGCGGCGTATGACTCCACTCAATATTTATTTAGAGCAGGCAACTGATACCGAGCTAGAACATTTAATTAAAGACTATGGTAATGCTATTAAACAATTAGCGGGTGCGAATATCTTTCCCGGCGATTTTTTATATAAAAACTTTGGCGTAACACCCTTAGGCCGTGTGGTCTTTTATGATTATGATGAAATTACCTATATGACGGAGTGTAATTTCCGTAAAATTCCACCACCGCGCTTTCCAGAGGATGAGTTTAGAAGTACACCATGGTATTCGGTTGCACCCCATGATGTGTTTCCTGAGGAATTTGGTACGTTTTTATTAACTAATCCTAAGATTCGTAAAATATTTTTGCAACACCATAAAGACTTACTCGATTATCGTTATTGGCAACAAAAGCAAGAAAATATTCGCCAAGGTATTTATGAGGATGTATTTCCCTACACTACCGAGATTCGCTTTAAACGCTGAGCAATCCGTCGACTAGCTACCACTAGAGCGGTTCGTGAGGGACAGCTCACTATACTCGTGTTACAGTAGCGCCATAGTGTTGATAGGCATCTCAATAATGATAAAAACAATCACCGTTACTCAATTTAAACGCGAAGCCTTACCCCCTAAATCAGAGCATCAACAAATTTGGCGCTATGTGTGGCAGATTAAGGATGAAAAACAGCGCTTTCGGCAAATAAGTGCGCATATTTTTTTTAATACGCTCCAACAAACCTCATCCTTTCAAGCGGATCATGTGCGTGAAATGCCGCTAGTGGATGCTTTAATACGCCAACCGGTAGGAGCTATTTTTACCATCGACTTCACCGACTTTAATCATAGACACTGCTATGACAGTCGTGCGCCCTATAAACTAGGAGTAGAAGCGCCTGCTGAGCATGATATTTTATTTCCTACTAGGGAAGGCTCTCATTACTTTCAGGTTGAGGTTCAAGGCTTTGTATGAATAAGCTGGCTTTTTAGTGAATTATCATTACCTCCGGTCGGTTATTAAGCCCTGCGCTATTTCTACGCTACCATACTCAGTACATTATCCTGATAAGTAGCATAACCAGCCGGGGGAGCCTTGCTTATGTTGACTAAGATACGTCGTCAAATTACTTCTTACCGCGATTGGTTCTGGAATAAAGGCATCACTTGGCTGAACACCGAACCCCATCGACAGGATTTAGGAGCCTTAACTGATTTTGATTTTTTAGAGCGCGAAGTCCGACCGGCTGATGTGATTTTATTTGCGGGTCAAACGCGCGTGAGCCGTGTGATTCAAACCATTGTGTTATCCCCGTGGACACATGCGGCATTATATGTAGGACGTCTTAGTGATGTACGTGACCCCGTAGCACGCGCCCGTTTAGCTGAGTTTTATCAGGGTGATCCTAATGAGCCTTTAGTGGTTGAATCCCTCTTAGGCAAAGGTACGGTGGTGAATACCCTAGCTCAATACCGGCATGAGCATTTGCGTATTTGTCGCCCAGCAGGACTGACTTGGAGTGATGCGGATAAGGTGGTTAATTTTGCCATTGAGCATTTAGGTTTGGATTATGATATTCGGCAATTGCTTGATCTGGCGCGTTTTATGTTTCCTTATGCCATTTTACCTCGCCGTTGGCGCTCCTCGTTATTCCAGCATAATGCAGGCAATCCAACGCATATTGTGTGTTCGAGTATGATTGCACGTTGCTTTCAACAGGTACATTATCCCATTTTACCCGTCGTAAAAAACGAGAAAAACGAACAAGTACGCCTCTATGAGCGTAATTTTCGCCTGATCACTCCGAGTGATTTTGACTATTCGCCTTATTTTAGTGTGATTAAATATCCGGCTTGGAATGCTAGTAAAGAACCCGTGTATCGTACCTTACCCTGGCATCAAGAATAGCAAGAATAGGAGGTCAATATGTCTCGATTAGTGTCGCTGCGCCAGCGTTACTTTAGTCGTCCCATTATGCATTTTATGCGTCGTCAACTGCGCCTCACTGAGCCAGAGCTATTCATTCACCCTGAACCTAATCCTGATAGTTGGGATATTGAGGTTTTTTCCAGTACTCCCAATTGGCAACGCCTACAAGCCATTGCCTTTACTCAATTAATGCCGCACGAGCGCCAATTTTTAGAAGAAACATTGCAACAACTCTGCGAGCAACTTTGCCATCATGCCACCAGTACCTTTGAACAACTGCCCGCTACACTGCAAGAACAGATACGCCAAGCCGGTTGTTTTGGTTTATTAATCCCCAAACAACAGCAAGGTTTGGGCTTTTCCGCGCTTGCTTATTCACAAGTACTTTTAAAACTGAATAGCTGTCATCAAGCAACGGCACGAGCAATATGGCGCACCAATAGCGGTTTAAGTGAATTAATTCAACGCTATGGCACTTCAGAACAACAAGCACGTTACTTACCCACCATCGCAGCCGGTCAGTGTAGTACCCACATTTTGCTCTCCCCTCAAGGCAGTACTAGCCTATATAATGCCATTACCTATGCCACTTTAATCAAACTCAAAAACCAAACTCAGTTACAGCTCCACCTAGCGCCGCACCTACTCCGCACCTTAAAGCCACGGACACTGGTGGGGATAGTGGTGCATCTACAAGATCCACATCAATTAGCCCATCAGGCGATAGGGCGCGGGCTTACGCTATTAGTCAGCCCCTTAGAAGCCCTACAAACACCGACTGAACAGGGCATAGTATTACCCCTCAATCACTTACTAGGTGGAGAGGTATTCATTGGTCAAGGGGAAAGCATGCTGCTAAACACCCTGACCGGACGCGGCATAGGCCTACCTGCTTTAGAGGTTGGCATGGCTAAATATGCTACCCGCTATACGGGGGCTTACGCTAAAATCCGCCAGCAATTAGGTATGCCATTAGGTTATCACCAAGGTATCGAAGGCTTACTCGCGCGTATTATGGGCAATACTTATCTCATGGATGCTGCGCGTATTTTAACCGCTACGGCTTTTGATCAAGGCCAACATCCGCTCTTAATCAGCGCCTTGGTAAAATACCAACTCACCGAACGACTACGCCAAGTGTTAATGGATAGCTTAGATATTATTAGTGGTCCCACCCAACCGCTACCTAGCCCGTATCTAGCACAGGTCTATGAACAACTCCCTCAATATCTAACCTTAGGGGGCAATAATTTACTATTACGCTCTTTATTAGTCTTTGGACAAGGCACCTTACAGTGTCATCCCCAACTATTAGCGGAAATTCGTAGCGCCCTTAGTAAAGATTTGCCTCAGTTTGATCAAGTGCTAATGCAGCATTTAACCCAGATTACCCATCACTTAGGGCAAAGTATTGGCGCAGGTCTCACCAATGGCATTTTAACCGCCCCCGGCAGCCCTAGTACCCGCCGCTATTACCGCCAGCTCAACCGCCTTAGCCGTCATTTTGTACTGCTGGTGGATTATGTAGTGCTCTCTTTGGGGGGGAACTTACTGAATCACGAGAGTCTATCGGGGCGCATGGCGGATATTATTGCCAACCTTTATTTATGTTTAGCGGCACTCAAACACTATGCCGAACAAGGCGAACCGGAGACGGATAAACCCTTAATGGAATATGCTTGTACGCTTGCTATGCACCGTGCTCAGCAAGCGATGCTGGCGGTATTTCATACCCTCCCACATCCGTGGCTGACTAAAACGCTGCGCTTTGTTATGTTTCCCTATGGCAAACCGTTTAGCCCGCCTGATGAGCGTATGATTCACGCAGTAGCTCAATTAGCCCTCGAACCCTCCACCACTCGCGAGCGGGTCACAGCAGGTATTTATCTAGGCACTGATAACCACCCGAATGAACTCACCCAACTCGATAATGCGCTAGAGCAAGCGATGCTAACCGCTCCCGATTTTCATCAATTACGCCGCTTAGTCAAACAAGGCAAACTCAAAACCCAAACCTTACATGAGTGGATTGAAGAAGCCAGTACCCGTCACTTACTCCCACAAATCAGCATTGAACGCCTACGCCAAGCGCAACAACTGATGGAGAAAATGCTCTCCCCATAAAAAAAAGCCCTGCTATCACTAGTCAGGGCTTTTTTCTTTTCAGCACAGTAGTACTGAATTAGGCGCTTAGGCTGCCGATTTATTCATCATAGGGATAATGACTTGCTCAGCCGCATGTTGGTAGTTTTCCATTCTATCGAAATTCAAATAACGATAGATGTCACCTGCCATACTATTAAGCTGATTAGCATAGGCCATGTACTCTTCAACAGTAGGCAATTTGCCCATTACCGCCGCTACCGAAGCTAGCTCCGCTGAGGCTAAGAATACATCTGTATCCGTACCTAAACGGTTCGGGAAGTTACGAGTTGAGGTCGATACAGCCGTCGTACCTTCACGAATCCGTGCCTGATTACCCATACACAATGAACAGCCGGGCATCTCTAAACGTGCGCCTGCGCGACCATAGATATTGTAATAGCCTTCATCGCGTAATTGCGTTTCGTCCATTTTGGTCGGTGGAGCGATCCACATACGAGTTGGTAATTGCGCCTTCGCTGCATCGAGTAATTTACCCGCTGCACGGAAGTGACCAATATTGGTCATGCACGAACCGATAAAGACCTCATCGATCTTACGTCCTGCGACTTCAGACAATAACTTAGCATCGTCTGGATCATTCGGCGCACACAGAATCGGTTCTTTGATTTGATCCATATCGATCTCAATCACCGCCGCATATTCCGCATCTTTATCAGCGCGTAAGAGGGTTGGATTAGCTAACCAAGCTTCCATGGCACGAATACGACGCTCAATAGTGCGTATATCACCATAGCCTTGGTTGATCATCCACTTGAGCATCACGATATTAGAACGTAAATACTCAGCCACTGACTCTTCTGATAAGGTAATGGTACAACCCGCAGCAGAACGCTCGGCTGAAGCATCGGATAATTCAAAGGCTTGCTCAGCGGTCAGGGTTTCTAAACCTTCAATCTCTAAAATACGACCATTGAAGATATTTTTCTTACCTTTTTTCTCTACCGTTAGCAAACCTTCTTTGATCGCTTGGTGAGGAATAGCATGCACTAAATCACGTAAGGTAATACCGGGTTGCATAGTACCTGTAAAGCGTACTAATACCGACTCTGGCATATCTAAAGGCATTACCCCAGTCGCAGCGGCGAAGGCCACTAACCCAGAGCCTGCGGGGAAAGAAATACCAATCGGGAAGCGGGTATGTGAGTCACCACCTGTACCGACAGTATCAGGTAATAACATACGGTTTAACCATGAATGGATAATACCATCGCCCGGACGTAACGATACCCCACCCCGATTCATAATGAAATCAGGTAGTGAATGATGGGTCACTACGTCAATGGGTTTAGGATAGGCAGCAGTATGGCAGAAGGACTGCATAACCAAGTCAGCCGAGAAGCCCAGACAAGCTAAGTCTTTTAACTCATCGCGAGTCATAGGGCCGGTGGTATCTTGTGAGCCTACCGTTGTCATTTTCGGCTCGCAATAAGTCCCCGGACGTACACCCGTGACACCACACGCTTTGCCAACCATTTTCTGCGCTAAGGTATAACCTTTGCCCGTATCGGCTGGTTGATCTGGTGCTTTAAATAAGGTGGAAGGTGCTAAGCCTAAAGCTTCACGAGCTTTACCCGTCAGACCACGACCGACAATGAGCGGAATACGTCCACCGGCACGTACTTCATCTTGCAGCACAGGAGTTTTAAGGGTAAAGGTGCTGATGACTTCGCCCGTAGTGTGATTTTTTACCACACCTTCATACGGGTAAACATCAATCACGTCACCCATATTCATTTTAGACACATCCATTTCGATAGGGAGTGCGCCCGCATCTTCCATGGTGTTGTAGAAAATAGGTGCAATCTTACCACCAAAGCAATAACCACCGGCACGCTTATTCGGTACATTAGGGATATCATCCCCAAAGAACCAGAGTACTGAGTTAGTTGCTGATTTACGTGAAGAACCGGTACCCACTACGTCACCCACATAGGCAACAGGGAAACCTTTCGCTTTAACCGCTTCGATTTGCTTTAAAGGCCCTTTAGTCCCCGGAACATCTGGCTCAATACCGGGACGTGCCATTTTCAGCATCGCATTAGCATGTAATGGAATATCAGGACGTGACCATGCATCAGGAGCCGGTGAAAGGTCATCTGTGTTGGTTTCACCGGGTACTTTGAATACCGTTACGGTGATTTTATCAGCCAGTGCGGGGCGTGAAGTAAACCACTCAGCATTCGCCCATGATTCCATTACTTGCTTGGCATATTGATTGCCCGCTTTCATTTTTTCTTCGACATCATGGAAAGCATCAAACATTAATAGCGTGTTTGATAATGCTGTAGCCGCTGCAGCACCCAACTCTGGACCATCTAAGGCCGTAATTAAGGGCTGAATATTATAGCCACCTAACATAGTGCCTAATAATTCAACCGCTTTAACGGGACTTACCAGTGGGCTTTTCGCTTCACCTTTAGTTACAGCCGCTAAAAAACCTGCTTTAACATAGGCTGCGTCATCCACACCTGCAGGTACACGGTTTTCTAATAAATCAACTAAAAATGCTTCTTCACCCGCTGGTGGGGCTTTTAACAATTCTACTAAAGCAGCCGTTTGAGCAGCGGTCAGTGGCTGAGGGGGTACACCTTCAGCCGCACGCTCCGCTACATGTTGACGGTATTCGGTTAACATGGTTTTTGTCTCCACAGTCATAGATATGAGTATTAACGTTGATCTAACGGCACATAATCACGTTGCGTCGCACCAATATAGAGCTGGCGCGGACGACCAATACGTGATTCTTCATCACCCATCATTTCATCCCATTGCGAAATCCAACCGATAGTCCGCGCTAGAGCAAACATCACGGTAAACATTTGCAAAGGAATGCCCATGCTTAGGAAAATAATACCAGAGTAGAAATCAACATTAGGATAGAGGCTACGCTTGATGAAGTATTCATCACTCAACGCAACTTGTTCTAATTCACGAGCTAGATCAAATAATTTATGGTGCGGATTATCTGCCGGTGTGCGAGCTAAGACTTCATCCGCAATCCGACGAATAATTTTGGCGCGAGGATCATAGTTTTTATAAACACGGTGACCAAAGCCCATTAAACGGAAACGGTCATCCTTATCTTTAGCGCGATCAATCCAATATTGCAATGGCTTACCAGAGTCAACCATTTCTTGCAGCATACGGATTACCGCTTCATTAGCGCCCCCGTGAGCAGGCCCCCAAAGAGAGGCAATACCAGCGGCTGTAGCCGCATATGGATTGGCCTCAGAGCTGCCTGCTAAACGAACTGTGGAGGTTGAGGCATTTTGTTCATGGTCAGCATGGAGAATTAAGATTACATCTAATGCTTTAGCCATTAAGGGGTCAACTTCATACTCTTCCGTTGGTACGGCAAACATCATCCGTAGGAAGTTTTCTGCATAACCCAGTTTATTCAAGGGGTACATGAAAGGTAAACCCTTAGAATAGCGATAACTCCATGCGGCAATCGTTGGCATTTTAGCAATCAAACGATGAGCACAACGCTCGCGCTGCACGGGGTCTTGAATATTTAAATCTTCATGATAGAACGCGGATAAGGCACCAACAACACCAACCATGGTCGCCATAGGGTGAGCATCACGACGGAAGCCACGGAAGAAGAATTGCATTTGATCATGCAACATAGAATGGCGTGCAATAACCTGCTCAAAGTCTTGTTTTTGAGCGGCGTTCGGTAATTCACCCTTAAAGAGTAAATAGCATGTTTCGAGGAAAGTACTTTGCTCGGCTAATTGCTCAATGGGGTAACCCCGATACATTAAAGTACCTTTATCACCATCTAGATAGGTAATAGCACTCGTACAACTGGCGGTTGCGAGATAACCCGGATCATAGGTGAAGTAACCCAATTCTTTATAAAGCTTACGAATATCAATGGCTTTAGGGCCCATTGTTGGGCTTAATAAGTCAAAATCAATCTGTTTGCCGGAGACATTATCAGTCACAGTCACTGTTTGCTTAGTCATCAGGGCACTCCAAGTGTCGATGCAATCAAAAACCACCACAAAACAGTGTTCGTGGCATAGTTAATTATGAAACCCCCTAGCGTAATCACTAGAACCTATCCTAGATCAGATAGGTTCCGAACTTTGCAGTTGTATTTATTTTTTACGACTTAAAGCTTCCGCTACACCTTTGCCTAATTCAGCAGGGGACTTAATGGTCACAACACCCGCTGCTTCTAATGCAGCGAACTTTTCTTGTGCTGTTCCTTTACCACCGGCAATAATCGCGCCAGCATGACCCATACGCTTACCTTTAGGTGCAGTCACACCCGCAATATAAGCAGCAACAGGTTTTGTGACGTATTCTTGAATAAAGGCAGCCGCTTCTTCTTCAGCCGAACCACCGATCTCACCGCACATTAGAATCGCTTCGGTCGCAGGATCGTCTTGGAACATTTTAAGAATATCGATGAAGTTTGAACCGGGAATCGGATCACCACCAATACCCACGCAAGTACTTTGTCCCCACTCGCCGGTTTGTTTCACCGCTTCATAGGTTAAAGTACCAGAACGTGACACAATACCGATTTTGCCGGGTTTATGAATAGCACCGGGCATAATACCGATTTTGCACTCTCCCGGCGTAATCACACCGGGGCAGTTAGGGCCGATTAAACGTACTCCTAAGCTATCCACAATCACTTTAGCATCCAGCATATCTAATACGGGAATACCCTCAGTAATACATACGATTAATTTAACGCCAGACTCTGCCGCTTCAATAATCGAATCTTTACAAAAAGGAGCCGGTACATAAATCACAGAGGCATCGGCACCTGTCTCATTTACCGCTTCTTTCATGGTGTTGAATACAGGTAGACCTAAATGGGTGCTGCCCCCTTTACCCGGAGACGTACCGCCGACCATTTTCGTACCATAAGCAATGGCTTGCTCAGAGTGGAATGTACCTTGCTTACCAGTGAAACCTTGGCAGAGCACTTTAGTATCTTTATTAATCAGAATGCTCATGCCGCACCTCCTACTGCTGCTACTACTTTACGCGCAGCATCACCCAAATCATTAGCAGCAATCACCGCTAAACCACTATTATTGAGTAATTCTGCACCTTTTTCAGCATTATTACCCTCTAAACGTACCACTACCGGAACGGTCACATTAACCTCTTTAACGGCTTGAATAATACCGTCTGCAATCAGGTCACAACGCACAATGCCACCAAAGATATTCACTAAAATACCTTTCACAGCCTGATCGGATAGGATAATTTTAAAGGCTGCGGCTACACGAGCTGCGGTTGCACCACCCCCTACATCGAGGAAGTTAGCAGGTTGACCACCGGATAGTTTAATAATATCCATAGTCGCCATCGCAAGACCGGCACCATTGACTAAGCAACCAATATTACCCTCAAGAGCAACATAGTTGAGTTCCCACTCAGAGGCTTCAATTTCACGCGCATCTTCTTGTGACTTATCGCGCATAGCAACGAGTTCAGGCTGACGGTATAACGCATTACCATCCACATTGATTTTACCGTCTAGGCATAATAAGTTGCCTTCAGCGGTCACTACCAAAGGATTGATTTCTACCAGTGATAGATCTTTTTCCACAAACATTTTGCCGAAGTTAACCAGTAACTTAGTAAATTGTTTGATTTGATTGTCATTGAGTCCGAGTTGGAACCCGATCTCGCGCGCTTGATAAGGCATAACCCCAACTAGTGGGTCTACTACGGCCTTAAGAATTTTCTCTGGGGTTTCATGGGCGACTTTTTCAATCTCCATCCCACCTTCAGTCGAGGCCATGATGACAACACGACGGGTAGAACGGTCGACTACTGCACCTAGATATAATTCACGCGCAATATTGCAGGTTTCTTCTACTAATACGACTGTAACGGGTTGACCATTCGCATCGGTTTGATAGGTGACTAAGTTTTTGCCTAGTAAACGCTCTGCAACATCCGCAGCTTCAGCAGGAGAGCTGACTAGCTTCACACCACCTGCTTTCCCACGTCCCCCCGCATGCACTTGAGCTTTCACTACAACTTTAGAGGTACTAAGAGCTTGAGCAGCAGCGGCAGCTTCGTCAGGCGTTGAGGCCACTTTGCTTACCGGCACAGGCAAACCATATTGGCTAAACACCGCTTTGGCCTGATACTCGTGTAAATTCATTGTTAAATTTCCTTTGGTAGTTTTTTAGGCTAGGTACTTATCATACCTAGCCATTTGAACGTTGTGCTACAAGTTTTATGTTATATAACCTGTTTGAGGCAACCCATGGATACTACGTTTACTTACGCTTACGATTGACACCATGTATAGCACGCCCCCCGACTGCGAGCATCGCCTCATGCATCGACTCAGATAGGGACGGATGAGCAAAGGTCATACGCGCTAAATCCTCAGCGGTACTCTCTGTTTCAATCGCTATAGCCCCTTGAGCAATCAGTTCTGATGCCATCGGGCCTACGATATGCACCCCTAAAATCCGATCCGTTTTAGCATCCGCGAGGACTTTAATCATGCCATTATCTTGATCCATGGCTTTAGCACGACCATTCACCGCAAAGGAGAAAGTACCTACATTGTACTCAGTACCCGCTGCTTTCAAATCCTGCTCAGTCTTACCGACCCACGCGATTTCAGGGTGAGTGTAAATAACCCAAGGAATAGCATCATAGTTAAGATGAGGTTTTTGACCGGCAATGCGTTCGGCAACTGTCACACCCTCTTCAGAGGCTTTATGAGCGAGCATTGGGCCTTTTACGCAATCACCAATCGCATAAATACCCGCAACACCCGTCGCACAGTGATCATCCACCACCACACGTCCACGCTCATCGACAGCAACACCAGAGGCTGGATCAATCGCACCGGCTGTATTGGCTTTACGCCCTACTGCCACAATGAGATTATCTACTGTGAGGGTTTTCTCGCCTTCAGCGTCTTGATAGCTAATCACAATGCCCGCATCGGTTACATCGACTTTACTCACTTTAGAGTTAAGGCGAATATCTAAACCTTGCTTTTTGAATTGAGTCTGAGCGGCTTTAGCAACATCACGGTCGGCAGCGGCTAAGAAATCGGGCATAGCCTCAAGGACGACCACGTCAGCACCTAAACGACGCCATACGCTGCCCATTTCTAAACCGATAACACCTGCACCAATCACCCCTAAACGCTTAGGAACGGCTTCCCAATCCAAAGCGCCTGTAGAATCCACAATGCGAGTATCTAGCCAACGCGCAATCGGTAGCTCAATCGGTACAGAGCCAGTCGCAATAATAATATTATTAGCGCTATAGGTATTAACTGCACCATCATGCCCTTTAACTTCAACTTGCTTATTAGCTAGTAGTTTGCCACGACCTTGTAACCATGTAATGCCATTGGCTTGAAATAGTTGAGCTACACCACTAGTTAATTGCCCGACAATTTTATCTTTGCGAGCAATCATGGTGGGGACATCTATTTCTAGCCCAGTAACCGTAATACCGTGACCGGCATTCGTATGGGTAATCTCTTCATAACGCTCCGAGCTTTCTAAGAGCGCTTTAGAGGGAATGCAACCCACATTTAAGCATGTACCACCTAGGGCTGGCTTTTGCTGCTTATTAATCCACTCTTCGACACAAGCGGTTTTTAAACCTAATTGCGCACAACGGATAGCCGCTACATAACCACCGGGGCCGCCGCCAATTACAATTACATCATATTGATTCGACATGAATAACGCTCCTTACACATCCAACAGAATGCGAACGGGGTTTTCAACCAATTCTTTAATGGTTTTCAGGAAGGTTACAGCCCCTTTACCATCCACAATACGGTGATCGTAAGAAAGAGCAATATACATCATAGGTAGTACAACGATATTGTCATTCGCATCGACCATAGGACGCTTTTGAATCGAGTGCATACCTAAAATAGCGCTTTGCGGAGGATTCAAAATAGGGGTAGATAATAACGAACCGAACACACCACCATTGGTAATGGTGAAGCTACCACCGGATAAATCAGACATATCTAATTTACCTGCTTGAGCTTTCTTCGCATACGCAGTGATAGCTGCTTCAATATCCGCAAGACCCATTTCTTCAGCACTACGTAATACCGGAACGACTAAACCACGATCAGACGATACCGCAATACCGATATCACAGTAGTTACGATAAATAATGTCATTACCATCAATAGAGGCATTGATTTCAGGGAAACGTTGCAGCGCAATGGTAGCGGCTTTCACAAATAACGACATGAAACCTAAGCGCGTATTATGTTTCTTTTCAAACGCGTCTTTATACTCATTACGCATATCCATTAAAGGCTTCATATTGACTTCATTGAATGTCGTCAACATAGCAGTGGATTGCTTGGCTTCTAATAAACGCTCAGCAATACGGGCGCGTAAACGAGTCATAGGTACGCGAGTTTCTTCGCGTGAACCTGCAACAGCTTTCGGTGCTACCGGAGCAGGTGCAACGGGGGCAGGAGCTGCCGTAACAGGAGCCGGAGCCGCTTTAGCCGTAGTAGCAGCTACGTCTTCTTTAAGAATACGACCATTTTTACCCGAACCATCGACATCCGCTCTAGATAGATTAGCTTCATCCATCATTTTACGCACGGCGGGACTAGCAGGTGCTTCAGCGGCAGAGCTAGCAGCAGGTACACTTGCAGGAGCTGGAGCGGCAGGAGCCACAGCAGCGGCAGCACCAGCAGTAACGCGGCCTAATAATTGACTACTAGTAACCGTCGCACCTTCTGGTTGCAGAATCTCGCTTAATACACCGTCAACAGGTGCAGTGACTTCCAACATGACTTTGTCGGTTTCAATTTCAACTAATATTTCATCTTGCTTGACAGCGTCGCCAACTTTTTTATTCCAAGTTGCAACAGTCGCATCAGCAACTGACTCTGGCAGTACTGGGGTCAGTATTTCACTCATTCGTTCATATCCTCAACATATTATTTAGCGTGGCGTACAGCTTCACTACAAGATTGTCGACATTATAGCCCCACAAGGTTACTTGTCAATTATAAGCCATGGGTATTGTCGACAACTAAATAGTTATTAAGATAACGTGACCTTAGCACTATACCAATTTTTGTCCGGTTTTTTCCCAATCCTTCATAAATCCAGCGAGCCCTTTGTCGGTTAAAGGATGCTGATAGAGCTGATATAGAATCTTAGGTGGCAAGGTTGCTACATGAGCACCGACGGAGGCAGCCTCAACGATATGCAAAGGGCTGCGAATAGAGGCGGCGAGTACTTGGGTATTGAGTTCGGGATAGTTGCGGTACATGTTCACAATATCGGCAATTAACTGAATCCCTGACTCACTCACATCATCTAAGCGCCCCATAAAAGGCGATACATAAGTGGCTCCTGCTTTAGCGGCTAATAAGGCTTGGGAAACGCTAAAACATAAGGTGACATTGGTCGCAATACCTTGGCTTGAGAGCACTTTACAGGCTTTTAAACCTTCCACCGTTAAAGGTAATTTAATACAGACATTATCCGCAATCGCACTTAGCACCTCGGCCTCTTTCAACATAGTCGGTGCATCCATGGCTAACACCTCGGCACTGACAGGGCCTGAGGTAATAGTGCAGATTTCACGAATGAGCTCTTTAAAGTCACGCCCAGAGTTAGCAACTAAGGAGGGGTTGGTGGTCACACCATCGACCATACCCGACTCACACGCTTGACGAATTTCAGCAATATCGCCGGTATCAATAAAAAATTTCATTAGACTCTCCTAGAGGGTTGGGATGAGTTATTTAATAATTATGGTTTATTAATCCGCTACTTAAGCCGCTGCTCGGCGTTGATATTCATCACTTTGCATCTCATTTAAGCGACTCATAGCACGGTCGTATTCAAACACTAGCTTTTCCCCCTGATATAAAGCATTTAAGGGAATGGCGGTAGACAAAATCAAGCGCACCTGACGATCATAGAGTTCATCAATGAGGTTCAAAAAGCGCCTTGCCGCATTCTCATGAGCTTCAGTCAAAACCGGCATGCCTGATAACACTACCGTTTTATAACCATCTGCAATCTCAATATAGTCACGCGCCGAACGCGGCCCTTCACACAAAACAGGGAAAGTAAACCAGATAATATTATCAGCAAGTTTGTGGACAGGTAAGGAGCGCCCTTGGATTATTATCGTGGTATCGGTATAAATCTTACCTGTTGCAATGGTATTAAATTCTTGGGTTAACTCACGTTCTACTTCATCGTCTTGGTGGCCTTGAATAAAACCATGTTCACCAACCTGACGCAACATACGATAATCCACATTATTATCCAGCTCCACCACATCCATGCTTCGTTTAATCAAAGCAATCGCGGGTAGGAAGCGGCTACGTTGCAAACCATTCAAGTACAAATCATCAGGCTTACGATTAGAGGTTGTGACAAGAGTAATCCCCTGCTGGAAAAAGGCTTCTAATAGCCCATATAGCAGCATCGCATCCACAATATCTAACACATGAAACTCATCTAAACACAATAAACGCATAGTAGGCGCTTCGCGTTTAGCTAATTCTTGTAAGGGATTTTGTACATGTGTAGTCTTTTTCAGCTCATCATGCACGTAATTCATAAAGTGGTGGTAGTGCATACGTTTTTTTTGCGTAATGGGAACGCGCTCATAAAAACTATCCATGAGCCAAGTCTTGCCACGCCCTACTCCGCCCCAAATATAAGCGCCGCGCACAGTGTGTGGGGCAGCCGCCTTAGGGCTAGCAAATAAGGAGAATAATCCCCGCTTAACTGGTGCTGCTTCCACGACTGGAGCGGCTACTAACTCATCCCAAATCCGTTGTAATACTTTCACCGCTGCCGCCTGTGCAGGATCGAACTGAATCACCTGCTGTTGAACGGCGTCTTGGTAGTATTCTTCTAATAACATAACACCACATTTCTCTAGAAAGCTGATCAAATTAGGTGGATTATCCACTAAGACTCATGCTGGAGTCATCCAAGTAATAAAACCCTCGCTGCCTACAGCTAGGGATATGAAGTATTTTACGGAGCACAGCTTGAAAATTGTCGACATTGTACTTGAAAAACAGCAATAACGTTAGTATTAATACCACTACTATGACCAATATTAGCAAGTTAACAATAGGTATAATACTAACAATGTCGACAAACCACATGAGAACAGATTAGATGGGCTTTAATCATTTAACACCCGAACCTATTACCATTGCTGATCGCTTATTTCAGGAATTGCGCCGCGCTATTTTAGGAGGTGAGCTGCCGCCTGGTAAAAAAATTAGTGAACCTGAATTAGC
The DNA here is from genome assembly GCF_000380185.1 of Thiofilum flexile DSM 14609. Lineage (GTDB taxonomy): Bacteria > Pseudomonadota > Gammaproteobacteria > Thiotrichales > Thiotrichaceae > Thiofilum > Thiofilum flexile. The sequence continues at coordinate 41,325 of NZ_KB904758.1, forward strand.
TAATCAATATAACGTTAGCCGTGGCTCATTACGTGAAGCCATTAGTAAACTGGAAAACTGTAATCTAGTCACTCGTAAACCCAATATTGGCGCACGGGTAGTTGGGTTTTCGACTAAACAACTGATGGAAATTTATCAAATCCGTGAGGCAATGGAGGGCATGGCGGCGCGTCTAGCAGCAGAAAATATGAGCAATGAGCAGCTCGCTCATCTCAATAGTTTAGTCGAGCACAATAAGACGGCAGTAACCACTCAAGACCCCTATGCTACTCCAACTAGTGTTCATTATGACGCTGATTTAGATTTTCATTTTTGTATTATTCAGGGTTGCAATAATGAGCGTCTCCAGCGTATGCTCTATGTGGATTTATATGATTTAGTGCGTTTTTATCGTTTCCGCTTAAATCCACGCTTTTCAGAACAAGCATTGAGTGAGCACGAATTAATTGCTTCCGCGCTTAATAATCGAGATGGTGAAATGGCTGAGCTGTTGATGCGCCATCATATTAGAGCCTCTAGGGCGCGCGCCCAACATCATTTATTGGCAATTCCACCTGATGAAATTGAGTGATGGTATTGACTAAGATCTAAAATACTGTCGACAATAAGCAGCAATATAGGGCGTTAAAACTGCAGTTGTGGTTGGAAAAATGCGTAAAAACCGCTATTATGCCCAGCGGAAAATAAAAGATGTCGACAATCTTTTATAAACGTTAAACCTCACCAAACGGACTATTAACGCGCATGCAGAACTCAACCAAACGACCTTTGTCACCCTTTATGTTGGGCACGCATTATAAGTGGCAACTCACTTCAGCGACATCACTGTTACACCGTGCTACCGGTATAGCAGCAGCGGTAGGCTCACTTGTCGTGGTGTATTGGCTCACCTCATTAGCAGCAGGTCCTCAAGCTTTTGATATTGCTACCTCTTTTTTAGGCTCATGGCTTGGTAAATTTATTCTGTTTTTCTGGACTTGGGCTTTATTTTATCATTTATGCAATGGTATCCGCCACTTAATGTGGGATCTGGATTATGGCTTTGATCTGCCAACGACTTACCTCACGGGTAAGATTGTTATTATTGCATCGGCTATTTTAAACCTTTTACTGTGGTTGGTTGCCTAACCTTTGACCGGAGATTTTCCATGAGCCGTCTATTAACCCCTTTAAAGAAAGTGCGTGGCCTTGGTTCGGCTAAAGAAGGCGTACACCACTGGTGGATGCAGCGTGTTTCGGCTGTAGCACTCGTACCGCTTACGCTATGGGCTGCTTTCTCAGTCGCATCCATGGCAGGCAAGCCTTATGAAGCAGTCCTCACCTATTTTGCTGCTCCTTTTAATGTTGCCATGTTTACCCTCTTTTTATTTGCTGGCTTTTATCATGCATCCTTAGGATTACAGGTCTTTATCGAAGACTACATTCACCATGAAAACACCAAAATTGTAACCTTGATTGCAATGAAACTGTTGATGGTATTACTAGGCACAGTGAGCATTTTAGCCGTGCTACGTGTGACCTTTGGAGGCTGAGGAAAAGTTTATGTCGGATTATAAAATTGAACACCATACCTATGATGTTGTGGTAGTAGGTGCAGGTGGTGCGGGTTTACGTGCAACGTTTGGTATGGCTGTCAAAGGGCTATCTACCGCTTGTATTACTAAAGTATTCCCTACTCGTAGTCATACGGTGGCTGCACAAGGTGGTATGTCGGCAGCTCTAGGTAATATGGGGCCTGATAAGTGGCAGTGGCATATGTATGACACTGTTAAAGGGTCTGATTGGTTGGGTGATCAGGATGCGATTGAGTATATGTGTCGTGAAGCCATCCCTGCCGTTATTGAGCTAGAGCATCAAGGTGTGCCTTTCTCTCGTACCGAAGCGGGTCTGATTTATCAACGCCCTTTCGGTGGTATGACGACTAACTATGGTGAGGGTATTGCACAGCGTACTTGCGCGGCGGCGGATCGTACTGGTCATGCTATTCTGCATACTCTGTATCAACAATCACTGCGTCATCAAGCTGAGTTTTATATTGAGCACTTTGCTACTGACCTGATTATGGATGACGAGGGTGTTTGCCGTGGTGTCTTAGCGTGGGACTTAGCAACGGGTGTTTTACGAGTATTTCATGCTCAAACCGTAGTCTTAGCTACAGGCGGCTATGGTCGTGCTTACTTCTCTGCTACCTCGGCGCATACTTGTACTGGTGATGGTAATGGTATGGTGACGCGTGCGGGTCTACCGCTGCAAGATATGGAGTTCACTCAATTCCACCCAACGGGTATTTATGGCTCAGGTTGCTTAATTACTGAAGGGGTGCGGGGTGAGGGTGGTTACTTAACCAACTCCAATGGTGAGCGCTTTATGGAGCGTTATGCACCTAATGCCAAAGACCTTGCCTCACGTGACGTTGTTAGCCGCTCCATGACCGTTGAAATTAATGAAGGTCGCGGTGTAGGTGAGAAGAAAGACCACATTCATCTGCATTTAGAGCATTTAGGCGCTGAAATTATTCACGAACGTCTCCCCGGCATTGCAGAAAGTGCGCGTATTTTCGCCGGTGTAGATGTGACTAAGGAACCGATTCCAGTATTGCCTACTGTCCATTACAACATGGGTGGTATTCCAACCAACTATCATGGCGAAGTCGTTACCCTAAAAGATGGTAATCCTGATGCCATCGTTCCGGGTTTAATGGCGATTGGTGAGTGTGCTTGCGTATCGGTACATGGCGCGAATCGTTTAGGCTCTAACTCTCTACTTGATATCGTTGTGTTCGGACGTGCGGCGGCTAATCGTTGTGCTGAGACTTTAACACCGGGTGCTACTCAACCCGATTTACCGCAAGCCGGTTTACAAAAAGCATTAGATCGTTTTGATGCGATTCGTAATGCCAAAGGCACTAAATCCACCGCGACTATTCGTGACGAAATGCAGCACGCCATGCAAAAACATGCCGCTGTCTTCCGTACCGGCGCATCCCTGCAAGAAGGGGTGGACAAAATGAATACCATCTATAGCAGCTTCCAAGAGGTGGGTATTCAAGATCGCAGTTTAATTTGGAACTCCGATTTAATGGAAACCTTAGAGCTGGCTAACCTATTAGAATGTGCTCAAGTGTCAGTACAGTCCGCCTTAAATCGTACCGAAAGCCGGGGCGCTCATGCGCGTGAGGATTTCCCTGATCGTAATGATGAGCAATGGATGAAGCACACGCTGTCTTGGTTAGACCCACAAGGTAAGGTTACGATTGATTATCGCCCTGTACATACCTATACCCTAACCTCGGATGTCGAGTACATTCCGCCCAAAAAACGCACCTACTAAGAGACACCTACTATGGCTGAATTTAAATTACCGGCAAATTCTGTCGTTAAAGAAGGCAAAACGTGGCCTGCTCCTAAAGGTGCGACCCGTATTAAAACCTTTAAAATCTATCGCTATGATCCAGATAGTGGTCAAAATCCCCGTTGGGACACTTTTCAAATTGATTTGGATAAGTGCGCCCCGATGGTACTTGATGCACTATTGAAGATTAAAAACGAGATTGATACCACCCTAACCTTCCGTCGCTCTTGCCGCGAGGGTATTTGTGGCTCTTGTGCTATGAATATTGGTGGTACTAATACGCTGGCTTGTATTAAAGCGATTGATGATATTCCGGGCGATATTACTATTAGCCCCTTGCCGCATATGCAGGTGATTAAGGATCTAGTACCTGATCTAACCCACTTCTATGCTCAATATGCGTCCATTAAACCTTGGATGCAAACCGACACCCCCATCTCTGGTGATCGTGAGCGTTTACAATCACCGGAAGATCGTAAGAAACTCGATGGCTTATATGAGTGTATCTTATGTGCAAGTTGCTCTACCTCTTGTCCGAGCTACTGGTGGAATAGTGACCGCTACTTAGGCCCTGCAGTATTACTGCAAGCGTATCGCTGGGTCATTGATAGCCGTGATGAGGCGACAGGTGAGCGTCTGGATAATTTAGAAGATCCTTTCAGGCTCTATCGTTGCCACACTATTATGAACTGTACTAATACCTGCCCTAAGGGTTTAAACCCTGCCAAAGCAATTGGTCAGCTCAAAAAGTTCATGGTTGAGCGTCGAGCCTAGCTCTCAAACCCCTAGGCCACTTGGTTTTAGGGGTTTTTCCTTATATTATCCTTCCCTTTATAGCCCTACCTTACCCTAGAGTGTATTGGAGTGATTAGCTATGAGTGAATTCTCACGCCTTAAATTACGTTGCCGCCGTGGTATGAAAGAGTTGGATGTGATTTTGATACGTTACCTTGAGCGCCATTATGAGACCGCTAGTGAGCAAGAGCGCCGCTATCTCAATGAGCTACTCGACTTACAAGATCCCATTTTGTACGGTATGGTGATGGGTATAGATCCAGCACCTGCCCCCTATCAGCCACTAATTGCTAAATTAGCTGCCTATTAATGATGAGTTATTGCTATGTCCGATCTTATTCATCTCCAACCTCAAGCGGCTTATGAGTTTTTACAAACGACCTCAACTAGTTTGCTAATCGATATACGCTCCTCAATGGAATATCTATTTGTAGGGCATGCCATAGGCTCCGTGCATATTCCTTGGATTGACGAGCCGGATTGGGTCGTTGATCCTAATTTTGCTCAAATCGTGGAAAAAACCCTAGCGAGTCGCTTTAAAGAAACAAGCCCTAAACAAGATACCCATGTCATACTCATTTGCCGGAGTGGTAAACGCACCTTAGATGCGGCTGATGCCTTGCTCAAATCAGGCTTTGAGCATGTTTATCATGTTGAGGAGGGTTTTGAGGGCGAAAAAGACGAGCAAAACCACCGTAGCACGGTAGGTGGATGGCGTTTTCATGGTTTACCTTGGGAACAATGTTAGTATTCTAGAATCTAACCCCAGTTATAATTTGCTATTATGTACAGCTAAGCCATACTTACCCTACCAATACTGGCTAAAGACATTGATTACACGGGCAAGTCAACGCGAGTAGACCTCTATTAACAAGGACGATTCTATCAATGAAATTTAAATCATCCATTATTTTGGTGCTAGCTGCTCTATGGGGATTAGGCAGCTGGTGGTGGTACACCTGTAATATCAAAGGGTTTTGTAGTATGGCGACTAATCAAGTCGCTGCTAATTCAGCCTACAACAACCCTACCGATGATGAGAACCAAGATAATGATAAGGATGGTATTCGCAATGGCGACGAAAAGCGCCTCGGTACTGATCCTAATAATACCGATACCGATGGCGATGGTGTGCCTGATTTGGTAGAAATTAGTCAGATCCCTAATGATACGGATAATGATGGCTTAATCGATGCGCTAGATGACGACGATGATAATGATGGAATTCTAACGAAAAACGAGCAACCCGATCGCAATAATGATGGACGGGTAGATGATGCGCTCGATAGTGATAATAATGGCACACCTGATTATCTACAGGCTAATAAAGTTGCCTCTAAGGATACTGAAGCATCCGTTGTGACAGCTCTTGTTGAAGAGGGTGCGGTGGATATTTATCGACCAGAGACTCAAGCGGCAGCGATGACGGCTGATGAAGAAAAACGCCTTAATCGTGGCACACTCTCTCCAGCCCCTATCGTTCCAGAGCCTCCCGCCACTGAGACTACGACTAGCACCAAAATAGCTACCCTAACCGATACTAAAGAAAATAGTAAAAAAGACAGTAAAGAAAAAACTGATTCCGAAGCTAAAAAATCGTCAAGTACTGACAACAATAAGAGTGCTACCGAATCCACTAGCAAAACGACCGAAAAAGAAAAGCCAACCTCCAAAACAAAAACAGCGGATAGTACAAGTAGCACGAGCAAAACGGATCAGGATCAGCCCAGCAAGTCAACTACGAGCAAGACCAAGGAAACTGCTAAAGAAAGCTCTGAGACAACTGAGAAAGCTAAATCGGCTGATAAAGCAAAATCCTCTAAAACTGAAACAGCCCAAGAGTCAAAGGCAGAGCCAGAACCACAAGACCCAGAAGGTAAAGATCGTAATAAAATGGTGGTCTATCAAAATGGCAAATCGACCGATACCCGCCTAGGCCCTGCACGGCTTAATTTCCCTACTGGTTTGGCACGCCCAGCGTTAAGTGATGAAACAGCGGATTACTTTGATACAGTAGCGGCCTATTTGCAAAAACATAAACGCGCTACTATTAAAATTACAGGACATACCGATAGTCGCGGCGCTGCTGATTTAAACGAAAAACTGGCTTTAAAACGAGCAGAAATTGTACGTGATGCGCTCATAGGTCGTGGTGCGCCTGAAAAGCAATTGCAGGTGAACTCCATGGGTGAGTCTAAACCTATTGCGAGTAATAATACCGCTGAGGGACGGCAACAAAATCGGCGTGTTGAAATAATGCCCTTAAAGTAAAACAAGGATGCTGAGTAGGATACAACTATGATTGAACATTTAACAACACGCTACGACCTCAGCAATGCTGGCTGGGAGTTAGGTATTATTTTAGCCGTGGCTTTTATCTTAGGATTTTTATTTTGTTATTTTCAAAGTAATGTGGATGGAGAGTAATTAATAATATGGATGCTACTCATTACTCCCTCTTGCAAGCCAGTTTAGAAATTATAGGCTTGATTTTGCTAATGTTTCTCCTTGGGATATTGGCTTGTACCTTATTACGCCGCTTAGGTATCTGTTGTCGTAACACTAATAGCGATGAGCCTTCTTTGTTTACGTTAAAGGAGCCGGCTGCTTTTGACTTTGATGCTTCATCTAATAAACCTTCGTTTGATGCTCATCCTACCTTTCCGCTCAATGGAAATATGGTTCCTAATAATAACGAACTTAATCGTGTTACACGCTCCAATAACCCAGCGCCCATGGTAAATCCGCAACATAATCGGAATATCCCCCCCGCGCCTATACCTCAACAGGAGCTACCCCCAGCACCCTCGCTAGAAGTCGAACTCCCTACTCCCACGGCTACGACTATTACCAAACCAGAGCTGCCCCCTGTGACCGTAAATCCAATCGCACATACGGATGCAACAGAGCGCCCTGTCGCTAATAGTAACAATAACTCTGGTTATGTCGTGGATATTGAGACCTTATTGCGCCGCAAACCTGAGGAGCCGCCCACGGCTACCATTGCAGCGGCGAGTAAGCATCATGGTATTGAAACCACCGCCCGTAGCCCTGCGCTGAGCACGGTATCTATTGCTGAGTTGCTTAATACACAGGCTGATTTAATTGATAATTTGCGTAAACTAGAAGGGATTACTCCGCGCATAGAGGCGTTATTAAATGAGGCAGGTATTAAAAGTTATCAAGCCTTATCCCAACAAACTCCGCAGGTGCTCAGGCAAATTTTAATAGCTGCGGGTGAACCCTTTAAACAAATCGACCCACAAACATGGCCTTTTCAAGCAGAGCTAGCTTCTAAAGGGGAATGGGCGCGTTTACAGGATTATCAGGGTTATTTAAAAAATAATCCTATTTGATCAAGATCTGTCGTGAGTTAGAGCGGCTCTACTCTGAGCTTATGACAGAGGAATACCATAGAAGTGCTAGCGGATATAGCTGTGGCATATGCCATAGCTATATCCGCTAGCAGTGAAGCTCCCAAACTGCTACTAGCCTTTGTACTGGCGTTGTATTGGCTAGCACTGAGACTACCATTTCCACCTTCAGCCGTGTTGGTAGTTGGCGATGCGATATTGGCTTTTATACCTAGTTTGCCCCCTAGGGATATGCTGCCTTACAGGAACGGAAGGCGTTTTTTGAGCGCTACACTGCGGACACTGATTTTCCAAAAAAGTGATTGGGAGCCGTGATTGGAGCTTTGCTAACCCTACTCCAAGCGTTCTACAAACAAAATACCCTCCAGATGATCATATTCATGCTGGATAATGCGAGCTACAAAACCGCTATATTCCTGCTCGTGTCGCGCCCCCATTGGATCGCACCAGCTTACCCGTAGACGGCTGGCGCGTTCTACCACACCCCGCTGCTCTGGTACGCTTAAGCACCCTTCTTCCCCGCTTTCACACTCAGCCGAGCACCATACCAGCTCTGGATTTATCATCACTACCGGCTCCATCAGAGGTGCATCCGTGTAACGTGGATTCGGGCGTGAGGCCACAATAATGATACGTTGCGACACAAACACCTGTGGCGCAGCAATCCCTACCCCATTAGCTGCCAGCATAGTCATACGCATGGATTCAATTAAATTCAGCAATACGGGGGTATTAAAATCAGCCTCCGGTACTGGCCTAGCCTTTTGTGCTAGGATAGCCTCGCCTTGCCGAGCAATGGGGAGAATAGTGGGTTCACACTGGACGGTGACTGGCACAATATTCAGCCCCTCTGATTCAGAGGGTATTTCAAAATAGCGCGTCACCTGATGAAATACCGCCACAGTATCAAACACCGCTCGCTCAGGCTGCTCGACGCTACGTTTAGCAATCTGCGCTAGGCAGCGTTCATCACTCACATCCAAAAAAATCAGCTCATGCTCACACCCCAGTTCCACACACAGTTGTTTAAACCATTGTCGCTGTTGCACAGTATTGGCGGGAAAATCCATAACCACATTCGTACCTGTACGCAGTATGTTCTGAACATGCGACTTCACCAATGGTTTGATCAGCGCTGCAAACTGTAGATAGTCCGCAAAGGAGTGAATTTGTTCAGGATATAAAGCAGAAAGCCACTCATCCTCGGATAGCAATACCGCATTTTTTTCGGTCGCCAGCATTTTTGCACGGGTAGACTTCCCTGCCCCCATTTTTCCACAGAAAAAAGTTAATCGTCCTAACTGTTCCATCATGAATGCTTCGCCATAGTAGGATAGGCCGCCACTAAATACTGCCACATGGACACTAAGGTTAGAATCGTTGCCACTAATAACGCGATGATCCCTATTTCACGAATCGGTAAAAACCATAAATCTTTATTATAAAGCAAACAGATTAAAGCAATAATTTGTGCTGCTGTTTTTAATTTACCAATATAAGCGACTGCAACCGTTTGATGACTACCGAGTTTTGCCATCCATTCACGCAAGGCAGAAATAATAATTTCACGCGCAATAATCACGATGGCGGCTAAGGTAAAAGCAAAATGCCCCTCACGCTCTACAATTAAAACTAAAGCGACGGCTACAATTAATTTATCCGCGACCGGATCTAAAAAAGCACCAAATCCTGATTCTAATTGGTATTTTCGCGCATAATAGCCATCCGCCCAATCGGTAATACCCGCAATGCCAAAAGTCAGAGCAGCAGCGAAGGGTGCCCATGAGGCAGGTAAATAAAAAAAGCCAATCAAGACCGGTATTAACGCAATGCGTAGCCACGTCAACATGACCGGCAAATTGAGCACCATATCGTTATTCTCCGTTAAATATATCGTAAATTTTCTGGGCTAACTCACGGCTAATGCTGGGGACTTTTGCCAGTTCTTCTACACTGGCACGCTCCACCGCTCGTATACCACCGAAATGCTTAAGTAATTGTTGACGACGTTTTGGCCCCAACCCTGAAATAGTCTCTAATACCGACTGTGTGCGGGCTTTTTGACGTTTAGCACGGTGGCCGGTAATGGCAAAACGGTGCGCCTCATCCCGAACTTGCTGCACTAGATGCAAAGCTCCAGAATGTTCGGGCAAATTTAAGCGCCCTTGTCCATTTTCAATAATCAGCGTTTCTAATCCCGGCTTACGCCCTTCTCCTTTAGCAACACCAACGACCTCTACACCTTGCACGTCTAATTCCTTGAGGACGGTCAGAGCTTGTGTCACTTGCCCCTTACCGCCATCAATTAATAATAAACTAGGTAGTTTGCCATCGTCGCGCGTACTCGGACGAAAGCGCCGCGTAAGCGCCTGATACATTGCCGCATAGTCGTCACCGGCCTGAATACCTTCAATATTATAGCGCCGATACTCCGCTTTACAGGCTCCGTCCTGATCGAAGACCACACAAGAAGCCACTGTCGCTTCCCCTTGGGTATGGCTAATATCAAAACACTCAATGCGTAGCGGTAAGCTACTTAGCTGTAAAGCCTGTTGCAGTTCGACTAAACGTTGCTGTGTACCCGCTTGTGAACTGAGCTTAGTTTGTAGCGCATGTTGGGCATTTTTTTGGGCGAGTTCCAGCCATTTAATACGTTCACCGCGCTGGGGTTTGCTAATGAGAATACGGCGTTGTTGCTTTAACGCTAGCATATCCTCTAGCACCTCTTGATCTTCAGGTAAGGCATTGACCACTATTTCTGGTGGCACATCATGATTCAAATAATACTGGGCTAAAAACGAACTCATAATATAGGCAATACTGGCCTCAGGATCGGGTAAGGCGGGGAAAAAATTATGATTACCTAGATTATTACCATTACGAATCATAAACACTTGTACACATACCACCCCTGCTTGCTGCTCTAATGCAATCACATCTACATTACTATTCCCGCTACTAATATATTGTTGTTGGGAAATATGGCGCAGGTTTTCAATCAAATCCCGATACTCAGCGGCCTGCTCAAATTGCAATTGTAACGCGGCGTTCTCCATACGTAGTACTAAGTCGTCAATCACCTCTTGGGTACGACCTTGCAGAAACTGAGTGGCTTGTTGCACTTGGAGCTTATAATCACTGTCCAACACCAAGCCCACACAGGGCGCGGTACAGCGTTTAATTTGATACTCCAAACACGGGCGCGAGCGATTCTTAAAATAACTATCCTCGCATTGGCGTACTTTAAATAGTTTTTTCATTAAATTCAGGGTATGGCGTACGGCCCCTACACTCGGATAAGGGCCAAAATATTGCCCCGCTTCTTTACGCGCCCCCCGATAAAATTCAATTTTAGGATAAAGCTGCTGCGTACTGATATGGATATAGGGATAACCCTTGCCATCTTTGAGCAGGATATTATAGTGCGGCTTATGCTCTTTAATCAGATTACTTTCAAGCAGTAAGGCTTCGGCCTCAGTATTAGTGAGCGTAATTTGAATCGCTTGGATTTGCTTCACCATGGCACGAATCCGCGCACTGCTGAGATTCGCTCGAAAATAACTGGTCACACGATTACGTAAATCTTTCGCTTTTCCAATGTATAATATCTCCCCCTTAGCACTGAGCATGCGATAAACACCGGGTTTATGCGGGACCGTTTTTAGAAATGCCTGAGCATCAAAACCTGCTGGCGTCACATCCAAGGCAAGTTCAGTCGACTGCTCAGTCTGTGCAGTAGGGGTGGATTCTGATGGGAGCATACTATTTGGTTTAGATGGTGCTAGGTTCAAGGGGAATGATTTGATTATATTAACAGAGCTACTATCAATCTTATACTTCATCTCGCAGCAGGCTAGTGCTTTTATACTGTCACTCTAGCTGATGCTGGATTAGGGCTTAAATGAAATGACTGACTTTCGTATCCTAGCACGTGCAGTGATTGAAACAGAAATTACAGCACTGCAACAACTACCTGAACACTTAGATGAGCAATTTAATCAAGCCTGCACGCTGATTTTGGAGTGCAGAGGGCGAGTCATTGTCACAGGTATGGGAAAATCGGGGCATATTGGTAATAAAATTGCAGCCACCTTAGCCAGTACCGGAACTCCAGCTTTTTTTGTCCATCCAGGTGAAGCTAGTCATGGTGACTTGGGTATGATACTCCCCGGTGATATTGTGATTGCCCTATCTAACTCCGGTACATCGGATGAGATTCTCACTATTGTACCCATGATTCGGCGCTTGCAGGTGCCAATTATTGCAATCACCAGCAATCCAGAATCTGCTCTTGCACAAGCAGCAACCTGTCATTTGAATATTGGGATTCATAAAGAAGCCTGTCCATTAGGATTAGCTCCTACCTCTAGCACTACGGCTACCCTCGTATTAGGGGATGCCCTAGCGGTCGCCTTGCTACAGGTACGTGGCTTTACCGCAAATGATTTTGCGCGGTCGCATCCCGCGGGGCGCTTGGGTAAGCGTTTACTGATTCATGTACGAGACTTAATGCAACAAGGTAAGGCGATTCCTAAAGTCCCGCCTCATGCAGATCTCAGTAGCGCTATTTTAGCTATCACTAAGCAGGGGTTGGGCTTAACCACGATTGTGACCCCTGATGATACCCTCTTAGGGGTATTCACCGATGGTGATTTACGGCGCACGTTTGCTAAGGGGATCGATTGGTTTAGTAAACCGATTCACACCTTAATGACGACACCGTGTCAAACCATTGGGGCGGATGAGTTAGCGGTTGAGGCCTTAAACACGATGCAGCAGTACTCGATTACCGCCCTACCCGTAGTAGACAATCAGCGGGTAATCGGTATTATCCATATGCATGATTTATTAAAAGCAGGCATTGCATAATGACTTATCCTGAGACGGTATTAGACACTGTATTAAACCGCGCACGCTTAATTCAACTGGTGATCTTTGATGTAGATGGTGTGCTGACGGATGGGCGTTTGTATTTTAATGATGCCGGTGAGGAGACTAAGGCGTTTTACGCACGAGATGGTTTGGGTATGCGCCTCTTAATGGATCACGGGATTAAAACTGCCATTTTGACTGGACGCCAATCAGAATTAGTTTTACATCGCGCCCGTAATTTACAAATGGATCTAAGCTTAGTGTATCAAGGGTATCGCGATAAGCGCCCGGCTTTTAAACAATTACTCCAGCAAACTGGACTGCAACCGGAGCAAATTGCCTATGTCGGTGATGATATAGTGGATTTACCAGTTATGGCACAGGTAGGTCTAGCCATTGCGGTGCAAGATGCTCACCCCATGGTCAAACAACACTCACATTGGGTCACGGAGCATCAGGGGGGTAAGGGAGCCGTTCGTGATGCTTGTGAATTGATTTTGAGCGCCCAAGGTCATCTTGATGCTATTGTGGCGCGTTATTTAACTTATTAGCCAGCCAGTAAGCCTAATGAAACGAGTCTTTTTTGTGGTATTGATTTTGGTTGCGGTGTTAATGCTGTTGGATGTGCGCCAATATATTGCCCCTACCGCTACCCCTCCTAGCACTGCGACTAAGCCTGACGTGATTGATTATTACTTTAATAGCTTTACCCTACAAAGCTATAATACAGCGGGGCAACGTAGCTATGAAATTCAGGGACAACATTTAAAGCATTGGCAAGCCCAACAAATGAGTTCTATTATCGCCCCCTATTTACAAAGCTTTACTGCACCAGGAAACCTAGAGAGTATCCTACAAGCCCAAGAAGCCATGCTTGACCATAAAAACAGACAGCTCGCGCTGAATCACGCCGTTAAAGTTGAATATCTGCCCCAAAGTGCTGATGTTATAACCTTAACCACGGAGCAGCTTGAGGCTGATTTAAATAATAAACTGATCACTACTACTCGCCACGTCATGATTCAATCACCTGAAGCGGTGATACAAGCCACTGGCTTGGAAGCAAAACTAAACGAGGCTTACTTGAGACTACCTGCCAATGTACAATCTGTCTATCAAACCCATTTTTAAATACACCCTGCTAGCCTTCTTAGGACTCGCCCCCCAGTTAAGCTCGGCCTTATCGAGTGATGTGGAGCAACCTGTGACCATTAATGCCGATGCGGCAGAATTTGATCGCAATGCAGGTAAAGCAGCTTATATTGGTAATGTAGTCATCAAACAAGGCACGCTAGAAATTAAGGCCGGTCGGGTGGATATTCTTGCCCCCAAAAATGAAATTCAGACCATTACCGCTGCGGGTAATCCAATTACCTTTAAGCAAGTCATGGACGATGGTAAAAATGCCTCTGGTCAAGCCAAGCAGATGATTTATCAAGTAAACCAAAAGCGGCTGGTACTAACAGGAGATGCTTTACTCATGCAAGACCGTGATAAATTTGCCAGCAATCGTATTGAATACCAAACCAATACGGGGCAATTAAAAGCAGGTAATGCGACGGCAGGGGCTGCGAATCTTCCGCCTGAACAGCGCCGGCAAGGACGTGTCAGTGCCACCTTCTACCCCACTAATAAAGCGCAATAGGTGCTCATGAATATCTTACGCGCAGAGCACCTGAAAAAGCGTTATAAGCAGCGTCAAATCCTTAAAGATGTTAGCTTAACGATTAATAGTGCCGAAGTGGTCGGATTGTTAGGCCCTAATGGTGCGGGTAAAACCACTTGCTTTTATATGATAGTGGGTCTAGTAGGTGCTGATGAGGGACGTATTTTTGTCAATGAGCGTGAGATCACCAAGGCACCTATGCACGAGCGGGCGCGACATGGTTTAGGCTACTTGGCTCAAGAGGCGAGTGTGTTTCGTCAATTGACGGTCGCTGACAATATTTTAGCGGTTTTACAATTACGTAAAGGTCTCAAACGCCAGCAGCGCCAAGAACACTTAGAGGCATTACTAGAAGAATTTCAGATCACTCATCTGCGTAATAGCTTAGGCATGAGTTTATCCGGTGGAGAACGTAGACGCTTGGAAATAGCGCGTGCTTTAGCGACAGAACCGCGCTTTATTTTATTAGATGAACCCTTTGCAGGTGTCGATCCGGTGTCGGTCTTAGAGATCCAAAAAGTGATTCAGCAGCTCACCCAACGCGGTATTGGTGTCTTAATCACCGATCATAATGTGCGTGAAACCCTTGGAATTTGCCATCGCGCCTATATTTTAAGTGAAGGAAAAATTTTGACCGAAGGTAACTCAGAGCAAATTTTAAATAATGAGCAAGTACGCAAGGTCTACTTAGGAGCTGATTTTCGGCTATGAATTTGCTCAATTTCATTTGATCCTTACCGATATTCAGATACTTTTGCGCTTTATGAAAAATCTATTTACCATCAAATCTCACTCTTGTTGTTTACAAGGTCAGGATGCCAAACAATAATGCTTAAACAGGGACTTGACATACGACTTGGACAATCATTGTCCATGACCCCTCAGCTTCAACAAGCGATTCGTTTGTTACAACTATCGTCTATTGAGCTAGAGGCCGAAATCCAACAAGCCTTGGAAGAAAATCCCCTCTTGCAAATGGAAGAGGAAGATTACACTTCTGGTTCTGAATCCTTAGAAACCTTTGAAGAAACCAAAACAAGCCAAGAGACGAGTGACGAATCCTATGACGAAGACTTTTCTCCTGCTGAGCTAGGTGAGAATTCGAGCCTTAGCCAAGAAATACCTGAAGATATTGAATCATTAGATACTAACTGGAATGAGGTTTATGACTCGCCCAGTAGTACTGATGATAGTGATATAAATACTTTCATCGAAAATCAAGCTGATAACTCTGATGATTTACAAAGCCATCTCCTATGGCAAGTCAATATGAGCCAACTCTCGGCTATTGATAAATATATCGCTGAAGTCATTATTAGCTGCCTCGATGGTGCAGGCTATTTAACCGAATCATTGGATGATATTTATACCCGCCTAGCAGATGAAGTCTTAGTTGATTTAGAAGATATCCATTGTGTACTCACCTATATTCAGCAACTAGATCCTTTAGGTGTCGGCGCACGTAATTTAGGAGAGTGTTTGCTTATTCAGCTCAGGCACTTACCTAGTGACGAACCACATCAAATCGCCTCCGCTTTAGTTGAAAAACATCTGGACTTATTAGAGCAACGCCACTATAAAGAAATTATGAAGCGCTTAAAAATAAGCCAGTCGCAATTGGAGGATGCTGTGAAGTTACTACGCACGCTTCAGCCTAGACCGGGTAGTGTATTTTCTAATATTAAAACGGATTATATTGTCCCTGATGCTTATGTACGCAAAGTACAGGGTAAGTGGGTCGTTTCATTAAATCCATCCCTCACTCCGCATCTGAATATTAATCAGCATTATGCTGATTTGATTGGACAATCTAAAGATGCCATGACTAATAATTACTTAAAAGGTCATCTCCAACAAGCGCGTTGGCTGATTCGCAGCCTTGATAATCGTAATAGCACCGTTTTAAATGTTGCACAGGCAATAGTTGAACGTCAGCACGGTTTCATGCAATATGGTGAACAGGCGATGAAACCTTTAGTACTCAGAGACGTAGCAGAGGAGTTGCAGATGCATGAATCGACCATCTCTCGCGTGACCACCAATAAGTATCTCCATACTCCACGAGGTATTTATGAATTTAAGTACTTTTTCTCCAGCCAATTAGATACCAATACCGGGGCTAGCTGCTCTTCCACTGCCATTCGTGCCATGATTAAACAACTGATCGAACAAGAAAGCCCACAGACTCCTTTAAGTGATAGTGATTTAACCCAATTACTACAAGAGCAGGGCATTAGTGTCGCACGCCGAACAGTAGCCAAATATCGCGAAGCAATGTTAATACCGTCCTCTCATGAACGTAAAACATTGCTCGCTACTTAAACCGTTTTGATCATAGTTGATCATAGAAACGGTTATTTTTGTCTGACCTGAAATAGGAGCGCGTATATGCAATTAGAAATTACTGGTCATCATATTGAAGTTACTCCCGCCTTAAGTCGTTATATTCATGAAAAGGCTACTCGACTTAAACGCCACTTTGATCAGCTCCTAACCATCCATTTTACAATTGAAGTTCAGAAACTGGTGCATAAAGCCGAAGCGACCCTGACGGTCAGTGGTAGCCGTATCTATGCCGATGCTAGCTCTGATAATATGTATGCAGCCCTAGATGCTTTGGCGGATAAACTCGACCGTCAAATCATAAAACACAAAGAAAAACTCAAAGACCACCATACTAAAGAAGGTAGCCATCGCAATCTTGCTTTAGCGGATGAGTCACAAGTTTGAGGAATTAGTAAAGATATGGACCTTGTCACCCTACTTTCACCGGATAGAATGGCACTTCATCAAGAAGTGAGTAGTACTAAACGAGCCTTTGAGATCCTAGCTGAATTGCTTGCTAAAGATCAGCCTTATTTAACGACTGAAATGATCTTTGAGGCTTTCATTAACCGAGAGAAATTAGGGTGTACTGCCTTGGGGAATGGTGTCGCCGTTCCCCATGTTGCACTAGCATCCGCAGAGCCGTGTGCTGCTTTACTGTGTAGCAGCGAAGGCTTAAAAATGGGTGCACCTGATAAAAAGCCGGTCTATCTCTTTTTAGCACTCATTGTGCCACTGCAGGAGGCTAAAAATACCTCTTACTGTGCCATGATGACAGAGGTGGCTTTGACTTTTATGCACAATGATCTGAGTGAACAGATTAGCCGTTGTACGACACCTGAAGAGGCCATGGTTTACTTAGAATCACTCTTAAATCGTCCTTTGGCTGCTTAATGTCTTCTACTCATTTACAACTTGTCATCTTAAGTGGTATGTCAGGTGCAGGTAAGAGTTACGCTCTGCATACCCTAGAGGACATGGGTTATTACTGTATTGATAATTTGCCCGCGCAGTTATTAGAGGAGCTACTACTAACTCCACAAATTGCGCGGCAAAATTTACTAGCGGTCGGCATTGATATTCGAGGCGGTAAAGAAAATCTCCAAGAGACCCCTCAGATTATTAAACGTATTCGTAGTTCTTACCCCCTCACACGCTTAGTCTACCTTTATGCCACCCCTGAAGTGCTATTTAAGCGCTATAATGAAACAAGACGTCGCCACCCACTGAATTATGAGGCACGTGATTTAAAGAGTGCCATTGCCCGCGAAGCAGAACTATTAGCCGATTTAGCCGAAGGCGCTGATCTTAAAATTGATACCTCAAAAACCAGTGTTTATGATCTAGGTAACCTATTACGTTTACGGCTAGATATTCCCGTACAACCCGGCCTATCCATTTTGTTTCAATCATTTGGCTTTAAGTATGAAATGCCCAGTGATTCGGATATGGTCTTTGATGTACGTTGCCTACCTAATCCCTATTGGGAACCTGATATTCGCCATCACTCTGGTCTAGAGACACCCATTATTGAGTGGCTTAAACAACATGAGCGGGTTGAGGATATGTATCAACATATCCAAAGTTTTCTAGATTATTGGCTTGAGGATGCGGAACAAGTATGTCAGCGCGCTTATTTGACCGTATCGATTGGTTGTACAGGCGGACGACATCGCTCGGTTTATATCGTGCAGCGCTTATATGAGTATTATCACCAACGTTGGGGTAATCACGTCCTAGTGCATCATCGAGAATTAAACCAATTACATTGATCCCATTAAAACTGCGCGGGAAACTCTACATACGAAACCTTACCAAATTGAGCGACAGCTAAACGTATCGTATGCGGTTTTGGGTTTAATAAAGTACGGGGAAATTCACCATACCAAACCGTCTCACCTCTTAATGGCTCAATAATAATATGCTGCTCTTTCTCCCCACCCACTAAGGACATCTCCATGCCTCGAATTCGGTCATTTGGAGTTAATTCAATGCGTATTAAATTCGGCTGAGTAGCTGGTGCGTATTTTAGACTCACGGTTAGAGCCTCATGCCCTACTTGGCAACTTGACTCCAAAATACAAGTCCCCATAGGTTGCATGGGAAGCATTTTTACTTCCACTTTAGGTGCTGGTTTATCCTTAGTAGCCCATAAATCAGCTAAACCAAATCCCGCAATCGCTAACACAGGTGCAACCATAATAGCGATGCGCATATGTAAGCTCAGACCAAAAAACCACCTTAACATAGATTGTCACCCTATCTTTAAATAAAGAAAAGGCTCCTTAAGGAGCCTTTTCACAAGACTAATTATGGTATTAATTAGTGTGCAATAGCTGAGCTTGCACCCCGTGGGATACGTACACTTTCTACCAACTCTTGAATATGAGCTGGTGGTGGAGCCGTAACACGAGATACTAAAATAGCTACCGCGAAGTTAGCAATCGCACCGACTGTACCAAAGGCCTCAGGAGAGATACCAAAGAGCCAGTTAGCCGGAATATTCGCTGCCATCTCAGTGCCTTGAACAAAGAACCAGCCTTTGAACCAGAAGATATACACTAATGTTACACCGATACCCGTTAGCATACCCAGAATAGCACCGATACCATTGATGCGTTTAGAGAAAATACCCATCATCAATACCGGGAAGATAGAGGATGCGGCTAGGCCAAACGCCAAAGCGACAACCTCCGCAGCAAATCCTGGTGGATGAAGCCCCATATAACCTGCTAGTAAGATAGCAATGGTGATTGCAATACGAGACGCCATTAGCTCGGTTTTATCAGAGATATTAGGTGTGAAGATACCTTTCATTAGGTCATGAGATACTGCAGAAGCAATCGCTAATAATAAGCCCGCCGCTGTTGATAACGCCGCAGCGATACCACCTGCAGCCACTAAAGCAATAACCCAGTTAGGTAATTTAGCAATTTCAGGGTTAGCCAAAACCATAATGTCATTATCGACTTTGGTCATCTCATTACCCTTCCAACCAAAGCCACCGAACTTAGTAGCCGCATGCGCAGCGGTAGCTTTATCTAAAGCCGCTTGTGCTTTGTCTACATTGGCTTGTGCTGCAGTTTTATCTTTAGCATCGGCTAAGGCTTTATTAGCTGCTGCAAAATCACTTTGCGCTTTACCTAAACCACCATCATTATAGTATTGGATTCTACCGTCGCCGTTTTTATCTTCAAATTTAATTAAATCGGTAGGTTCCCAGTTTTTCATCCACTGCGGACGCCCCTCAATACTCAGATTGCCATCGGGTGAACCAACAGGCCCTGTTTGCACAGTCTGCATTAAATTCAAACGCGCCATTGCACCTACTGCAGGAGCAGTTGTGTAAAGTAAAGCGATGAAGATTAATGCCCAACCAGCAGAAGAACGTGCATCCGCAACTTTCGGTACAGTGAAGAAACGGATAATAACGTGGGGTAGACCGGCAGTACCAATCATTAATGTCATGGTTAATAAGAAGATATTAATCGTCGTATCATGTTGATCTGTATAAGACTTAAAGCCTAGATCTGTTACCACTTGATCTAGCTTATCCAACAGATACATATTGCTACCATCGGTTAACTGAGCACCTAAGCCTATTTGTGGAATAGGATTACCAGTGAGGTTGAAGGAGATAAAGGCTACTGGGATAGTATAAGCTAAGATCAATACCACGTATTGAGCGATTTGAGTATAGGTAATACCCTTCATACCACCAAAGGCAGAGTAGAAGAATACAATGATCATACCTACTACTAAACCTACTTCCATCGATACGCCTAAGAAACGTGAGAAGGTAACACCGACCCCTTTCATTTGACCGATTACATAAGTCAGAGAAATGATGATTAAGCAGATAACCGCCACAATACGGGCAATTTTAGAGTGATAACGATCCCCTACGAACTCAGGAACCGTGAATTTACCGAATTTACGTAAATAAGGTGCGAGTAACATGGCCATCAAAACATAGCCGCCTGTCCAACCCATGAGGTAAACAGAAGCGTCATAACCTTTGAAAGCAATAATACCTGCCATAGAGATAAAGGAAGCAGCCGACATCCAGTCCGCAGCCGTTGCCATGCCGTTAGCGATAGGGTGTACACCACCACCTGCTACGTAGAAGTCGCTAGTAGAGCCTGCTTGAGCTCGGTAAGCGATATAAAAATATAAAGCAAAACTTAAGCCAACAAGAGCATAAGTCCAAATTTGCAGATTAGTCATTCACTACCCCTATTACTCTTCATGCACGTCAAATTTACGGTCAATTTGTCCCATGCGCCAAGCATAGAAGAAAACGAGAATGACGAAGACGTAAATAGAACCTTGTTGGGCGAACCAAAAGCCTAGTTTATAACCGCCTAATTTGATGCTGTTCATTGGCTCAACTAGTAAAATGCCAAACCCAAACGAAACAACAAACCAGATAACTAAACATATCGTCAGCAAACGCACGTTTGCAGCCCAGTATGCCGATGCATTATCAGAATTCATCGATAGGACTCCTCCATTAAAAACCTCAAACAGTTAACGTCACATGCACATCACTTAAATAGGCGTTTTACACCTACTTAAGTGATGTGCGTCTAAAAATTGACCATACTTTACCCTACATTTCTCATGTATTATGAAAAAGATACGGTTGAATCAATCAACTAGCTAATGTGGTGTGTGTATTATGATAACTATTAATTTGACTTATCACAAAATCTGACCTCAAGGCCAGTATCTTGCGCTTGCCCTATGAGGCAATTTTAATTTTATGGGTGCTGTGTCGGCTATCCTAATAGATACAGGGTAGGTAGGCAAGCGTTTAGAATTTTAAATCTAAGCTTAGTGCTGAATTCTGAACCAGACATGAAGCGCATACGGTCTATTATTCACTTAAAAAATTTAGTAATTTAGTAGAAAATTAATTATAACATCTTAATTAACCTACCGCTTAGCGGCCTTCCTTACTATTTGCACAATATAGCCTCCACACTTGCTACACTTTATGGAACAACAAAACACAACAGCAGCGGCAGTGATACAAACTGTCCGTTTTTAACGATTCCGACTTGAGTCCCTAATCCGGTTGAACTGTAATTTAAATATTTTAAAACCTACGCGAAGTCCGACTTAGGAGAATACTACGTGAATATCAAAACTTTATTAGTAGCCGGTCTAACTACTTTTGCATTAACCAGCTTCCCTAGTGCATGGGCTGGAAGCGACAATGTTTCTTGGAGTATCACTATTGGTAGTGGTGGTGGAGGTCATGGAGGCCATTACCGTCCTTATCATCGCCCACGCCCGGTCTACCATCGTCCACGTCCCGTCGTCGTTGTACAACATCGCCCACGTCCGGTCTACCATCGTCCGCGTCCTGTGTATGTTCAACCACGTCCTGTGTATGTTCAACCCCGCCCGGTCTACATCCAACCACGTCCGGTTTACCGTCCACGTCCCGTTGTAGTCGTACACCAGCGCCCTGTTTACCGTCCACGTCCCGTTGTGGTTATTCAATCACGCCCTAATTATCACCACTACCGTCGCCCGGTTGTAGTCGTGAATAAAGGGGGTTATGGTCATCGTGGTGGATATCGCTATCAAGGTGGTTGCTATCAAAAATCTCGCTGCAACTATTAAACCATAGGCCTGTGGGATGATACGTTAAAATATCATCCCACAATTATTTCTTGTTCTTTCCCTAATCCCGTTGCATAGCCATGCTTAATAATTTAGCGGTTAAATCTACAATAGGAATGACTCGCTCATAAGGCATACGTTTCGGGCCTATCACCCCTAATACCCCAATATGCTCATCTTCTAATGAGTAGGGAGCCGTTACTAAACTGCAATCATCAAACACCTCAAGCCCTGCTTCGCGCCCAATAAAAATTTGCACGCCATCAGCTTGAATACTTTTATCTAATAACGACAATAGCTCGCGCTTTTTAGTAAAGGCTCCAAATAAATCCCGCAGCTTACTCACATCCGACAAATCATCATAAGACATTAAATTAGTTTCACCGGCGATCACACAGTCCTCTCTGGACTCTGTTTCGGCTTGGTCAAACGCTTTTTCACCTAATTCAATGGCGGAGAGCATTAAGGCATTCATGGCCTCACGATCTTGATTCATGGCCTGTAATAATACTTCACGGGCTTGATGCAGTGTTTTACCTGTTAAATACTCATTTAAAAAGCTAGCCGCTTGATGTAATTCTGTTGTCGTAAAAGGCTGATCCACTTGGATAATACGGTTTTGTACCTCATTACGTTCTAAAACGAGGACGACTAATACTTGATGAGTGGAGAGGCGTACAAACTCAATTTGCTTAATCAGCGCAGGCTGACGCCTAGGTAGCGTTACCACGCCGGTTAATGAGGTAATCATGGACAACATACTAGAGGCCGATTGTACCAACGAATGAGCATCTAGCTGGGTACTAAGGCGTCCTTGTAATTGTTGAATATAAAACGCCTCTAAGGGTTTGACTTGGACTAGGGTATCGACAAAAAAACGATAGCCATGAGAGGTAGGAACACGCCCGGCGGAGGTATGAGGTGAATGGATATACCCCATTTCCTCTAAATCTGCCATGACATTACGAATCGTCGCAGAGCTTAAATCTAAGCCACTACGTTTAGCTAAAGTACGTGAACCTACTGGCTGACCGTCTTGAATATACTCCTCGATCAATACCTTTAAAATACGTTGTGCGCGTTCATTTAAAGGCGGCATTGCTATTGAAGATTGCATTGGCTTCATAACCTATTCGACTTCATTCAGTTCTTTACCTAACATATTAACTATTCTATCCCCATCAAGCAGCTATCTGCTTAATCTATTGGTTTTTCTCCTAATCTTTGCCCTATTTTATAGCTCTTTCCGGCTTAAGTGGGTATAACAAGAGAATGTTAAACTGCTGGATTGCTCATGGACTGCCAACCGCATTGCGGAGCTTGTTGTATTGCTCAATCAATCTCTAGTCCCATCCCTCTCATGCCAAACGGTAAACCTGCTGGGGTTAGTTGTGTACACTTATTAGCCGATCAACGTTGTGCTCTCTTCGGACACGCTGAACGCCCTAAAGTATGCGCTGATTTTAAACCAGAACCGGCTATGTGCGGCCATGGACGCATTCACGCACTGCACTATCTGACAGAGCTTGAATATTTAACCCAGCCTACAAATAAAGCTCTCTAGCCTGCACTTAATACCACGAAAGCCACCGCATAATGACGCTCATCACTGACCGCTAACTGATAGTGTTGTATGCCTAAGGCTTGCGCCGTTTGCAGTGTTACCCCATGTAAAGTGAGATAGGGCTTGCCTGCTGAGGTATAGCACGTTTCAATCTCTTGTAGGCGTGCCTGTTCCCCTATTCCGGTGCCCAAGGCTTTTGCGACCGCCTCTTTCGTGGCAAAACGTTTAGCCAACCAAGGAGCCGGATTCACTAAGGTTTTAAAGCGCTCTAATTCATTCAGGTGCAATAAGCGCTCCACAAAACGCTGGGATGACCCCACCAAAATCCGTTCAATACGGGCAATCTCAACAATGTCGGTGCCGATACCTATAATCATGTACAACTCGGAAACATATTTAGATTCCACGCTTCAGCTTTTTGCTTTAACGCTTGAAACATTGTAGTTTGGCAGAGATCATTTTTACTAAAGGCTAATCTTAATAACTTAGCAAGCTCCTCAGAACTAACACCTTTCTTGGGCTTACAAATCTCTCGAAACGCAAGGCAAATTAAATTCAGCGTATCGTGCCCCTGACAAATCTCTTGGTCAGGATAAAATAAAAGCTCATCATATTTCTGATCGATATAACTACGATCAATACTCGTCTTATCACAAAAGTCTTTTTTTAATCTTTTGCAATCAAAAGCAAGGTTCTTGCCTCCCACATATTTATTAGGCATTAAAGCATTAAAACTAAATACTTCTCTATCCTTATCATACATAGGGCTATGATCACTATATATATGATAATGCAAATAACGAAGCACCCCAAATATTCTAGAATATTCTAATATAAAACTTAATGGCGATTTTCCAAACTTTCTCTCAAACTTTTCTTGACAGTTTTCTTCATCAAAATACTCTAACTGTACTTGTGCCAAAGCACTACTATGTAGTAATAAAATTTCAAGATCATGCATATCGGTGAGAACAATACGATCTGAATAAGTTACTCTATTAATGCGATCAAAGTCAGCATCCACTACTCCGAGTACCCTTTGATCTTTTTGGCTATCTAAAATATTGGAAGCTTCAATTATATTATTTTTCCCATCAGCCTTAAGTATGTATTCTTTTTTAACTACTTTAGTCCAAAGTCTGACATCACTGTCACCCTCTACTAAAAGAAAGCCACCGTCAAAAACGTTTCCTAACAGAATAGCTTCGTTAACTATCTCACGAACATTATAAACTAAGTGTTGCGCTTTACTAAGATCTGACATAGCTAGGCAACTTCCTGCTGTATATTGGATTTAAAAGCTACCATCAGGTTAGAGTGATCATTAATAATACTAGGTGAATGAGTGGCTAAAACAATATCAAATGAATTTAACTTTATAATACCTAAAAAATCATCTACTAGCTCGCGCTGCCAACTAATATGCAAAGAAAGCTCTGGCTCATCAATTAAGACTAAAGTATTAGGCTCCACCTTTAGTAGCAACTCATATATTAAAACAAATAAATGCTGCTCTCCTGATGATAAAGAGTCCCATGTTAATTCTACATCATTAGAGTTTCGTATGACTAGTCCATTTTTATGTTCTAAGAAAACTTTTTTATTTTTTAATTTATGATTTAATATTGCTATCAATTTTTCAATCTTAGTGGCTAGTGGCTCTAATATATCTAATTTCGCTTTAGTATCTTTAGCATATAATGTCATGGTTGTATATTGCTCAGGCTTAAGATTAGCCAGCTCAAACTCATTATCACTAAATTGATCACTTGCCTCTAATAACCCAATTGATTGATAGCGTTTACGTTGCCAATCAATTTGTGAGAACATTTTCATTAGCGTATTTTTTTGAAAGTTTTCCTCTAATACTGTGGTTTTAATTAGACGAATTGGAAAACTCTGATCTAGCGACTGAGAATACTCACTATAGCTGACTTTAGCTTTATCAATTTTTTCTGACAAATGATTAACTAGTTGTTTTATTCGATGAACTTTATCACTTGTATCACACAAACGCTTTACATCAATAAAATAGGTGGGATAAGGTAGATTAGGAATATCCTTACTTTCTAACATTTTCCCTCTGAAAGCAGCTTGCTGACCATCATTAAAAATGACAAATACCTCTTTAAATAACCCAGGATTAGCACTATTTCTACTTAGAAATACGTTGATCGCTTGTAAAAAAACCGTTTTTCCGACCCCATTCGGTCCATGAATAATCGTTACACGCTCATCCTTGAGCTTGACAGTATGATCATATAAACCAAACAGCCCTTTCACACCAATCTCTACCACACGAACTGGCTCTTGAATATCAGTTTCATTGACTACTTGATTCATATATCACTCTCCTAATTCATTGCCTAGCTCGTGCTGACTGCATCAAAGCCAACATCTCAACCGTCGCTTGGCGAATCCCCACGAAAATCGCGCGGGCGACCATCGCGTGTCCAATATTGAGTTCACGCATCTCTGGAATTTGGGCAATCGCTACCGTATTTTGATAATCCAAGCCATGCCCTGCATTCACTCGAATCCCTAAACTATCTGCTAGCTCCGCCGCTTTTTGAATACGTTCTAACTCCCGTAATTGCGCATCACCTTTAGCATTCGCATAGGTTCCGGTATGTAGCTCAATCACTGGCGCACCAATATCTGGCACACGACGAATATGTTCTAAATCCGGCTCAATAAACAGTGATACCCGCATACCCCCAGCGAGTAAACGCTGAGTGCAATCTTGAATACGGGCAAAATGATGAATCACATCTAGCCCACCCTCAGTCGTCACCTCTTCGCGCTTTTCGGGGACTAGGCAAATATCCTGCGGGACGACATCACACGCAATTCGCACCATTTCCTCGGTCGCCGCAATTTCTAAATTAATGCGTTTCGTACACAGCCGTTTAATATCATAGACATCTTTGTCTTGAATATGGCGACGATCTTCGCGCAAATGAATAGTGATCGCCTGAGCACCCGCCTCTTCAACTAAACGCATGGCCTCCATGAGATCGGGATACGGGGTGCCACGGGCTTGGCGTAAGGTGGCGATATGGTCAATATTGACCCCTAGTTCAAGTGGATGAATCATTGCAGTAATTGCCTTGCATAAAGTGTTTTACCATTGAGGTGATAATACATCATTTGATCGAGGACTTGGCGTAACTCGTGACGTTGTTCAGGGGTTAAAGTATCCGGCTGGCGTAACGCACAGAGCAATTGACCAGAAATAGCCACACCCTTGTCCTTCAGCACCGTCGACAGCGGTACAATGCCATGCTGAGGGTAAAAGCGGTAGCCCTGCTCTGGGTCTAAGGCCGCACCTGTTAAGTCATCCGTGGCTAAATTTAAGACTTGATTATGCTGCTCTAAAAACGCCAGTTCAAATTGATTTAATAGCGAACTATTCGGCTGTTGATTTAAAGCGATTAATAACGCCTGATACCACTGAAATAATTCGGCTTGCTCTTGCCCTAGTTCCAAACCACGCAATAATATTTCGGTTGCATAGGTGCCTTGTATCAGAGCCGCCGCTTTCAAAGGAAAGCGCTGCACCTCATCCACATCAAATAGAGTAAATACCTCACCACACCCGCGCCAGCGTACTTCTAATAAGCGCAAAGGCTCAAAGATAGCCCGCAACCGATCCGCTTGCGCCTTGGAATATTTAGCAATACAAGTTATTTTGCCATGCGATTCGGTGAATAAATCCAATAATAAACTCTGATCCCGAAACGGTTTACGGCGTAATACAAAAGCTAGGGATTGATGATCTTGGGACACTATACTGGCCTCTTCAGAAATTACGCCAAGGCTACAACGCTCTCAGGGCTAAGTAACCAGCTAGGGGTATTGTTTTGGAGAAGTCTTGTCGGCATGGATGCCGACTTGAAGCGTACAAGGATGTATTCACAGCGTCTTCGGAAAAATAATACCCCTCGCTGGTTACGATATTGTCTAGCGACTAATACCCAACTGCTGTAAATGCTTAGGACTATTTTCCCAATTCTCTTCTACACGCACCCAGAGCTTCAGCATTACTTTGCGCTCTAAAAAGCTTTCAATCGAAATACGGGCTGAACTACCAATCCGCTTTAAGGATTCGCCTTTATGACCAATAATAATCCCTTTTTGGCTCTCACGGCTGACCCAAATAGCGGCATCAATTTCAATCACTTTACCCTTGTCTTCAAAACGCTCCACCTCTACAGCAGTAGAATACGGCAACTCTTGATGCAAATAGGTCATCAACTGCTCACGCACTAACTCACCACAAATAAAGCGGGTGGACTGATCGGTAATATCATCATCCTCATACGCCCACTCACCTTCTGGCATCAACTCCAATAAGGTACGCTGTAATTGTGCGGTATTAATTTCCTTAGTCGCCGAAAGCGGAAATACCTCTTTAAACTCGCGCTGAGCACTGACCGTTTGCAGCCATGCTAGGAGCATTTCCTTATCGGATACTTTATCTACTTTATTAGCGATTAAAAACACCGGACAAGTCACATGCGCTAAGCGTTGTAGGACTAACTCATCCTCCTCCGTCCAACGCATCGCCTCAACCAACATTAATACCGCATCAGCCTCTTCGAGTGCTGCTACAGCTTCTAGATTAATGGTTTTATTCAGTAAGCTCTTACTGGTTTTATGAATACCGGGCGTATCCACAAACACAATTTGAGTATCACCTTCAGTCAAAATCCCACGAATATTATGGCGGGTAGTTTGCGGTTTATTGGCAATGGCGGATACTTTCGCCCCAATCAAATGATTCATGAGTGTGGACTTGCCAACATTAGGGCGTCCTGCGATGGCTATTACACCAAATTGCTTCATAAGGTTCTCACTATTTCAAAGGCTTGCCCTGCGGCATCCTGCTCGGCTTTGCGCCGACTATTCGCTTGTCCTTCGGTACGGATTTTTAGGGCGGGAATCACACACTCAGCGCGAAAAGACTGCTTATGCGCCTCACCCGTCACATCCAATAAATTATAT
Organism: Thiofilum flexile DSM 14609; assembly: GCF_000380185.1. Lineage (GTDB taxonomy): Bacteria > Pseudomonadota > Gammaproteobacteria > Thiotrichales > Thiotrichaceae > Thiofilum > Thiofilum flexile. Next base: position 69,913 of record NZ_KB904758.1, read on the forward strand.
TGGGGTAAATCCATACTACGAGATTGCAAGTATTCTTGCAGTCGACTTTTGGGGTCTTTTAAATCGTCTTCAGTCGGTAATTCTTTTAGACGCTGCTGATAAATAGTCAGCACAAAATTTTGTGCCTCCGTTAAACTACGCTCTAAATAAATACAACCAATCAAAGCTTCTAACGCATCGGCTAAAATCGACTTACGCCTAAAGCCCCCGCTTTTTAATTCACCAGGGCCTAAACGCAAAAAATCACCTAAGCGAATTTCACCGGCTAGCTGTGCCAAAGCATTTTCATTGACTAAGGAGGCACGTAGCCTGCTTAAGTATCCCTCACTCGCACGGGGGATACGTTTATAAAGCTCCGTGGTGATAATAAGCCCCAGCACACTATCACCAAGAAACTCCAAGCGTTCGTTATTTTTACCATCCGCACTGCGATGAGTAATGGCGCGTTTAAAACTATCACCCGCCATTAACTCACTGTCTATTAATTTATCCAATCGTTCCACACGACACTCTCTATCCTAGATGTGGGAAGTGGGATTTTATTCAATCCCACCTGCGCGCGATAAGGAAGGCCAAGTGCTGCCAATATTCCAATGCAACCAGATAAATACTGCCTTACCTACTAAATTTTCTTCCGGTACAAAGCCCCAATAACGACTATCATTACTATGATCGCGATTATCTCCCATCATAAAATAATGCCCCGGTGGCACCATAATATCTTGGATAGGGCTAGATACATTCGGGTCAATCAAAATATCATGCAGTTTACCATTTAACGTTTCACTTAAACGTAAGGCTTGATCATCGCCCTGATCGCCTCCAGCAATCGGTATATAGTCTCCCTTAGAAACTCGCTCCACAGGGATACCATTCACACTTAGCACCTTATCATTAATCGTAATCCGATCACCGGGTACACCAATCACACGCTTGATAAAATCAATACTAGGATCTTGTGGGAAGCGAAATACCGCTACATCCCCTACTTTCGGTTCACCTGTCTCAATAATCTTGTTATGCAGTAACGGTAAGCGTACTCCATAAGCAAACTTATTCACTAAAATAAAGTCGCCGATTTCTAAGGTAGGTAGCATAGACCCGGACGGAATCCGAAAGGGTTCCATAATAAACGAGCGTAAGACTAATACCACAAATAATACCGGAAAGAAGGATTTAGCATAATCCACTATCACAGGATCTACTTTACCCGCAGGCTGATTACGTGTTTTTAACCAATACCCTAACCAAATCAAGCCCGATACTACGGTCAAAGTGACTAGAATTAATTCTAAATCCAGCAAACTTCTCATATTCGTTTTATTTCCTATTATTAACTACTTATCGCCCACTTTAAGTACTGCCAAAAAAGCTTCCTGCGGAATTTCAACACTACCGACTTGTTTCATACGTTTCTTACCCGCTTTTTGTTTTTCGAGTAACTTACGCTTCCGGCTCACGTCGCCACCATAACATTTAGCCAATACGTTTTTACGTAAAGCTTTGACGGTAGTACGTGCAATAATATTCGTACCAATGGCCGCTTGAATGGCGACCTCAAACATTTGGCGTGGAATAATCTCTTTCATGCGCTCGGTTAAATCACGCCCCCGCTGTTGGGCAAACGATTTATGTACCATTAGCGACAAGGCATCCACTCTATCCCCATTGATTAAAATATCAACTTTAACCATCGGTGCTTCTTCAAAGCGGTCTAATTGATAATCAAAGGAGGCATAGCCACGGCTGACAGATTTGAGGCGATCAAAGAAATCTAATACCACTTCATTTAAGGGTAAATCATAATTCAGTGTGACTTGATTACCCAAAAACTGCATTTGTTTTTGTACGCCGCGCTTTTCCACACACAGATTCATAACATTACCCACATATTCTTGTGGTACTAGAATCGTGCCGCGAATAATCGGCTCACGAATTTCTTTAATACTCGTCACACTAGGTAACTGAGCAGGATTGTGAATCTCAACCACTTCATCAGCCGTGGTCAAAACTTGATAGATAACGGTAGGAGCAGTAGTGATCAGATCTAAATCATACTCACGCTCTAAGCGCTCTTGTACGATTTCCATATGCAGCATGCCTAAAAAGCCACAACGGAAACCAAAACCTAAGGCTTGTGAAGTCTCTGGCTCATAATATAAGGCCGAATCATTCAAATTAAGCTTTTGTAGCGCTTCGCGTAGATCCTCATAATCATCCGACTCAACCGGGAAAATACCGGCGAATACGCGCGGCTGGATTTCTTTAAAGCCGGGTAAAGGTTTATCAGCAGGCTTTTGGACATCCGTAAAGGTATCACCCACCTTAGCGCCATCTAACTCTTTAATCCCGGCAATGAGGAAACCTACCTCGCCCGCACGCAGTACATCTCTATCGGTCATTTTAGGGGTAAAAATCCCCACTCGCTCTACTTGGAATTCGCGACCGGTCGCCATGGCTTTGATTTTTTGCTTTTTGCGAATCTCGCCATCCTTAACTCGAATGAGTGATACCACACCCACATAGTTATCAAACCATGAGTCCACAATCAGTGCTTTAAGCGGGGCGGAAGGATCACCTTTAGGCGGAGGAATCCGCTCAACAATTTGCTCTAAGACCTCCTCAATCCCAATCCCTGTCTTCGCACTACAAACCACCGCATCCTGAGCATCTAGGCCGATGATTTCCTCAATCTCTACCTTGACGCGATCAGGATCTGCCGCAGGCAGGTCAATCTTATTGAGTACCGGAACCACTTCGAGATCAAGATCAATCGCGGTGTAGCAATTCGCTACACTCTGCGCTTCAACCCCTTGAGAGGCGTCTACGACTAGTAAAGCCCCCTCACACGCCGCTAAAGAGCGTGATACCTCATAGGAAAAATCCACATGACCGGGGGTATCGATGAAATTCAGCTCGTAGGTTTCCCCTGTTTTTTTGCTGGTATAGTTTAAGGAAACACTTTGCGCCTTAATGGTAATACCGCGCTCCCGCTCTAAGTCCATAGAGTCGAGCACCTGCTCAGACATTTCCCTATCAGTTAGACCACCACACACTTGAATAAAACGATCAGACAAGGTGGATTTACCGTGGTCAATATGGGCAATAATGGAAAAGTTACGGATATTTTGATTCGCTTCACTCATGCTGCAATGCTAGCCTCAATGCCTGCTCATCAAAAAAGTGATAACACAACACTTCGCCCTCGTACTCCACCACGGGAATATCCACATGATAGCGCTGGCGCAGCATAGGTTCGGCTTGATCAATGTCAGACAGTTTAATGTCAAAATTCAGTTCACCTTGCAAATTCTGCAAAGCCGCTATCATATCATCACATAAATGACAGCCGAGGCGATAATACACGGTTACGAGGTTTTTTGCTTGAATCAATCACTGACTACTCGGTTTAATTAACTTTGAGGGCAATAAAACGGGACACACCTTGACGATTAACCAATAATGGCACCATGCGGGGTGGTTTTAGTGCTTGTATTAGACCCCGTAATTCTGCGCGAGAACGAATCTGTTTACCATCCATTAAGGTGATAACATCCCCCTCCTCGACTTTAGCCGAACGCGCAGGCTCACTGAGCACCCTATCTACTAGCACTCCCTCAGTGATTTTAAGTGTTTGTTTAATTTGCTCATCTAGCTCACTTAACTCCATACCTAAAAGACTAGCATTAGATGAAGCATCTGGCTGAGTCGGTGACATTAAATCTTCTACGGGTAACTCTGGCGCAGGTAACTCGCTTAAGGTAAGCGTAATCATTTGGCGTTGCCCCTCGCGCATAATCGTTAAATGAACGGGTGTACCTGCTGCTGTCATACCGACCATAGACGGCAATACCGTAGCATTAGGCACAGCACGTCCATTAAACTCTAAAATCACATCCCCTATCTGAAGCACCCCTTCGGCAGGGCCTCCTGCGGTGACTTGAGCGACGAGTGCGCCGGTAGGCTTGAGTAAATTAAAAGACTCGGCTAACTCTTGATCAACCTCTTGAATATAGACCCCTAGCCACCCGCGTGATACATAACCTTTGGTTTTTAATTGCTCAATCACACCTAGTGCTACTTTAATGGGAATCGCAAAGGATACCCCCATGAACCCACCGGAACGACTATAAATTTGCGAGTTAATGCCAATAACCTGCCCCGCTAAATTAAATAAAGGCCCACCAGAATTACCCGGATTAATGGCAACATCGGTTTGAATAAAGGGGACATAATTATCACTAGGTAAACTACGCCCTAACGCACTCACAATGCCAGAAGTCGCACTATGATCAAACCCAAACGGTGAACCGATGGCTAATACCCACTCTCCCACTTCGAGACGGTCTGAATTGCCCATTTTGACCGTGGGTAGGTTTTTAGCACTAACCTTAAGGAGTGCGACATCCGTACGTAAATCACTGCCAATGAGCTGGGCTTTAAACTCACGCCTATCGCTGAGTCTCACTACAATCTCACTCGCTTTGGCGACTACATGATGATTGGTTACAATATAACCATCTGATGAGAGAATAAATCCCGAACCACGGGGATTAGTGTCAAAGGGAAGTGACTGACCGCGCTCATCAAAAAAACGCCGGTATAACTCATCAAATAACTGATCCGAGGTATCAGGCTCTGTTTGGTCTAGGGCTAATTGGCTGCGCGTTGTAATATTAACCACAGCGGGGCTGGCACGCTTTACTAGCTGAGTGAATTGCGGCAGATTATGCGCCCATACCGAATGAGTGACTAACCATACCCATAAGATTAAGCCAAGCCAATAGTGATACATCAAACTGCTCCCGACTGCCTATTCGTCTCAATGCGTACTTTAGGCTTATTATTATTTTATGCTGTTATTTCAGGTTAGCGCTATGAAAGTGTATCGTTTGAACTTCATTTTGTTTACGTAAGATGACGGGTTGAAAGTGTTCTAAGTACTTAGACCAATTAGCAAAATATTGTGCCAATCTCAGTCCCAGCCCTAAGCCCAAAGTACCCGCCAACAACGCTCCCATATCGCTATTCATATTAAACAGATCAAATATATAAAATCCTAATAAAGCAGCGATTAACAAACTTATCAAAGGCAAAGCATAGGCGAGAACAGAGTAAAATAAGAAAGCCTCACTATTTAAGCCTACAACGACTTGCTCACCTACTTTAGCATAGACCGGATTCATCACTTTAACCGCCTGCTGTTTAGGGCGAAACCAATCCATTAATGACACAGAGGAACAGGCACTTTTCGTACTAGCACAAGACTGACAATCCGCACGCTCATAGGGCATAACCCAAGCATATCGCGACTCATTAGCAACAATCACCGCATTTTGTTCAATCATGATCCGTACCCTAGTATTGTTGTTATTAGCCAGCTATTTAATCGTAGGCAGATGATTATCCTCAATAGGGATAGTAGAACGGCTGTTACGACTTAGGTAGGTATTTAAGTCCTTTTAGAATAATTTCTAAGGTCGACTCTGGTACTTCCCCCATTAAGGTGATCATATAGTCGCCAACTTCACTGGTCAATATATTCATAGCGCCTGACGTATAGCGCGAGGGTGTAACCAGATCCTCCCCCTGCCCTTTAGCATCTACAAAAATGGAAACCGAAGTCATGCCATCAGAAACAATGATTTGTGTGTGTGTAGTAGATTGTTGAATTTCTGCGATTTTCTCAAAACCTAAGGGGAGTTTAGTAAATCCCCAATTATTCGTCTTAATATTGGTTTCGGCAGGAGTAGTCTCAGTCGAGGCGGAAGCAGAAGGAACGGCGGCTAAAACCATGGAATCTGTCATCTTTGCTGCTGAGGTAGCCGCTGCACTAGACTCCGCTTCAGCTTCGTCAGTATCCAGCTTTATTTCAGTAAACATCAATTGCTCTACGACTTCTTTACTGCGATCTATCAGCGAATATTTCAATAACATTCCCGTTTGAGGATCGATGCAATAGCGATGCAAATAACGCATAGCATCTTTAGGGCGGGCGACAACGACTTGGCACTCAATATTAGCAACCCACTCTTTAGCACCTAAATCAAAAGAATAAGCCTTTTGGGTTTGAGGTTGGAGTTTATTATAGGTAGATAAAGAAAAGCTTTTAGTCTCTACGGGGGAATCTTTAGAGTCGCGCCCCGTTTTAGGGTCAAGGTAAACTACGCTTTCTTCGCCCCCTTGTGAGGAGTGCGTCACTCTAAAGGTAGAGAGGTTATTATCTTGTTGATAAACTAATTTGCCTTGATAATTTAATTGCCGTGCTGAGGACTGCATTAATTCTAATAATTCTAAAGCTGAATCTGCTGCTAATAACGGCGCAGTACTCACACCCAGACATAGTCCTAGCGTGGCTAACAAGGATACTCTATTCACACTATTACTCATTGGTTATACGACACGGCTCGCACGGTAGGCACCACACTGGTGGTCGAAGCATACCGAATATGATCCTCAATATAAGATCTTAATAAGGCTTGTGTTTTTGGGTCAAGCCGGCTAATAGGGCGTGCTGTTTTAACAGGCGGGGTAGGCGTTGTAGCGTTAAAAGCAACGGGTTGAATCACGGGTGGATTAGTCGCTAGATTCGCAGTAGGAGCCTCCTCGACGCGGTTTAAGACAAAACCTGCTGCTATTACAGCCCCTATACTCGCAGCGGCACCATACTGCATCACCACACGCCAGAGAGGAGTAGCCACCTTAGGTGGGGGTAACTCTGCAACCACTGGGGCTTTTACTATGACGGGTGTTGCAACCTCATCTTCCTCTAGTGCTGCATGAATGCCGGCTAAAAAATCGCGCTTTTTATTCAGGACAGTAGGATTATTACGTAATACCTCTCCTGCTAAGGCATAACGCTGCCAAACGCCGACTAAAGCCTCATCTTGTTTTAATTCATCTAGCAGGCGACGGCGCTCGAAATCACCTGCTTCATCATCCCATAAAGCTGATAATAATTCCTGTTTAGTCACATTCATTTGTATTTCACCTAGTTTTTATCACCACTAACACTAGTCAATCTTCTAGTAGTGGTTTAAGTACTTTATCAATCGCTTCTCGAGCACGGAAAATCCGCGAACGCACGGTACCGATAGGGCAATCCATGACTACGGCAATTTCATCATAGCTCATACCCTCAATCTCTCGTAGCATGATGGCCATCTTCAAATCTTCAGGTAAAGTATCAATAGCGGTACTAACGGCCAGCTCAATTTCCTCGCGTAATAACTCATGTTCGGGCGTCCCATATTCCTTTAGAGCAGACTCACCCTCATATTGTTCCGCTTCATCGGCATCAATATCGACACTCGGTGTGCGCCGCCCCTCTGATACTAAATAATTTTTGGCTGTATTTATAGCAATCCGATACAACCAAGTATAAAAGGCACTCTCACCGCGAAAATTTTTCAACCCTCGATACGCTTTAATAAAGGCCTCTTGTGCCACGTCGAAAGCCAGATCATCATCCCGCACATAACGATGGATTAGACTAACGACCCGATGTTGGTATTTCAAAACCAATAGATCAAATGACTTTTTATCACCCGCCTGAACCCTCATGACAAGTTCTAGGTCGGTTTGGCTTTGCTCCATCCGGACGCTGCTCCTTAATTATATTTCTACCCGCACAATCAACGTGCTTATTTATTAGTGCTATATGCTAACCTGTCGTCACTAAGAATAGAATATAACCCACCACCCAGTTGAGGCATAAAATATATGTATGATGTACTAATCATCGGCAGTGGCGCTGCTGGCTTAACCTTAGCATTAGGTTTACCTCAAACGCTCCATATTGCCATACTCAGTAAGGAAAACGCTCAAGAAGGTAGTACCCTTTATGCCCAAGGGGGTATTTCGGGCGTTATGGATGAGGAAGACAGCTTTGCCGCTCATATTGCTGATACCTTAGATGCGGGCGCTGGGTTATGTGATCCCGATGCAGTGCGCTTTATTGTGGAAAACAGCCGCAAAGCCGTGCAATGGTTAGTCGATATTGGCGTACCTTTTACCCGTCAAAGTAATCAATCGAATTCCCCCTTACACCTCACACGCGAGGGTGGGCATAGCCATAGACGGGTAGCACATGCTGCGGATGCTAGTGGTGCAGCGATTGAAACCACCTTATTAGGTCTAGTCAGACAACGCGCTAATATCGACTTGCTAGAGCACCATATTGCGATTGACCTGATTACCACGCGTAAATTAGGCAAGCGTATTAATCGCTGTGTAGGGGCTTATGTTCTGGACAGAAAGCACGATGTGATTAAATCGATTGGCGCACAAGTAACTATTTTAGCCGCCGGTGGGGCTAGCAAAGTTTATCTATACACCAGTAATCCTGATGGAGCCAGTGGCGATGGGATTGCTATGGCGTGGCGAGCCGGGTGTCGGGTGGCTAATATGGAATTTATGCAGTTTCATCCCACTTGCCTCTATCATCCTAAGGCCAAATCACAGCTCATATCAGAAGCCGTACGCGGCGAGGGTGGATTATTATTGCTACCCGATGGTACACGCTTTATGTCCAATTTTGACCCTAGAGCTGAACTAGCTCCTCGCGATATTGTAGCGCGGGCGATTGATCATGAAATCAAACGCTTAGGTATTAATAGTGTCTTTTTGGATATTAGCCATAAACCGCGTGATTTTATTATTCAGCACTTCCCTAACCTATACGAAACATGTTTAAGCTTTGGCTATGACATGACTAAAGAACCCATTCCGGTCGTACCCGCAGCACACTACACCTGTGGAGGGGTGATGACCGATCTAACCGGACGTACTGACCTACCCCAGCTCTATTGTATTGGTGAGAGTGCTTATACCGGCTTACACGGGGCAAACCGTTTGGCGAGTAACTCCTTATTAGAGTGCATTGTACTAGGACAAGCCGCCAGCCAAGATATTACTAAACAACTCCATAATAAAGTTTTCCCCACTATCCCTCCCCTCCCTGCGTGGGATGATAGTCGGGTGACGGACTCGGATGAGAATATTGTGATTCATCACAATTGGGACGAGGTCAGGCGTTTTATGTGGGATTATGTTGGGATAGTCCGTTCCAATAAGCGCCTACAACGCGCCCAGCATCGCGCTAATTTATTGCTGAGCGAAATCAATGAATACTATGCTCATTTTTCCCTGACCAGTGACTTAGTCGAGTTACGCAATCTAACCTTAGTCGCCTCCTTGATTATTCGCTCTGCTTTAATGCGCCATGAAAGTCGCGGTCTACACTATACCCTTGACTACCCAGAACGAAATCCTCAATTTGATGGACTACCCACCATCTTAGATCCGCTGAGCGCCTACTATTGGCATTAGAATTGCTGTATTATGTCGCCCCCTGCACTGATATAAGTATATAGGCTTAAGGTATGAATCTGAGCACCCTCACAGCAATATCCCCCATCGACGGTCGCTATGCAGATAAAACGGCTGCTTTGCGCCCATGGTTCAGTGAATATGGACTGATCTATCATCGGGTTGTAGTAGAAATTCGCTGGCTACAAGCGTTAGCTAGTTGTGCGGATATTCCTGAAGTTCCCGCTTTTAGTGAGGAAGCTCAGCAATTTTTACAGCATCTTATTAATAACTTTAGTATTGAAGATGCCGAGCGTATTAAAACCATTGAGCGCACCACCAATCACGATGTGAAGGCGGTAGAGTACTTTTTAAAAGAAAAAATAGCCTCACAACCGGAACTCGCTAAAGTGAGTGAATTCATTCACTTTGCTTGTACCTCCGAGGATATTAATAATCTAGCTCATGCTTTAATGCTTAAAGGTGGGATTGAGCAAGTCATAAAGCCTGCCTTACAAGCGATTATCACTAAACTCACCACCCAAGCCCATGAGTATGCAGCGATCCCACTGCTCTCTAGAACCCATGGGCAACCGGCATCCCCTACTACGCTAGGTAAAGAGTTTGCTAATGTGGTGTATCGTTTGCAGCGCCAGCTCCAGCAATTAAATCAGATAGAGTATCTAGGTAAAATCAATGGTGCGGTCGGTAACTACAATGCCCATTTAAGTGCCTACCCTGCTATTGATTGGACCGCCTTTGCTAACAGTTTTGTAACTAGTCTTGGACTCAGTTGGAACCCCTATACCACTCAGATTGAGCCTCATGATTATATTGCCGAGTTATTTGATAACTTAGTACGTATCAATATTATTTTAATTGATTTTAGCCGCGATATTTGGGGTTATATTGCCTTAGGTCACTTTAAACAAAAAGTAGTGGCTGGCGAAGTAGGCTCCTCAACTATGCCTCATAAAGTCAATCCTATTGATTTTGAAAATGCCGAGGGTAATTGGGGTATTGCCAATGCACTAATGACTCATTTAGCCCAAAAATTACCCATTTCACGTTGGCAGCGTGATCTGACCGACTCCACCGTATTACGCACCTTAGGTGTGGGTTTAGGGCATAGCTTGATTGCTTATCACTCCCTCCAAAAAGGTTTAAATAAACTAGAGGTCAATACCGCCCATCTTAGCACTGAGTTAGACCAAAACTGGGAAGTATTAGCTGAGCCAATTCAAACAGTTATGCGCCGCTATGGGATCGAGCAGCCTTATGAAAAACTGAAAGCACTGACTCGTGGTCAAAAGATCACACCCGCGCTACTCAGCACCTTTATTGAAGGCTTAGATTTACCTCCTTCTGCAAAGCAAGACCTCTTAGCCCTCACGCCTCAGTTCTATTTAGGCAATGCTATACAACAAGCACAACAGATTTGAATACCCCTCATTAGATAAGCTTTAATACCCCTATTAAAGCTTATTCATTATGTTTTTATTAAAGGCTGCTAATTTTTAGACCATATAGTTTATTAATAATAATTGACTATTTAGTTAATAGGTTTATCATACCTAATAGGGGTATTTACTTTATGGGCTGTTTGTCCTCTTTACACTTAAGCTGTCCAATATGGATGGATTAAACGCACTAAAACCACTTATTTTCATAAATAATATTAATTAATATAATACAAGATTTATGCATATAAATGGAAGTGTAAAATATATAATGAAATCATACTATTAGCGCAATTAATATTCTATTTTAGTTTTTTTATAGCCTGTAACAACATCCCGCTAACTAGAGCTGTGTTTGGGTTATTTCAGCCATAAAATTAAAGTTATAAAAAAAATATATAGGTTTTAATAAACCATATTAATCAATACTTGATTGGGAGTATTAATGTTAAATTAAGGTAAATTTATTTACCATGCACACCTTTACAATAGTTTTTTTGATACTCCCCTAATTTAACTTTTGAACTTTAAAATTGGGGGGTATGGGCTGAGCGCCATTTAAAATCTTGCTGACAGGGGAATGTTATGACGCATAATGTAATTATTCGCTCCATAAGTGTGCTGCTATTTGGGTGTGTCATGTGGCATACCGCACAGGCTATTGATGCAGGAGCTGAAAAAATTGATTTGAAGCGAGGTCCCAGTGGGGCTGCACTGACGAAAGGAGATGTAGTGATGGAAATCAAACGACAGAATCTAGGCCGTATCTTATCCATTAGTAAAGACAAAAAAGGTGGAGAAGATTGTCATGTGGTCAAACTACTCACACCGATTAGTGAGTTTAAGACCATCCATGTGACCTGCCAGTTTTAAATTTAAAAACTGAGTTTTGCATTCATAAGCTCATCAAATCTAGAGCTTTAATAGCTTACCTAGGTACAATGTTCAATACTATCGGGGGTGCTATGCTAGTTGCTCCCTTTTTTATCACTTCCAATCAAAAATTATTCATTTTGCTTATCTAAGGCATCAATAAGAATTATTAATATAATCATCAAGTTGCTTTAAGTGAGGAAAAGCGGTAATAGCTACAAATCATGCTTGATAGTTTTTTATTCTGAATCAAGCGTGTATGATTAAGCTAAATGCAGGTCTTTCAAGGGGTGAAGACTGTGTTTAAGCGAACTATGCCAAAAATAAATTTTTTATTAGTAATAAAGATATAAAGCTATGCGCGTACTTGTTGTTGAAGATATTGCCCTCTTACGGGAAAAAATTGTAGAAGATCTAAAACGGGCTGGGTTCACAGTGGATTCCGCTGCGGACGGTGCTCAAGGTCTTTATATCGCCACTGAATATCCGATTGATATTGCTATTGTAGATCTAGGTCTGCCGCATGTATCGGGGATTGATATTATTCGCAGTGTACGAGCCAAAGGGTTAGATTATCCTATTGTGGCACTCACGGTGCGGGAGCGCTGGGAATCTAAAGTGGAAGTGTTAGAGGCCGGTGCGGATGATTATCTAGTCAAGCCAGTTCACGCTGAAGAACTCTCGGCGCGATTAAAAGCACTACTACGACGCAAAACAGGCTGGACTCAAGCGGAGCTATGTTGCCCACCGATTCGTCTGAATACCTCCGAGCAACGGGTGTATATTGACGAGCGTGAGATTATTTTAACCGCTTACGAATATCGCGTATTAGAATATCTAATACTGCATGCAGGCGAAGTGGTCTCGAAAACACGTCTCACCGATAGCCTATATGAAGAAGATACCGACCGTGATAGTAATGTGATTGAGGTATTTATTCGTCGCTTGCGCCTGAAATTAGATCCTGATGAAGTCATTAAACCGATTGAAACCTTAAGAGGTCGTGGTTATCGCTTTACGCTAGAGAGGACTAATCCCTAATCATGAGCAGTTCACTGCGTAGCCGCCAGCTAGTCAGTGGTTTTAGTATTATCGTGGTAGGCATCTTAGTACTAGGGGTATTATTACACCTCAGTCTTTATGAGCGCAAAAAGGAAGAGTCCGGTCAAGCCTTACAAAGTACCGCCCTCACCCTTTTAGGCTACTTAGAGTTCGATCATGGTTACTTTAAAATCACTGATAATCTAGCGGAGGAAGCGGCTAATTTTATTAGCAATGGGCGCTTAGATACCTCTGGAGAGCGCGAACGTTTTGCCTATATTTATGACTTAACCACTCAACAAGTGGTGTGGACTTCTCATGATCGCAATAATATCAGTGATAGTATTAGAGCGGTGGTAGCCTACTTTGACTTTGACAAGATTCGTGAGGATGAGGAGTTGAAGAATGCCAAGCCCAAATCGATTGTGCGGATTCTTCAGCCTGTTAACAAACCGAATGCGAATGGCACACCTAGTAATTGGGATAATAGCAATCTAGCTACTGAGTACCAAGTCGCACTACAGCGCTTTACCTATAGCTATGGCGATTATATTTTCGTGGTGGCTCAGTCGCTAGAAGCGGTCAATAAAGAAATGAGCGATCTACGGGTACGCTTTGCCGTCTTGTTTTTTGTATCGGTGGTGCTGATTTTAATTGCCCAACTCGCTTCTAGTTTTTGGGTGGTATCGCCTATTAAAGAATTTGAAGAAGAAGTCCATTCCATTCAATTAGGTGAACAAGAGCTAATCACCGATGATTATCCCGAAGAGCTAACACCTATTAAAAATACCATTAATGCCTTGATTAGCCATGAGTCTGGACAAAAGCAACGTTATAAGGACTCCTTAGACGATTTAGCCCATAGTCTTAAAACACCTTTAGCGGCAATCCGCTCCCAAATTGAAGTAGGTAATCAAATGCCGGAGCGTCAACAGGAAGTATTGACGGACATCATAGGGCAAGTCGATTACATGCAGGAGATTATTTCCCGTCAACTGCGTAAGGCGATGGTCACCAGTCACAGTGCTATTATTATTTCTCAGCCCATCCGTCCGATACTCTTGCGCCTTGCCGAAACCATGAAAAAGGTCTATCGGGATAAGACACTTGAAATCCGTATTCTGGTGGATGACTATGCTAAATGCCGTCTCGATGCAGAAGACCTGATGGAGTTAATGGGTAATCTAATCAGTAATGCCTGTCGTTTTTGCGATCAACTCGTAGAGGTCTCAGCTCATATCCGTGAAGGTATGCTAATTGTGGATATTGATGATGATGGCATGGGCTTTCCGAGCGAAAACCCCTCCAAACTATTACAACGTGGCATTCGTGAAGACAGTAAAAGCGAAGGACAAGGGATAGGACTTGCCGTAAGCACTGAAATCATCGCTGCAGTAGGAGGAAGGATTGAGCTACTCGTTTCCCCTCAGGTCGGGGCACGAGTACGCCTTCACCTCCCTATCTAATGTTACTCCTCTCGGATGATAAAGCGCTCAGCACCTGCACCAATACCTAAACGTTCGGGATAATTCATATCGGTTACCATACTTGGGGGCTGTCTAAACGCCCCCTGAGATACGATCCGAGCTAAATAAAACAAATGATGGGGTGATTTCTTATTGACTGGCAGCACTGCCCAATAACGGTCATTAGCTAATTGCTCTGTTAATAAGGGGCTAGTTTCTAGTAATTCACTAATGGGTTTACTCATTCCGTCTAAAATTAAAGTACCTAGCTCAGGTAAATGACGGAGCGAGCGTCGATCCAGCACCCACCCGCCGGGCAATAAATCCATTACTAAAGCTTGCGCTACATCTTCATTCGCACTGACTTGTAAATGCACTATGATTAAATCACCGACTCGCAAAGAGTTTAAAGATTTGGTATTCCCTTGCGAATCAAATAGGGCACGCTGAATCTGGAAGAAATCCTTTTTCTCAGCCAAAGGCGGCTGTGGATATCCTTGCACCTCTAAGGTGGCATGCACAGTGGAGTTAGGATCGGCTTTTACCGCCACTCCCGCATTGAGTTCTCGCTCAGAAATATCCAAACGATAAGCGCCTTTTTGATTAACACTCAGTGCTCTGGATTGCAGCAAAAGCTGAGCACCCCAAGTGGGGAAAGATTGCGTTATATTAAGCTGCAGACCCAATTGGAAAAAAGCCCATTGCTCTTGGGTCGTATAGTAATTGCGCATATAAATCTGGCGATTTAACTCTTTCAATCGCCCCTCTAAATCAGGAATGTCATGCCTATAATGCAATAATAAGGCTAATAACCAAGCCTGATCACGAATAGGACTGCCATAATCACCTAATTGCAAAGTCTCATCGCGTTTAAAGGCCAGCGCCCGTTCAAAAGCCTCACGGCTACGTTTAGAATCTGTGCGTTGATAGAGCGCTAATCCCATTTGTACTAAGGGCAAGCCTGATAAAGCTTTTTTACTATCCTGATCATACCACGTTCTTAAATTTCCTAAGCTCACTCGGTTAACTCTCGATAATACATAAGAGCCATAGGCTTTAATCGCAAAAGCTAAATGATCAGGATTATCGATACCTTTATTCTCTATATTTACTACCCCTAAAGATAAAAGTGCTTCTAGATAATCCAATACCCCATTTAATAAATAGTGTGGGACAGCAAATCCTTGCTCACGCGCATCCAAGAGAAAATCAGCCGCATAAGCACTTAACCAAGGATCCGCTTGCATTTTACCACTCCAAGCCGCAAAACCGCCGTTAGCGAGTTGTAAACTACTCAGTTGCACTAGTGCATTACGAACACTAATTTCTCGACTGGTTAAGGATAACGGTACTAAGCCTAGATTAGTGGCCCACGCTGGACTTAAAAATAGATAGGGGTAGTTTTTACTTATAATCGACTCTAGTGATATATAGGGATACGCTAATAAATCATCTAATGCTGCCCGCACACTCAGCTCAGGGATACTACTTAATGTCAGTCTGGCTCGTAAAGAATCGGTCTGTAAATTTTGAATAATCGTTTTATCCAACGTTACTGCACTATCTTCACTACTAATCGTATATAAGCGCGAACGCTGTAAACGTGGATAGGCTGCCCGTACTAATATATTTAGCTTACGATGTATAGTAAAACCCTTACCCTCTAATACTAGCTCAATCATGCCCTGTCCAAAACGTCGACTCGCTTTTATGGGCAAGTTAATAGACTTAGTAATTCCTTTTTCTAATATATACTCATGATTAGTGGAGGTCGCTAAATGTAAAAACTCATTGGCCTCTATACGTAAGTTAACCGTTTGGCTTTGCTCAGACTTATTCTCTAAAGTCACACTGAGTTTAGTATTATCTTCTGCCGCTAAAAAGCGGGGAGCCATGGAGGTCATTTCAACGGGGGCTTGTACCGTGAGAGGCTGGCTGACGGCTCCTAATTGTTGTTCACCTAAGGCGACTGCCATTAATGTTAAAGTACCCGACTCACTAGGCATGGTTAATTTAATATTTGCCTCACCTTGTGCATTAAAATTTACTAGGCTACTCATTAACGGCTGAATAGTAGGCTGATTAAAACGCTGCTGCGGTTTTACTATCACAGGCGACTGATTAGATAATGGAGGGGTAAAAAACTTACTAATATCACTACTTAGGATTTTAGCATAGCTATCATATTGCTCTACCCCATAACGCTTAGCAGAGAAATAATAATTTGCCGGATTTATCTCAGAACTATTAACCGCACTCATTAACTGACTATTTATAGCAGACAGAAATACCAAGGCACTGCTATCTTTCAAGTTTTCGGCCTTAACGGTAAAGGTTACTGCTTGCTCAGGTAGAATCTTATTAGGTGCTGCAATCGTTAGTTTTAATTCCCGCTCTGAACGATCTAAGGGTAAATGAATAATACCCAACGCTCTATTAGGAGGAGTACCTTGTGCTTTATCCGCTGGAATTAATAATAAAGTATTAATATAAAGATCATGACGACGCCAATTACTATGTATCGGGATATTAAAGGTTGCACCTTGAGCGGGTATATGTACTTGCTTAAACCATAATAACTCATCACCTTCAACAGTAAGAATAGCCTCACCGGCTGATGGCGGAATAATATGAACTCTAGCAACCTCACCTACCCTATAACTAGGCTTATCCAAACTCATTTTAACATCATAAGGTTGTACAGCAGCATTAACATTTTGCCAACGCCAATCCGCCACAAAACGATAAGCGGCCTTAAGCCTAGTAATGGAGTCTTCAACCTCTAACCAATACTCTCCCGAACCTACTTTAAACTCTACCGTCGTTACCTCGTTCTCTGCTAGAGAAACGGTCTGTTGCCGTATAGGAATGAGCTGTTCATTAGCCGTTTTTTTCCAACCCATTTCGGGAGTATAACTCCAAGAATAATGCTGCTCTGATTTTAATAACGTTACTGCTACCTTTTGAGCTGAGACTTGCTTACCTTTTTTATCCCATTTAGCTAATTCAAAACGTACTGTTGTATTCGCTTCTAATGCATTTTCTTTAAATAAGGGTTTAATCCCTATTAGAGCAGTAGCAGGCCAATAAGATTGCTGTAAGTGTTGCTCTACCTTATAGCCTGTTGGTTCGGAAAGCTGAGCGGTAAAATTAAATTGTAATGGGGTATTGAGCTGGACTTGACTCATATCCACCTCCCAAAACCCACCACCTGTTCGGTTTAAGGTTAGATTTGATTCTGCTTGAGCAGGTAAATGCTTGCTATCGCGAGGATCACCAAAGTAAAAATCCGTATTAAAAGGTTGTCGATTTAACTGGGTTGTTTGTAATAGCTTAACAGGATAACCACTCGCTAAACGATTCTTAAAGGTTTCACCTTGCAAGGCTAAAATAATTTTTTTACTATTACTAGCCTCTTGTGTAGAACCACTTAATTGGAGCTTTAACCACTCCGGCGTATAATATTCTACCGAAAAATTAAAGCGATTAAGTGGTTCGGGATCCGTTTCTTTTAAACGTACCTCTATCGACCATATACCAGTTGGTGCATCACTAGGTAATTCAAAGCTATCTTTAAATAAACCTAAATTATCTTCTTGAGCGTTTAGCTTTTGTTCGTAAATGACTTTCTGATCGGGGCGTTTTAATTTAAGGTATGCCTCCTGAGCATTTATCGGTAAACCATCCCGATCTCGCACTAAAAACATCAGCTCAACTATATCTTTAGGGCGAAATAAACGATGGCTACTATAGAAGAATATATCGACTGCCTGATCATATCTGCCCATTGTGACATTTTTAGGTAATTGTAGAGCTGGATCTCTTAAATCAATAAAAGCCAAATCATTTTCACGTATTGCTGTAACTAAAAAGGCACCTTCAGGAGGATTATCAAAATGGGCGCGTCCGGTCGCATCGGTGCGCTGGGATAGCACTTGTTTATCCGCACCATAGAGTTGTACAGTTAAATCTTTAACTATTTGCCCCGTTGTTAGCGTATGGGCAAAAACCTCTATTTGCTGAGCATAACGTCTTACATGTAAAGCTAAATCAGATACTAGAAAATAGGTCACTCGATAGGCTTGCTCATCAAAAGTACCGGGCTGGCGCATTACTACAAAATAGACCCCTTGAGCCTGTAAAGTATTAATATTTTCTACGGGAATAATATTTTCCGTGACCATATTTGGCTGGGAATGCGTGAGAAAACGCATACTATGGACACTACGGGTAAACTGTCGAATAGCACTTAGGTCATGAACATTAAAACCTTCATCTAAATTTAATTGCTCTAATACAGAGGGTAAATGTTGCGGCGTAACTTGTAGAAACTCTAAATCTAGCTCTGGTACATTAATGCTACGAATAGATAAACCGGCTGTTAAGCGAGTCGGTAAAATGCTTGCCCGCATACTAAAATCAAACTGAGGTTCTAGTACTTTCGTTTGGATACTAATATCAATCGGTAAACGTTGTACTAAGTGATTATCTGCAGATTTTAAACCCGGACGAATCTGTACGCGATAGTTGGTATTAGGATTAATATTATCAAAATATAAACGTCGAGGATCACGGTCTATATGCCACGTCCCTTTTACCTGCACACCATTGGAGGTGGTGGTAATAAAATCAGTATGCTCTTGATATTCGTATAAAGGCTGTGAGTATGTTAATACTAACACGGGTTTATCATTAATGGTTTGTTCGGTAAGATCCATTAAAACCAGTTCAGTTAAAACCGTATGATTATCAAGGGGTGTTTTTGGCTCTGCATAATTAGGGGTGGCTATTAACCATAAGCCGAGTATTAGTATTATGGATAATATTTTTCTGCTACTCATGCACACAACCAGCCTGATTTCTTATGATTCAAGGAGGCTATTATAAAGCAGTCATGCAGAAGTTGAAAATTATATGAATGACGAGAAGGTGTGGCGTCCCTACGGGGATTCGAACCCCGGTACTCGCCGTGAAAGGGCGATATCCTAGGCCACTAGATGATAGGGACTTAACGAATTGTAACAAACACTAAAATGGCGTCCCTACGGGGATTCGAACCCCGGTACTCGCCGTGAAAGGGCGATATCCTAGGCCACTAGATGATAGGGACACTGCTTTACTATTTATTTCCTTCACGTGGCGCAAACAATACTATCGTTGCTAAACCTGCAAATGTTATTACAAACCCTGCTGGAATCACCATAAATAGTAAAGTTGCTAATTGATCATAGTTCATAAACATAGCACTGAACCCGCCGATAAAACTAAGCACAGTGATAATTAGACCTAAAACCAATCCAATCTTACCCGCCAGAACCATAATAACCTCGTTCTGAGATAAGTTGGTGGAGCTAAGCGGGATCGAACCGCTGACCTCTACAATGCCATTGTAGCGCTCTCCCAGCTGAGCTATAGCCCCACATAAAGGAAGCGCGTATTCTTCCTTAATCGGTCATTCATGTCAAGCACTAGATGCACTATTTTTTACAAACTCAATAAAAATATTAATGCGTTGCAATACAGTGTCCTTGCTTAACAGCTTCAGAGTCACATCTAGCGCGGGTGAGGAGGTTCCTCCGGTCGTTGCCAGTCGTAAAGCCGGCCCTACTTTGCCTAATTTGACTTGTAACTGCTCACAGCTCGCTGTAATAGCCTCATGAATAGCGGCCTCATCCCAAACCTGTAAAGCACCTAAGTGTTCAGCGACCACTTGCAAATAATGCGGTGTCTCAGCAGAGACTTGTTTTTTCATAGCCGCTGCATCGTAACTGTTCACTGGCTCATAGAAATAACGACTCGCTGCCACTAATTCCACTAAGGTTTTAGCTCGCTCCCGTTGTGCCTCTATTACATCTACTAGTGCAGGGCCTCGACTCGTGTCTAAATTTTGTTGGGTTAAATGCCATTGCAACTCAGCAGCAATCCGCTCAGCGGGTAAGGTCTTAATATAATGCTGATTCAGCCACAATAATTTATCGGGACTAAAACTAGAGGGTGCGCGATTAATATTTTCAATTTCAAAGAGCTGAATCAGCTCATCGCGGGAGAAAACTTCCTGATCGCCATGTGACCAGCCTAAACGCACCAAATAATTCAATAAGGCTTCGGGTAAATAGCCCTCATCTCGATATTGCATTACCCCTACCGCCCCATGCCGCTTCGATAAGCGTTGCCCATCATTACCTAAAATCATCGGTACATGAGCAAATTTAGGTAAGGCCGCACCTAAAGCACGCATAATATTAATTTGGCGCGGGGTATTATTAATATGATCATCACCACGAATCACATGGGTGACATTCATATCAATATCATCCACCACCACACATAGATTATAAGTAGGCACGCCATCAGAACGCGCAATAATCAGGTCATCTAGCTCGGCATTGGCAATGGTAATTTTGCCCCGCACTAAATCCTCAAACTCCACCACCCCATCCAGCGGATTTTTAAACCGAATCACGGGCTGCACACCTGCAGGAGGGGTAGCAGTAGAATCGCGCCAACGCCCGTCATAACGCGGTTTTTCTTTGCGCACCATTTGTGCTTCACGCAGGGCATCTAGTTCTTCTTTGGAGCAATAACAACGATAGGCTTGACCATTATCCAATAATTGTTGGATAACCTCGCGGTAACGATCAAAACGCTGAGTTTGATAGAAAGGCCCCTCGTCATAAGCCAAATCCAACCAATCCATTGCTTCTAAAATGGCATCAATAGAGGCTTGGGTAGAGCGTTCTAAATCAGTATCTTCAATCCGTAAAATAAAATCCCCGCCCGTTTTACGTGCATACAACCATGAGAATAATGCGGTACGAGCACCCCCGATGTGTAATAAACCAGTGGGGCTTGGTGCAAAGCGGGTTCTGACTTTCATGCAAACAAATCCTGAGTTACCAATAGGTGACACAGATTACCAGTTAAACCCAAAAACGACTAGTTAGACACCTAAAGCATATAACCTAGTCGTTCAAAATAGGTGTTATCAATCGATAAAATAGGTAAGAGTAGCCAAAATATTCAGCAATAATTCATGCCTAACTGGCTATTCTGTGATCAGTTCTTAGGGCTAAAGGGGTTAAGCACCTAGACGAGAAGGTAGGAAAATATCTACCAGTTTAGACAAGTTCCAATAAAAATAAGTCAGCTCTTTAAGAGCCTTCTATCAACGAGATAGAGGGCTTTTTGCTTTACGAACCCATCACCATTCTAAGGCTAAACTTAACTATTTAGCTAGTTCTATCTCACCTGAATAACGATGCAATGCTCACTAACTTAACTAGCCAAGATTAAATAGGCTAAAAGCTGTAAGCTCACCCACGCCATTACACCCGCTAAGACATCATCTAACATAATACCTAAACCACCGGGTAACTGGCGATCGACCCATTTAATAGGCCAAGGCTTAACAATATCAAAAAACCGAAACAGGATAAAACCGCCTAAAATCTCCCATCCCCCCCCTGCTGGAGCCGCTATCATGGTAATCCAAAACCCTACAAACTCATCCCATACAATCCCACCATAGTCATGCTCACCTAAGAGCTGAGCTGATCGACCACAGACCCATACACCTAATACAAAGGCACATAATACTACCCATAGATAGGTGCTGAGTGACCACTGAGCCATGATTAAATAAATAGGGATAGCGGCTAAAGTACCAAAAGTACCGGGCGCTTTAGGAGCCAACCCACTCCCTAAACCGAAAGCAAGAAAGTGAATAGGCGAAGAAAATACGGTACGAGCCGAAACCATAGTCGTCATACTAGTGGCCTTATAACGATTAAAAAGACAGTCTACTTAGTCAGCTCTTACAATTAAATCGTCAATTTCTTGCACTTGATAGCGAATACGCCGCATCACAGGTAATAGCCCTAGAAATATATCTAACAAATAGGGGTCGAAATGTTTACCTCTTTGCTCCAACATTAATGCAATCGTCTCTTCCTCACTCAAGGCTAGCTTATAAACCCGCTCATGCACTAAAGCATCATACACATCCACAATGGTAGTAATACGAGCAGTAATGGGAATATCTTCCCCCGCTAACCCCATAGGATAACCTGAACCATCCCAACGCTCGTGGTGGCAAAGGGCAATATCGGCCGCCATATCAAGGGTAGGAATATGCGAATGCTCTAACATTTTGGCACCAATTTCGGTGTGGCGCTTCATAATGCTAAACTCGGCTTCGGTTAATTTACCTGCCTTCAATAAAATCCGATCTGGCACACCAATTTTACCAATATCGTGCATAGGCGCTGCGACACGAATATCATCAATACGCTCTTGTGACCAATTTAAAGCTTTAGCCATAGCAGCAGCATATAAACCAATTCGCCTTACATGCGCCCCCGTTTCCTCATCTCTAAAGCTGGTTAAGCTTACGAGCTTGATAGCAATCTCTTCTTCACGCTGTTTAATTTTTAAAGTACGCCGCTGTACTTCCAGTTCTAACTCTTCACGTACTAATAAACCATTACGCATTAATTGTAAGCGCTCTACTTCTTGATAGTACTCCGACCCCATGCGTTGAATAAATAAAACGGGTTTATCCTCGACCCATACCGCCCCGGCCTCTAAGACTAACTCTTGATGTAACTCATCTATTTCAATCCAAGGCCCTGAACGCAAGGGCGCTAAGGCTGACTGTTTCCAGTGCTCCTCGGCATCGGGCATGAAATAAGACAAATAGGAAAACGCTTCTGTTAAGGCATAGTTCTGCTCTTGGCTTTGGGAAGGTTGGGCTAATTTAAGCCAAAACTGACTCCAAGCCGGTAAATCTGACACCGCTTGGAATAAGCCGCACGGCTGGCGCACAAAGATGACCATATCTAACGCGCTATAAAGGGCTGGTAAAACCTTTGATACTACCGTAGTCATATTACATACCCCCTAGACCTCGATCATTCGTTCAGCCAACGCCTGAAACATAGCGTCAACCCCCAAACCATCTTTAGCACTTGTTTTAATAATAGGTAACTGAAATGCCGCTAATTGATTTAAATGCTTATCTTCTAATAACCATTTTTCTTTAAGATCACATTTATTAAGCGCAAAAAGTACGGGAATATCCCCAGCATGCTCTTTAACGCGCCCATGCAGCATTAAAGCCACCTCGAAGGTATTAGGGCGGGTGGTATCGACTACAATAATGCAGCCCCCCGCTCCGCGTATGTAGGTGGGTTTTAGCGTGGTATAGTCATCCTCACCCGCCACATCCCAAATCATTAAAGTTAGAGCTTTGTCGCCGACAGAAACCAGCTTTTTATCGATCTTCACGCCTACCGTAGTATGGTATTTATCGCTATATAAACTACTGACATAACGCTTAATTAAACTGGTTTTGCCTACTGCAAAGGCTCCTAATAGACATATTTTTTTTTGTATCATATCGATTCGCCCAATCTGCAACTGCTAGGAGCTGGTTTGTGGATCTAACGCTTGTAAATCCACCTTTAGAGTCACACTACGTTGCCCCTCAGACGTAGCTATTGGAGAGGTATTCGCCGCAATAGCGATTACTAATAAAGCTTTAGACACTCCAAAATTTAATAATTGGTCGACTAAACCTTGAGCACGAGCTAGACCTAGTTGTCGATTAAAATCCTCCGCACCACTGCCATCTGTATTCCCCATTAAAGTGACTTGAACGCTTAGTTGTTGTTCAGCCGCTAGTTGTTCAAGGCGCTTTAAATTTTCTGCTAGAACAGGGACTTGAATACTACCCAGTTCTGATAGCTCTGATTTGCCCCGCTCAAATAAAAACACTGTATTTTTAATAGTATTAATGGTCTGTGTTAAAGGTGTCTCTATGTCTTGGCGTATTAATTGGCTAGTATCTAGACCTTCTAAGCCCAGACTATAGTGCCAACCTTGCTCTAAACGCGTTATCCACGCTGAATCCGCACTACCACTTACTTTTAAGGTACTGCCCTCAAGGTTTAGCTCTACCCCTGCTGGGGGTTGTAATAATTGCTGTGCTCTTTGTAACGCTAGGCTCGGTTCGGCTGAAACATAAGGTTGCCATTCAAAGACTGGATTAAATGTGGTGCGCACCTGATCGTCGAGAGTAATAGCAGTATCCGCTACTAAAGGATCACGCAAACCTTTTACTTGATAGCCTTGCTCCGTAGGCTGTGAATCTAGAATGACCACACCGGGTTGGGCATCCCATTGTGCTACGGTTTGCTCCCATAAACGTTGCTTAGCTAATAGACGTTGCTGTTCAGCATAATTACTATAAGCCCAATACCCTAGGCCTGCTAACAATAAACCCAATAGCCCATAGGCTAACCAAGGTTTTTTACGCTGGGTCTGGGATGTTTGGCGTTGCGCTTGTAGACACTGATTTAGTAACGGCTGAGTCGTGCTAAAGGGCTGACTATCGCCGGAATAATTCTTTAGTAAACCATCATAACGCTGATGAATCGTTTCGACGGTTTGAATCAATAAGGAACGCAATTCGGCAGGCGGCGCACCCCGCACAACGGCAGCAATAGCGACATAAGGGCCTTGCTCAATTAAAACACTCAAATCACCAAGACGTAAGGCATTTAATGAGCTTTCATTAGTAAATGAATCTGCCATAAAATCCTGAATCGCACTGAGCATACTACTCACCATATCAGGATCTTTAGCAATGGCTTGCTCTGAAACAACGTGCTGCAGCAACAAGCTAGTTTTACGATGAATTAAGAACACCTGCTCGACTTGATAGACCAAAGTCTTCATTAACACAACTTCGGAATATTTACGTCCGGTGCGCCACGCATCAAAACGCCACCGAATCGAACGGGGTGATAAACTTTGCTCAAGTAGCTGATTAAATGTTTCTAAGGTTTGCGTGAGGGTCTCATGAATCGATTTACGAATCGCAGGCCCCATCACTGGATAGAGGGCATTGGCGACTAATTGCGGATCACGATTAATAAAATGCTCCACCGCCTTATCCATATTGGGTGCTAAGGCTTGGGTGATGGCATTATCAGAATGAGAACGCATCTGTATTGCTTCAGCCAGTACTGAGGCTACACGAGCGGTATAGAGATTCACATCCTGAAGCTGATTTTTAAGTGCTAATAAACCAATATAATCAGAACCTAGCAATAATAGCCGTAAACGCTCCAGATCATCGCTATCCGTCGACATAGTAGCAGCCGCATTCAATATAGAAGAGGCCTTTGTGCGCTCAGCACTCTTCATTACCACGCCCTACTCCTTCACGCCATCGTAGAGTTGCTTAGCCACACCCTGCAGCATAACGGCTAAGGCTTTACGGTCGGGTTTGTCTTGGCGTAATTGTTCAATCGCTTGCTCTAACTGAGATTGGAATTGCTCACGCGTTTCGTTGAGAGTACGCTCAATGCGCTCAATACGTAGCGCCTCTTTTTGTAATAACCCTTGAGCCTCTTCAGAGTGAGACAGATGCTTTTTATCCAGCTCGGCTAACTGCCGTCCCATTTCATCTAAACGATTCTTAATACCCTGAATATCATCACGGCGGGCTTTAGTCTCGTCTTGTAATAACTCTTTCAGCAGTTGAATTTCACGCTGCACCTGATCAAAGCGTCTTTGGGTATCTTCTGACCAAGCATTGATCGATACCCGTACAAAACGCTCTAGGGCTGCTTGACGCTTTTCATTTTCACGTACCTGCTCGCCAAACAGAATATTCCTGACCATATCCAGATTTTGCTCTGTACCACTCACTTGAGTAGCGATCTCTGAAGTACGGCTGTTACGGATAAAATCTTTATTAGGGTCGACAGGGGCTGCTGAGGGTACGGTAGGGTTTGCTTCAGTCGTACTCATAGGGACTCCTTTATTTTTATCATGGGCAAAGGTCAAGCGGGGTATTTTTTCCACGTTAATGACCTTTATTTTTAGCTGACCATGTTTCTATAAATCCTATCAATACTCTTATAAAAGTGGCACTTTTTAAGATATATGGTTGAGTACCGCGCTATCCTCCGTAACGGGGATTAGCAGTATGGGTAATATCCGAGCAGATAAAGCATTAAATGCCTTAGTTTTTTGTTGGTAGTGTGCCGTCGAGTGATGCGAATGGCTATTGAGTGGTTCGACTAATGATTTACTACAGCGTGTTAACAATAAATGTTTGACCATTTCATGTTGCGCACGTGGGGTATTGCAGTACAGATCATGGACGCAAATATCCCCTCGCTCCAAGCATTCGGTGACTTCCTCCCCCTCAAATTGGGTAATCACATCTCCCGAATCTCGATCAATTATACGAATATAAGGCTTAGGACGATCTAACCAAGCATCGATATATAACACGCTGCTACTCCACATAGGATAGGGTTTAAAAAGCCCCATTACATCACTCACCTTGATGCAATGGGGTGCATTCAATCCCTACCCAATGTGTAATCCACTTATTGTGATATGAGTATACGATTACAGTGGCAAATGCGTTAAACCTTGAAGGAGATTCAATCATCGAGCAGGGTGTTAAGAGCCAAATGCAGTATAACCCTAACCTAAGATTAAATGCAAATGATTATCATTTACTATTATGTTTACAGATTGCGGAATCATCAGGTTGCTCCACACTAGCTACAATGACCTCCAAAAACTGATTCAGCTCTTCCACACTCAATACCGACAAAATACGATTCACCATATCAGGATCAACCTTGGCAATAGTTTGTTGACCATTGGCTAATTGCAAATACAAACCTACGGCACTGCTTGCTGTCTCATCCTCTACCTCATGCTCGGTGGCATATTGGTCCTCCAAACTTAAGGCATCGAATACCTGATCCAACGCATCCCAAATGGCAGGATCAATCGCCTCGCTCACCTTAAATACGGTGGCTCCCTGCACAGCTTCCTGCTCTTCTTGCCAAGTCAGTGCATAGTGCTGTAAACAGCGCCTAAACTCTTCGGCGGCGGCGGGGGTAAAAAATAAATACTCAATCACACCACTCATGTCGCTCCTCCTTGATTTTCCTCTTTCGATACCCGCAATAGCACCTTATCCATCCAACGGCTCGTCAATAAGCGTTTTAAGATGGCAAAGAGCTTAGTCGGTTTCGTCACACGATAACGCACTTTAGGCTGTGGATTTTGTAAGGCATCCAGCACACAACTTAACACCGCCTCCGGTGGCAAAGTAAAAGGGGCAACAGACCCTACCTTTTCTAAACGTGCAATCGCGCCTCGATACTGATCACGGAACACACTAGCCTCAATATTGACCTTAGCTCGCAACATTTTTAACGAGTTTTTACGGAATAAACTCGTAATCGGCCCCGGCTCAATCAAAACCACTTTAATATCCGTATTAAACAGCTCCAAACGTAAGGTATCGGCTAGCCCCTCGACCGCATGTTTACTGGCGTTATAAGCGCCACGAAACGGCAAACTAATGAAACCCAATACCGAACTATTATAAATAATCCGCCCCTCATTCTTTTGGCGCATCATGGGTAGCAGTAAAGTAGTTAGTTGATGCCAACCAAACACATTGACTGCAAACTGATACTCCAAAGCTTCCCGCGTTATATCCTCCAAGGCTCCCGCCTGCCCAAAGCCACCATTATGAAATACCGCATAAATTTCACTATTCGTACGCAGCATTAACTCATAAACGCAGTCCTTAACACTCTGCTCACTTGCTAAATCAAGGGGAATAACCCGAAAGCCCTCACTCTCTAGCCGCTCAATATCCTCCGGCTTACGTGCGGTCACATAGACCTGATAGTCCACTACTTCACGCAAACCTTTAGCCACACAATACCCAATCCCACTCGATGCTCCGGTGACTAATACATTCCGTGCCATACCCTCTCCTTTATTCGCCAAAACCCAATCAATAAATGAATGTAACGAGGGTTATTGAATTTTCCAAGTACTACACCCATTATGCGCAGCAGATCAACTTATTAGGACTCTTAACCATGCCCATTTATGCCTATCAATGCCAAGCTTGTGGTCACAGCCTAGAAGCATTACAAAAAATCAGCGCCCCCGCCCTCACCGATTGCCCCGCTTGCCACGCGCCCAGCTTACAAAAACAAGTAACTGCTGCTGCGTTCCGCCTAGGGGGTGGGGGTTGGTATGAAACTGATTTCAAAAAAGATAATAAGAAAAACCTAGCCACCCCAGAAACCGCACCCGCAACGCCAGCACCTGCACCCGCTTGTGGTCCTTCGGGCTGTAATGCGGCCTAAAACAAGGATACTCCTTCAGAACGAACGGTGGGATAATCAGTATTAGATAGTTAATGTTTTAATAAAGATTAATAAAATTAATATCTTAAACCTAAAAAACACATAACTATTTGATCTAGGCTACACTCAGTCAAGACGCTAGTCCCATCCCACCCATGAGGATAGCCAGTCCCTTAGCCAATAATAAATGTATGGAGAATCCCCAATAATGAAGCAACTATTGAATAGTCTGGGTATTGGATTGATTTTATTAACCAGCCTAATCACCACACCCGCACATGCAGCGGCAGCGCGTGGTATTCAAGATAAAGTCACCGTCATTGCCATGACCAACCCGGATCAAAAATTTGAAGTCGCCGCCAAACTGCAATGGAATGCTAGTTATAAACGCTGGGATCGTATCCTAGTCACTTATAATGGTCATCCGACTCCACCGCTGTCTCATCCGGTTTGGAGCTATTTGTCGAATATGCGCATCCCCACTCAGGCAGGTACTAAACCGGGTGAAAATCGCCTCTATAAGGTATTTTATTCACAAGCCTATTGTAATGGCCTTACCCCTCTTGGTAGTGGTCGTCCTATGGTGATTAATTTTGAAAATGACACGCCGGGCACTTATGATCAACGTGAATTTTTCCGCGACTGGAATTGCCCCAATTGGAACGCCCCCGGCATGCGTCAGGTGAGTATTGTCAAAGGCAATGGCGGGCAGGTCATGCAAATTAATTTACCCCAAGGTCATGCCGGTTGCGCCGAGCGCGGGGGAGATAGTTGTGCGCAATGGAAAGCTCATATTGGCGCTCGCCTAGACACCCTCACCTATAGCTATCGGATTCGTTTTGCACCTAATTTTGACTTTGCCGCTGGTGGACGCCTACCGGGTATCGGCAGCGTTGTCCCCCACCTCGAAGGCACTAAGCCCAATGGTACGAATAGCTGGAGTGTGGGTGCAGCGTGGCGGGGCGATGGCACCGTTGGACAATATGTCTATCATATGGGACAGCCACGCTCTAGTGGTGACTATTGGGCTTGGAATACCGGAGCGCTGACTCCCGGACAATGGTATCAAGTAAAAACTACTGTCAGAGTGAATAGCCCACAACAAAGCAATGGCTCCATTGTAACCACCCTCAATGGCAAAACTGTACTGAGCAAAAGTGGATTACGCTTCCGCCAAACGGATAAACTGAGTATTGAGCGTTTATTATTCAATATCTATTATAGTGGACGTGCACCTAGTAAGGCGAATCAAGTTTATATTGATGACTTTCAATTAAACCCTTAATAATCCCACTATTAATAAAAAGTTATTTATCTAGGCACAATATAAGTTGTGCCTATTTTTTATTCTTTTTGATTATTTTTAAGTCAATTTAAAACCATTTACTTATTGTATACGTTTTATTACCTTCCCCCATTTATCCGAAAAAACTGTGTTATCGCCTCGTTCGCCTTAAAATCAGCAACAATATTATAAACCCAACCTCAACGAAAAAATAATACAGGGTGTCACTATGAAATTAATTCATTGGGCTACTGCCTTAGCCACTACACTCTTGGTCACCACCCAAGTTTATGCAGGTTCTCTATCTGATGATTATACAGATGACTCGGCTCCATTACTGGGCAATTACCAAGCTGGTAAAGTCTATTTTGGGGGTGCTATGGGCTATCTATCTAGTACTAGCCAAAGTGGCGGTTTAACTTGCAATACTGCAACGTGTACCGACCTCGCCTGGAAAGCCTATGCTGGTTATCAAGTGACTGAAAAAGTAGCTGCCGAACTGACCTATCATAACTTTGGACACTACGAATCTCAGGTCACTATCAGTGGCACCACCGCTACTACAAACTCTGACCCTACTGGTTTGAGTGCTACCGCTAAAATCTCCAGTGGACTCTTTAAGCAAGCAGATGTCTTCGGGCGTGCCGGATTCTTAGCTTGGAATGCTGCCACGGAGGCAAGTACCAGCACCACTATCGATCATAGCGGTACTGACTTACTGATTGGGGTAGGTGCCGATTATAAAATCAATGAGAATTTAATGGTGCGGGGTGAATATGAAAGAGTGGGCGGTGATTTGAATGCCCATATATTCTCTCTGGGTGCTAATTATAAAACCTTTTAGTTATAATACCATTAAGAGGGTTTAACCATAACCCTCTTCAATGATAATAAGATAATAATAAAATAATAATAAGGGCAATTATGAAATTAGTTCTACCTTGGTTAGCAGCGGCTGCTATTAGCTTATTAGCCCCCTTTTGCTATGCTGATTATTATAGTGATGCATTTGACTCCTCCGAACCTAGAAAACCAGATATAAACCTCAGTGGTCTCTATGCGGGGGCTAGTGCAGGCATTTATCAAACTGGCTGTTTGCTCTCTGACGACAACTGTAGAAGTGGGGCGTGGAAAGTCTATGGCGGCTATGATATTACCGAAAAAGTCTCGCTAGAATTGGCGTATCACAATCTAGGTACTATTGAAGATCTAGATATAACCGGTACAGCAGCTAGTGGTGTGGTCACCTTACCCACCAAAAAACCGGGGCTTTCTATGATTGGTAAAGTAGGTGCCATAAAACTCAATGCCAAAGGCGATGTAAACGTAGCAGTAGGTACATCCGTGATTACTACTGGCGTCAAAAAATCGCTCACCGGCCTACTCATCGGAGGCGGTACAGAGTTTGAGGTGGATGATAATTGGAAAATCCGCACTGAATACGAACATATTGGCGGCGATCACAATCTAGGTTTATTTAGTGTGGGGGTGGGTTACTCCTCACTCTGATTTTACCTCTAAAATCTCTGCTCATTTTTACACTGTTAGTATCTTTGATCTAACAGTGTTTTGCTGAAATTCCTACGCATTATCTTGCACCCAAGGCTTGCAACGCTTACCATGTTTGGTTTTCCAAGTGCCTCTCATAATAAGCCAATTAATAATAGGGCCCGTTTCTAGAGGCGCATGAGCCAACTCAATACATGATTGTCAGGAACCATATATGATGCGCAGCCATTATTGCGGGCAAGTCGATGAAAGCTTGCTAGATCAAACCATTACCTTATGCGGCTGGGTTAACCGTCGACGCGATCACGGGGGCGTGATTTTCGTTGATTTACGGGATCGGGCGGGATTAGTCCAAGTGGTGTTTAATCCCGATCTACAGGATGTGTTTGCTAAGGCAGAGCGGGTGCGTAATGAGTATGTGCTGCAAGTCACAGGTGTGATACGTCTACGCCCAGTAGATGGTATAAATCCCAAATTATTCAGCGGTAAAATTGAAGTAATAGCTAAAGAACTCACTATTCTCAATGAAGCTGCCACCCCACCCTTTCAACTCGACGAAGAAAATGTGGGCGAGGAGACCCGTTTAACCTATCGCTATATCGATCTGCGTCGTCCTGAAATGCAACAACGCTTTCAAACTCGCGCTAAGGTAACAGGATTTATTCGGCGCTATTTAGAGGATCATGGCTTTCTAGATATTGAAACGCCTATGCTCACTAAAGCTACACCCGAAGGTGCTCGCGACTATTTAGTCCCTAGTCGTACTCATCCGGGATCATTTTTTGCTTTGCCACAATCACCGCAATTATTTAAACAATTGCTGATGATGGCGGGTATGGATCGTTATTATCAATTTGCGCGTTGCTTCCGTGATGAGGATTTACGGGCGGATCGCCAACCCGAATTTACTCAGATTGATATTGAAACCTCGTTTATGGACGAGAACGATATTATGAATCTGATGGAAGGGATGATGCGTGCCACTTATAAAGAAGTGTTGAACATTGACCTACCCAACCCCTTCCCTCGTATGCCTTACTCCGAGGCTATGCACCGCTTTGGCTCGGATAAACCCGATATGCGTAACCCGCTGGAGTTTATTGATGTCAAAGATTTAATGCAGGAAGTGGAATTTAAAGTCTTCGCCGTTCCCGCGAAAGACCCGAATAGCCGTATTATCGCACTGCGTGTACCGAAGGGTGATCAATTATCCCGTAAAGATATTGATGACTACACCAAATTTGTAGGGCGCTATGGAGCCAAAGGGCTTGCTTATATTAAGGTCAATGATCTGAGTGCGGGCATGGAAGGTTTACAGTCAACGATTCTGAAATTCTTACCCGACCAAGTGGTGAAGAATATTCTAGAGCGCACACAAGCTCAAAATGGTGATGTGATCTTCTTTGGTGCCGACAAAGCACGTATTGTGAATGACGCTATGGGTGCGCTACGCCTAAAAGTCGGTCAAGATTTGAATTTATTACAAGGGGATTGGGCGGCGCTGTGGGTCGTAGATTTCCCTATGTTTGAATTTGATGACAAAGAAAATCGCTGGGTCGCTATCCATCACCCCTTCACTGCACCTAAAGGGGATGACTGGATGACGAATCCGGGAGAAGCCCTGTCACGCGCCTATGATATGGTTTTAAATGGTACAGAAGTCGGTGGTGGCTCGATTCGTATTCATAGCATGGAAATGCAAAAGCAAGTCTTTAATTTATTAGGTATTTCAGACGAAGAAGCCGAACAAAAATTCAGTTTCCTACTCAATGCCCTAAAATACGGTTGCCCTCCACACGGTGGTTTGGCCTTTGGTTTGGATCGTTTAGTGATGCTAATGACCGGCAGCCAGTCCATTCGTGATGTGATGGCTTTCCCTAAAACACAAACCGCAGCTTGCCCATTAACAGATGCTCCGGCAGAAGTCCCGGCTAAACAATTGCGTGAACTCAATATTCGCGTGCAATTACCCGAAAAACAGGCTTAACGTTTACTTAGTCTTTTAGCTTTAAAAAACCCGCTGTAATAAGCGGGTTTTTTATTGCAATCAAATATAGAGGGCAGTGAGTCAAACTTTTGGCTTTTGCCGGTTTTGGTATAGACGATACCCACAAGACTTGGAGTTTTCTATACTTTACCTTCATTTACTCAAACCAGTTTTCCATTTGCAATCCAGAAAAACCAATGAAATCATTTACATTCCGGGTCACTAATACCAACTCATGCTGATAAGCAATAGCGGCAATCATACCATCTGCAAAAGCAGGCGTTTGCCCAAGAGCCGCCAAGCGAACCCGCTCTTTGGCGTGCCACTCCGCTGCTGGCTGTGTATAGGGAAGAATTAGTAAACCTGACAACTGCAAATCCTGAAAATAGGCTTCAATCTGGCTGCGTCTACGGGACAGGGGTAAACGTTGACAACCAAATAGCAATTCATGCCAAACAACACTGGCTGTCGCAATCTGGTAACGCTCCTGCTCCAAGTATTGCATTACCTTTGGATTAGGATTGGGTTTAATCGGCTCAGACAAAATATTGGTATCTACCAAATAACGGATGGTCACAGCACTACCTCACGTCCTGCTGAACGATCACGAACATCAGCAAAAACATCCTCATTCTCTGGATAATCAGCAAGATTTATCTGTTGGCGGAAACGTTCGATAGCCTGCCATACATCATGGGTTTCATTGGCGGCCTCTACTTCGCGCACTGCAATTTCAATGGTCTTGCCATTGAATAATAATTTAAGGGCTTGCAGAAAATTATCATTCAAATCAGCCGGATTGAGTTTGTATAGGGTATACATGGCTATTGCTCCTATCATGTGATGCAATGGTTAGTAGTATAGTGACTCCCACTTTTTCGTGGTGGGGGTTTTTTATTTCCTATTAACGTTGCTCTGCTGTTGCTAAATTTAAACCCAATCCCACAAAAGCTGCTGCAAACCCCCGTCTTAACCAATCTTGTACTGGCACAGACTCAATGACTAACTGCCTGAAGGCATTGGCAATCAATCCATAAATCACAAACACTACAAAAGTCATCAGCATAAAGACTAGGCTTAATACGACTAACTGTGTCAGCGGTGCTGCACTATCAGCAGAAATAAATTGCGGCAAAAAAGCTAAAAAGAAAATCGAGAGTTTAGGGTTCAAAATATTCAGCAATAATCCTCGTACTACTAATTTAGTAGCAGAATCTTTAGCCACACTGCTATCTATTTTGAAAGCGCTTTTATCACGCCAAGTCATATAAGCCAAATAAAACAAATAAGCCACACCGGCATATTTTAATAATTGAAAGGCTACAGCACTGGTATGTAAAATAGCAGCAAGTCCTAATAGCGTAGCGATTAAATGGGGGACAATACCTAAAGTATTACCAAAAGCAGCATAAATACTAGCTACTTTACCGTGAATTAAAGCCGTAGAAATTGTGTAAATCACTCCCGTACCCGGAATAAGTACCACTATTAAGGATGTAAGTAAAAAATCTAATGTTATCATAAACTAACCTTAATTTTTATGACTGGAAATAAACTGCTGTTTATACATGAATCATGCCAGTATTTATACTGCTTTATGATTCAACCTAGCAGCTAATAGAATAAGGTTAGATTTACGCTATAGCCTTACTATTAGCCGAGCACTCTAATCCTCTATTTGTCAGGCAAACCTCATGGGCTTGAATTTAGTGCCAGATTAATCATCAAGTTTCTTGAGAATTCTTATCGAGTAATATATTATTTAAATAAGTTTATATATAAAAATAATTAAAATAGCCTGTACTGGAGTACAACTATATGTATCTCAACCATCCCCGTCATCAGCTATTTTCACTGATAAGAGCATTGATGGTATACCTCATACTTTGCCCATTATTCTATATATCCAGTGCGATAGCCTCTTCCTCAACTCTATCGACTGTCGTCACTCCCTATGTTGATACGGCGGTTAAAAATCTTCAAGCTATTGATATTCGGCAAAAAACCAACCATACCTTACAGCTCATCTCACATGGGCAAGCGGGTCAGTTATTTATCGAAGGCCAGTGGCGTGATGCCCCTAGTATTGCTCGCTGGCTGCGAGATAGTCATCGTCTTCAGGGTGTGACCCATATCAATATCTATGGCTGTAATTTTGCCAAAGGTACACAAGGCCGGGCTGCCGTTGCCTACCTTGAGAAAGAACTCGGTGTTTCTATTGCTGCCTCCGATGATGTCACAGGTCATGACGGTGATTGGATGTTAGAAGTGGGTGATGCATCATCGGCGATTGCCCTTCCTGAATGGAGAGGTAATCTTGCGTTAGATATTGATGAGGATAATGATGGTATCACCAATGTAACGGAAGGAATGACTTGTACAATACCTAGCGATACCTTCAGTAATCTTGAAGGACTCACCTATTATGCCTCTGCTACGACTACATCAGATCGAGTTACCCCTGCTAATTCTAGTGCTACTTATGTCCCCAAAAATGCTATTGATGGTATTTTAAACAATCAAACAGCCTACGAAGGCGCTCCAGAACCCTTTAATCCTCCGTTAGATATCACTATCACCAATATCAAGCCTATCGATACCAGCGCTTTATATCTAGTCAATGATATGGGAGCCAATGGAGATGGTATCAAAGACTTTACCATCGAATTTTTCGATACCAAGGGTAACTCGCTTGGTATCGAAACTATGCTGGGTTCTGGAATAGCGAATATTCAGACACTGGGCTTTTCTAAAACCTATAATGCGGTTAAATCCTTTAAACTCTTGATCACCACAACAGGCCCTGGCGGCGGCGGGGTTGCTGGTGCGGTACAAATTCGGGAAATGGCTTTATACGGGCGTATAGCCTCCGAGTGTAGTGGCCCCGACACAGACGCTGATGGCATTCCTAACTATCAAGATCTAGATGCTGATAATGATGGTATTCCTGATAATGTAGAAGCCCAAAGTACGGTCGGCTATATCGCACCTAGTGGTATCGATAGTGATGGCAATGGCCTCGATGATATTTATGAAACCTCCCCCGGTGCCGGTCAGGGCTTAACACCTGTAAATACCGATGGCACTGATAATGCGGATTATATCGATCTAGACAGCGACAATGACGGCTCCACCGATCTGGCTGAATCGGGTCTCAATCGCCCCGATGCTAATAGCGATGGCAAAACAGATAACGCTGTGGGTAGCAATGGTTATGACAATACCCTTGAAAGCGCCGATGACTACAGTGACCCGAATGGCTCCATCAATACCCCTCTGGTCAATTTACCCGACCTTGATAATGATGCTGCTGCGGGTATCCCACTTAGCCAAGATGTGAATTACCGGGATGCGATACTCAATGTAGACTATAGTGATGCGCCTGCAAATGGCTCTGCTGCTCCGAATGGTACAGCTACGACCGCCTATGGTGTTGCTAGCCACATTTTCTCTAGTCTCCGTCTTGGCGCTACTATCACCACTGAGACTAGCGCTCTTGTAGGAGCCGATAATGCTTCTGATGATGGTGTCAGCGCACCGACCCTAGTTAGGGGACAAGCAGCCAGCCTTGTGGTCAAGGTGACCGAACCCACCATAAGCACGGCCTATCTACAAGCGTGGGTTGATTGGAATGGGGATGGTGATTTTGCCGATACCGTTGATGGTATCTCTGAACGGATTAGTATTAATGCTCAAGATAATATTGCGCTGGTCGCGGGTCGTACTTCTGATACGGATACTATTGCGGGGCAAATTACTTTAGCCATTACCGTACCCGCCTCCGCTATTGCAGGTGTCCCCACTGTTGCTCGTTTCCGCTGGTCGAGTATTATGGGACTTAATAGTGTGAGTGCTGCCACTGATGGTGAGGTGGAAGACTATCCTTGGATAATACTCTCCCCACCCACTTTAACCACTAATGGTGGCAATGCTATTACTCTCTCTACTCCTGAGTCTATCTCTAGTAGTGATCTTCCTGCTTTGCTAGTTGATATAGATGCGGATGATATCGAGGATGGCTCAGAACTCGCTCTGACTTATAGTTTATCGGGTGTTGATGCCGCCCTTTTCACCCTACAAAATGATGGCAGTATTAGTTTTAACAATAATCCCGACTATGAAAACCCACTCGATGCCAATGGGGATAATCAATACGAGATCACGGTAACTGTCACCGACAGTGATAATATGACCGCCTCACAAACTATCACTATTCAGGTCAGCAATGTGGATGAAGACCGCGATGGTGATGGATTACTAGATTCAGTAGAGGCTCTTCTAGGCACTGATCCTCTGGATGCCGATTCTGATGATGACGGACTCAGCGATGGTGCAGAAGATGCCAATAAGAATGGAACCGTAAATAGTGGCGAAACCAAC
The DNA here is from genome assembly GCF_000380185.1 of Thiofilum flexile DSM 14609. Classification (GTDB taxonomy): domain Bacteria; phylum Pseudomonadota; class Gammaproteobacteria; order Thiotrichales; family Thiotrichaceae; genus Thiofilum; species Thiofilum flexile. The sequence continues at coordinate 107,427 of NZ_KB904758.1, forward strand.
CCCTTGGATCCCGATACAGATAATGACGGCTTACAAGATGGTACAGAACGTGGCGTGAGTGCTCCTATTACTGGAACTAACAGTACGCTCTTTACTCCCGATAGTGATCCCAGCACCACCACGAACCCACTTAATCCAGATAGCGATGGCGGAGGGGTTTGTGATGGTAGTCTTGCGGTCAGTGGCGTTTGTCGCGCGGGCGAGGATGCCAATAATAATGGCAGACTAGATAGCGATGAAACCAACCCCAATCAAACAGTGGACGATCCACCCGTAGCACTAAAACTGCGTCTACGCGCCTTCTTACAAGGAGCCTATAACACAACCAGGGGACTCATGCAGGATAATCTACGTGTTAAAGGGCTATTACCGCTTCTACAACCCTATTCCACCGCTGCGTATGCCTATAATGGAACAGAAACAGCTACAAGCACCTTATTAGCGGTTACGGAGAATGATGCGGCGGTAGACTGGGTATTAGTGGAACTATGGGATGCTAGTGGCACTACCGTTTTGGCGCGTCAAGCAGCTCTACTCCAACGCGATGGCGACGTGATGAATAGCACAACAGGTGGACGAGACCTATACTTCCCTAACCTAGCCGCTGGTAATTATCAGATCGCATTACGTCATCGTAATCATCTAGATATTCGTACTCTGAATGCAGTTAGCCTGAATACTAACACGACAACACTGGTGGACTTTACGCTGCCCACTACCCTCACCAAGGGGGAGTATTCACAGAAAACATTGGGAAATATTACGCTAATGTGGATGGGAGATATTAATGCTAGCCAAGCGATTATTGGTGCAGGGCCTGATCTCGATACTAGTGTGATCTTTGGGCAAGTGTTTATGGCACCCGAAAATACCAATATTAATAGCAACTATATCTTGGAAGGCTATTACACAGGTGATTTAAATCTGGATGGTAAGACTATTTTTTCGGGGCCTGATAATGATGTGAACTTGATTCTAGCCAATATTATGATGCACCCATTGAACCTTACTCTTGCAGCCAACTATGTTATCAGTGGAGGATTGAGATAGGCGCAGAATACTATAATCCGAGCCATGCAAAGGCTGGCTCGGCCTTGGGCTAGATCAAGGTGGGTGAGTTTTTAGCAGTGTATAATGAGTACGTTTAGTAGTATGTTATTACTAAAATTTATAAAAACTAGCTCATAGGGAGTTGAACTCATGAACAGAAGACAATTTTTGGCTCAAAGCATTGGCACTGCTCTAGCTTTAGGTTGGGTAGCACGCACACCCGTACACGCTGAGAGTATGCCTATGGATCATAGTATGCATATGATGCATGGTGGGGATGCCCCAGCAATGCCTGCGATGGCGATGCCGGATATGCCCATGATGAATCCTGCGGGCATTGATCTTACTAAACTCAAAAGTGGTGAACCCTTAAAAGCGTTTACGCCCATTGTGTTTAACCAAGGCAAAGCCGATTTAATGATTCAACCGACGGAACAAGTCTGGCTTAAATCGGGTAGTAGTACACCTTTATGGGGCTATTCTAGCGCGGGCAATAGTCTGATTGATGCGACTGAAGGTGATACTTTAAGCATTAATGTGATGAATCATTTACCGGAAGATACTACGGTGCACTGGCATGGGGTAGATGTACCGAGTGATCAAGATGGGCACCCACATATGCCTATTGCGTCTAATCAAAGCCATACTTATCAATTCACCTTACCTGCTGATAGTGCAGGTACTTACTGGTATCACCCTCACCCACATAAGCGTACCTCATTTCAGGCCGCTCAAGGCTTAGCCGCTCCCATTATTATTCGTAGTAAAAACGATCCTTTAACCGCTCTCAATATTCCAGAACAGTTGCTCTTTTTTACGGCACCGGAATTAGATGCAGAAGGAAAAATCGCTCCTATCAGTATGAGCGAGCAAATGAATGGGCGCATTGGTAATGTGGTATTAGTGAATGGTCAATACCAACCTGTGCTTACCGTAGCACCCAATAGTATGCACCGTTTACGTTTAGTCAATGCGACCAATGCACGCTATTTGCGCTTAAGTTTTGGGAAAACCGCCATGGTACAAGTGGGTACTGATGGCGGCTTACTCACTAAGCCCTTAGCACCACAAACGGAATTATTGTTAGCACCAGCTGAGCGGGCAGAGGTGTGTGTCACCTTTACCGAGGCAACGACTTTACAAGCCCTTTATTATGATAAGGGTTGGATGGGCGGTGGTATGGGCTGGTCAGAACCTAAAAGTGATCAGACTCACTTACTCGCTATCCAGTTAAGTGGTGATGCGGCTACTCCACCCAAGCTACCGGAGCAATTACGCCCGATTCAAGCGCTTGGCGAGCCTAAAGTGACACGGCAATTCGTCCTCGGTGAAAAGATGGCGATGAGCATGGAAAATGGTAAGCACAGCATGACGATGGACTTTCTGATTAATGATAAAGCCTTTGATATGAAGCGTATCGACTTTACCGCTAAAGCCAATGAGGTAGAGTTATGGGAAATTATTAATAATACCGATATGGATCATCCCTTCCATATTCATGGTAGTCAGTTTCAAGTCGTGTCTATTGAGGAAAACGGTAAAGTCACTGACTTCCCCTATCTCGCTTGGAAAGACACGGTCAATACTAAAAAAGGCCAAACCGTGCGCCTTAAAATCATGCAAGATCTTAAAGGATTACGCATGTATCACTGCCATGTCTTAGAACACGAAGACTTAGGCATGATGGGACAATATAACGTTCTATAGTGCAAAAAAGTAAACGGGTATTTCTGGAGAAGAAATATCCGTTTACTGTAGGCTAGCTAGTTAGCTCGGCGACAATGGGTGGGTTTTTAAATTGATAATCCTCGTTTAATGAGCAAGCATTAATAAACAACGTCCCCTCTTGTTCTAGCGTGTTATAGCCTTCGTGAATATGACCGAACGCGTGAATCCGTGGTTTAACCCGCTCTACCGCGACTAATAGCGCCTCACACCCCACATGCACACCGTCATAACAAACATCTAAGATGCCATAGGGCGGTGTATGGGTAATCAGCACATCGGTATAATCCGGTATTTTCAGCCAATGCTCCTGCAATACCTCACCGCGTGGGCGATTAAATGCCCAATGGCAGAAAACGGGCTGAATAGGCGACCCCCAAAAATGGTAGCCATTAATATCAATACCGGAATCATGCAAATAAATAACCCCATTCTCTTTAAATAAGGTTTCCGCCTCCATACGACGGTCATCCTCAAGACTCCAATCATGATTCCCTGCAATCACGATCTTATGTTGAAATTTTTGTTTTCCCATAAAAATGGCAAAATCCTCTATCTCATCCAGCTCACCCATGGTACTAAAATCACCACAATGGATCAGCGCATCGCCCCCTTTTAGGGTTAAAAACGCATGCTTACCATGAGTATCAGAGATAAAAGTTAATTGCATACGGCACTCCTCTCTTATGCTGCTTATCAATTATAGCTTTAACCACTAAGCCTTGCAGGAGTCATACCAACCAGCCGTTACCATCTCACTATGCTTTGAAAAAATACTGGCAGCGCTATACGGAGTCCGAGCGAATTACGACAGAGAATCTATTGTTATTGGGATGGTGAGCACTTAATCATTCACGGTGCCTCACCGAAGCAGAGCGGATTAAACCTAATTCTTGATTAAGCTACACTACCCTCAAATCGTTGAAAATAATTTTCACAACTTTATTATCTACCAGTACAATCACCTTACTCTTTAAATACTACTGAAGATATCTTATGAATCTTTTTTTACAAAACGCGTACACCTCTACCTGTGAAGCGACTATTCATAGTTTAACTGAAATAGATGGCTTCACAGCTATTACTCTCAATGATACGATCTTTTTCCCTGCGGGTGGAGGGCAATTAGATGACAAGGGCTTTATTAATGATTATGAGGTAACTCAGCTTAAGAAGAAGGATAATGTGGTTCATCATTTTATCCGCTTGCCTAATCAATTAAAACTCGGAGATATAGTAACCTGTAAAATAGATTTCAATAGACGCTTTGATTTAATGCAACAGCATACCGGACAGCATATATTGTCCCAATGTATTTTTAGAGTACTGCATGCTGAAACACTTTCCTTTCAAATGAAAGAAGAAACCTCTACGATACAGATAGCGCTAACAGATATTTCTGATTTAGCTGCTGCTCTAATGGAGGCTGAAAATCTTGCTAATCAAATTATTACTGATAACCTTCCTATCACTATTTTAAATATCCCTATTCAAGATAGTCTTCATTATAATCTTAGGAAAGAACCACTTACCCAACATATTGATGAAAAAGGCCAAATCAGAATTGCTAAAATAGCTGATTTTGAGGTTATTCCTTGTGGTGGAACACACTGCACGACAACCTTAGAGGTTGGACTAATCAAAATTACTGATATAAAAAAGCAAAAGGATAAAATTACTATAGATTTTTTATGTGGTCAGCGCGCACTAAAAGACTATCAAGTTAAATCCGATCTACTCAAATCAATCACAGCTTTATTTAATACTAACTTAGCTGAAGTAGAGCAACGAATTAAAAAACAACTATTAGAACTAGAAACACTAAAAGGTAACTTAGTGCAAAAGAATAAAGAACTTCTTAGCTACAAAGCTCAATATGCCATGAACAGTAGCTTAGCTCTTGGAGACGATACTCAGCTAGTCAACCAAGCCTTTAATGATCTAACTTTAAATGATTTAAAATTAATAGCAAAAACCATGATTCAAAACCAAGGCTATATAGTGCTATTAACCAATAATAACGATTTTATAATTGCTAAATCGCCTAATCTAGCGTTAGATATCCAAGCCATTTTCACTAAAATCTCTCGCCTATTAGCCATTAAAGGCGGTGGAGATACCAATATGATACAAGGCTCCACCACTCACCTAAGCGAGTTTACTCAGCAATTTGTCCAAGAACTAAGCAATATTACCGCATCCTCACACTAAACGCGGCAAGCTCACCCGAAAAACAGTCCCGCCTCCTTCTCGATTCAGGCAAGCCACCTCGCCCCCGTGTCGGGTGGCAATTTGCCGTACCAAACTCAAGCCTAATCCCCAACCACCTTGCCCTTCACCATGCCCTGCGGGTCGATAAAAAGGCTCGAAGACCTGCTCTAATGCTTCAGCAGGAATACCCTTACCACGATCACTAATCGTCAATAATAAGCTCTGCGGGGTTTGAGCCACTAAATGCGCCTCTATCGGCTCCCCGCCATGACGCTTAGCATTTTCTAATAAATTACGAATCAAACGGCGTAATAAACGTGCATCACCCTCAGTTTGTACGGCCTCAGCCTCACAATCTAACCCTAAACGTGCGCATTCCTCAGCTAATAATGCGGCTAAATCCACCAGCTGCGTAGTCAGAGGAATTTCTAAGGTATTCAAGCGGCTCGCTAATAAAATCTCCTCTACCAATTGATTGAGTTCAGCCATATCATGGCGCAATGCTTGTACAGAGTGTGTCTCTTCTAGCTCATATTGCTCAGCTAGCATGGCTAATCCCATTTGCATCCGCGCTAAGGGGGAGCGTAATTCATGCGAGGCATTGGCTAATAATTGGCGCTGTGAAGCGAGTAGCGCTTGAATGCGTTCTGCTGAGTGATTAAAACTCGTCGTTAATATCGCCACTTCATCACACCCTCTCACGGGTAGGCGCGTATCTAGCTTACCCTCTCCTAAGGCCTCAACCCCTTGTTTGAGTTGTTCTAGGCGACGGGTTAAACGTTTAGAAATGGGATATGCCCCCAACGACACGATCAACGCGGATAACACTAAAAAAGGGAAAATCGGGACATGCTTGTCAGGATGTTGGGCTTGTAAATGAAAGGCCGTGGTTGCTACCAAAATCGATACCACAATCACACTACCTACCACAACGGCATAAATCTGTAAAAACAATCGTTTACGCAGCCGTCTAAAACTACCTATGTCTCTGTCCCTGCGCCGACAAGCCAACTCATGCCTATGATGCCTAGATCTAAAACGTTTAAAGGGTCTCATAAGCCATCATCACCATCTTGACTACGCGCAAAAATATACCCCGCGCCGCGTAAGGTCAGAATACGCCGTGGATGTTTAGGATTATCTTCAATCGCTGCTCGCAACCGTGAGATATGCACATCAATCGAGCGATCAAACGCCTCTAAGGTTTCCCCTTTCACTAAATCCATGAGTTGCTCACGGCTCAATACCCGCCCTGCTCGTTCTGCCATCGCTACTAACAAATCAAACTGATAGCTTGTGACTTCACGCACTTGCCCATCAAGGCGAATTTCTCGCGCTTCTCGATCAATCTCTAGACGTCCAAATTGTAAGGTGGGTAAATGTTCTTGATTACGTACCCCACGGCGTAAAATAGCTTTAATCCGTGCTTTTAATTCGCGTGGCTCAAAGGGTTTAGGAAGATAGTCATCCGCCCCTAGCTCTAAACCAATAATACGGTCGGTAGCATCCCCGCGTGCGGTGAGCATGAGAATAGGTATAGCCGCTGTACTACCACTACGTAATTCACGACAGAGGTCTAAACCATCCGCATCGGGTAGCATTAAATCGAGAATAATCAGTGACCATGCTTGTTGGCGTGCGAGTTGTAGGCCGCTTTTTCCGGTATAAGCTGCGCTGATCTGATAGCCTGCCGAGCCTAAGTATTCGGCGAGCATTTGACTCAGACGTACATCATCATCAATGACTAATAAGGACTCTGGCATAGTGCTACCTCGTAAATAGTGAAGGGGGCGAACCAAATGATTCGCCCCCTTATGCTTACCCCCTCTAGCCTTGAGGAGCATGGGGTAAGGTTATATCCCTACCAGCATTATTATCATATTAACATTTAATACACTAAATCAGCCGCTTTCGCGCGTTGTTCTGGGGTCGCTTGAATGCTATCTAAAATCGCACTCAACGGTTTTGGTCTTTCGCCCGGAACTACAACCGTAGCTTGCTCACCCATCATGCCATAATGACGGTGATGATGATTACTCGCTTTACCAGCCATTAAACCTAGAATAAATATTAGCACAGCACCACCAATCACTTTCCAACGACGGCGACCATGACAGCCGCCTTGCTCATGGCAGTTACCATGATGATGACGTCCCATCCAAGGTCCGCGTCCACCCCGTCCCCAACCGCAACGACCTTGAGGAGCCTCAGTATTCGCTTGCGCATCATTAGGTGCGGTATTTTCCGTATTGGTTTGAGCCGTACTCGTGTTAGTGTTTTCTGTTGTAGTGTTTTTTTCGTTAGGTTTATTTAAGTCAGTCATGTTCATACTCCAATATTAATTTTTAGTGTGTTAATCGATTTGCATCGAGCGCCAATCGTTCTCGGCATGGGTGTAGTATGAAAGTTTGCCTTTGCTGGAATGTGGTGAGTATGTAAAGAAATGTAAAGTTAGGCGCTAGCGCTCTATTGCATGATGGTTATTGGCGGATGCTGTTAGGCTCGGTATGGTGTACACTTTTCCCGTCACATTATGACTAAAAAAAGGGGTTTATTTATGCCTTATTATGTGTACCGAATCACTCAACCAACCCCCATTATGAAAAGCCTAGCACTCCAATCAATTTTTGAAACCTATCCTGATGCACGTCAGGCCGTGCGTGGACTACGTATGAATGCAGCCGTTGATGATAGTGCCACTTATAAACTGGTGCATGCAGCTAGCGAATTAGAAGCGGAAACCTTACTGCAAACTCCGCGCGAAAAGCCCGTGCTAATGGAGTGGGAGAAATAAAACTCATGAACCATTTTCCCGCTTTTTTAAATTTACAGGGGCATCAGTGCCTTGTGGTCGGGGGTGGCCCCGTTGCCGAGCGTAAGATCACTACCTTATTGCGTTACGGGGCTAAGGTACACATTATTTCCCCCCAACTCACGCCTAACCTAGCCACCTTACTCACCGAGCAATCGCAAGCGCTGTGTTTAACGCATCAAGCCAAATACTTTGAGGATAGCGATTTATACGGCTGGTTTTTAGTGCTGGCGGCAACGAATCAGTTTGAAGTGAATCGTCATATTGCCGAATTGGCGATGGCACGCAATATCTTGGTTAATGTAGCCGATAATCCAGAAGCTTCCAGCTTTATTATGCCCGCCATAGTGGATCGTTCTCCGGTTACGATTGCCGTCTCTACCGGAGGTGCCTCTCCCGTATTAGCGCGGCAATTAAAAATGAAACTAGAAACCCTCATTCCTTCTAGTTGTGGACAATTGGCAGCGATTACTGAGGAATATCGCGACAAAGTTAAACAGCATTTTGCTACCCCAGAAGAGCGCAAACAATTTTGGGAGCAGGCGCTAAAAGGTGTGGTCGCCGAACTAGTCTACGCGGGGCAACTCACCCAAGCACGGGCGCAATTAGATCAAATGCTAGCCACACCTAGCACTAAACCCGATCTAGGTGAGGTATACCTAGTGGGTGCAGGGCCGGGGGATCCTGATTTACTCACATTCCGTGCATTACGCCTCATGCAGCAAGCCGATGTGGTGATTTATGACCGCTTAGTAGCCAAGTCGATTTTAGCCATGACTAATCCAGAGGCTAAACGTATTTATGTCGGTAAAGAAAAAGCCAACCATGCTGTAGGTCAGGACGGGATTAATGATTTACTGGTGCAAGAAGCCAAAGCGGGGCGACGTGTCCTACGTTTAAAAGGTGGTGATCCCTTTATTTTCGGACGCGGTGGGGAAGAAATTGAAACCCTCGCAGAGCATGGCATTCCCTTTCAGGTCGTCCCCGGTATTACCGCCGCCTCCGGTTGTGCCTCTTATGCGGGTATTCCTTTAACCCATAGGGATTATGCCCAATCCTGTACCTTTGCCACCGGGCACTTAAAAAATGGCAGCATTGATTTGGATTGGGACAAACTCGCCCAGCCTAAACAAACGGTGGTGTTTTATATGGGCTTAACGGGTATTGAAGTGATTAGTCGTGAATTGATTCAGCATGGTATGCCTGCTGATATGCCTGCCGCTTTAATCGAACAAGGCACTACACGCAATCAGCGGGTTCATATTGGCACCCTAGCCACTTTGCCTCAATTAGTACAAGAGCGGGATGTGCATGCTCCTACCTTAACTATTGTCGGTGAGGTAGTACGTCTACATGACAAACTCCATTGGTATCAACCGGAGCGCCATGTCACCGCGAGTGAATTTAGCCGCAATACCGCACGGGAATAAGTTGATGAATGAAGTACGCCTGAGTGTTGAGCAAGCTTTTAAACAGCATGATTTAATCCAAGGCCTCAGTGAGGGCAGTAGTTGCTCCGAGGCTGAGCCTTTTGCTCTACAGGTACTCGATGATAGTATGGAGCCGGAATTTAATACGGGTTGCATTATTATTATTGATCCTAGCGGTCATGCTAAAGAAGGCGCTTTTGTGTTTGCCAAAGATAATCAGGGTGAATATATCTTTCGGCGCTTACGCAGGATGAATAATGAATACTTTCTAGAGCCGCTTAATCCAGTCTATGAGACGCTTAAAATAAGCGGACTAAACCAAATTTCAGGCGTGATTACCCAACGAGCAGGTAAACGACGCTCCTATCACAAATGGTATGACTAATGATCAAACTCTACGGCATTGCAAATTGCGACACCATGAAAAAAGTCCGCCAATGGCTGACTGATCATGGTGTTGACTACGAATTTCACGATTATAAAAAACAAGGGGTGAACCCGGTACTGCTGCGTGAATGGGTAGCAGAATTAGGTTGGGAAGCACTGATTAATCGCAAAGGGACGACTTGGCGCAAATTACCAGACAATACACGCGAGCAAATGGATGAGACCCTAGCTATTGCCGTGATGGAAGATCAACCCAGTATTATTAAGCGCCCATTGTTAGATAACGGTAAGGAGCGGGTATTAGGTTTTGATGTGGAACGTTACCAACGCTTATTTTTGCATTAAACTACGCCGCCTCATTAACTAGCGAATGATCACTATGTCTGCCACCTTAGAACTGACTCAACAGCTCATTGCCCAGCCCTCCGTTACCCCGAATGATGCGACTTGCCAACAGATACTCGCCGAGCGCCTACACTCAGTAGGCTTTCAAGCCGAGCACCTACGCTTTCAGGACGTGGATAATCTGTGGTTACGCCGTGGTGAGGAGCGCCCCCTCTTTTGTTTTGCTGGGCATACCGATGTGGTTCCTACCGGCCCTTTAACTGAATGGAATAGCGAGCCTTTCAAACCTGAAATTCGGGATGGCCTACTCTATGGACGCGGTGCAGCGGATATGAAGGGTAGTATAGCTGCTTTCACTATCGCCGCAGAACGCTTTGTACAAGACTATCCTCACCATAAAGGCTCGATTGCCCTGCTATTGACTAGCGATGAAGAAGGGCCTTCGATTAATGGCACGGTTAAAGTCGTGGAAACACTCGAAGCTCGCCAAGAAAAAATCGATTGGTGCCTAGTGGGTGAACCCTCTAGTAATGAACGTTTAGGCGATACCATTAAAAATGGGCGGCGGGGTTCACTGTCTGGCTATTTAGTCGTAAAAGGTAAACAAGGGCATGTCGCCTATCCACAACGCGCTATTAATCCACTCCATAAACTCGCCCCCGCGATGGCTGCGTTAGTCGCTAAAACCTGGGATCAAGGCAATGCCTTCTTTCCGCCTACGACCTTTCAAATATCGAATTTACAATCCGGCACGGGGGCTAATAATGTGATTCCGGGTAAGGCGGAGGTATGGTTTAACTTTCGCTTTTCTACTGAAGTCACTGCTGACTATTTAAAACAAACCGTAGAGACACTACTCACTCACTATGGTTTAGAGTATGAACTGACTTGGACGCTATCGGGTCAGCCTTTCTTGACCGCTACAGGTGATCTAGTGAGCGCTACTCAAGCAGCCATTCGCGAGCATTGTGCTCTTGAAACCGAGTTATCCACTTCCGGTGGAACCTCCGATGGTCGCTTTATTGCCCCAACGGGAGCGCAAGTACTAGAACTAGGCCCTATCAATAAGACCATTCATCAAATCGATGAGTGTGTACCCGTACAAGATTTAGAAACACTGACCCAACTGTATTACACTATTCTCAAACGGCTATTAGCCTAATTAATCATTAATCCTATCCACTCTCTAGCTAGAGTCACTCCATTACGGTATCGGTTTGGATACTCTAGTTAGTCATTGACTCACTTACTTCAATGTTTTGCGCGGACGGCCTCGTTTACGTTTATAGACCTCTCCCTCTTGTAACTCAGCCGTTGCCCAATCTAATAAGGTCGTATGTAAATGGTCGGCTACCTCATGGAGTCGATCTTTAAGCGCGATACGATAGGATTCTTCACGTTTACGCGTAATATTAAGCGCCTCACGTAACTCCTCTAATTCTCTTTGATAATGCTCCTCGACCTCTTGTAATTGCTGGCGTAAATCGGCAATTTTCTCCTCTAAATGATCACGTAACTGCCGTTTTTCCTCTGCCGCTTGAGCACGTACCTCAGACAAAGAGGCTGAAGTTGCACCCTTAGGCCGACCACGCCGCCGTAATGGGATATTTAGACTAGGATAGTAATCAGTATTATTACCATCAACCCGCATTTGCTCAGACTGTCTCATTTTTTCAAACCACTCTACTTATTAGAATACTTCCACCTTGGAAATTCCCTCTTAACGAATAAATACTATACAAATTAAAAACCATTGTAAAATATCTTAAGTATTTCAAACCTTAATTATTGAGTGAAATTTACACCATTAATAGGTATTAATTATAGATAGTATCGATAGACGAAGCCCTACAACTCTTGAAAAAACTTAATCATCTAGCAATCTTTTTTCAAAATAATCATTTATATTGCTATAAAAAACTTTTCAGGCAGAAGACTAAATAATAAACTATGCAAAACTTCAGCAAAAATGAAGTAACTTTTTACAAGTGACCGTCACATTATTTTTTCAAATAACGTTTTAAATAAAAAATATTTATAATCAGTTAGTTATAATAGTGCTTATTAAATATTCTAATCAATAGGTTAAGCAAAACTTAACACAAAATTAATATAGCTATAATTCATCAAAAACAGCTTAATTTTCAACTAGTTTATGTGGTTTTATTCACCTAAAATTCAGTATTAGTGATCAATGACTCGCATTTAAGTCACATCGCGTCACATAAACAGAATTGTTAGGCAATTAAGATCCTTTTCAGCCAGTTAAAGTTAAGCTGCTCTTGGCATGGGCGTTGTCTGTCTAACGAGAGTATGAGAAGGTTAGCACCTTATTGATAAGGGGTTGTGATGGGTTAATCCGCCCGATCAATGGATCTAAGACGACTTATCCTAGGTCGATTTATAATGGAGAATAATATTGCCGCTCTCATCCTTGCGTTACTTAGCCTTGAGCTTAGCGATTAGCCCAGCGCTTACCTTGGCTGCGACTCCTGATAATTGGAAGGTGTGCCCACCTACGCCACGCGCTAATACTATTCCCAAACCCAGTCAGCTTGATCCCGAAGCCACTTACGTGGAAGCCGATAGTGCGCTTCTGCAAGAGCAAGGCGATTCCGTGCTAGAGGGCGATGTTATTATTGCTCAAACCAAACAAGCCCTACGCGCAGGCAGAGCCACCTATAACAAGCAAACTCAGCAAGTGAATGCTAGTGGTAAAGTACGCCTCGAAAGTGAAAAACTCGAAATCAATAGTGAGCGTATTAATTACAATCTAGGCACCGAGGCAGGGGAAATTTTTGATGTTTATTATCGTTTCCCTAGCTCCGATGCGCGGGGTCGTGGCGCTAAAATGATTCGTGAAGGTGAGCGTCTCACGCAACTCAACGCTGCTTCCTATACCACTTGCCCACCCCAAAATGAAAGCTGGCGCATTGAAGCCGATCAGATTGAACTGCATCATCAAGAAAATCGTGGGGTTGCACGTAAGGTCAAATTTAAAATTAAAGATATACCAGTTTTTTATTTCCCTTATTTTTCTTTTCCTTTGGAAAATAAGCGTAAATCCGGTTTTTTAGTCCCTGAATTTAAAAGTGATGATAACTCAGGGTTACAAATCAGCTTTCCCTATTACTTTAACTTAGCGCCTAATTATGATTTAACAGTGGCTCCCGCCGTATTAAGTCAACGTGGCTTATTAGTTAAAAATGAATTTCGCTACTTACAACCTCAGTATAAAGGCAAGTTTATTTTTAACTTTCTGCCTAGTGATCGTAAATATGAGGATAAGTTACGCTATCAGTTTGATATTGATCATAGTATGCAATTCGATCAAGGCAAAAAAGGCTCTCTGACCCTAAAAGCAGGCGGTGTCTCGGATAATGATTATATTGATGATTTTGGCGGCTCACTAGCGGCTACTAGCACAGTCAATCTTGAGCGTAAATTGACTTATAACTTAAACGGTAGGAATTGGTCATTCAATGCGGTAGCACAAGATTTCCAAATTTTAACTACCGATACAGATGCTTACACTCGCTTGCCGCAATTCACCTTTAACTTTACACCCAAGCAAAAACCTTTGGGTTTTCAGCTACAAACCGCTACCGATTACACTTATTTTTATAGTAAAAACCAACCTAAAACCCAACGCTTTCATACCAAAATAAAAGCGACTAAACCTATTGAAAAAGAATGGGGGTTTATTCGTCCGAGTATTAGTCTAGATCATACTAGTTATGCTATTGATCGCGATGATAAAAGTAATATTAGCCGTACACTACCGACTCTTAGTTTAGATAGTGGTTTAATTTTTGAAAAACGCCGGGCGGATAATATTATTCAGACCTTAGAGCCTCGTTTATTTTATACTTATACCCCCTATAAAAATCAGGCTGATATTCCTATTTTTGATACCTCAGAAAAAACCTTAACTTATGATGAGCTATTTACTGAAAATCGTTTTACGGGGAAAGATCGTATTAATGATGCCAATCGTTTAGCAACTTCACTGACTACCCGCTTTCAAGATACTAAAACCGGGCGTGAAAAATTACGGGCGAGTATTGGACAAATTACTTATTTTGATGATCGTCGAGTCACACTACCCGATCAAGACGCTCAAACGGGTAAACGCTCTGAAGTAGTCACAGAGTTATCCGGTGAATTAAATGCGCGGACGCGTGTGACGAGTAGTGTGTTTTATGATACCAAGACAGGCTCGCTGACTGCCTCCCAAGCCGAGCTGAACTATAAAGACCCGCGCGGGCGTTTATTGAATCTGACTTATGGCAAGCGCAAGGATAATTATGAGGCACTAGGCTTCACCACCCTGACGCCCATTAATAATCGCTGGAAGGCGGCAACAGGTTGGGATTATGACCTTAAAAATCAGCGTACCTTAGAAACGGTAGGCGGTGTACAATACGAAAGCTGTTGCTGGAAAACGCGCATCGCTGCCCATCGGTACTTACAAAGCGACTCTACCGACTATGACCAAGCTATTTTTCTAGAATTTGAGCTAAAAGGTCTAGGGAATTTTGGCAGCAGCGCACGAACCCTATTACAAAATCGTGTTACTGGCTTTGAGTAACCCTATATCACTTTGTCGTAAAGTATTGGTGAGTATTTAGGCTTTCGAGTACTTTATTATTAATCGCAACTCTAATTTTTTTGCGCCTTGAGTGCCCATTAAAACATTAGGAACTGTTATGAGTGTACGTCCGCGTATTGCCCTCACCTGTGGTGAACCTGCTGGTATTGGTCCAGATATTATTGCAACCCTAGCTAGTCGTATGACTTGGCCTGCCGATATGGTGGTAATTGGTGATCCTGATGTACTCGCTTCTCGTGCTAAGCGCTTAGGGCTTAATTTGCGTCTGCGCCCTTATCAACCCCATGAAGCTGTACGCCCCTGTCGAGCTGGCGAAATTTTTATTGATGCTGTGGATTGTCCGGCTCCCGTGATTGCTGGGCAGTTGAATGTGCAAAATGCTAAAGCCGTGTTACAAACTTTAGACCGTGCCACTCAGGGTTGTTTAAAGGGTGAATTCGCTGCCATGGTAACCGCCCCCCTCCATAAGGGGATTATTAATGATGCGGGTATCCCCTTTACGGGGCATACTGAATACCTTGCCGAATTAACTCGCGCCCCACTGCCGGTGATGTTATTGCTAGCAGGACGTTTACGGGTCGCTTTAGCCACCACGCATTTACCCCTTAAAGCCGTGAGTGAAGCCATTACTTATCAGGGCTTACAACAAGTCATTACTATTTTGGCTCATGATTTAGAGCGCCGCTTTGGCATTCCCAATCCCCGTATTTTGGTGTGTGGCCTGAATCCCCATGCGGGCGAAGGCGGACATTTGGGTCGGGAAGAGATTGATACCATTATTCCGGTGATTCGTGATCTGCAGCAGCAAGGTTTTAATGTAACAGGCCCTCTACCTGCGGATACCTTATTCACTCCACGTCATTTAGAAACTACTGATGCGGTATTAGCCATGTTTCATGATCAGGGTTTGCCGGTATTGAAATATGCTGGATTTGGGCAAGCGGTGAATATCACTTTAGGTTTGCCCATTATTCGTACCTCGGTTGATCATGGTACAGCATTAGATCTCGCTGGTACGGGTATGGCTGATACAGGAAGTATGTCAACCGCTATACAATTAGCCTTAGAGATTACGCAGCGGCAGGTAATGGCGCTATAATACCCAGAAATTAAAAGGGGCATCACTTGCAGATGCCCCAACCGCTAGGAGGATATGTGAAACCCACTGTGTTCAGCAGACTTCCTCTATTCCCCTCATCAATGCTATGACAGCTTCCTAAACCAAAAATTCCCTATTAAAATTAGAATTTTATAATATACTACTTAAGATACCGATTTTAGTCCTATTAAGCAATACCGTATACCCTTAAAATTACTCGGATTTTCCCACGATATTCCTAATCATTGCCCTTAGTTAGTGTATTTGAGATTAGGTTAACTTCTATCTTTTATGTCAGAATAACGCGCCTTAAATGAAAGCAAGCTGAAATTTGACATTCCTCAATGGTGAATATTTCAATAATTTTTATGATGACCCATAATGACTGATTATCTCCTCATTTTAGTTAGCACCGTGTGGGTGAATAACTTTGTGCTCTCCCAATTTCTGGGATTGTGTCCCTTTATGGGGGTATCACGCCGCCTTGATACTGCTATGGGTATGGGGTTAGCCACGACCTTTGTACTGACTCTCGCCTCTACCCTGAGTTATATGGTAAGTACTTATTTACTAGCGCCTTTTGGCTTAGACTACTTACGTACTATTAGCTTTATTTTAGTCATTGCCGCCATAGTAGGTTTCACCGAAATGGCCATTCGTAAAACCAGTCCTGTACTGCATAATGTGCTAGGTATCTATCTCCCATTGATTACCACCAACTGCGCAGTATTAGGTGTTTCGCTACTCAATGTACAAAAGCAACATAGCTTTATTGAGTCTGCACTATATGGAATGGGAGCCGCGTTAGGTTTTACCTTAGTGATGATTTTATTTGCCGGTATCCGTGAGCGTATTGCGGTCAGCGATGTACCTGAAGTCTTTCGAGGTAATGCGATTGGTTTAATTACAGCAGGTCTTATGGCCTTAGCCTTTATGGGCTTTTCAGGATTAGTTAAAACTTAATATGATCAGTGCGATTATTATTATCGGGAGCTTAGCCGCTATCTTAGGCTCCTTATTGGGTTATGCTGCGCTTAAATTTAAGGTCGAAGGCGATCCACTCGCGGATAAAATCGATAAGCTCTTACCCCAAACCCAATGCGGTCAATGTACCTTTCCGGGCTGTCGTCCCTATGCGGAGGCTATTGCGAAAGGCGAGGCGGATATTAATCAATGCCCCCCCGGCGGCGAAGATACGATGCAAGCACTCGCTGAATTATTAGGGGTAGAGCCTAAGCCTTTGGGTGAGGAACATGCCTCTAAACCGATCCCCCTCGTTGCCGTGATTGATGAGAACATTTGTATTGGTTGTACTTTGTGTATTAAAGCCTGCCCCGTGGATGCCATTGTAGGCACCTCTAAACTCATGCATACCGTTATTGAGAGTGAATGTACTGGCTGCAAACTGTGTTTACCGCCCTGCCCCGTGGACTGTATTAGTATGGAGCCTCAAACTATTGCCCCCGATACTTGGAAATGGCCTTATCCGGTCTATGAGCTACACCCTACGACGCCCACTCTCCCCGTGGAGCAAACCACATGAGCATCTGGGCTTTACCCGCCGGTTTGAAGCTTGCCGATTATCATAAAACCGCTTCTAGTCAGCACACGACTCAAACCCTCATTCCACAACAGGGGGAGCGCTTCATTATTCCCCTACAACAACATACGGGTACTAAACCCCATCTAGAGGTCGTAGTCGGTCAATATGTTTATAAGGGGCAGATACTGGCTAGACCTCAAGATAAAATCAGTGCTGCCATCCATGCCAGTACCTCCGGGGTTATTCTTGCCATTGAGCCACATACGATTGCCCATACGTCGGGCTTACCGGATTTATGTGTCGTCATTGAGGCCGATGGTTTAGAGGACTGGGGTAATAGTCGTTTTCCTAGCTTAGATTATTCGCATACTGATTTAGCGACTTTAGTCACGCGAGTACGTGACTGTGGTGTAGTAGGTTTAGGGGGGGCAGTCTTTCCAACCGATATCAAACTCAATGTCCCACAACCCATACCTACCCTCATTCTCAATGGGGCTGAATGCGAGCCTTATATTACCTGCGATGATCGCCTCATGCAGGAACATGCGGATGAGATTGTGGCAGGTGCTAAAATCATCATGCACATGCTACAAGCACAAGTGTGCAAAATTGGCATTGAAGATAATAAGCCTGCCGCTATTGCAGTCATGCAACAGGCGGTAGAAACCGCTCAACTACCTTCTATTGAAGTGGTGACGATTCCCACTATCTATCCCTCTGGTGCTAAAAAACAACTTACCTATATTCTAACCGGCAAAGAAGTACCGAGTGGTGGGCGCGGGGGTGATGCCGGTGCATTATGCGTCAATGTAGGTACTGCCCGTGCGGTCTATCAAGCAGTGGTAAAAGGCGAACCATTAATTAGTCGCTATGTGACGATTTCTGGGGATGCGATTAAGCAAGCGGGTAATTTTGACGTACCTTTCGGCCTCCCCATACAGCGCCTCGTGGATGCCGCTCAGGGCGCTACTGTAACCAATCCCGTACTCAGTATGGGTGGCTCAATGATGCCCCTGCCCTTACACTCTTCTACTACGCCTGTAGTCAAGGCAACAAATTGTGTATTAGTTCGCACGCCGCCTAAGCCCGAAACCATCATGCCCTGTATTCGTTGTGGACATTGTGCCGAGGTATGTCCGGTGAATTTACTCCCACAACAACTCTATTGGCATGCCCGCGCTAAAGATCTAGAGCAAACCGAGCGCTATCACCTCTTTGACTGTATTGAATGTGGCTGTTGTAGCTATGTATGCCCCAGCCATATTCCACTGGTGGACTATTACCGTTTTGCCAAAGCGGAAATTAAAACCCAACGCGAAACCCGTCAAAAAGCCGAGATAGCTAGAAGTCGTCATGAATTCCGCCAAGAACGCTTAGAACGCGCTCAGCGAGAAAAGGCAGAAAAACTCACCAAACATAAAACCACCCTACAAGACTCCGCCGCACAGACTTCCAGTACATCCCCCGAAATGGATGCTAAAAAAGCGGCGATTCAAGCTGCATTAGAACGCGCCAAAGCTAAAAAAGCGCAACAAGCGGCTACCGAAACCAGTCCCATCCCAGAGAATAAGGCATGAATCCAAACTACACCGTTGCTCAAGTAATGCAGCTCGTCTTATTAGCCCTGATTCCGGGCATTGCTCTGATGCTGTGGTTTTTTGGCTGGGGCGTATTGACTAATTTACTCATTGCCTGCCTATTAGCCGTCGCATTGGAATCTTTGCTTTTATATCTACGCAAGCGCCCGATTAAGCCCTTTTTATCCGATTATAGTGCTGTATTAACCGCCTGCTTATTAGCCCTAGCTTTACCTCCCTATGCGCCGTGGTGGGTCATTGCCGTGGGTATAGTCATGGCTATTATTATTGCCAAGCACTTATACGGTGGTTTGGGCTATAACGCTTTTAATCCCGCTATGGTCGGTTATGCTGCCCTTTTAGTCTCCTTCCCACTCGAAATGACGGTCTGGCCTGTGGCTAGTGGTGGTTTTGGGGTATTAGATTTTCATAGTACCCTGCTGCAAGTATTTGGCTCTGGTTTTAGCGGCTGGGATGCGTATACACATGCAACAGCGCTAGATAGTATGAAAACCGGGCTGAGTCTGCACCAAACGCCGAGCCAACTGTTACAAACTCAAAGCATGGGGCTATTAGGCGGTCAAGGCTGGGAATGGATAAACCTTGCCTATTTAATAGGAGGGGGTTGGTTGCTCTATAAGCGGATTATTACGTGGCATATTCCAGTGGCTATGCTGCTGGGTTTAAGCCTATTCGCGAGCCTATTTTGGTTATATAGCCCTGATAACTACCCCACCCCTATCTTTCATTTATTCAGCGGTGCCACCATGTTAGGGGCTTTTTTTATTGCCACCGATCCGGTCACTGCCAGCACTACCCCGGTGGGTAAGCTGGTCTTTGGTTTTAGTATTGGTGCCTTGCTCTATATCATTCGTACTTGGGGCGGCTATCCTGATGCGGTGGCCTTTGCGGTGATTGTAATGAATATGGCAGTTCCTTTGCTTGATACTTACACCCAACCTCGTATCTATGGGCAAAGGCGCGGTCTATGAAACTACCTAACCTTGTACTGCCTGTTTGGCTACAACACAGTGCCTTAGCACAATCTACGGTTTTTTTAACCGGATTTGCGCTGATTGGGGTGATTACCCTAGCCTTAGCCAATCATTTGACTAAAGAGCGGATTGCTGAAAATGAACAGCACACCTTGCTACAACGCTTTAGCACGATTATTGATCCTGCCCTATACAATAATCCCTTACTGTCTGATCGCATTATGGTGCCTGCACCTGAATTAGGTAGTGCCGATCCGGTAATCATTTACCGAGCACGACACGATCAAACACCCGTCGCCGCCCTTTTTGTAGTAACCGCTCCTGATGGTTATAGTGGGCGTATTCAGCTCGCCATAGGTGTAGATGCTAAGCAAAATCTATTGGGTGTTCGGGTACTCAAACACAAAGAAACACCGGGGCTTGGCGATAAAATCGAGGTAGAGCGCAGCAATTGGATTTTAGGGTTTAATCAAAAATCACTTAGTAATCCCACACTGGAGCACTGGAAAGTCCGCAAAGATGGGGGGGATTTTGATCAATTCACTGGCGCTACGATTACGCCTCGCGCCATTGTGGGCAGTGTGCGCCGAGTATTGGAGTGGTCAAGTACTCACTTTGAAGAATTATTCAAACGCCCCAGCGAACCGATCACAGGTAAACATTCATGAGCAATACTGACACGACTATTTATCGCAAAATCATTAAGGATGGCCTGTGGCATAATAATCCGGGTCTGGTGCAATTATTAGGCTTATGCCCCTTAATGGCAGTGACTACTAATTTTATTAATGGCTTTGGTTTGGGTATTGCGACACTAGTCGCTCTAGTCGCCTCGAATGTGGCGATTGCCATAGTACGCCATTGGATTCGTCCTGAAATTCGTATTCCGGTGTTTGTTTTGATTATTGCTGCGAATGTGACGCTGATTGAGTTACTCATGAATGCTTATTTTCATGAGCTTTATAATGTGCTGGGTCTGTTTATTGCGCTTATTGTCACGAACTGTATTGTGATTGGACGGGCTGAAATCTTTGCCTCGAAAAATACCCCACTACATACCTTGCTCGATAGCACCATGATGGGCTTAGGCTTTATGTTGGTCTTATGTGTATTAGGTGGATTGCGTGAATTAATTGCCCAAGGCACCTTATTCTCTCAAGCGCATTTGATGTTTGGCGAGAGTGCTAAAGCATTAACCTTAACCCTTGGCGCTAACTATCATGGTATGTTATTAGCCGCCCTTCCGCCGGGGGCTTTTATTGGACTGGGTTTTTTAGTAGCACTCAAAAATGGGATTGATACGTACTTAAAACAACGCTCTAAAACGACTCCTCTCAAAACGGCTCCTTTAACGACAGGAGAAGTAGCGTGAATGCGGCTCAACGTGCAGAGATGTTTCGTCGCTGGCAATTAGCCGATCCAGAGCCAAGTACTGAGCTGGAATATCTCTCACCGTTTGAATTACTTATAGCGGTCATTTTATCCGCACAGGCGACCGATAAAAGTGTGAATAAGGCCACAAAACCCTTATTTGCCATTGCTAATACCCCGGAAAAAATACTCGCTTTAGGCGTGGATGGGTTGAAAGACTATATCAGAACCATTGGTCTTTATAATAATAAGGCGGCTAATATTATAGCGACTTGCCAGCAACTGATTGAACATCATCACTCCCAAGTCCCTTCTGACCGCGCAGCCTTAGAAGCCCTCCCCGGTGTGGGACGCAAAACCGCTAATGTGATCTTAAATACCGCCTTTGGACAGCCGACTATGGCAGTAGACACACATATTTTTCGAGTATCCAATCGTACTGGGCTGGCACCGGGTAAAACAGTGTTGGCAGTAGAAAAAGCATTATTAAATAATATTCCGCCCGAATACTTGCTCCACGCCCATCACTGGCTGATTTTACACGGGCGTTATGTGTGTACCGCTCGCAAACCTCATTGTCCCACGTGTATAGTGGCTGATCTATGTGATTTCAAAGAGAAAACCGTATAATGCTGAGTTCTGATCGTACAACCTTGCGTCAGTTTTATAGTCAAACGTGGTCTAAAGCCCAACAAGGGCAAACGCTCAATGCCTTGGAGACACAAATTGCCCAAGTGATTAGTGAGCATCCCGAATATCACGCTTGGCTCAGTGAGCGGCATCTAGATACGGACTTTGCTCCTGAATGGGGACAAACCAATCCCTTTTTACATATGGGATTACATTTAGGCTTACGGGAGCAACTCGCAACTGATCGCCCAGCGGGAATTCACGCCTTGTATCAACAATTATTAGTACACTATGCTCCCCATGCCTTAGAGCATCAGATGATGGAGTGCTTAGCGGAAAGCTTATGGCAAGCACAACGTAATCAGCAATCCCCTGATGAGGCAGCCTATTTAGCGTGTCTAGAACAACTGAGGAAATTATGACAACAACACAAGTAATATACGGGCTGTTCACTGCTGTCGTATTAAGCAGCACTGTCTTCTTAAGTGGCTGCGGTGCGGCACCGGCTAGTAATAGCTATACCACGGCCCAAGCTGGCAAATTACAAGACGTCAAATTTGGTGAAATTATTAGTGTGCGCAAAATTATGATTGAGCAAAACAGCTCCCAAAATGGACAACAAGCGGGTGGCTTAATCGGTGGCTCAGCGGCTAAAGGTATCCTGCCCGGAGAAGGCACAAGCATGGTCGGCAGTGTTACTGGCGCGGTCGTGGGTGGTGCGGTAGGTACTATTATTGATCGTACCGTCAAAGCTCAACCCGGCCTTGAAATCACCTTAAAATTTGACGATGGTAAAGCAGCCGTCATTGTGCAATTGGATGATAATGAATTTAAAGCCGGTCAAAAGGTTAAGGTGGTCACTAGCGATGGTGTATCACGCGTTGCCCCCTTATAACCTAGCATGAGGTATCATCCGATACCTCCATCCTCACCTAGGAGTATTTGCCATGACTCAGCCCATTGCATTGAATAGCGCATTACATCAAACCATGCAAACGTGGCGGCGGGATATTCATCAGCATCCTGAAACGGCTTATGAAGAATTTCGTACTAGCGAAAAAGTGGCTCAACAACTCAAAGCCTTAGGCTTAGAGGTACACGAGCACATAGGGGGGACGGGAATCGTTGCTATTCTGCAAGGCTCTCAAGGTACGGGGCGACATATTGGCTTACGCGCGGATATGGATGCTTTGCCCCTCACTGAACTCAATACCTTTGCACATAAATCGTGTCATGAGGGCAAAATGCACGGCTGCGGTCATGACGGGCATACCACCATGTTATTAGGTGCGGCTACCTACTTAGCAGAACATAATGATTTTAAAGGGACTGTCTATTTTATTTTTCAGCCGGCGGAAGAAGGTTTTGCGGGTGCGAAACGCATGATTGAGGAAGGCTTATTCACCCGCTTCCCGATTGAGGAAGTGTATGGTATGCATAACTGGCCCGACTTACCTGCTGGACAGTTTGCCATTCACGCTGGTGCGGTGATGGCCTCGACCGACTCCTTTTATATCACTATCACCGGCAAAGGCGGACATGCGGCTATGCCTGATGGGGTAGTCGATCCTATTGTGGTGGCGGGGCAACTAATTCTCGCTATGCAGACGGTGGTATCCCGTAATCTTAGTCCGCTGCACAATGGTGTCGTCAGTATTACGCAAATTCATGGGGGTAGTGCGATTAATATTATTCCCGAAGATGTCAAACTTTGCGGCACTATTCGCACTCTTGCTGAGCAACAACGCACCCTAATCAAAGAGCGTCTTGCCCACATTGTCACCCAAACGGCTCAGACTTTTGGTGCTCAAGCAGATTTAACCATTAAATCACTCTACCCTGTGACTCAAAATACTGAGCAGGAAGCTGAATATTGTTATGAGGCGGCTAAAAGTTTGGTAGGCGATAGCAATACCTTATGGAATCCCTTGCCGAGTATGGCAGCCGAGGATTTTTCTTTTATGCTACAACAGCGTCCAGGTGCCTATATTTGGATTGGCAATGGTGGAACAACTCATACTAGACCCTTGCATAATCCTTACTATGATTTTAATGATGCCATACTGCCCCTTGGGGCTAGCTTTTGGGTGCGATTAGTTCAGGAGCGTTGTACCTGAAAACAGAATAGGAATATTCACTATGCGTATTCGGCTGAGAACTCAATGGAATAATCAAGAACGGGATATATCGCTAGAAGATACCGTCAGTGTATTAGCCTTTAATAGCTGGCGTATTGGTATGCAGTCTCTATTGGAAATTGAGAATGAAAATTTCCAAGTTGATACCCAAATGCAGCGTATCGCCGTCTTAGAAGAAATGATGGCGTTTTTAATCCACTTATTAGATCGTATTGCTTATAATAGTGTAATGGCTAGTGATCGTGAGGCATTAATTTCTGCATTTGCCCTGAAACTTGCCGATCATGTACATAATAATGCACAAGATTTTGCAGCAGGCGACCATCGTAATGATTTTATTAATAAGCTCAATACACGTTTAGCAGATTACTCCGAAACCACTTGGGCTACTATCGCACAAGAACCCGGTTTTTCTATGGGTTTAGCTTTTGGCAATCACATTGCTAATGCACTTGGCTCTAGAGATAATAAATGGGCTTTAGATTATATCCAGCAAGTATTAATGCCAGAAATGGTTAAGTTATTTAAGCAAGTACTAACTCGCATCGGTTTTATTAATAACTCAGTAAAGAGTTAGTCATGCTAAATCCTGCCCTTTTTGACTAGCTAGATAAGTCCAGCTCTCTCGCTCTATTTTCCAATAGGACTATAACGGTAAAATTGAATCATCGCTTGCGTCAGCAAAAACATAGCAATGGCACTAAGGATATGCCATAGATAATGCCATCCCAATACATAACCCTCATTTAGCAAAGTTACTTGGCATAGTGGCTGATCTAAAACATTAAATACTAATCCCCACGCTAGTAAAGCACTGGCTCCTGCTAACCAACGAGTCGCGGGATGATTGCGCTGGTATAATAGACGTGTCATTACCAATAATAGGATTAATGGAAACAAACCTAAGGCACTTGGCGGTAAGCAATAACCTAATTTACACGGCAAGATAGTCATTAAACTACCCAACAAACTTAGCCCTAGCGTAATAATTAATGCCGCTCTGTGTTGCAGGCGTAAAAAACGCGTCAATGCTAAATAAGTATATAGCGCACTAAAAGTTAGTAAAAATAAGAATAATAAGCCCTTATCCATGCGCTTATCTTGAGTATGTACCCCAAAATCCGCCATCCCTATTAAAATAATAAGTAGGGCTAAAACATACTGAACAACAGGGCGCTGATAAGATAAGCCTTGGGTACGAACTAAGATCCATAACCAAATACCTACAATAAACCATAACCCCGTAGTAACCACGTTCAGTGGTTCAGCCCATGTAGAAATATCGCTACCCCGCTCACAATAAGCAAAGAGGTATTGCAGCCCATCCATAGCCATCCTCATCTAATGATTAAGGCTACGGATTATAGCGGATCTGCTTAAAATTAATCCAACTGTGCGTTTATCTTACTGGATAAGAATAGCAACAGCCGCCTATTTTTTCGCCGTTCATTTTGCCACTGACTCTAAAGGAGACACGGCGTTTAGCTAAGGAACTGCGACACTGACCACTATACTTAATCGTCAAATTCACTTGATCCTTACCACGCGAGCCTTTGACCACGGTCACAGCCGCCACATTTTTAGCGCCATGCTCTTGATTTTTATAAGTAATGGGTACATTAACTGCGTAATCATTACCTTGATATAAATTAATAGACTTGGGTAAAATTTCAGCTTTCCAGAAAGGTGCAGTATTACCACAGACTAATACCCAGCTTCCTGAGGGTTTAGGAGCGGGCGCACGCGAGACGACTTCTTTTTCTTTAGCCTTAGCCTCTGGCTTTTGCTCTACTTTGGCTACGGCTGTCTTTTCAGTCTTATTAGATGTTTTAGTAGTCGTTTTGGCTTTATCAGCGGCAATATAACGCTGGTTTACCCAACCTACTTTATTTTGGTACTTAATTTCTGCCCAGACTGTCTTACCTACTTGCGCAGTTTTACCAGTAGCACTGACCTCAGTGGCATTAGTTGGGAGTTTATAAAGCACTTTGCCACTCATGCCCGGCTGTTGGCGCACATTTAAAGTATCACCAGTGGCTACCCCAACAATTTTATAAGTATCCGCCACAACAGATCCTAATCCCAACATACTGACTAATAAGCCCACTATCATCCGACGTTTTGACATGTAAGACACTCCTGTTTAATTTAAAAAGCTGAATCACTATGGATATCAGATAGTTCAAAAAAGGTTTGTGTCTTAAGTTATAGTGGATTTTTGACTAAATTGCTGTACAAGCTTGAAGCATATCACGGGGAGTGAGGAGAAATAGCTCCATCTAGATTCTACGAAATAGCGTTAATCAATAGATGGAGCCTTATGGAGAAGATAAAAGGAGACTAGTATTAAGACTTTTTAACCTTATCTACTGCATCTTTAGCAGCATCAGCGACTTGTTCCGCTTTTTTCTGTGCGGTTTCTGCAAACTCGCCGACTTCTTTTTTCGCATCCTCATAGACATCGGCTGCCTTAGCACTTAATTTTTCAGCCTCTTCTTTAATATCATCATACGCTTCACTGGCTTTAACTTTGGCTTCTTCATATGTTTCAGTGGCTTTCACCTTCGCTTCTTCATATGTTTCAGTCGCTTTCTCTTTCGCTTCTTCGTATGTTTCAGTGGCTTCTTGCTTAAACTCACCGAAATTTTGGCTGGCACGTTCGCTTAAGTCTTGAGTAGCCGTAGCTGACTCTGCTTTGGAAGCAGTATTCATACCGAGTACTTTATATAAAGCACAAAAGCCAAATAAACCGGTCGCCACCACAATAACACCAATCAAGGTGAGCCAAAAACTAGCATTCCACAAGCCCAGTACGGCTAATACGCCACCCACTGCAATACGAATATTGCGATCTTGTCTACCTACATTAAGCTCTAAAGCCATAGTTATCACTCCTTAGTATAATGGTAATCCAATAGATTGAGTTTAATCTTAGTCTGTATCGCGAATTAGTATAACAAATCCCTAGCTAATGCTAGGAATTAATTAGCACTGAACCTAGGGTACGTTAAGTGGGCAGTGGAGTCGATAAAACTCGTTCTAGCTCAGCCATCCCGGTAGGTAAATCTAATTTCACCCCAGAGGCACGCATACTAGAACCCAACGCATGTAGGGTACGGAATAAATTATGGGCGCGACTCTGCTCTCCCATCTGCCCAATGCGCAGAATATTCAAGCCAAACGCACCGGAAATTTCCACCTTATGCACTTGCGACATATAGTTACGTACATTATCTGCCGCAGCGTGCTCAGGTACGACAATACCAATCACGGAGTTTAAGCGATGGGGTTCTGCAATCAATAGCTCTAAACCCATGCCTTCAATACCTGCTTGTAAGGCGCGTGAACAACGTAAATGACGTCCAAAACGCTTAGTTAAGGTCTCTTCACACACCAAACGCAAAGCCTCATGCAACGCTAAAATACCCGATACTGGCGCGGTATAATGGTAGGAGCTTTGATTCCAAAAGCGATCGGCAAGTTGAGCATCTAAACACCAATGAAAGAGTAACTCTTGGCGATTAGCAATTTTTTTATTCCAAGCCTGCTCGGAAAAAGCGAGTA
The DNA here is from genome assembly GCF_000380185.1 of Thiofilum flexile DSM 14609. Classification (GTDB taxonomy): domain Bacteria; phylum Pseudomonadota; class Gammaproteobacteria; order Thiotrichales; family Thiotrichaceae; genus Thiofilum; species Thiofilum flexile. The sequence continues at coordinate 134,916 of NZ_KB904758.1, forward strand.
AGGATACCCCCGGAATGGATGACAGACCTTTTTGCCCGCCAGTAATAATCGCATCAATCCCCCAATTATCCATTTCCAAGGGCATGGTGCTGAGTGTACAGACCGCATCGACAATCACGAGGCAACCATAACGTTTACCTAGTTGAGCGACTTCGGCTAAATGCTTATTGTGTACCGTGTTGGAAGTTTCACCTTGTACTAGGGTAATCGCATCAAAATGCCCCGTTTGTAATACTCGCTCGACCTCGGCAACATCCACGCCCTCATTAGGACGGGTTTCTAAAATCACCGCCTCACCCCGTACTCGGCGCGTTAACTCGGCTAAGCGTTGGCTAAAATAGCCATTACAAATACACAATACCCGCTCATTGGGGCGAATTAAATTGGCAATTGCCATTTCCATCGCGGCAGATCCAGGGCCTGCCACACCTAGAACGTGTGAGGAGGAGGTTTGGAATACATAGCGCCCCATGTCTTTCACTTGGCGAATGACTTTACTCATCGTTTCGCCTAAATGATTAATTACAATAGAGTTTGCTGCCGCCACTTTTTGCGGGAGTGGAACAGGGCCAGCCCCCATCATCAAGAGTGGTTCTTCGGGTAGGATATGCTCTAGCGATACAATGCTAGGAATCGCAATAGACTGGTTCATCGTTTTAAGTGGCTCATTCAACAACTACAGAAACTCGCCGCAGCGAGGACAGATAAAGCGCTGGTAGTGCTTGGGTTAAAAAGTAAAGCTTATGGTGTGATCACCTGCTTAACCGCCCAGTAAACAGGCATTAAGGGATCAAATACCGTTAAACTACCTTGGCTAAGAGATAGAGCCTCTGGCACAGGCAATGGTTCATTATGGCGCTCTAGCACAAGCTGACCTTGATTGATAGGTAAGCCATAAAACCGTGCTCCATTATAGGAGGTAAAGCGCTCTAGCTGGTTTAACGCATTATTATTTTCAAATACTTGGGTGACAATACTTAAGGTATTCGCCACATTAAAAATCCCCGCACATCCGCAAGCACTTAATTTGGCCTGATCTAAATGGGGTGCGGAATCCGTACCGAGGAAAAAGCGAGCATCTCCTGAGGTTGCCGCCTCTACGAGGGCTAAACGATGAATTTCACGTTTAGCAACCGGCAAACAATAATAATGCGGCTTAATCCCTCCGACTAACATCGCATTACGATTAATTACCAAATGATGCGGTGTGAGCGTGGCGGCGGTGTATTGCGCACACGATTTCACATAGTCCACTCCATCTTTAGTCGTTAAATGCTCAAATACGACTTTGAGTTTAGGAAAACGAACACGCAGTGGTTGCAGCTTTTTCTCAATAAATACAGCTTCTCGATCAAAAATATCGACCTCAGGATCGACTACCTCGCCATGTACCAGCAAAGGCATACCAATCGCTTCCATGACCTCTAGTACCGGATACACCGCTTCAATATTTTTCACCCCAGCGGCTGAGTTTGTGGTCGCACCAGCGGGATAAAGCTTCACAGCCGTGACAACACCACTCAAAAACCCCTGTTTCACATCTTCAGGGTCGGTCTGTTCGGTGAGGTATAAGGTCATTAAGGGTTGAAAATGGCTATTAGCGGGTAAGGCGGCAGCAATTTCTTGGCGATAAACCAGCGCATCAGCGGTTTTGACTACAGGTGGTTGAAGGTTAGGCATCACAATCGCTCGCCCAAAATGCCGAGCGCTAAACGGCAATACCGCGTTTAAGAGTGCTCCGCTGCGTAAATGCACATGCCAATCATCAGGAAGAGTAATGGTGAGGGTTTTTGCTGTCATTGCTGCCTATCCGTTCCAACAAGGCCAAAGATTCTAGCAGAACTAGGCACAAAATAATGTAATCCTTTTGGTGCTATGCACAAAATTAGCGTTAGGCTTTATTTATAACCAACGTTTCCAATGCAAAATTAATAATACTCCAATCGTTATTCCCATCATACCCGCTAATACTTCAAAAAAACCAAAATGGGCACCTGACCCCGGAATATGCTCGAAGTTCATGCCATAAATACCCGCTAATAAATTTAAGGGTAGAAAAATAACGGAGGCAATAGTGAGCACGCGAATAACTTCATTAGTGCGTTGATTGGTGGCGGAGAAATAAATTTGTACTAAATTTTCTAAATCATTTTGCAGTGTTTCGGTATCACGACTGACACGGGTAAAATGTTCTAAAGCATCTCTTAAACGCACTTCAATACGCATATCTAACTGTAAAGCCGTTTCATCTAAAAAGGCATCCAGCGCTTCTTCTTGTGGCTCCACTGTTCCCATACGAAAATGGCGTAGTTGACTACTCGCCTGTAATAGCGAAGGCCAATCATTAAAACGTGAATCGGGATCGAGTAATTGTTTTTGCCAATGTTCTAATTGCTGAGCAAAAGGTACGCGTATACTGAGATATTGATCAGTGAACCACCCCAACAGCGAACCTAAAATACCAATCGTTGATAATGGGGTGCGCAGAGGTAATCCTCGCAACCATTTTGTTCGCAGCAGATGGCAATCGGTTTTTAGGGAGGTGTGTACACTCACTAATACGTTGCTGCTAATAAAGAAAACAACGGGCGAAGATTCGGCCTGAAAACTGCCTAGGTGTAAGGTGGTATGGGTTAAGGCACGAAAGACCAGCATCTCATAATCGTGAGTGGCATCATAAAAAGGAGGATGGTGAGCATTATGTGCATCTTTTATATGCTGCTCATAGAGTGGAAAGCCTAGTAGCTGCTCAACCGTTTTTTCCCACTCGGTATCAGGTGGGTAAATATCTACCCATAGAATACCCTCGGTTTGAATGGCTTGTTCAAGGCTCAGTGCTTGGGCACGCAAGGTATTAGGATCAAAATAGATAATATCCATCGGTATACCCTTACTCTTTATTCGATGGGCGCTAGCCTTTTTTTTAATAGCTACCAATAAAAAAGCCTCTGTATAACTTAATATAACAGAGGCTTGAAATGGTGGGCCCAGTAGGACTTGAACCTACGACCAAGGGATTATGAGTCCCCTGCTCTAACCAACTGAGCTATAGGCCCTATAGAGACTTAACTGTTCCAACTAACTTAGCGCTCACTGCCACCTAAGTTCGTATTAATAGGAATATCGCTATATTCCAAGAAGCTGCGTAGCATATCTGATCGGCTGGGATGACGCAACTTTCTCAATGCTTTTGCCTCAATTTGACGAATCCGCTCACGCGTTACATCAAACTGCTTGCCTACCTCTTCCAAGGTATGATCGGTATTCATATCAATACCGAAGCGCATACGCAATACCTTAGCTTCACGAGAGGTCAAGCTCGACAGCACTTCATGAGTAATTTCCGACAAACTCGAAGCGGTCGCTGAATCCAGTGGTGACTGAATATTACCATCCTCAATAAAATCACCTAAGTGCGAATCTTCATCATCACCAATCGGTGTTTCCATCGAAATCGGCTCTTTAGCAATTTTAAGTACCTTACGGATTTTATCCTCTGGCATCTCCATGGCTACGGCTAACTCTTCAGGTGTTGGCTCACGTCCCATTTCTTGCAGCAATTTACGCGAAATACGATTGAGCTTGTTAATGGTCTCAATCATATGCACCGGAATACGAATCGTGCGTGCCTGATCTGCAATAGAGCGGGTAATCGCTTGACGAATCCACCAAGTTGCATAGGTCGAAAACTTATAACCACGGCGGTATTCAAACTTATCCACGGCTTTCATGAGGCCGATATTGCCCTCTTGAATCAGGTCTAAGAATTGTAAGCCACGGTTAGTGTATTTTTTCGCAATGGAGATCACTAGACGCAAATTCGCCTCGACCATCTCTTTTTTGGCGCGGCGTGCTTTTGCCTCGCCTACCGACATACTGCGGTTAATTTCTTTGATCTGAGCCACAGTTAAACTGCACTCATCCTCAATATCCAGCAATTGTTTTTGAATACCAAAAGCTTGCGATTTTAGCGGCTCAAAACTGGCTTGGTATTTAGGATACTTAGCAATAAACTCATCCACCCAATTCATATTGGTTTCGTTTTGTGGGAAGGAGTCGATAAAGTCCTTACGTTGTACACCTGCGTGTTGTACCGTTAACTTCATCATGGCGCGTTCATTATAACGAATCCGCTCCACAATACCGTTTAGACGTTGGGTTAATTGGTCAATCACCAATTGTGCTAGACGAAACTCCATGAATTTAGCCGCAAGCTCTTCGCGTGCTTTTAAATATTCAGTGGCTTTCGTTTTGCCTTTAACCTTATTCAGTGCTTGTACTTGATCAAATAAAGCCTGTAGCTCAGCAAATTTAACCGCCGCTTCCTCAGGATCAGGCCCTGTATCGACGGGATCTGCTGTTGCGTCGACCTCTTCGTCCTCTTCTACGGCGACCACGCCCTCAGCATCGGCCTCAGCCGCTGCCTCTGCTAGCTCATCCTCTAATACAGCTAGGGGGAAAGGTGTTAATTCTTCGTCTGGATTAACAAAACCATTAATAATATCCGTCAGGCGTATTTCTTCGGTGGCTACCTTAGCATACATATCTAACAATACCTCGGTCGATGCGGGGTATTGTGCTAACGCCTTAAGAATCTCGTTTAAGCCTTCCTCAATCCGAATGGCAATCTGAATCTCGCCTTCCCGCGTTAATAGCTCGACCGTACCCATTTCGCGCATATACATACGCACAGGGTCGGTGGTGCGCCCAAAGTCACCATCAATATTAGCGAGTGCGGCAGCGGCTTCTTCAGTCGCCTCATCATCGGCTTGGACGGCCTCGTCGTTTAGGAGCAGAGAATCCGCATCAGGGGCATGCTCATAAACGGTAATTCCCATATCGTTGATCATCGCAACGATATCTTCGATTTGTTCAGGATCAACAATAGTGTCGGGTAAATGGTCATTGACCTCGGCATAAGTCAAGAAACCCTGCTCTTTACCCCGTGCGATTAACTCTTTTAATCCTGATTGTTGCTGTTCTGTTTGACTCATGCCCTGACTAACCTCAAAAATTGACGCGCGATTATAACACAAAACTCAAAAATGCAAGTCATATCCGATTATCGGTAGCTAAAATTATTTAGCGCGATGCCTTGCTGCTAGCAATGAACTTAAATCATGTTGTTCTTGTGTAGTTAGCTCGCTGGTTTGGGCACGATGGACTAATTGTTCTAACTGACGCTCCATCCCCTGTCGCACAACTTGCTGAATACTATCAATAAACTCTTGTTCTAACATCGCTAATTCTACCGGATGATTGAGCCAAGTAAGTGCTTTAGCTAGGTGAGGCTCATACTCGGTATTACGTAACCGTTCTACTAACCCTGCTGTTACTATATGGGGTTGTTCCTCAATGATTTCAATTAAAGTCAGCAATAAATCTATACCTGGTAGTGGAAAGCGGACTAACTGTTCTGGGTTCATCATATGCTTAATTAAACTAGGTTCATACAATAATCCAGCAATCACCAACCTTAAGGGGGTACGTTTAATACCTTGTTTTACCGCTTGATCTTTAGCACCCTCATAGGAGTTAGGTATAGGGGTATTAGGTAATGAGCGACTATTACGAATAATCGCCACCTCCACCCCCGTTAATTTACTCAGCTCATTAAATAGCTGCTCTTTTAATAATAACTCCGGCATCTGCCCTAATAAGCCTAAGGCAGTATCTAATAATTGCGCCCGCCCCTCTCGATTACCGAGATTAAAGCGCATTTTTAAATCCTCCAGCAAATAATCCGTTAAACTCAATGCCGAACTATATAACCCCTCAAAGGCCTCTGTTCCTATTTTGCGTACTAAACTATCAGGATCATCCCCTTGGGGTAAAAATAAAAACCGTACTTCACGGTCATCACGTAACTCTGGCAAACAGGTCTCTAGTGCTCGCCATGCAGCCTGCTTTCCTGCTCTATCCCCATCAAAGCAGAAAATAACCTCGGATACAGTTTTAAATAGGCGCTGTATATGCTCCGATGTGGTTGCCGTACCTAAGGTCGCCACTGCATAGTTAATTCCAAACTGGGCGAGGGCAATCACATCCATATACCCTTCCACCACTATTAAACGCTCTAACTGCCGTATCTGTTGACGCGCCTCATAAAAACCATAGAGTTCACGACCTTTATGAAATAAGGGTGTTTCTGGAGAATTCAAGTATTTAGGGGTTCCTTCACCTAATACTCGCCCCCCAAAACCAATCACGCGCCCCTGACGATCTCGAATCGGAAACATTAAACGCTCACGAAAACGATCGTAATAACGACCTTTATCATTTTTAATCTGCACCCCACCCTCGATTAATAGTGCAGTTTGTTGGGGAAAGGCTTTGCTCAGAATATCCCAACCCTCTGGTGCATAGCCCAATTGAAAACGCTCAATCAGCTCCGCACTCACCTCGCGTTGAGCTAGATAGTCCTGTGCTTTAGGGGCTTGGGGTAATTGTTGTTGATAAAACTTTGCCACTTGCTCCATAAGGGCATAAGTATCTAATTGTGCTTTTTGGGTTGTAGCTGTGCTGGCTTTATTTCCCTTTGTTTGCTCATAGGGGATTTCTAATCCTTGTGAGCGAGCTAATAATTCAATTGCCTCAATATAATCTAGATTTTCATATTCCATGAGAAAGCTAATAGCACTCCCATGTACCCCACAACCAAAGCAATGATAAAACTGTTTATTAGGACTTACGGTAAAAGAAGGGGTCTTTTCACTGTGAAAAGGACAGCAGGCCATATACTCTCGACCGTGTTTTTTTAAAGGCACACGACCATGAATAACATCCACAATGTCAACTTTAGCCAATAAATGATCGATGAACTCTCTAGGGATACGTCCCGCCATACAAAATCGTACCTATGTTGTCAACAAAATAGCGCTGAACGCCAAGTCGCGTTATTATGGAGGGCGAGGACGTCCTCCCTAAAAATCGAGACAAGGTGCTAGCCTTAACTTTGTCAATTGTTTCATAATAGCAACCCTTTTGTTGCCTGTAGGTTCCTATGAAATACGTTGATTTACCAGAAACGCAGGGCCTCTATGACCCCGCGTATGAACATGATGCCTGCGGCATGGGCTTTGTAGCACACCTAAAAGGCCAAAAATCTCACGCTATCGTTCAAGACGCACTGACTATTTTGGCTCATATGGAGCATCGTGGTGCGCATGGTTGTGAAGAAAACACCGGCGATGGTGCTGGGATTATGATCCAACTACCCCATGCTTTTTTTGCAGAAGAAGCCAAACGCTTAGGTTTTACCTTGCCTGCTAGCGGTGACTATGCCGTTGGAATGATTTTTCTCTCTCAAGATGCCTCCGCACGTAGCGATAGTGAAGCGACTTTTGCGCGTATTGTAAAGGAAGAAAATCTTGAGCTATTAGGCTGGCGCGATGTACCGACTAATCCAGCACCGATTGGTAAAAGTGCGTTGGAAGCTATGCCGGTGATTCGTCAGGCTTTTATTGCCCGCCCTGCCTCTACTCCAGCGGGCCTTGCGTTTGAGCGTAAACTTTATGTGATCCGCAAACGCACCCAAAATGCGATCAATCAAGCAGATACGCCTGACTCAAAACGAATTTATTTTAGCAGCCTATCTTCTCGGACGATTATCTATAAAGGCATGCTGACCACGGAACAAGTGCGTGAGTTTTACCCTGACCTCTCGAATCCTTTAGTAGAATCAGCGATAGCACTCATCCATTCACGTTTCTCGACCAATACCTTCCCAAGCTGGGAACGGGCGCATCCGAATCGTTACCTGATTCATAATGGTGAAATTAACACTATTCGCGGTAATGAAAATTGGATGAATGCGCGGGAAGCACTGATTAAAACCGAAGTATTCGGAACTGATGTTAATACCGTATTCCCTATTATTAATCCTCATGGTAGTGACTCCGCGCGTTTAGATAATGCCCTAGAGTTTTTATATCTCTCTGGCTACTCTCTACCTCACGCGATGATGATGATGATCCCAGAGCCTTGGTCAGGCCATGAGAGCATGTCAGCAGAGAAAAAGGCGTTTTATCAATACCATAGCTGCCTCATGGAGCCTTGGGATGGTCCTGCTGCCATGTGCTTTACGGATGGCACCCTAGTCGGTGCGACCTTAGATCGTAATGGTTTACGTCCTTCACGTTATTATTTAACTAGTGATGATGTGATTATTCTAGCCTCGGAAGTGGGAGTATTAGATAGTTTAGATCAAACTAAAATTATCTCTAAACAACGCCTGCAACCGGGTCGGATGTTGATTGTAGATACGGCAAAAGGTGAAATCACCTCGGATCAAGAGATTAAACACCAAATCGCCTCGGCTAAACCTTATGCGGCATGGTTAAAAGAAAATCTCATTGCCCTAGAAGACTTACCCGATGCAGAAGAAGTACCAGTCCCAGACCATGATACCCTGATTCAGCGTCAAAAAGCCTTTGGTTATACCTTTGAAGATATTCGTAAGGTGCTCGTACCAATGGCACGTGATGGTATTGACCCACTAGGAGCCATGGGTTGCGACTCACCTCTAGCGGTATTATCGGACAAACCTCAGCCACTATTTAACTACTTTAAGCAGTTATTTGCACAGGTCACTAACCCGCCGATTGATGCGATTCGGGAAGAGATTGTTACCTCTTCTTTGACGACTTTAGGCTCTGAAGGGGATATTACTCACCCCACCGCGCAAAGCTGCCGTCAAATTCTGCTGCAAACGCCGATTCTAGATAATGCCGACTTAATGAAAATTAAGCAGGTCAATCATACTGGCTTTAAGTGTGTGACCCTGCCGATTTTATTTAAGGCCAGCGAAGGTAATCAAGGCTTAGAACCTGCGTTAAAAGAGCTGTTTAATGCAGCGGATCACGCGATTGAGGGTGGTGCTAATATTCTAGTACTCTCGGATCGGGGTGTTGATGCGACACATGCGCCTATTCCGTCTTTATTAGCGGTTTCAGGTTTACACCATCACCTCATCCGCCATGGTAATCGTCCTAAAGTTAGCCTTATTATCGAGTCTGGCGAACCGCGTGAAGTACATCACTTCTCTACCCTGCTCGGCTATGGCGCACAAGCCATTAATCCTTATACCGCGTTTGAGTCCTTAGATGACTTAATTCGTGAAGGTTTAATGACGGGTTTAACCCACGACGAAGCCGTATATAAGTATGTGAAAGCGGTCACTAAAGGCGTGATTAAGGTCATGTCGAAGATCGGTATTTCAACCGTACAGTCTTATCGTGGCGCTCAGATTTTTGAAGCCTTAGGGGTACATAAATCGGTTGTTGATAGATATTTTACCGCGACTGCAACACGTATTGGCGGTATTACTCTTGAAGTCATTGCCGAAGAAACCTTGCGCCGTCATAAGCACGCCTATGGGCAGCATGATAGTGCCTTGCGTACCCTAAATTCTGGGGGAGTCTTCCAATGGCGTAGTGGTGAAGAAGAGCATCAATACAGTCCTGAAATCATTTACATGCTGCAAAAAGCCACGCGTGCGAATGACTACAACCTATTCAAGCAATATACCGCTAAATTAAATAATGACCCTGAGGTTAAATTTAATCTGCGTAACCTGCTCGAATTTAAATTTGCCGATCAGCCGATTCCCTTAGAGGAAGTAGAGCCAGTTGAGAATATTCTCAAGCGCTTTAAATCAGGGGCTATGTCATTTGGTTCCATCAGCCAAGAAGCGCATGAAGCTCTTGCTATTGCTATGAATCGCATTGGTGGTAAGTCTAATTCAGGCGAAGGTGGTGAAGATCCACGGCGTTATATTCCTGATGCTAATGGCGATTCACGTTCGAGTGCGATTAAGCAAGTGGCTTCAGGCCGGTTTGGAGTCAGCAGTTATTACCTGAATAATGCTAAAGAACTCCAAATTAAGCTGGCTCAAGGCGCGAAGCCAGGTGAAGGCGGTCAACTCCCCGGACGTAAAGTCTATCCATGGGTTGCCGAGGCACGGGGTACGACACCGGGTGTGGGTTTAATTTCGCCCCCACCGCATCATGATATTTACTCGATTGAGGATTTATCGCAGCTCATCTATGACCTGAAAAATGCTAATAAACATGCTCGGATTAATGTGAAATTAGTCTCTGAGGTGGGTGTTGGTACGATTGCAGCGGGTGTTGCTAAGGGTAAGGCCGATGTCATTCTAGTCTCTGGCTATGATGGTGGTACGGGTGCCTCGCCTAAAACCAGCTTGCAACATGCGGGTCTACCGTGGGAATTAGGCTTAGCAGAAACGCATCAAACCCTGATGCTCAATAATTTACGCAGCCGGGTACGGTTAGAAACGGATGGTAAATTAATGAGTGGGCGTGATGTGGTCATTGCTGCACTCTTAGGCGCTGAGGAATATGGCTTTGCCACTATGCCGCTGGTGTCTTTAGGCTGTGTAATGATGCGCGTCTGCCATCTCGATACGTGCCCGGTCGGTATTGCGACACAAAATCCTGAGTTACGTAAAAAATACTCCGGTGATCCGCAATATGTCGTCAATCTACTCACCTTTATCGCGCAAGAAATGCGTGAAATCATGGCAAAACTAGGTTTCCGTACTATTGATGAAATGATTGGTCGTACTGACAAGCTTTATCAAGCTACCTACAAAGGGCATTGGAAAGCACAAAATCTTGATTTAAGTGCCTTGTTATATAGCCCTAATGTGCCGGATTTAGATGGTATTTATTGCACGCGCACGCAAGATCATGGCATAGACAAAACCCTAGACGAGCGTGAAATTCTGCCTGCGTGTAAAGCGGCTATTGAGAGCGGTACACCTATGCAAGCGAGCTTCCCGATTCATAATATTGATCGGGTAGTCGGTACGATTACAGGTGCCGAAATTACGCGTAAATATGGTGCTAACGGTTTACCTGAGGACACGATTTACCTGAAATTTAATGGCTCCGCCGGACAAAGCTTTGGTGCTTTCACACCTCAAGGGATGACATTAGAGCTAGAAGGCGATACCAATGACTATATTGGTAAGGGTCTATCGGGTGGCAAGATTATTGTCTATCCGCCTAAAGATGCACACTATATCGCTGAAGACAATATTGTTGTGGGTAATGTGGCCTTCTTTGGTGCTAATTCGGGTGAAGCCTTTATTCGAGGTGTCGCGGGTGAACGTTTCTGTGTCCGTAATTCTGGCGTAAATGTCGTGGTTGAAGGGACAGGTGATCATGCCTGTGAATATATGACGGGCGGTCATGTTGTTGTCTTAGGCAAAGTCGGACGTAACTTTGGTGCGGGTATGTCAGGGGGTATTGCTTTTGTCTATGACCCTACAGGCATTTTAGCTGAAAGTGGTAATCGTGAGATGGTCACTTATAGCGCTCTTAGCGAAGAAGATGATATTGCTTTTGTCAAAACCATGATTGAAAAGCATGTACTCAACACCGGCAGTGCGCGTGGCAGCCAACTACTGAGCAACTGGGAACAAACCTTAAAAAGTTTTGTACGCGTCATGCCCAATGACTACAAACGGATGCTAGATACGGTTAAGTCATTTGAGCAACAGGGTATTACGGGTCAGGAAGCACTATTGGCAGCTTTCTATGCTAATAACAATGATGCTTCACGGGCAAGCGGTAACTAAGGAGTTTATGAATGGGCAAACCAACCGGCTTTATGGAGTTCAATCGGGAACTTCCACCTGACCGTGCGCCGCTTGAACGGATTAAAGATTGGCGCGAATTTCACTTACATTTCGATCATGAAGGTCAAGCACAAACTCAGGGCGCACGCTGCATGGAGTGTGGCGTTCCCTTTTGCCAAACTGGGCGCATATTACCCGGAGGGGCGAGTGGCTGTCCGGTGAATAATCTCATTCCAGAGTGGAATGATATGATTTATCAAGGCTTATGGCGTGAAGCGTATGAGCGCCTACGCATGACCAATAATTTCCCTGAGTTTACCGGGCGGGTCTGTCCAGCCCCTTGCGAAGGGTCATGCACTTTAGGCTTACATGAGCCACCCGTCACCATTAAGCTCAATGAAGTCACTATCATTGATAAAGCTTATGAGCATGGCTGGATAAAACCTCAACCGCCTGAAACACGTACAGGTAAAAAAGTTGCCGTAGTAGGCTCAGGCCCTTCAGGTCTAGCCTGTGCTGATCAGCTAAATAAAGCAGGTCACACAGTGACTGTGTTTGAGCGGGCTGATCGCATTGGCGGTCTACTCATGTACGGTATTCCCAATATGAAGCTGGACAAAGTCGATGTGGTACAACGTCGCGTTGACCTTATGGCGGCTGAAGGTGTGGAGTTCCGTACTGGTGTTGAAGTGGGTAAAAATATCAGCGCTCAACAACTGCGCTCTGACTATGATGCCGTCGTACTCTGCGCGGGTGCGACCCAAGGACGTGATTTACCCGTCCCCGGACGTGAGTTGAAAGGTGTGCATTTGGCTATGGAGTTCCTAACCAAGAACACCCGTAGCCTATTAGATTCTCATCTACAAGATGGGGCGTATATTTCCGCCGCTGGTAAGGATGTGATTGTGATTGGTGGTGGTGATACTGGCACAGATTGTGTGGCTACCTCGATTCGTCATGGTTGTCGCTCAGTGACCCAATTGGAAATCATGCCACGTCTGCCTGATCAACGTGCTCCGAGTAATCCTTGGCCTGAGTGGCCTATGGTTTACAAAGTAGACTATGGTCAAGAAGAAGCCGCAGCCGTGTTTGGTGCTGATCCTCGGAGCTATTTAGTCTCTACTAAGCAGTTCATAGGAGATGAGCAAGGTAACCTAAAAGCTATTCAAACCGTTGAGGTAAAATGGGAAAAAGGAGCCGATGGGCGGATGAATCTCGTTGAGGTAGAAGGCTCTATAAAAGAGCATCCTGCTCAATTAGTCTTATTAGCCATGGGTTTTACTGGCCCTGAAAAGACTTTAATTGGTGACTTAACCCTAGATACTGATCCACGTGGTAATGTCAAAGCGACCGAAGGGGTCTATGCGACTAATTTACCGGGGGTATTTGCCGCCGGTGATATGCGTCGCGGTCAAAGTTTAGTGGTCTGGGCGATTCGCGAAGGTCGTCAAGCCGCCCGTGAGTGTGATCGTTATTTAATGGGAACAACATCCCTACCCTAATCCATCACACTTTTTTAGGGCTAGCTCTTAATGAGCTAGCCTTAGATTACTAGGTATATTGGGGAGCACACCATTTAACTCTAATTGAAAATACACGCCAATACAGGCTAGCATGACAATTAAAGGTATTCCCACTAATCCCACTATTTGCCAAAACATTAAATTCCAATAGCCACGGCTCGCTGTCCGATAAGCCCAATAGGTTAAAATAGCGGTTAAAACCACAGAAAAAGCACCTAAAGCTAAAATGGCTAGCATTAACCAATCCATTCTATCTTGATAACCATTCCAAACTAATTGCGCCATGCGAAATGTGCCAAAGGTCAATATATAGCCCGGCACCAACATCCCTAACCAGCTCAACCAGAACACGACTTGTTGCCAGCGTTGATAAGCTGATACTGTCAATATATTCATAGCAATCTCCCTATTTCCAACAGCAATGTCACTGTTATAGCCTAAAGAGTGTTGCTGAGTACCTAAGGATTAGGTGCGTTGGTGTAAACCCTAAGATAGATGGTGTATTGAATTACTTATGCACCCATAAAAAAAGCGCCTAACTCAGAGGCGCTTTTTTACTTAAGAGATAAGCTAATCGATTAACGAAATGCTTAGCTACCATCCCCTACGATTTCTGGACGATTATTACGACCAATAACACGATAAATAACACCACCTAATGCAGCACCGATAAAAGGAGCAATCCAGAACAACCATAATTGTTGTAAGGCTGCACCCCCTACTATTAATGCAGGTCCTGTACTACGTGCAGGATTCACAGAAGTATTAGTTACCGGAATACTGATTAAATGAATCAAGGTTAAGCCTAAACCAATTGCTATAGGAGCAAAGCCTGCTGGTGCACGACCATCTGTTGCGCCTAAAATAATGATTAAGAACATACCTGTCATCACAACTTCCATTAAGAAGCCAGACATCATGCTGTATTTACCCGGTGATGCATCACCATAACCATTAGAAGCTAAGCCCCCAGCAATCACATCAGCACCAGGCTTACCACTAGCAATCATATAAAGAACAATGGCGGCTACTATCGCTCCGGCAACTTGAGCTGCCATATAAGGTAGCAAATCCCGTGCAGGGAAACGTCCACCGACAAATAAACCTAAGGATACTGCTGGATTTAAATGACAACCAGAAATATGCCCAATTGCATAAGCCATCGTTAATACGGTTAAACCGAAGGCGAATGACACACCTAATAGCCCAATACCTACATCAGGAAAAGCAGCCGCGAGTACCGCGCTACCGCAGCCTCCTAATACCAGCCAAAACGTACCGATAAACTCGGCTAATAAGCGGTTAATAAGATTCATATAATCTCCATATTGTTTCACTTTTAATACTCATCCTAAGATCTGGCTAGTAGCGGGGGGTTTATATTAATATCGCCCCGATGACCCACTAGCTACTACTGCCCACTCGTAGTAATAAGGCTAGATAAGACAGCATCTAGATTATAGAATAAATTTTACTCTATCTGACAAGACCTGTTGTACTAAATTTAGGAGCTAGGTATAGAACCCTTGCGATGATCTTTAAAATTTGAAGTTTCAATCGCCTAGGAACGGCGAACAGGTTTGTCTTTAATCTTGCCCCAGACTACCTAGCAGTAGCCGCAAAAGTTATACTGGTATAGCCCCTTCATTTATCGGAAACTTCATCGGGGGCAGAGATTAACCTAATCTACCGTTTCATGCTACCGTTAATGTGTAAGTCCTAATATTTATTTTATAGTATTGATAAGTAAGATGACGGATAAATAAAAATAATATCTTTCAAGAATTTAACTCAGCAAGAATTAGAAAGTAAGCACTGGATTTTAACCATGACTATAACCGTAAAAATAACGCCTACTGTTGACTATGATTTCGCTTTAGCACTAACGTACAGCAATATGCACTATTATTATGAAAAACATCAGATTGGCTGGGAAACACCCTGTTTTTTGAAAAATTGGCAAAAATCCGAAAACTTTGGTATTCACCACCAACAACAGTGCATTGGGGTAATACGTTTAGAAGAGGATGATCGAACCTGCTATCTAGCCGACCTACAACTACTTCCAGACCTACAAGGGCAAGGCATTGGTAGTTATGTATTACATTATATGAAGCAATTAGCGCAAATCCGCAAAAAACAACTCATGAGTTTATTGGTATTTGTGGATAATCCCGCGATGAATTTATATCGTCGCCATGGTTTTGAAGTCACTGAAAAGACTGAAGTATTAGCCCGAATGGAATGTCCACTTAATTAATATATTAAAGTGTGAAAGCGCTTATTTCTAAGGTACTCGCCTGCTCTTGTAAAGAGGGAAGATAATTTGTTAATGCTTCCCCTGTTGGCAAAACTAACTTTGGGTCTAAATCTAATAAAGGATAAACCACAAAAGCACGGGCGGTTAAATAGGGATGGGGAATAGTCAGTGTAGCGGTACTCATTATGCATTGCTCATACAAGAGTATATCTAAATCCAAAGTACGCGCCCCCCAACGTACGGATGACTCACGCTCACGCCCTTGCTGTTTTTCAATGGCTAACAATAATGCCAGCACCACCTCTGGCGTGAGTGTGGTATAGAAACTCGCTACCGCATTCCAATAGTCAGGTTGATTTTGTGGCCCTATGGGTTTAGAGCGATATAGGCGTGATACTCGCAGGGTATCAATAGCCGAGTGTGAGCGTAGTGTGGCAAGCGCTGAGCGCAGGATAGTAACCGAGTCGCCTAGATTACTACCCAAACCGATATAGACTAAATGCCGCTCAACATTTTCATCCATAGGGCACTAGCTCCGCCGCCGCCGCCGATTATTTCGGGTGCGAGAACGATCCGGTTTTTCACACAAAGCTACGCGTGCCTCACCCTCTGCCTCTTGAAAGGCTGTCCACCAAGCACAATCATCCGCCACCGGCTCACCCGCTTGCGCTCGCAAGCATAAGAAATCATAGGCGGCTCGAAAGCGATTATTATGCAATAACGCACTCGCACGGCGTAAATCGCGCACTCTAAAGCGTAACTGTAAGCCCCAAATTTCACGGGTAATATTACTAAAACGCCGAGGAATAGCCGTAAAATCAACTTGCTCGTTTAATACTTCACTCGCAGCAATTTGCATAGCCTGCATTTCAGGATAATCGTCTTCTTGAATCTGTAGCGCTAGAGTACTGACCTTATGCCACAGTAAAACGGCATATAAAAAAGGCGGCATCACAGACAAGCCCGAACGCACGCGTCGATCTGTATTATTCAACGATATTTCTAATAAACGCGCAAAAATACCCGTACTATCTTCATATAAGCTATCGTCAGTTACCGGCAATAAGAACGGCAGAATGTCATATTCGCGCAATAACTCAAAAGTACGTCTACCCGCACCGCTATGTAGCATTTTGAGAATTTCATCGAATAACCGTGCTGAAGCCACGCCATCTAATAACGGCGCCATGGGCAAGATCAAATCACGGGTTTCGGGGCTAATACTGAAATCTAATTTAGCCGCAAAACGCACGGCTCGCAGCATACGCACCGGGTCTTCACGGAAACGGCTTTCAGGGTCGCCGATGAGACGAATCCGTCGCTCTTCTAGATCGCGTAATCCCCCGACATAATCCAAAATTTCATTTTGAATCGGGTCATAGAACAGGGCATTAATGGTGAAATCACGCCGCCACACATCCTCTTCGAGGGTGCCATAGACATTGTCGTGGGTAATGCGCCCGTCATCATTGACTTGTCCTTGTCCCTCGGCACCACTGTCATGCGGTGCTCTGAAGGTCGCTACCTCAATATAATCGCGTCCAAAATAAATATGGGCTAAGCGGAAACGGCGTCCAATTAAACGGCAAGACGAAAACAAACGCCTCACCTGTTCAGGATGAGCGCTAGTGGCTATATCAAAATCCTTAGGGGTTTGCCCTAATAATAGGTCGCGCACACACCCCCCCACCAAATAGGCTTGATGGCCAGCTTGTTGCAATCTTTGTACAACCTCAAATGAGCGCTTACAAATTTTATCGGAGCTAATGGGATGTAATGAAGCAGGCAACTCCATAGTTTGCTCTATCATTACCTCTTCTTCTACTAATGGTTGATTATGGTCTGTCACTTAAAAACAACATCGACAGGTTGAAACTGGTGATATTACCACTATGTTGCGCGGACACCTAGAGGGAATCACTAGGGAAGATGGCCTTAGCCATCACAATTGCATCCTCACGCCCTATAGCAGCCGGATAATAACGCTTACGTAGCCCAACCTCATGAAACCCATGCTGCTGATAAAGTCGCAACGCGGGTTTATTGGAGGGACGTACTTCTAAAAAACAATTACTCATACCCCGCCCTTGGGCTAATTCCTCAATGGTGGCGAGTAATGCACTGCCTAAGCCTTGCTTTTGATACTGTGGATCAACACAAATATTTAAAATACTCAGCTCATCTATGACTAACATCAGTACAGCATACGCCATGATACGCTGGTTTTGCTCATAAACCCAACAATCATACTTATGTTTCAAACAATCCTTAAAGTTCGTCAATGACCAAGGATAAGGATAGGCACGCGCTTCAATGTCCATAATCGTTGGGAGATCGCTTTCCCCCATAGGGCGTAGTGCCAAAGGATGTGTCATGACCATGTTTGTGTTAATTGCCGAGCGATTTGTAAATCTTGCCAAGCCTTACGTTTATCCAACGGCTTACGCAGTAAATAGGCAGGATGATACGTCACCACTACCGGTGTTTTAGTACTAGGCAGAGTATGCACTTGCCCGCGTAGCCGCCCTAAAGGTGCATCGGTATTGAGTAAATGCTGTGCGGCAATGCGCCCTACCACTAAAATCAATTTAGGTTGTATTAGCTCAATTTGCCGTTCTAAATAGCCACGACATAAGGTTACTTCTTCCACTGAAGGATCGCGATTATTCGGCGGACGACATTTGAGCATATTGAGAATATAAACTTGCTCTCGCTGAAGACCAATAGCGGCTAACATACTGGTCAGTAGTTGCCCCGCTCGCCCGACAAAGGGTTCACCTTGCCGATCTTCATCGGCTCCGGGGGCTTCGCCTACTATCAGCCAATCAGCCTGTACATGCCCCGTGCCAAACACGGTCTTCGTGCGTGTTTTAGCTAAGCTACAACGGGTACAGGTACTCACCGCCTGTTGTAACGCTTCCCAGTCTAAATCAGCACTCGATATGATCTGTGCTTTAGCACTTGATGGTACTTCAACAGACTTAGAGTGAGGAGTAATAATGGCAGGCTCATCCGCCAAAGTCGCTAAATGTAACGACTCTGGCATAGGCGTATGCGCTTGAGTAGGCGGCTCTAGTACTTCAATTGCCACTGGCAACGCCATTTCTGCCTTGGGTCTCCACACCGGAATCCCCATGGCAGCTAAATAACGACTTTGCTCAGCAGCATTCATTAGCACTTATACCGAATGTTGAGGATGTTCACGCTCATCCTGAGTCACGAGCTTATTCAGAGCATCCACATAGGCTTTGGCTGAGGCAATCACAATGTCTGTATCAGCGCCATGTCCATGCACCATACGTCCAGCCTTTTCTAGGCGTACCGTTACCTCACCCTGTGCATCCGTGCCACTGGTAATTGCATTTACCGAATAAAGCTGTAAATCAGCGGTTTCTTTCGTAATCGCACGGATAGCACTATACACCGCATCCACGGGGCCACTGCCTTGAGCCTCGGCACTTAACTCTTGACCTTGTACTTTTAATACCACCAGAGCATTAGGTGTTTCACCTGTTGCTGAACATACCGAACTCGATACCAATTCATAGGTATCGGTCGCTTGATGCGCCTCTGTTTCTAGCACTAGGATACGCAAATCTTCGTCATAGATATCATGCTTGCGATCCGCGAGATCTTTAAAACGGGAAAAGGCCGCATTTAACGCCTCTTCTGTTGCTAGCTCTATACCCAACTCTTGCAAGCGGGTTTTTAAGGCATTACGCCCAGAGTGTTTACCTAAAACAATCTTATTATCCGACCAGCCCACATCCTGCGCCCGCATAATTTCATAGGTTTCGCGATGTTTAAGCACACCATCTTGATGAATACCGGACTCATGCGCGAAGGCATTGGCTCCTACAATAGCTTTATTCGGCTGTACCACAAACCCGGTCACACCCGATACTAAGCGCGAGGTCGGCACAATATGTTGAGTAACAATACGGGTTTCGACTGGAAATACATCAGGACGGGTACGAATCGCCATCACAACTTCTTCTAGAGAGGCATTACCTGCCCGCTCGCCTAAACCATTAATAGTACACTCGACTTGACGCGCCCCCTGCATCACAGCCGCCAAGGAGTTACCTACTGCCAAACCTAAATCATTATGACAATGCACGGAAAAAATCGCTTGATCGGCATTAGGTATAGTTTGAATCAAACGCCCTACCATATCGCCAAACACATGCGGGATTTGATAGCCTACGGTGTCGGGGATATTAATAGTCCGAGCGCCCGCTTTAATCGCTTGCTCGATAATCCGGCATAAGAACTCAAACTCGGAGCGCCCGGCGTCTTCACAAGAGAACTCGACATCATCGGTATAGTTACGCGCTTTTTTCACCGCATAAATGGCTTGCTCCACCACTGCATCAGGCTCCATACGCAATTTGTTTTGCATATGAATCGGTGAGGTCGCGATAAAAGTATGAATCCGCCCCGATGCTGCCGGCTTAATCGCTTCTGCAGCACGTTCAATATCTTTATCTAAGGCACGCGCTAAGCCACACACAGTACTTTCACGGACGATTTGAGCAATGGCTTTGACCGCCTCAAAGTCATCTGGGCTAGCAATAGGAAAACCTGCCTCAATGACATCAACGCGCATTTGCTCTAGCATTTTAGCAATACGAATTTTTTCGTCGCGGGTCATCGATGCTCCCGGACTTTGCTCGCCATCACGCAAGGTGGTATCAAATATAATCAAACGATCTTTAGACATGATAAAACTCTCAATACACTGCCAATTCAACAAATAATCATTAATCCCTCAAAGGGAGCGCGTATAACCTCGCCAGAGCATAACAGATTATAATGCCCGAACGGGCAGTCGCAGGTGCAGTGCAGCCAATAAGCCTACTAACTGATTGATATAATCAGCTACGCTTATAGTATTGGCATATTGGCTAGTCATGATGGATTCGTGGGCTTTTGAATAAGTAGAACTGCAAGCTACCGCAAAAATGCTAAAAGCTCAAGCCTCCTCCCCTTTTTTCCGCCGCTGTATACGTTTATAACGACGATACAACCACATCACCGGCCCTGAAGCTGCATAAACTAAAAACACGGTAAAAATAACGGTTGGTGGATGAATCGTGGCTAAGGATAAACCTAAGATAATCAAAACCCCAACCACAAAGGGGACTTTATTACGAAAATCAATATCTTTAAAGCTATAATAGCTGAAATTACTCACCATCAAGAGTCCAGAGGTCAGGGTGATCAGCAAAGCAGGAAACATAAAATGACTCCCTAGCACCTCGCTATCATAAAATACCCACACGGTGCCAATCATCAAGGCCGCCGCCGCAGGACTCGGTAAACCAGAAAAGAAACGTTTATCTGTTTTACCCACCATAGTATTAAAACGTGCCAAACGTAAGGCCGCACAAGCCACATAAATAAACGCCACCAACCAACCTGCTTTTCCCCAGGCAATGCCTAACTCTTTTAAGTGCATAAGTGCCCATTGATACATCAGTAGGCCGGGCGCTAAGCCAAACGATACCAAGTCAGCCAAGCTATCATATTCCGCCCCAAAAGCACTTTGGGTATTGGTCATTCGTGCTACCCGTCCGTCAAGGCCATCCAGAATCATAGCAATGAATACTGCCACGGCGGCTAATTCATACTTCCCTTGTATCGCCGCGACTATGGAATAAAAGCCGGCAAAAAGTGCCGCTGTTGTAAAGAGATTAGGTAAAATGTAGAGGCCACGGCGACGTTTTTCTTCTTCGCTGAGTGTTGGTATATCGTTTGGTTCCAAAATGATGCCCTCGTATATAGATAAAAGCTGCTCACGATGAGTTTAGCATCTAGAGTAAGCTGGAGGTATAGCAGGAGGTGACTGTAGTCATCTTATTGCGCTGTTAGGGGAATTTAATGGGTAGGTTTAGTGAAAAGTAGGCAGCATAAAAAAACGGGCCAAGTCCCCCCAGCCCGTCTAGTCAAAATATCCGTCTGCTTAAGCAGCTCTTATTATTATTCTTGCTAGATCAACTAATTATGTTGTTAACTGATCTATGAGAGGCATTATACGGGGGATAGGTTAATAAGGCTTGAATGTTATCCAGAATTTAGCGTTGCCGATGAAAAGTCAACACCAACACATCGCGCCACGCCGGTACAGTATTATCTTGAGGCTCAATCTCTGTCACGCCATGATAGACCTTTGCATCATTAATCAACAGTAAATCACCACGTTGGCTTAGGGTCGCCTGTTCCAAAGGCTGCATGGCATTATCAAATAACTGACTCTCCCCACCGACAATATTGTGCCGATCTAAGAGCATCACTAAGATATAGTCTGCACCATCTTTATGTACGCCTTCGGGGGTGGGCTTACCGGCTTCATGCGCTTGCGCCAAAATACGGAATTGATGCGCCTGAATCCGCCAAGTCTGCTGCAAGGCTCGCGCCCCAAACTGCTCAATACACCACTGCACAATACGCTTAAAGGCTACATTACTAACCGTCGTTGCTAGCCACGGGCGAAAATGGCGATTAAACCCGCCGTGTACTTTATTGTAATGACTGCTTTGATAATGCGGCTCATGTGGCAATAAAGTTAAGCGCCCCCCGCTCCACTGAAACACCGAATAACGCCGCAGCCGATAGCTACCCCCATCACGTAAAAAGGGATCAATACAAAGCTGTCTCCAACTCTTAACAAAACGCTGATAGGCGTTAGCACTAAACTGTACTAATTGGCGTTGAAGTGGCTGGTTAGCACCGATTTCTAATTGATAACCGGAGGTTTGTAGTAACTGCTTCACGATCTCTCTGCTAAAAAATAGGTAAAAGGGTAGATTAGAATTAAAGGTTAGAAATAAGATTAGAGCTATAGCGGCAATTGAGCAATGAGTACCGCCCGTCTAGGAGCTGGATAGCCTTCAACCGTCACATTGCGATCATTAGGATCCAGAAAATCAGCCAGCGACTCAAAACGCATCCACGGGGTGCGCCGTTGCTCTTCTAGGCTGGTTAACCCCACCTCTACCGTGCGAATATTGATAAAACCTAGGCGGCGTAACCATAGCTCTAACATAGTAGTAGAAGGAATAAACCACACATTACGCATTTTACCATAACGATCTTCTGGCATTAATACCGTGCGCTCATCACCCTCTACCACTAAGGTTTCCAATACCAACTCGCCCCCCGCACGCAATACCCCTTTCAGCTCTTGCAAATGCTGTAGTGGCGAGCGGCGATGATACAATACCCCCATAGAGAATACCGTATCAAAGCCCTCACCTTCCTTGAGCATGGGCAAATCTTCGCTTTTAAGTGGTAAATAATAGACCGGCTCATGGGGCAAATAGTGCCGTACACAGTGAAATTGCATCAAAAAAAATAGGCTAGGATCAATTCCCAACACTAATTTAGCCCCAGCACCCCGCATACGCCATAAGTGATAACCACTGCCACACCCCACATCTAAAATCGTGCGCCCAGTTAAATCACTTAAATGTGGCAATACACGCTGCCATTTCCAATCCGAGCGCCACTCGGTATCAATATGAATCCCGAATAGATTAAACGGCCCCTTGCGCCACGGAATAAAAGTTTCCAAACAGTGACGTAATAGTGGTTGCTGCTCAGCAGTTAAATCTTGAGCAGCCCCTACTTGAATACAATCCGTATTGAGATCCACCTGCGAAGGAGTAACGACTGGCAAACGGGCTAGAGCCTGTAACCACTCCTCACGCTTACCGTGCGGCGCATTCAGCACTTCACTGATTTGTACGGGTAATTGAGTACGCCATTGCTCCGCCCATGGCAACCCACTCAATGCCTGATCGACTTGCTGAAAATAAGCTGTTAAATCCATGGCCTATTTCACCGCAATAAAGGAGCTAAAACTCAAACCTTGAAACCACTGATACACCTGTTTAAATCCTATAGCTTGCAAACGCTCAATATGTTGAGCACTCGTTTCTGGAATCAATACATGCTCTAGTGCATTACGCTTTTGGCTAATTTCCAGCTCGGAATAGCCATTGCCTCGCTTAAAGGCCATATAGAGATCGGTCAGAAAAGCTTGTTCACTGTCTTCTGCAAAGCGCAGTTTCTCCGACAAAATCAATACACCATTAGGGACTAAAGCTTGATACAAACGTTCTAATAACGCTTGGCGATCAGCAGGGGGTAGAAACTGCAAGGTAAAATTCAGCACTATTACCGAGGCTGGCTCAAAGCTTAGCTCGCGAATATCCGCACATAACACGGTTACGGGCTGGCGTGGTAGATGGCGCTGCAACACTTGCTCACAACGCGCCACCATGGCGGGCGAATTATCCACTCCGACAAATTGCACTTGTTCTGCTTGGGTGCGTGAAGCCAACGCTAAGGTTGCAGCTCCTAATGAACAGCCCAAATCATACACATGGGTATTCGACTGAATAAACGTCTGCCCCATTACGCCTAATAAGGTCAAAATGGTCTCATAGCCCGGCACTGAGCGGCGAATCATATCGGGGAATACATCCGCTACGGCAGCATTAAAGGTGAAATCCACTACCTGAGGCAAAGGTTCAGCATAAACCTGATCGCGACTCATACCGAATTACCCAACCACACGGTATCAGCGGTCAAACGCCCGAAATCAATCGCTTCACCCGTGCGCTGTCCCGCATCAGGACTCATGAAATATAAATAAGGCCCTACCACATTTTCAGGCCGTACTAGAGTATTTTGATTTTCCCCCGGATAGTGCATGGTACGCAGTGAGGTACGCACGGGGCCGGTATTAATCCGATTTACCCGAATGAAATGGGGAGGGGTATCGTATTCGGTCATCACTAAATCGGTTAAGGCATCCAAGGCCGCTTTAGAGGCACCATAACCGCCATAGTAGGGTTTACTCGTAGCATCACTCGATACCACAATGGCGGGATCAGGGGCTTTTTCTAATAAGGGTAGGCAATTTTTCAAAATCAAGAAATTAGCATGCACATTAATAGTGAACATTTCTGCCCATAAATCAACCTCATGTAGCTTAATCGGCATAAAGGCCGCTAACCACGCCGCATTGAGCACCAAACCATCCAAGCGCCCAAAGTTTTCAGTGATTTTTTCTGCCATTAGCGCGTAATCATCTTGATTCGCCTTGCCTAAATCCAAGGGATAAATAGCCGGTTCGGGGTAGTCCGCCGCCACAATTTTGTCATAGGTGGCCTCTAGTGCAGGAACGTTTTTATCCAATAGCACCACGGTTGCGCCAAATCGTGCATAAGCCACTGCCACCGCATGACCAATCCCACTAGCTGCTCCTGTCACTACAATCACCCGATCCTGCAATACCGGGCTGTCAGGCACATAATTGAGTAGTTCCTGTAACATACTAACTCCACAAAGCTTAAGCTCTAAAGGGGCAATATTTTAGTGCTAAAACCGCCTAAACACCTAGTAGATCTCAATAATTTAATCTAGTCCGCTATCTTGGATGAAAAACTCAAGGCGGTAAAATAATAGCCTGTTTATAATGAATAAGGTTTTGATATATTTTGGCTTAAAATAGATTTTTTAATTGATTTTTTGATCTAAAAACTGCTTATTTAGTTTATTAATAAAGGGGAATATCATGAAGCTAAAGATAACCATTCTATCGTTATTATGGTTAGGTAGTACAATTGCCTATGCAGATAGTACCTCCAACACTTTAAATCCATCTCCATTAGCTTCTACTTCTAAGCAGCCAATTAGACAGCAAATGCCCTTAGCCATAATGCGAGCGCAAGTAGCGGGTCTAATTTCAGCGATGCCATTAAAAACGGAACGTTTAAAGCAAGCTGCAAAATATTTTAATGAAAATAAAGATGATATGGCACAGGCTGCTTTAGATAGCGCTGTGATTATCCAAGAGCAAGAACAGTTATTAAAATTACCTGATAGTGCTTCTAGACAGATGCAATTAAATAGCATAACTGATGAGTTAATATTATTAGCTCACCTAATAGAACTAGACTCTAAGTTAGAAGATGAACGCTTTCCTAAAGCTAATCAGTATTTTAAGCAAGCCATTCAGTATAATAGGAATAGTGGCTACCTAGATCAATATGCGCAATTTTTACAAAGAAATAATCAATTTCAGCAAGCCGAAGCTATTAGCACAGAAGCCATTGAAAATCAACGTAAAAAGATAACCTCTCAATCTAGCAACCCAGAGGATCTATTTAGCTTAGTGATCTTACTTAATCACTTAGCAGGAACTAAAGAAGATTTAAAAAAATACGATGAAGCTTACCTCATCTATAAGGAAGCACTTAATACTACCAAACAGCTCATTGCTCTAGATCCTGCTTATTTTTCACGACTAGCCTTTGTATTTGATAGCTTATCTCAATTGCTAGTAGTTGATAATAGTTATAAAACCAACGTAGAAAAAGACTATAGGAAAATCATTGACTCTATACATCTGCTAGCCAAGGATAAACCAAAAGAATATCTACCTATTCTTAGCAAGCTAGAAAGCGATTTAGCGTTTATAAAGAATGGAAGATGAAATAGGTTAGGTCAACATCATCAGGACTGAAACGATTGACACATTTTTTGTGAAACTCTGATGATCAAAGGTGATGTTCTCTCTCTTTGTGCAACTGCAAATTAATGCCTGTGCAGTTGTTATACACGTAATACTTGCTCCTCTAGTAAACGCAATTTAGAAAGTAGATTGCTTAGCAATGAATCAACTATCACTCAAAGCGCTTGCAATGATAATAAAATTCGTGAGTTAGCGATTAATTCTATTGACAAGATCACTCAGTAGTGTAGAGATACCGTGAGAGTGTTAGCAGCACTCAAAGCACTTGCAGTCATTCACTAAAGTGGCAAGCAAAATGCATCTTAACGGGTAGCTGGTGTAATTTTTTGCCTCACTATTAACCCCCTCTTTCAACATCCCCTTAGGAAGGAGCCTTTTACAATGAGCAGTGTTATTGATTTTTTAAACACGATCTTCTGGAGCTATGTGCTCATCTATGGCTTATTAGCTGTTGGTATTTTTTTTACAATCCGCCTAGGATTTATTCAATTCGTGCATTTTGGTGAGTTGTTTCGCAGTGTTTTGCGTGCGCCTACTACCGATAAAAATGGTATTTCTCCCTTTCAAGCCTTAACGGTTTCACTGGCCTCGCGGGTAGGTACAGGTAACTTAGCCGGTGTTGCTGTCGCTATTTATTTAGGCGGCCCTGGTGCTATTTTCTGGATGTGGATGGTGGCTTTAGTCGGTATGGCGACTGCTTACTCCGAATCTGCTCTGGCTCAACTGTATAAAATCAAAGGCCCTGAAGGTAATTATCGCGGTGGCCCTGCTTTTTATATCGCTAGAGGTTTAGGCCTACCTTGGCTCGGTGCTATTTTTGCGGTCTGTCTGATCTTATCCTTTGGTTTAGTGTTCAATGCGGTGCAAGCTAACTCGATTGCAGAGGCCTTTGAGGGTGCATTCGGTTTACCTAAACTGGTCACTGGACTGGTTATTGCGGGCTTAGCAGGTGTCATCATTTTTGGCGGGATTAAGAAAATTGCTCAAGTCGCTGAAATTGTGGTGCCGTTTATGGCAGGTGGTTATTTATTACTGGCTGTTTATGTATTAATCGTCAATATCACCGATGTTCCTCATGTATTGTGGACTATTGTTAGTAGTGCCTTTGGTTTCAATGAAGCCGTCGGCGGTGTAGCCGGTGGTATTATCGCTGCGATGTTAAATGGTATCAAACGCGGTCTATTCTCCAATGAAGCCGGTATGGGTTCTGCACCTAATATTGCAGCAGTAGCCACTCCGGTTCCTCATCACCCTTCTAGCCAAGGCTTTGTACAAGCGCTTGGGGTATTTATTGATACTATTTTAGTCTGTACTGCAACAGCTACTATGATTTTATTATCCGGTGTCTTAGAACCCGGCTCAGGTGTTACCGGAACCCAACTCACCCAACAAGCATTGAGTGTTCATATTGGTGCAGCAGGGCATTATTTCATTGCCATTGCTATCTTCTTCTTTGCCTTTACCTCCGTCATTGGTAACTATAGCTATGCTGAAAATGCCATGGTCTACTTAGGCTTAGGTGATAAACCCAAACTCATGGTATTACGTGGCATTCTATTGGCGATGGTCGTTTGGGGTTCGATCCAAACCATCCAAACCGTCTTTGATCTGGCGGATGCATCCATGGGATTAATGGCAACTATTAACTTAATTGCGATTGTTTTACTCTCTGGCACAGTTGTTAAATTAACCAATGATTACTTTGCTCAACGCAAACTGGGTAAAGAACCTACCTTTAACCCTCATGATTACCCTGAGCTAAAAGGTAAAATTGACCAATCTATTTGGGATGGACAATAACTAAGCTAATCATCTCCCTCTCTTATTGAGAGGGAGGTCTGTTGGGCGTATTATAAGGCTTAGCGTATTATCTTTTGCAACTTCACCTACGCCTCTACCTCTTCGTTAAAACCATGCCATACTTTCTAACCATAGCTCATTAGGAAGTCAGTGATATGGTCACTATTTATAATCTCAAACCTATATTTCAAAACTTATTAAAGCCACTGCTTAATAAGATAGCAAAATTAGGCATTACTCCCAACCAAATTACTCTCACTACTTTAGTATTCTGTGTCTTTGTTGGTTTAATGCTAGCCTATACTCAAGGCGCGAAATGGTTATTAATCCTACTACCACTAATCCTATTGTTACGCATGGCATTAAATGCCTTAGATGGAATGTTGGCTAAAACTTATCAATTACAAACCCCACTAGGCGCTATGCTCAACGAATTAGGGGATGTTATTGCTGATGCAGCATTATATTTACCCTTTGCCCTTATTCCTTTTATCTCCCCGACGCTTATTGTAATCTTCGTTATTACCGCCTTACTCACTGAAATGGCAGGCCTATTAGGTAAAACTCGCCGTTACGAAGGTCCTATGGGCAAGAGTGACCGTGCCTTTTTAATGGGTACTTTAGGTTTACTCATAGGCTTAGATTTATTACCTATGACTTGGGTCAATCCTATTTTAATAATAGCTATTGCACTCAATAGCTGGACTATTATTAATCGCTGCCGTAAGGGTTTAATAGCATGATAGATTCACTTATTGGATTATTTCATAGTAAAAGTGGCGTAGTATTATTAATGACTTATGCTGTACTCATGTTAGCCACCTTAATCATTACCTTAGTAAAAACCTATAAAACACCCGAACTCATAGCACGAATTCAATCATGGTGGTGGATTATTAGTTTATTTACGCTAGGCGTTATGCTGAATAATACCCTAGCTCTATTTTTCTTTGGCCTAGTAAGTTATTTAGCATTAAAAGAATACTTTACCTTAATACCTTCACGGCGTGCTGATCGACGTATTATTTTTTATGCGTATCTAGCTATTATCATACAATACCTTTTTGCTCATATGCAGTGGTATGGTATGTTTATTATCTGGATACCTGTTTATTTATTCTTATTCCTACCCTTTTGCCAAGTACTCAATGGTGAAACACAAGGATTTTTAGCCAATACCAGCCGCATACACTGGGGGCTAATGATGTTTGTTTTTGGTCTTAGTCATTTAGCCTATTTACTTAACTTAACTAACCCTAGTAATAACCTAGCTATTACGGGTACAGATTTAGTCCTTTATGTCGTATTACTCACCGAAGCTAATGATATATTACAATATTTATGGGGTAAACGTTTTGGTAAGCATAAAATTGTACCTAAAGTGAGTCCTAATAAAACAGTAGAAGGTTTTATCGGTGCCTTTATGTGTACAACGCTATTGGCATTATTCTTCTCTTTTCTGACTCCCTTTGAGTGGTATCAAGCATTATTAGTAGGTATGTTAATTAGTAGTGCTGGTTTTATTGGTGATGTGGTCATTTCCATGATTAAGCGCGAGGTTAATGTAAAAGACAGTGGCAGCTTACTTCCCGGACATGGTGGCATCTTGGATCGAGTGGATAGCCTCACTTATACCGCACCACTATTTTTTCATTATGTTTATTACTTATACTATTAGTTAGGTTATTAGTATGTTAAAACTCTTATTTTTCATACTCATTGTACGTCCCTTTTTGCTCTTAGTAACAGGAGTGCATATTCAAGGTCGTAATAATCTATCAACGACTGAATCTAGCATTTTAGTCGCTAATCATAATAGCCATCTGGATACTTTAATACTAATGAGTTTATATCCACTCAATCAGCTCAGTAAAGTTCGTCCTATTGCAGCCGCTGATTACTTTTTAAAGAATAAATGGCTAGCTTGGTTTTCACTGACTGTACTAGGTATTATTCCATTAAAACGTCAAGATAATGCGGATCGCTCCCAACTATTTACTGATATCAAAGCTGCTTTAAATCAGGGGCATAGTGTTATTATTTTTCCTGAGGGTAGTCGAGGTGAGGCTAATACGCTGGCTCCTTTTAAATCCGGTATTGCTCATTTAGCCAAAGACTTTCCTCAGACGCCAGTTATTCCGATTTATATGCATGGCACCGGCAAAGTATTGCCAAAAGGTGAAAAACTACTCGTCCCCTTTGGTATAGATGTTATGATCGGCAAGCCGCTTTATTACACCGCACAAACGACTAAGAGTGATTTTATGCAGCACTTAGAACAGAGTATTCGTGGTTTACAGCAATCATTACTAGGGATATAACGCTATGAAAACAGGACAATTTACCGCTTCAGAAGGCAATATATTATTCTATCGTGTATGGGATACAGACGCTCAAAGCAATGGCAAAATCGTCGTACTACTCCATCGCGGACACGAACACTCCGAGCGCTTAAGCGCGGTCGCCGAAGTGCTGGTTCAAGCAGGCTATAGCGTCTATGCCTTTGATAATCGCGGGCATGGTCATAGTAAAACAGCAGCCTGTTATGAATTTATGCAAATGGTACGCGACTTAGATACTTTTGTGCAGTTTATTTGCAAAGAAACACATAAAAATCAAAATGATATATTTATACTAGCTAATTCAGTAGGAGCCGTTATAGCCGCGACTTGGGTACATGATTACGCCCCTCAAATTGCGGGTATGGCATTATTAGCACCTGCGTTCAAAATTAAATTATATGTACCTTTAGCGAAACCAGCATTAGATCTTGCCATTCGCTTTAAGCCTAAATTAGAAGTTAAATCTTATGTTAAAGCCCGATTTTTAACCCATAATCGTGCAGAACAAGAGCGCTATAATAATGATAAACTGATTAACCCCTCTATTCCTGCACGACAATTAACGACTCTATTAGACACAGCCCAGCGAATTATTCAGGATGCTTATTTAATCGTAGCCCCTACTTTAGTGATTAGTGCGGGACAAGATTATGTTGTTGATAATGCAGCACAATTACAATTTTATGAAACATTATCCTCTCCGTTGAAAAAGCATCTGATTTTAGATGGTTTTTATCATGGCATTTTATATGAGCACGGTGCTGATAAAGTCATGAATAGTATTTTAGAATTTATCCAAATATGCTTTAAAGCCCCCGTATTGCAAATGCGCGATAACCTAGTCGTGTTAACCCAATGGGAGCGTAATCAAATTGCTGGTGGTAAAACCTCTCTAACCCGCAAACTTTCTTATCAAGCTCAACGCTATATGATGCAGCGTCTAGGTTTTTTAAGTGATGGTATGCAAGTAGGTTTAAAATATGGCTTTGACTCAGGTGTAGCTTTAGATCATATTTATAAAAATAAACCTAGTGGTCTAGGTATTATTGGGCGTGCTATTGATAAGCAATATTTAAATGCTATTGGCTGGCGTGGTATTAGGCAGCGTAAAGTCCATTTACAACAAATGCTTAAAGAAGCGATTTTACAGCTCCAAATTCAAGGTAAAGAGGTTAGTATTGTTGATATTGCCGGCGGCCCTGCTCGTTATCTCATGGAGCTGGCTCAGGCTTTACCTGATATTCAGATTCAAGTACGCGACTATCAAGAGCAAAATCTAGCTGAGGGAAGAACACTGGTGCGTCAGCTTAATTTAACTAATATTAATTACCTAGCGGCTGACGCTTTTGATTATGCCAGCTATCAAAATCAAACGATACGCCCTAATATTGTGATTGTTTCTGGGGTATTTGAATTATTTAGTAGTAATAATTTAATCAAAAAAGCCATTGAGGGGATTGCATACTGGCTACAACCTAATGGTTATGTCATTTACACCGGGCAACCTTGGCATCCGCAATTAGAGCAAATTGCCCAAGTACTCGGTAATCATCAAAAACAACGTTGGATTATGCGCCGCCGCAGTCAATATGAATTAGATAGCCTATTTAGTGACTATGGTTTTAAAAAGCTCCAAATGCAAATAGATAACTGGGGTATTTTTACTGTCTCACTAGCCCAACTAACCACAGATAACTCTATTAAATGAGATACCTACACTCATTTAGCTCCGATATGAATACACCGGCTTTAGTTAAAGAGCGATTGTTATGGTGTATTTATTTAGGTATCACTTTTTTCCTACTGTACGGAGCTGCTAATCACTATGCTGCTCTCACAGCGCCTCATCCTGCTATTTATATGGAGTGGGAGCATAATATTCCTTTTATTGCTCTCTTCATTATTCCCTATATGGCCTCGGATCTTATGTTTATCCTAGCCTTTAGCTTAAAACAATCGCGCTTAGAACTAAGAATCCTAGCTGCACGAGTGCTCTTTATCATAGTAGTATCGGTGCTTTGCTTTATCCTATTACCTTTGCAATTTGCTTTTACTAAACCACCGATTCAAGAATACGCTTTACTATTTAATCTACTGCAAGCGGATTTACCTTATAATCAATTACCTTCTCTACATGTCAGCTTTGCGATTATTTTATATAGCTCTATGAGTAGGCATACTCCCTCTAAATTTATTAAGAGCTTATTAGCAGTTAGCTTTATTCTAATTATTATTTCCACTCTATTAGTCTATCAACATCATTTCTGGGATATTCCGACTGGTGCCTTAGTCGGCTTTGGTGCTATTTATCTTATTCGCCATAACCCCAACTCTACTATAGTGCGCTGCTTTAGTACTCCGCGCCATTTAAAAATGGCACTCTACTATCTAGTCGCTACCATTATCTTACTAGTCTTGGCTTTTAATTTTAAAATACTAGCACCTATATGGCTTTATTTAGCTATGTGTACTTTAGCCGTCAGTATTGTCTATGCCTTTGGTTTCAATCAGGCTTTAGTGAATAAGCGAGATAAGCCTAGCATCTTACAATGGCTAGTATTTTTACCCTATTTTATCGGTACTTATTTCAATTGGCGCTTATATCAAAATCTACCGATACTCAAACCCTTAGTAAGTAATATCTATATAGGTAGACAGCCTAGCACCCATGAATATAATGCTCTAACTCAAGCGGGTATTAAACATATTATTAATCTCGCGCCTGAGCAAGTCTTTCAAAAAACTCACTTAACTCAAACACGCTTGGCTTTATTAGATTTGACCATACCAGCCCCTGAGCGTATTCATCAAGCTGTATTAGCACTAGAGCACTCTAAGCAAGAGCTCACTTATTTACACTGTGCTTTAGGACTAGCTCGCACGGGAATTATTGCAGGAGCCTATTTAATCTATCAGGGTTATCCTCGCGATGAGCTAGAAGCTCTCATTCAAGCGGCACAACCTCGATTCAAGGCCAAACCTTATACTCAAGTGGCTTGGGATTTATATGAAGATTATTTAAAAGATAATGCTAAGATAAAAACTTGAATATTATGAGAGGTAGTATAGGCGGTAAGAATACCGCCTTATAGTTAGTGCTATGTTACTTTTTTAAAAAATCTATTGTACTGTTGCGGGCTTACTCTCTCCCTGAGAGTAATAGTCGTACTTGTCTAAAATATCACGGGTAAAGCGCCAGGCTTCGTTATAGGATAAACCACTCCTTTCGGGAATAATTATTTTTACGTATAAATCCGTACCATATTGATTTTTTAAAGCACTTAATTCGCTGTGTAATGTCGTACCATCCACCGTCCTATAAACAAACTCACTGGGTTTACGAATTTGATAGCCGCCTCTTTGATAGACGACTTCGACTACCTGTTTATTTTTCGGTGAACGCGCGGGACGTATTAATTTTTGGTATTTACGATCTAGTTCATCTAGTTCGCCTTGTAACTTACTTAAGGCGGCTGTCGAA
Organism: Thiofilum flexile DSM 14609; assembly: GCF_000380185.1. Lineage (GTDB taxonomy): Bacteria > Pseudomonadota > Gammaproteobacteria > Thiotrichales > Thiotrichaceae > Thiofilum > Thiofilum flexile. The sequence goes on from NZ_KB904758.1 coordinate 168,473, forward strand.
CTAGTCTTTAAGGTATTGGCCTCGGTGGTTAAGCGCTGCACTTCCTGCTCTAACTCGGTCGTCTGCGTTTGGCGTTCGGTGAGTTGATCACGCAGGGTTTGCGTGGTGTTTAAAGCCGCACTTAATTCCTGCTCTAAGGTTTGAGTGCGTTGATTGGCAGCGCTGAGCTGAGTTTGGCTGGTTTGCTGGGATTGACGTGCTTGCTCTAGCTCTTGGGTCAGTGTTTCTGTTTTAGCCCGATTGCGTAATAGCTCATACTCGACCGAAGCGGCGCGATTTTTGTAGTAATCTAATTGCTCCTCTAAGGTCGCATTGGCTTTTAGTTGCTCCTCCACCTGCTGAGAGGCTTGTTGCTCGGCTTGAATGCTATTGCGTAATTGGCTGACTAGGCGGGTATTGCTCAATACCACGGTGAGGGTAATGAGCAAAAACGCCATGGTGACGACCATCATAATATCGCTAAAGGAAGGCCAGAAACTGCCTTCATGATCATCGTGAGTCTCTTGTCCCCAGCTCATCTGCGTGTCCCTTGTAAAATGGTATCCGCAGGGGTAAGTTGTTTAGGCTCTGATTTCGCTACAGCAGCAGGCGCACTGCTATTCGGTGGCAAACGAAAGCCCTCACGTAATGTATCTCGAATATCCTGAATCGTATGACTGCTATACTGCACCCCCTGATGTAAGTCAGCCACTGCCACTTGTAAGCGCTCACCTGCTTGTAAAAAGCGATCCTGTACCCGTGTCACTAATTCTGCCGCTTGGCGTAATTGTATCGCTAACGTGCCGACTTGTTGCACTAGGGTGCTTTCCCCTATCTGGAAGCGTGGCAGGATATACACCATGGTAACATCCTCAATATTACTTTGTAATTCAGTACGGATATCTTGTAAGCGTAAATGCAAATAAGAAAATAAGGTATAGCAAATAATCGCAGTCACAGTCGTACTCAGCGCCGTAGACATACTGTGAATAATCGCCCCCATCGGTGCGGTATCTTCAGGATGATTAAAGAGTTGTGCCGCTCCCACTAACGCCAAAGATAACGACACGACGGTGCCAAATACCCCGGTTAGGATTAACGTGTTATGGATAAAGCGCACTAAGGTAAATTCTGTTGCTAATTTAGCTTGTAGGCTAGAGGCCAATGCATTTTGATCCGGCATCGCCTGCTGTTGCGCAATCGTTTGCACCATATCATAACGCTCTACAATCAGCGCCCCATAGGATAGCCCATAGGCAGGATTCTCATCGCCTTGCTCAGCACGCCGCGCAAAATGCCAAATGACCCGCTGCTCCTGAGCAAAATCTAATAGCAACCAGCTCATGCGGATTAATCCCAATATAAATAAGCACAGGGTAAAACCATTCAATAAGATACCAATATCAATACCCCATGTGGTTTTCTGTCCTGTTTGAAAAAAACTTAATAGCTGCTGCCCGAATAAGCCCCCACCTAATAAACCAATCCCTAATAGTCCAAGTATTAAAACCAAAGTGGTGTAACAGTGTCGTTGCACAGGTTTCACAATATATCTCCGCTGCCATGCGTTAAATCAGAAGATGACTCCATATCACTCACTAAAGGGCGAGGCTGGACACTTAAGGTGTCTAAGGTATCAAGTTTACGTTCGGATGAAATCCCAAGCTCCGATAAGCGCTTAGCGCTAGGTATGACGTGACGCTCCAACGAACCGACTAAACGATTATAACTCTCTACACTTTGCCCTAATTGCCGCCCCGTGGCTTGGATATGAGTCGTTAATATACTCAGACGCTTATGTAACTCCTCCCCAAGGGTACGAATCTGACTCGCATTCGCTGTCAATGCCGCCTGCTTCCACCCAAAAGCAACTGCCCGTAGTAATGCCATAAGTGTAGCAGGTGATGCCAAAATCACCCGTGCTTCTAATGCTTCTGCTAATAAGGATTTATCCTGTTCTAATGCCGCCCCCAAAAAAGCCTCTCCAGGGACAAACAGCACCACAAAATCGGGCGCTTGTTGAAATTGCTCCCAATAACGCTTAGCGGCTAGTATCTTGACATGCTCCCTTAAACTACGAGCATGTTTTTGCAAATAATTTACCCGCGTTAACTCATCGCCAGCATCCATGGCCTCTAGATAAGCATCCATCGGGGCTTTAGCATCAACAATTAATTCTCGCGCATCCGGCAGGCGCACCACCATATCAGGACGAATCGTGCGCTCATCATTACTGCGCTGCACTTGTAGGGCAAAATCACAGTGCTCGGTCATGCCTGCTAGCTCGACAATACGCTTTAAACTTAACTCCCCCCATTGCCCACGTGCAGTGGGATTTTTTAAAGCGCTTGCTAGCTTAGTCGTTTCTTGGCGTAGCGTGACTTGATCGATGCTTAGAGCGCGTAATTGCTCCCCTAGGATACTAAAGGAAACCTCACGAGCGCGTTCCATGGCATAAAGGTGTTGTTCTGTTTTTTCGAGCGCTTGGCGAATGGGGTCGACTAAATACTCAATCGATTGTTGGCGTTGCTCTAGATCTGCTTTCGACTCGGCCTGAAAGCGCCCTAAATTGGCTTGCGCGAGCTGGATAAATTGCTCATTATTTTCCCGCAATGCCCGTTGTGATAAGGCAGCAAAGGCATTATTCATCCGATCTTGGGCATCATCTAACATGAGCATACGCTCTTCATGCAATTGCTCTTCGGCTTGGAGGCGATAGGTTAAGCGCTCAATTTCATGGCGAGCACTCTCTAAAGCACGCCCATAAATCCAATACCCAATCGCTAGCCCTAACCCTACTGCCAACACCACTAATAATAAAGCGCTATAGATATCCAAGGCTTACACCACTCATCGCCTTAGGATTTTAGTGCGTGGCATGTGGCATCAGCCAATGCATTAAATCGACAGGCTGCTGTAATACACCTTGTGCGCCCCAAGTATCTAATTGATCGTCTGCCCCAATATAGCCATAGGCGGCAATTAATGCTTTCATGCCCGCACGATTCGCCGCCTCAATATCACGCTCAGCATCACCAATATAAATACAGTGTTCCGGTGCTACCTCACACTGTGCAGCGGCATAAAGCAACGGTTCGGGGTGGGGTTTAGCAACTGCTAGCGTATCACCACTCACCACACTATAAGCACGATCCCTCAGTCTTAATTCGTCTAATAGGGCTAAGGTCAGCAGTGAGGGTTTATTAGTGACCACCCCCCACGGAATTTCCAACGCTTCTAAACGCTCTAATACTAAATCGATACCGGTAAATAACTGACTATCCACACAAATATTAGCGGCATAATGATCAAGGAATAAGCGAGTTCGGTGACGCAATTGTTCATCGGTCATTTCCGCACCAAAACCTAGTTTTAATAAAGCCCCAGCACCATGTGAGGCGGCTGGGCGAGCTTGGGCTAGGGTTAAAGTCTCACGTCCCTCTAAGCGTAATACTGCGTTTAAGGCATTAACCAAATCCGGTGCGGTATCGACTAAAGTACCGTCTAAATCAAACAATACGCCTTGAGGTAGTGAATAGGCGGTTTTATTCATGAACTGTTATCCCTTATTGACTGCTTGCTAGTAGTTTAGACATACGTTAACGAGGATCAAGGAGAGAGTCTAGTAGTAAAGCTAATCCGACCTGTAATCGTTTAAGTACTCATTACCTAGCCTATTGTGACTATAATTTCTTGTTAATAGTAAATCTAGTGGATTGATATTTATGACATTTCTTAAGCATGCCTTCAGTGTATCATTACTAAGTTTGAGTCTCCTGAGTGTGGCAACACCGACTCAAGCACTAACAACGATGACCAGCAAACCTATTAAAATGGAGCAATTAGTAGGCAAAGGGCGCTGGACAGCCATTGAGATTTGGGCATCTACTTGCTCCATTTGTCGTCAAACCATGCATAATTTTATTGAGATTGATCAGCGCCTACCGGCTATTGATGTATTTGGTATTTCCACTGATGATCAAGAAGGCAAACAAGATGCTTTGCACTTTATCCAGCAAAATAAAATGCGTTTTCCCAATTTCCTCAGTAGCTCAGCAGAAATGAGGAGCTATTTGGCTCGGCACGCCGAAGCCTTTCTGGGTACACCGACCCTATTATTATTCTCACCACAAGGCAAACTCGTTGCTGTTCAGCCAGGCCCCGTTACGTTGACTGAACTGAGAGATTTTATTAACGCACAATAATGTGTTACCACCCTAAATCTTTTAGGGTGGGCCAAAGCTCCTTTAGTCCGCCGCATCGGGTATGGTAATATTCAGCTCTAACACATCATAGCTGGTTCCCTTTTCAAACTGTACTTGTACCTGTCCCTCATCGACTGCGACATATTTACGAATCACCTCCATAATATCGCGCCGTAATTGGGGCAAAAAATCAGGCCCCGATCGGTCAATACGCTCATGAGCAATGAGAATTTGTAACCGTTCCTTTGCTACTTTCGCAGAATCCTGCTTAGAGTTCCTAAAAAAGCTAAACAATCCCATCGGTCAACCTCCAAATAGACGTTTGAGGAATCCCTTCTTCTCAATAGCTAAAAAGCGATGGGGAACCGTTTCGCCCAAATAACGCCGCACAAAGTCATCATAAGCCTGTCCTGCATGGCTGTGATTATCTAAAATAATCGGCGCACCATTATTGGAGGCTTGTAAGACACTTTTAGATTCAGGAATAACACCAATCAAAGGAACGGCAAGGATTTCTAAAATATCCTCCATTGCCAACATTTCCCCCTCTTGAACACGTTCGGGTGCATAACGTGTAATCAGTAAAAACTCGCGTACCGTCTCGCCCTGTTCCGCTTTATTGGTTTTACTAGCTAAGAGTCCTAAAATTCGATCCGAATCACGCACCGAAGAGACTTCTGGATTGGTCACAACAATAGCATCATCAGCAAAATACATTGCCATTGCTGCCCCTTTTTCAATCCCTGCGGGCGAGTCACAGATGATATAGTCAAACCCATCCTCATGAAGCTCGTTTATGACCCGCGCGACCCCCTCTTGGCTAAGTGATTCCTTATCACGGGTTTGGGAGGCCGGCAAAATATAAAGACTCTCACAGCGCTTATCTTTGATTAAGGCTTGCTTTAGAGTAGCCTCACCATTAATAACATTAATAAAATCATAGACTACCCGACGCTCGCAACCCATGATCAAATCTAGATTACGTAGCCCCACGTCAAAATCGATGACGGCTGTTTTATGGCCTCGTAAAGCTAACCCAGTTGCAAGGGCTGCACTGGTGGTTGTTTTACCAACTCCCCCTTTACCAGAGGTCACCACAATAATCCTAGCCAATCTCATACTCCTTTCTTTTATTTGAAGACCTTCATGGGGATATTTTGAATGTTAAACCGTCTCAGTTTAGCAAATAACCCTTAAAATACTAATGTTTGATTAGGGTATCTTAAGCAGCTTAATCTGCTATTTTAATTAAAACATTGGATCAATAACGAGTTTTTCACCATTTAAATAGATCATAGCGGGACGACTTTTGAGAGGAGTATCTACCTCATCTAACAATCGATAACGTCCTGCAATCGCTACTAATTCTGCTTCTAATTTTTGACAAAAAATACGGGCTTGCGTATCTCCTAAAATACCGGCTAATACTCTTCCGCGCAATGAGCCATAAACGTGCACAGACCCCGCCGCTAACAGCTCGGAGCCAGCACTAGTATGTTGCAGCACCACAATATCGCCCTCTAATGCACAGATTTGTTGCCCTGAACGCACCGGCTTATCGACCAAAACCATATGCGGTTGCGCCGGATTTGTCGCCGGTTTTGGCGGGGTCATATCGACCGGAATAGACGTCTGTGAGCTGCGTGCAACCGCTCCCGGACGTAAAGTAGCCCACCCTGACTGCATGGCTTGCTCAATTAAGTGCTCTGGGAAGTTACGCAAGCCTACTGGAATGAAATCGGCTTCGCGTATAACATCTGCCAAAACTTTTAGATCAATATTTTGGCAATCTGCACTAATCCCCTGACAATCCACGATGATAGGCCCTCTGGATAATACAGGTGATATTTCACGTTTTTGCTTGAGGGCTACACCAATAGCCTCTACATCACTAGATTGTAGTGCCAATACATTGACTAGCGTCATTTCTCCTTTAAAAATAAAGGGTTGTTGCGTCATAAGTTGTCCTCCTTGTCACTAACTATGAGCCTTCGTATGGATCAGCTAGCTTTAAATTCAACCTTATCGAAAAATTTTTATCTTTTCATAAGGATTTGTTATATTTGTGACCAAGTTGAAATTAATGAATATCAACCTAAACCACTCCTGAATAACTAAGCTTGCTGGAATTTATAATCATGAGCAGGAGCAATCATCGCCCCTTTTTTCCCTATATTGCCTTAGTAGGGGTTCTTAATTGTTGTTCAATGGGCTATCTCGCGGCAGCAGAAACAGCCTCTTCAACTAAGTTACCCGAATTAGGCAGTGTCGCTAGCCCCTCAGAGCAATTTCGTATAGCCGAACGCTATATTAAGGGAGTAGGCGTAGAAAGCAACCCAGAACTAGGTATGCAATGGCTACGTTTAGCAGCGGCACAACAATACCCTAAAGCACTCTATGAACTTGCTTTTCACTATGAGCATGGCATTGATACAAAGCAAGACACTAATAAAGCTATTAATTTATACAAACAAGCAGCCTCCTTAGGCTATATGGATAGCTCAATTTAACTTAGGCTTTTTGTACATTAAAACCGGGGATGTTAAACAAGCCCGTGATTGGTTAGAAAAAGCCGCCCTGCAAAATGATCGGGATGCACAATATAACCTTTCTCTGATCTATGCAGATAATAGGCTAGATGGCGACACAGATAATCAAAAACTTATCGAATGGTTGACCAAAGCCGCAGAAAATAAGCATCGCGATGCCCAATTCAATCTAGGCACCCGTTATCTACAGGGAAATGGCATTGAAAAAAACCTAGAAAAAGCGGCCTATTGGTTTACTGCTGCAGCCAATCAAGGCGATGCGGCGGCTCAATTTAATTTAGGGCTGATGTATGAAGGCGGCGAAGGTGTGACCAAAGATATAGGCAAAGCGATCGAATGGTATCGCAAAGCAGCCGAACAAAACGAAGCGGGGGCACAATATAATCTTGGTATCAAATATGTCTTAGGGGAAGGCATTGAGCAAGATACTGATAAGGGTATTGAATGGGTCTCTAAAGCAGCAGAAAACAAGAACCCTGCCGCACAATACATGATGGCCTACCTCTTTAATCAAGGGAGTGACCTCCCGCATGATCCCACCCTCGCCTTATATTGGTATAAGGCTTCTGCCGAACAGGGCTATCCTGAAGCACAATATAATCTGGCGATGATGTTTGCTAAAGGTGAAGGCGTGGAGCAAGACTATAAAGAGTCGCTCTTTTGGGTACGCAAAGCCGCACAAGCCAATCATATTAATGCTCAATATAGTCTAGGTACTTTCTTAGCCAAAGGTCTAGGTACGACTAAAAATCTGCCTGAGGCAGCTTTCTGGCTATCACTAGCTGCCGCAAAAGGTGAGCAACACGCGATTGAAAACCGTGATGTGGTGATGGAAATGCTCAGTACAGCCGAACAAGATGATGTAAAAAAACGCATTGATGTTGAACTAGCTAAAAATCCGTCTAACAATACCTCCACCTCCTCCACTAACTCGCAATAAGCGACTGGGGTAGACCTTGCGTCTACCCTTAGGATGAAGTACGTCATCCTCTACACTCCCTCAAATTCCTCTTTTCACAGAATCAAAAGTTCACCCCATGCGTAGATCAGAGTAAAATATTGCGTTTTATTGTGTTGGGATACCTCGATGAGCGCTTGGCTAAAACCGATTTTCCCCCCTCCTCCGGCTGGCTCGACCTATTGGGGGCAATTACAAGGCAGTGCCCAAAGCCTACTCATAGCAAATGCCGCCGAACAACATAAAGGTGTCGTCTTACTCTTAACAGCAGATATTCATGCAGCACTGCGACTCGAAGCGGCTCTACGGTTTTTTACCCCTAGCACACCTCTGCATATTTTTCCCGACTGGGAAACCCTGCCCTATGATATTTTTTCACCGCTTGAGGATATTGTCTCTGAGCGTTTAAAACTGCTCTCCAGACTCTCTAGTATGACGCAGGGCATTTTAATCGTGCCGATGACGACCTTAATGCATCGCCTCCCGCCCACGCACTATATACATGCGCATACCCTGAATGTCACCGCTGGGGACTCCTTTAAAGTCGATACCTTTCGTCAACAGTTAGAGCAAGCGGGGTATCGGGCAGTTAATCAAGTTATTGAGCATGGTGAATATGCGACCCGTGGCTCGATCTTTGACCTATTCCCTATGGGGAGCGATGTTCCTTATCGTATTGATCTATTTGATGATGAAATTGAAAGTATTCGCAGTTTCGACCCTGAAACGCAGCGTACTCAAGACAAAGTTAAGCAGATTGAGCTATTACCCGCACGCGAATTCCCACTAGATAAATCCGGCATTGAACGATTCAAACAAAACTACCGCAATCAATTAGGTGGAGATCTCAGCCGTAGTCAAGTCTATGATGCGGTGAGCAAAGGTAATCCTCCGGCGGGTGTGGAGTATTACTTACCCTTATTTTTTGAACATACCGCTACCCTATTTGATTACCTGCCTGAGCGTACCTTAATTATTTTTGAAGAGCATGCTCAACCAGCAATTGCGAGCTTCTGGCAGACTATTGAACATCGCTATGAAGAGCGCCGCCATGATATTGAGCGCCCCCTATTGGAGCCTAAAAAGGTCTTTATTGATCCGGCTGCACTTCAGTATGAATTAGGGCGTTATCGGCGTATTCAAGTCGCACAAGGGACGGAACAAGTCGGCACCCACTACCCTACTTACTCACTCCCCCCCTTATTAGTCCAAAATAAACACGAACAGCCTTTAATTTTTCTCACTGAGTTTCTCAAGCACCTCAAAGGGCGCGTTTTATTTACCGCTGAATCAGCCGGACGGCGTGAGGCTTTGCTGCAATTACTGCGCGATAATCACTTAAGTGTCAAAGTGTTTGATAGCTGGCAAGCGTTTTTAGACTCTACAGAAGCTATGGCGATTACCGTCGCACCATTAGAGTCTGGTTTTTGGCTGAAAGAGCCAGCGCTGGCGGTTATTCCTGAGACACTATTACACGGTGCCCCTGTACAGCAACAACGCCGCCGTAAAAAAGCGACCCGTGATGCTGACTCGATTATTCGCAATCTCACCGATTTGAATCAGGGCGCTCCCATTGTGCATGAGGAGCATGGGGTCGGACGCTATTTAGGGATGCAGACCATTACCACCGGCGGCATGACCTCTGAATATTTAACCCTCGAATATGCAGGAGGTGATCGGCTATATGTGCCCGTCACTGCTTTGCATCTCATTAGTCGCTATACCGGTGTATCCCCTGATGCAGCACCCCTACATAAATTAGGCAATGAGCAATGGAGCAAAAGTCGTCAAAAGGCGGCGGAAAAAGCTCGTGATGTCGCTGCTGAACTCTTAGATATCCATGCCCGCCGCGCGGCACAACAAGGCCAAGCTTTTGAGTTTAATGAGCTGGAGTATCAACAATTCTCCGCCGGTTTCCCGTTTGAGGAAACACCGGATCAAGCCTTAGCCATTGAATCAGTGATTAGAGATATGCGCTCCTCACAACCGATGGATCGGGTGGTGTGTGGGGATGTAGGCTTTGGTAAAACCGAGGTTGCCATGCGAGCAACCTTTATTGCAGCGAATGCGGGTAAGCAAGTCGCTATTATTGCCCCCACTACCCTACTCGTGCAGCAACATCTTAATAATTTCCGTGATCGTTTTGCCGATTGGCCGTTTGCGATTGAATCTTTATCCCGCTTTAAAAGTGCAGCCCAAATCAAACAAGCACTCGATAAGGTAAAGGCTGGTCATATTGATATCGTGATTGGTACACATAAACTGCTGCAAGAGGATGTGATTTTTAAAAATCTGGGCTTAGTGATTATTGACGAGGAACACCGCTTTGGGGTGCGCCATAAAGAGCAACTTAAAAAGCTCCGCGCCAATGTGGATATGCTCACCATGACGGCCACTCCTATCCCCCGCACGCTGAATATGTCGCTCTCTGGCTTGCGTGACCTATCCATTATTGCCACTCCGCCGGTACAACGCCATGCCATTAAAACCTTTGTTACCGAGTGGAGTAATACCCTCATTCAAGAAGCCTGTGCACGGGAAATCGCTCGTGGTGGGCAGGTTTATGTGCTCCATAATGAAGTCGATACCATTGGCAAAATGGTCGACGACATCCAAACCCTACTCCCACAAGCCAAAATCCAATACGCTCACGGACAAATGCGTGAGCGCGAATTAGAAAGTATTATGCAGGACTTTTACCATCAACGTTTCCAGATTTTGGTAGCCACTACTATTATTGAAAACGGGATTGACGTCCCTTCTGCTAATACCATTATTATCCATCGCGCTGATAAATTAGGCTTAGCACAGCTACACCAACTGCGCGGACGGGTCGGGCGTTCACATCATCGGGCTTATGCGTATTTAATTACCCCACCAAAAAAACACCTCACCCCTGATGCACAAAAACGTTTAGAGGCGATTGAATCCTTAGAAGATTTAGGGGTTGGCTTTACTTTAGCGACTCATGATCTGGAAATTCGCGGGGCGGGTGAGTTATTAGGTGAGGATCAAAGCGGACAAATCCAAGAAATCGGCTTCCATTTGTATAATGATTTATTGCAGCGGGCGGTACGTGCATTAAAAACGGGGCAAATGATTGATTTAGCACAGCCTACTCAACCGCCTACTACCATTGATTTAGGCAGCCCTACCCTAATTCCCGAAAGCTATTTACCCGATGTGCATAGCCGCTTGATTTTATATAAGCGCATTGCTAGTGCAGAAGATCAAATGGCCTTAGATGAGTTACAAGTAGAAATGATAGATCGCTTTGGTTTATTACCCGAACCGACGAAAGCTTTATTTGCCGCGACTGAAATTAAATTACTCGCTCAACCCCTAGGTATTCGTAAACTAGATATGCATGCTACCGGAGGGCGCATTTTATTTGATGCCAAACCGAATATTGATCCGCTGAAAATTATTCAACTGATACAAAAACGCCCCTGGGAGTTTAAATTAGAAGGCTCAGATAAACTAAAGCTTTTAAAAGAAATAGCGAATGCTGAAGAAAGAATAGGATGGCTTAAAAAATTACTCAATGATTTTAGGAGCTAAATCAACCCCACCCCAGCCCTCCCCTTGGCAGGTGAGGGAACAACTCTTCCCTCTCCCCCAGCCAAGGGGGAGATTGAGAGGGGGTTCTACTCACCCAACCAAAGGGGAGACTGAAAGGGGGGTGTTGGACTAACTAACGCCTACTTCTTTTAATAAAGCGTCCGCTGCCAGAATACCTAATTGATTAGCGGCTAAGGGACTATCACCCGTAATCAGCTTACGATCTTGATAGCACTGTCCACTAATGCCCTCATTGAGAATTTCCACACCAAGTGATTTGAGTTTTTCACCTAATAACCACGGCATAGGCCCTGGAATATAGCCAATATCGACATTAGCCCCTAGGTCTAAACTATCAGGGAACACACAGATTTTATAGCCTTTAAACAAAAAGTCTGACTCTGCTTCATTATGCGCGGCTGCTACTAATCCAGCCGGACCATGACACAGCGAGATCACATATTTATCATTAGCCACTGCCCACTTTAATACTTGCTTGACCTCATCACTAAAGGGGATTGCATGCATCGCAGCATGTCCACCGGGAATAAACATACCGATATAGGGTGAGTCTTTACCTAATTGTTTTTCTAGTACATCTGATAATTTCAGCGGCTGCTTAAATTTAGGTAGGTATTTCTCATAAACCGCCTGTACGGTTTCATCCTCACTCGGAAAAGCCCACATTTCCAATTTAACCGGATTACCCGATAAAGTTGCCACCTCAATTTCAAAGCCTGCTTGGTCTAAATGGTGCATGGGTAATAAAGTTTCTACTGGATGATTACCCGTTGAGAAAAACTTACCATTGCCCATTAATAAATAGCGTTCATCGGAGGCAATCATGAGCACTTTCCATTTACCGCCCTGATAGGGTTTATTAAATTTTAACCCATCAAAATCTGTTTTTTTAGGAATATATAAACTTAAAGAGTAGGGAGAAGGGAAAAAAGCATTATGTTCAGCCACATCGGGGTTAGGTTGCTTATTTTTTACCTCATTATTAACAGTCATTTTATCCATCCTATAGAAAAAAACATTTATATTCGGCTTATAGAGTAGTATATTTAGGGGCAGCGAGTACAAAAACCCCCACTTTTTGAGCACATTTTAACCGTACCTCGCCTTTACTTTCTATCATTACTATTGATCATAAACATCATTTGCAGTGTCTAGTTATCCGTGATGTGACTCAAAAATAGATAACAATATTATTGGCTAGCCCCTGCTTAGAGTGAGCCTTTTAACCACATAACCACAGGCTGATGAATATGCACAGAATTGATTTAGAACGTGTCACCCTACAAGAACAACTCTTACGCTTTACCCATTTTGATGCTAATACCGCATGGGAATTAGGTTGCCGTTTACGCCACAAAGCTTTTGAACGTCAGCAGAGTTTAGTCATTGATATTACTGTGAATGGTTTTCAGTTATTTTGCTGTGCTATGGAGGGTACTACCCCGGAGAATACCGATTGGGCACGGCGCAAGCGTAATGTAGTGCAGCGTTTTCAGCGTAGTTCCTATGCTATGGGGCTGCATTTTTCTCTCAAACAAGTTGATTTAATGGAAAAATACGGTCTACCCAGCAGTGATTATGCCGCACACGGTGGCTGCTTTCCGATTCGCGTGAGTGATGTGATGGTCGGTACGGTCGTAGTCTCTGGATTACCACAACGGGATGATCATAATCTGGTGATTGAGGTATTGTGTGAAATGCTACATCAACCCATAGAGCAGCTACGTTTGCCCTAAATACTGGTAAAAGCAAAACTGATAAAAGCAAGCGGGTGTTTCTGGAGCAGTCTTGGCGGCAAGGATGTCGCCGTGCGGAAGAAACACCCGCTTGCTTTTAGGTCGATATATAACTAAGCCTCAGCACTTTTTTCCCATGTATCCTTCAGGCTAATCACACGATTAAACACTAAATGATCCGGTGTTGAATCTTGAGCATCTTGAATAAAATAACCTTGGCGCTCAAATTGATAACGGGTGTCTTTATCTGAGTGGGCAAGATTCACTTCCGCCTTACAGCCACGCAAAATAACCAAGCTATTGGGATTCATATAATCGAGGAAGTTTTTTCCGCCCGCGTCCGGTGCTACATCAGTAAACAAGCGATCATACAGACGCACTTCACAATCTACACTACTGCGAGCATCAACCCAATGAATTACCCCTTTAGCTTTGACACCATCGGCTGGGTCTTTGCCTAAGGTATCCTCAATTACATTTGCATGTACCTCGACTATATTGCCTTGCTCATCCTTAATGGCCTTCACTGCTTCAATAATATAGGCACTACGTAGGCGCACCCGTTTACCTAATACTAAACGTTTAAATTGCTTATTAGCCTCTTCACGGAAATCGTCTTGTTCAATCCAAATTTCACGGCTAAAGGGTAAAGTGCGCGTACCAAAGGCTTCATTTTGAGGGTGATTATGTCCCAGCACCGTCTCGGTTTTAGTATCAGGATAATTTAACAAAACCACTTTCAAAGGTTGCAAGACACACATCGCGCGGGGTGCATTGGTATTAAGGTCTTCTCGAATCGCATGTTCGAGCATACTAATATCCACGACCCCTTCGACTTTAGTCACCCCTGCCATTTCGCAGAAATCACGCAAGGCTTTAGGGGTAAAGCCACGCCGACGCATACCCGCAATGGTAGGCATACGCGGATCGTCCCAGCCATCAACATGTTTCTCATCGACTAATTGTTTTAGTTTGCGCTTACTGGTGACGGTGTAATTCACATTCAAACGCGAAAACTCGTATTGATGCGGTGTAGCAGGTACCGGAAGATTGGCAATAAACCACTCATATAATGGGCGATGATCTTCAAACTCTAAGGTACAAATCGAGTGTGTAATCCCCTCAATCGCATCGCTTTGACCATGTGCATAGTCATAGGAAGGATAGATACACCATTTATCACCCGTTTGATGATGGGAGGCTTTTTTAATGCGGTAAATCACGGGGTCACGCAGATTGATATTAGGGGAGGCCATATCAATTTTAACTCGTAAGGCACAAGCCCCTTCTTCAAACTCACCTGAGCGCATTTTTTCAAATAGCGCTAAATTTTCCTCGACGGTGCGATTACGGTAAGGGCTATCTTTGCCCACCTCGGTAAGTGTGCCGCGATATTGGCGCATTTCCTCAGCACTCAAATCACACACATAGGCTTTACCGTGATTAATTAAATACAGTGCCCAGGCATAGAGTTGATCAAAATAGTCCGAGGCATAGCGTACTTTGCCTTCCCATTGATAGCCTAACCATTGCACATCACGTTGAATAGACTCAACATATTCCTCATCCTCTTTGGCTGGATTGGTGTCGTCCATGCGTAAATTACAGACCCCACCATAACGTTGTGCCAAACCAAAATTCAGCCAGATCGATTTAGCATGCCCTAAATGCAAATAGCCATTTGGCTCCGGTGGAAAACGCGTATGCACTTGGGTCACTTTGCCATTGCTTAGGTCGTCTTCGACAATTCTTTCGATAAAATTGAGTGGTTTAGTGGTCTCGCTCATGATGGATAGTTAACCCTTTAAAATAATGGTAGTGATTAGACTATGGTTAGGGATAGCTGTCTAGCCTAGGCTGAATGAGAGCCAATGACTCGCTTAGTTTATTATCAAAATGGGGACTTTTTACTGAGTTACAAGCGCTGCGTTGAAAAGAGAGGTAGGTAACTGTTAGGTTAGTCCCTTATAGTATTTAAAGGAGTATTTTGTGATTAAGCAATGGATAATAGGTGGTGGGTTAATAGTTCTACTAGGATGCACTTACCCCATACAAGCCAATGATAGTAACGAGATTTCTATATTTAAGGCAGGTGCTATCATTTTTTCTACTTTTTATAATCCAGATGGGAAAGGTATTGAGGTTCGAGCAACACTGGCAGATCAAGAAGATCATACGGTAGGTGAGATAAGAGTAACAACATTACTTCCCAGTATAATAAAGCAAAACCTATTTTCTCCAACTACATTAAACCCTTTTAAATCTGCTTATGCAGTTTTTTATACTCCAACAGCCTTTAAACAGTTACAACGATGTCCTTTTATGGGGATAGAGTTTGATTTAGATAATAATCGTAAAACACAAGAGTGGTATATAGCCACCTCAACTGTGGGATGTGTAAAAAATCAATCTTATATTGATGGAGCAACAGGGCATAATTGGATATTACAAAAAACAGAAACGGGATTATTTCGAGTATTGATGGAGAGCGAGAGTCCACTCTATTCTAATAAAGCTAATTCTAAAAAAGGCTCTTATAAGCCCCTTGATACCTTTCATCATGTAATGAGATTTAACCCTGGTTCTAAATTAGGGTGTGGTGCAGTGCGTATTGACTGGACTTATAACCCCACTAAACAACAATATCAAATGGGTAAAACTTATTTACAACAATCTAATTGTCCCAGTCCTGGTACTAATATTCAACGCCTGATGACCCGTATTAAAGGCGAGATTGATCCGTGGATGAATAAAAACTTAAAAGCCTTTCGCTAATCACTACCCATTATCCCCAACCAAAGCACTTTTTAAGCAGAGTGCTTTGCTAAACCGATTTAAGCCTTTGTACCTCTGTTAACGTTAGCCCCGCAATACGCGCAATCTCAGTTTCGGGTAAAATACCTAGCTGCAATAAATTCAGTGCTATTGCTTGGGCTGTTTTTAATGCCCCGATTTGTTCGCCTTTCTCTAAGCCAATTTTCTCTCCCTTCTCTAAGCCAATTTTTTCACCCTTTTCCAAACCAATTTTCTCGCCTTCCACTAAGCCTATTTTTTTTCCATCTAAGCGTGAGGTTTCGTGGGTACTCATAAAATCTCGATAGTCTTTTAAACTGCTTTCATAGCCTAAACGTTCATTAGCGGGTAATTGAGCAATTTTCATCAGGGGATTGAGGTAGACATCGCTCATACACATGCTCTAGAGGTGGGTTGTTATCCCTTTATTATAGTGAATATCCCTATAGAGCGCGAGTAAGCCTCTGGATACTTTTATCGGGAGCAACGAAAGTTCTGATCAATCGCCACATAGGGGTCTTGTCCCTCGACTATCACCCACGTTTTACCTCGACTCGATGCGTCTGAACGATAAACCTCAATATAATCGGGACGATACTGATACCCTCCTCCCATAAAGCTCCAGTTACTATGACATCTCACGTCGATAGGTTTTTGAGTATAACGACTGGGCGCATTGCCTTTAGTAATGGTTTCAATCCGACGTTTAGCCGCTGCTTCTTTTTTCCATATCCTGACCTGATACGCATGATCGGCTATGAGTACTTGAGGAGCTTTATTACCCATTTGCTGGACTATCCAAAAAGGTTTGCTTTGAGAGGAGGTAGGCTTACTACAGGCATTCGTAGGGGTGAATAAGTACTCCTGTGTAGAGTTTTGATCATCTAGTTCAATATTAACACCTATCCATTGGCAGTTTTCTATATTAGGAATTTTTTTATTAATAGTATCTGGGGTTTTTTTAATGTTAGCCCGTATCGCTGCTTTTTGCTGAGGAGTGGGCTGAATAATAGGTAAACCGAGTGCTTTATACTCAGTTGATTCTAATCTTGGATTCGCTAAATCGAGTGTAGGCACATTTTTTAATTTATTAAAAAGACTAGGGCTTAAGCTATTTTGCTCAGCATAACTATTGTGGGCTAGGCATGACATTAATAAGAGAAAGGTACTGGTTTTTAGAGTGATCATACGTTTCATGATTATTTTATGACCTTAGTTCAGTTAACTATACTATGATAACTCGATAGTGTAATAGATTATCGTATAAACACCTAGAAAATTGATTGATTAATACTCTAGACTAATTTTATGCAATCTCAACAAATACTGCACAAAAAACAAGAAGGAAATTCAATTTTTATATAGATAATCCCAATACTCTAACGTAGCAATAGCAAATAATATAAGGTAATCAGGTCATGTTAATACTCAAAAAAACTCTAAAATGGCTCATGCGCTTAGTGCTGGTATTGACTCTAGGATTAGTCCTATTCCTCATTGCTTGTAAAATTGCAGTGGACTATAGCCCTATTATAAGCCATAAGATATTTAATCCTGCTAAAACCTGTTATCTCAATATCTATAAAATAACTACAGCGGATAAGCCGTTGCGTAGTTTTGATGGGTTTGCAAGTGGCCTTATTCAATTGACTAGGGGTAGTATAGTTTATCGAATTTATACTCAAGATCATAAATTAATAGCCACTACAGAGTGGAGATTGTTCGATCAATTAACAATGCTTGAGGCACCGCACTGGATTGGAAATGCTACCTTACTTTATGATGGCAGGCATGGTTATGAGCAATTTTTACTTCCCGACTGTGGAATTAAAAAATAAACGCCTCACTAGATGCGCTGCTTAATAATAACGATAGAGAGGCATACCATGGCCTCTTGTTTATACGAGTGCTTTGCTAAGCCGATTTAAGCTGTTGCACCTCTTCTAAAGTCAGCCCTGCAATACGCGCAATCTCGGTTTCGGGTAAAATACCTAGCTGCAATAAACTCAGTGCTATCGCTTGAGCTTTTTGCAAGGCTCCTGCCTCAATTCCTAACTGTTTTCCTTTCTCCAAACCGATTTTCTCTCCCTGCTCTAATCCCTTCTCTAAGCCGATTTTCTCACCCTTTTCCAAGCCAATTTTCTCCCCCTCCACTAACCCTATTTTTTTTCCATCCAAGCGCGAGGTTTCGTGGGTACTCATAAAATCTCGATAGTCTTTTAAACTACTTTCATAGCCTAGGCGCTCGCTCGCCGGTAATTGCGCGATTTTAGCAATACCAAATAAACGCTGAAACACCTCATCGGTGAGTTGGCTGGGGATTTGCTCTAATTCGTGTAAATGCTTAAACACATAAAACCATTTGTCTTGTAGCGTTCTTAGCTCATGGGCTTGTAATTGAAAGCGGGGGAGGACTAAATAGATAAAATTGAGTTTCTCGTAGAATAAAATATTATCCTGATCTTTAAGCTGAGCATGGTAATAGACCTTGGTTTGATCATCATCAATCAAAAAGTCCAAGATACCAATAGTGTAGACGGCCGCGAGTTTGTAATTCCAATCCCCACGGATCGCTTGTTCTTGAATCGGGAAAGTCGCGTAATAGATACTCCGATCTTTGAAAAAGATTTGTTTGATGCGTTGTAATTCGACAATAAAGCGCTCACCGGAGGGGCTAATACAGTTCAGATCAAATATCGCTTTGCGGTCAATGGCACTGCGGCCTTGATATTCATTTTTGGTGTAACTCAGGTCTTGTACTTGATGATGTGCGGGTAAGAACGTATTCAAAAAACTGATCAACAAATCCTTATGGGGTTCCTCCCCAAACAGCTTTTTAAAGCCAAAGTCCGTCAGGGGATTGAGGTAGACATCGTTCATGGGCTTGCTCTAGAGGTGGGTTGTTATTCTTTATATTATAATAAAGCTCCTAGAGAAGTGCGAGTATCCTCCTCTCCATTGCATCATGATTGGGGTGATGAGGATTTAACGAAACCTCATCTCTTCTTTTTTATTTTCAGTAGTAATAAAGGTAAAGGACTATGACTCAATCAATCCACCGTTTAGCAAAAAGCTTAATTATAAATTTATTGGTTATTTTTCCTGCTATAGGAAGTACCGCATCAGAAGATCCTATTGATGCTCCCGCTTTTAGTTTTTTTACACAATATAGCGGGGATAAAATCATAGATGCTAGCATTAGCATCTATGATAAAAAAAACAAACCAAAAGAATCTATTGGGATAAACTTAACTGTCCCCTTGCCTGCAAATATTAAGCAAGCCTTATTTTCTCCAAATACTCAAAATCCGTTCAAAAAAGCATATGCTGTATTTTATAACTCAAATAACTTTAAACAACTAAAAACCTGTCCTTTCATAGGTATTAATTTTAATATTGATAATAACTTGAAAACTGAGGAGTGGTATATTACGACACCAGCAACAGGATGTATCAAAGACCAACCTGATTTAAGTTACAGCAACTCTGTTACTCACAACTGGATTCTTCAACAGGATGAAAAAGGTAGTTTTAAAATACTAATGGAAAGTGATGATGCTTTAATGATTGATCTTGCTACTCCTCAAAGTACCTATAAGCCATTAGATACTATTCATAATGTGATGAGATTTATGCCTAAATCCACACTAGGATGTGGTGATGTCTATATCAAATGGCGTTATAATAATACAAAAAAACAATATCAATATATATTTTATAATCCACGTATTGCGGGTTGTGATCAAAAATTCTCATATGAAATAGTGACTGATCTAGGTGCTAAAAAGGCTATAACAGCAGTCAATAAAGTTATTTTACCTTGGGTTAAAAATAATCTCCCCGCCTTTCGCTAATCTCCACCCATTATCCCCCAACCAAAGCACTTTTTAAGCAGAGTGCTTTACTAAACCGATTTAAGCTGTTGCACTTCTTTTAAAGTTAGCCCTGCAATACGAGCAATCTCGGTTTCGGGTAAAATACCTAGCTGCAATAAATTCAGTGCTATTGCTTGGGCTTTTTGCAAGGCTCCTTCTTCAATCCCCAGTTGTTTACCCTCTTCAATCCCTAGCTGTTTACCTTTCTCTAAGCCGATTTTCTCTCCCTTTTCTAGCCCAATTTTTTCCCCTTTTTCCAAACCAATTTTCTCTCCCTCTACTAAGCCTATTTTTTTTCCATCTAAGCGTGAGGTTTCGTGGGTGCTCATAAAATCTCGATAGTCTTTTAAACTGCTTTCATAGCCTAGGCGTTCGCTCGCCGGTAATTGTGCGATTTTAGCAATACCGAATAAACGCTGAAACACTTCATCGGTGAGCTGGCTAGGGATTTGTTCTAATTCGTGTAAATGCTTAAATACATAAAACCATTTGTCTTGTAGCGTTTTTAGCTCATGGGCTTGTAATTTAAAGCGGGGGAGAACTAAATAGATAAAATTGAGTTTCTCGTAGAATAAAATATTATCCTGATCTTTAAGCTGAGCATGGTAATAGACTTTTGTTTGATCATCATCAATCAAAAAATCCAAGATACCAATGGTATAAACGGCGGCGAGTTTATAATTCCAATCCCCACGGATCGCTTGTTCTTGTATCGGGAAAGTCGCGTAATAGATACTCCGATCTTTGAAAAAGATTTGCTTGATGCGTTGTAGTTCGACAATAAAGCGCTCACCAGAGGGGCTAATACAGTTCAGATCAAATATCGCTTTGCGGTCAATGGCACTGCGGCCTTGATATTCGTTTTTGGTGTAACTCAGGTCTTGTACTTGATGATGTGCAGGTAAGAACGTGTTCAAAAAGCTGATCAATAAGTCTTTATGGGGTTCCTCCCCAAACAGCTTTTTAAAGCCAAAGTCCGTCATGGGATTGAGGTAGACATCGCTCATACACATGCTCTAGAGGTGGGTTGCTATCCCTTTATTATAAGATAAGGGATGCGAGTTTACACTAAGCCCTCTCAGCCTCTGACCACTGTCGATAGGGGTGTTGCGTGAGTAGCACATTATAATAACGCGGCTCATGGGATACATCCTTGCCTGCCCACTCTGGCACTGCAAAGACTTCATCAGCGCTGCTTAATTCAATTTCAGCCACGACTAAGCCTTGATTGTCGCCATGAAACTCATCGACCTCCCAAGTCTTACCTGCATATTCAATATAGTGACGTGTCTTTTCAATGAGGGGAGGTTGGCAAAGCTGATTGAGTAACTCATGCGCATCTGCCAAAGGAATAGCATATTCAAACTCTGGACGGGATACGCCAATCGTCATGCCCTTAATATTTAAGCTAGCCTGCTCATCTGCAATACGCACCCGTACTGACGCGGTAGGATTATTACTCAAATAGCCTTGGCGAAACTGTTCTGAGCGCTGCACTTGAGTACGCCAAGCCTCGGAAATTACTAAAAACTTACGCTCAATTTCAGTAGCCATGGTACTTATCCTTTAAAAACGTACTAGTGCCGAACCCCAAGTGAATCCACCGCCAAACGCTTCGAGTAATATGGTTTGCCCACGCTGAATCCGTCCATCCCGCACGGCTGTATCTAAGGCAATAGGAATAGACGCTGCTGAGGTATTACCCTGCTCGCCGACAGTGACAACGACACGCTCCATCGGCATATCTAATTTTTTAGCGGTGGCTTGGATAATGCGGATATTGGCTTGATGCGGCACTAACCAATCCACATCGGCTTTCGTCATATTATTCGCTTCTAAGGTTTCCTCGACAATGCGTCCGAGGGTTGTGACAGCCATACGAAAGACTTCATTGCCTTTCATGCGTAGAAAAGCTTTGCCTTCCAATAACACCTCGCGATTACGCGAGACGCCAGCAGCGACATTGAGTAATTCTTCATAGCTACCCTCGGAGTGAATATGAGTAGAATAAATACCTGGCTCGTCACTAGGCTCTAATACCATCGCTCCGGCACCATCACCGAATAATACGCAAGTACCCCGATCACTCCAATCCATCAGCTTAGACATCGTTTCAGCGCCAACCACTAAAGCACATTGACTTGCTCCACTACGCACAAACTTATCCGCCACACTTAAGGCATAAGTAAAACCGGAACAAGCCGCATTCACATCAAACGCAGCACCGCCATTGGTAATTCCTAAGCGCCCTTGCAGGAGACAAGCCGTACTAGGGAAAATGAGATCTGGCGTAGAAGTCCCCATCACAATCAAATCGACTTCATTAGGCTCACGCCCGGCCATTTCCAGCGCCCGTCGTGCGGCAAATTCGGCTAAATCACAAGCCGACTCATGCTCGACAATATGACGCTGGCGAATGCCGGTACGCT
The DNA here is from genome assembly GCF_000380185.1 of Thiofilum flexile DSM 14609. GTDB lineage: Bacteria > Pseudomonadota > Gammaproteobacteria > Thiotrichales > Thiotrichaceae > Thiofilum > Thiofilum flexile. The sequence continues at coordinate 190,579 of NZ_KB904758.1, forward strand.
CTACAATCCACTCATCGGTCGTATCTACAAATTGAGCTAAATCGTGATTTGTCATAATGCGTGGCGGCAAGTAACTACCTGTGCCGGTAATGCGTGAATATTTCATGCCTCAACCCTCGTGGCTAATAGCGCTGCAACTTGTTTATCGATACGTTGTGGCACCTGCTTAATAGCTTCCGTACGAGCAATCCCAATAGCATTCGCATAGGCAAAACTATCCGCTCCACCATGGCTTTTGACCACAATCCCTCGCAATCCTAATAGACTAGCACCATTATAGCGCCGTGGATCGACCTGATGACGAAAACGGGTTAGTACGGGTAACGCAATCAATCCAGCAAGCTTGGTAAGGATATTACGCTTAAATCCGTCTTTAAGCAGGGTGGAAATCATTTTTGCCACACCCTCGGTATTTTTTAGTGCCACATTGCCCACAAAGCCATCACACACCACGACATCTACATCGCCTAAATAAATATCATCCCCTTCCACATAGCCAATATAATTGAGAGGTGATTTACTTAATAAGGCATGGGCGGCTTTAACTTGCTCGTTGCCTTTTATTTCTTCTTGTCCAATGTTCAGTAAACCCACCTTAGGCGATTCAATATCATCAATGGCTTTAGCTAGCTCAGACCCCATTAGGGCAAATTGATATAAATGCTCAGCGGCAGAATCGACATTCGCTCCTAAATCGAGCATATGGGTATGCCCCTGCAGGGCTGGAATCACCGTGCAAATCGCGGGGCGATCAATGCCGGGTAGTGTTTTTAATACAAAGCGCGCGGTTGCCATTAACGCTCCGGTATTACCCGCACTCACCGCTGCATCGGCCTCCCCGTCTTTGACCAGATTAATAGCCACGCGCATAGAGGAATCTTTTTTATTTTTCAGCGCACTGGTGGGGGACTCATCCATTGCCACTACTTGAGTAGCCGGTTTGACATGTAAACGGTCGGAGGCATTCGTTTGATGTTTGGCTAAGGTATTATTGATTTGAGCTTCATCCCCTACCAGTATTAATTCGATATCTGCATAAGTGCCCAATGCTTTTAAAGCTGCCGGGACTGTGACCTCTAGCCCATGGTCACCCCCCATTGCATCTAACGCAATACGGTATTTGTTAGCCATAATTTATCCAACATCCAATCCAAAAAAAATCGCGGGACCAGCCCGCGATTTTAAATACTATCAGAGGCAAAAGTAAGCTTAATACCTCTAAAGACTTGCGCTTACTCTTGGACTTCTTCCACGTCTACCGCCGTCTTAATAATTTGACGACCACGGTAAAATCCATCTGGAGTCATGTGATGACGCAAGTGAGTCTCACCTGAAACAGGATCCACTGATAAAGCACGATTTTTAAGTGCATCGTGGGCACGACGCATATCACGCTTAGAACGTGACATACGGGTTTGAGCGACTGCCATTGTAGCTTACTCCGATTTTTTCCAATTCTTTAATACTGCAAACGGATTTTTCTTTTCTTCCGTTGGATCAGACTCATTATTTACCGCATCATCCTCATAACCCTCAATCAAAGGTTTTAGAGGTTGACAGGAATCATGGCGTGGTATCAGTGGCATAGCGAGCAGTAGCTCATCTTCCACAAAGTCACGCAAATATAGGCTATCGTCTTCCACTACCCAACTTTCATAACCCGCCTCTTCAGGGCGACGGTCTGTTTCAGAGCGCGTAAACACCACCTCAATCGGATGGTTAATCGTTAAGGTCATGGGCTGCAAACAACGCTGGCATTCCACTTGTATTTGCCCTTGGACACTACCTTTTACCATAGGTAAATGGGTTTCAGATAAACTAAATACTAACTCTACCTGAAAATCACCACTACTATCCAAAGCCATTTCAACTAGGCGCGACATCTCACGTAGCGGCATAATGCCACTCAGCTCACGGCGCTGCTCAACGTAGCGAAAGGGATTAATTTCAACGGGTAACCTATTCAACATAAGGGCGCGATTATATGAAGATGGGGATGCAAGTGTAAAGAAAAATCACTATGATGGGGAGCTTTTTATTACTTTCTAGCGCTAATTTGTAACAAACTCATGATAAATTCTCAGCCACCTCGTTTAGTTTTAGCCTCCACTTCTAAATTTCGCCAAGCCTTACTCCGTCAGCTCCAAATACCCTTTGAGTGTGCTGCACCTAATATCGATGAAAGCCACCGACTCAATGAATCGGCCTCTGAATTAGTCGCCCGTCTAGCCCTAGAAAAAGCACAAGCCGTACAAGCACACTACCCGCAGGCCTTAATTATTGGTTCTGACCAAGTAGCGGTACTGAATGGGCAAATCTTAGGTAAACCTCACACTCACGCCAATGCAACCGCACAATTGCAAGCCTCTTCGAATCAATATGTTGAATTTCTGACTGGGCTGTGTTTATTCAATAGCAACACCCAGACCTATCAACTCGATGTGGTGCATTTTGGTGTTAAATTTCGCCCCTTATCGGAGTCGATGATTGAATACTACTTACAACGTGAACAACCCTATGAATGTGCGGGTAGTTTTAAATCAGAAGGCCTAGGGGTAGTCCTATTTGAGAAAATGCTAGGTGATGATCCTAGTGCATTGATTGGTCTGCCACTCATACGCCTTACTGACTTTCTGCAACAACAAGGTATCGTATTACCCTTAGCGATATGAGCTAAAAAACCCGTACCTCACTACGAATAGAAATGGTCACATCGACATCATGATGGGGTTTTAAAGTAAAGGGTTGCTCATACTGAATACCATTAAAACTAATCTCTGCCACATAATTTCCTGGTGGCAGCTCTAATACACCAGCATGGCGATCAAAGCCCTTAGTCAGCCATCTGCGATTATTTTTCACCTCATAAATTTTCCACGCGACGGGACGCATTAAAGGTGCTCCACTAGGGGTGATCGCTCTTAAACTGACTGTGCCCCCATTTCCAGCTTCGATGGCCTGTATACTCCCACCTAGTAACCATAGTACTATAATCCAAGTACACGATTGGCATAGCCCTTTCATAATTCTCTCCCTTGACATTTCACCGACACTCACTAAAACTCCGCCCACCTGTGTCTACTCACCTCCTACTATTCATATTTAATATCAATATGTTTAATATTTATACATACCATTAGAATTAGAATAGTATTCTCAAGGTCGCTACATAACCCTTTTTTCGCTAGGATAGACTGCTTGGATTCTTGGATAAATCAGTACTTATGCTTAGTTATCGACATGCTTTTCATGCGGGCAATCACGCAGATATTTTAAAACATGCCACCCTCACTTTAATGTTAAGTAGCCTTAACCAAAAGCCCAAACCCTACTATTATATCGACACCCATGCAGGGGCAGGCTTATATCGCTTAGACTCAGGATGGTCTAACAAAACGGGGGAAGCGGCCTTAGGTATCCAAAAACTTTGGCCTCATCGAGCACGCTTACCTCAACTAAAAACCTATTTTGATTGCATCCAAGCTTTAAACCGGGGTGAAACCATTATTCATTATCCCGGCTCACCTTGGATTGCTCAAACATTAGTCAGGTCAACTGAGCATTTGGTTTTAATTGAACTCCATCCAGACGATAAAAATTTAATCAAATCAAATTTGAACCAAACTAAACAAACTACATTTGTAGTTAATGATGGCTTTCAAGAGTTAATAGCCCGTGTTCCCCCATCACTGAAACGAGGGTTAGTATTGATTGATCCCCCCTATGAATTAAAACAAGACTATCAAAGGGTTACAGAGTCATTAGCGGAGGCCTATAAACGCTGGGCAACGGGGGTTTATGCGGTTTGGTATCCGATCCTAGCGAACAAGCGCGATCATAGCGATACCATGCTACGTAAGATTAAGCAGGGTGCTTATAGCAATTTATTAAAAGTAGAATTGAAGGTGATGGGGGCACAAAGTGAATTTGGTATGCATGGCTCAGGCATGCTGATTGTGAATGCCCCATGGCAATTGGATCGTGAGCTAAAAACGATATTACCCACACTCACAGACATTTTAGCCCTAGATAATCAAGCGAGCTGGTCGGTTGAATGGCTAAAAGAACCTAGCTGAGCACTCAACTAGGTCATTAATTCGGTACGTAATTGCTGCAACACGACCGGTGTTTCAGGTCGCACAGAGCGCCAGAGATAAAACGCTTCTGCGGCTTGCTCGACTAACATACCCAAACCATCGACCACTTGTGTAGCTCCTTGCTCTAAAGCCCACTGCATAAACACGGTGGGCTTAGCACCATACATCATGTCATAGCAAAAGGTATCTGCTGTTATACAAGTCTTTGGTAGTGGGGGTAATTCGCCCTGTAAGCTTGCTGAAGTACCATTAATAATCATATCAAAGGCACCCTCTAGCGCTTCAAAACTACAGCCTGATACCTGACCTAAATCGGTAAAATCCTGCGCTAACTCCAGTGCTGTACTCACAGTACGATTAGCAATCACGATTTCAGCGGGGTGATGTTCTAATAAAGGCTGTAATACACCGCGTACAGCCCCACCTGCTCCGAGTATCAAAATACGCTTACCTAGGAGTGATTGATGTTGACTGAGTGTAATATCCCGTACTATGCCTACTCCATCGGTATTGTCCCCGAAAATAGAGCCATCAGCTTGAAACATCAGTGTATTGACCGCCCCTGCACGTTGAGCATAAGCAGAACGTTTGGTGGCTAAACTCCAAGCTTCTTGCTTGAAAGGAACTGTGACATTACAACCTTTGCCTCCTGCTGCACGAAAGGCCAATACCTCTGCGGTAAAGGCATCAAGAGGGGCTAATAACTTGTCATAATACAGCGCTTGCGCGGTTTGTTGGGCGAATAAGCTATGAATACGCGGTGATTTACTATGTTGAATCGGATTACCAAAAACGACATATTGATCTAAGGTATCTATCATAGTCTACACACCTGATTGATTTAAAATACAAATATACGCTTAGGTTGCAATGTAATCGTAGCGTTAATTTCACCTAAGCCAATAAACTGTCCCGCCTCATTATAAAGCTTGATCAAGGGTTCAGCCGCTTGTTCGCAACGCACTTTTTGCCCTAATTGCACTTTAGCGACTTGTGCCTCGGTCAAGGTAATACTCGGTAAATGTGGTAAAGCGACATCCATCGGCAATAAACAAGCATCTAAGGCTTCAAGCCCACCCTGTTCACTTAACTTACGCAACTCATCTAAGCTATAGGTGCGCTGTCCATTAAAGGGATAGACCTCAACACGATGCAAGGCTGACACATAAGCACCACACCCTAACGCTTGCCCTATATCCTCTACTAAAGTGCGAATATAAGTCCCCTTACTACAGGCCACATCTAGGGTTAATTGTTGAGCTTCAAAGCTAATCAGCGTCAAATCAGAAATAGTCACACTACGACTAGGCCGCTCCACCTCAATCCCTTGACGTGCCAACTCATAGAGCTTTTTACCGTCTTTTTTGAGCGCTGAGTACATCGGTGGGACTTGTTGAATCTCACCTCTAAACTGATTGAGCAGAGGCTCTAGGGTATCTTTGCTCAATAGAGGGACAGTTTGAGGATCGGATAACACACCTTCTTTATCACCCGTAGTACTCACTTGCCCAAGGGTCGCGGTGGTTAAATAGCGCTTATCTGCATCTAATAGGTAGGCTGATAATTTAGTAGCTTCCCCAAAGCATAAAGGCAACATACCCGATGCTAAAGGATCAAGACTACCAGTGTGTCCGGCCTTTTCGGCTTTAAAGAGGAAGCGTGCTTGTTGTAGTGCTTGGCTACTCGATAAACCTAAAGGCTTATCGAGCAATAAAATACCTTGCACCGGACGCAATGGGGGACGACGGGGATGGCTCAAAACTTAACTACTTACTGTCAGTACCTGAATTATCTTTATCTGGCGAACCTTCATCGGCATGGCGATCACTCGCGACAGCCTGTTCAATCAGACGGGATAACTCATTACCTTTGGCTTGGGTATCATCGTAGAAAAAGCGCAAGGTGGGCACAGCACGTAATTGCATAGCCCGCCCGACTTCACGACGTAAAAATCCAGCTGCATGGTTTAAAGCTTCTTCGATGCCCTTGCCTTGTTCAGCTTCTAGGACATCGAACCATACCTTAGCATGCTCTAGGTCTTTACTTAACGATACATCTAAAATCGATACCATACCCATACTCACACGCGGATCTTTCACCTCATTGCGAATCAGCAAGGCTAATTCGCGTTTGAGTTGGGCAGCCACGCGCTCAGAGCGTGAAAAACTTGTTTGCATTAGGCAATTTTCCGAGCTACTTCAATGTTTTCAAAGACCTCAATTTGGTCGCCGACTTGAACATCGTTATAGTCCTTCACCGCGATACCGCACTCAGTACCCACTTGAACCTCTTTCACATCATCGCGATGACGACGTAATGACTCAAGCTCGCCGGTAAAGATCACCACATTATTACGTAATACCCGAATCGGACTACCACGACGTACCATACCTTCGGTAACCAAGCATCCCGCAACCTGACCAAAGCCAGACGCACGGAACACATTACGTACCTCTGCCAAGCCGATAAAGACTTCGCGTGTTTCAGGTGACAACATGCCGCTCATGGCATCTTTTACGTCATTAATCACATCATAAATAATGCTGTAATAACGAATCTCGATATCGGAGTCTTGTGCTGACTTACGTGTAGCCGAATTAGCCCGCACGTTGAAGGCAATCACAATCGCTTTTGACGTCAGTGCCATCTCAATATCGTTTTCAGTCAATCCACCTACACCAGAGGCGATGACACGAACTTCAACTTCAGAAGTCGAGAGATTAACCAACTCACTGCGTAATGCCTCCACGCTGCCTTGAACATCCGCTTTCACGATTAAGTTCAATTGAGCACGCTCAGCAGTACCGGCTTGGATTTGATTGAACATATCCAATTTAGCGCTATTTTGTGCCGCAAAACGACTATCACGTTGTTTTTCTTTACGTAATTCAGCGATTTCACGCGCTTTACGCTCATCGGTAACAACCACAGCCTCATCACCCGCTTTAGGTGCTCCGGTCAAGCCTAATACTGCTACCGGAATAGAAGGCCCTGCTTCTTTCACCGAGCGACCGCGTTCGTCAAACATGGCACGTACCCGACCATATTCAGAGCCGCACAGTAAAATATCACCCCGGTGTAGCGTACCTTCGCGTACAAGTACAGTTGCAACCGCACCACGACCACGCTCCATACTCGCTTCAATCACATGACCTTTAGCAGGAGCATCCACTGCTGCTTTAAGCTCTTGAATCTCAGCAACTAATAGTAAGGTTTCAAGTAAATCATCAACCCCTTGACCAGATTTAGCAGAAACGCGCACAACTGGCACATCTCCGCCCCACTCTTCGGTCAAGACATTATTTTGCGCTAATTCACTGAGTACTTTCTCTGGATCGGCTTGTGGCTTATCGATCTTACTAATCGCTACGACAATAGGGACATTCGCATCGTGAGCATGCTTAATCGCCTCTTTGGTTTGAGGCATAACACCATCATCAGCGGCTACGATCAGCACTACGATATCGGTAACCTGTGCTCCCCGCGCCCGCATTTGGCTAAAGGCCGCATGGCCTGGGGTATCGAGGAAAGTAACCGTACCGCGCTCAGTTTCCACATGATAGGCACCAATGTGCTGAGTAATGCCGCCTGCTTCACCTGCCGCCACCCGTGTTTTACGGATGTAGTCAAGTAAAGAGGTTTTACCATGGTCAACGTGACCCATAATGGTCACTACTGGCGGACGTGTAATCTTTTCTGAACTAGCACTCGCGGTCACTTCTGCTAATAGAGAGGCATCATCCACCTCTTTCATCGCAGTGGCTTTATGTCCTAATTCCTCAGTCACTAAAATCGCCGTGTCTTGGTCAATGGTCTGATTAATCGTGACCATTGTGCCCATTTTCATCATGGCTTTAATAATATCAGTCGCGCGAATCGCTAATTTTTGAGCTAAATCAGAAATAACAATCGTAGATGGAATTTCAATCTCACGCACAACCGGAGCTGTGGGGCGTTCAAAGCCATGCTTAGATTCTGCGCGTGCTGGAATATCAGCGCCTCTACGACCTTGTTTCTTGGCACCTTTGCCCTTAGGCATAGGCATACCGCCTTCCATATCATCACGATCACGTGGATTTTTAGAGCGAATCGGTTTCTTTTCACCCTTCTTCTTATCCACTCTGCCTTCAGTAGATTTCTCTGCTTCTTCAGCAACTTTAGGCGGAACAACTTTAGCTAAGACTGGCTCAGCCTCATCCTCGGTAGCTGCCTCAATGGTGCTACGTGGTGCTAAGGTGGGCTTTGCCTTAGGTTTTGGACGTGAGGGGCGACGTTTTAATGCGGTTGCAGCTTCCTGACGGGCTGCTGCGACTACAGCTTCACGTTGAGCACTTAAACTGGTAGGTTCACTATCACTCTCGGTACGAGTAGTCTCTGATACTGGAACCTCTGCTTTAGGAGCCGGTTGAGCGTCTACTTCAGGAGCAGCCACTTCAACGCCTGCTTCAGGCTCTGACTTCGCTACTGGTTGAGCAACTGCCACTTCTATAGGGGTCACTACACTCGGCGCAATATCTTCAACAATCTCTGCTTTAACCTCAGGTACCACCGCTTGTACGGGTAACTCAGGCTCTTTAGCAACGTCATTCTTAATAGGTGCTGGTTTAGGAGCCATACGCTTACTTTGTAGCTCACGGCGCTCTTGTTCAGCACGGCGAATAATTTCTTCGCGCTCTAAACGTACCTTACGTGCAGCCTCTAACTCTTGCGCTTTAGCTGCCGCTACGCTAGAGGTTCCTGTGTCCTCTTGGTTACGGTTGAGTACTTTTTTACGTCGTACTTCAACATTAACGGTTTTATTTGTATTTTGATTCCGTCCATGTGACGGTTGTGCATGGTTAGACTCTTGACTAGCGCGACGCTGTATAGTCATTTTACCAGTGCCTTTTTTAACGGCGTTATCGGGGTTTTGATTCATTTTTTCCAACAGCATTAATTTTTGCTGATCGGTAATACTATCATCGGGGCCTGTTACACGGATGCCAGCATCTTGTAGGTGGCGTAAGATAACCTCTACAGGAGCTTTAATCATTTCGGCTAATTTTCTAACAGCTATATCTGACATCTATCTATCCTCTCACAGCACTATTGCTGTGCATCCGCGAACCAAGGTGCTCTGGCTGCCATAATTAAATCAGCGGCAGCATTCTCATCCAATCCGCTTATTTCCATCAGTTCATCGACTGACTGCTCAGCCAAATCTTCCATGGTACGCACACCGTGCTTAGCCAATTCATAAGCCAGCTCTTCGGTCATTTGGTTCATATCCAATAAATTACCCGCTGGAAGCGTAGAATCTTGTGCAATGGCTTGGGTTAGTAAGGCATTACGCGCACGATCACGTAACTCTTCAACGATTTCTTGATCGAAAGCTTCAATGGCTAAGAACTCATCCAAAGCAACATAGGCCACCTCTTCCAAGGTCGAGAAGCCCTCATCTACTAGAATCGTAGCGACCTCTTCATCAACATCTAACTTGGATATAAATAACTCTAAAATTGCCCGTTGCTCAGCCGCATTTTTTGCCTCGGCTTCTTCAACACTCATTACATTCAACGTCCAACCAGTTAGTTCACTAGCAAGACGCACATTTTGCCCACCCTTACCAATCGCTTGAGATAAACGATCTGCGTCTACCCCAATATCCATGGCTTTATTTTCCTCATCCACCACAATGGACAGGACTTCAGCAGGTGCCATAGCATTCATGACATAAGTGGCAATATCTTCATCCCACAGGACAATGTCAACTCGCTCTTCATTGAGTTCACGCGTCACTGTCTGAATCCGTGAACCACGCATCCCCACGCAAGCCCCTACTGGGTCGACATTGGGTAAATTGGTTCGCACCGCGATTTTAGCACGTTGCCCCGGATCACGGGCAGCTCCCATAATCTCAATCATTTCCTGATTAATTTCAGGAACTTCAAGGCGCATTAATTCTACCAAAAAATTCACATCAGTGCGGCTAACAATAATTTGTGGGCCACGTTGATCTTCACGAATTTCTTTGAGATAACCACGAATCCGCGCACTCACTTGCGCACGTTCACGCGGGATCATTTCTTCTTTCGGGATAAACGCCTCAGCATTATCCCCTAAATCCATGACCACGCCTTTATGATCAGCACGTTTGACCGTACCCATGAGGAGTTGCCCCACACGATTACGATAGCCCGATACTAATTTTTCGCGCTCGGCTTCACGTACTTTAGCAACAATCACTTGCTTAGCGGTTTGGGCGGCAATACGTCCAAACTCTACGGACTCAATCGGTTCTTCGACATACTCGCCCACCTGAGCCTGTAAGCCACGGTTTTGTGCGTAGCTGATTAGAATTTGGCGCTCAGGGCTTTCAAATTCAGGATCTTCATCATCGACTACTTGCCAACGGCGAAACGTTTTATAGTCTCCCGTGTTACGGTCTACGGTTACACGGACATCCATGTGCATACCAAAGCGTTTACGGGTAGCCATCGCCAAAGCAGTCTCAACTGCTTCAAAAATCAGATCTTTGCCAACATTTTTTTCGTTTGAAACTGCATCAACAACGTATAGAATTTCTTTACTCATGTGTACGTTTACCCTTACCCTTTGGCTGAGCTTTCATTTCATATACCAGCCGCCCACGATCAATCACATCGTAGGGAATGACATAGCGATTACCTTCGACTTCGACAGTAACAGCCGTCATATCACATTGCTCTAAAATCCCCACAAAATTACGTCGCCCCTCGATGGGAGTGCGGGTACGAATTTTTAACTTTTCACCAATGTAGGAAGCATAATGCTCCGGTATGAATAACACTCGATCAACACCCGGAGAAGAGACTTCAAGAATATAAGCAACCGGAATAATATCCTCAACATCTAAAGCAGCGCCTAGTTGTAGGCTCACTTTAGAGCAATCATCCACCGTAATACCCTGCTCGGCATCAATAAAAACCCGTAGCAATGCACTTTCTTGGTGAGCACGATATTCATACCCCCACAGAATATAACCAAGGCCGGTAATAGTGGCCTCAATCAGAGCATCTAAACGTTTTTGCATAGTTGGCGGTGTTCTCTTGACTGGAGGTAATAAAAAAGCCCCATAAAGGGGCTTTCTTCTTAGATTTGGTAGCGGGGGCAGGATTTGAACCTGCGACCTTCGGGTTATGAGCCCGACGAGCTGCCAGACTGCTCCACCCCGCATCTGAGGTTGTGAATACTATAGCAGTTTTTTAGGGAGTGCAAGTGCTTTAATAAAAAAAGCTAAAAAAGTTTAGTTCTCAACTAATCCGCTCACTCCTACCCTATCCTTAGCGTATGTAACGATAAATAAATCCCGGTACTGCAAACACCGCAAAGAGGAAAATAGTCACAGCATAAAACTCCCAATCCTGAGCTTGTACATTGCCCATCACCCGCTGCTCTAGCGCATACCCTAGGCCTCCAGCGACTAGATAAAGCATTAACCACTCCGCCAGACGTACCCAAGCGGATTTTTTTGTACACTCTAGAATAAAGAAGCAGCGTTGATTTAACCAAGGTAGATTAGCTAATACACCCACTACCACTAAAAATACGATTTGATAAGATAAAGTTGTCATAATAAATGTTTAGCATCCAAGGCTCTGACACACACTGTCATAAGAAAACTCGGCATTAGACCTATAACGAGTACCCAAACCCCGTTTAAACTTAAAGTTAGTCCAAACTCCAGATCCCACTTCAAGGGGGTGGAATCATCCGGCTCATCAAAATACATCATTTTAATGGCTCTTAGGTAGTAAAAGGCACCAATCACCGACATGATCACCATGCCCACTGCTAAGACTAGATGACCAGCTTGTAGCACGGCATTAATCACTAAGAGCTTAGCGTGAAAGCCTGCCAAAGGCGGAATACCTGCCATAGAAAACAGTAGTAAGAGCATCATAAAGGCAAACCAAGGGCTACGCTTATTTAAGCCCTTGAGGTCGTACAGCGTTTCAGCATCAATCCCCGCTTGACCTAATAGGATTAAAACCCCAAACCCACCCACACTCATGACGACATAGACCAATGCATAAAACAAAGCCGCACTATTGCCATCCATGGTTTGAGTAGAGATCCCTAATAAGATAAAGCCCATATGGGCAATTGCAGAATACGCCAGCATGCGTTTGAGATTCATTTGGGCAATCGCTACTAGATTACCTAACATAATCGATAACATGCCCAATACCATTAAAATCTGCGCCCAGTCGGAGGTGATATTACCCAAGCCGCTCACTAATAAGCGTACTAATAAAGCCAGCGTAGCCAGTTTCGGAATACTCGCAATCAGTGCGGTTACGGCTGTTGGTGCGCCTTGATACACATCCGGCACCCACATATGAAAAGGTACTACACCTAATTTAAAGCCCAAGCCAGCAATTAAAAACACCAACGCCAATAGCAAAGGAACCGTCTCGGCACTGCCCTCATGACTTAATATCTCAGCAATCGCTAATAGCTCTAATGAGCCAGTTAAGCCATATAAAATAGAAATACCATACAGCAACATACCTGAGGCCAACGCCCCTAAGATAAAGTATTTCATGGCTGCTTCAGTCGCCCGACTATCATCACGCAAGAGCGACACTAGGGCATATAAGGATAAAGACATTAACTCTAGCCCTAAATACAACACGATTAAATGGGTACTAGACACCATTAGCATCATGCCTAGTACAGTAAATAGGACTAAGACATAAAACTCACCCGGAGCCTCTTGATGATCCGACCAATACTTACGCCCATACACTACAATCACACAGGTGAGTAATAAGGCCATGACCTTCAGTAAGCTCGACAGATAGTCGTGCATATACATATCGCCGACTACTTGCCGCGCAGGCCCATCAGCAAAATTACCATAAACCAATAAAGCGGCGGCTAATAAGGCGGCTTGAGTCAACATATAGGTCAAGATCCGACTATGTTGCCTGAGGAATAAATCCACTAATAACACCACCAAAGCGGCAACCAACATAAAAATTTCAGGCAGCGCAAAACCAATACCATTCATTACTGTACTCCCTGCCCTTTTAACTCGACCGCCGCACGAATATGTTGAATCAAGTGATCTAGTGAAGCATTCATTATATCCATTAAGGGGGCAGGCCATAGCCCTAAGACTAAGACCGCTACCGCTAAGCCCCCCAACATTAACATTTCCCGCCGACTCAAATCGTCCAGCTTATCCACTTCAGCATGTGTGACCTCTCCCCAAATCACCCGCTTTACTAGCCATAAATTATAAGCGGCTCCAATCACTAAAGTGAGCGAAGCTGTTAAGGCCACTAATATTGAGGTTGTCCAAGCCACCGATGCTGTAATCACTAAAAACTCACCTACAAACCCCGAAGTCCCCGGTAACGCCGCATTCGCCATGGCAAAAAACACAAAGAAAGTCGCCAGCCACGGCATACGATTTACCACACCACCATAGGCTTTTATCTCGCGCGTGTGCATACGGTCATACAAGACCCCAATACACAAAAACATCGCGGCAGAAATAAAACCATGCGACACCATTTGCACCATCGCCCCTTGTAAGGCCACGATGGGAATATCAGCGTCCCCTCCACTCCCCACCAACCAATGCACCATAAAAAAGCCTAAGGTTACAAAGCCCATATGGGCAATAGAGGAGTAGGCAATAAGCTTTTTCATATCTGTTTGTACTAAAGCCACAAAACCGATATACACAATAGCAATAAGCGACAGCACCATAGGCACCCAGTAATACATACTCACGGCATCGCTTAATAGCGGTAATACAAAACGAATAATGGCATAGCCCCCTACCTTTAAAGTAATCGCCGCTAAAATCACCGAACCTGCCGTAGGAGCTTCCACATGTGCATCCGGTAGCCACGTATGCACAGGCCACATGGGAATTTTGACCCCAAAGGCTAAGAGTAAAGCAAAGAAAATGAGTGCCTGAGCATCCTGACCTACCGGGTGCCGATATAAATCTTGTAAGGCGAAACTGCCATTAGCATGCTGGTATAAATAAATCAGGCTGATAAAGAAAAATACCGAGCCAAAAAAAGTATAGAGGAAAAACTTAATGGTGGCATAAACCCGCTTTGGCCCACCCCATACCCCTATAATAATGAATAACGGAATGAGCATAGCTTCAAAGAAAATATAAAAGAGCATGGCGTCTTGTGCTAAAAATACCCCATTTACAACACCCTCCATTATCACAAAAGCAGCAAAGAATTGTGCGGGCTGCCTTTTATTTTCCCAACCACTACCTATGGCAAACAAGGTAATAAAGGTATTGAGTAATACTAAAGGTAATGCAATACCATCTACCCCTAGGTAATAATCAATTTTAATACCCGCAATATCAATCCAGTTAACACGCTCTACCCACTGCAAACTAGCACTTGAGCCATCGAAAAATAATAATAAAAACAAACTTAGTACAAAGGTCACAGCCGCTATGCCCAAAGCAGCCCAATGTAACCAAGGACGGTTATTGAGGATTAATAGTCCCGCACCTGCAATAATAGGTAGCCATACTAACCAACTTAACATATCCATTTCCTCATGGTTGGAGTACCTCGACTACCATAATAAAGTGATAAACCATGTCACCATGGCTATAATACCCACAATCATTGCTAAGGCTGAATGATATAAATAACCCGTTTGTAATAAGCGCACTTTTCCAGTTGCCCAAGTCACCGCACGAGCCACCCCATTTACCAATAGGCCATCAATAATCATACGCTCTATTAAAGTCATAAAGCTATTGCCAAGGTATAAAGCACCTTTAGCAAAGAATCCTTGATTAAATTTATCAAAATAATATTGGTTTTCTAAAATTTTACGAGGGGCTTTCAATTTATTATTTAGCCATAGCAGAGCATTATCATTTTTAAGATATAGGTACCAAGCACTACCAATACCTGCCAACATGAGTATAAACGGCAAGCTCATCATGCCATGCAAGATAAAATTACCAATACCGTGATAATCTTCTTGTAATAAGCTATCGGTTCTATGCAGGACATGGGTTTCTGTTCTGACTATATTCTCGATATGAACTAATTTAGACTGCTCCCCCATAATAAGGGCATCACCAAAGAAACTGCCCAACCCCACCGACTCTACATATAGACCCATGAAAATAGCCGGTATCGCTAATAATATTAAAGGTATTAAAACGACTCGTGGTGACTCATGTAAATGCTCTAGGGTATGGTCATCCATGCGCTCATCGCCATGAAACACCATAAAAAACACACGGAAAGTATAAAAGGCTGTAACAAATACCCCTAACACTAATAAGACATAAGCATAAAGAGCAGCCGGTTGATCGGATAGTTTTACTGCCTCAATCACTAAATCTTTGGAGAAAAATCCAGAAAACCCCGGAAAGCCTACTAATGCTAATGAGCCAATTAAAAAGGTAATATAGGTCACAGGCATATAACGTCTTAGTCCACCCATTTTACGAATATCTTGCTCATGGTGCATACCCATAATGACGGAACCGGCGGCTAAAAAGAGTAGTGCTTTAAAAAAAGCATGAGTCATTAAGTGGAATAGTCCCGCTGAATAAACAGAAGCGCCTAAAGCTGTCATCATATAACCTAATTGAGATAAGGTGGAGTAAGCAATGACACGCTTAATATCATTTTGCACCATCCCCACTAAGCCCATAAAAAAGGCGGTGCTAGAACCAATGACTAAAATAGCATTCAAAGTCCATTCTGCATTCTCAAAAATAGGTGACATACGTGCAATGAGAAAAATCCCGGCTGTTACCATGGTCGCAGCATGGATCAATGCTGAAATAGGGGTGGGGCCTTCCATAGAGTCTGGCAACCATACATGCAAAGGTATTTGCGCCGATTTACCCATTGCACCAATTAACAATAAAATACTCGCTATTTCAGGTACAGGTAAATCGAGCACATAAGAATGAGAGCGTACAAACAAACGCTCAAACACATCCTCATAACGTAAATTGACTAAGCCACTGACATTAACAATAATGACTGCAATGCCTAAGAGCAGGCCAATATCACCGACTCGATTAACTAGAAAGGCTTTCATATTAGCATAAATAGCCGTGTCTTTTTTATACCAAAAGCCAATTAGTAAATAAGAAACTAAGCCAACGGCTTCCCAACCGAAAAAGAGCTGAACGAAATTATTACTCATTACCAACATAAGCATGGCAAAAGTAAATAGCGATATATAACTAAAGAAACGCTGATAACCGGGATCATCGTGCATATAGCCAATGGTATAGATATGCACCATCAATGACACAAAGGTTACAATCACCATCATAAAAACAGTGAGCCTATCAATAAAAAACCCGACCTCTAACTCAATTCGACCTATAGTTGCCCAACGATAGACTTGGACATTGACATCATGGTTAGGATCAAATTGCAGAAAATAATACAATACATAAAGGGATAGTAAAAAGGAGAGTCCTACTAAACCACTAGTTAATCTATGACTTGGAATACGCCCTAGTTGCTTACCAAAAAAACCAGCCGCGATAGCACCTATTAAGGGTAAGAGTACAATAATAATATAAATAGTATTCATTCCCCCTACCCCTTCATCTCGTCTAAATCTTGTACTTGAATCGAGCGCTTATTACGGAAAAATACCACTAATATAGCCAAACCAATCGCTGCCTCTGCTGCTGCAACCGTCAGAATAAAGAATACAAATATTTGACCATGTAGATTATTTAGATAATGGGAAAAGGCTACAAAATTTAAATTAACACTAAGCAGCATTAACTCAATACACATTAAAATCAGTAAAATATTTTTACGATTCAGTACAATACCGGCAATACTGACTGCAAATAAAATAGCGGCTAAGGTTAGATAATGTGTTAAGGAGATCATGAACCCTGTCTCCCTGAAGGTAGTTTAATAAGACGGATACGCTCTGAGCTTTGTACTTGTATTTGTTGCTCAATATCTTGCGTTTTAACATCTCCACGTCGTCTCAAAGTCAACATAATCGCTGCTATAATGGCTACTAACAAAATTACCGCTGCAACTTCAAAGGGGAACAAATACTCTTTATATAATAAGAGTCCAATAGCGGCAGTATTATCTATATTTTTAGTTGTATCACTAGTAGTAATTACCTTATCAAATAGCGAGCTTTGTAACATTATTATTAACTCTACAATTAATAAAAATAAAACCACCAAGCTAAAAGGAAAGTACTTCCCCCCCTCTCGCTTAACTTGTTCTACTTTTAAATTCAGCATCATAATAATGAATAAAAATAAAACCATTACCGCGCCCACATAAACTAAAACCAAGACAATGCTTAAAAACTCAGCTTGTAATAATAGCCATAGGGCAGCACTATTGAAGAATGCTAAAATTAATAATAAGGCGGCATAGACTGTATTACGCACTACCACAACCCCAATAGCGGAGCTAATGAGTAAAAGCGCAAATAAATAAAATAACCAGGCTTCAAAACTCATAGTTTCTCCTAACGATAGGGGGCATCTTCGGCTTTAACACGGGCAATCATGGCTTCATGCTCATCACCTATAGCCAGTAATTTAGCCTTAGTCATAATATTTTCGCCACGCTGTTCAAAGTGATATTCAAAAATAGGCGTTTCAACAATCGCATCCACGGGGCAAGCTTCTTCGCAAAAACCACAATAGATACATTTAAATAAATCAATATCATAGCGCGTCGTGCGGCGTGTACCGTCGGGGCGCTCATCTAGCTCAATCTTAATAGCAAGCGCCGGACAAACCGCCTCACACAATTTGCAGGCAATACAACGCTCCTCGCCATTTGGATAACGCCGCAGTGCATGTAAACCACGAAAGCGCGGGGAAAGGGGTGTTTTTTGCTCCGGGTATTGCACGGTAATTTTGCGTTCAAACAAATACTTACCTGTCACCTTTAGCCCTTGCAATAGCTCTGCGAGAGTAAAGGACTTCAGATAATGCCTAATATTAATCCCCATCATTTACTCCTAAGAGAGCCAAGGTTTCCAACCCATTGCAATTGCGACTCCTTCCGCTAATAACCAAACAATAGTAACGGGAATCAATACTTTCCAGCCTAAACGCATGATTTGATCATAACGATAGCGGGGAAAGGTCGCTCTAAACCATAAATATAGAAAAATAAAAAAGCCGGTTTTAATTAAAAACCAGTGTATGCCATTATCAAAAAACCAGCCTACTACCGGGATTTTTATTAGGCTATCTAAGCCTTGAAAAGGTGAAAGCCAACCGCCTAAAAACATAAGAGAGGTCATGGCGGATATTAAAAGCATATTGGCATATTCAGCTAAAAAGAATAAAGCAAATGCAACCCCAGAATACTCTACATGGAAGCCTGCCACAATTTCGGACTCACCCTCTGCCACATCAAAAGGCGCACGATTCGTTTCTGCCACACCAGAAATAAAATACACGAGGAATAAGCCAAACAAAGGCCAGACAAACCAGTCAAAAATACTACCCGATTGTGCTTGCACAATAGCGCTCAGATTTAAACTACTAGAGGCCATGAGTACCCCTACTAAGGCAAATCCCATGGCAATTTCATAAGACACCATTTGCGCCCCCACCCGTAAGGCACTGAGCATGGCGTATTTAGAGTTAGAGGCCCAACCGGCTAAAATGATCCCGTAAACCCCTAAGGAGGATAGAGCCAAGACAAATAATAATCCGGCATTAATATTGGCTAATACCCAGCCGTCAGTAAAAGGTATCACCGCCCACACGGCAAAGGCAGGTGCTAATGCCAATACGGGGGCAATCAAAAACAAATAGCGATTAGAATTAGTGGGAATCACCACTTCTTTTAGCAAAAGTTTCAGTACATCGGCAAAAGGTTGTAATAACCCTTTAAAGCCCACTCGATTCGGCCCTAGGCGTACTTGCATATAGCCAATAACTTTACGCTCGGCATAGGTGGTATACGCCACGGCTAAAATCAGCGGAATTAAAATCGCTACAATTTTTAATAGCAGCACAATTACTAATTGCAGAGTATCAGGCAGCATGTCCCATAAACTGGCTAACATTAGGTTTTCCCCCCTGCTCTTAATTCAATACGCCCCCAAGCCTCACCCAACTGAGCACTCGCCTCAGTGCCACCAGCAATCCATACGGTATTTTCTGGTAAGGACTCGTCCCACCACACGGGTAAGGATAAGGATGCCTCACCTTGGCGCACCGTGACTAAGGTATCCGGCATTAAGGCTAAATGTGTTGCAGTATTAGGATGGATATGTGCTTTAGTTTCAGGGACTAAAGCTTGTAAGGCGCTAGCACGACGCACCACATTATCTACTCGATAAGCCTGCACTTCACCGATGCGCTCTAAACCAGATTCATTACTTATGCGTAAGGTAGTAACAGGCTGAATAGTAGGCGGGGTTAAGGGGTGCTTATCAACTAAGCGTCTTAATTCAAAGCTAATCTGCTCAATATTGACATACTCACATTCTGGCACACTGAGCTGATGACCTATAACCCGTAAAATTTTCCACGCCGGACGCGCCTCACCCTTAGGCTCAGTAACCGCGCGGGCAAATTGCCAAGTACCCTCTGCATTGACATAAGTCCCCGACGTTTCCGCCCAAGGTGTGCAGGGTAAAATCACTGTGGCATAGTCACGCAAGGCTGGACTCATAAACGAAGTAATAGCAATCACTTGCTTAGCCTGTCGTAAGCGACTTAGGGTCAGGTAAGGATTCGCGGTGTCATACTCTGGCTCAACATTTAATAATACGACCGTATCCAATTCTGAGTTCAGCTCAACCGCTTTACCTACCTCATCTTGTGGCGCTAAGGTAGTTACCCAATCTGCCCCTACACTATTGGCTTGAGGCGGAATAAAACCTAAATGTCCTGATAGTTGCTGAGCCAACAATTGAGCTAGAGTAGCTAGATCAGCATAGTAAGGATGCTCTTGGGCGCTATTACCTAATAAGACTAATACCTTACCCTGAGCTTGTGCTAAAGCTGCTAGTAATCCCTGTACCCAGTTTTGGGTATCATGGCGCTGGATGAGTTCTAAAGTTGAACCATCATTAGGTAGTGCTAAACCTTGCTCACTCAAGCCACTAATTACACTTTGCAAGAGACTACTGAGCTGAGCAGGAGCGACTGCTAATTGCTCAACCGGATAATTAAAAGCCACTTGGCGCATATTGAGTGCGAATACTTGCGCTCCTAAGCGTTGCGCCAGATGAATTCTATGATTCAACATGGGCTGTTCATGGCGCACATCACTACCGATTAAAATAATCAGCTTTTGCTCACTGATCTGCTCAATGGGTAAACCTAGCCATGTTACTGCGGGCAACACTTGCGTTGCTTGAGCATCTACTTGGCGTAGACGATGCTCTATCTGGCTCACTCCCAACCCCTGTAGCACTTTTTGGAATAAATAGAGTTCCTCTAAAGTCGCATTCGCTGAGGCTAGTCCTGTACTCTGCTCTGGTTTAAGTTGAGTTAGTAACTCATGAGTATGAGCTAAAGCCTCTTGCCACGAAACGGTTTGCCACTCTCCATCCCGTTTTATCAGCGGTTTTAACACGCGCTCTGAGGAATTTAATCCCTCATAGCTAAAGCGATCACGGTCAGAAATCCAGCATTGATTAATCGTGTCATTTTCACGCGGTACAACACGCACGATTTTATTATCAAAGGTATGTACTTCGATATTAGAACCCACCGAATCATGGGCTGCGACCGTTGCATGAGCTATCATTTCCCACGCACGAGCGGTATAACGTGATGGTTTTGCGGTTAAAGCTCCAACCGGACAGACATCAATAATATTACCGGAGAGTTCGGACTGTAGCGCTTGCTCAACATAGGTCGTAATCGCCATGCGATCACCGCGCCCAATACCACCTAGCTCACGAATCCCTGCAATCTCAGTACCAAAACGCACACAACGGGTACATTGAATACAGCGCGTCATTTCAGTTTCAATCAAAGGGCCAATATCGGGATCTAGCACTACGCGCTTTACTTCCTGATAACGTGATTGCACTTTGCCATAGGTCATGGCTTGGTCTTGTAGCTCGCACTCACCACCTTGATCGCAAATGGGGCAATCGAGCGGGTGATTAATGAGTAAAAACTCCATCATGGCCTGCTGAGCATCGACCGCTTTTTCCGATTGCGTCCAAACCTTCATCCCTGCCGCAACAGGCGTGGCACAAGCAGGTAGCGGTTTACCCATTTTTTCTACCTCCACCAAGCACATGCGGCAATTGGCGGCAATGGATAGATGCTTGTGATAGCAAAAGCGCGGGACTTCAATACCTAGATTATCGGTCGCCTCAATGAGCATTTGTCCGGGGCGTACATCATAGGCTTTGCCATTGACTTCAATGGTAATGAGTTCGCTCATGCCGCCCCCTTGACCATACTGTGTCCGTGTTGAATATAGTATTCAAACTCAGGACGAAAATGGGTTAAGAAACTCCAGACAGGTGCGGCAGCGGCATCACCTAACGCACAAATGGAACGCCCCTCAATATTACGTGATACATCATCGAGCTTATCTAAATCAGAGATATGACCTTTGCCCTGTATAATACGAGTGAGCATACGATAAAGCCATCCGGTTCCTTCGCGACAGGGAGTACATTGACCGCAGGACTCCGAGAAATAAAAGCGCGAAATCCGGTGTAATACTTTCACCATGTCTGTGGTTTCGTCCATCACCATCACGGCACCTGAACCTAACTGTGATCCGGCTTTACTGATCCCATCGAAATCCATCGTAGCTTTTAGCATAACTTCTCCGGGAACGACCGGAACCGAGGTACCCCCCGGAATTACCGCCTTTAGAGCACGTCCATTACGCACACCACCGGCTAGTTCTAATAGCTCACGAAAGGGCATACCCATCGGTACTTCATAATTCCCCGGCTTATTTAAATGCCCAGACATGGAGAAAATCTTTTCCCCACCAGAGTTACGCACCCCTAAATCAGCAAACCATTTACCCCCATTTCGTAAAATAGCGGGGATGGATGAGAGACTTTCCGCATTATTAATCGTAGTTGGACGACCATAGAGGCCAAAATTAGCAGGAAAAGGCGGTTTAAAGCGTGGCTGGCCTTTTTTACCTTCTAAGGATTCTAGTAAGGCAGTTTCTTCACCACAAATATAAGCCCCAGCACCTAATGAGCCATATAGATCAAACTGAATCCCACTACCTTGAATATTACTACCTAGTAATCCGGCTTCATAAGCCTCGCGCACGGCTTGTTCAAAGCGTAAAAACGGCTCATCCAAAAATTCGCCACGCATATAGTTATAGCCTACCGTCGCACCGATGGTGAATCCGGCGATAGCCATACCCTCCACTAAAGCATGAGGATTCAGGCGCAAAATATCACGGTCTTTACAGGTCCCCGGCTCCGATTCGTCAGAGTTACAGACAATATACTTTTGTCCGGGCATTTGACGGGGCATAAAGCTCCACTTCATGCCGGTCGGAAAGCCAGCGCCCCCGCGTCCACGTAAATTAGAGGTCTTAATTTCTTCGATAATGGCTTCTTGTGTTAACTCACCCGAAAGCACACGTCGCCAAGCACTATAGCCACCGATCTTTAAATACGATTCTAAGGTATGCGACTGATCGCCAAATTGTAATGTGGTAAAACAAACTTGATTCGCCATGTCTTACTCCAATCCGTCTAGAATCTCATCCACTTTTTCAGGGGTGAGATTGGTGTAATACACATGGTTTACTTGCATCATAGGCGCACTAGCACAAGCGGCTAAACACTCTTCTTCATTCTTTAAAAAGAACTTACGATCTGGAGTGCGTTCTCCGATTTTTACACCTAATTTTGCTTCAATATGTTCCACAATTTGATCGGAGCCACACAACATGCAAGACACATTAGTACAAATAGAAATGCTATATTTTGCCGCCGCTTGTGGGTCTAGCTCATACATGGAATAAAAGTTAGCGACTTCATATACCGCAATCGGCGGCAGGCTTAAATAATCCGCCACGGCATCCATTTTTGCGGTTGAGAGATAACCATCGGTGTGCATGACAGCCCGTAAAGCAGCCAATACAGCAGAACGTTTTTGCTCAGGTGGATAACGTTTGAGCCAATGTTCAATCTCATGGCGCTCATGCTCGGTGAGTAAATCGCTTTTACGCTTTAAAACAGGGCTAGTCATTAGCGATCCACCTCTCCAAAAACAATATCTTGAGTCCCAATCAAAGCCACCACATCCGCCAACATATGTCCCCGCGCCATTTCATCTAGACTGGATAAATGCGCAAAACCAGGAGCACGAATTTTGAGTCGATAGGGTTTATTCGCCCCATCAGACACGATATAACACCCAAATTCACCCTTAGGATGTTCAACCGCTGCATAAGCCTCACCCTCAGGCAAGCAATAGCCCTCGGTAAAGAGCTTAAAGTGCTGAATCAACGCTTCCATATCTTGTTTCATATCGACTCGTTTCGGGGGAGCCACTTTCGAGTCCTCTAACATCACCGGCCCCGGATTAGCTCGTAACCACGCAATACATTGCTTCACAATATGGTTCGACTGGCGCATTTCCTCCATACGCACTAAATAGCGGTCATAACTATCGCCATGCGTCCCGACCGGAATCTCAAACTCTAATTGATCATAGACGGCATAAGGTTGGGTTTTGCGCAAATCCCACTCAATCCCTGAGCCACGCAACATCGGTCCAGAAAAACCCAGTTGCAAAGCACGTTCAGGGGTAACGACGCCAATCCCAACTAAACGTTGTTTCCAAATCCGATTATCGGTCAATAAGGTTTCATATTCATTGATATAAGTCGGGAAACGCTCGGTAAAATCTTGCAGAAAATCTAGTAGGCTACCTTGGCGGTTCGCATTAATCCGCTTTAATTCGGATTCACTACGCCAGCGTGAGGCTTGATATTGCGGCATGGTGTCGGGTAGATCTCGATATACGCCACCGGGACGATAATAAGTCGCGTGTAGCCGTGCCCCTGATACGGCTTCATACGCATCCATGAGATCTTCACGCTCACGAAAAGCGTATAAAAACATGGTCATGGCTCCCACATCGAGAGCATGTGCGCCTATCCATAGCAAATGATTGAGAATACGGGTAATCTCATCAAACATGGTGCGAATATAGAGCGCTCGAATCGGAGGGGTAATGCCTAAGAGCTTTTCTAAGGCCATCACATAGCCATGCTCATTACACATCATCGAAACATAATCGAGGCGATCCATATAGCCAATGCTTTGATTATACGGTTTACTCTCCGCTAGTTTCTCTGTACCACGGTGTAATAAACCAATATGCGGGTCAGCCCGCTCAATGACCTCTCCATCCATTTCTAAAACTAAGCGCAGTACACCATGAGCCGCCGGATGAGCAGGACCAAAGTTGAGGGTATAATTACGAATTTCTGGCATTAGTGTTGTCCCTCATGCTCACGAATAACACGCGGTACTAAGATGCGCGGCTCAATAGATACTGGCTCATAGACTACACGCTGTGTTTCAGGGTCATAGCGCATTTCAACCTGCCCAATCAAAGGGAAATCCTTACGGAAGGGATGACCAATAAAACCATAATCGGTCAGAAGACGGCGTAAATCTGGATGACCCTCAAACATAATACCAAATAAATCAAATGCTTCACGCTCATACCAATTCGCGGATGACCATACTTTAATCAAAGACGGCAGACGCGGAAAGCGATCATTATCACACCACGTCCGCACTCGAATACGCTGATTTTTAGTTACAGATAATAAATGCACCACCACCGCAAAACGAGCCGGAAATTGTTCCGGTACGACTAATTCATCAGCTTCTGCTTGCTCGAAATCAAACGGATCAGGTTCAGCAGGGGATTGCACCGCACGGCTAAAACCACTACCGGTTGCATGCGTGACATCCCACTCGCTATTACCATAGGCCAGATAATCCACACCACAGAGATCAATGAGTTGCTCAAATTTGGTCGCATTGTCATAACGCAGAAAACCACACACCTCTAACCATTGCTCCGGTGGAACATCTAAGGTTAGCTCATTGAGGACTAACTTAGAGCGTAAGATGCGTGATTTTAGGCCATCCTTTAAATACTCATGCAGTTTTTCGAGATAATTCATAGTGCGGCTACCGTGCTATCGTATTGGTGCGACGAATTTTGTTTTGTAACTGAATAATGCCATAGAGCAAAGCTTCAGCAGTGGGAGGGCAGCCCGGTACATAAATATCCACCGGCACAATACGATCACAACCGCGCACGACTGCATAAGAATAATGATAATAACCGCCCCCATTGGCACACGAACCCATGGAAATCACCCAACGTGGCTCTGCCATTTGGTCATAGACTTTGCGTAAGGCCGGTGCCATTTTATTGGTCAGGGTTCCGGCTACAATCATTACATCAGACTGGCGCGGGCTGGGGCGAAATACAATACCAAAGCGATCCAAATCATAACGCGCAGCTCCGGCGTGCATCATTTCCACCGCACAACAGGCCAAGCCAAAGGTCATAGGCCACATCGAGCCGGTACGTGCCCAATTAATCAGTTTATCGGCGGAAGTGGTGACAAAACCTTTTTCTAGAATGCCCTCTATTCCCATTCTAGTGCTCCTTTTTTCCACTCATAAATAAAGCCCACGATCAGGATGCCTAGGAAGATAGCCATTGCAACAAGACCACTCATCCCGATCTCTTCTAGCACAATAGCCCAGGGAAATAGAAAGGCAATTTCAAGGTCAAAAATAATAAACAGAATAGCCACTAAATAATAACGCACATCAAACTTCATACGGGCATCATCAAAAGCTTCAAAGCCACACTCAAACGCAGAATCTTTGGCAGCATCAGGCCGGCGTGGCCCCATGAGTAACCCTAGGCCTAATAAAACTACCGCTAAAACTAATCCCACCCCTAAAAACAATAGGATAGGTAAATACTCTGCTAACATGATCACTCCTAATGAGGCTGCAATCTTAGTGTATAGACAATGCTGCTGCCGACGATAATGATAACCCACAGGGTCACTTATTGATCCGTCTTAACATAGCAATAATTGTTACTAAATATAAGTTAGCTGGTTGAAAAAAACTGCCCTACCCAAATGAATTAACCTCTTTTAGCACTATTAGCGTAATGACTTACACGGTTGAGCGAGGTATTATCTGACCTGACTGATATATTGTGACTATACCCCGTCTAAGAGGAGAATCTAATGAAACGTTCCGCACCACTGGCGCTGGCATTGGCGTTTGCCTGCTTAAATCCTTTCTCAGCCTTCGCCGCTAATCCCGAAAAACCTGAATGTGTTGCACCCGCTAAACCCGGAGGCGGTTTTGACCTGACTTGCCGCATTATTCAAACAGGATTTTTGGAAGCTAAAACGCTAGATGCCCCCATGCAAGTCACCTTTATGCCTGGTGGCATTGGTGCTGTGGCCTATAACCTATTTAATACGACCCGTACTGATGATCCGAATGCCGTTGTTGCTTTTTCGAGTGGCTCCTTACTGAATGTAGCGACCGGAAAATACGGAGAGTGGACTGAAAAAGATGCCCGTTGGGTCGCGATGGCGGGTACAGACTATGGTGCTGTGATTGTTAAAGCCGATAGTCCCTATACTGATCTGAAAGGCGTGATGGAAGCCCTAAAAGCTGATCCTACGAGTGTAGTTATTGGTGCAGGTGGCTCGGTCGGCTCACAAGACTGGATGAAAGCCGCGCTCTTAATGAAGGCTGCAGGTGCTGATCCTAAGAAAATGCGTTATGTCGCTTTTGACGGGGGTGGTGAATCTATTGCTGCTCTATTAGGCGGCAATATTGGCTTATACACCGGAGATATTGCTGAAATGTCAGCCCACCTTGATGCGGGTACTATGCGCGTTCTAGCAGTGATGCACAGTGAACGTTTAGGCGAGCCTTTTGATAAAGTCCCTACCGCGAAAGAACAAGGCTATGACGTACAATGGCCTATTATCCGTGGTTACTACATGGGCAAAAAAGTCTCTGATGAGGCCTATAATGCTTGGGTTGAATTATTCAAGAAAAGCTATGAAAACGATGCCTTTAATCAAATCGTCAAAGACAAAGGCTTATTCAAACTTAATATCGCTGGCAAAGAAATGGAAGAGTATATCCATAATGATGTAGCCAAGCTCCGTACTCTTGCGGTTGAAATGGGTTTAATCGAAGCGCCTAAATAAATACCTAGGGAGTACTCACTATGGCAGACAGAATTTTTGCCGCCATTACGCTCCTAATAGTAGTGGCATATGGGTGGGCTGCTTTTATGATCATAAAAGCCCCTTTTCAGTATGATCCTTTAGGGCCTGAGTCTTGGCCGCGCATTCTGTCCGTCCTTGCGGGTTTATGCTGCCTATGGATTATTTTTAAGCCCGATGTAGATAAAATTGACATTACACATAATGTACTAGTACGCCTTGTCATTATGGTCGTGCTACTGCTGGGGTATGCTTATCTGTTTGAGCATGCTGGCTTTATTCTCTCAACCACCGGGTTTTGTATTGGAGCGGCCTATTTATTAGGAGCTAAACCAGTACATGCCCTTATCTTTGGCGCAGCCACTGGAATAATTGGCTATGTCTTGGGCGCTAAATTACTGGCACTGAATTTACCCGCTGGCCTTTTTAAAAGCTTGTTCTAAGAGGATGGTATTATGGATGTGATTTTATCCGGCTTAGGGCAAGGCTTTGCCGTTGCTCTGCAACCTTTCAACCTATTTCTGGTATTGGCAGGTTGTTTTTTCGGCACACTGATTGGGGCATTGCCCGGCATTGGCCCCATTAATGGGGTCGCTATTTTGCTCCCTATTGCTTATAGCCTAGGATTCCCCCCCGAATCAGCCTTAATTTTACTCGCGGGTATTTACTACGGAGCAGAATATGGGGGACGTATTTCCTCTATTTTATTAAATGTTCCAGGCGATGCGGGGGCGGTCATGACTACCTTAGATGGTAGCCCCATGGCGAAACGTGGGGAGGCAGGTCGTGCGCTCTCGCTCTCAGGGGTTGCCTCGTTTGTGGGTGGCTCGGTGGCTATTGTGTTACTGACACTATTTGCTCCGGCTTTAGCGGCCTTCGCGGTGAAATTTAGTCCGGCTGATTATGTCGCATTAATGGTTTTCGCCTTTACCTCCCTCGCTTCACTGGTGGGTAAAAATGGCATTAAAACGCTCTTAGCAGCCGCTATTGGTTTGATGATTGCCTCCATTGGGGTGGATGCTAATACCGGGGTCATGCGTTTTACCTTAGGCAGTCCAGAGTTAATGGCGGGAATTGATTTCCTCGTTATTGTCATTGGCCTATTTGGTATGGCGGAGTTATTGCACTTAGTCGAATCCTATGCGCGTGGCACCTTAAAAACCTTACCCGTGGATAGTACCTTTGTTTCGTGGGCGGATATTTTTGCCGTCAAGTGGGTCATGCTACGTAGTTCCATTATTGGTTTTATTGTGGGTGTGCTTCCCGGCACGGGTGCATCGGTAGCCTCAGCCGTGTCTTATGGTACGGAAAAACGCTTAGCGGGCGAATCTGGTAAAAGCTTCGGTACTGGCGATATTCGCGGTCTTGCCGCTCCTGAATCTGCTAATAATGCCTCTGCTAGCGGTGCCATGGTGCCTATGCTCACATTAGGTATTCCGGGATCAGGAACTACAGCGATTCTATTAGGCGCATTGTTACTGTTTAATATCACACCGGGCCCGATGTTATTTCAGCAAAAGCCTGATATTGCTTGGGGTCTGATTGCTTCTATGTATATTGGTAATGTGGCTTTATTAGTTATCAATCTACCTTTAGTAGGCTTATTCGCACGGCTCTTAACCATACCCCAACAATACCTCACCCCCATGATTGCCGTCTTAGCCTTTATTGGCGTGTACTCGGTAGTAGGTGATCCGTTTGATCTTTACTTAGCAGTTGGTTTAGGGGTACTCGGTTGGGTATTGCGCAAATTAGAGTTTTCTCTCGCCCCCGTTATTTTAGGGGTGGTATTGGGGAATCTATTTGAGGATAACCTACGCCGTGCCCTTTCGATCTCTGGTGGCGATTGGTCGATATTATTGCAGTCTAGTAATAGCTTAATCTTATACGGTTTAGCAATTTTAGTAGTGGCATTGCCCATAGTGATTAGCCGTATGCTAAAAGCACGCCAAAACAAAGCCGTTTAACTCACTTAGCTATTCAACCATGACGACCTCAACCCGCACTGTATTCCAAACTCTGTTCTTTGGCTTGGTAGGTGCGGGGTTGGGGACATGGATTGGACTCCCCGTTGCCCCTTTATTGGGGAGTGCCATTTTAGTTTCTATCCTCACCTTATCAGGTGTCCGCACTGCTAGCTCTGCGGCTCTACGCAATGTTTGCTTTGTAATCTTAGGCTGTTCCTTAGGTGCGGGTATTACACCTGAAAATCTAGCCCTGATTGGGCGCTGGCCTTTAAGCTTAGTAGCCCTTGCGCTCACGGTTGTTTTAATGATGTATACCAACACTTGGCTATTAGCACGTTTTTATGGTCAAAGCGTAGAGACGGGCCTGCTTGCTTCTAGTCCGGGGGCTTTATCTTCTGTATTAGCACTCGCTAATAGCGGCTATGGCAATGAGCGAGCGGTTATTGTCTTGCAAGGCTTACGTCTCATTTTAGTGATGTCGGTATTACCCATTATTATTGAGGGCTTAGACTTACAGGGCAGCAATAATATGGCTTATTTACAAATTACCATGCCATATACCCTACTCCCTAGTTTATTAGGTATTGCTTTAATACTGGCACTGATATTAGATAAATTCCATTTTCCAGCCGCTTATGTCATGGCGGGATTGCTGATTAGTGCTCTAGGGCATGGTAGTGAATTACTCACGGGCAGAATGCCTCAGCCTTTAGTGACTATCGCTTTTATAGTCATTGGTTGTAGTGTTGGGGTACGTTTTAATGGTATCCAGCGCCACGAACTCAAAATCTATGCTGGGGCTGCTTTGGCTAGTGTGATGTTAAGTAGTGTGATTGCGGCAGGAATGGCTTACCTAGTTGCAATGGTGCTGCACCTTCCCTTTGGACAAGTTTGGATTGCTTATGCCCCCGGTGGCGTAGAGGCGATGGCGGCATTGGCAATGGCTCTACATTATGACCCTGCCTATATTGCCGTGCATCACCTCTCGCGTATTATAGGTTTAGCAATGCTGGTGCCTTGGATTATGACGTTATTAAAACGCTCCTAATCAAGAGTTCTTTTTTGCTGTTTTCACAGTAACTGCACCGCGCATACCTGCCTCGAAATGACCCGGCTGTAAGCAAGCAAAATCAACCGTTCCTGCTTTGGTAAATTGCCAAATAATCTCCCCTTTAGCTCCGGGTTCTAAAGATACCAAGTTAGGATCATTATGTTGCATATCAGGGGTTTTTAGCATTTGTGCCGCATGCTCTTTTAAAGAGGCCGCATCGCCTAGGGTAAGCTCATGTTTAACCGTACCCTTATTCTCTACCATAAAGCGGATGGTCTCACCCTCTTTAATAGTCACGGCACTGGGCTCATAACGCATCTTGTCATTCATGGTCACAGTAACAACCCGATCAACTTTCTTTAAATCACCGGGTTTACCGATAACTGTAGGCTGTTTACCGTGATCGTGAGTAGAGTGATCATGACCTGCGGATGCTTTTGTATCGGCTTTAGCAGGTGTAGTAGCAGCCGCTGGTTTTGTACCGTGATCGTGAGTGGAATGATCATGAGCAGCCGCTTCTTTAGTACTTGCCTTAGCGGGTGCAGTAGCGGCGACTGGCTCTGTACCGTGATCATGTGTTGAGTGGTCATGAGCAGCCTGTTCTGTAGTGGCTGCCTTCACTGGTGCAGTAGTAGCGGCGACTGGCTCTGCACTATGGTCATGGGTAGCATGATCGTGTGCAGGTTCAGCAGGACTAGCACTAGTTTCGGCTGAGCTAGGTGTATTTTGATCTTGTGTGGTATTCGTAACAGCAACCTTGGTGGCTGTGGCGGTGGGTATAACTGCGGCTGCGACTTCCTTCACAGGTGCCACCACTGTAGCGGCAACCATATCCGCACCATGATCATGAGCTGCATGATCATGTGCGTCTGGAGCCGGTGCCGCATTAGCTACTTCGCCATGACTATGACCACCATGACCATCGGTAAAAGGATTGGCTTTAAAGTACTGATGTGCACCTAAGGAGATAGCCCCTACCAATACAAACGAAGCAACCGCATAACGTTTAATAGCGCCGCTCATTTTTTCTTTATTCATCCACATCAATGCTACGAGCGTCATAGCAAAGCCTACGGGTACGACCCACAAACTCCGATCAGGAGAGTCCGGGAAATGTTGCAAACTGCCAGTGAAGAAGCCCATACCAATGGCTAATACTGCACCGATTAATAACGATTGCCATATGCCATTTCCGTCGCCTGTACGGCGATATTCAATCAACTGCCCAATCATAAACATGATTACGCCAACGCCCGCAGTCAGTAAAGAACGTGACCCCGAAAATACACCATGACTCACGGCACCTGCTACAAAGCTAATGCCAATGTATTTGAAGATCATGGATAAATGTTGACTAGCGAAACCCCCAGCCTGTTCTGGCGCTGTATTTGCCATAATAAACTCCGATAATAATAACGGCCTAAACTATAAGCCAAATGATTGCCCTTTAACCACAAGGTATTGTGTTTTAACTAATCCCTATCGATACTCTATTAAGCTACTCCTCAGTTACTATACTTGACTTTAACCAGACCACACTGCATAACCCTTTAGCATTTACACTATTTTTAAGGTAGCCATATGACTCATATTGCTGTGATTGGTGCCGGGTTTGCGGGCTTAACAGCCATCCGAACCCTGCGTAAACTGGATAAAGCGATTGATATCACATTAATCTCTCCGAAAGCTGAATTACACTATTTGCCTAGTACTATTTGGATTCCTAGTGGCTTACGTACCCGTGAAGATGTCATTATTCCACTGGCTAACTTTTTAACCCGTATGAATGTCAATTTTAAGGCCGCTAAAGTGACGGGCTTAAAAGACAATGGGCGTACCATCGAAACCGATCAAGGCACCGTGACTAGCGATGGGGTAATTATAGCCTCTGGTGGGCAATTTATTAAAAAACTCCCCGGCATTGAGCACGCACTGACACCTTGTGAAGGAGTGGAGGTCGCCGAGCAAATCCGCGACCGCCTAAAAGCACTACAAGGTGGCACTATTGCCATTGGCTTTGCGGGTAATCCGAATGAGCCTACCGCTATGCGCGGCGGCCCTATGTTTGAATTCTTATTTGGGATTGATACCTTACTCCGTCAGCAAGGCCGCCGTGATGCCTTCAAATTAGTCTTTTTCAGCCCCGCTGAAAAGCCGGGTAATCGTTTAGGCGAGAAAGCGGTCGAGAGTCTACTAGCTGAAATGGATAAGCGCGGAATAGAACGTCATTTAGGGCATAAAATGCAGGGCTTTGAGGCCAATAAGGTTAAAACCGAAGGCGGCGAATTTGCCGCTGATTTAATTTTATTTATGCCGGGTATCACAGGTAACTCATGGTTTAATAATAGTGAATTACCACGCTCAGCCGGTGGATTAATACAAGCGGATAAGCATTGTAAAGTGGCAGGCTTTGATAAGGTTTATGTAGCGGGGGATTCGGGTAGTTTTCCGGGGCCGGATTGGATGCCTAAACAAGCTCACATGGCAGATTTACAAGCCGAAGCTGCGGCTAAAAATTTACTGGCTGAATTCAAAGGCACACCTGCTAACCATACTTTTAAAGTTGAACTGATGTGTATTGTCGACTCAAATGAAAAAGGTATGCTAGTTAGACGCACTGAATCAGGGAGTACCGTATTGCCCTATTGTCGAGCGTTACATTGGGCTAAACGTGGCTTTGAAAAAATATACTTGCAAAAGTATCGCTAAATAGCCTGCAATATACTTTAGAGCAGTCATCACAAATGAGGCTGCTTTAATAGACACTTATCCCTGTTCAATCGCAAAACCTACAATATTACGGGTTACTTTACTAAACTCCACCCCAATTAAATATAAAGGCTGATTTAAGGCTCGATATTTATCTGCATAGCGTTTGTCATGGATTTGCCTTAGTGCTTCGCCCTCATGACTATGCTCAATCACTTTAAATTCAAATAAATAAATACGTCCATTAAATTTCACTGCCATATCTAAGCGTCCTAAACTAGAACTATCCTCTACAATAGTATCAATGCCTAATGCCGCAAAATGCGAGTAAAAGATGGAGGCATAATACCCTTCATACTGCGCTAATACCCCACGGCTACTGTCATACCATTGATGCGGAATACTGGAAAAAAAGGCATGAAATAACCCTTGTAATTCTTCTACTGCATTACGTTGTAAGATTTTAATGAGCTGAATGCGGTTACGCAGAGCCAGACTTTCATTCACACCATAGGCACTTAATAAACTCGTATTTAGGCTGCTTTTTACTTCATGATTAGGGTAGCCTAAGGTATAAAACCAATACCCTAACATAGGTTGCTCTACCTGATGGATAGTTAAATAGCCGGTCTGAAATAACAAAGCCTCATTGCTAATATGATCAATATCAAAGGCCGATAATAAAGCCTCATCAGATTGTAATTGCTCTAGATTAGGGGTGAAAAATTGATTATTGGCTAAGTGGCGAATCAGGAAAGTGGGGGTTCCAGTCTCAAACCAGTAGTTTTTAAACTCACGACGATCAAATAGATTAAGGACATCAAAAGGATTATAGACCCCCTCCCCTAACCAATTATAACCATTATACCAGTAACGAATACTGTCTCGATCTAAGTCCATCAATTCAGCAGCAAATACGGTATCTATATCATAGTCGGTGTAGCCACATAGCGTACTGTAGCGCTTATCAAGAGTAATATCTTTGAGATTATTTAAGCCTGAAAAAAGACTCACTTTAGAGAACTTACTAACACCAG
>NZ_KB904759.1 GCF_000380185.1 Thiofilum flexile DSM 14609
TCAAACCAGTAGTTTTTAAACTCACGACGATCAAATAGATTAAGGACATCAAAAGGATTATAGGCCCCCTCCCCTAACCAATTATAACCATTATACCAGTAACGAATACTGTCTCGATCTAAGTCCATCAATTCAGCAGCAAATACGGTATCTATATCATAGTCGGTGTAGCCACATAGCGTACTGTAGCGCTTATCAAGAGTAATATCTTTGAGATTATTTAAGCCTGAAAAAAGACTCACTTTAGAGAACTTACTGACACCAGTGAGGAAACTAAACTTGATTTTAGCATCGTAATCTTTAATCGTACTATAAAATCCACGTAAAAAATCCCGATTCACCTGAGCTACTGCTCGATCTTCTAGTGCATCTAAAATAGGCTTATCATACTCATCAATCAAAATGATAACCGACTGACCTGTTTGCTGCTCAGCATGTTGAATGAGTGCATTAAGTCGCCCTGATGGTGTCTCAAAGGAGTTAGTGATACCCCAGTTTTGCTCGAATACAGTCAATTGATCCGCAAGGCTTTTCGGTAAATAATCTGCCTCTGCAAAATTGCCACTACCAAAACTAAAACGAAAAACAGGATATTTTATAGACCAATCCCACTGATCATGAACAGCTAAACCACGAAATAGCGACTCATTACCCTCAAATAACTCTTTCAGGGTATCTAGAAATAAGCTTTTACCAAAGCGGCGCGGACGGGAAAGAAAGTAATGTTTCCCTGTCTGAATTAAAGAGAGCGCTAATGCAGTTTTATCCACATAGTAATGATTATCCTCACGAATTTCACGAAAGGTCTGAATACCAATGGGAAGTTTCTTACGCGCCGTCATTTATGTATCCTCTATTTCACACAGCCGGATAAGACTCAGTATAGCTCTCATCCTCCACACCGTAATAAGTAACGGTTCTAGCCTCAAAATCCACATCGTAGCTCACGACACCAGCTTTCCACGTAGCCATTAGGAATTCAGGAAAGGTACTATTCCCCGCCTGATCTGTGCGTAAGGCGGTAATCAGTGCAGCACGGTCAAAACGTGGCACCTCTGCCATACCACTCACGAGTGCCTCCCCCTGCATCACGACTGAGCCTAGTGTAGTCACATACACACTTTGACAGGAAGGCAACGACCAGAGATTGCGCGTCACTCCAGCACTACGCAGTGCTTCAGCCAGATGGGGAAACCCACCCACCTTAGGTCGATTGGCCATAGCGCGTTGCATGGCAGCTTGTAGATTCTCAATTGCTTTACTCATTAAAAATTCCCCTATTTTCATCCTTCCAGACTATCATCTAATACCTGAAAACATCACAACGGACAACACTCCAACGTTATGAATCTCTCAATTGCCATGATCATGGCAGCTTTTCCACCAATAGCAAAAAGTAACGTTGCGACCAAATATCCAGTGTGCTTGCATCAGAAATAAACTTCACCACATCTTGTCGAGCAGCCGCAAAATCGACCTCTTCAATACGCTGACGTAATAATGTTTGTAGCTCAGCTTTTGATAGTATTTCCTGTTGAATATCCCCACTCTCAACAGCTCGCCTAGCAAAATGTGTCAGGTTAGGAGCAATACCATGACGCACATACCACTCAAAATCAAACCAATCACGCCCCTTGACCCGATTCTTCCATTGGCGAAATAGTAGCGCATGCAGCTTGCCCGCAAACAAATCTGGTAGGGCAAAACACTTGACATAAAATGAAAAGGGTTGCAGCAACAGCCTTTCCTCGGTATCAAACCCTAAGGGTGGCAAGGTATCCACTTCAAACTTAATTTTGATTTTGCGACTGCCCTGAATATTCAGACTGAAAATCTGAGTCGTGTTTTTCAGAAAAGCCGACTCAATCTGGCTATGCATGGTTTTTTGCTTAGCGGTGATTTCCACTTGCAGCCCTAAGGCCTCGAACTCAGTAACCATTGCCTTGAAATACGGCTGTAGGGAAAAATCAGCATCGGCTTGTAAGAGGGAAAAATCCAGATCTTCGGAAAAGCGAGGTAGTCCATGAAAAATTCGCAAACAAGTACCACCATAAAAAGCTGCTTTTTCAAAAAAGCCTGCACGGTATAAACCAGCTAGAGCGATTTCCTGCATCACTTCGCGCAATGCTTGTTCCTGCAACTCAGCATTGCTCAATGGATAACGGCTCAACATTTGATCCAACAAATTTACTGCCATTGTTTGATTGCTCCGTACAAATGCCCTAGTAATTCAGCTTTATGACCAGACTGCTGATAGGCTGCGATAACTTCTAGATCAATCAGGTTTGCCTCATCTGCATCCAAACGCAAATCATCTAGCAAAAAACGCTGCATGGCTTGGATAGAATGGATACGTAATTGACGGGTCAGTACCAAACGATCACATAAAGCCTTAGCAGGAGACGCTAGCAAAGCATATCCCCCGCCCGTTACTGCAACCGACTCCAAACCTAGTGGAAACAACCCTTCAGGTAGATGCTGGTAGGAAAAACGTCCCATACCCGTTTCCTGCACTTGGCTACGTCGGGGCGTGACTGAGGTCACTTCCATCACCTGCTCTGGAATCAAACCGTAATACCACAAGGCATAATCTAGCGACACACACGATGGCCCATAGAGCTGATTTGCAATCAGCAAACGCTCGACCGGCTTACCTGTAAGCGTTGGCGATACCACATACATCCCTCGCTTAACAGGCAGCAACACACCTTCTTCAACCCAACGGAAAATTTTGTTATTAGGCGTTTTGTAATCTCTTAATACCGCTATTAGAGTGGGGTGCAGTATGGGAATATTACCAAACGCCTTGATTTGCTGCTCTGGATTAGGCATGGATAAAATCGTTAAAAATTCATAATTAAGTTGATTAAATCAAATTAACTATGCAATATCAACGGATGTTTCAAAGTACTAAAACTTCTTCACACCTCTAAAAACCGTGGCATTAACTCGACTAAATTGCAGGGCTTATGGCGGCTATCGAGTTGATGCACGATGATATGATCCCAGCCATCCTTACACGCGCCGGGTGAGCCGGGTAAACTAAACAAGACCGTACCATTTGCCAATCCCGCAATCGCGCGTGACTGCAAGCTTGAAGTCTTGATCAAGTTATAAGAAATCTGGCGGAACAGTTCGCCGAAGCCCTCAATCTCTTTGTCATATAACACTTTCATGGCTTCGGGTGTGACATCACGTCCCGTTAGACCCGTACCTCCAGTGGTAATCACGGCATGAATATCGGCGTCCACAATCCATTGCGACACAATGGCACGAATCGCATAAATATTATCGGGTGAAATGTGCTTAGCGGCGACCTGATGGCCTGCGGCTTTAATACGCTCACACAGCACGTGGCCTGACGTATCATTGTCTTCAGTACGGGTATCGGACACCGTTAATACGGCAATATTAATGGATTTAAACGTGGCATTGGGGGGAGTATGTGACATGAAAGACTCCAAAGCTGTCAATAAACTTAACATCATGTCATGGAGAAAGGAAGTCTGCCAATAGTCCGGTTGGCAGACTTAAACGAGGAATGAAGCACTTTAAAGATGAGGGTAATAGTAACTACTCTAACTATTACCCAAGGCTTCGTCCTTGAAGCCTAAAAGCTTCCATAAGTGGAGAAACAAATCAACTCTAACAATAGATCAGTGAATGGCTCGAAAAACTTACGATACTTTAGGCATTACTTTTTTATGTTGTACGGGTTTTTTAGGGGTTGCTTTTGCTTTTTTAACTAGCTTTTGAGTTTTAACCGTATTTTTCTTCATAGCATGTGTTTTCTTAGCATGACTTTTCTTTACGGTAGCGGCTTTAGCTTTAGTCGCTGAGGCTACTGCGGTAGGTTTAGCCGGAGTAGCCGTTGCAGCTTGAACAGCTCCTATGCCTAAACTAGCTGCTAATGCTAAAATTAATACTGAATATTTCATACGCATAATCAATTCCTTAAATCTTTACTCATTATTTGTCTTAAAGCGACTAGTTATTTGCTTACCCCTAATCGTTGACGCTAGGTTAGCAAGCCGAAAATTAAAAACGACTTAAAAGAATTAAAAAATTAATCAAACGATAAAGGTGCTAATAAATGTGGAAACTGAACCTTGACCATTAAGCCTTTGCCCGACGTGGGCGTCATCAGCAGCACCTTAGCCTCTAGCTGCTGAGCGATATTGTGTACAATCGCTAACCCTAGCCCCGTGCCCTGTTCTTGATGGTTAGAGGCACGATAAAAGCGCTCAAACACATGCGCCTGCTCCTCTTCAGGAATACCAATTCCCGTATCCTCAACCCATAACTCCATATGCACAGGCGTCACGCCTAGACCAACATGTATGCTCCCACCGGCTGGGGTGTACTTAATGGCATTATCTAATAAATTCTTTAATAAAATAGCCAAAGATGACTCATTCGCTAATACCGTCAAAGTCTGCTCCGGCAGTTCTAGCTTCAACGCTAACTCATGGTTTTGCGCTATGGTTTGATAGTCCTCGGTGAGATAGGTTACTAACTCATTGAGTTGTATCCACTCCAGCTCTACCGTTGGCATATCATGGCGTGCCAAGGTTAAGAGCTGCTCGACCAAGTAAATCGCACGCTCAATACGCTCGCGCAGCTTTTGAATCGCTTGTAGGCGTTGTGGCTCGTTTTTAGCCCGCTCGGCTAGTTGGATTTGTAATTTTAATGCAGTGAGCGGTGAGCGTAGTTCATGAGAGGCATCGGCAATAAAGGTATGTTGGGCTTTAAGCGTGTGCTCTAGTCGGGCTAAGAGGTCATTTAACGCTTGGGTAATAAGGGCTAATTCTTGAGGCTGGTCTTGAAGAGAAATGGGGGTTAAATCCGTGGAACTGCGTTGGGTAATGGCTGCCGTCATTTGCTTTAAGGGCATAAAATTACGCCTCACAATCCAGCCTGTTAGGATTAATAATAAAGGGATCAGCAGCATAAAAGGGGTTAAGGATCGGAGCGCTAAATTTTTAGCGAGTAAATCGCGCTTGGTTTCGGGTTGAGCGACTTGCACATAATGCCCGCGCCGTGAAGTGGTATAGATACGCCATTCCTCACCCGCTAATTGGACATTTTGAAACCCTAATTTAGTGTAGCGCGGCATATTAAAAGCACTATTCGAGGAGTAAATTAACTCTCCCTCTGGATTCCATACCTCAACAAAAATATCATCGCCTAATAATTCTTTATCTGAATACTCTGCATCCTCATCCAAATGATAGGGTGTAAATAGAGCCGCTTGATGCAGATAATAATCAAATAACTTATTCGCCTCTTGATGAGAAGCCGCATAAATCCCCCAGCCTGCCAAACCTGCAGCACTTAATAGTCCTAAACTGAGGCTAATAATAAGCTGCCACTGAATACTACGTCTCATCGCTCAGCCGTAATTTTATAACCCACACCCCGCACATTTTTAATAAAATCAGTGCCGAGTTTTTTACGTAATAGATGAATATAAACCTCTACCGTATTACTCTCCACTTCCTCATTCCAGCCATAAATCTTATCTTCTAATTTTGTCTTAGAAACCACTTGTCCCTGCACTTCCAACAAAACTTGTAATACCCCAAACTCACGCGCGGATAGGTGTAATAGCTCCCCGTGAAAATAAGCCTCATGCGTAGCAGGATTTAATACTAAACCCCGCGCAGACAGTTCAGCCTGAGTGCGCCCCGATTTACGCCGCAATAAGGCACGAATACGAGCTAGTAACT
Organism: Thiofilum flexile DSM 14609; assembly: GCF_000380185.1. Lineage (GTDB taxonomy): Bacteria > Pseudomonadota > Gammaproteobacteria > Thiotrichales > Thiotrichaceae > Thiofilum > Thiofilum flexile. The sequence goes on from NZ_KB904759.1 coordinate 5,730, forward strand.
CATCTAAATCAAAAGGTTTAACCATATAGTCATCCGCACCACTATCTAATACTTTCACGCGATCCGTGACTAAGTCGCGAGCGGTTAGAATCAACACCGCTGCTTGTCCCTGACGTTTGCGATAATCCAGTAATACCTGCTCACCCTTTTTTTTCGGCAAGCCCAAATCTAATACCACCAGATCATAGTCTTGTAATAAAGCCAGCTCCGCACTATGCCCATCTCTGACCCAATCCACCGCATAATTTTCATTGCGTAAGCTCTCTTCTAAGCCTTCGCCGATCATGGGATCATCTTCGACTAGCAATAAACGCATCCTCTACTCCTTTAAATTTAGAGCCAACCCTTATGTTTAAAGAACAGATAAGGCGCAACCCCTGCCAAAACCATTAATCCCAATGCCCAAGGGTAACCTAATAACCACTCCAACTCCGGCATATGTTTAAAGTTCATCCCATAGATACTCGCCACCAAGGTGGGCGGTAAGAACACCACTGCCGCAATCGAGAAAATCTTAATAATCTGATTTTGTTTAATATTGATAAAGCCTTGGGTGGAACTCATTAGGAAGTTAATTTTGTCGAATAAAAACGCCGTATGTGACATTAAGCCCTCAATATCGCGCATAACTTCGCGTAGCGTCTCATGTGAATCTTGATAACTGCGTAAATGGCGCAATAGGAAAGAAATCCCGCGCTGAGTATCCATTAGACATAAGCGAATTTTACCATTACGATCTTCTAGCTTCGCCAGATCACTAATAGCCTCTTCGAGTTCAGACTCTTCCTCCTCCAGAACAGAATGCCCAACATCTTCGAGCTTATGATGAATATCCTCTAAATAGTCCGCGTGATTTTCGACTTTTTGCTCTAATAAAGTTACTAATAAATCAGCGACATGCTCACATTTCACTTGCCCGCGTCTGGCTCGTAAACGGAATAATCTAAAATCGGCTAACTTTTCATCCCGAATCGTGATCAAGCGCTCGCTTTGCAAAATAAAGGCGACCGATACCGTGCTATAGCGGTTTTCTTCTTGATACATAAATAAGGAATGCACATGAATGCCAGCCTGATCCACAAAGCAGCGAGCAGAGGACTCGATCTCTTCTACATCATCAAATTCGGGCAGATCGGTATGGAGCATCTTCTCTAATAGCGAGTACTCATCTTCCTCTGCCTCACAAATATCAATCCATTGTGCCTCTTGGAGCTGATGGTTTAATTGGCTTTTATCAACTTTGATTTCTCGAATAAATCCACCATCTAGTTTAAATAGTCGCAGCATACTAGGCTCTCATTCATCATTAAGTTATCAAGACCCGTGTAATCATAGTCCCTTCTACCCGAAGATACGGGAAGCGCTCCAGACCAGCAAGAACCACCCGACTCTTGAGGAAACAGATCAGTATTATGGTAGCGCCAAAATCGTAGCAGCGATTGACTCATTTCAGCATGTCTGAGGTATGGTACTTTTGCTACTATCCAGCCCTACCCGTATCCGACCAAAGAGTTATTCTTATGCGTTTATCTTGGCCTATGTTAGGTGCCGCTATTGTCCTGTTTGTCGTTGAAGCTATCATTGCTACTCGACTCAATCACTTCCATTTTATCCGCGCCTATTTCGGCGACTTTCTGGTCGTCATATTGGTGTATTGCACCATTCAGGCTTTCTGGGATGTGAATCCTAGACGACTGGCAATAGGGGTTTTTGTGTTCTCTTGTGTGATTGAGCTAGCGCAGTGGTTTCAGCTAGCGGATATCCTACAGCTAAGCGGTTGGGCGCGTGTTATTCTGGGCACTAGTTTCAGTTGGGTTGATATTCTGATGTATGCCGCAGGGTGTATTACCATTTATGGGATAGATTCTGTTTGCCGACAAAAGACCCAAAGAACTGGGAGCTAAAACTCACAAACGTAGCCACAAAACCACTCCCACATACAGGGCAATCGCTATAATGCTAAGGAAAGTACCACTGGCAATCATGCTAGCAGAGCGCCCTGTTTTCATATAATGCGTTTCCAGCACCACAATATTGGCAGCAGGTGGCAATAGTGCAATCATATATAGTGTGGGTTTGTTTTCAATAACCAGCGCAATATCATAGTATTGGCAGATTGCAATAAAAATACTGACCAATACCGATACCGTCACCAAACGTGCAAAAAATGGCTGCAAGGCCAATTTAAAGTCGGCTATTTTCAAGGGAGTCTCTGATAGCCAAATACCTAGAATCGCCATACCGAGAAAAACCATCAGGAACTTTAGCACCTCATAGACAGGACGAGCATAGTGCTCAATCTGTGTGGCAAACGGAATACAAGCAAGTCCCACGATCAAAGCCCAAACGGGAGGTGCTTTCAAGGTCTGAAGTAGGCGGGATTTCAGATTTTGACCCTGTGCCATCAGCCCCACCCCGACTGAATTACCCCATAGCGAACTCCCAACATAGGCTGCAATAATCACCATTGCTGCCCCATCACCAAACAAAGTACTAGCCACTGGCAGCCCCAACCAGCCAATATTCAAGTAGCAAAAACACAGATTTTGCACCGGATCAGGCGTAAAAGCCCTGCTTAACAACAGCATGATCGCCACCATGACCACCATACCCAACATGATCACAAACACACCGGGCTGGTGAGTGGCGATATTATAAATAAGCACCAAGGGAATGACCCACTTAGTCAATAAGGCAGAGGCTCTGCCCTTAATTTCAAAGCGGGTACGGCCTAAACCGAAGCCAATCAATAGGTAGATAAGCGGTGCAAACAGATAGAGTGACATATTGACCCAAAATCCTTCTGGCCTTGTTTAATGATTTCATCCCAACAGCGTTCTCCTTATAATGCTGTAACACGATTTCGTCAAACTAGATTCTTATGTCTAACAAGCCATAAGTTATTTTAACCTTAAACACCACTAAGCGAAGTTCAACTATGCAGATTCTTGCCATCCTTGCTGTTCTCTTTGTTGCTGCTATTCATGTGTATATCTTGGTTTTAGAAATGTTTCTATGGGATACCCCGAAAGGTCGTCAGGCTTTTGGAACTAGTGCAGAATTTGCCAGCGCCTCCAAAGTGCTTGCTGCTAATCAGGGACTTTATAATGGCTTTCTAGCGGCGGGGCTGATATGGGGCATACTACGCGGTGCTGCGGGACAAGAGCTTATCCTATTTTGTTTAGTCTGCGTGGTAGTCGCGGGTATTTATGGTGCTGTCACTGCCAGCCGCAAGATTCTATATGTTCAAGCACTTCCGGGCATGATTGCCCTCGTTTTAGCGCTACTGGCCTAAGTACTTTCATCTAAGGAAATTTATGACTACTCTCCCTGTTACAGGTGGTTGTGTCTGTGGAGCAATTCGTTACGAGTGCTCACAAGCCCCTATTGCGATGCTCAATTGTCACTGCCTTGATTGCCAGCGCTCTAGTGGAGCGCCCTTTGCCTCTGGTTTTATTGTCACGGAATCAGACCTTCACATTACCGGCACACCTAAGACCTTCTCAGTCCGTACCGATAATGGAAGTACCGTGACCCGTAGTTTTTGCGCGGAATGCGGAACACCACTCTTTACACGCGGAGAGAACAATCCTCAGTTCATCTCGGTACGCTTTACTACTTTGGATAATACGGTGGAGTTTCAACCGATGCTGGATATTTGGACGGCTAGTGCTCAACCGTGGACTTGCTTGAATCAGGATATCCCTCACTATCCTCAATCGCCCTAATGTATAGCGCTAGCCCTCGAAGTCTGTCCCTTTAGAATTAGGCTTCCTGTGCTACAGCGCTCTGAAGTTGTTCCATACGACTACCATGCAATACATCAATGGACGCATGAGCAAACTCATGTCCCATGAGGGACTGGAAGTTGTCACTATTACCGGGATTCACATTATTAATATTCATGAATACCCGTCCATCGGTATTGCCCCAGCTAGTATTGTCTGGGCGTCGTCCTACTGAGACCTCAAACGCGGGATCGGATGAGTTGTCGATCATGCTTTTAAAGGTTGGGCTATTATCGTACAGGTATTGAATTTGATTAGCGGTGGCGGCGACCTCTTCAGCCGAACTCGTACCATCCCCTCCCACTGTGACAGGTTTATCACCCAAACTCAGTAACTTAATATATTCGGTTGGCCGGGGGATTAGCTCATTCTGACCGGCACTTCCCCCTACGCCTGAGCCTCTTATTGGAATAACGCTCCCATTTGGCCCTGTAGTACTACCCCCACGGGTGTTTCCACCACCCCCCATATTACCCCAGGGTACTATCTGCAAAAGCTGCTGCATTAACTGAATCAGTTGTTGCCACGCATCTACAGGTATTACATCGGTTAGTTTAGTGCTAGCACTACTCTGATCATCACCTATGCCATTAATCTCCTCTGCGATATTCATAGCCCTATCAAAGGCACTGCTATCTATACTAGAAGGGGGTGCGGTAGTGAGGGGATTTCGGGTAGAGGTAGCCTGATCCATCCGATTGGATCTACTGGCTCCATTGATATCCATAATCAAAATTCCTTTTTATATTGGGATGTAAATTCAGCCTCTATTCAGGTCTGACTCTGTCAGTGTAGTCTAAATAAGCAGACCTAGAGGCGTTACAACCCGCCTCCTATCCCCACCAGTAATCCATTCGTCGGAAAGCAATACTGATTAATCCCTTTTTTACCCGATTAGTCGGAAAATTTCAGGCTATTTACCCCCTAAATCGGCTCTACCACCACGGCTGTACCACTCGCTGCTACCATGAGCATGCCATTCCCCTGCCCCAATACTTCATAGTCAATATCAATCCCAATAATGGCATTGGCTCCCATGTCCTTAGCACGCTGTTGCAGCTCTTCCATGGCAATATCACGCGCCTTTTGCAGCTCCCGCTCATAGGTAGCGGAGCGTCCGCCGACAATATCTCGAATCCCCGCGAATAGATCCTTAAATAAATTGGCTCCCAGAATGGTTTCACCTGCGACAATGCCGCAATACTTGCTAATACGTTTACCCTCGATCACAGAGGTAGTGGTCATAAGCATGGTATATCTCCTGTTTGAGTAAAAATCTCTTGGTATAAGAATTATGGCAATGATTAAGCGTTAGCTCGTAAAATTTTATAGTGGCGCGGGCTATTTGTTTTTATGAATACCGTAAATAGCATGATTGAGAATTCTATTACCGACCTTTTCACGGTTAGTGATGATACCTTCCAGCTGCATACCAAGACGCTCACAGACTGCTCGACTCGGTAGATTATCTTCTGCGGCTGAAATCTGTACTTTTTCTAGCTCCAGCACCTTAAACGCATAATCAATGAGATAGCGACAGGCTCGTGTCACTATCCCTTTGCCTTGGTATTGTTGCCCCAGCCAGTAACCTATTTCAGCAACTTTCAAAGTATGATTGATAGTATTGAAACCTACATTGCCCACAACTTCATCATAATAGGCAATAGCACACGTCATGCTCTGACCCTCCGCATAGTGATGCAAAGAACTCTTCACAAACTGCTTAAATTCCTCTTCCGTCTTACAATGCCGAGGCCATTCCATCCATTGAGCCAAGTATGACTCATCGGCAGCAACCAGCTCCACATACCGAGCTACGAATGTTTCACTGATAAGATACAGACTGATTTCATCATCCACCGTGAGCCTAAACATCATCAGGTACTCCTCTTGCTTTAAGGCTGTCTTGAATAGGATAGGTAACTTATTGAATCACCTTCATGATGTCTACTAGAAGATAGCCTCATTTTTTACTTGGATCAGATATTCAGGTTAGAATTCGATATTTCACCACCAGAGCATCCCAAAGCAAATGAAAGTAACTATTGTCGGCGCCGGTAATGTCGGTGCTACCTGTGCCAGAGCGCTGGCTAATCGTGAAGTCGCTTCAGACCTCGTTATGATCGATATTAAACCGGGCGTGGCGGAAGGCAAAGCGCTGGATATGTGGCAGACCTCTGCCGTCCAGCTATATGACACCCGTATCAACGGTTACACGGGTGACTATGAAAAAACCCGTGGTTCAGAAGTGGTGGTCATTACCTCCGGTCTGCCACGCAAGCCCGGCATGAGCCGCGATGATCTCATCACCACGAATGCGGTTATCGTGCAAGAAGTCACGCGTGAAATCATCCGTTATTCGCCTGATGCCAAGATTATTGTGGTGTCGAATCCACTAGATGTTATGACTTACGCGGCCTATCTAGCGGCTCATAAACCTTCCAATCAAGTATTTGGTATGGCTGGGGTGCTTGATACTGCTCGTTTTAAGTCTTTCATTGCTATGGAAATGAATGTTTCTCCTAAGGAAATTTCCGCCACACTAATGGGTGGACATGGCGACAGCATGGTGCCACTACCCCGTTATACTACTATCAGCGGTATTCCTTTGACTGAACTTATGAGTGCTGAACGTATTGAAGCGATTGTGCAACGCACTATTCATGGTGGAGCCGAGATCGTTAATCTAATGGGTACTTCCGCTTGGTATGCCCCAGGGGCTGCAGCGGCCTACATGGTAGAAACCATCCTACGTGGTTCACGCAAAATCGTACCCACCAGTGCATGGCTTGAAGGCGAATATGGCCTGAGCAATATCTATTTCGGTGTGCCCGTTATACTAGGACGCAATGGGGTAGAACGCGTGATTCAACTCCAGCTTAATGATGCCGAAATGGAGCTAGTACATAAATCAGCCGCTTCGGTCAAAGAAACCATGAACGTGTTAGATCAAATGGGGCAGAGTTAAACCTGTATCCATCTAAGCTCCGAACTCATCACTTCGACTTAGTTTTGAGCCAGTCAGTGCAGCTTAATTCAGATACATAGCAGCTCACTGCCCTTATCACAGGCAGAGCCATATCCGCCACCACAGGCAGCGGATTTTTCTGTGCTTTGCCTTTTTTCAATACTATTGGACGATTATCCCTATAGTACTGCCCCCATAAACTGCTGCAGTTCTGGGGTTTGCGGATTAGCCAGCACCTCTTTGGCATTGCCCGTTTCATGTACTTTGCCTTGATGCATGAACACAATTCGATCTCCTACATCACGGGCAAACCCCATTTCATGCGTAACCAGAATCAGGGTCATACCTTCTGCGGCGAGCTGCTCCAGCACTTTTAATACCTCACCCACCAGCTCAGGGTCTAATGCAGAGGTAATTTCATCACACAACAGCACTTTCGGTTTCATAGCCAAAGAGCGAGCAATCGCCACCCGCTGCTGCTGTCCGCCTGAGAGTTTCTCTGGATACTGACCGAATTTATCCAGCAGCCCCACTTTCCCCAGCATTTCTATGGCTAAAGCTTTGGCCTCGGCTTTCTCTATCTTGCGGCTCAACTGCGGTGCTAACATAATGTTTTCACCCACCGTCAGGTGCGGGAACAGATTAAAACTTTGGAACACCATACCAACACTTTGGCTCAGTTTGCGTACCTGCGCCTCATCATTGCTCACCCGCAAGCCATCCAGCATGATGGTTCCCTGCTCATAGCTTTCCAAACCATTCATACAACGTAGCAAAGTACTTTTACCCGAACCACTGCGACCGATAATGGAGATCACTTCGCCGGCATTAATGTCTAGGTCGATACCCTTCAGAACATGCAGCTTTCCAAAATACTTATGTACATCATTGATGCTGACGAGTGACATTTAATTTCTCCTCAAGATACTGGCTGGCTCGCGAGAGTGGATAACACAGCAGGAAATAGATCATAGCGACCATAGCGAATACTTTGAACGGCTCGAAGGTGGCATTATTCAGCATAGTACCTGCCTTGGTCAGCTCAACAAATCCGATAATAGATGCCAAAGCCGTCCCCTTAACAATCTGAACCGAAAAGCCAACGGTGGGAGGAATAGCAGTCCGTAATGCCTGCGGTAGGATGATGTAGCGCATGGTCTGAAAATAATTTAGCCCAAGACAACGAGAAGCCTCCCACTGTCCCTTAGGCAGTGACTCAATACAACCGCGCCAGATATCGCTTAAAAATGAACTGGCAAACAGGGTGAGAGCTAATGCCGCCGCTGTCCAAGCCGACACATCAATACCCAACAACGCAAGACCAAAAAAGGCAATAAATAATTGCATCAGTAAGGGCGTACCCTGAAACAGTTCAATATAGATTTTGGTAAACCAGACCCATACCGGACGGCGGCTGATACGCATAAAGGTTAGCAGTAGACCCACAATAGCCCCTCCGCTAAAGGCAATCAGGGATAACAAAATAGTCCAGCGGGTGGCTAGCAATAGATTACGCAAGATATCCCAATCGGAAAATGTATTCATACATGCTTCTCCTTACGGGAAAAAGCCCAAGCGCCCATACGGTTAAAAATGAAGCGCATCAAAAACGCCAACATGAGGTAGAGCAACGCAGCCACTAGATAGGATTCAATGCTGAGAAAGTTACGTGACTGAATGAAATTAGCCGCAAAAGTTAACTCCTGCACTGAGATTTGCGACAACACCGCAGAACCCAACATTACAATAATGCACTGACTCACAATCGAGCTATACACCCGTTGAAAGGCGGGAGGCAGAATAATACGGGTGAAAATTTGGCGATTTGATAGCCCTAGGGTACGAGCCGCTTCAACCTGCCCTTTAGGTGTACCATCGATGCCGGCACGAATGATTTCAGTGAGGTAGGCTCCTAGATTAATGGTTAGCGCCAGCATACCCGCCTCAATCTCATTCAGCTTAATGCCAATAGCAGGCAAACCAAAAAAGATGAAAAAAAGCTGCACAATAAAGGGCGTATTGCGAATCAGCTCGACATAGGCTTTAGCACCATACTGCAACAGTGGATTGCGATGCCTGCGAGCAGCAGCACCAAGAATACCTAGCAGAATACCGAGGAGAGTTGTGATGACCGTGAGTTTAACCGTCATCCACAGCCCTGCTACTAGAATATCCTGATACTCCAACAAAGCACTAAAATTCAGTTCATAACTCATTTTCTGTAGCCAGATAGGGATCAGTCGGGGTCAGTCAGAGCATAAAATCCTGCTCTGACCTAGTTGAACCAGTCATTTCACATAGAGACCAGATCAGCCGGATAAGAAGCTTTCAGCCATTGTTGAGATAATGACTCTAATTTACCCTCGGTCTGAGCTTCCTTAATCAACTCATTCACCTTATCGGTCAGGCGGGCTTCACCCTTCAATACACCGATATAACAGGGAGAGTTTTTCAGCAAAAATTTGGTTTCCGGCATACGCTCAGGGTTACGCTCGGCAATAGCCGCCACAATCTGATTACCCGTAGCAATCAAATCAACCTGACCCGATAGAAAAGCAGAAAGCGTCGTATTATTGTCCTCGAAGCGTTTGATAGTGGTACTTGCAGGAGCCAGTTTACTGAGTTCAATGTCTTCCACCGCACCACGAGTGACGCCAATGGTTTTATCCGCTAGCTCCGCAGCCGTACCAACCTTGATATCCTTCAGCCCGAATACGCCAAGAAAGAACGGGGCATAGGGTTTGGTAAAATCAATAGCCTTTTCCCGCTCTGGATTTTTACCCAGACTAGAAATGACCAAATCTACTTTTCCGGTTTGTAGATAAGGGATACGGTTAGCACTAGTCACAGGCACCAATTCCAGCTTTACCTTGAGCTTCTCAGCTAAATAGCCCGCCATATCAATATCATAACCTTGTGGCTGCAAGTCCGCTCCGACTGAGCCAAACGGTGGGAAATCTTGTGGCACTGCTACCTTAAGTGTGCCGAACTTTTCGATATCATCCAGCTTATCTGCCGCTACGATGGAGGCCGCGCCCACAGTCAGCAATAGTGTACTAGCGAGAATAAGGGGTAATTTTTTGAAAAAACTCATACGGATTAATCCTAGGGTAGGCAATAAATGTATTTATGCTTAATGCAAGCAAGAAAAATGCCAACCAATAGATTTTTGCCGTATATAGAGCCTTTGCCTAATAAAACAGGCATTACCGCCTACTCTCTATGCACCAAGAAGGCTCATCTGAACCCTCATGAAATAAGTGGGGCGAAAATGATCAATTCTCGATCATTCTGAATGCAAACAGCATGTTAAATAACCGATTGGCGGCTAAAAGCGGCGGGAACTTGGTTCGTCTTGTATAGTCTTAGATGCTGAGATAGATATTTATGTCCATAGAATAAAAATTAAGAGGGACTGATTACATGAAAACCACACATCAACACTGGGCTGCATGGGTCGTCATACCCGCAGCAATGTTGTTGTCTAACCCCACCTCTGCTGCTGGCACTACTTCTCCCCTTGATAGTTTAATGGGGCTGTTTCAGACTAACTCCAGTTCTAAGGCAACTGCCACAGGCTCACGCGCTAATGCTAACTATCTGGGTGCTAGTATTGGCTCAGCCACGGCAGAGGGCTTTTGTTCCAGTTTAGAAGATTGTGATACCAGTAGTAATACTTGGAAAGTGTATGTTGGCGTGCCCGTTCAAAAGGGTTTGCTCCTCGATGGTGCTTATGTCAAGTTTGGCGAGCAACAAGGTACTCAATCCGATGGCACTACAACCAAGGCTAAACGCAGCGGCTATACCGCAGCGGGTGTCCTAACACTACCTGTCGGCGATGATCTACACGTCTATGGTAAAGGAGGTATGCTCTGGTGGAACAGCCAAGAAACCCACAATAATCAAAGCCAAGAAGTGGATGGTAAGTCGACTTTTTATGGCGTTGGTGCGGATTATAGGCTCAATGGCAATTTAGGGGTGCGTGCCGAATGGGAACGCTATTCGGATGTAGGTAGTGAACAACTCAGCGACCGTAATATTGATGTATTAAGTGTTGGCGTTTCTATGTCATCACTCTAAATCATAACAAGCAGCGCGGATAAACTACTTTTCGGTTTATCCTCAACGCTTGGTTAATTTTTGCAATTTATTATTTAATTCATTAAAAATTCAACAATAAAAAATAATAACAAAGGGCTATCTCTATGAAATACTCTAGACTATTGACTGCTTTTTGCTTAAGCACATTAGCTTCATTAGCACAGGCCGATTGGGTTGTGCGTAATCCTCTACCGATGGTTATAGGCTCGAATCCTAATGCTGGTTATGGTAATCCGATTAATGATTTTAGTAATGGCTCTAAGCTTTATGCGGGTGTGAGTGCGGGCTACTCTAAACAAGGCGATATTTGTAACGATCCCTTTTTTACAGGGACTTGCTCGAATGGCGATCTAAACTGGAAGGTCATGGCGGGTGCTCGTTTTAGCCCTATGTTCGGTGCGGAAATCTCCTACAATGAACTTGGCGAATCCAGTATGAGCGGCAGTCAAAATGGTAATCCTGCCGCAATGCGTAATGAAGTCAGTAGTATTAACTTAGCCGGGATGGGTTATATGCCTATCACGCCTCAACTTGAGGGTTTCGGTAAGGCGGGGGTAGCCTTTTGGAAACGCGATTCCGAACGCACTACACCAGACACCACCACTACTATTCCCAATAGTAAGTTCATTACGGAGACGAGTAATGACCATGGTCAAAGCCCACTGGTGGGAGTCGGAGCACAATTTCGTATGAGTCCTAATGTTCACCTACGGGCTGAGTGGGAGCATACCTTTAATGTCGGCTCAGACTCCAATTATGAAACGGATGTGGATAGCTATAGTGTGGGTTTAACTTATTCTACCCTATAAAGAGCATAAGTACTCTGGTGACAATACACACCTTACTGGTGTGGTTAAAAAACCTACTTTTTAGTAGGTTTTTTATTGCATATTGACATCCTCCCCGACCTAAAGGACGGGGATTCCTGCTGCCAGACGCTCATGTCCGAGCGCGAGAATGTTCTTAGCTGCATTGACATCTCTATCATGCAGCGCCCCACACTCAGAGCAAGACCATTCTCTTATTCGCAAGCCAGCTCTACCTTTCGGACTGTTGGGACTAATACAGCCACAACTCGAACAAGCTTGGGTCGTGTACGATTCATTGACTTCTAAACACACACCTGACCGCATACTTGCTTTATATTTCAGTTGTGTCTTGAGCATATACCAGCCTGCATCTAAAACAGACTTTGCCATTTTAGTTTTAGCTAAGGCAGAACTGCTCACATTGCCAATGACGATTAAGCTGTTATCTTTAACAACTTGGGTCGTGAATTGATGAATGGAGTTTAGGCGACGATTTTTAATCTTGGCATGAATCGCTTTGACTCGTTGCTTCTTATTAGCCCTTTGAGCTATACCCAGTTTAGATTCCAGTTCTCGATAGAATTGTTTGGATTCAAGCTTTAAGCCATTGCTACAGGTAGCCGTATCTTTAAGACCTAAATCAATGCCCACTTGTCCTTGTGCTGTAGTTTCAATACCAGCGACTTCGACTACTACGTTGAAATACCAGCGGCCTCTAGCATCCTGAGAGAATGAGCCTGAACGAAATTCGTATTGAGAGAGTCCATAGCTATCCCATACCTTGAAATAGTGACCCGCATAGCGAACTTGTCCATTCTTCCAAACGGCTGCACCTTTTTTGAAGGGTATCCAGCCTAAGGAACGCTTAGAGCCACTAGAGACACGCCAGCACAATTTACTTTTCTTGAATTGCTTGCGGGCTTTCTCGTGGGCTTCCGTCACTTCTTGAACCGTTTGGGAGTGAATGAGAAACCCACGTTCTTTACGCAAAGCGGCTTGAGATTTGGCAAGATCGTAAGCACTCAGATATATATGAAGCCAACCAATCTCAGGAATCGGTAAATGTGCATAATAGGCCGTTTCTTCATTGGCCGCATTCCAGACCTGATTCACTTCAAACGCCATGCGCTCCAGAATAGGCGTGTGCTTATCCTTGACTCGTACTTTTAGCGTTTTGAGAAAAGAAGAGGCCGTGGAGATTGTCATACTGCTATTCTATCTCAAGTAAATGACCGAATCATCGGTTTGTAACCGATTTGACTGATATCCCCGCCGTGAACGACGGGGTTTTACGGTGAAACTGATAAACCCAGTTATTGTCTTTTTAAAACAGGAGTACATTATGTTCAAAACTATTAGCACTTTGGCGGTCATAGCTCTGCTCAGTTTATCCAGCGCGGCCTTTGCTATGGGGAATCCCGCCTCTATTAATTGCCTTGAAAAAGGTGGCAAACTCAAGGTTATAGGTGAGGTGGGTTACTGCCAATTACCGAATGGGGCACGCTGTGAAGAATGGGCACTCTTTCGGGGTGAATGCCCAGCAAAGAAACCTCCCGTTGCTCCCAAACCACCTCAAGTCGGTGGCGCACGTGATGCGCACGGCTGCCTCAGTAGTGCTGGCTATGCTTGGTGTGCTAGCACTAATCAATGCGAACGTCCTTGGGAATTAGCTAAACAAAAAAACTTCCCCAATACTCCGGCTGGATTTCAGCAATTTTGCCATCACTCAGGCCACTAACCTAACGCGCTTAAGTACTTGAGCCAAAGTAATCGGGTATTTCTGGAGCAGTCTTGGCGGCAAGGATGCCGCCTTGTAGCGTACAAGGATGTATTCACAGCGGCTGCGGAGGAAATACTCGATGACTTCGGTATGCCTACTTATATGGCTGAGTGCGGAGTACATCGCCTCATTTCTAAGCGTTTTATAGGGAGGGAAACATGCTAAATTTCCCTCTCAAACCAAACTCAACTACACTAGCCTATCCCATACTATATTAAAGTAAAGCGATAGGCTGAACGCATGTTAGATGATCTTATTGAAGGGGTTAGGAAAATTATCCTATGGGTGCTCAGCGCCAGTTTTATTGGGCTAGGGTTTTGGGCTTATCCCACTATTAAAGACCATTTAGCCGCTACCCAACAAACCAATAGTCCCCAACAACCCGCGATTTCGCTCAATCAAGTCACGGGACTGATTAAAGCCGCCGAACCCAAGCGCCCAGAACCCAAGGCATGGGCGATTGATATGCTCGACGTCTTAAAACAACATGGACTTGCTCAAAGCAAAGAAAATGTCTGCTCCATTATTGCCGTTGTTGATCAAGAATCTGGCTTTGTAGCCAATCCCGCCGTACCTAACTTAGGTAAGCTTTCTGAAAAAGCAGTGATTAATAAACTCAATCAAATCCCATTATTAGGTGGACAAGCCGAAAAGTTTCTTAATAACTTTCCCGACCCGAAAAAAAGCTTTATGACACGTATTCGCAATGCCCATACTGAGCGTGATCTAGATTTGGCCTATCGAGATTTAGTAGCTGAACTATCCAAACGTTATAAATTTGACTTTCTATTAAAAAACAGCCTCGCGCGTAATTTAATTGAGGGGCAAAATGAAATTGATACCATAGGCTCTATGCAGGTAGCGGTGAGTTTTGCGGTACAATATGAAAGGGAACAACGCCGGGGAAAAGGTTTAACCTTAGAAGAGGTTTATCAAGTCCGCGATAAGCTTTATACGCGCAAAGGTGGCCTATTTTACGGCACATTATTATTACTAGGCTATGAAACCGGCTATAACCGTAAAATCTATCGCTTTGCTGACTTTAATGCCGGGCGCTATGCCAGCCGTAATGCTGCATTTCAGATGCTTATCAGTGAGCTAACCGCACAAAAACTAGCACTCGACGGTGATTTATTAATTTATAGCTCCTCGGGTACAGTCACAGGCACTCTAAGCCAAACTGAAAACGCCTTACGCTTATTAAATCTAAAATACGCTATGGGATTAACAGAAAAGAAAATCCGTAGTGATCTTATGTTAGAAAAATCCCAAAGCTTTAAAGACACGCAAACCTATCAAGCTGTGCGTAATATTTATCAAAAACAAACCAAACGCAAACCACTCAATGCCGTGATCCCGAATATTAGATTAAGCAGCGAAAAGACTTCACGGATATTAACCACAGAAAAATTTGCTAGCAATGTCAATAACCGCTATCAAGCCTGTATGAAACGCTAAGTACTGAAGCAAAAGTAGTCTGGTATTACTTCCGCAGCCGCTGTGAATACATCCTTGTACGCTACAAGGCGGCATCCTTGCCGCCAAGACTGCTCCAGAAATACCAGACTACTTTTGAGTGTCTACTTAATACTCTATTCGATGAGCCAATACACAGCGTACTTGTCCGGCATTTAATTCACGGTGCATCGCTAAATGCCAATGATTTAAATCCAATACTAACTCGCGCTCATACTCTAGATAAATATAGCCATTGGGTTTTAATAGCTGCTTTTGTTCAATCAAATCTAATATTTTAGGTAGCCATGCCTGATGAAAAGGGGGATCGAGAAAAATAATATCAAAGGGGTTGGTGTCTTGCTCTAAATAGCTGATAGCATCTTGATTCAAAACATAGGCTTGGCTGGTTTTTAAAGTGTTGACATTGTTCTGTAAGGTAAGCGCTGCCTTAGGGTGTTTTTCCACTAAAACCACCTCGGCAGCACCCCGCGATAAGGCTTCTAAACCTAATGCCCCACTGCCGGCAAATAAATCCAAACAGCGTGCCTCGCGCACCGAGAACTGTAGCCAATTAAACAGTGTTTCACGCACACGATCAGGTGTGGGTCGTAAACCCTCTAGCGCTAAAATGGGCAAACGGCGACTACGCCATTGCCCAGCAATAATCCTGAGCTGATGCGCCCCCGCGTGGGTTTTAGGAGGCTGGTTTTGGCTCATCCGCTTTTGGCTCTGGATTTGAACTAGCAGGTGCTTCAGGATTAGGTGTTTCCGATTTAGCGTCAGCAGGTGGATTAGATTCCGGCGTATCAGATTTCGGTGCCTCGGCGGCAGATTCTGGCTTAGCCGCTTCTGCTTTAGCTTGAGGCCCTACCACTACTGTGATCATTTTATCTAGATCTAAACGGCGCTTAAATACATCCATGACTTGCTCACGCGTGACCGCATTCACCTGATCCGTAAAGGTATCTAAATAATCTAGGGGTAAACCATAAAAACCAATGACGCCTAAATACTCCACTACATCATCATTGCTAGCGGTGCGTAGCGGAAAACCGCCTGTGATATCTTTCTTGGAGGCAACTAACTCAGCCTCGGTTGGGCCTTCGTCTTGGAAACGTTTTAAGGTTTCACGCACCACCTTAATGGCCTCTTCGGTTTGTTCTTGCTTGGTTTGCAAGCCTACTTGAAACGGCCCTAATTGCGCTAAGGGCATGAAATAGCTATACACGCTATAACTCAAACCACGATTATTACGCACCTCTTTCATTAAGCGTGAGGTAAAGCCACCACCGCCCAGAATATGATTGCCTAAATACATGGCATAATAATCTTCATCACCGCGCTTATTGCCGAGTTGTCCGATCAAGAGATGAGACTGCCCGGAAGGAAAATCGATCTTCACCGCGTTAGCCTCGGTGAGTGCAGGTACTTCAGGAATCGGTGCTGCGGCCTCCCCTTTGCCTAATACGGCTGCCACTTGTTGCGCGATTCCCTCAGCCTGCTCACGAGTCACCGCCCCCACAATCGCTAGAATGGCATTTTTATTCACATAGTATTGCTGATAAAACTCTTTTAAATCATTAATTGTTAAAGCATTAATACTATCTTCGGTACCATTTTTAGGGTTCGCATAGGGATGTGTACCATATAAATTACTATAAAAGGCTTTACTAGTAATAGACTCTGGGGATTGCTTCTCAGCCGCTAAACTCACTAAGGTAAGCTTTTGAAAATTCTTAAATTCTTTTGCGGGAAAAGTAGGCTTACCTAATACCTTCAGCCACGTATCCAAGGCTTTTTGTTGTTGTTCGGGTAAGGTGATGGTACGTAAAGCCAGCCATGCCATATCCAAACCAGCGCCATTGCTGGCAATAGCACCTACTGACTCAAAGGCATCTGCAATCTGATCGGCATTCAGATCATCCGCCCCTTGATCCAAAATACCATTGGTAAACCCTGCCATACCATGACGCTCGCCATCACGCGCATAGCCCGCATTGAATACCAGACGTAAATCCAACATGGGTAATGTCGGTGCCGCGACAAAGTAAACTCTTAACCCCTCTGGAGTCGTCCACTGTTCGATTTTAGGTGCTGCCCACGCATTGAAAGCACCTAGCCCATTTACGACTAAGAGCAGCATCCCTATCCATAGTTTGGTCATCTTCATTTATTATTTAGCCCTCAAGCTTCAATACTTAGCGCACAAAATTGGGTGCAGCACGTGGTTTAGATCGATCAATCGGTTGTGGCAGCAATTCGGCAATCGTTAGCTGATCTTCGATGAAATACTTGGTGGCGACTTGCTGAATTTGCTCTGGTGTAATCGCTAAGATTTTATCCACATAGTCATCCATCAGTTTATAGCCTAAGCCTACCGTTTCTAATGAGCCTAAGACCGTGGCTTGATGTTGAATAGAATCACGCTCATAGATCTCACTAGCAATCACCTGAGCCTTAACCCGGGCGAGTTCTTCTTTAGAGACTGGCTCTTTACGCAGGCGTTCGACTTGCGCTAATAGCTCGGCCTTGACGGTATCGATTTTCACATCTTTAGCTGGGGTTCCATTCATTACAAACAAATGCGGCATACGCCCAAAACCGTTATACCAAGCGCTCGCCGAGGCTACTAACTCCTTACCTCGGACTAATTCACGACTTAAGCGCGAGCTACTGCCCCCATCTAAAATACTGGCTAATACCTCTAAGGCATAAGGCTCCCAACTATCTTCGGGTTTAGAGTTGATTAAAGCAGGGGTTTTATAACCCAGCATAATATAGGGGACTTCTGCGGGTGCTTTGACCTGAATGGTACGCAAGCCTTTTTGTACGGTTTCTGTTTGGGGCTTTTGAGGTAAGAGATCACTACGCTTTAATGGCTCATAGTATTTTTTCGCCAACTCAAGGACTTGAGCCGGTTCTACATCCCCTACCACGACTAATACCGCATTATTCGGGGCATACCAGCGCTCATACCACGCCCGTAAATCCTCTACCTGAAGATTTTCCAAATCGGTCATCCAGCCAATCACCGGATTATGATAGGGGCTATTCACAAACGCGGCTGCCATAAATTGCTCATAGGTGAGCGCATTCGGATCATCTTCAGTACGCCAACGCCGCTCTTCTTGTACGACTTTCAGCTCTTTTTTGAATTCATCGGGGGGTAAAGTTAAACCCCTCACCCGATCCGACTCTAATTCCATCGCAACAGCTAAACGATCATTAGCCAATACCTGATAATAGGCCGTATAATCTTGTCCGGTAAAAGCATTATCCTCGGCACCATTCTCACCAATGATACGATTGAATTCGCCGGTAGGATATTTCTGAGTGCCTTTAAACATCATATGCTCAACGACATGAGAAATACCCGTAATACCGCCATGCTCATAGCTTGAGCCGACCTTATACCATAATTGGGACACCACGACAGGCGCACGCTTGTCTTGCTTTACTAGAATTTTCAACCCATTATTAAGGTTAAACTCATGAATTGGCTCAGCCGCTTGAATGCGCTCCGCTGCGTGAGAGAGGGGCATCACCCAGCTTAATCCCATCATTAGAGCTACCTTGGATAAAGAGCTTAGTAGGGCGCTGGTCTTAATGTTTTCGCTGGCAAGTGATAGTATTCTTTGCATTTGTGATTCTAGCTTGTTTAGCGGATAAAAATTTAATCTGGATTGTACAATGTTTGGCTTCGGAAAGAAAAAAAAGCAGGATTCAACTCACTCAGTTTCGCCCGAAATTGAGCCTAGTATCGCCTCATCGACGCCGCAAGTCGAGGAACCCATCAAAAAAGAAGGGCTGTTTGCCCGTCTAAAACGCGGTCTTGCCAAAACGGGTAGCTCCATTACCGAAGGCATGGGCACGCTGTTTTTGGGTAAAAAGAAGATTGATGAAGAGGTACTCGAAGAGTTAGAAACACGCCTTTTAATGGCTGATGTGGGGATGGAAGCCACTAGCGCGATTATGAAAAACCTCACTCAGCGCGTGAGTCGTAATGAACTGGCGGATCTGGATGCCTTAATGCAGGCGCTTGAAGTGCTCATGAGCGATGTACTCAAAACCTGCCAAGCACCTTTACAGATTAAAGCAGAGCATCAGCCTTTTGTAATTCTGATGGTGGGGATTAATGGGGCGGGCAAAACCACCACAGTCGGCAAGCTCGCTAAAAAATTCCAGCAAGAAGGCAAATCCGTCATGCTAGCCGCCGGGGATACCTTCCGTGCGGCAGCAGTAGAGCAGTTAAAAATCTGGGGTGAGCGCAATCAGATTCCGGTCATAGCCCAAGGCTCTGGCGCGGATTCGGCCTCGGTGATTTTTGATGCCGTACAAGCCGCTAAAGCGCGTCATATTGATATACTCATCGCCGACACCGCCGGGCGTTTACATACTCAATCCAATCTGATGGAAGAATTGAAGAAAGTAAAACGGGTGCTGCAAAAGATTGATGCCCACGCGCCGCATGAAGTAATGCTGATTTTAGATGCCAGTATTGGGCAAAATGCATTAGTACAGGCCAAGCAATTTAATGAAGCCTTAGGGGTCACGGGGCTAACGGTAACGAAACTTGACGGCACGGCTAAGGGTGGGATTTTATTTGCTATCGCCCAACAGCTCAAAATTCCGGTGCGCTATATTGGGGTGGGTGAAAGTATTGATGATTTACAGGTCTTTGATGCCACCGATTTTACCCAAGCTTTACTCGCTGGAGCTAATACCAAGTGATTGAGTTTACTAAGGTAGGCAAGCGTTATCCCACCGGACAATTGGCATTGTATAATGTTAATTTGCAACTTGACGCGGGTGAAATGATCTTTATTACGGGTCACTCCGGGGCGGGGAAAAGTACGCTGTTAAAATTAATTGCCATGTTAGAGCGCCCTACTACCGGAGAAATTATTGTCAGCAATACGCCTTTAAGCAAAATGCGTCCGAGCCATATCCCTGCCTATCGACGCCGGATTGGCTTTATTTTCCAAGACCCACATCTATTACAAGATCGCAATGTCTTCGATAATGTCGCATTGCCATTGGTGATTTCTGGAATGAGTCAAACAGAAATTCGCCGCCGCACTCATGCTGCGTTAGATAAAGTGGGCTTACTCGATAAAGAGCGCAGTTATCCCCTCATGCTGTCTGCCGGAGAGAAACAACGGGTCGGGATTGCACGAGCCATGGTGAATCGCCCGACGATTATTCTCGCCGATGAACCGACGGGTAATCTTGACCCTGAACTGGCACAAGATATTATGTATACCTTCTCCCAATTCAATGAGTTAGGTGCTACAGTCCTGATTGCTAGCCATGACCATCAGTTAGTGGAACGGATGAAAAAACGCACCATTGTGTTGCAAAAGGTCGCCCAATAAATGGCTAAACGTCAAAATAAGTCTACTCCTGCCACGCCTCCTGCTAGTACTACTACGCCTGAAACAAAAAAACCACGCCGTCAAACGCGCCCTTCTGGTTCACGGTTCTTTTCCGCTTGGCAGAATCAACAATTACATGCCCTGCAATTTAGTTTACATCGTTTATGGTTTAATCCGGTTTCTACGTGGATTACGTTAGCAACTATTGCCATTGCCTTATCTTTACCAACTTGCATGCATTTATTTTTAAAAAATTTAGAAACGTTGACGGATGATAAACGGGAAATTCCCACCATTACTTTATTTTTAAAAAAATCGGTTAATGAGCAACAAGCTAAAGATCGGGCTGAATTACTTTCAGAGCTACCGGAGATACAGCAGGTTAAGGTGATTACTCGTGATGAGGCATTAGCTGATTTTAGGCAAATCACGGGGTTTGCAGAAACCTTAGAAACGCTGGATGAAAATCCTTTGCCACATGTATTAGTGGTGACACCTAAGTTAGATACTTTAGGGGATTCAGATGAGGCTTTAGATCGTTTTTCGCGTAAGTTAAAAGCCTATCCTGAGGTGGATAATGTTCAGATTGATATAGAGTGGGTGCAACGCTTACGTACTATGCTCAATATTGCTGAGCGTATTGTTTTGGTGGTTTCTGTGTTATTGGGTCTTACGGTTTTGCTGGTGATTGGTAATACGATTCGGCTGGATATTGAGAATCGCAAAGAGGAAATTAAAGTCACGCGGTTAATTGGGGCTACTAATGCTTATATTCGCCGCCCCTTTTTATATGGTGGTGTTTGGTTTGGTTTATTTGGTGGGGTATTGAGTTTAGCGATTGTGCAGTTGGCTTTTATGTTTTTAATTGCTCCGGTGGAAAAGCTTGCGACTCAATATGGTAGTACGTTTAGTTTAAGTGGTTTAGCGCCTTCTATGACGATTAATATTTTAGTGGCGAGTGTGTTTTTGGGTTTGATTGGGGCATGGATTGCGGTCGGTAAGCATTTACGCAAAGCGGAAACTAGTGAGTAGATAGCACAGCATAATAATGTTCGTGTAGGTGAATAGCTTGCAGGTATATACTGCATTTACAATTTTCTTGTGTCAGAATATTGTTCTCCCCAGTCACAAACCCAATAGCTATGGTAGCACCTCCTACTAGAAAAGATCTGAGAGCACTTTATTATCAAAAAGGACATGATGCGCTGGTATGGTATGCATGGCGTAATGCATTGCGAGCTTTGCCAGCTTTAGGACATTGCTCTATCCGGAGCATTTGGGCGGAAAATACTGTGCGGCATGTAGTGGCAATATGTCGTGTACCATTGATATTGGCTCAGTGGGCAAATGCTCCAAAAGAGGCTAACGCAGCCAACACTGCCATCAATGCCGCCACTTTTGATGCCACTAAAGCCGCTAATGCTAACAATACCACACAGGCCACCTATGCCATTTATACCACAAATGCAGCTACCAATACCGCTGCGAATATTGACTATGCGGTGATAGCTGCTACCAACACCGCGAATCCTGACTACGCGATCACTGCTTGGATTGACTATAACCTACTAAAAGAAAACCATATTCCCATCACTACAAGGTGGTATAAACACCCCTTATGGCAAAAAATAGCTGTAGGTGAAGCAACCTTAATAAAACAAGATCAACAGGCTTTTGATCGACAACTACGAGATCTAGATCTAAAATTCTTAGCGGATGACTTAAAAAATATTTTTGAAAACAAACCATTAGGCCTTCATGCTATCAATTACCTGAAAAATATTTCCGAGGCTGAACTCAACAACCCTGTTGCCCTGCGTCGCATCATTCTAGAGGGTGAAGGAGAATCTATTCATGCCGTGCGGGTATTGTTACTAGGCCCAGGTGGAGCCGGAAAAAGCTCACTAGCTGACCGCTTGCAGGGCAAGCCTGTCAACTTGGTAAAAAAGCTTACCGTAGGAGTAGACTACCTAAACCACCAACCTCTAAATTTACACAATAATTTCAATTACCTGAGCCAAAATAAAAAACTAGATCTATACCTATGGGATTTTGGCGGACAGACTATCTTCCACGGTCTACACAGTGCCTTTCTGCATGAAAACTGTGTGTATGTGCTAGTGGTCGACAGTCGCCATGAACAAGCCCCAGATGAATGGCTGCACCAGATTCGACACCTAACAGGTGGACGAACAAAGGTACTATTAGTGACCAATTGGTATGAAGGATGTGAAACTCGCCAGAATGAAACCCGTTTATTACGTGAGTTCCCCGATATACTGGATACCAACTGCTTCTTTTACTTTTCCTGTCATGAGCCAGATAAACCAAATTTTCAAACATTTGTAGAAGCACTTGAGAAGGCTAGCCTCGACAGTCAACGTATGGTCTTGAAAGAAATGCTAAAAGTACATGAAGCTCTGAAACGGCACTATCAGCAGGATATATTTCTGGATGCAACAAAGCTCCGCAATATTATTAAAAGCAATGCCAATAGCGAGCCTAAGGTGGTTGTCGATAAATTGCAGCAGCTAGGTTTTTTGGTCAAGGTAGATAGAAAAAGGGCGCATTACTGTCTAAAACCAGAATGGGCAGTAGATAACGCCTATAAGGTGCTATATTCAAAAATCCTACGCGATGCCGATGGAGTGCTGACACTCGATGCTTTGCTGGACAAATTTGAAGATTTGCTTGGAAACTACACACGCTATCTAGTCGATTTTTTAGAGACACGTTCGCTGTGTTGTGATCTGAACAGAGACCAAGAGGAAGAGGATGCCACTTACTTTTTCCCTGATGCAGCCCCAGCGGATGAACCAAAAGACGCAAGTACAATCCTTCAGGAAACAGCAAATGGGCTAAAAGTCCGTTTCGACCTACCCTACCTACCATTAGGCTTCCATGCTAGGCTGATCAAAAAACTATTCAAATCACCCGATGGTATCAAAAATGAACAAGACATTTGGCGGCAAGGTTTCATCCTGCGCCGAGGTGAAAGCTCCGCCGTAGTTCACTACCTGACACGCAAAAGCATAGTAGAACTAGTACTAGATGGCAGTAATTGGCAAGACCTATCCGAGCTACTCAATACCCTATTAGTCAACCTGAAAGCTGTTCTACTAGAAGGACAAGGCATGCGAGAAGAGCAGATTGTGCCGTCCGTGGTACTAGATCAGCAGGTATTTTCCGTACACTCCGCCGAAACATTAGTAGAGGTGTTGGGGCAAATCAAGAATTATGGGCAATTAATCCAAGAGGTAAAAAAGATGGCTAGCACAGGAAATATTAACGTCACCAATGGTCAAGTGATCGTTGGCAATAATAATACCCAGAAAAATAACTCGGACAATAACACTGTCGAAATCAGCGCTGACCAACGCCAGCAGTTATCAATGATCGTCGGCGAGCTGTTGAAGAATGCGGCAACACTGAACCCTAACGATTTACCCGCCGTGGCATTAGTAAATCAAGCCCTAGCCGCACCAGAAAAACCCGAATCACGCAACCTGCTAGGTACAGTCTGGAATGGCCTTAAAGAAGCAGTAGACTTCACCAAAACAAGCACTGAAATTGCTAGCTTTGCGATGGAAAATGGAGGAACAATTGCAAGCTTAATGACAGCCGCAATCGCTGCATTGAGATAAGCGTTATATCAAAACGGCGCAAAAACCTTACCCGCCGCTATCGAAGATTCTGGTAAAACCGGCTCACTAGACGGCATAGCATGAAAACGCGGACGCTTAGGAGCCATCGGCGGCAAAGGTGCTAAGGGTGGCGCGGGTAGTTGATAGCTTGGCTCAATAGGCGGCACTGGCGGCTGCGGAGCATTCCACACGGCAGGCTGCGCTGACCCTTCTCCAAGATCATCGGGATAAATTAAACCCGACTCTGACTTACCCACAACATTATGCTCTTGCACAACCTTGGCTATATTACTGTTATAAAGTGGAGCCAGCGGACTGGCAGTAATCGCAGCCGCTACCGCATAGGCACTACTTGGCTGCGCCAGATTATTCACCCATGGATTATAACCACTAGTAGAGGGCTGATAGCCTTGCTGATAGCTCGCGGGATGGCTAAACGCCTGCCAATGCGGATAATTATAAGGATTACCCCCATAATTTCCCTGCCAAGCACCCCAAGGATTGCCCCCACCCCAACCACTACTCCAAGGCTGAAAGGTATTAAATCCTCCCCACGGCTGAAAACCACTCCAAGCATTAAACCGTGAACTATTAGGCCAAGCATTAAAGCCCCGGCTAGTAAAATCACTACCCCACGGACTCAGCATATTGTAATAAGGCATACTCCACGAAGAGGCTCTATTAAACCCACCAAATCCACCTTGGCTCCATGGTGTATACCAAGCCATACTCTGGGTCGACTGTAAGACTAATAATGCCCCGCCAATAACGGAGACTAAAACACGCATCCATCGCCTCCTAAGCTAATTTTAAGCGCGGCACAGCAGCAAGTAGCGTCTGCGTATAGGCATGTGTTGGCGCACCACAGACCTGAGCGGTCTCACCCTGCTCGACTATTTTACCCTTATACATCACCACGGTTTCATCACTTAAATACTCAACCACACCAATATTATGCGTGATGAATAATAAAGTCAGGTTTTGCTGGGCGCGTATGGCTAACAATAGCTCTAATATTTCCGCCTGCACGGACACATCGAGAGCACTAGTAATCTCATCACACACAATAAAACGCGGATTCAGCACCAAAGCACGCGCTAAACCAATGCGTTGACGCTGCCCACCCGAAAACTCGTGGGGATAACGCCACAAATACTCACGCTTTAGCTGCACCTGCTCCAGAATCTGCGCCGCGCGTTCAATCCGCTCCTCTTGATTAGCACCTATGCGATGTACTTTCATCGGCTCCGTCAGAGTTGTTTCAACCAAGAGACGCGGATTCAGTGAGGACTGCGGATCTTGAAAAGCAATCTGCATTTTCGGACGCCATTGCCGCAATTCACGCTGAGATAATCCGGTTAGCTCTTGCCCTTCTAGCAATACCTTACCCGAAGTCGCACGCTCTAATTGAATAATGGCGCGGCCTAAGGTGGTTTTCCCACAACCCGACTCGCCTACTAGAGCAACAATTTTTCCCTGAGCCACATTGAGGCTAACATTATCAACGGCTTTGATATGATCAACCGTGCGCCGCCATAGACCTTTTTTAACTGGAAACCAGACACTTAAGTCTTTAACTTGAATTAGCGGCTTTGGCTCATTCGCTGCTTTTTTTAAATCCAGTGCCAAACGCTGTTGGGGAGATTTAAACGCTACCACCACTGATTTTTGCTTAATCAGATTATCGGGTACAGCCGCAAGGAGTTGCTTAGTGTAGCGGTGTTGGGGATACGTGAGCACTTGCTCCTTAGTCCCCAACTCCACCAGTCGCCCATGCTGCATCACACCGACTTGATGCGCCATTTCTGCTACCACGCCAAAATCGTGGGTAATGAATAACATTGCCATGCCGGTTTCAGCTTGCAGCTTACGCATGAGCTTTAAAATCTCAGCCTGCACCGTCACATCGAGTGCAGTCGTTGGCTCATCGGCAATCAATAGGCGCGGCTTACAAATCAAAGCCATTGCAATCATCACGCGCTGACGTTGTCCGCCCGATAGCTGATGCGGATACGCATTCATGCGCTCTTCGGGGTCGGGTAACTGTACTTGTCGTAGGGATTCCAGAACACGCTCATTCACCTCTTGCGGTGTTAGCGTTGGCTCATGAATCAGCAACGTTTCGGCAATTTGATCACCCACGGTGAAGACTGGATTCAAGGAGGTCATCGGCTCTTGGAAAATCATCGAGATTTGTGAGCCACGAATCTGGCATAGCTGCTCTTCGCTTAATTGCAATAGATCAACGCTATCCTTATCTTCTGCTGCATCACTACTATCCTCGTCTTCATTCCGGTAATAGCTCACTGCACGCTTGGCATAACTTAAACGCTTCGCCGCGAGTTCGGTTTCAGGTGTCGTGAGCGTATTCACTTCCAGCCCGGAACCTTGCCAACCAATTTCTCCGGTGGGGTGAGTGACTAAGCCCTCAGGAAAGAGCTGTAAAATGGATAAAGCTGTAATCGACTTACCACTACCCGACTCACCGACTAGACACAGCGTTTCGCCCTGATTAATGCTGAAACTAATACCATCGACAGCTTGCACACTACCCTGATGGGTATTGATATAGGTGCGTAGATTACGCACGGTTAATAAGCTCATGTATTAACCCCCGCCCGGCGTGACATTTTAGGATCAATCGCATCACGGAAGGCTTCACCGATTAAGTTATAAGCAAATACCGTCATAAAAATCGCTCCTCCTGGAAAGACTGCCATCCACCAATTAAAGGTAGAGGATTTCACCGCTTGATCTAGCATTTGTCCCCATGAAGGATCATCGACTAAGCCCAGACCTAAAAAGCTTAAGGTCGCTTCCGCTAGAATAGCCGAGGCCACCCCAAAGCTCGCCGCGACTAATAATGGTGCAGCCCCATTCGGTAACATATGGCGGAACAAAATAGAGCGTAAGGGTAAACCGGAGGCCACCGCCGCTTGTACATAATCTTGCTTACGTAGCTTTAAAAACTCAGCCCGAATATAACGCGCATAACCGGCCCAACTAGTGACACCAATAATCACCATCATCATATACAGACTGCTGCCAAAGAAAGCCACAAAAGTTAATAGTAAGAATAAGGTCGGTATCGCTTCAAAAATCTCAACTAAGCGCATCCCCAGCATATCGACCCAGCCAGCAAAATAACCCATTAGGCCACCGATAATGACCCCTAAAATCATGGCAATACTGGTCGCTACAATCCCAATACTGAGTGAAATACGCGAGGCATGAATCATACGACTCAACACATCCGCCCCATTTTCTTCTGTCCCCATTAAATGAGTACGCTCAGTCGAGGCCAATGGCGCTTCTAGTCCGGTATCACCATAATCACGTAAATAATCTTTTGGGGCATAAGGAATGGGAGGCATAATGCGCCATGAGGCCTCTGTATAGGGAGCCTCACGAAATTGATCATAAACCACCAAAGGTTTGGTAGGAAAATAAAGATGCGCCACGACCCCAACCGTAGTACAGACCGTTAACAATACGATAAAGGCTATGCGCAGATGATGTTTAATGGGCAGCACACTAATCAGCAGTATCACGACAAACGCACTGAATACGACCCAATCCTCAACCGTTAAATACTCCAGCACGGGAAAGCTAATCTTCCCATTTAAGCTCATGACTAGGGGCATGCTATTAGCTAAGAAGGGGGCAAATACGGCTGCTAATACTAAGATACCCACCCACACTAAACCTACCTTAACCCCCATGCCACCTAAGGCTTTGGTGAATATGCGGCGTGCTAGTGTCTCATGAGATTTTACTTTGACTTGAGCAATCGGTTCTTGTTTATCAAAAACGGGGCGATTGACGCGAAGTTTTTTCGGAGCGGGTTTGCGCCAGCGTTGGAGTAATTTAATCATACACCACCCGTGGATCAGCAAAGGTATAAAGAATATCGGCAATCAAATAGCCAATTAAAGTCAAAAAGCCACTGATTAAGGTAATCGACAAAACCATTTCTCGATCGCGATTTTTTACCGCCTCAATCGCTAATTGCCCCATGCCATTAATACTAAAAATATTCTCTACGATTAACGAGCCAGCTAATAGGCTAGGCAACAGCCCAGCAATAATGGTAATTAAGGGTAATAAGCTATTGCGAAACACATGTGTCCATAAGACTTCTTTTTGTCCCAAGCCCTTTGCTCTTGCGGTACGGGCATAGTCGGCGTGTAGATTTTCCAAAACGGAAGAACGGGTAATTTTAGCCAACCCTGCTCCTGCGCCATAGGTTAAACAAATCACTGGCAAGACTAAGTGCCAAGCTCGATCCATTAAGAACCCGCGCACAAATCCCTGATCTAGCATTTGATAAGCCAAAGCGCCTCCTACGATTAAACCAAATAAGGCTAAGCCCATGGTTCGTAGCGGAGCATAATCAATCATGGCAATCCCCCCCACACACAGCGCTCCTAATAGGGGCATTAATACCCAGACTATAGTGGATTGCTGTCCATGATCTTGTGCCACCGCAACCCCAGCCACCAAACCAAATAAGGCCGCCACTGCCATGCGAATCTTGGTTTCAGGCCAACGACTCAGCCAGATCATCAATAAAGTCCCTAGCATCATACCGCCAAAGAACTTCAAGGCATCTAAGGCTGACCCCCAGTGCGGCAGATAGGGCATATCCTGCGCGGCGCGGCTCCCTATGCCTGCGGTAGGAAACCATTGCCAATGCTGTACGCTAGCGAAAAAGCCTAAGAGCAACACCCCCGCTAACATTACCGGGATAGACCACAGTGCCAGCATAATGACATTAGAACTCACATCAAACTTACTGCCACTTTCATTCGCCGCCTTCACCCCTAGCACAATGGCTCCGATATAAATCAGGGGGATAGTAATAACATTTAGCAGTAAAGTGATAG
Source organism: Thiofilum flexile DSM 14609 (assembly GCF_000380185.1). Taxonomy (GTDB): domain Bacteria; phylum Pseudomonadota; class Gammaproteobacteria; order Thiotrichales; family Thiotrichaceae; genus Thiofilum; species Thiofilum flexile. Next base: position 34,539 of record NZ_KB904759.1, read on the forward strand.
GAATACGCTCTGCCAATACCTCTGAGACGGGGCGGTTATAAGTAAAGCTAGTACCTAAATCGGAGCCTTTAGTTAAAGAAAAGCCATCCACCTTATGCTGCTCATTCAGTGTAAACCCGATGGGTGACACATTATTGAGCCAACGCAAATACTGCACTGGGGCAGGATCGTCTAAACCATAACGTTTATTGTAATAATCTAGTAGTGCCTGTCTCTCGTTGGGCTTCATAGCTCCTTCTATGAGTGACTGTGGTGAAATACCGCCGGGTGAGGCTGCCATTACAGCAAACACCACCACAGTAATTCCCAATAGCGTCGGAATCATCAATAGAATACGACGCATTAAATAGGTCAGCATGCCCAACTCTCTCCCTTATTGGCTATAACGCTGCATCGGCTTAGGAACGTAAGTCTCTACCGGAATCGAACCTGCATTCAGACCTAGCTTGGTCATTTGCAGATTTTGAATACGTTTGTCTATAAACAATAATGACTTGCGCCTAAATAAAAAGGTATAGGGTTGATCCTCATGTAAGATAGCCTCGGCCTCTTGCCATAGCGGTATACGTTTGGTCTCATCCACCGTTGCCCGCGCTTGATCAATCAACTTATCCAGTGCGGCACTTTGATAGTTAATAAAGTTATCGCCCCCTGTTTTGGTTTGTGAACCATGAAACATTTGATAAATATCGGTTTCAATGCCACTTGTCCACCCTAGGGTAATCGCCTCAAAGTTACGTTTATTTAGCGCCTCTTGCATCACAGGCCACTCTTGAGGTGAGGGGATTAAACGCACGCCCGCTTTGGCATATAAATCCTTTAACAGTAAGACCATACGTTTAGTATCTTCATTGGAATCACTGTAAACAAGCTTAAACTCCAGTGGCTTACCATTTTTATCCAATACACCATCTTTATTGCTATCTTTAAACCCTGCTTCTTTTAATAGTACTTGAGCTTGAGTTAAGTTATAAGGCCAAGGATCAATGGTAGGATTATGTTGCTTACTGGTGGGGCTAAAAGGACTCACCGCTATTTCACCATAACCTAAAAACACATCCTTAATAATACGTTCTCGATCTGTGATCAAGGTCATGGCTTGGCGCACGCGCTTATCCGCAAATAGGGTCGGCTTACCATTAATGGATTCATTCCATGCAATATAGCTATAGCCTGCTACGGGTGGCATATATTCAAAATTTTGGCTCTTAGCCATAATTTGTGGGTCAGCCTTAAGCGTTTGATATTCCTTAGGCCGTGCGCCATAACTATCCACCTCACCATTGCGGAAGGTGGTCAAACGCGCACTATCATTTTTAATAATACGCCACATCAACCGATCATAATTCGGTGCTAAGCCCCAATAGCGCTCATTGCGTACTAACTCAACTGTACCCTTATCCGGTGACCATTGCGTATTATCCGGTAATTTATACGGCCCACTGCCGACTAAAATGGCTTTAGATTCATTAAATTCGAGCGGCTTTTTCAGATAAGGCTCATAAATATGCTTAGGCAGAATACTTAACCCACCTGCCAACGCAAATGCCTCAAAATAGGGTTCTTTAAATACAAATTCGACGGTGTATTTATCCAGTGCTTTGACGGTGGCGATTTTTTCCAAATAAGACCGATCTCGTGCTGCGGCAATATCCTCAGTCATAATAAAAGCAAAGGTAAAGGCAACATCCTCTGCCGTGAGTGGTACACCATCAGAAAAATGTACATCATCACGCAGATTGAATGTGAATGTTAAACCATCAGGGCTAACCGTCCAGCTCTTGGCTATTAATCCCTGCCACTCTAAAGTGTCAGGATCACGATTAACTAGGCTCTCTAAAATATAGCTTTGAATCTCAGATGCATAGGCATCACTCGAAACGAGGGGGGTTAGCGTTTTTAGCTCTTGCCCAAAGGCATCGACCTGCCAGTCTCCCTGAGCGTAATCTGGCTTCTGAGTTGCTGCCAAGGCGCGATGGAATGCTGGCGCTAATGAATCATTCTTATGCGACGGTGCTGTAGCCATGGTTGTATTAGAGGCCATGCCTGTCTGGGCTGGACTCGTCATAGGCACACTAGCGGCGGTACTGCGCCACGCTTTTAATTCTTTGGTTTGATTCGCCAAGGTGGTTTGAATCGTTTTCAATTCATCCCATTGACGATCCACTTGGTACATGAGATTTATCAGTAAAGCGACTAAAGTGATTAAAATTAGGTATAAAATTAAGTCACTGGCTGTGAATCTTTTTTGCATCATTGTTCCACTCAACCGTAATTACTAGGGACTATAGAGCATTCTAGGTAGGTTTGGGTAGAGGATGAACAAATTAGAGGGGGAAAAAAGGGAAAGAAATTTGATGAAAAGGCGGACATCCTTGTCCTACTCATCCTTCACAAAACGTGAGCAAGGCTCACGGTAGATAAGTCATGATGAACCCCAAAAAGGTTCACCACTATTTAACTTTTTTTGATTTTATGAGTGCCGCCCCAGCATAGGTAGCACTCTAGTAGTCAATACTAGCCGACTTGTACTTGTATCTTACGCGGTTGAGCATGTTCGGCCTTAGGAATCGATACGGTCAGTACCCCATTTTTTTGCACTGCCTCGATTTTACTGGCATCCAGATCACGATTAAGCACAAATACGCGGCGATAACGGGTCACGGCTGGCATTTCACTATAATTAAGTTTGAAATTATCCGGCAAATCTAAAGTAACTGTACCCTCTAAAACTAGGGAAGAATTTTCCACATTAACTTGGATATTCTCTTTAGCAACCCCTGCCATTTCAGCTGTTAGGGTAAATCCGGTTTCATTTTCAATAATATTAACTAAAGGGGTCAGTATACGTTCTTGATTATTAGCTTTATTCATTGTTTTAACTCCATCATTAGCATTTTTTTGAACTACTTGAACACTCATTTTATTTCTCCTTATTGAATTTCAATGCGTTTCGGTAACGTTTCTTCTCGACGAGCGATAGAAATACGTAATACACCATCCTTATAAATAGCATTTACATGATTCACATCCACATCATCTGGTAACGATACCACTCGCTTGAACTTGCCAGAGAAGCGTTCTTGCGCGTAGACTGTAGCCCTTTCTTCATTACTAGGCGGAGTAATGACCCGCTCACCTTGTAGAGTTAGAACATTTTTATCAATTTCTAATGCTAATTGCTTAGTATCCACATCGGGTATAAAAGCTAATACCTCGACTGAATTAGGCGTGCTCCCCAAGCTAATACGTGGAAAGGTATTTTGTGTCACTTGGCGAATATTAGCGGCAGCGCCCCGGCTTTCTAATTGACGTTGCCATTGATCTAGATTTGAAAATAATTCATCTGCAAAATTTAATAACGATCCGTACATAGTTAAACTCCAATGAGTGTATCGGTTATATTGTCTTGAAACTAAGATAGGGACGACTTGATTCACTTCAAGCTTTTTTGTAAAAAATTTTCTACTTTTTTTATTTTTAGACCATACTTGAAAACGTAATACTTATCCCCATACAGATCAGGAGTTAGCCCACTTTCGTTGGGTAAAGGAGATTATTCGGTGGAATACAAAGACTATTACAAAATCTTAGGCGTGGAGCGAAGTGCTAGCGAGGATGATATTAAAAAGGCCTATCGCAAATTAGCCCGTAAATATCACCCTGATGTCAGCAAAGAGCCCGATGCGGAAGCTCGCTTTAAAGAAGTCGGCGAGGCTTATGAAGTACTAAAAGATGCTGAGAAGCGTTCAACTTATGATCAATTAGGCGCTAATTGGAAAAATGGGCAAGATTTCCGCCCACCACCCGATTGGGGTGGATTTGGATCACGCGGTGGTGCCGGTGCAGGTGGTGGCTTCTATACGGGCGGCAGTGCGGGGGGTGCTGATTTCAGTGACTTCTTTGAAAGCCTATTTGGTGGAGGTGGTTTTAGAGGTGGCAATACTGGCGGATTTGGCGGTGGCTTTGGTGGCAATGCTCAACCTAGTAAAGGTGATGATCAAACCGTCAAGTTAGCGATTGATCTTGAGGATAGCCTCAATGGTGCCAAGAAAAGCATCAGTCTACGCACCGGAAACGAAGCGCCACGCACCTTAACCGTCAATATTCCGCAAGGCGTTAAAGCAGGGCAAAAAATCCGCCTTTCTGGTCAAGGTGCTCCCGGACGTGCGGGCAATGGGGATTTATTTTTAGAAATTGAGTTTAACCCACATGCGCTATATCAAATTAATGAACGTGATTTAACCTTAAAATTACCTATTACACCGTGGGAGGCTGCCTTAGGTGCAACCGTACCTGTACCTTTACCACAAGGCGGCAGTGTAGAAATGAAAATCCCCGCTAATTCACACTCCGGTAAAAAGCTGCGTTTAAGAGGTAAGGGACTAGCAGGAAAAACCGAAACGGGTGATTTATATATTGTACTCGATATTGCCCTACCCCCAGCCGATACAGAAAGAGCTAAAGAAATTTATGAGCTAATGGCAAAAGACTTACCTTTTAATCCAAGAGCTGGATTAGGGGTTTAACTGAAATGCAAGAAGGGTAATAGTTACCCTTCTCAATAAAGCCTTACTAGTTAGACATGTTCTGAGAACTTTATAGACTCTACTTATCACTATTAACTTGATTTGCTTTTAGTAGTACTTTTTTTACTGCTTGAAGTACTCGCTTTCTTAGTCGATTTACTCGTACTTTTACGCCCCCTAAACCACCAATAAAACACCGCTACCATTAATACTATTGGAAAAGGTAATGTTTTCTCATGCTCACCTACCCATTGATAAAGCTTATCAAACCAATCACCTTGTCCTAACTTATTATCCGGTAAGGTATTTTGCTCTGACTGAGTTGAACTATTGGTTTCACGCTGTAAATGCTTATAGTTGCTAATATAGGGATTATCATTACCCTGTATGTTTGCAATGCGAGTATTACGTTTCTTTTCCCATTCATCGACTGGGTCAAGATTATTCCATGCCATCATTAGATTTTCATCGGCACGGCTCAGCTTAAAACCATAGCGTTCGCTCATATATAAATAAGCACGGGCTATATCACCAAAACGTTTATCATCTGGCTCAAATAATTTAGCACTAAAATCAATTTCAGCATTTGGCTTGCCATAAGGACGGGATTCTCCCGTAATCATGCCATAGGCAAAATTACTTCTATCTCCATTAATCTCACCAATGGCAGGCACTAGATTATGCATATCCGCCTCCATTTGGCGGAATTTAGCATTAGTATTGCGGCAATTTAACCGCCCCCCATTTTGCCAGCATTGTAATTGATGCCCAAAAGTCCAGGCTGGAACGATATGCTCCCATTCAATGCGTTTGGCGCGTTCGGGATTTTTGCGCGGGGTAAAACCACAACTACTCCAAACCGGAACTAATAGCTTTTCTTTAATTTGATACTGACAGCCCCCATAAAAATCGATGAAGTAATCGCTATACACTTGTTTAGCTAAGGCATATTTAGATTTAGCAAACGAATACGTCTCGCCTTTAATACCTTGCTGAGAGGGATAGTCAAGGGTAGCCACATTTTCATCGGGCAAATCGCCGGGTAAATAGTCAGCCCTAATAGTTGAGCTGACTAATAAGAGACCCAAAACGCATAAGCTATTCGCCCCACTGCTCTTTAAATTGTTCCAATTGACGTCGTTCATGTTTATCCGGTTTATGTTTAGGCATAATGACACCATGCAAACGGCGCATTTCTTGTTGCTCTTCACGGGCGGCTTTTTGATGCTCATCTTCTTGATACAACAATACCGCCTCTTTAGCGGGACGGCGTTGTTCATTTAAGCCCAACACGGTTACTAGCCAAGTATCCATGTCGCGGGTGATTTTTAATTGATCACCCATGTGTACCGAGCGGGAGGGTTTAACGCGCTCATCATTGACATGAACTTTCCCACCACTAATCGCTTCGGTAGCCAGCGCTCGTGTTTTAAAAAAACGTGCTGCCCATAGCCATTTATCTAAGCGTTGTTCAGTGATTGGCTCAGAAGGAGTGGCCACTCCACTACGTGCTCTTCCCATTCGTCCTCTTTTACGCGTGCGGCGTAGACAAAGCGCCCTTTAATGGATTCACCCGCCTCGTGAATACTATTAGGGTCGCCAGTAATTAAATGATGCCAAGGCGGCAAAGGATGCCCTTCTTGCAAGAGTCGATACGAACAACTCGGCGGCATCCAATATAAAGCCTCTAAATTATCGGGGGTGAGTTTTAAGCAATCCGGTACTCTGACCTCACGCTGGGTATAATCGCTACAGCGGCAGGTCTCGCACTCCAATAGGTCACAGGCCACATCAGTATAATAAACCGTACCATCGTCTTCATCTTCCAGCTTAATTAGACAGCACTTAGCACACTGATCACAAAGGCTTTCCCATTGCTCACGATTCATATCGGAGAGCGGTATAGCCTCCCACCAAGGCAGATTTGATTCACTCATGTGTATTTGGACTCGTTTTCATAGTAGTTAGACGCTGCTCTAAAGCAGGATAGTCTGCGGTCGTGCTGTAATAAAATACTTCTGACCCCTGATTATCTTGCATAATAATCAAATTTTTAGCGGGATACAGCCACCAAGTGACACGCTCATCCGCTTTAACCGTATTCATAGGGGTGCCAAAATGGGTTTGAATTTGCTCACTGGAGTAATCCACCACCGGAATATAGACCAAATACTTGATCAGAAAACTATTAGCCTCTAGCACATTTTTTTCAGCTAACTCATAACGCCAAGTCCCTGTAGGCTGTGGTTTGCGCTCGGTATGTGCCTCGACAAAACGCTCAATCGTCGCCTTATCAGCTTGTAATTCGCCCACAATTTTAGCCTCAAACACGCCCAAGCGTTTCTTACCGTAATAGCCCTCTAAAGTACGTTCACCTGTAGGCGTTTCAAATACCGCTACCTCCGGCACACTACGCAATTGTTCCGCTAATTGGCGCAAAGTAACCTTGCCCACCGACACGCCAAATACCTGCGTTATACCCTCTGGCGATATTTGTATTTGCCACGGTAAATCCTCTACTGTGATCGTAGTGGTTCTAGGAGTAAAAACTCCCCAAGCTACTAGACCCGCTATTACTATAGCCACTAGCAGCCCTATATTCCTTTTCATTGCTTCATCCTATTACACATAATCTTCCTCACTCGCACCATATTCCGTCAATAATTCAACCAGCTCCGATACATAGCGCTTTAAATACTTATTTTTGAGCCATGCCACGCGTGTGGTGGAAACGGGCAATAAATGGGCTAAATCACGTAGGGTTAAATCATCATCATGAATATGCGAATAGGCCATTTTAGCAATAATACCCGCCCCAAACCCTAAGCGCACATAGCTCAAAATGACATCGGTATCGGTCGCGGCAAAGCTTACATCTAGCTCATAACCTTGATCACGAAACGTTTGTTGAATTTTGCCGCGTCCGGTAAAGCCAAAGACGTAGGTTAGAATGGGATACTGAGCAATGCGCTCTAGCGTCAAAACCCCTTCTTCTAATGGATGCCCCGCCGCAACGACTAAACCATGATTCCAATCATAACATTTTTCACTAGCTAAGCCGGGAGCAGTCGCTAACTCCTCGGTACACACCGCAATATCTGCCACCCCATCGCGTAGCATTTGCACGAGCTGTGCGGGATTACCTTGTAATAGGTGAATAGTGACCTTGGGGTAACGCTGGCGAAATTCGAGCAGCACTTCGGGTAAAAAATACTTGGCCTGCGTGTGAGTAGTCGCAATCCGAATTTCACCACTAGTAGTCATGCGAAAATCATCTGCAATCGCGCGAATATTTTCCATGGTCTGATCAATAGTATCGATTTGCTGTACTATTGCTTGGCATAAAGGTGTTGCTCCTACTAAGCGCTTACCCTTACGCTCAAACAGAGGCATACCCAGCTCATCTTCCAATAAGGCTAATTGCCGACTCACCGCCGATTGCACTACAAAATGTTGGTCTGCGGCACGAGAGACACTGAGTCCGTTGTAATACAGTGTCTTGAGTAGTTGCAGTTGAAAAAGTTTCATATTAAATAACCCGATATAATTATCTAATTATATCGTTTTTCAAGATTTAAGAATAGAGGTAGCCTAGCCACACATTGAAGTAATAAACAGCGAAGACGCGACATTATGGATACTCAAACTTATCAATATGACACCGATCTTGAGCTATACACTGATAAAGCTCTTGAAGAAGCCACTGCTACAGCTACCTCAACGCCCGCAACACCTAATGAAACAACAGAATACTGGGTCTTTGACAACGGTATCTGCGGCTAAGCCTATCACTCTGGTAATACTTTACACCCCAGCCCTAAGAACTAATAATTATCGTCTCTGATAATGGATGGAGGTGTTTACAATGAGTATTGATCGTATGGTACTCGCCTTTGCAGGCATAATGATTTTGCTGTCAGTAGCCTTAGCCGCATATGTGAATCCGCTCTGGATTTGGCTCACGATATTCGTAGGTCTTAACTTATTACAATCAGCTTTTACAGGCTTTTGTCCACTCGCCTTGCTGCTAAAAAAGATGGGTTATCAACCCGGAGAAGCTTTTAAATAATTCGTTTTATTCCACCTAAGACAAGTAGGTTAACTTATCTTAGGTGCTAGAGTCTGCGGCTAAATCACCTTAGCTCATAAAAGGATAATCGGTATAACCCGTCGCTCCAGGTGTATAGAAAGTCTGTGGATTAGGTGCATTCCAAGGGGCCTGAGTGCGAATGCGCTCCGGCAAATCTGGATTCGCTAAAAACCCTGTACCAAACGCCACCGCATCGAGTTGCCCGTTTTGAATAGCCCGCTCAGCCTCGTCTGCACTATAGCCCATATTGCCAATAATCGTGCCATTATAAATCTCGCGCATTGGTGTTAGCACATCACCTTTTTGTAGTCCAAAAACGTCACCACGCATAATATGCAAGTAGGCTAACTTGAAACTATTCAGGCGCTCTGCTAAGAACCGCGCTAAACCAATCGGATCACTATCGATCATACTGCCATAGCTATTTAATAGCGATAACCGTAAACCCACACGCTCGCTACCGATTTCAGCAGAAACCGCTTTAAGCACTTCAAATAAGAAACGGGCACGATTCTCCATCGAACCGCCATAATTACCCGTACGCTTATTGGAGCCATCACGTAAGAACTGATCAATTAAATAACCATTGGCACCATGTATCTCAACACCATCAAAACCGGCTTGCTTGGCATAGCGGGCGGCTTGAGCAAAGGCCTGCACTAAACCCGGAATTTCATCATCACTTACCGCACGCGGTACGACATATGCTGATTTGCCTTTGGGGGTGTGCGTTTCGCCCTCAATCGCAATGGCACTGGCTGAAATCGGTTGTTGCCCATTACACATATCAGGGTGAGCAGAACGTCCGGCATGCCAAATTTGGAGGAAAATTTTACCATTTTTAGCATGTACTGCTTGGGTGACTTGCTTCCATGCCTGCATTTGCTCCTCAGTGTAAATACCCGGTTCGGCAATAAACGCCGAGGTATTTGGTAGAATCATGGTGCATTCGGTGATAATCAACCCTGCACTGGCCCGTTGAGCATAATACTCAGCCATGAGCGCATTGGGCACATGCTCCAACCCGGCACGAGAGCGAGTCAAGGGAGCCATAATGGCACGATTAGCAAGACTTAATTCGCCCAAACGCATCGGTTCTAATAATTTCATATTCACTAACTATCCTTTCTTTTTTTGGTTTGCTGATTCTATCTATTTAAAGGCTAAAAGCTGTTATCCCTGATAAAAAATGGGTATTGCTATAAATGGGTCAGAGAATCACAACACCAAAAGACTCGGCTAAAGCAGTGCTTTAATAGCTGCTGCTAACTCCGCTGGTGGTACAGCGTGCTCTATTAGTTTCTGTACCTTACCCTCTTTATCAATAACATATAGGGTAGAGGTATGATCCATCATATAGCCTAAGGCTGAGTCTGGCAGAGGTACTTTACGAAAAAAAGCATGATATTGTCGCGCAATCTGTTCTAAATCCTCCGACCGACTCGATACCCCACGAATATTCGGGTGAAAATACTGCGCATAACGATTGACTTGCTGCAAAGTATCCCGCTCTGGGTCGATGGAAACCAATAGCCCCTGTACTTGTTTTAATTGCTCAGGTGTTAATAAATTAAAGGCCGCTTTCATAGTACCCATCGAGGTAGGACAGACATCGGGGCAGGCCGTATAGCCAAAATACATCACCACCACTTTACCCTTAAAATCGCTCAGCTTGACCTCGCCTTGATCAGAGTTCAGGGTAAAGTCGCCCCCTTCTGGTAATAAAGAGGGGCTGTATTGAGTCTGATAAGTAGCTCCTAGTTGTGGAGTCGCCAGCCATCCTGCGGCGGCCCAAGCCAAAGCCACACCTATCACTATTGCAAGGATTATCCCTACTATCGTTTGTTTATTTAGCATTCTCTGAACCTGTTTAAAACCGAGCTAATCCCCAATTCCCTGAGCCAACTAACCCTAATGCGTGTCTGACCAAGAATACGCTACACTGCGCCCCAATTTCATTACTCACCACTACTAAATCGTGACTACTACTAAACGCACCACCTGCTACGAATGCGATGCTAATTGCTTATTTGATGTTACTGTGAATGACCAAGGGATTGCTACTGCCGTAAAAGGACCTGACTGCCCACGCGGTCAAATGCAACTAGAGCGCCAATACCATCCCGAACGCTTACTCTACCCACTCAAACGTGTAGGCGCTAAAGGTTCGGGGCAATTTGAGCGTATTAGCTGGGAGGAAGCCCTCGATACCATCGCACAGGAATTGAATAAAGCTAAAGCCACTTATGGTGCTCCTGCAGTAGGCTTTTTCGCAGGCTATACCAAAGAAGCTCGCCCCCAGTTACAACGCCTTGCTCACGCGTTTGGTAGTCCTAACTATTTAACCGAATCTGGTTGCTGTTTTTCCGCGACCATGGTGGCAGAAAAACTCACCTATGGGCACAAAATTAAAACCACCTCGACCATTGAATCGCCCAAAACTAAATGCGTTTTGGTGTGGTCGACCAATGCTGTTGGCTCCATTCCCCCGTTTGATACCCATCATCTCAATCGGCGCAAAAAAAATCGACATATGATTGTGGTCGATCCACGTCGTACCGAAACCGCTGAATTAGCCGATATTCACCTACAAATTCGCCCCGGTACTGATGGTGCATTGGCCTTGGGCTTTCATCATTTAATCTTTAAGAACGGTTGGCAAGATCAGGCTTTTTTGGATGAATGGGCTAATGGTCTGCCTGCCTTTATAGAGTATATTCAAGCCTTTACTCCCGAAAGAGTAGCGTCTATTTGTGGCATTGAAGAAGCCAAACTACGCGCAGCCGTCGAGCTTTTTGCCACTACAAAACCCGCGCAAATTGCTATGTCACCGACCTCTACCGTGCAACACAGTAATGGTTTTCAAAATCATCGTGCCATGATTTTACTCTCTGCTGTTACGGGTAATATTGATCGTGAAGGCGGCAATCGCTTTTTTAATGACAAAGTTTTACCGAAGCCAATTGAGCTATTTGATAAGTGCCGTAATGAACTCCCGCCGCGTATTGGTGATGAATCCTTCCCGATTTGGACAAAATATTGGCCTGCGGCTCAAAGTATGCTAATGCCTGATTGTATTTTAGAGGGTAAACCACAACCCTTACGTGCATTACTCGCTATGGGTATTAATACCGCCATGTGGGCTAACTCTAAACGCATGGAGCAAGCGTTAGGCGCATTAGACTTTTTTGCCGTGTCCGACTTTTTCCATAATCCTGCTACTTTACAAGCAGATATTGTCTTACCGGCTGCTACCAATTTAGAGCGCCCTGCCCTCATCGCTTATCCGGGCTGTGCCTATCAGGGTGAGGTCAAGTATCGCCATCAAGCCCTAGCACCACGCGGCGAGGCCAAAGCAGATGGACAAATTTTCCTAGAGTTAGGGGTTAAATTAGGTATGCCTGATTTATTCTGGCAGGGTAATTTAGAGGCCTCTTGGGCAGAAATGGCCTCAGGCTTGCCGGATGAAATACGCGAGGAGGCTTATAACAATCCTGATGGTGTAGTGGTCTATAGTCCGGTTATTGAGGAGTTAGTCGAGCATGGCTATTTAGATGCGGATCGGCAATGGCGCTTATATGGCTTTAAGACAGTATCCGGTAAAGTAGAGTTTGATTCAGAAGAATTAAAAGCACAGGGCTATGACGGTTTACCCGTGTATAAAGAGCCTGCTGAGAGTCCATTGTCTACCCCAGAACTATGGAAGGACTATCCACTCGTACTCACCTCAGGTGGGCGGCAAAAGTACTTTACTCATTCACAGCAACACAATGTGGCTGCCATGCTGAAATACGACCCCCGCCCCCGTATTCAAATTCACCCCACCGATGCAACAGAGCGAGGTATTCAAACGGGTGATGCTGTAGAGGTGAAATCACCCCGTGGTCATGTAACCTTTTATGCCGATGTGACGGATATTATGAAGCCCGGAGTGGTGCATTGTTTTCACGGTTGGAATAATGCCAATATTAATGAGCTAACTGATGATAAACATTTAGACCCTATCAGCGGCTTCCCGCCCTTTAAATCACTATTATGCCAAGTAACTAAAAGTTAGTTTACTCACTCTGAAACCCATTAATACGTAGAACTTGCCACCTTAAAAATCCTCGTCCTATTAGATTAGGACGGGGATAAAATCAGCTAGCTACTGTCCAATATACTCTAGACAATTGACTTTGCCCAATAGGTCGCTCTTTTTGAGCGCGTAGGGTTTCTACAAAAAATGCAATGAAATAACCACCCCAGAAACCATAGCCAAATGAGCCTATATAATTTAAATAAGGCCAATTTGACCAAGGTAGGGACTCTAATTGCCCAACTTTTAAGAGGTAATACCATACTGTCAAACCTAACGCACAAAAAAACGGGCCTAAGCTGCCCGGAAAAATAAAGCGCTTTTTATTGGTGACATAAAATACCCCGCGTGGCGAACGTAAAATAAGCTCATTAACCAAAAATGCTAATATCATCCCTAATACCCATGCAACAAAATGGGTCGGTACATAACCAAATGTCTGCCAAACTAAGTAAGCTGAAAATAGTAATACGGCTAAAGCAGTAACTAACAACAGTCCTTTGCTGGTGACATGGGCGCGACTTAAGCGCAGGGTGATGAGCAATAAGACTGCAAACACCAAGGTCAACCACCATGGGTTAACTAAATTCCAAACCATGCTATTCTCCTTAACCTCAGCATCGAGGATATGGTGACAACCATCACCTATCCTTTGTATATAGTCCAAAGGTGCTAGAGTAAGGGGCTAAGTTTCTAAGATAACAGCCACTTTTAGCTAAACGGCACTGTCTTTTCTTTAATAGCTTGAGGTGCAATGTGCAATTTTTAAATGGCATTACCCTGTTATTAATTTTTCAATTAGCAGGTGAAATCACGGGAGTATGGTTTCAGTTACCTATTCCGGGGCCCGTGATTGGTATGGGGTATTTATTACTAGCTCTCTTACTTTATCGTGGTGTACCGGCTGCACTAGATGCGGCAGCTAATGGCTTACTCATGCATTTATCCTTGCTATTTGTACCTGCTGGAGTAGGTCTAATAGTGTATTTTGATTATATTGCTCGCGAATGGTTGCCCATTACTATTGCGGTATTCGTTAGTACGATAGTCACGCTCGGCTTTAGTGCGCTTTTAATGCAAATCCTACAACGTTATTTTAAACGCTCATCATGACCCCAGCAGAATCCTCCCTCTCCCAACTATGGGTCTATTTAGCCGCCTCACCCTTGTTTGGACTCACCTTAACCTTAGTGGCCTATGGGATAGCCTATCGCTTGTATTTAGCCTCGCGCTCCTCGCCCCTCTGTAATCCGGTCGCTACTACCATAGCCCTGATTATTGCGGTATTACTCTTCACTCATATTTCTTATCAAGACTATTTTTCGGGCGCACAGTTTGTGCATTTTTTACTAGGCCCTGCTACGGTAGCGTTAGCCATTCCGCTGTATCGCCAGCTCAGAAAAGTCCAGCAAATCTTTATTCCGCTAGTGATTACTTTAGTGTGTGGTAGTGCAGTAGGAGCCTTAAGTGCGCTTTATACCGCTAAGCTATTAGGGGCTTCTGAACCTGTGTTAATGTCCTTAGTTCCTAAATCTGTCACCACGCCTATTGCTATGAGTATTGCTAAATTACTCGGTGGCATTCCACCGCTAACGGCGGTATTGGTGGTTATTACTGGCATTATCGGAGCCTTGCTGGGCACGCGCTTAATGCAGTTATTAGGGATTCAAGACGATAGTGTTAAAGGGATAGCCATGGGTATAGCGGCACATGGCATAGGTACGGCACGCGCGTTTCAAGTATCGTCCGAAATGGGGGCTTTTGCAGGTTTAGCGATGGCATTGTCGGCTTTCGTAGCCTCACTAGTATTGCCACCGCTAATTCATCTGTTAGGGTTTTAAATACCTAAAAGCTTAAGCCGGAACAAATTGGGCTACATAGGACTTGCGATTATGCAGCATTTGATAAAACAGTGGCTCGAAATCGGCTACTACCGAGGTTTTAACCGCTTCTAAGGCTAATAGATGCTCTGCCCATGCTTTCACTTTAGGCGTATGAGCAAAGGCTTGTAAATCATAGTGCTTGCTCAATACCGCTAAACGCATAAACAAGGGGGCATAGGCCGCATCAATCAGATTGAGTGACTCTCCATTAAAAAAGGGCGTGGCGTGCATCTGCTGCTCGACCCAACCCATTTGCTCTTTTAAGGTGCTTAATGCTTTAGTAAAAACAGCCTCATCTGGAGTCGTCATTAATTCATATTGCGTACCTAACATCGCACCACTGTATTCAATCCAAGCACGATTATAGGCTTTGTCGATGGGGTCATGTGGATGCAGGAGCGGTGGATTAAGCTCCGAGACTAGCTCCATAATCACCGCCGATTCAAAAATCACACGCTCATGATCCACCTGCACAATCGGCACTTTGCCTAAAGGGGATAAGGCTTTAAACCAATCAGGTGGGTTCATGATGTCAATATAATCAATATCATAAGGAATCTTGCAGTAATTGAGTACAATCACACTGCGCTGTACATACGGGCACAGTTTAAAACTCACCAGACGTAAATGATGGGACATAGTATTAACCTAGTTAAGGTGATAAAACGGCATGATAGAGTTAGCCCTATTACACCTGCAACCCATAAGGTTAGGAGTAGGCTATGCGACCTATTGTGATTATTGCCAATACCCCCACCGCGAATACTTACGCTCTGCGCGAAGCTGTAGCACGAGGAGCACAACAGAGCACTGTACCTATTCAAGTGTTAAGCCCGCTAGAGGCCAATAGTTTTCATATTTTGCAAAGCTCGGCGGTGATAGTGGGTACGACAGAAAATTTTGGCTATATGAGTGGGGCTTTAAAGGATTTTTTTGAACGCATTTATTACCCCTGTTTAGAGTCTACTCAAGGCTTGCCTGTGGCACTGTATGTGCGAGCAGGTAATGATGGCACAGGTACGGTACAGAGTGTGACACGAATTTTAACCGGATTACGTTGGAAGTTAATCCAAGAACCTTTGGTATTCAAGGGCGCTTGGCAGCCTGAGTTTTTAAAGAATGCGGAGGAATTAGGAGAGGCGGTGGCTCTTGGAGTGGAGCTGGGGGTATTTTAGTGTCAAACACTAAAAAATTCTCTTTACCTAAATGAAATCCCCTCTAAACTTAGAAAAGTCTTGGTTTTAAATGGATATACTTGATGCTTTACGAAAAGCTCAACCCCAAAAATGCCTATATCTGGCGGATAATTCATCGAAAAAACCTCTCTTGGGTTTTTGAGAATGGTTTACATTCTGGCAACAGCCCAATCAGATCAGCTACATGGATTAATATTGGTAATGAAGAACTGATTAACCGAAGGGCAGCCCGAAAGGTACCTTTACCACCAGGCGGTACACTCAATGACTACGTACCATTCTACTTCACACCATTCTCACCCATGATGTACAACATCCATACTGGGTGCGGCGGTGTGCTACCAGTAAGCAATAACGACATAGTTATTCTAGTTTCTAGCTTATACAAAGTAGCCGAACTAGGCTTGATGTTTTTGTTTACTGACCGTCATGCCTATCTGTCAACAGCAAACTACTATCGTGACCTTGATAAGTTAAGCGAAATAGATTGGCCAAGATTGCAGCAGCGTAATTTCCAGCGTGATCTGTCTGATCCTGAAAAAATTGAGCGCTACCAAGCTGAAGCATTAATTTATCAACAGGCTCCTCTTAAGATATTAATAGGTGCAATTTGCTATACTAAACAGGTACAAGAAGAACTACAGCAACAGGCAATACAAATCGGGATAACGTTAGATATCCATTGTAGAGCTAGCTGGTATTTTTAGGAGAAAGGCATGATTACTTACACACAAGGCAACCTGCTGGATGCTGATGCAGAAGCATTGGTTAATACCGTCAATACGGTCGGTGTGATGGGTAAAGGCATCGCACTAATGTTCAAGGAACGCTTCCCCATTAATATGGCCGCTTATGCTGAAGCTTGTAAAAAGCAACAAATACAAACTGGTAAAATGTTTGTTACTGAAACCAAAGAGCTGATGGGACCACGCTGGATTATCAACTTCCCCACAAAACAACACTGGCGTAGCCGCTCACAAATACAGTGGATTATTGATGGGTTGGACGATCTGCGGCGTTTTATTGAGCAAAATGATATTCACTCTATAGCCATTCCACCATTGGGTTCGGGTAATGGCGGCTTGGACTGGGCAGAAGTCAAACCTCATATTGAAAAAATATTAGGTGATTTAATAAATGTCAATATTCTAATTTATGAGCCTACCGCAAAATACCAAAATATATCTAAAACTAAAGGTGTTGAAAAACTTACGCCTGCTAGAGCTATGATTGCCGAGCTAGTACGCCTTTACTGGGTATTGGGTATGGAATGCAGCTTCCTAGAAATCCAAAAGCTGGCATGGTTTCTGGATCGAGCTATTAACTCCGAACACCTTGAAAATCCGCTTAAACTGCACTTCAAGGCACATAATTACGGCCCCTATGCTGATAACCTGAGACATTTACTAGATGGTCTTGATGGTAGTTATCTGAAAAGCGACAAACGTATCAGCGACTGTGCACCTCTAGATGTGATTTGGTTCAATGATGAGAAACACCGTACAGTAACAACCTATCTGAGGACAGAAGCTAAAGCATGGTTGCCTGCGCTTCAGAAGACCGCTCGCCTCATTGATGGCTTTGAATCGCCATATGGTATGGAGCTACTGGCAACAGTGGATTGGTTGCTTAGTGAAGCAGGGGTGGAGCCTGATAAAACAGCCTTACAGAAAAGCCTATCTGACTGGCCAGCTGGAAAACAGTGGGCACAGCGTAAAGTAAAGCTGTTCGATGAAACACACTTGGGTTTGGCATTAGAGCGTTTGCAGCAAGTAGCGTTTTGATTTCTTTATTCTATGGGGCGAGATTGCCTCACCCCTAAAAATCCCCCGCAGCCCCCCGTTTCATAATATCAGTCATAATCGTTTGTACTTTAGTCACTTCTGCCAATAACTCTGGAGGTAAAGCCTTACCGCCATAAATCATCATATCCATATCTAACGCATAGAGATTATAGTTACCTGCTTTATCCTGCACCATGGCAATCCGGCACGGTAAATAGGCTGAAAAGGCATCGCTATAATCCAGCATTTTCATTGCAACTTGTGGATTACAAAATTGATAAATCTTGAGAAAACGCTGTTCCTTGCCGGTTTCTACTTTCACTTGTTGCGAAGGGAATAATTCACCCACTAGTTTCATATTATGCTCATTGGCTACCAACTTCATGGCCTCTTCGGCATCTTCGGGCGAAACACCGTCCGCGAGTGGGTATTTCAGCGCAGTGGCATCAGCGGCATTGCCGAACTCTTTGAGCTTTTTCCAGAAGGTCGTATAAACCGCTTTGGCTTTAGGGTCGAACTGGTCTAGCACCGTTTTTTCTGCTACTAGATCAATGTCATCGGGTTGCGAGGCCACCGCATTCAATTGCAGATAAACAAAACCCGTCCCCATGAGCGTTAACAGGCCAATAAGGGCTAAAATATTGCGAATAATCGTCATAAATCCTCCTAGGTATTCCCGCTGTTATACAATATCTGGCTCTATCACACTAGCTGCCTACTAACTCACCCCAGGGCAATCGCTTGAACCCTGCTATATAAATAGAGGATAAGTAAGGCTTTTACTCCGAGAGCCGTCAAGATGCCAAACACTCCTCCTATCCCCCCTACCCAATGCCCACCTCCTGCCAATGCCGTAAGCCGTCTGATGGAACATCTGGCAAGCCTACGCGATCCGCGCCAACTCGCCAAAGTGATCTATCCGCTGCCCGAGATCCTATTACTGGGTCTAGCGGCCACCTTGGCAGGGGCAGATGATGGGGTAGAAATGGTGC
>NZ_KB904760.1 GCF_000380185.1 Thiofilum flexile DSM 14609
GGTCTTGGAATAAGAGAATGGTCTTGCCCTGAGTGTGGGGTACTGCATGATAGAGATATTAATGCAGCCAAGAACATTCTCGCGCTCGGATATGAGCGTCTGGCAGCAGGAATCCCCGTCCTTTAGGTTGGGGAGGATGTCAAACTGGGATTTTTAAATGGGGTTTAGCCGATGCTTAAAGCATTATTATTGGATCATGATGGTACTTTGGTTGATTCAGAGACTTTGCACGGACAGCATTGGGCCGAAGTATTAGCCTCACATGGTGTAGAACTCAGTTCTGCCGAGTATCATGCTCATTATGCGGGGTACTCTACTTCACAAAATGCTATTGATCTTATCCAACAGCATGGTTTAACCATTAGTCAGCACGCACTCGCGCAGCAAAAGGTGGCAATTACCCAAGCATGGCTGAAACAACAAGCATGGCCTTTGATTGAGGGAGCCAGCGCTATTATGCAATGGGCGAGTACCCAAGGCTTACGCCAAGCGATTGTCACCGGCGGGCAACGCGTGAGTGTCGAGCGTACTTTAAGTTATTACCAGCTCGCGCCTTTTATTGAGGTGGTGACTAGCCAAGAAGACGCGGAACACAATAAGCCCGCTCCCGATTTATATTTATTGACCTTAGAGCGTCTTGGCCTTAAAGCTCATGAGGTACTCGCCCTCGAAGATACTGCACGCGGTATGCAAGCCGCTTTAGGCGCGGGTATTGAGTGTGTGGTGGTGCGAAATAGCTACTCGCAAAATCAGGATTTTAGTGGGGCAGCAGCCTGTGTCGACTCCCTACCCCAAGCACTCGCATGGCTAAAACAACGCTATGGCAATTAAGAAGCCGCTACTCGTTTCGGCTGGGGCTTATTGAGGGTTTTAGTCACCACTTTGGTCGTGGCTGCAGGAGCCGCTTTAGTTACCTTAGACCCAGCATGAGCCGGTTTAGGGGTATTGGGTTTTTTCGCCTGCGAATGCGTTGCGGGGGAGCGTTTCGCGGTGCTGGCCTCGGTAGCAGGTTTAGCTTTAGGTCGAGCGGGTTTACGCACCGGAGCGGCAACCTCGGCCTTGATGATAGGCTCTAAGGTGCTATTACTAATCGCTGGCACCTCTTTACGCTCTAGGGTCTGACGAGTTAGGCGTTCAATGGCTTTGAGTAGATCGTGTTCTTCTCTATCGACTAAAGAAACCGCTTCCCCCTCAGCCCCAGCACGTCCAGTGCGCCCGATGCGATGCACATAATCCTCGGCGACATTAGGTAGCTCAAAATTGACCACATGCGGCAATTGCTCAATATCCAAGCCCCGCGCGGCGATGTCTGTTGCTACCAATACTTTAATCTGCCCTTGTTTAAAATCGGCTAGCGCTTTGGTGCGGGCATTTTGGCTTTTATTACCATGAATCGCGGCACTGCTAATCCCATCACGAGCGAGCTTTTCCGCTAGGCGATTAGCGCCGTGTTTGGTACGGGTAAAGACTAATACTTGTTGCCAGTCATTAGCACGAATGAGGTGGCTCAATAGTGCGGTTTTACGCGCTTTATCAATTTCAAAAATAGACTGGCTGACCGTCGTAGCCGTGGTATTACGCTTAGCGACTTCAATCAGTTCGGGCTGCTGGAGTAAACCTTTGGCTAACTGCTGAATTTCATCAGAAAAAGTGGCGGAGAATAATAAGGTTTGACGCTTTTTAGGGATGAACGCTAATACTTTACGAATATCGTGGATGAATCCCATATCGAGCATGCGGTCGGCTTCATCAAGGATTAAATACTCGACTTGATTCAGCTCGACGGCGCGTTGAGCGTGTAGATCCAAAAGGCGTCCGGGAGTCGCTACTAATATATCAACACCTGAGCGTAACTTTTGAATTTGGGGATGAATCCCTACTCCCCCGAATACTACCGCGTGTTTTAAAGGTAGGTATTGACCATAGGTTTGGACGCTTTCCATCACTTGAGCGGCGAGTTCGCGCGTAGGGGTTAGGATTAATGCGCGGACTATTTTAGGGCTAGCCGGTTTGGGGTTCAGCATGAGGCGCTGCAGGAGCGGTAAGGTAAAACCTGCGGTCTTGCCTGTTCCGGTTTGTGCGGCAGCCATGACATCGCGCCCTTTGAGTATTAAGGGGATCGCTTGCTGTTGTATGGGTGTCGGTGTGGTGTAGTTTTGTTGTTGTAATGCGTTTAGGAGTGCTTTGGATAAGCCAAGTTCAGAAAAGGTCATTAAGATTCGATTCTATGAGTTTAAGAGGGAAGTAGGATTATTTAAAAATATGGGGCAGAGTGTGCATGAGTTTAGTTTGTAGCACAAGCATTTCTGGAGTATCTGGGTATTTTTGTTAAAAGGTCTTTTGTTTGTTTTTGCTTTATTTAACATAAATTAAATTATATGAATTTAAAAATAACTATTCAGCAATTCATCTGAAACCGCCCGCCTTACTACTGAAATAATCCGGCTGATGGAACCTGCCACCATGAGGGCTGTAATGGTAGTAATTAAAAATACCAAAGCCCCGAACAACTCTCATCAGACAACACCCAAAATAAAAAGGGACTACCTAGGTAGTCCCTTTGGCTTACACCAAAATAACTCGAATAAAGAGAGCCTTACGAGTTAAGTGATGCTAACAATTTCTCCACCATAAATCCATTTTTTTCAGGATAAACGGAGTATATGTCTAATGATTTAGCCACGCCCCCGATAACCATCGACCTTTTGCTCTGGCACCCACACCCCTTTTGGGACTTCGCCATACTGAAAAAATACATCAATCGGCATACCACCGCGCGGATACCAATAGCCACCAATACGCAGCCATTTAGGGGCAAGCTCGGCTATTAGCCTACGCCCAATCCCGACTGTGCAAGCCTCATGAAAAGCACCATGATTACGAAACGAACCGAGATAAAGCTTCAGCGACTTACTCTCGACTAAGCGTTGATCAGGGATGTAATCAATCACTAAATGAGCAAAATCGGGCTGCCCGGTGAGTGGACACAGCGAGGTAAATTCTGGCGCGGTAAAACGCACGAGATAATCCACCTCTAGCTCTGGGTTAGGTACACTTTCCAGCACCGCTTGTTCGGGTGATTCGGGTAAGGCGGTGTTACTACCTAATTGGGTTAGGTTGTTATAGATCGAAGGTGTGGTCATAGTCTGTGATTCGGCAAAAAGTATATTTTACCGAACCCAAGGGAGTGGTTCTAGCTAAAACCACTTTGCCACAGCGTCTCACCTTTGGCTCCTACCACCCAAAACTGATGCGCTTCATCCAGCGTGGGCAATTGATAAGCATCTAACTGTCGATCTAACACCTCCTCCGGCACCACATGCTCCCGCGCCCGGTTATTGTTACGCAGCTCCGTTTCCGGCAACAAAAACACCACCAAGGTTACTAAGGCATGATAATCACGCCCCAAATCTGCCACCATAGAGCGAAAATCCTTGCGTATATTCGTGGCATCCCAGATCACACCGCACTTAGCACGTAAGGCAGCCTTTAAATTTTCCTTGGCTTGCTGGCGAATCTGTCCGCTATGCTCTTGACTCGCACGATCACCATTCCAGTGTTCGCGTAACTCATCTAGAGAAATACGTTCATACTCCGGGAAATGCTGCTGTAGCCAAGTCGATTTACCCGAACCACTCATGCCACAGGTAATCACCAAATGGGCATGTTGCTCTCGATGGGTATAGGTGGTGCTTAGTGCCTCCTCGGCTTGGGTGATTTTACCACTTTCCAGCTCTGTGACCGCATAGGCCTGTACATAGCTTTGGGCGGATTCAGACAACTGTGCCAACTCAGGACGAATCGCTTGCAGAGGATCAAACCTATCCCACACACCATAGCTTTGGCATAAGCTGCGAAACTCTTCCAGAATCAATGCGTTCATTTCGTGATCATTACAGATGCGCCCCTGCATATCCGCCCGTGCTAACCAATACAATAAAGGTAACTTGACCTGATGCGCTAATTTCAGAAAAGCCGCCCGATTACTTTCTCGCAATACCAGCCTATGTATCATCTGATGCTCTCCCACCAGATTCAGCACATTCCAAATCACCGCAAAAGGCAATGACCACTGCATCATCCTAACGGCTAAATAAGAGCGCCCCTTATCCTCATGACCAGAGGAACCAATCCGTATGCGCCCGTCTTTTTCATAGTTTTTGGTACATACTGGCTTAGCAATATCATGCAGACAAGCACCCAGAATCAAAGCCTGACGCTCAGCACCTTGAATATGTTGTGCTTCGGTTTGCAGCAATTGATATAACTCCTCTAGCACCATGCCAGTATGAATATGCACATTGCCCTCGGCATGCCATTCATTATCCTGCGGGGTATCCTTAAAGCGTAGCAACAGCGGTAGCTCAGCGCCCATCTGTGCTACACATTCGTCTATATCCGGTGTCGCATCCAAAGCCAAGCGGGCTAACCAATCATTCAAGTCTTTCATTCTGCGCCCTCCTTTAAACCATTCGGGATAATCTCGGCAAACATCCAGTGCTCCGTGGTCTGTACATGTTTAGCACGTACCCATTTCGCCATATGTTGGGCAAACTCATCATAATGAAAGGCGCGTGTTGCCCGTACCACATAGCCCTCGCTACGTTGTGTATCCACCGGAATGGCGCGTATCAGCTCCTCATCCCAGATGCCTTGATACAATACGGGGGGGAGATGAATATTCAATAATCCGAACCAGTCCTGTGTGTCTGCCCAGCTCAGGCAAATATTCTGCTCATTCCAAATGGAAAAACCGTAAAAATAACTCTCCAGCGCTGGATAGATCACCGAATGCTGGGCATAGAGATTTTCACCGCAAATACGCCAATCGGGCGGGATTTCGTGCTTGAATTGACCGTACCACTGCTTGACCCAATCTCTTGAATCATGATGGCGACTATCGATGGAGCGGGCGTGCATACGATCTCGATACAGTGAAGTATTTTCGCCATCCATTTTTTCGGTGACAACGACTTCAAGCCCGACAAACTGCTGGGTATTAATAATGCGAATATCATCACTAGCGACACTTGCCGACCAAGGCAAATGCGGGGTGCGCGGATATTTATAGACTGACATAGCCTGTATTCCTAAAACCATTAAAATACTAAGCACAAGCAAAACTGTCTCAGATAGGACTGAGCAGGCAGGTGCGATTTTTTGAGATTTGGTTTTGGATAAGTAACTACATGGCTATTAAGAATAGTTAAAGGTTAATGGTTGAAGATAAGTTTTCAATATTAGTTTGATTATATCACTTGCCACAAGTTCAAAGTAGATCAGTTGATGCTGTCATAACCCCGCATGGGGATTCGTAACTAGCATCCTCGCTTAATTGCGTAGGGCACTTTGTACGTCATAACCCCGCATGGAGATTCGTAACCTTTTGTGTTTCGGCGAGTATGTCCATACGTCAGATGTCATAACCCCGCATGGGGATTCGTAACATGAAGAAGCGCAAGTGTCACCTCTCAAACTTTTATGTCATAACCCCGCATGGGGATTCGTAACAAGAATTTATAGTCTCCTATGACGGAGTATTTTATGTCATAACCCCGCATGGGGATTCGTAACCTAATTGATAAGGATGATAAGGCGGACTCGGACTGGTCATAACCCCGCATGGGGATTCGTAACGACTCAGCCACGGACAGCTCAGGGGATTTATGCGTTGTCATAACCCCGCATGGGGATTCGTAACCGAACGAGGCTTGAGCCACTGGGCGGCTGCCGCCATTGTCATAACCCCGCATGGGGATTCGTAACCCTCGAAGAGGATGGGATTGTCGGGCGCGATGCAAAGGTCATAACCCCGCATGGGGATTCGTAACTACGTTGAGTCAGTCAAAGAAGGGACTACGCCCGACGTCATAACCCCGCATGGGGATTCGTAACCAAGCCTCTGAGTTCGTTCTCTTGCTGATAGGTAATGTCATAACCCCGCATGGGGATTCGTAACGTCGATTTTAGTCGTAGGGATATTATCCCCACGCAAGTCATAACCCCGCATGGGGATTCGTAACGATATCCACAGCCGTATAACCCGCCACCAGCGAGCGGTCATAACCCCGCATGGGGATTCGTAACACTAATCAAGAGCCAGATTTTGGTACATCGTTAGCAGTCATAACCCCGCATGGGGATTCGTAACTACCATGCAGAGCCATCACCCAATCCTCGTGCTTAGTCATAACCCCGCATGGGGATTCGTAACGTTGACATTTATTTTACCAATACCGCGCATGAGCTAGTCATAACCCCGCATGGGGATTCGTAACTGAGTGATTGAGTGCCCAATCCGCTCGGATTGGACGCGTCATAACCCCGCATGGGGATTCGTAACACCTCATCAATAACGAAGGCGACGGCGAAACCGTTTGTCATAACCCCGCATGGGGATTCGTAACGATTGATCCTAGTCTCG
Source organism: Thiofilum flexile DSM 14609 (assembly GCF_000380185.1). GTDB lineage: Bacteria > Pseudomonadota > Gammaproteobacteria > Thiotrichales > Thiotrichaceae > Thiofilum > Thiofilum flexile. Next base: position 6,425 of record NZ_KB904760.1, read on the forward strand.
ATGCTGCACCCGTGCCACGGTCATAACCCCGCATGGGGATTCGTAACTATTTTTTGGAAGCTGAACGGGTTTAATTCGGAGAAGTCATAACCCCGCATGGGGATTCGTAACGGATGGCACAATTGTGGGACTGGACTACCTCAAAGCGTCATAACCCCGCATGGGGATTCGTAACGATTAGTAAAGTGGACGCAGCAGCTCGCAAGCTCAGGTCATAACCCCGCATGGGGATTCGTAACCCCTGATTTCAGCGTATCTCTGGTTAAATACCACTGTATCAAGCACACAAAATCTAACATAAGCCTTTGATTCATGTCCATCAGTGTCCGGGGTGAAATACTGCATTGGTGGTCGAAGTTCGACTCATACCTGCCGGATAACTCAACAATTATCCGGCAGTGCTGGACTAATAACCTAAGCTACTAATTCCAAAGCTTGATTCAACGTCGAACTTGGACGCATCACCGCACTCGTTTTAGCCGGATCAACTGCATAATAGCCGCCCAGATCAACCGGTTGACCTTGTACGCCATTCAACTCCGCCACAATCTTAGCTTCGTTTTCGGTCAGTGCTTTAGCTAAAGGTGCAAACTTCGCGGCTAATTCCGCATCTTCGGTTTGTGCTGCTAACGCTTGTGCCCAATACAAAGCTAAATAGAAATGGCTACCACGATTATCAATCTCACCCACTTTACGCGAAGGTGATTTATTATTATCGAGTAGTTTTTCCGTCGCCTGATCGAGCGTATCGGCTAGGATTTGTGCCTTTTGATTGCCCGTTTTTTGCGCCACATCTTCAATAGAAACGGTCAGCGCTAAAAACTCACCCAGTGAATCCCAACGTAAATAGTTTTCTTTCACTAATTGCTGGACGTGTTTAGGTGCTGAACCACCCGCTCCCGTTTCAAATAAGCCACCGCCTTCCATTAAAGGTACAATAGACAGCATTTTAGCACTGGTACCTAATTCTAAAATCGGGAATAAGTCGGTGAGATAATCCCGTAAAATATTACCCGTTACCGAAATCGTATCGAAACCACGGAAAGCACGCTCTAAAGTAAAACGCATGGCGCGTAATTGCGACATAATATGAATTTCAACGCCGGTTAAATCGTAATCTTCTAAATAACGATTTACCTTTTTAATCAATTCATTTTCATGTGGACGATAAGGGTCTAACCAAAATACCGCTGGCGTTTTGGATAAACGCGCACGGGTGACGGCTAATTTCACCCAATCTTTAACCGCCGCATCTTTGGTTTGGCACATACGCCAAATATCGCCCTCTTCCACGTTTTGTACCATCAAGACATTGCCTTGATCATCGACAATACGTGCTTCACCCGCTTCGGGAACTTCAAAGGTTTTATCATGCGAGCCATATTCTTCGGCTTGTTGCGCCATGAGACCCACATTCGGCACTGATCCCATCACCCGTGGGTCAAACGCACCATTAGTTTTACAGAAGTTAATTACTTCTTGATAGATACGCGCGAAAGTACTTTCGGGCTGAATCGCTTTGGTGTCATGTAGTTTGCCATCCGCACCCCACATTTTACCGCCATCACGAATCATAGCGGGCATAGAGGCATCGACAATCACATCATTAGGGGCATGTAGATTGGTAATACCTTTATCAGAATCGACCATCGCTAAACGCGGACGCTCGGCTTCACAGGCTTTAATCGCGGCTAGAATTTCATTGCGTTTTTCTTCGGGTAGTGTTTTGATTTTTTCATGCACACTACTCATACCATTATTAGGTTTAACCCCAATTTCTTTAAATAGATCGGCGTATTTAGCAAATAAATCTTTATAGAAAACTTTTACCGCATGACCGAATACAATCGGGTGCGATACTTTCATCATGGTCGCTTTGACGTGTAAAGAGAATAGAATATCCGCCTCTTTAGCATCTTGTAATTCTGTCTCATAGAAATCACAGAGCGCTTGTTTGCTCATAAACATACTATCAATGATTTCATCTTTGAGAATATGGGTTTTTTCTTTGAGTACAATCACGCGACCGTCTTTAGTCACTAGATCCATTTTCACATCGCATTCGCGATCCATGGTCATGGATTTTTCGCCGTGATAGAAATCACCTTGAACCATATGGGAAACGTGCGTGCGTGATGCATGGCTCCACTTACCCATTTTATGCGGGTTATTACGCGCATAACGTTTCACGGCTGCAGGGGCACGACGGTCAGAGTTACCTTCACGTAATACGGGATTGACCGCACTGCCTAATACTTTGGCATAGCGCTTAACAATGGCTTTGTCCGCATCCGTTTGAGGATTTTCGGGGTATTCCGGCACATTATAGCCCTTAGCCCGCAGCTCTTGAATCGCTGCGGTTAGCTGGGGCAACGAGGCACTAATATTCGGCAGTTTGATAATATTAGTGCTGGGGTCTTGGGTCAGGCGGCCTAACTCAGCCAGATTATTCGGAACACGTTGTTCCTCAGTCAAATAATCAGAAAATTCAGCCAACAGACGCGCCGCGACTGAAATATCACTCGTCACTACATCAATGCCAGCAGGTTTAGCAAACGCTTGAATAATTGGCAAAAATGAGTACGTAGCGAGCAGCGGTGCCTCGTCTGTTAGAGTATAGATAATAGTCGAATCGGACATTGTTATGTTGCTCCTTGGCGGTTTTATTACAATCCACATCCCTCGTTAGTCTGAGGGTATGTGGAATTATTCAGGCAAGAATGTAGCGGAATACATCCCCTGTTGACTAGATTAAACCATGGGTGCTAAGAGATTTATTTTGTTGACGCTATTCTAGGTGGTATGGGCGCTATTTAAAACTAGCTACGCCAAATTTTAAAGCAGTACCCACTACCTCACCTCATCAAACCACCTTCAGCGGAATATAACGCTCAGGTAGTACACTAGGGCTGCGTATGGGTGCCCACGCATGCCCAAAAATGACCTCATAGGTGGCAGGTAACTGCCCATCTGCTCGCCTAAAGCTCTCATAAGCTTGGTACATAGCCTGTAAACGTTGTTTACCCATTAAACCTTTGGCACGACCTTGGGTGGCATTATTCGCCCCTAAGGCTTTCAAATCGTGCAGTAAACCCTTGACCTCGCTATAGGTCAAGACTTTATCTTCTCGGTCGACCACTGGATCACGAAATCCTGCGGCTACTAATGCATCACCGATCTCGTGCATATCCACAAACTGACTCACATGGGGGTAACCATCCACCTGTCCCCAACTCGCACGCAATTCTTTTAAGGTATCAGGGCCAAAGGTAGCAAAGGTTAATAAGCCCTCTGGACGCAAGACGCGAGCACACTCCTTAAACACTGGCACTAAATCATTACACCATTGCAGCATCACATTCGAGATCAGCATATCACACGATTGATCCACAAAGGGCAAAGCATGTACATCGGCACACACCCCTAAAGGTTTACGCCACCAATGGCGGCGCTTCAGGGTTTGAGCCACCATACTCGCGGCTATATCAACCCCTATCACTTCCGCCTTAGGATAACGTTTGAGTAAAGCCTCTGCAATCATCCCCGTCCCACAACCGAGATCCAGCACGCGTTCGGGAACTAATTTAACCCAATCAAGACGTTCTAATAACTCCTGCCCAATTTCACGCTGTAATACCGCTGCCTCGTCATAAGTATGGGCGGCACGCTCAAAACCTAAGCGGGTTTTACGTTTATCTAATAAATGCGCTGCATCAATACTACTCATAAATAAACGGCTCCACCGCAGCCAAAAACTCTTCCGTATGGGTCACAAACGGCACATGGGAAGCATGAGGCAATACCTTAACCTCATAGCCTTTATGTTCTAATACCTCAGCCACTGCAACCGGCACTAATTTATCCAAACGCCCCAAAATCCAGCGACTCGGTACAGGTAAGGTTTGCTCGGAGAAATCCACCGAACGCAATAGCTCTAAGCCCTGATGCAAGGCGGGCAAACGCGCGGGGTATTGTAAAATCGCATCACGCAATTGATTAAGCTCCACCGGACTATGCCGCGTACCCATAAATTGCAAAGCAAAAAAGCGTTTCACTGTGGCTACATAATCGGTTTCTAAATTGGTAGCGAATTGTTCAAGCACCTCTGGCGCTAGCGCATGAGGCCATGTTGGGGTTTGGATAAAGCAAGGTGAACTACCAATCAGTAATAAACGTGCTACTTTATCCGGCATAGCATAGGCCAAGGCCTGAGCAAGTAAGCCTCCTAGTGACCAACCAATAATAGCCGTATTCGGTTGAATCAGTGGCTTTAGTGTCTGAACTAACTGTTCTAATGTCCCTAATTGATCAACGGCACTACGTCCATGTCCGGGTAAATCGACCCAAGTGACTCGTGCATGCTGAGTTAAATGCGCTCGAATCGGTTGCCATGCGGCTTGATTCATCCCCCAACCGTGTAACACCAACAGTGGGCGACCTTGCCCTTCTGTACTACTCCATACGGTATCCACATCTAATACTATTTGACTCACCACTGTTCCTTACAAAAGCTGCGACACTCACGCAAAATCCTGCTAAGTTACGCCCATTGATTAAGGGGAGCTATTGTAATGTATCCAGAACTGTCTAGCCTAATGCCGTGGTTATTAGTCATAGGTGCTTATTTATTAGGGTCAATCTCAGCCGCTATTATCACGGCTAAAGCGATGCAGCTACCCGACCCGCGCTCTACTGGGTCGAAAAATCCCGGCGCTACCAATATGCTCCGCATCGGGGGCAAAAAAGCAGCCATCATTACCCTATTAGGGGATGGGCTGAAAGGCTTTATTCCGGTTTTAATCGCGCATTATGTCTTAGGCTATAGCTATGAGTGGCAAGTACTCATTGGACTGGCTGCCTTTTTAGGCCACCTCTATCCAGTGTTTTATGGTTTTGAAGGCGGCAAAGGGGTGGCTACCGCTATCGGGGTATATCTTGCCCTCAATTTTCCAGCGGCTATGATGACGATTGCAACCTGGCTTGTTATGGCACGCGTCTTTAAATACTCCTCGCTGGCTGCCCTCACTGCTACCCTATTAGCTCCGCTATATTTTTATCTTATGACCCAAAACGGCTGGGTATTCATAGGATTATTGATCATGACGGCTTTTATTTATTACCGACATAAAAGTAATATTCAAAACCTATTAAATGGTACTGAAAAGAAATTAGGTAGCCGTTAAGCCTAGTAAGGGGCTAAATGATGCTAGCCCCTTTAGCCACTATCCGTTTGTCCTTTTAGTCTTGCCACTCGCCCTAATCATTCCACGCTGCGCTTGCTAGCATCTTATAGTTGTGATTATGAACTCATTATAAGGAGCTACTCGAAATGACACATATTTTCCCTAGTAATAATCGCACAGGAGCCAGCCTGCTACCACGCACGGCCTCAGGCGATCAAAGTGCTAATATCCGTCTGGCTAGTCAGCAATTAAACTGGATGAATAATCCTTTTGCTAATAACAATAAGGCTGGTTTTTTAGATTTGGCGGTATTAGTTCGCCAGATTTTAGTACAACTAATGAATCATCTGCCTATGCCAGCACCGGCACCCGCCCCGATACCAGGGCCTATTATGCAGCCCGTGTATGGCGTGATTCAGCCGCCGATGGCTCAACCAGTGTATGGTGTAATTCAGCCGCCTAATGACCCTATCATACAACCCGTCTATGGCGTGGTATTACCCCCCAATGACCCCATCATGCAGCCGGTCTATGGAGTAGTGCAGCCCATTGATAATGATCCTCCTATACAGGCGATCTATGGGTCAATCCAGCCAATCTCTGGGTCTTAACTTTAGGGTATGAGGGGTTAGTAAAAAAGAATTCAGGCTTTAACACTTAGAATAAAGTCTCCCTATTGAGTCCCATGATAAGAGGAACTACCGGCTATGTCACAATCTACCACTAACAGCACTTCAGGCTTTAGCACGCGGCGTAAAAGTTACGCCGTTTGGGAAACGACACTTAAATGTAATCTAGCTTGCTCTCATTGCGGCTCACGGGCAGGTGAAGCACGCGTCAATGAGCTATCTACGGCGGAATCGTTTGATTTAGTCCGTCAAATGGCTGAGGTAGGCATTACAGAAGTGACTATGATTGGGGGTGAGGCCTTTCTACGCTCCGATTGGCTCGACATAGCCGAGGAAATCACCCGTCAGGGGATGATTTGCTCCATGACGACGGGAGGTTATGGGATTAACCGTAACACTGCTCAACGCATGAAAGATGCCGGAATCAATCAAGTCTCGGTATCCGTGGATGGCATGAGACAAACTCATGATAAATTGCGCGGCAAGATTGGTTCATGGCGCTATGCCTTTGAAACAATGGAGCACTTTAATGCAGTGGGGCTTTATTTTGGCGCAAATACTCAGGTCAATCGCCTCTCCGCCCCCGAATTTCCTCTATTATTTCAAGCGTTGATTGATGCAGGCGCTAAGGCTTGGCAAATCCAAATGACCGTACCCATGGGGAATGCTGCCGATAATTCTGACATTCTAATGCAGCCCTATGAATTACTAGCGTTTCACCCACTGCTCGCTCAGTTAGCTAAGCGTGGCTATAAACAAGGTTTTTACGTACAGCCCGGCAATAACTATGGCTATTACGGCCCTTATGATCGGATGTTGCGGGGGTTTGGACGCGAAACCGAGTTTAGTTTTTGGCGCGGCTGTAATGCAGGCTTGAGTACCATTGGTATTGAGGCTGATGGCACGATTAAAGGTTGCCCTTCCCTTCCCACGGCTGCCTATTCAGGGGGATCGATTCGGGACGCTTCCTTAGTCGAAATACTGACCGAACGGGATGAACTAACCTTTAATCTCAAGGCTGGTACAGCAGAAGGTACTGCTCATCTTTGGGGCTTTTGCAAAACCTGTGATTTTGCCGCCTTGTGTCGGGGTGCCTGTAACTGGACAGCACATGTATTCTTTGATCAACGGGGTAATAATCCCTATTGTCATCATCGCGCCCTCGTGAATGCCGCCAATGGGGTACGTGAAGAAGTCATGATTCGCCGCAAAGCAAATGGCTTACCGTTTGATAATGGCGTATTTGATTTAAATACCTCAGCCTTCGATGCACCTTTAACGGATGATCCTATGCGCTTTGAAGTGGAGAAGGTTCAATGGCCTGAGGCATGGTTACAAGATAATCCCCACCTCAGTGCTGAGCTTAAACAAGAAGTACAACGCAATATTGATACTATGCGCAAAGCTCAACAGGCTCGTAAACCCTCTCTGAGTACAACCACTATTTAAACCACTCGATTGAATCAAGGATTGAATACTCAATCCTTGAACTCTCTAACTATTAGCCAAAACCTCAGTTCGAATTAGTTCCTCGCACTGCGAAGCAATTTCTTTACGGTTTAATCCCTGCGTTTCTAAGGGTGCTAAGAAATGCACTTGAGCCTTAAAACGTGGTAATGCGGTGATCGTCCAAATATTGTGGAGCAATGATTGCTTGCCTATATAGGGTACTGATGCTAGCGCATTACCTGCCTGATCGGTGTAGCGTAATACTATGGGCTGCACAGGGGTTCCCGTATCCAAAGCAGGAGCAAAAATACGCGCAAAAAAGCGATTGACATTTTTACCGTCGGTCGTGGTACCTTCTGGAAATAAGGCCACACAATCACCTTGTAATAAGGCCTGACGTACCTCTTCGGCTGCGGCATCACCGGATTGTCCCCGATCAATATATAAAGTCCCTGCACGGGTGGCTAGCCAACCAATAATAGGCCAGCGTTTGACTTCAACTTTAGACAAAAAACGCGGCTCACCGACCCCACCTAATACCCCAATATCCAGCCACGACACATGATTGGCTACCCATAATACCCGCCCTAGCACTGGCTCCCCCCTAATGACTAGCTCGGCTCCAGTACAATAGGCCAGACGCCTTAGCCACCATTTTCTAGTGCGCTTTAAGACCTCATGCTCATAGGTTTTACGCAATATGACCGTTAACAGTACGGCTAAACTCACCCCAATCAACAAATGCACTAACAAGGCGCTCAAACGTAATAGACGACGGATAAATGACATAAAAACCGTTCTTTTATTTTTCAAAATAAACATTATGAGTGGAGCCAATCAGCACGGCAAATAATTTTTTAATCCCTCAAGGAGAGATTCTGCGCGTGTCATGAAACTGTCATATTTAGCCCCTACACTGCGCTCATCTTAGTTTCGGAATCGATGGAGATTTTCCGTATGAAATCATTAGCATGGCTCGTTGCGGCTGGTTTATTCATGGGTGTAGGTGCTGCTCAAGCGCGTGATAATATTGAAATTGTTGGCTCATCTACCGTTTATCCCTTTTCTACCACAGTGGCAGAAAATTACGCTAAAAAAACCGGCAACCCTGCTCCTAAAGTGGAGTCAACCGGCACCGGCGGTGGGATGAAATTATTCTGCTCTGGAGCCGGTGTTGATACGCCTGATATTAGCAATGCCTCCCGTCGCATTAAAGAATCCGAATTAGAAACCTGTAAGAAAAATGGGATAAATCCCGTAGAAGTTAAAGTGGGTTATGACGGTATTGCTATCGCTAATGCGAAGGAAGCCCCCACCTTTACTATTACCCGTAAAGAATTATTCCTAGCTTTAGCGAAAGAAGTTCCTCAAGAGGATGGTACTTTAGCCCCGAATAAATTCACCACTTGGAACGAAATAGACGCAAAACTACCTGCTACCAAGATTGAAGTCTTAGGTCCTCCACCTACCTCAGGTACGCGTGATGCCTTTGTGGAAATGGTCATGCATGTCGGTTGTAAAGAGTTCGCATGGGTAAAAGACCTCGAAAAAACGGATGAGAAAAAATTTAAAGCAATTTGTGAATCCATTCGTGAAGACGGTCACTATGTAGAAGCCGGTGAAAATGACAATCTCATTGTACAAAAATTACAATCTAATAAAGATGCTTTAGGCATTTTCGGCTTTAGCTTCTTAGATCAAAATAGCGATAAAGTAAAAGGGGCTAATGTCGATGGCGTAGAAATCTCTTTTGACTCTATTGCAGCCGGTCAATATCCGGTCTCACGTCCCCTATATATGTATGTAAAGAAAGAGCATGTTGGTACAGTTAAGGGGATTGAGGACTTTTTAGCTGAATTTACTAGCGATGCGGCTTGGGGCGATGAGGGTTATCTAACCGATAAAGGCATGATTCCTATGCCTACTGAGGAACGTGCTAAATTTGCTGCTGATGCTAAAGCGCTGACCGCTTTATCTGGCTTATAAATGTTGCAAATAATAATCTAATGATCCAAAGGATTGGATTTTATCTTACTTGGCAGGGTAGTGATTAGCTATCCTGCTTTTTTAGTTTTCAATACTTCCCTTTTATTGGTGAATCAATGAATACAACCAATATTTTATTAACCTTGCTGTTATTAATAGGTTTTAGCTATGTAATAGGGCGTAAACGCTCACTAGCACTAGCAAAGCCTAATGCTCCTAGCAAGGGTAATAACCTACACTCCCTACCTAGTTATTATGGCTACTTAGTAGCTATTTGGTGTGGTATTCCAGCCATTGCTATTTTATTGCTTTGGAATGTTTTTAGTACTCCTATTGCCAATAGCTTAGTCACTAATAGCCTACCGGCTGAAATACAAAGCCAAGCCCCTGAGCAAATTGGTCTATTTATCAACCGTATTCACAGTGCAGTGAATCAGGGCAATATTCAAGAACTCACCGACCCCGTACAAAAACAAGCTGCCGAGCATTATCAGCATATTCTCAATATTAGTAAAATGGCTAAAACGGTTTTAGTATTAGTCATAGCACTCTTAGGCATATATTTGGGTTTACGGATGATTAAGCCCGAATTACGCGCCCGGAATAAGGTGGAAAAATTTGCTACCTTTATGATGGCCTCCTGTGCCTCTATTGCCATATTGACCACCGTGGGTATTGTCTTTTCGGTACTTTTTGAATCGATTCGCTTTTTCCATGATGTATCGATTATTGACTTTTTATTCGGTACTCATTGGAGTCCACAAACCGCTTTAAGAGCTGATCAAGTCGGTAGCTCTGGTAGTTTTGGTTTTATCCCATTATTAACCGGAACCTTATTAATTTCCGCCATTGCCTTATTAGTAGCTGTACCCTTAGGGTTAATGTCGGCGATTTATTTATCCGAATATGCCTCTAAAACGGTGCGGAATATTGTAAAACCCGCTTTAGAAGTCTTAGCCGGTATTCCGACCGTAGTGTACGGCTTTTTTGCTGCCCTTACGGTTGCCCCCTTTGTGCGCGATGCCGGAGCCGCCTTAGGCTTAAATGTAGCCTCTGAAAGTGCGCTCGCAGCGGGGGTGGTCATGGGGATTATGATTATTCCTTTTATGTCCTCACTGTCTGATGATGTGATTAATGCCGTACCTCAATCCATGCGCGATGGCTCTTATGGCATGGGTGCGACCCAATCGGAGACGATTAAACAAGTCATTATTCCCGCCGCTCTGCCCGGCATTGTGGGTGCCTTTTTATTAGCGGCCTCACGTGCGATTGGAGAAACTATGATTGTAGTGATGGCAGCCGGTATGTCCGCTAATCTCACCATGAATCCACTAGAAGCCGTCACCACAGTCACCGTGCAAATCGTCGCCCTTTTGACGGGAGATCAAGAATTTGATAGTACCAAAACCTTAGCCGCGTTTGCCTTAGGTTTAACCCTATTCTTAATGACTCTAGTCTTAAATGTAATTGCCCTCCACATTGTACGTAAATACCGTGAACAATATGACTAATCTAACTCCCCCCGCTACAAGTGCAACGACTGAGAAAGTAAAGCTTGGTTTGCAAAAACGTTATAGTCGTGAAAAGCGTTTTCGCTGGTATGGTATTATCTCTATCGTCGTTAGCTTATTTTTTCTGATTGTATTACTAGCTGATATTACCTATAAGGCTCTACCGGCTTTTACTCATCATTATATTCAACTCGATATTGATTTTAATGCTGAAAAGCTAGGGATTAGCGCACAATCCACACCAGAACAATTACGTCGCGCTGATTATAGTATTTTAGTAAATGATGCATTGATAAAGCAATTCCCGAATGTCACAGGACGCCAAGAAAAACGTGCTTTAAAAAATATTGTCAGCTCTAATGCCCCCTATCGTTTACAGGCCATGGTATTAGAAAACCCCAGCTTACTCGGTACTAAACAAGCCATTTGGTTTTTAAGCAATGATGATAGCGATATTTACTATAAAGACGGTAATGAGCGCTTAAAGCCTTATGAAACACAATGGCTAGATACTTTAAAAGCAGAAGGCCGCGTAGATAATCGTTTTAACAGTACGCTGTTCACTAATGGCGATTCACGTGAACCAGAGCAGGCCGGTATTTTAAGTGCCTTAGTAGGCTCCTTCTTTACCATTGCCTTGACTTTAAGCTTATCCTTCCCTATTGGCTTAGCGGCTGCTATTTATTTAGAAGAATTTTCCCCTAAAAATAACTTTTGGGTGGATTTAATCGAGGTGAATATTAATAACCTCGCCGCCGTGCCTTCTATTGTTTTTGGCTTATTAGGTTTGGCAGTATTTATTCAGTTTTTTGGTGTACCGCGCTCTACTCCACTGGTGGGCAGTTTGGTGCTTACCTTAATTACTTTACCCACGATTATTATTGCGAGTCGAGCGGCGATTAAGTCTGTACCTCCCTCTATACGCGAAGCAGCACTGGGCTTAGGTGCCTCTAAGGTGCAAACGGTGTTTCACCATGTAGTTCCCTTAGCTATGCCCGGTGTTTTAACCGGAACGATTATTGGCATGGCACATGCTTTAGGTGAAACAGCTCCACTCCTGATGATTGGTATGGTCGCTTTTATTATTGATGTTCCCAGCAATTTAACGGATCCAGCGGCGGTCTTACCCGTACAAATCTACTTATGGGCCGATAGCCCAGAGCGGGCTTTTGTCGCTAAAACATCAGCAGCTATTTTAATTTTATTGGTGTTTTTAGTGTGTATGAACCTATTAGCTGTTATTTTAAGAAAACGCTTTGAGAGACGTTGGTAATCCTATGAGTACTATTACGAGTTCAACCCCTATGTTAGATGCGACTGCTCGTGCCGAAGGTCGTGAAGAGTTTTCGGCTGCGATTACCCATACTGTTGGCAAACCCTTCTTAGAAGATGCTAAGTTTAAGACCCGTGATGTGAATGTTTTTTATGCGGGCGCTAAACAAGCTATTTTTGATGTCGATTTAGATATCGGACGGAATGAAGTTATTGCCATGATTGGCCCTTCAGGATGCGGTAAATCCACCTTTTTACGCTGCCTGAATCGCATGAATGACACGATTCAAGATGCAAAAGTCACAGGTCAGCTATTATTAGATGGTATGGATATTTATTCTAAGGAACTAGATCCTGTTTTACTCCGTGCGCGGGTAGGGATGGTCTTCCAAAAACCGAATCCTTTCCCTAAGTCGATTTATGATAATGTCGCTTATGGCCCGCGCTTGCATGGTCTCGCGGCTAATCGCTCTGAACTAGATGAAATTGTCGAAGAAAGCTTGCGAAAAGCGGGGCTATTTAATGAGGTTAAGGATCGTCTTAACTCACCCGGCACGGGTCTTTCTGGCGGGCAGCAGCAACGCTTATGTATTGCGCGTACCATTGCGGTTAGCCCTGAGGTGATTCTGATGGATGAACCGACTTCAGCACTAGACCCGATCGCGACAGCAACGATTGAGGAGCTGATTGAGGAGTTACGCCAATCGTTTACGATTTGTATTGTCACTCACTCAATGCAACAGGCTGCGCGGATTTCACAACGCACAGCTTATTTCCACTTGGGGAAACTGGTAGAGGTGAATGATACCAATACCGTCTTCACCAACCCATCACATCAATTAACAGAAAATTATATTACCGGACGTTTCGGTTAAGTTTGGGGTAGATAGTATGGAGATTACACAACATACCTCTCACGCCTATAGTCATGAGTTAGAGGTTACTCGCACGCATGTACTGCAAATGGGCGGTCTAGTAGAGGAGCAACTGAGTAATGCGGTCAAAGCATTATTAGAGAAAGATAGCGAACTAGGGGCCGAGGTCGCACGCAATGACTATAAGGTTAATAAACTGGAGGTCGCTATTGATGAAGAATGTGCCCGTATTATTGCAAGGCGTCAGCCCGCTGCGATTGATTTAAGGTTAATTCTCGCTATTATTAAATCGATTACCGATTTAGAGCGTATTGGGGATGAAGCCGAGAAAATCGGGCGTTATGCCGCTGAGGCCTCTGAACACTTAGATGCTAATTTAATACTAGCCTTACGTCATCTATGTGATCATGTCATCATTATGTTACGGGATACCTTGGATGCCTTTGCGCGGATTGACTCTGAGCGTGCCATGCAGGTAGCGGAAACGGATTTAGCCATTGACCGTGAGTTTGAGGCAATCTATCGGCAATTGATTACCCTCATGATGGAAGATCCGCGCAATATCAAACACAGTCTTAATGTTGTCTGGTGCGCACGTGCTTTAGAGCGTATTGGGGATCATTGCTGTAATATTTGTGAGTATGTGATTTATCTTGTGAATGGTAAAGACATCCGTCATACCAGCAAAGAAGAGATTAAGGCGATTATTGCCAATACGCCAATGAGAAAATTGACTTAGCCCACAATCGGCTAATAAGTAGGTATACCAAAGTAGTCGGGTATTTCCTCCGCAGCCGCTGTGAATACTTCCCTGTACGCTACAAGGCGGCATCCTTGCCGCCAAGACTGCTCCAGAAATACCCGACCACTTTGGCTCAAGTACTTATGCAGATAAGGGCAGTCCTTAACAGGGCTACCCTTATTCAAGATCTACTAACTAAACATCCCTTTGAGCATAAAGAAGAATAAAATCGAGAGTATCGCGCCCATGGGTAAAGTCACCATCCATGATAATAAAATACCGCCCATCACCCGCAAATCAATAGCGGCAATCCCTCTGGCAATCCCGACCCCTAATACCGCTCCGACTAGGGTATGTGTAGTCGAAATAGGAATACCTGTATAAGACGCCATAACTACGGTTAACGCCGTACCAAATTCAGCCGAAAAGCCACGTGTTGGAGTTAGTTCGGTAATTTCCGTCCCTACGGTTGCAATCACCTTATAGCCTAGAGTCGCTAAACCAATCACAATCCCAATCGCACCGACCAATAAAATCCACGAAGGAACTGCAGCCTTAGCCTCCACGGCTCCGCTTTGCACCACACTTAAAACAGCCGCCATCGGGCCTACAGCATTCGCTACATCATTAGAACCGTGGGCAAACGCCATAGCAGAGGCAGTGAAAATCATCATGACCGCAAAAATTCGCTCGACATTGGCATACTGAGAACCCCGACGTGCCGTGGTACTATTGGTATCGGCAGTCTTGAGCTTGACGCGATTAATTAATAAATAGCCGATTAATGCTACAATCATCCCCATCCCTAAAGCGACGGCTAATTCAGCCTCATTGCTAAAATGGACTCCGACATATTTCAGCCCTTTCTTTAATGTCAATAAAGATAAAATAAAGCCCACTAAAAATAGATATAAGGGGCCAAAACGACGCGCATTTTCGAGTGGATTAGGCGTATCAATAATCAACTTTTGAATACTCATAAACACCGCAAAGGCCATGATTCCCGCCAATAGCGGAGAAAATACCCAGCTCATTGCAATGGAGGCAACATTGCCCCAATCCACCGCATGTGTCCCGACTCCAACAGCGGCGAATCCGACAATCGCCCCCACAATCGTATGCGTGGTGGAAACAGGCCAGCCTTGTTGAGTAGCGACTAATAACCATACTCCCGCCGCCAATAACGACGCGAGCATCCCCCACACCACCAGATCAGGGTGAGCGGCAAAAGCCTCTGGCTGTACCAAACCTTTGCGGATGGTTTCGGTCACTTCTGCACCGGCTAAATAAGCACCAGCAAACTCAAAAATGGCGGCAATAATCAAGGCTTGTTTAATGGTAATGGCCTTAGAACCGACCGAAGTCGCCATAGCATTGGCGACATCATTCGCACCAATCCCCCAAGCCATAAATAAGCCAAATACGGCGGCTAATAGAATATAAAGGTTCATACCCTCAAAGATAAAATCCATTAGAGCACTCCTTAATTGGCTAACATAAGCTGTAAACGACTGCCCACACGCTGAGCATCATCGGCGACATTGCCCATCCAATCGATTAAGCGATAGGTGAACATGACATCGGTTGGACGTAGGGAATCCTCTAAACTAAATAGTTGCTGACGTAACTTAGCTTGCATCTGATCGGTTTCGTTTTCGATTTTATCCAAGGTCTGAATCATCGCTTCGACATGGCCTACTTCACGCCCTCTAAAGCCACTTTCTAATAAATCATCTAACTCATTAATAATTTCTAGTGCTTGCTTTACGGCATCGGTGCAGCGCATGGTAAACTGTAAAAACGGTTCTTGTAGGGTAGTGTCTAACACCATTTTTCGCCCGACGATTAAGCCGGCAACGTCCTTAGCAAGATTAATGATTTTATCCTGCATGAGTAGCACATCTAGCAAATCACGGCGATCCATGGGCATGAATAAACTGCGCGGTAAGTGGTGGCGTAGGGCTTTTTTCATGACATCGGCGGCATGCTCACTCGCTACAATTTTTTGATGGGCGGCGACTACTGCGGCTTCGTCTTTGTGGTTCATGGCTTGCACAAGAGGTACTAAGTGTGTGATACCTTCATAGACACCCGCCATGTGCTCTTGTAGTGGTCGAATGGGGGACTTACCGAATAGACTCGATATATAACTCTTAGCGACCATAATTCACCTCTCTTAAGGTTGGGGTAAGTGGCGCATTATCTGCAACTTAGTAAGGGAATAAAAGGCTTATGACCATTTTGTTATACCAAATCGCAAACGCTTTGTTGCGCGATCAAATAATATTAACGTCTAGCACATTATTGATCACTCCAATAGGAAAGCTCTCTTGAATAATAGTGTAGTGATCATTGGCGGGGGGCCTGCGGGACTCATGGCGGCGGAGCAAATCCTACAAGCGGGCTTTAAGGTCGATTTATACGATGCCATGCCTACCGTGGGGCGTAAGTTTTTGCTGGCGGGTATTGGCGGGCTGAATATTACTCACTCGGAGCCTTTGGCAACTTTCGTAACTCGCTATGGAGCAAGTGAAGCACAGCTCACTCCCCTCTTACAACAGTTTGATAACCAAGCTTTGCGAGCATGGTGTCAGGATTTAGGGATTGAAACTTTTGTTGGTAGTTCAGGGCGCGTGTTTCCAAAAGAAATGAAGGCAGCCCCTTTATTACGTACTTGGCTAGCTCGCCTCAAACGTCAAGGGCTACAGCTACACACCCGTCATCGTTGGCTCGGTTGGAATGAGGCTCAGGAGATTATTTTACAAAACACCGAGACAACCTTCACACGTCCGTATCAGGCATTAGTGCTGGCATTAGGTGGGGCGAGTTGGAAAAAGCTCGGCAGTGATGGTGCGTGGTATCCACTCCTCGCCGCAAAAAACGTGGCACTTCATCCTTTTCAGCCTGCTAATTGTGGGTTTTTAGTGAATTGGAGCGAGTACCTAAAAGAACATTGTGCGGGTCAACCACTCAAATCCATTACCTTAAGCTTTACCGATCTAGAGCAACAGACTGAAACCCGCAAAGGCGAACTCATGCTCACCTCACGCGGGGTTGAGGGTAGTCTGATTTATGCTTTTTCAGCGCGTTTGCGGGATTACTTGCTACATCATGGCTCAGCCACGTTTTATCTAGACCTTTGCCCTGATTATACTCAAGAGGCACTGATACGGCTGTTACAAGCGAAACCGCAAGCTAAAAGTTGGGGGGCTTATCTCAAAGCTAAGCTTAAATTAGATAAGGCTAAAAGCACTTTATTTTTTGAGTATCTGACTCAACCGACGGACATTACCAGCATGTGTCAACTCTTGAAACATCTGCCTATTACGGTGACAGCAACCACACCGTTAGATGAGGCGATTAGTACCGCAGGTGGCGTGAGTTGGGAGGCTCTAGATAGTGATCTACAGCTTAAAGCATTGCCCAAGGTTTTTTGTGTGGGCGAGATGCTCGATTGGGAAGCTCCCACCGGCGGGTATTTGCTTAATGCCTGTTTCGCCAGTGGCAAACAAGGCGGGTTAGGGGTGGTTAGGCAGTTAACTGCTGCTGATTGAAACTAACGCCTTTTATTTCTTCTCTATCTATCCTAGAATGTATTTCAATTGAAATACATTTCGAGAAAAGTCACATGAAAACCGCTATTATCAATGCTAGGGTAGTTCCCGAACTCAAACAGGATGTGGAAGACATTCTGTCTCGCCTAGGTATCACCACTACCCAAGCTATTGTTATGTACTTTGAGCAAATCAAACTCAATAACGGCATTCCCTTTGCCCTGCGTCTCCCTAATGAAGAAACCATTGCAGCAATGAAGGCTGCTCGTAGCGAAAAAGGTGAACCTGTTACCCTTGATCAACTACGCGATAGCCTCACCTAATGGCGCTTTCACTTACGCGGCTGAAATCCTTTATTAAGGACAGCGAAAAAATCAAACTCACTGATAAACATTTTACTCGGTTTGTGGAATACCTTTATTTGCTATCCCAAGAGCATCCCCTACCTGCAGAAGCCAAAGACCACGCGCTCAATGGCGAATGGGTAGACTTTAGAGAGTTTCATATTAGCGGCGATGTGCTAGTGATCTATCGCATTGAAAATGATTCAGTCAAACTAGTACGGATTGGTAGCCACAGTCAACTATTTGGTTGAGAAGGTATATATTTACATTGCTCACCCTTATTTTCTTTTTAATGATGTTTTCTTAGTATTAATTAGACTAAGATATACTTTTCCAGTAGTTATTGCATCATCATAAGCTCTATGAAAATTAATACCTTTAATATCAAAATAAAAAGCAAGATCCTGTAGTTTATGACTTGTCAAATGTGGGAGTTTTCTACGTGCTAAATCCAATGTATCAATAAAATGATTCTCTATAATAAAACCATATTTATCTGCATAACGCTTTATAAATCTCTCATCAAAACTTTTATTATGAACAACAATATCCAAATTATTAATAAATCTCATAAAACGAGGAAAAACATAGTCCATTGTCGGTCTGCCAATAAGCATTTGATTAGTAATACCTGTTATTTTTTCTACTAATGGAGGAATAGTTCTATCTGAATAAATCAATCCTCCAAACTTTCTTTTAGCATAGCCATTCTCAAATAAAATAGCAGCTATCTCAATAATCTCATCATTATTAGAAAATCCTGTAGTTTCAATATCAACTACTACAAATACACCACCACGCCTTATCTTTTTAACCTTCTCAGCATTGGTAATTTTATGCGAATGCTGCTTGCTATGACAAACAACGCATAAAGTTATCAAGTTATTCAAATTATGAGTACCACAATAATCCAAGTGGATGATATGGTGAACATCTAACCCTCTGTGTTGGTAAGTTTCGCCACATAGCTGACACTGGTGTTTGTCTCGCTTTAAAATTGCTAAATTTACCTTCTTGCGCTCATCATCTAACAATCTTTCTAAAACACTACCATCCCCAGTTATAAACCCAAGATGATAAGCCCTAATAAGTTTTGCTATCCAAGCAATACCAAAAGTGAAAGTTTCTGAATTGTAGTTATTAATTATAATACGCTTGAATAGCAAACTATTTGCATCATCCTTATCATTAACAATAGATTCTATCCAACTCGATAGCTTTTCATCAATATATTGACTTTTATTAGCTATAAAATTATCACGCTCAATTTTAAGCTTCTCCAATAAAAGCAATACATCTTTCTTATTTTGCTGATAGATTTTTATTTCATAATGGTATAAATTATCAAAAACCGACATTTGTGTTTTAAATATTTTTTCTTTATTAAATATAGACCAATACATACCTTTTAAAATACCAATACTATTTTTAGTCTCTACCTCTGCTAGCCTCATAACCTCATCCATGTTTGGCTCTTTGGGGAGTAATGGCATTGATTTTAAAGAGTATCTACCTTCAGTAATTTCGTACTCATAGTTAAACTCAACTATATCATTTTTATACTCATTAATAATTGACTCAATGGTAAAAATACTCCATTGTGCTGAGCGAAGCATTTTTCCATATTTATTAATATCATTAATACATCTTTGACATATAGAAATATTATCAATAGTAAACTTTACTATTGTGAAATTTAGGCAAATACTGCAATAGTCATGACTCATATACTAATTCATAACACATCTTAATGACTGGTTAAGACTGCAATATGCCAACTAATTACTGGCTAGACAATAGTCATTATGCTCAAACCTAAGAATCATCAATACAAATCTTAAGAAAATTTTAATTCTATTAAATTATTAGCACTTTTTGGGTAGCTCTCCTTGGTTTTGCTCACAGTACATGCCTCAAAACAAGATCATGTACCGTAATTTGTACCGTGTAACAGGCTATGTAATCAAGTGTAACAACTCATTCAGAGCTTATTAAATCAATAAGTTACACAGCCTGTAAAACACTATGATCTATTCCGGACGCATATGTGGGAATAAGATCACATCGCGGATCGACGGTGCATTAGTAAACAACATCACCAAGCGATCAATACCAATCCCTTCGCCTGCGGTCGGTGGCATACCATACTCTAGCGCCCGCACGAAATCGGCATCGTAAAACATCGCTTCATCATCCCCCGCCTCTTTCTCACGCACCTGCTGTAAGAAACGCTCGGCTTGATCCTCGGCATCATTTAATTCCGAAAAACCATTGCCAATCTCACGCCCACCGATATAAAACTCAAAGCGGTCTGTGACAAAAGGATTACCATCCTTAGCCCGCGCTAAAGGTGACACTTCTGCCGGATGCTCCATGACAAAGGTAGGCTGTTGCAATAAATGCTCAACGGTTTCCTCGAAAATAGCGATTTGCACCTTACCCAAACCATCACTCTCTTTGACGTGAATCTGTTTACGTTTGGCGACTTCGCGGGCGGATTCAAGGTTATCAATCTGCTCAGCGGTTACCTCAGGATTGTATTTTAAAATCGCATCCCGAATTGTAATACGCTCAAAGGGCTTAGCAAAATCAAATACTTGATCTTGATATTTGACCTCAGTTGTACCTAATAAATCCTGTGCTAGCCCTTTAAATAGGCTCTCGGTTAAATCCATCAGATCGTGATACGTCGCATAGGCTTGGTAAAACTCAATCATGGTAAACTCAGGGTTATGGCGTACCGATACCCCTTCATTACGGAAATTGCGATTAATTTCAAATACCCGCTCAAAGCCGCCTACGACTAAGCGCTTGAGGTATAATTCCGGTGCAATCCGTAAATACATCGCCATATCAAGCGCATTATGATGTGTCACAAACGGACGCGCCGCAGCCCCGCCTGGAATCACTTGCAGCATAGGCGTTTCGACTTCTAAGTATTCGCGTTGAATAAAGAAGTTACGAATATAGCTAATGATTTTAGAGCGCATACGGAAGGTATGGCGCGACTCATCATTCATAATCAGATCGAGATAACGTTGACGATAACGCTGCTCTTGATCAGTCAGGCCATGAAACTTTTCGGGCAATGAGCGCAACGCTTTAGTCAGTAAACGAATGCTTTTGACTTTAACCGATAATTCGCCCGTTTTAGTCTTAAATAGCACACCTTCTGCGCTAATGATGTCGCCTAAATCCCAATGCGCAAAGTCATGAAAAGCTTCTTCGCCCAAGGTATTTTGCTGTACATAGAGCTGAATTCGCCCTGAAGTATCGGACAGCGTGACAAAGCTAGCTTTACCCATCATGCGACGCAACATGATACGTCCGGCGACAGTCACTGGGATGGTATTAGCTTCAAACCATTCCTTGTCATGTTCGCCATACTGAGCGGCTAGTTCAGCCGCTTTATGCTCACGCACGACCTCATTAGGAAAAGCATTCCCTTTTGCCCGTAAAGCTTTCAATTTTTCACGGCGCTGCGCCATGAGTTGATTATCATCGTGATGATCGTGATTAGTCGTTTCACTCATTGTATTTAATCCGTTTTAGAGTCCGCTTTTGAGGCTGGCTTCAATAAAGCGATCAAGGTCGCCATCGAGTACTGCTTGGGTATTAGAGGTTTCAACACCAGTACGTAGGTCTTTAATGCGCGATTGATCCAACACATAAGAACGTATTTGGCTGCCCCAACCCACATCTGACTTGGTTTCTTCTAAGGCTTGCTTTTCTGCATTACGCTTGAGTAGCTCTAACTCATAGAGCTTGGCGCGTAGCTGCTTCATGGCAGTGTCTTTGTTTTGGTGTTGAGAGCGTCCGTTTTGACACTGCACTACCGTATTGGTCGGTAAATGGGTAATACGTACCGCTGACTCAGTACGGTTAACGTGCTGCCCACCTGCACCCGATGCCCGATAGACGTCAATGCGTAAATCAGCCGGATTAATATCAATTTCAATATTGTCATCAATCTCAGGGGCCACAAACACACCTGCAAAGGATGTATGCCGTGCTCCAGCGGAGCTAAACGGTGACTTACGTACTAAGCGATGCACACCCGTTTCGGTTCTAAGCCAACCAAAAGCATATTCACCCTCAAAGCTAATCGTGGCACTTTTAATCCCCGCCACATCGCCCGGAGAAACCTCGATGAGTTCGGTTTTAAAGCCTTTAGCCTCACCCCAGCGCAAATACATGCGCAAGATCATTTCAGCCCAATCTTGTGCCTCGGTGCCACCCGCACCAGACTGAATATCAAGGAAGGCATTATTCGGGTCTAATTCACCGGAAAACATACGCTGAAATTCAAGCTTTTCCACTTGCTCTTGAATACCATTAAGCTCGGTATTCACCGCCTCGACGGTATCCTCATCTTGCTCAGCTTCCGCCATTTCGAGAAGTTCATTCGCATCACTGAGTGCTGTGGTCATTTTATTAATGCCACCGACAATCGTGTCTAATAAGACCCGCTCCTTACCCAAGGCTTGAGCGCGGTCGGGATTATTCCAAATGCTAGGGTCTTCTAACTCGCGGCTGACTTCTTCTAAACGCTCAGATTTGACCTCAAAGTCAAAGATACCCCCTCAGCGCCTCAATACGCTCTTGCAGATCTCTGATACGGCTATAAATCGGATTGAGTTCCATGTTAATTCACACTTTATCTACTAATAAAAAGAGCTGGGGATAATACCAAGCTATTCAATAAACTGTAAGCCATTTGGCATTTACCTTGCATAATTAACCCTGTTAAGCCTAAGACTTTTTAACCTGAATGACGGAGACTAACTATGACTCATGCAGTAGATGAGCAGTTGCCAATCGGGCAATTAGCAACCTTAGGGTTGCAACATGTTTTAGTCATGTATGCAGGCGCTATTGCAGTACCTCTGATTGTAGGTAAAGCATTACAACTCAACTCTGAACAAATTGCCCTGTTAATTTCGGCAGATTTATTTGTCTGCGGGATTGCTACTTTAATTCAATCATTAGGCGCTACCCAATGGTTTGGGATTCGCTTACCCGTAATGATGGGGGTTACTTTTGCTGCCGTAGGCCCTATGGTCGCTATGGCTAAAAACACGCCCGGAATGGAAGGTGCCCAACAAATCTTTGGTGCCATTATTGGTGCCGGGATTATTTCCATCCTCATTGCCCCAATAGTAAGCCGGTTATTACGCTTTTTCCCTCCTTTAGTGACTGGAACGATTATTTTAGTGATTGGTATTACCCTCATGCGCATCGGGATTAATTGGATTTTTGGTAATCCGGTCGGCCCTACAGCCCCCAATATTGTTAATCCAGAATATGCTCAATGGTTAGAGACCGTAAAAGCTGCTGCGGGTACAACTATTCCTCCTGCTCCAGAAGGACTGGCTTTAGCGGCGAGTGTACCTAATCCTAAATACGCTACCCTGACTAATATCAGTATTTCAGCCCTAGTATTACTCTCTATTTTACTCATTGCTAAATATGCCAAAGGCTTTTTAGCCAATATTGCGGTATTACTAGGGATTATCATTGGCGGGGTATTCGCAACCTTATTAGGCATGATGACTTTTGAAAAGGTCGCGCATGCGTCTTGGTTTGCTTTAATCAAACCTTTGCAATTTGGCATGCCTATTTTTGATCCCTTGCTCATTTTGACTATGACCTTAGTCATGATTGTGGTCATGATTGAATCAACAGGTATGTTTCTCGCCTTAGGTGCTATGACCGGGCGCTCGGTTGATCAACCAGCTTTAGCGCGTGGTTTACGCACCGATGGTTTAGGTACCTTAATTGGCGGCCTATTCAATACTTTCCCCTATACCAGCTTCTCCCAGAATGTCGGCTTAGTGGCGGTAACAGGTATTAAAAGCCGTTTTGTTTGTGTCATGGGCGGGGTTATTCTAATCCTATTGGGCTTAACGCCTAAAATAGGCGCTTTAGTTGAATCCCTACCGATTGCGGTATTAGGCGGAGCGGGTTTAGTTATGTTTGGTATGGTGGCTACAACTGGCATTCGGATTTTGGCGAGTGTGGATTTTAGCAATCGTCATAATGCCCTGATTGTCGCGGTGTCTATTGGTATAGGCATGATTCCACTGATTGCCCCTAATTTTAAACAATGGTTGCCTCACGCTATTCACCCCTTAATTGAGTCGGGTATTATACTAGCCTCATTTAGTGCTGTGTTATTAAATTTATTTTTTAATGGCGCTCAAAAGGATTTAACTGCAATACTCCACGCGAGTGCTCAGAGCGATGCAGTATAGCCTGATAATATATTAATCTATTTTTATAAAAAAATCTTATTATTCTACTCGGCTACCTATTAGAGTCGAGTAGTCTAAAAATCACCCTACTCTTTTTTAATTCCCCTAAGCCAATAAAAAGGCTTAAAATACCTCCGCTTGCCGAGGGACAGAATAATCAATGTACTTGATATTCTATTTTATCTTTTATTTTTAAGAGACATTCCACTATGTCAAAAACCCCAAATGCATCGAGTAAAGTAATCGGGCGAATCAGAAGAATTAATGAAGCAAAAATTCTAAAAGCAGCCGAATTAGAGTTTGCCGAGCAAGGCTATCAAGGGTCTAGTATTAATAAAATTGCTCAACGTGCCGAACTACCTAAAGCCAATATTCATTATTATTTTGGGAGTAAGCAGGAGCTTTATCTCAAAGTCCTCGAAACTACCCATAAACTATGGGATCAAACCCTCAATGATTTTAAGCCCGAAGATGATCCCCACCAAGTGCTGAGCACTTATATCCAGCATAAAATGGCGTTGGCTCAATCTCACCCTCTCGCCTCACGTATTTTTGCCAAGGAAGTTTTAAGTGGCGCACCCGAATTAAAGCTGTACTTAGACAAAGGCTATAAGGAGTGGTTTCAGGGACGTGTTGCGGTCATTGAGGCTTGGATTGAACAAGGCAAAATACGCCCGATTAATCCGGTACATTTTATTTTTTTACTGTGGGCGACGACCCAGCATTATGCAGATTTTGAGACTCAGATTTTAGCCGCAATGGGTAAGCGTAAACTCACGCAAAAAGATTACGATCTGGCTAGCCAGACCTTAATTGAGGTGATTTTAAAAGGTTGTGGTTTAACCACTCAAGCCTAAAACCTAGAGAGTAGTAATAACTACTCTCTAATGCTAAGAAGCTCTTTCAGCTTATAGACGTTCAAAGATGGCAGCAATACCTTGACCACCACCAATACACATGGTGACGAGGGCATATTTGCCATTAACACGTTGTAGCTCATACAGGGCTTTAGTGGCAATAAACGCACCAGAGCAACCGACCGGATGACCTAACGCAATTGCGCCGCCATTCGGATTGGTTTTGGCTGGATCTAAACCTAAACCACGAGTTACCGCAATCGCTTGAGCTGCAAACGCTTCGTTAGATTCAATGACATCCATTTGATCTAAGCTTAAGCCTGCTTTTTTCAGTGCAGCTTGAGTGGCAGGGATAGGGCCTTCACCCATAATGTGATTCGGTACACCCGCGACCGCATAAGACACTAAACGCGCCATCGGTTTGTGGCCTGCTTTGGCGGCTACATCAGCAGCAGCTAAAACAAAGAATGCCGCGCCATCATTGATACCAGAGGCATTACCGGCTGTAACAGTACCATCCTTTTTAAAGGCTGGACGCATTTTAGCAAGGGATTCCATGGTAGTATCCGCACGACCATGCTCGTCTTGAGCGAAGGTGACTTCACCTTTTTTGGTCTTTTTAACAATCGGTACGATTTGTGACACAAAGCGTCCCTCAGCAATCGCTGCTGCAGCACGACGTTGTGATTCAACCGCAAACGCATCTTGCTCTTCACGGGTAATACCCCATTTTTCAGCTAGATTTTCAGCGGTAATACCCATGTGACCTGCGCCAAACGGGTCAGTCAATACGGAAACCATCGCATCAAATGCGGTGCTATCACCCATACGCGCACCTGAACGTAAGGCCGGTAGCATATAAGTACCGCGTGACATCACCTCGACACCACCGCCAATACCATAGTCCGTGTCACCTAACATAATATTTTGGGCGCTAGTCACAATGGCTTGTAGACCGGAAGAACATAGACGATTCAATTGCATAGCAACGGAATCCATAGGAAGACCTGCATTAATAGACGCTACCCGTGATACATAAGCATAACGACTATCAGTAGGAATACAGGTACCTACGGTGACATAATTGATCTGTTGTGGATCAACATCAGAACGTGCAACCGCTTCTTTCATCACGATTCCGCCTAATTCAGCAGGTTCCATATCAGATAAAGACCCACCAAAAGCACCAATCGCTGAACGCACTGCACTAAGAACAACAACTTCTCTGCTCATGTAACACTCCTCATAGTTAAACGTTAGCAAGCTAAGAAAGCTAAGGGTAAAGTCAAACCCAATGAATAACAACTAGCCCATCGATTTTTTTGTTATGATTCTATGAAAATGTCGACAAACTATAAGGTTAGCAAGGCAATACGATAAAGATTACCTTGCTTTTTTATATCCTAATATACCTAATACAAACGGGGTTGTGGCGTGCTAGACTGCATAAACCACTGACTCACAGAAGTCCCTAATTGCTCAGAGATTTTTTGGTAAAAATCTTTTTCAGCGGTAAAGTTAACCATGACTGGCGCTTTGACCACTTCGCGAGCTACATAGCGCTCATCACCAATCTCATCGATTAAGCCCAAATCCTTTGCACCTTCACCCGTCCAAATCAAGCCAGTGAATAGGTCGGGATTATCTTTTAAACGCTTACCACGTCCCTCTTTCACTACATCAATAAACTGCTGATGGGTCATATTGAGCAAAGTTTTAATATGTTCTACTTCTTTAGGATTCTCAGGCAAGAAAGGATCAAGCATACCCTTGTTTTCCCCTGCCGTGATTAAGCGCCGCTCAATCCCTAATTTATTCATCGCCTCCACAAAACCAAAATTATCCATGCGTACCCCAATGGAACCCACAAGGCTGGCTTTATCGGCATAAATCTTGTCGGCGGCTACCGCAATGTAATAACCACCAGAGGCGCAAATATCAGATATCACAGCATAAATAGGAATATCCTCATGTAAAGTTTTGAGGCGGCGAATTTCATCATTGATTTGCCCCGCTTGTACTGGGCTACCACCGGGGCTATTAATCCGTAGCAATACCGCTTTGGTTTTAGGGTTCTCAAAGGCTTTGCGCAGGGAAGGAATGACCAGATCCGCACTCGCATCAGCCTCATCCATAATCACCCCTTTAATATCCACCACAGCAGTAATCGCCGAGGCTTTGGCGGTGGTGTCACTCTTATCCGAACCCAATAAGCCGGCAATAAAGACTCCTCCTATTACCAACAAATAGCCCCAAAACAATAGCTTAAAGAAGATACCCCAACGCCGCGACCGACGCTGTTCTTTAAGTCCTTCTAGCGCAATGGTTTTTAAAGCATCAATAGCCTGTGTATTGTTTTCATTATCCATATTAGCGAACTGAATCCTGTGTTATTCGTGATTATCAAATGTAAATACGTCATTTTTCCCTATTGTACCTTACAATAGGCGCTACTCTAATTTTTATGCCAAGCAGATTATGACCGATCAACGCCTCATCCTCACCGTGACGCAGCTTAATAATGAAGTTAATCAATTGCTCAAGCAATCCCTTCCCCCACTTTGGGTCGAAGGTGAGATTTCTAATTTAGTGCGTGCTAGTTCCGGTCACTATTATTTTACTCTCAAAGATGCCAGCGCCCAATTACGTTGTGCTTTATTTAAAGGGCGGCCTTTAGCTTTTAAGCCTGAAAATGGACAACAAGTGCTAGCTTTTGGTCATACCGGTTTATACGAGCCACGCGGTGATTATCAGTTTGTCGTGAATCAATTAGAAATAGCGGGCATTGGCGCACTACAAATCCAATTTGAAGCATTAAAGCGCCGTCTGAATGAAGAGGGTTTATTTGCCACTGAACATAAAAAACCCTTACCCCTAATCCCTAAAACAATTGGCGTTATCACCTCGCCGACTGGAGCAGCAATTCGCGATATTTTAAATGTATTACGCCGCCGTTGCCCACACATTCCTGTGTTAATTTATCCGGTATTAGTACAAGGCCATTTAGCTGCGGAACAAATTATTAAAGCCATCGCTCAAGCTAATCATACTAAACATTGTGAGGTATTAATTTTAGCACGAGGCGGGGGATCGATTGAAGATTTATGGCCTTTTAATGAGGAAAGTGTCGCGCGTGCTCTATATAAAAGTGCTATTCCCATCGTGACGGGTATTGGGCATGAAATTGATTTTACAATTGCCGATTTTGTGGCAGATCGTAGAGCACCGACGCCTTCCGCCGCAGCCGAATTAGTAGGGCCTGAAATTGAAGCATGGCGCAGCACGATTAATCAGTGGTCTACACGCCTACAACGCAGTTGGAGAAGATTACTACAAACTAAAACACAACAGCTCCAGCAACTCACTACCCGCTTAGGTCAGCAAAATCCTGAACATCAATTACAGCAAAAAACCCAGCGCCTAGATGAATTAGAACAACGCTTACAAGCCAGTATAGTACGCCTCTTAGCTCAAAAACGAGCTGAAACCAAGCAACTCACTACTCGCCTCAATACTCAAACACCTACGAAACGCATACTGCAATCTCAGCAACACATTAGCCAATTACAACAGCACTTAACGCGCAGTATGGAATATCACCTCACCCAAAACCAAACGCGGCTGCAATCCTTAGCGGCTCAATTACAGGCTTTGAGTCCCTTGAATACTTTAGGGCGAGGCTATGCCATTGTGCAGAATGCTAATCAGGAAATAGTCAGAAGCACCCAACAAGTGCAGATCGGGGAAACACTCACCCTCCAACTGCAAGAGGGTATTATCAACAGTGTCGTGACTAGGAAATAACCAAAAAGTCAGCGGGTATTGCTGGAGCAGTCTTGGCGGCATGAATGCCGCCTTGTAGCGTACATGGATGTATTATTCGGCGCATCCTTGCGCCTCTCTGGCTGGCGTGAAAAATCGTTCCTGACGATTTTTTTACAGCGGCTACGGAAGCAATACCCGCTGACTTTTTTATCCCAGTTTGCAGCTTTATGCTAACGCTGTTGAATCAACCAGCAAGCATGAATTTTAGGATTACGCTCGAAATCGACCGGCAGGGACTTCTGATGATAATCTGTGACCTGATAACGCTCGGAGATAATTGGGTCTAGCTTAAAGCGGCGAAAATTATTAGAAAATACTAATATCCCATTAGGATTAAGTATTTTCATCGCTTGATTAATCAGCCATACCTGATCGCGCTGTATATCAAAATCCGCTCGCATGCGTTTAGAGTTACTAAAGGTCGGCGGATCGAGGAAAATAATGTCGTAACGATGTGGGCATACGGGCAGCCATTCGGTCACATCGTCTTGAATAAAACGGTAATTTTCTACTGGTAAATTATTCAGGCGAAAATTGTCTTCTGCCCAATCGAGGTAGGTAGCCGACATATCCACACTATCGACTCGTACTGCGCCCCCTAAAGCCGCATGTACACTCACCGCTCCGGTATAGCAAAACAAATTTAAGACATGCTTATGTTTAGCGTTTTGCTGCATCCATAAACGCATCGGGCGATGATCGAGAAATAGGCCGGTATCTAAGTAGTCGACTAAGTTTACTTTAAACTGAGCACCCTGCTCGAATACTGTCAGGGACTGCCCTGCACTCCCTAAACGCTGATATTGCTCTAGCCCCTTTTGCATACGGCGCTGTTTAAGCACAATCCGCTCAGGTGGTACATTCAATACTTCTGGTAAGGTATTCAGCGCTAATTGTAAGCGCCGCTCAGCCACTTCAGGCTCAATGGTACTAGGGGCTGCATATTCTTGCACATGCAGCCAGTCGCCATAACGATCTATCGCTATGGCATACTCTGGTATATCAGCATCATAAATCCGATAAGCATTGGTTTGACCCGATTTAATAAAACCTTTGAGCTTACGCAGATTTTTTTGTAAGCGATTGGCTAAATCCGGTGCAATCTCTACTGCCTCTGCTAATGATGCTGTCTCAACCATACCTTAGACGCCTTGTACCAGTGCATCAGGTAGACCTAGTGCCTGTTGTAGTTGGGCTAGATAAGCTTTTTCTGCTTCACTTTCTTCACCTACAACCACTTTAGAAACCAGATAGATCTCAATCGCAGCAGCCTTATCGTCATGGGCTAGTGCTGCAATATCGTTAACACTAGTCGGTTTAGTCATTTCGCTAAGAATCAGGTTATTGAGTTGATCGCCTAATTCATAATTTTTTAGTTGATCACGAATGGTGGTTAATTCAGCTTGATCAACATGGCCATCAGCTTTAGCAGCCGCAATCATGACCTTTAATAAGGTTTCAGGATCAAGACGAGTAGCCTCTACGGTATCTTGAGCGGCTGGTAAGGCAGGAGGTGCAGCGGTAGTAGACGCATCAGCCGCTTGTGCGGTATTGCCCCCTAATTGGCCAGATTGCCATTTTTGGTACATTTGATACGCCATACCGGCTAAAGCAGTTACACTACCTACTTTCAGAGCGGTTGAAGTAGCACCTCTACCCCGTTGAGTACCCAATAACAAGGCTAATACCCCAGCCGCCATCGCGCCTGTTTTCAGTTTCGCCATAGGGTCATCGCTATTGTTAATACCTTTCAGTTGATCTTGTGCCATAGACTGCCCTTTTTGAGCCATGTCTTTGCCAGTTTTTAAGAATTGATCGACTAAATTTGCAATATCCATTATCTCTTCCTTTCCACTTTGGGTAAAAGTTGACAACTGCCAGTAGTAGCTTAATGCCTAATTAAGCTTAGCTCGAAATCGAGTGCGCGTCAGTAATACTCGTATTCTTAGTAGGACTGTTTTAAGTATTTTCAAACATTACTAGCAGCCATTCGATCTTTGCTAAACCATTGTGCAATGGCACGCATCACCACACCATAGGTTGGCACAAAAATCAATAAGCTGACTAATAATTTCACCGCATAATCCACCGCCGCAATTTCAGGCCAATTAGCAGCCATGAAAGCATCTGAGCTTTGATAAAACGCTACGCCAAAAAATACTAATGTATCCACCAAGCCACCGATTAATGTTGATAGTGCCGGAGCGACCCACCAGGCTTGAGTGAAACGTTGTCGTACTAAACTAAATACTTTGACATCTAACAGTTGCCCAATCAAATAAGCCAATAAACTAGCTAGGGCAATACGCGCAACAAAACTATTAAAGCTCATTAAAGGCGCTAACCCTTGAAACTCACCTTGATAGAAAATCACCGAAAATACATAAGACAGAATTAAAGCCGGTAACATCGCAAAGAAAATAATTTTGCGTGCTAAAGCCACTCCATATAAACGCACTGTCAAATCAGTCGCTAAAAAAACTAAGGGAAAGGTAAATGCTCCCCATGTCACGGTCACACTGCCAAAACTCACTGGAATTTGTACCAGATAATTACTCGCTGCAATGACAAGGAGGTGAAACATCACCAAAATAGGTAAGGGATTGCGACTCGGCGCGAAGGACATATTCATATTAAAACCTTTTTGTTAGTTGGGGGTGAGGGAACCCAAAAGTCGGGCGGTGATTATAGTGAAGTATGTGTTAGATGCAATACCTACTCATGATGAACTCATCATAAAAAACCCCCACCTAAGAATCTTATGGTGGGGGTTAGATAGTTACTCTATTGGCTAGACTCGTAAAACTTAAGCTAGATCAAAGCGATCTAGATTCATCACCTTGCTCCAAGCCGCGACGAAGTCACGCACAAATTTTGCTCCATTATCGTGTTGGGCATAGACTTCAGCGATAGCACGTAGTTGTGAATTGGAACCGAAGACTAGATCGACTCGTGTCCCCATCCATTTTAATGCACCACTGTTGCGCTCATAACCATCAAAGACATTGGCATCGGAGGTCGCCTTCCACTCCGTACCCATATCGAGCAGATTGACAAAAAAGTCATTACTGAGCTGACCCGATTTTTGAGTGAAAACACCTAGTTTACTCTGGTCGGTATTGGCCCCTAGTACACGCAAACCACCGACTAGCACCGTCATTTCAGGCACACTCAAGGTCAAGAGCTGAGCTTTATCAACCAGTATATCTTCTGCGCGTCCGCTACAACCTTTGTGATAATTACGAAAACCATCCGCAACAGGCTCAAGTACTGCAAATGACTCCACATCGGTCTGATCCTGTGTTGCATCCACGCGCCCTGCACTGAAGGGCACACTAATATCATGCCCCGCATTTTTCGCGGCCTGCTCTACAGCAGCACTACCCCCTAATACAATCAGGTCAGCCAGTGAAACGCGCTTATTGCCCGCTTGAGCACTATTAAAGTCTTGCTGTATTTGCTCTAGCGCGGCTAGTACTTTAGCCAGTTGTGCAGGTTGATTAGCTGCCCAATCTTTTTGCGGAGCTAAGCGAATACGCGCACCATTAGCACCACCACGCTTATCGGAATCGCGATAAGTACTAGCAGAACCCCACGCAGTCGCTACTAACTCGCCAATGCTTAAGCCACTCGCTAAAATTTTAGCCTTGAGGCTCGCAATATCCTGAGCATCAATCAGCTCATAGTCACGCGCGGGTAAGGGGTCTTGCCAGATTAGGGCTTCAGCCGGAACTTCTGAGCCAAGATAGCGAGCGTGTGGCCCCATATCGCGGTGAGTTAATTTAAACCAAGCACGGGCAAAGGCATCGGCAAACTCTGCGGGGTTTTGATGAAAACGTCGTGCAATGGCCTCATACGCGGGGTCCATACGCATAGCCATGTCAGCGGTCGTCATAATAATGGGGCGCTTCTGGGTAGCATCATCCGGAGCGGGAGCCATATTGCTGTCATCGGACACTTTCGGCGTCCACTGATGAGCACCCGCCGGGCTTTTGGTCAATACCCATTCATTATTGAATAGCATATCCAGATAGCTCATATCCCACTGAATAGGAGTAGGCGTCCAAGCACCTTCTAAACCACTACCAATCTGGTCGGCACCTTTGCCGCTGTGGAAACTGCTTTTCCAGCCCAAACCTTGCTGCTCCAGTGGTGCTGCTTCCGGTTCAGGCCCCACATTAGAGGCAGGCCCTGCACCGTGGCATTTACCAAAGGTATGACCACCTGCCACTAACGCCACAGTTTCTTCATCATTCATTGCCATGCGAGCAAAGGTTTCACGCACGTCTTGGGCGGAGGCGAGTGGGTCAGGGTTGCCATCTGGCCCTTCTGGGTTAACATAGATCAGGCCCATCTGGACAGCAGCGAGTGGGTTTTCCAGATCACGCTTACCCGAATAACGGCTATTAGGCTTATCACTAGTTGCGAGCCACTCGGTCTCAGAACCCCAGTAAATGCTCTGCTCTGGTTCCCAAATATCCTCGCGTCCACCACCAAAACCAAAGGTCTTAAAGCCCATGGACTCTAGCGCACAGTTCCCCGTCAGGATCATGAGATCAGCCCACGATAGGGCATTGCCGTATTTTTGCTTAATAGGCCACAAGAGGCGACGAGCTTTGTCGAGATTGACATTATCCGGCCAGCTATTGAGCGGTGGGAAACGTTGACTCCCTGTAGAAGCGCCCCCGCGCCCATCGGCTATACGGTAAGTACCGGCACTATGCCACGCCATACGAATGAAGAATGGCCCATAATGACCATAATCAGCCGGCCACCAGTCTTGGGAATTGGTCATTAAGGCATATAGGTCTTGCTTGACCGCTTGTAAATCCAGCGCTTTAAAGGCTTTGGCATAGTCAAAGTCTGGATCCATAGGATTCGAGTGTGCACCGTGTTGGCGCAGAATATTGAGTTTGAGTTGATTCGGCCACCAATCATTATTACTGGGACCTTGGCCGGTTTTAGCGGCAGATGGTTTACCATGTCCAGCTACCGGACATTTACTGATATCACTCATCTTTTGACCTCCTCTTCCTAGTTTAAGATTAAATTATATACAACCTATGACAACAAATCTTATTTTAACGTAGGAGGCTTTCATAAACCAAATGGATTGTATCTGACATATCGATCTTATTTTTGGATGATCAATAGGGTCATTTTTGGCATATTTTCTGCTTATAAATATTTTTTATACTAACCTAGCCATCACCGGATGATCCGGTTTTAACTGTAATAAATCCCAACGATTACCATAGAGATCCTCAAAGACGGCTACCATGCCATAATCCTGCTGCTGAGGTGGACGCACAAACCGGATACCTATGGACAACATATGCTCATAATCACGCCAAAAATCATCGGTATTGAGAAACAAAAATACCCGCCCACCCGTTTGATTCCCGATGAAATCCAGTTGCTCTGGCTTAGATGCCTTTGCCAAGAGCAGGCTAGCTCCCTGTGAGTTGGGCGGTGCAACCACAACCCAGCGTTTGTCCTGCTCTGGCTGAGGGGTATCCTCAATCAACTCAAAACGCAGCTTATTAACATAAAAATCAATAGCCTCGTCATAGTCCCTGACGACTAGGGCAATGTGAATAATATTTTGTTTCAATTGATAACTACCAACATGGTTACTAAAATCTATGACATTAGCTTAAATTTTCAATTACCAAGAATATGCGAGTTTACCAATGCTTTTCTTTCGACTTCTAACTATTGCCATTTTTCTAGCTTTATTTATCTATACCAGCATTGTTATTACTAACCATGGGCTGAATCTACTACCGATCTTTTTCGGTGACATGGCAAAACTAGAGTGGCCAGGCCAATTTAATCTGGATTTTATGTTTATGTTCGCTTTTTCAGCGCTTTGGGTATCGTGGCGTCATCGCTTTTCTGGCTCAGGTCTGGCCTTGGGAGTTTTGGCTTTTTTTGGCGGTGCATTATTCCTGAGTGCCTATCTTCTAATTCAAAGCATTCGGGTGGGTGGAGATACAAAAAAACTGCTACTTGGCGACAATCTCCTGAAATAGCCCCCCATACTGCCACCAACGACTATAACCAAAATGGTGCATGAAGTCATAACAGCAAATATCTAACCGGAGATACTCATCTAACTTTCACTCCCTGTCATGGTCGGCTTTATACACATAAATAAGCCCACCATGACAAGCACTTATGCTCTTCCTATCGCTCATCCATTCCGACGCATGGCACACTTTCTGCATATTCACTGCTCATATAAGCATTCTGTGTGTCAGTGCTGTTGAGTGACCGAAGGGTCGATTCTTACCCCCAAAGGAGAAAATTGATGAGCAAACGTGTATTCCTGAAATCCCTATTAGCAGGAATGATTACCCTAAGCCTAGGCTTGTCGGTCGCACAGGCGGATAACGAAGTACTCAAAATCGGCTTTGTCGGTGTCACCAGTGGCCCAGCCGCCGCTTGGGGTATTTCTAACCAGCGCTCGATGGAAACTCGTGCCGCTTGGATCAATGAAACCGGCGGGGTAAAAATTGGCGACAAAACCTACAATGTTGAAATCGTCGCCTTTGATGACCAGAAAGACCCCAAACGTGCCATTGCTGGCATGGAAAAAATGGCTCAAGAAGGTATCCATTATGTAGTAGGCCCGAATGTGGACGATGGTGCTGCTGCGGTGCGTCCGGTAGCTGAAAAGAATGGCATTATCTACTTCCCCTACGCCTTCCCTAAAACCCTCTATGCGCCCCCTGCTTCCAATGCCATTCTAGGTATGGTCGCTAACTACCAGTCCGGCCCCGCTATCTATAAATACCTCAAAGATAACAAGAGCGTTAAAAAAGCTGCCTTTGTCGCGGCTAATGAATCCGACCCACTGAGCCAGCGTGATGGCGGTGTAGAGGCTGCTAAAGCACTAGGATTAGAAGTCGTCTCCGATAACGTAACCTACCAAGTTGACACCACTGACTTTACCCCCGTACTGCTACCAGTGATTCGCTCCCAGCCCGATCTATTAGTATTGTCGGGGGTATCACCAGCCAATGCACCGCAGCTCATCCGCTCTGCCCGCGAACTTGGCTACACCGGACTGATTTCTACCGAAACTGCCCAAGATGCGCAAGTACTCAAAGAAGGTGCCGGAGAACTAGCCAATGGCTTTATTTCAGTCGGTGGCGCTTCTACCCCAGAAATTGCCTCGGACATGATGCGTGAATTTGTCGAGCGCTATACCAAAAAATTTGGCGAGTATAACGACGAATCCAACACCAAAGTCTATGCACTGGAATACATTCTAGACACCTTGAAAGCCAATCCAGAGGCGATCAAGGATGTGGAAGCCTTTAAGAAAACGGTTGATACCTTTGAAGCTCCCAATCCCTATATGAAGGGTGAGGCTAAGCTCAAATATGTAGGCACAACTTCATTCGGGCAAAAACGCCAACTAGCCGTACCACTCGTGGTGAATGTCTATCAAGACGGTGAATTCAAAACCCTGTTTGTGGCTGAAGTTGACTGAGGTCTATTCCGTGTAAGCCCCCCTGCACCAATAAGGAGCCGTCATGGAGCAGATTATTGCTAATGGCCTGTATCTGGGTGCCCAGTATGCTTTGATTGCGCTGGGTCTAACCCTGATTTTTTCGCTAATGAATGTGTTGAATTTCGCCCACGGACAAATGTATGTCTTGGGTGGCTTCATCACCTATACGGTAGTCGCCCAGCTCGGCCTGCCGTTTCTGCTCGGAATACTGGTGTCGGGGCTACTGCTGGCTCTGATGGGTGCGGGGGTGGAAAAGTACCTGTTTCGCCCGGTGGTGGCTCGCTCGGTACGCGAGGAAAGCACCATGCTGCTAGCCGCCGGGATTGCCTTCTTTCTGGATGCCGTGATTCTATTGCTGTTTGGTGAAAAGCAACGCGGTATTCCCAAAATCGTTGATGGCGTATTTAACTGGGATTTCCGCATTATCATGCCCTATGACCGTATTGTGGTGGGGCTGCTCGCACTGGCTGCGGTGGCTGCCTTTATCCTCTATATGCGCTACTCCCGCACCGGACGCGCCATGCGAGCACTGGCTCAGGATCGTACCGCCGCACAACTCATGGGTGTGGATGTAAACCGTTATTCCATGTTTGGCTTTGCCCTCGGTGCCATGTTAGCCGGAGTAGCGGGTGGATTATTGGTAAGTATTACCGGCGTTAACCTCGGCATGGGGGGACCGACCTCGATCAAGGCGTTCATGATGATTATGATCGGTGGTGCTGGGGTTATCTCTGGCGCAATTGCTGGAGGCTTCATTCTCGGCATGATGGAATCTGTGGGTTTGACCGTATTAGCTGCCTATGGTGATGTGACCTATCTGATTATTTTTGCCTCCCTAATGGTCTTTCTGGCATTCCGCCCGCAAGGTCTAATGGGCAAACCGTGGGGTTAAGCCATGACATTATTCAAGAAATTATTGGGTGTCGGGCTATTTCTGGCGCTGGTACTGGTCTTAGTGCCGTGGCTGATTGAACGCTCCGGACGCTGGGACTTTTATTATACCCTAACCTCTGTCGCACTACTGTCGATAGCCTCGGCGGGGGTTTGGCTAACCTTTTACATCGGGCGCATTAATATTGGTCAAGGTGCCTATGCACTGGTGGGGGGCTATGTCTCCGCCATTCTGGTGACACAGGCGGGTATGAATTTCTGGCTGACTCTGCCACTGGCGGGGCTATTTTGCGCCCTCTTGAGTGTGCTGATTGGCCTACCGATCCTGCGCCTGCGTGGGGTTTATTTCGCTATGGTGACACTGGTACTGACCGAAGTGGTACGCCTGACTGCACTAGCGCTGCCCATTACCAATGGAGCCAGAGGAATAGTGAATATTCCGCTACCCACAGAGCTAAGCCTGTTCGGTCTGACCCTGATTCCGGATTTTGGCACTTTAGCAAATCCCAAGCTCGCTTTTTATCTCGCAGCCGTGATTATGATGATCCTGAGCTATGCTGTGCTATACCGCATTGTGCATTCCCGTCTGGGGCATCTATGCCGCTCTTTGCAACAAAATGAAGAATTGGCAGCTTCCATTGGGGTGAATATCACCTATCTGCGTATACTGGCCTATTCCATTTCCTCCTTCTTTGGTGGTATTGCTGGGGCTAGCTTTGTGAATATTTCCCAGTCTATTTACCCCTCCAGTTTTCAGGTGGTGGATTCGGTTAATTTCATGCTCAACTGCTTCTTAGGCGGTCTCGGCTATGTATTCGGCCCTATGCTCGGCACCCTGCTCTTGTATTTTGGCTGGGATCTATTATTCACTACGGGCAAATATCAGCTCCTGATCTATTCATCCTTGCTAATCCTGTTGATGCTAGTACTACCTAATGGCCTGTTGAGTCTGCGTCTGTCACGTAAGGCCAAACAACCAGCGCAAGCTAGCCCCGACAAACAGCCCTCAGGAGCCACACCATGAACCCAAATCCTATTCTGGAAGTCGATCAGGTCACGCGGCGATTCGGCGGCCTGACTGCTGTTAATAAAGTATCTTTTACGGTACAGCCGAGCGAGATTTTGTCCGTCATTGGCCCGAATGGTGCGGGTAAATCCACCCTATTCAAGCTGATATCCTCTTTTCTGCATACCTCCGAGGGTGAAGTACGCCTCAAGGGTGAGCGCATTTCTGACCTTGCTCCCCATATTGTGGCGCGTAAGGGGGTGGTGCGTACCTTTCAGGAAACCACTATTTTTCGGGCTATGACGGTGCGTGAGAATATTATTATTGCTCACCATCTGCGGGCTAAAGCTAGTCTCGCCGGATACTTCTGGGGCAGTGCTGCAGCTCGACAGGATCAAGCCGCTTTTGCGCGTTCAGCCGATGAGATTATTCAGTTTCTGGGCATGGGAGCCATTGCTAATGAGCTGGCCTCCAACCTGCCACAAGGTAATTTGCGGGCGCTGGGGATTGCCATCGGGCTAGCGACTGACCCCAAAGTTCTGCTGCTGGATGAACCCTTTGCCGGAATGAATCACGATGAAACCATGCACATGGTGCAACTGGTTCAGAATGTGCGGCAGGAGCGCGGCATTACCGTTTTGCTGGTGGAGCATGACATACCTGCGGTGATGAAAATTTCTGACCGCATTGTGGTGATTAACTTCGGTGAAAAAATAGCCGAGGGCACCCCTGAGGATATTCGCAACAATGACAAGGTCATCGAAGCCTATCTTGGGCGTGAAGATGACGCGATAGGAATGTAAGCCATGACCGAGCCAATTACCCCAGCTCAGCCCCTAGCGGCTGTCGAAACGCCGCCCCATCTGCTCGGCTTTGATAATATCGAGCTGTATTATGACCATGTATATGCCCTCAAGGGGGTATCCATTGCCGTCAACGAAGGCGAAACCGTAGCACTAATCGGTGCCAATGGTGCGGGCAAGTCTTCCATCTTGCGAGCTATTACCGGATTGAGCCGCCCCCGCTCTGGTGCCATACAATTTCGTGGGCAATCCATTCTGGGTTTAAATCCGGCCGAGATTGTCAAACAGGGAATTGCCATGGTGCCCGAAGGCCGTCGGGTCTTTCCCTATATGAGTATCCGCGACAACCTGCTCATGGGCGCATTCACCCGCACCGATAAGGCCGGCATTCAAACTACACTCGACAGTGTACTAGAACGCTTCCCGCGCCTGCGCGAACGTTATCGGCAAATGGCAGGTACTCTCAGCGGTGGCGAGCAGCAGATGATGGTCATCGGGCGGGCGCTGATGGCTAAGCCCAAACTGTTATTACTGGATGAACCCTCACTTGGGATTGCCCCTAAACTGGTGCAGGAAATCGCCCGCTCGATTGTCGCCATTAACCGTGATGAAAAAGTATCGGTGCTACTGGTGGAGCAAAATTCACGTATGGCACTGAGCATTTCCCATCGTGCCTATGCCATGGCGCTCGGCTCCGTGGTACTCAGTGGGGAGTCTGCTGCTCTCAAGAATGACGAACGTATCAAAGCGGCCTATCTCGGCGGCATGTAACACGAACTCAAAAGGCTATTTATGCGTATTGCTGTGATCAATCCTAATTCAACCGCCTCCATGACTGCCAAGATTGGACGGGTAGCACAAGCAGCGGCTCGCTCTGATACCGAGATTTTGGCGCTCAATCCACCCGACTCGCCCGCTAGTATCGAGGGCTATTACGATGAGGCCATGAGTCTTGCACCCCTGTTACGTACCCTGCAACAACAGCAGGATACTGGCAAGGTGGATGCTTTTGTGATTGCCTGCTTTGATGATACCGGACTGGATGCGGCTCGT
Source organism: Thiofilum flexile DSM 14609 (assembly GCF_000380185.1). GTDB lineage: Bacteria > Pseudomonadota > Gammaproteobacteria > Thiotrichales > Thiotrichaceae > Thiofilum > Thiofilum flexile. The sequence continues at coordinate 46,181 of NZ_KB904760.1, forward strand.
TGCCTGACGACGGCTCCCGTGATCGGCATTGGTGAAGCGGCTTATCATATGGCTAGTCTGGTTGCCAATAAGTTCAGCGTGGTGACTACCCTGCCACGCTCGATTCCAGCACTAGAACATAATCTCACCCGTTATGGCTTGATCAGCCGCTGTGCGCGGGTGCGGGCGGCTTCGGTGCCCGTGCTGGAATTGGAGCGGGCGGGTTCGGATGCGGGTTTACGCATTCGCGCCGAGATTGAGGCGGCTCTGCGTGAGGATCAGGCTGAGGCGATTGTGCTTGGTTGTGCGGGTATGGCAGATTTGGCGGATCAGCTTAGTGCCGAGTATGGGGTGCCGGTACTGGACGGGGTGCGCTGTGCGGTGGCGCTGGCGGAGGCTATGGTCAGTATTCGTCTGCAGACAGGGAAAACAGGGGGGTATGCGTTGCCGGTTTTGGATAAGGGGGAGGTGTAGTGGGTTTGCTGTACAACTTTACTTGATTATTACACCTCAATCCGTTGCCAGTGGTCAGACCTCCTGACAACGAACTGGGATCTGGGTGATTGGTAATACTACAGATACAGGCTCAGGAAATCACTGCGCTGTGTATTCATGATGATATTGCAGATATTGCGGGCACGGATGGCATTGGTTCCATAGGTCGGATCGGTGGGGATAGCCTGATTGACAATGGAGCAGTTACGATCCCGCATGTCGATCCATGAGGTCTGCGAGGACTTTAATGTATCCTCAAGGCCATTACCGGCACCCTTGAATTTTACCAACAGGCTTTCATACTTTTTTGTCAGGTCGGCCTCAGTGGAACTGGCACAAACACCCGCCTGTTCAGGAGTCATGGCTCGTAGATCGGCCAGTGATTCCTGAGAGCATTCGGCGGCTGCAAACGCGTTGGTAGAAAATAATGTCATGACGGCGATCAGAATAGCCTTTTTCATAATTAAATTCCTTTTAATCAGGGGGAGCGATATAGATAAAACCCACTCACTGACTATAGCCTACCTGAGATAAAATTCTACACTTTCTACCATGATAAATATTATTATTCATAAGTTGTTATTATGATTAGCCGAGTACCTGCTACCGACTTGTCTCTCATAAACAAACCGTGCTGTAGCGGCTTTTCAGCGGCTGAAGCTGGCGGCAGGCAAAAGGAATGCATTAACAACTGCTTTAGTGGTTGCTATAGAAGTCGATAAAAATAATTATTTTTCAATACTAGCGGCTCTAGTATGAAAGTCTAGTGATGATGCTATCTCTGATCTCGGACTACGCACAAAATAAATAAAAAATATATCTAAGATAAGGAGTCTAAAAATCTTATGCAAGAATTTAAACTTGATAAAAAAAACATATACTTCTTATGCAAGGGTGTTTAGTTATATTTGTCGCGCTTTTGGCATTCAGTTTATCTTTACCCTTTCTTCCTGAAAAACAACAAGGAAATCCTAATACAACGTGGATAGTCACACTGATGTGTAGCCTTGATCTGATCTACCCCAGGAATAGTAGCTGCTGAAGCTCGCCTAGCTGTCAACTCTGCCTACACATTAGTTTTATTTATTGGAGTATTGGCATACCAAGTAGCTCCAACACGGACTACTTTCAAGAAACTGATTTTGAAAGAATTATTGAATCTGTCCGCATAGGTACCTAGCAACTACCACCACACTCTAGTGGCATTGGCGATCATGTATATATACTGTTAGTCAATAATTATTGACTTGGGGTATAACTATACTCTAATTTACCCTCATAAATATTAATTTAAAATAATAAAATTCTCCGCTTATAGGGTAGCTTATCTACTCTAATAGATCATGTAGTTATTTTTTCAGTAGCGATCTATCCATCAGATAGATACTTTTATATCGAATAGATGAATTTTAATATAAGGATCTTTATATGAAATACTTGTTACTGTCTTTTATTTTATTTTCACCGTTTATCTATGCTGATGATACCAACTATGAAGAGAAAATACTTGGCACATGGTCATGCAGCGAAATGGCTAAAGAAAAAGATAATATCGTGAGTCTCTTAGTAGATGTCGATTATGTTAGAAATGGTAGATCCAACTTATTCGGAAAAGTATCATTAGACATGATCACTCCTGAAAAAAACAGAGTCAAATTAGATTATAATATTTCAGCCAGCGGAAAGTGGGAAATCAAAGAAAATAAATATTTAATAGAAACCACTGAAGAAATAAAAACAGTTAACCTTACAAATCCATTAATAGATAAATATTTTAAATTAGAAGATTTTTTTCCAAAAAACATAAGTGTATCATCTGAAATTATCCAATTAGATAGTAATGTCTTTACAACCAAAGGAGAGAGTGATGGAAAAATTGGTACTTGCAAAAAAAAGACAACAAATATAATTAAACTAAAAGACTCTGAAAATATTATATATCTAATAACCTATAATAAAAATGGTGCTATTTTAAAAAATTCATCAGGTGAAACTATATATTTAGGCACCTCATGTGACAGCTTTTCACAGCAATCTGGCGCTGGCAAATGGGGATATGCAAATGATGGTATGCTCATCACTTTGGGTGAAAAAATGCTATCATTCCCGAATCAAAAGCTAAATATTCAAGATTGTAATTTATAATTGCACTATTCATCTAGTCATGATGCTATCTCTGATCTCGGACTATGCACAAAATAACTTAACAACCATCAGCTAAAGCTGAAGGGTTAGGCGTGGGTCGCAGAGGACTGAACGTCCACCCAATATCGCGCCCCACGCTTTTAATAGATTTTCATCCTATTACCTTAATTGCAATTGCAAAACTAAGCTTGCTAAAGCTAACCGTCTAAAGACGGTGGTTTTAACCTTGAAGACGGACTAATAAAAGACCATGATCCGAAAATTAACCACTCAAGATAAGATAGAGGCTATGGAAGTCGCGAGATCGACCGGCCTGTTTGACGAAAGCCAAATGCCCCTGCTACAGAGAATGTTCGATCAAGCCTCTACAGATGATCCAAGCGCCCCGTTTTGGATGGGGAGTTTCAATGAAGCTCTCAATGGAGTGATTTATTGTGAACCGGAGCGCATGACTGAAGGCACCTGGAATCTACAGCTGATCGCAGTGCATCCAGATCTCCAAAGGCACAAAATCGGAACCTCACTGCTGTCCGAGGTTGAGTGTGTGACGAGAGCCTACGGTGGTAGAATCCTACTGGTAGATACAGCAGGCATTGACGAGTTCAAGCATGTTCGTACTTTCTACAAAAAATACGGTTTCACTGAGGAAGCCTGCATCCGCGACTTCTACGCGCAAGATGTAGATAAAGTCACATTTCGAAAGGCTCTACACAATGAGAAAGCAGCCTAAAAAAAATGCCACAAAAAACTTCCAGAGCGATCATGGCTGTGTAAGCTGGCTATTGACTGGTTTGTATTCAATAACCGATCTCGCTGATCAGAACAGTAGGGGGAATACTGTTTCATGCTATACTAAAGCCCTTCCTCTGATGAGTTGACCCCGATGAACCTAGCCCGCAAAAACCTACCAATCGGCATTCAGACTTTCAGCGAGATTCGCCAGAATAACTACTATTACGTCGACAAAAGCGGGCTAGCACTATCACTCATTCAACACGGCAAGCACTACTTCCTGTCACGCCCCCGCCGCTTTGGTAAAAGCCTACTCTTGGATACCCTTAAGGAATTATTTGAAGGTAACGAACCCTTATTTCAGGGCTTGGCGGTGCATGGGCATTGGGACTGGTCGGTAGCTTATCCCGTGCTGCGCTTTAGTTTCGGACGCAAAAATTACAGCCAGCAGCAGAGTCTGGAGGAATCCCTACACCAGCAGCTCACCCAACTAGAGCGTGACTTCGGGGTGCAACAAGCCTTTAATGATGCGGGTAGTCGCTTTGCCGATCTGATTGAAACCATCAGCACACAAAAACGATCTCCTGTGGTGGTGTTGATTGATGAATATGACAAACCTATTCTAGATGCCCTGCATTATCCCGATGTAGCGCGAGCCAATCGTGATTTTCTGCGCGGCTTTTACGGCACGATTAAAGACTATGATGCCCATATCCGTTTTAGCTTTCTGACTGGAGTGAGCAAGTTTTCCAAGGTCAGCCTGTTTTCTGGGCTTAACAATCTCAATGATATTACTCTGGATGCGCGTTATAGCACCCTATGCGGCTATACCGATGCAGACATTGACAATATATTTGCTCCAGAGCTTCCTAACTTTGACCGTGAGCAGATTCGGGACTGGTACAACGGCTATCACTGGCTGGGTGAAGGGGTTTACAATCCATTCGATATTTTACAGCTCTTTGATAAACACGAGTTCCGCAATTACTGGTTTGAAACTGGCACCCCTACCTTTTTAGTGGACTTACTATTTCAGCGTCAGATACCGACCCTACAACTCGATAGCCTGTTTAGTAGCAGTGCTATGCTCTCTAGTTTTGATGTAGACGATATCGCCACCGAAGCTCTCTTGTTCCAAACGGGCTACCTCACTATCAAACAAATCGAAAATCTGGGTGGACAAGTCTTTTATACTCTCGGCTATCCCAACCGCGAGGTGTATCAGAGCCTAAATGAAAACCTACTAGGCAAATTGGTACAGGATCGCTCCCGTCAAGCGGTGCAGACGGCACAGTTATATCGGCTGCTGATGGTGAATGACTTTTCGGGACTGAAACAGTTATTTCATAGCTTTTTCGCCAGTATTCCCTATGCGTGGTATACCAATAATACTATCCAACAATTCGAGGGCTTTTATGCCAGCGTGTTCTACTCCTATTTTGCCGCTTTGGGGTTAGATGTCACTGTTGAGGATATGACCAATTTGGGACGCATTGATATGACCCTGAAGTTTAACCAGCAGGTGTATATCTTTGAATTTAAGGTCGTGGAAATAGTACCCGAAGGCCATGCCCTGCAGCAGTTGCAAGATAGGGGCTATGCTGACAAATACCGCAGCCTTGAAAGACCTATCTACTTGATTGGTGTTGAGTTTAGCCGTGAGCATCGTAATCTGGTGGCTTTTGAGGTTGAAGCAGTCGGGAATACGGCTTAACCCACTATCACCCTGACACATTTGGGACAAATAAGCTGGAATAACAAAACGTTTAACTAATGAGGACTTATGACTTTTCAAAATCGGGTTGATCCTTGGGGACGTTTGCATGCCGTTTCTGTGCGGGGCGAGTATATGGGTAATCGTGGCATTCTCCACAATGAGCAACAGCAAATAGTTACCCAATGGAGGCACAAATCTTGGGTCACTTGCGAGCGTGAGTTCAAGGACAGGCAGCGAAAAGTCTTTAGCCCTGGTAGTTACACTGAGCTATTCTTCCTCGATGAAGCCACCGCATTTTCTGCAGGTCATCGCCCCTGTGCCGAGTGCCGCCGAGCAAGGTATAACGAATTTAAGGCCTTGTGGTGTTCTGCAAACCTTGAGACTAACTCACCTAAATCCGTACCCATTTCCAAAATAGATGAGCTACTTCACTCAGAGCGTGTAAACAATGATGGCAAGATCACTTTTCAAATGGAGTTTGGAGCCGTTCCAGAAGGAGCCTTTATAGATATGAATGGCACCGCTTTCCTGCTTTGGCAGGGACATTTACATCAGTGGTCTTATCAGGGCTATAGTCAGTCTGATCTAATACTCTCACCTTCCGCTGTAGTCACGGTTCTTACTCCAGCCTCTATTGTCAGGTTATTTTCTAAAGGCTTTAAACCCCTAGTCCATGAGTCAGCAGGTAGCTAATAATAGTTCTACTTGATGGTGAATATGCTCTCGCCTACACATAGCATTCTAGACAGTCATGATTGTATTGCAGAATAGTTAGAGAGGCTGGATATTACTTGCTTTGACGATATTCAGTTATCTAAAAAGTACTCTGGGAACTCAAAATACTCTTGTGTGGAAGACTATTTATTCCGATAGTCGGTGATTTGATCATTTTCCAAGCATAAATTGTATAGTCTATTGTTCTGGTCAAGCAATCCCTGACAGATTTAATTGAGACAACTCAAACTCCACCGGCGTTTGATTACCATTAGCCGTATGTAAACGCTCATGGTTGTAATAACGAATATACGCCTCCACATCCTCTTTCATGGCTTGTCGGGTCAGGTGGTTGACCTTTAATAACCATTCGTTCTTCAAACTACCAAAAAAACGCTCCACCACGGCATTATCCCAGCAGGCACCCACTCCACTCATCGAGGCTTGTATACCATGCTGTTTCAATAAGTTACCAAAGCGTTGGCTGGTGTATTGCGAGCCTTGATCACTATGAAACATCAGGCCAGACGGGGGATTCCTCAAGGTGAT
>NZ_KB904761.1 GCF_000380185.1 Thiofilum flexile DSM 14609
ATCCTCCCCGACCTAAAGGACAGGGATTCCTGCTGCCAGACGCTCATATCCGAGCGCGAGAATGTTCTTGGCTGCATTAATATCTCTATCATGCAGTACCCCACACTCAGGGCAAGACCATTCTCTTATTCCAAGACCTGCTCTACCTTTCGGACTATTAGGGCTGATACAGCCGCAACACGAGCAGGTTTGGGTAGTGTACTTTTCATTGACTTCTAGAAACACACCCGACCGCGCACTCGCTTTATATTTCAGTTGTGTTTTGAGCATAAACCAACCCGCATCTAAGACAGACTTTGCCATCTTAGTTTTAGCTAGACCAGAACTGCTCACATTGCCAATGATGATTAAGCCGTTTGCTTTCACGACTTTATTGGAAAACTGGTGTATAGCCTCTAAGCGCCTATTTTTAATCTGGGCGTGAAGCGCTTTGACTCGTTTCTTTTGCTTAGCGCGTTGAGCTTTGCCTAGCTTGGGTTCTAGTTCACGATAAAAATCACCGCGTTTTAATTTATCCCCATTGCTACAGGTCGCGGTGTCTTTTAGGCCTAGGTCAATACCTACCTCGCCCGTAGCAGTAGATGCTATGTTCGGTACTTCCACGACAATATTGAAATACCAACGGCCTCGTGCCTCTTGGGAAAAAGAACCAGAGCGAAACTCATATTGAGAAAGCCCATAGCTATCCCATACCTTGAAGAAATGACCCGCATAGCGTACTTGTCCATACTTCCAAACCGCAGCACCTTTCTTAAACGGTATCCAACCTAAGGAACGTTTAGAACCACTCGATACTCTCCAACGCAGTTTGCTTTTCTTGAATTGCTTACGCGCTTTTTCGTGAACCACAATGGTTTCTTGAATCGTACTAGAGTGAATAATAAAGCCACGTTCTGCCTTAATACCTTTGAGTTGGCTTTGCAGGTCATACGCACTGAGATAAAGCGAGTGAAAACCAAACTCCGGAATGAAAAAATGTGAATAATAGGCGGTTTCTTCATTGGCAGCATTCCACACCTGGTTCACCTCAAAGGCCATGCGATCAAGAATAGGTTTATGTTTATCCTTGATGCGAACTTTGAGGGTTTTGAGGTGGGTGGCTGATTTCATGATGTTGATTATACTACAAAAGGTGCTAACTGCTATTACTGTAGTACTACCTTTCATCGGCTGTCGCCGATAGCCTTATATCCCTTTGCTTCACAAGGGGCTTTACGGCTGTTCCGGTAACAGTAAATCCCCTATACTCCGCCTAGACATTCACTATAGGGGTTTTATGATGTGGAAATGGCTTGTTTTAATCATTGTATTGGCTAGTTTAGGTTTTATCGCCATGTTGTTTTATAAGGCGCATTTATCTAAAACGGGTCAAGCAGCCGGTTTAGTTGCAAATCAATTAACGCGTTGCCCGAATAAACCGAATTGTGTATGCAGTGAATTTAGCGAAGATAGCGAGCATTTTATGGAGCCTATTATGTTGCAAGGTGCTCCTGATCAAATCATGGTTAAACTCAAATCAGCACTGGAGGCTATGGGCGGGGTAGTGACGACCCAAGCGCCGCGCTATTTAGCGGCAACGTTTACTTCTAAATTTATGGGATTTGTGGACGATGTGGAATTGCGTTTGGATGAAGCAACCGGTTTAGTGCAAATACGCTCCGCCTCCCGTCAAGGTTATAGCGATCTAGGGGTAAATCGCAAACGTATGGAGCAGTTTAAACAGCTATTGCAAAAATAAAGCCAGCTATATCAGCCTTATAAATGGTTTAAATCATCATTTATAAGGCGCGAGTTTTAAAACCTATTCATTAATTTAAATCAAAAGGCTTAGCAAAAGTGAAGGCATATTCCGTAGCACCCTGTTTCTCTAAATGCGCTAAACGCTCAGCCGACTCCGTTAAACTTGGCTGATGACCGGCTGGAATCCACCACAGGACAGAATAGGCACTTGCCATTTTAGCAAACCATTCACGCCGCCTCCACATTATCTCTGCATGTGCTGATTTAAAAGCAAATTGTTTTAATGCTTCCAAATCACGCCACACCGATATATTCACAATGACATCATCAGAAAATGGGTGGGGGAGTTTGGGGTCACGACAATCCTCAATTAGCCGCCAAACAAATCCCTCTGAGCTTTCGGCTAAGGTATTAATCCGATCTAAATTAGCCACAAAGTCAGCTAATTGTGGTGAGTCCAAGGGCGCTAAGAGCGTGGCAATATTGAGCTGAGCAAGTTGATAAGGCATAGCTGATCCTAACAAGGCTTGAATTGAGGGCGTAGATTTATAGAGTCTTTCGCAGAATTAAGCAAATAAAAATTAGGTGAACTAAGTCACTTAAAATCTTTAAAGTTTAGTTTATAGTGAATTTCTCATTTAAAGCGTCAATGTTAAAGGGTTTGATTATGTGGAAGTCTAAATTAGTCGTCTTAGCTTTAATGCTGTCAAGTACTTATCTAAATACCAGCCAAGCGCGTCCAGCGGCACCTTTGCCAAATGTCCATATAGCCGGGCAAGTCTTTTTTGCCGGAAAACCTGCTGCCGGTGTTACTGTACAGGCACGTTATAATTGCTTTACTTATAAAATTGATGGGGCTGATGCAAATTTAGCGGCTAAAGCAACCTCCGATGCTAATGGCTATTATCGTTTACGAGTAGCTAGAGCACCTGCTGGCAGCACATATGTTGCGGCAGTAGCGGGAAAAGTGGGGACTAAAGCCTATGCCAATTATTGCAATCCAAATGCATTAAGTGGAGAAGATCTCACCAGTAAAACCAAACGTTTTAATATTAATTTACAGCCTGCCACTCCTCCTTCTGCCGCTGAAACACAATGCCTAAAAGCCAAAGGTGAATGGGGCTGGCTGAATAGCAGAGTGATGGGTTGTAATGTTCAATATAGTGATGCTAGTAAAGAATGTACGGATAATAAAGATTGTAAAGGTAATATGTGTTTAGCTGGACGCAGAACAATAGCAGGTCTAGATCGCAATTCTAAAATAACTGGATATTGTGCGGGTGACACTTATAGTAAATACAATGCCAGTGCCGAAATTAGAACTGGTAAAGTTGTGTTTAGAAAGTTATATTAAGTGGAGTAAATTGATAATGAAAAAATTTAAATTAGCTTTATACGCTATGTTATTAGCTATTATCGGTTTTAGTAGTGCTCAAGCGCGTCCACTATTTACCGTTACCAGTGTACACATTATGGGGCAAGTAAGATTTGCCGGAAAACCTGCCGCTGGAGTAGCTGTGCAGGCGAGATTCGGTAGTTGTTTTGCTAATAAAGGCAAAGCTATTAGTGCTAGAGCTATTTCGGATGCTAAAGGGGATTATCGTTTATATCTTCCACGTGTGACTGAGGGCACTATTTATCTAGCAGCAGTGACAGGTAAAATAGGATCGAAAGCCTATGCCAATTATTGTAATCCAATTGCTTTAAGCACTAATGATCTGAGAAATAAAAATCAACGTTTTAATATTAGTTTACAACTCGCAAAACCACCCTCAGCAGATGAAGTACAGTGTATAAAAGCTAAAGGTGAGTGGGGCTGGCTTAGTACTAAAGTGATAGGGTGTAATTTCCAGTATAGTGATGCTAATAAGAGGTGTACGGATGCTAAGCAATGTAAAGGTAATATGTGTTTAGTGGGACGTAGGGATTTCATAAGACCCAATCCTAATATCAAACCTATTGGGTATTGTGTGAGTGCTACTTATACGAAGCACAAGGCTTTCGCCGAACTAAAAAATGGTAAAATTACTGGGATAGAGAGGTATTAACGGGGTCATAACAGGCTATCGGTAGGCTGTCTAACTACTGGATAGCCTGTTATTGGATGTAATTTATCTTTTACATAAGAAAAAAATAAAAATACTAAACCGTCAAATACTTCTGAATCAATTCCTCATTTAAGCTACTCATCTCACCCTGAGCAACTTGCCGCCCGCGATCTAAAATACAAAAGTTATCCCCCACTTTACGGGCAAATGGTAATTTCTGTTCTACTAATAATACGGTTAAACCAATCTCTTGATTCAGGCGGCGAATAATATCACCGATTTCTTGCACAATATTCGGCTGAATTCCTTCGGTTGGCTCATCCAAAATTAATAATTTAGGGTCTAGCACTAATGCCCGCCCAATCGCTAATTGCTGTTGCTGCCCACCGGATAAATCACCCCCGCGTCGTCCGAGCATTTGCTTTAATACCGGGAATAGCTCAAAAATAAATGGGGGAATAGTGCGTATCTTATCGCGTCGAGCCGGTAAACCAATCAGTAGGTTTTCTTCAACCGTCAATAAGGGGAAAATTTGTCGTCCTTGTGGCACGTAGCCAATGCCTAAATTCGCGCGTTTTTCCGCATCCACACCGACTAGATTCTGATCTTGATACTGAATTATTCCATCGCGCACTTTGAGCAAGCCCATAATGCACTGCAAGAGCGTCGTTTTACCCACGCCATTACGCCCCATTAAGACGGTGCATTTTCCGCTCGGAACGTCCATATCTAAATCCCATAGCGTATGACTTTCGCCATAGAATTGATTGAGTTTTTGTACACTGAGCATCTTATTCCCCCAAATACACTTCAATGACGCGCGGGTCATTTTGCACTTCGTCCATGCTACCCTCAGCGAGTACGCTACCTTGATGTAACACCGTGACCTTATCCGCAATCGAGCGCACAAACTCCATATCATGCTCCACCACCACGACCGAACGCTCACCGGCAAGAGAGACGAGCAATTCAGCAGTGCGATCCATTTCCTGATGCGTCATACCCGCAACTGGCTCATCGACCAGCATCAGATGGGGTTCTTGGACTAATAACATGCCAATCTCTAGCCACTGCTTTTGCCCATGCGACAGCGCCCCCGCTGGACGATAATAGTGCTCGGTCAAGCCAATGGTGCGCAGGGTGTCATCAATCAAAAATTGCTGTGTTCCGGTGAGCTTGGCTTTGAGGCTATACCACACACTTTTATTGCCGTGCATGGCTAGCTCTAGATTTTCTGCCACTGTATGTGATTCAAATACCGTAGGCTTTTGGAATTTACGCCCGATCCCAGCATTCGCAATTTCAGGCTCGGTCATTTTTAATAAATCAATCGTCTGACCAAACCACGCTTGACCACTATCGGGCTTGGTTTTGCCGGTAATGATGTCCATCATGGTGGTTTTACCCGCACCATTAGGGCCAATGATGCAGCGTAATTCACCTTTATCAATATAAAGGGAGAGATTATTAATCGCCTTAAAGCCATCAAAGCTCACATTGAGATCTTCTAGATACAATATAGCTTTGTGACTCGTATCGAGTTTTTGCTCGGTAATAAACCGAGCGCCTTCACCATCACTCATGCGGTCACCTGCTTACTAGAACGACGAGCTTTAAACTGATTGACAATACCGGCCAAACCTTGGGGTAGGTAGAGCGTTACCAGCACGAATAGGGCGCCTAACATAAAGAGCCAGGATTCGGGCATGAGTCCAGTAAACACGGTTTTGGAGTAATTCACCAAAATGGCTCCGAGTACCGCCCCATATAACGTGGCACGTCCACCGATGGCTACCCAGATCACGATTTCAATCGAGTTCAAGGGCGAAAACTCCCCCGGATTAATAATCCCTACTTGTGGTACATAGAGCGCCCCCGCAATGCCAGCTAGCATCGCTGAAACGGTGAATACCCAGACCTTATAGTTTTCGACTTTATAGCCCACAAAGCGGGTGCGACTCTCCGCATCCCGAATCGCGACAACCACGCGCCCTAATTTAGAATTAATAATGTAACGACAGAGTAAATACCCTGCGATAACCGCTATACCGGAGGCAATAAATAAGGCAATGCGTGTACCATCAGCTTGCAGGCTAAAGCCTAAGATATCTTTAAAATCGGTGAGGCCATTATTGCCGCCAAAGCCCATTTCATTACGGAAAAAAGCCAAGAGCAGGGCATAGGTCAGGGCTTGGGTCATAATCGAGAGATATACCCCCGTCACCCGTGAACGAAACGCCAGCCAACCAAATAAGAAAGCTAAGACGCCGGGGACGAGTATCACCATAATCATGGCAAACCAAAACATATCAAAGCCATACCAAAACCACGGTAACTCTTTCCAGTTCAGAAACACCATAAAGTCAGGGAGATCAGGATTACCATACACCCCTCGATCACCGATTTGGCGCATGAGATACATACCCATGGCATAGCCACCGAGGGCAAAAAAGGCACCATGCCCCAGGCTTAAAATCCCTAAATAGCCCCACACTAAATCCACCGCAATCGCCAGTAGCGCATAGGTCAGGTATTTACCCATCAGGGTCACTAAATAGGTAGGCACATGCAGGGGATTACCCGCCGGAACCAATAGATTCAAAAGGGGTACGGCAATCAGAGTGGCTAGTAACACACTCAACATGATTTGCCCGCCGCGATCATTGCGTAAGATAGTGAGTAGCATCAATTAATCTCCCGCTGCTCGGCCTTTTTGTGGGAATAATCCACGCGGGCGCTTTTGAATAAATAGAATAATAAAAATCAACACTAAAATTTTAGCCAGCACCGCACCGGCCCAAGGTTCGAGTAATTTATTCACCACACCAAGTGATAGTCCGGCGACTAAAGTACCCCATAGATTACCCACCCCGCCAAACACTACGACCATGAAGGAATCAATAATATAGCTTTGCCCCAGATTCGGGCCGACATTGGTGAGCTGACTTAAGGCAACACCCGCGACACCTGCAATACCAGAACCCAGTCCAAAGGTCAGGGCATCGACACGCGCCGAGCGTACTCCCATCGCACGAGCCATCGCACGATTTTGTGAAACAGCACGCACTTGTAAACCAAGGTTAGTTTTACGTAATACCATAAATAACAGGGTAAACACTATCAGGCAGAAGATCACAATATAGAGACGGTTATAGGTGAGCGAGAGCACGCTATTAATCTCTAACGAACCCGACATCCATGATGGATTAGCCACCGGCACATTTTGCGGAGAAACCACAGTACGCACTAATTGTTGCAGGATTAAACTAATCCCAAAAGTGGCGAGTAATGTCTCTAAGGGGCGACCGTATAAGTGACGAATCACCGTGCGCTCAATTAAAATCCCCATTAAACCCGACACAATAAAAGCGGCAGGGATAGCGAGAATTAATGAGTAATCGATGAAGTTAGGCAGTAATTGCTGAATGAAATAGGTGGTATAAGCCCCCAACATCATGAGCTCACCGTGCGCCATATTAATGACACCCATAACCCCAAAGGTAATAGCTAAACCAATCGCTGCTAGCACTAACACTGAGCCTAGGCTTAGACCGAAAAATAAGGTTTCAGCATAGCTATACAGTTTAATTTGATCATTAATTTGCTTTAACGAGCGTTGAGCCGCTTGCGCAATATCGGGATCACTATCCGTGGTTAAGGGCTGTAAACGTTTGCGCACTTCGGGGGCGAGATTACCGGCGAGTAATTGAATCGCTTGTAAGCGGGTTGATTTTTCGGTGGCATTGAGATCCGCTAAATCTAAACCTAATTGTAGCGCGGCTTTGACTTTGCTATCGGTTTCGGTGCCGAGTAATTGACGCCAGTATTGCGCTATTTCTGGGGTAATGGTGCTGAGTAAATTAGTCGCAGCTTGTAACCTTACCTTAGGATCAGGATCGGTCATATTCAATTGCTCTAAGGCTTTGCGCAATTGGCTGCGTAGATTATTGGTGGTAGTAATCTTTTTAAACTCGGTATCGGGTAGCTGAAGCGCTTCGGTCGTTTTAGCATCGAGCGCTTGATTATTAGTAATGAGTGCAAGCGTGCCATCAGGATGTAAATAGAGTTCGCCGGCTAAGAGTGCTTGTAAGTAGGCTGCTTTACGGGGATCTGAGCTAGTAGCAATGGTATTAATGGCTTGCTGCTTACTCGCTACGGTGTTTTCTTGTAATAGGGGGAGGATAGTAGGGAGAACATCATTTTCCTGTGTAGCTTGAGCATTCGTGATACTGAGCAAGCTAAATAGGAAAAGGGTGAGAAGGTGTTTCATCATCGCGCAGACTCGGTACGGTAAAAAGGGGACATTCCCTAGGGTAGAATGGAATGTCCCATGAAAATTAGAAGTTTTGTCCCGAACACTTTTTGGTTTCAGTATTGTAATTACCGCAAGGGGTGCCGCCAGTTTCTTTACCTGTCCAATCAGCGACGATATTTTTAGAGTCAGGTAGGAAATCAGACCACGCATCACCGGCGACTTCTGGAGTCTTAGAGACGACTTCAAATTGACCGTCTTCTTGAATTTCGCCAATGAATACCGGTTTAGTAATATGATGATTCGGCAACATTTTAGCCGTACCGCCGGTGAGATTAGGTACTTCTAAGCCCACCATCGCTTCAGCGACTTTATCAGTATCGGTAGTGCCGGCTTTTTCTACCGCTTTAATCCACAGATTGAAACCAATTAGATGAGCTTCCATCGGGTCATTGGTTACACGCTTAGGATTTTTGGTGAACTCTTGCCATTTTTTAATAAACTCTTTGTTTTCAGGAGTATCAACACTCATGAAATAGTTCCATGCAGCGAGATGACCGACTAAAGGTTTAGTATCAATACCCGATAGCTCTTCTTCACCAACGGAAAAGGCTACGACAGGAATGTCTTCAGCAGAAATACCTTGATTACCCAGCTCTTTATAAAACGGTACATTCGCATCGCCATTAATGGTGGAGACAACGGCGGTCTTTTTGCCATCAGAGCCGAATTTTTTAATGTCCGCTACAATCGATTGCCAATCCGAATGACCAAACGGGGTATAGTTGATCATAATGTCTTTTTCATCGACCCCTTTGGATTTGAGGTAGGCTTCTAAGATTTTATTGGTAGTACGTGGATAGACATAGTCTGTTCCGGCTAATACCCAACGTTTAACTTCTAACTCATTCATTAAATAGTCAACGGCAGGGATAGCTTGTTGATTAGGTGATGCACCGGTGTAGAACACGTTTTTAGACGACTCTTCGCCTTCATATTGTACGGGGTAAAAGAGCAGGCTATTTTTCTCTTCAAAGACGGGTAGCACCGATTTACGGGATACGGAAGTCCAGCAACCAAATGTCGCCGCTACCTTATCTTTTTCAATTAAATCACGTGCTTTTTCGGCGAATAAAGGCCAGTTAGAGGCGGGATCAACCACGACGGCTTCTAATTTTTTCCCTAATACACCACCTTTCTTATTTTGCTCATCAATCAGCATCAGCATGGTGTCTTTTAGAGTCGTTTCACTAATCGCCATAGTGCCCGATAATGAATGTAAGACCCCAACTTTAATGGTGTCATCAGCGGCTTGGGCTAGAGTGGTAAAGCCAATGGCGGCGGCTGTACCTAAGGCTAACAGCGTCTGTTTTAGCTTTGTCGTCAAAAGCATATCTAAAAGCTCCATTAGTAAGGTTGGGATAATTGAATAGGAGGGTTCCCCATATTTGAACCTATTAAGGGTCATTGCAAAGGCTATGCCAACTAATATCTTGTTTGTAGATGGCTGATTTATTGGAAATTAATATAAGATGGTGCAGATATTCTTGCTGCAACGCAACAATGCACCAAAATATAGCACCTGTTTTGGTGCTTGATAGGGTTAATCTTGGTGCATTCAGTTGCGCCTCACTCTAGATCTTCTCTCGGCAAGGGAGGGAGCTGATTTTGCTCTACTCCTGATCATGGAAGTTGGAAAAGGGGTGTTTTCGAATTTCCGAGTAAAAAAGGCTGTTTTTTGTAAAACCACTTGGCTATTATTCAAAATAGGTATATTTTCTCTAACCACTAAAAACAAGAGCGACGGAGTCGCTTAGCCTGTATCATAGGGCTGAAACCGCATCACACTTTAGCGTTTTTAAGTTGATTGTTTTCTAAGGTGTACAAAAGGAAAGGAGGAGTAAGATGAGTCAAAAAGTTGCATTTGTTACGGGTGGTATGGGTGGTATTGGTACTGCTATTTGCCAACGTATGCATAAGGATGGCTACAAAGTCATCGCCGGGTGTGGTCCTACACGTGATTATCAAAAATGGTTGGCTGAGCAAGCTGAGCAAGGCTATACGTTTTATGCCGCAGTCGGCGATGTGAGCGATTGGGAATCAACGGTCGCGACCTTTGAAAAAGCCAAAGCCGAGCATGGTGTTATTGATATTCTGATCAATAATGCCGGTATTACTAAAGATCGTATGTTCCTGAAAATGACGCGTGCTGAGTGGGACGCTGTTATTGAAACTAACCTGACCAGTCTATTCAATGTGACTAAACAAGTCGTAGCGGATATGGTGGAAAAAGGTTGGGGTCGGATTATCAATATCTCCAGCGTGAATGGTGCCAAAGGCCAAGCCGGACAAACCAACTACTCTGCCGCTAAAGCAGGTATGCACGGTTTTACCATGGCATTAGCCCAAGAGCTGGCGAATAAAGGTGTTACCGTCAATACAGTAAGCCCCGGTTATATTGGTACCGACATGGTGCGTGCGATTAAACCCGAAGTATTGGAAAAAATCGTCGCGACTATTCCGGTTAAACGTTTAGGAACCGCTGAAGAGATTGCCTCCATGTGTTCATGGGTAGCCTCGGATGATTCTGGTTTTGCGACCGGCGCTGATTTCTCAGTAAATGGTGGCCTACACATGGGCTAAGTCTTAGCCCGATCTCTTAAGAGTACTTAACTTGCTTGGGTACTCTTATTTCAACTCAAACTATCCCCTTTTTAATCAAAACGGCTGCCATAGATAAAATAACAAATTGTGGTAGTGTAGCTGTTATGAGTATTCATAGATTTTTTCAAAAAAGCGTGGCTTTCTTGCCGGATGATCTCGTTGTAGTCATTCAACCTCTCTGTCGGGGGGAGAATACTCGCTTTTAAGACTATCCACGGGGTAGATCATGGCGGCGCATCAATGCTGAAAAGAATATAAGCAATTGATTTATAAAATCTTTATTGCTTGCTACAGGCTGCACGCATGAAATTTGCACATGACATAAATTAAGCGTAGTATTTACATTATGTTAATTGGACTTCCGTATTACATGCTGTTGGTGGTGGATAAATACACTACTAGCAGACATGATATGTTTTGTAATGTCCGCTAAAGAGGATGCTATTATGAATGGCGTCAAAACACTTCTAACAGTGTCATTATTTGCACTGATCACAACAGTTTATGCTGCCGAGCCACTGCGCCCTCCACCTCGTGTAGCACCAGCACCAGAAGAGCCTGCACGAGCAAAAGTTAGAGAGTCGGTTGCCATTAAAGGCGTTATTACTTCAATTAGAAGAGGTCAAATGACTATCAGAGACGATAGGGGGCAGACTTATGTGCTTCCAGTCACTAAAGGCGTAGGAGGACGTGAACCAAAAGTAGGACAACGGATTTCTATTAAGGTAACATGTACTTGGCCTCCGCTCGAATGCACAATAAGGTTTTCTTCAAAGCTTTAGTATCGAAATATAATACCACCACCCTATGATGTTGGTAGTATAAGTTTAATAAGTAGCCGTGCTTAATTGTGCCTGATAAATCTGGTCTTGAATAAAAAAACCGCTGTCTCTGCAGCGGTTTTTCTGTCATCTGATCTGGCTCAACAATACCGGACACCTCGAAAAGTGAGTACTCTGTACTAAGCTGAAAGAGGTGAGACATGAAACCAAATCAACCGAACAAGAAAGCGTATATCCGTTGTTCGGAGTCCTACAAAGTCGGGGCGCTAAAACTAGCCTAACATGCCGGTTATGCCGAAGTAGCGCGTCAACTTGGCCTGCACGAATCCCAGCTTTACGCTTGGAGAGTTAGCATCAGTCTGAGTCTTTAGCTGCCTGCACAGAATCCCCCTTCAGCGAATTCGTGTATGAAGGGGGAGTTTTGTGAGCGGATAGGTTTGGGCATAATGGGTAGTTTTCTGATAATCTAACCGTTATTTTTTGTATTGCCCAGACCACTTTTATGACCCAAACAACCCCGATTTTAATCAAAACTACGGCTACAGATAAGCCAAGCCCTGCTCAGAAAAAGTTTAATACCACCATGAAGCGCATTGATAAACAAAAGCAGCTATTAGCGCAATGGCAGGAATCATTACCTCGTTATCGTCAAGAGTTGATTGAGACTATGCAACCGCTCAAAGCCGCTTTTACAGCCCAGCAAGAGCAGCTAATGCTACGTCTCGATGAAGCCTATAAAACCCAAAAACTCACTAAAATCCAGCAAGATAAAATCAGTTACATTATTACCAGCATTAGTGAGCAATTGATTGAAATCTATGAGCGGGATGATTTAAAGCCCTATTATAATTTTTACGCTAATGCGGACTATGATCAGGAAGAAGAGGAGGCTAAAGCCGCTTACTATGCTCAGGTTAAAGAAAGCATTAAGGAGGATTTAGGGCTTGAAATTGATCCTGAAAATATGAATCCTGAAACCTTTGCCGAGATTCGCGAGCGCATTAATGCGAAGCAAGAAGAGGCATTTGCCGCAGAAGAGGCTAAGCGTTCTAAACGCAAAAAAACCGCTAAGCAATTGGCTAAGGAAGAGCGTGAGCAACAAGAAGCACAGGCACTCAGTCAATCTATTCAATCTATTTATCGCCAGCTCGTGGGGGCGTTGCATCCTGACCGTGAGCCGGATGAGACGGAGCGGTTACGTAAAACCGAACTCATGCAGCAAGTAACCGTGGCTTATGACAATAAGGATTTATTGAAATTATTAGAGTTACAGCTTGCGATTGAGCAGATTGATCAGGCGCATATTAATAATCTCAATGAAGAACGCCTTAAATATTTTAATAAGATTTTGCAAGATCAACTGTATGAGTTAGAGCAGGAAGTATTTGTTTATCAGCAAGAGGCTTATGAACTGACACAAGGGATGGGGATACTGTTTGGCACTCAACCGAGTGATATGCCCCGTTTGATAAATAGGCAGGTAGAGAGCTTTAAAAAGCAATTGGCTAATCTAAAGCTCAATGTCGAGGCTGTGCAGGAATTGCGCTCCTTAAAAGCTTGGCTCAATGAGTATAAGATTCCGCGTCCGATGCAGTATATTGAAATTGATTTCTAACTATTTGAGCCAAAGCAATCGAGTCTTTCTTCCGCAGTCGCTGTGAATACCTCCCTGTACACTACAAGGCGGCATCCCTGCCGCCAAGACTGCTCCAGAAAGACTCGATTACTTTGGTATATCTACTTACCTATATTGATAGCTAGGGCTGGCATCATGTGACTCTTAATGCTATGAGTAGGCGCTTGCTTAGGTAGGGTTAGCGTTCTAAGGCAGCCCAGACCAAATGCGGGGAGCGACCTTGCAGCCTTACCATTTTAATCCACAGTAGGGTCATATGTTCTAAGTGCAGAGCTTGATTTAACTCACCCGTATCGAGCGCTTGCCAACCTAGTTGCTCGATCAATTGCCCAACAGTTTCTTTCGCCGCTTTATTATTGCCACAGTACAGCATCGCAGGTTTTGATGAGCTATTCAGAAAATGATTATCCTGAAAGTTTTCAAAACCATAAATAGTAAAGGCTTTCACCAACGCGGTATTAGGAATGAAGGCTTGTAGGTATTCCGAACCGGATTGGGTGTTATTCAAACCATGCGTTAGACCAGCGCCTACAGGATTCGTACAGTCAACCACGATCTTACCCTTAAGCGCTGCTTGTACCTGCTGTAAGGCCTCACTCGCTACCTGAAAAGGAGTCGCAAGAAAGATAACCGAGGCTTCACTCACGGCTTGCAGCGGTTCAGCCACCTGTAAAGCGGGATTGATAGCCTGCGCTTTTTGTACCGAGTCCGATTCAGGGTTCTTAGCTGCTAACGTGACTTGATGCCCTAAACGTTGTAAGTGATCGGCTAAGGGAGCGCCCACATTACCATAACCTATAAATGCAATTTTCATGAGAGAATTTCCTACTTAGACTTAGCTAATTGTTGCATTACTAAACGCGCCACACTGCGCCCACTATGTTGCTGTTGTCCGGTAATTAAATGACCATCCTTAACTGCAAAGTCAGCCCACATGCCACCTTGTACATAGTTAGCACCCCGCGCCTTCATGGCAGGTTCGACATACCAATCAAATAGTTTACTACCGACGGCTTTCTCGGCAAATTGATCTTCAGCTAGAGAAAAGCCGGTTACCTTTTTACCCTTTAGGAGATATTTACCATTAGAGAGTTTAATGTCAACGAGTGAAGCAACCCCATGACATAGGGCAGCAGTCGGTTTGCCGGCTTCATAAAAAGTGCGAATTAAATTTTGCAGCGTTTTATTCTCGCGGAAGGTATACATCGGTGCTTGTCCACCAGCAACGATAAGCGCGTCATATTGATCGGCTTTGACACGATCAAGTGCTGGAGTGTTTTTCAATAGTGCTGCGTGTTTCGCTGAACTCAAAAAACCTAGGCTTACAATATCAGCGGCAGAGTAACCACTTTCATGGCGTGGATCAGAATAGGCATCGAGTACAATCTCGCCGCCCTTAGTACTCACAATATCCACCTGATAGCCTGCATGGGTGAGTTCATCATAGGGGTGGGTAATTTCGGCGGCCCACGCACCTACCGGCCAGCCATTAGACGCTTTAGCAGGGCTAGAGGCGACTAATAACACTTTACCCTTAGGGGCCGCTGCACCCTCAGCACCATAACTGTTACTACTGAATAAGGTTTGACTCGCTAGTGTTAATGCGGCAAGCGTAGTTAAAAAGGTACGACGTTGCATAGTAAGTATCCTGTGTGATTTATCAATGAGCACAGTATTGCAGTTGTCGTTTAATCGATAAATAATCGGTTTTAAGATTAATTGTTTACTAAAGTGGTAACAATGGAACTAAACGAACTCGCCTTATTAGTCAAAGTGGTACAGCTTGGTAGCTTTACCCAAGCAGCGGAGGCCTTAGGTTTGCAAAAAGCGTATGTATCGCGGGTGATTACACAATTAGAAACCAAACTCTCGGTGCGCTTATTAGAACGTACTACTCGCTCTTTATCACTCACAGAAATTGGGCGCGAGGTCTATGAGCGAGCGATTGGTATTTTAGGTGCGGTGGAGGAAACAAAACACCTGACCCAGCAGCTGACGAGTGAGCCACGAGGCGTGTTGCGTCTAACCTGTGGTATCGAGTTTGGTTTATTAGCCGTCAGTGCTTGGATGCAGGGCTATTTAAAGCGTTATCCCGCCGTGAGTATTGAAGCAGATTGGACCGGAAGGGTGGTGGATCTCGTACACGAAGGCTTTGATATTGCGATTCGAATTGGACCTTTGCCCGACTCTAGTTTAGTGGCGCGACGCTTAGGCGAGATTCACTATGGTTTATTTGCAAGCGATGATTACTTAGCCCAACAGCCTGTGCCGATCACGCTAGACATGCTAGGACAGTATCCACGCTTAGTGTTTAGTGGGGAGCGTATTCATGAGCACTGGGAGCTACTGAAAGGCAGTGAAAAAGTAGTCGTAGATAATCCGGCACGCTTAGCTGTGAATAATTATCTCGCCCTACGGGAGGCTACCTTAAATGGTTTAGGGATTGCCTTATTACCGTTATTGGTGGCTAAACCTTATCTAGAGCAGGGGCAGCTCCGAGCGTTATTGCCCGAATGGAGTATTGCACCTATGCCGGTCTATGCCCTCTATGCGAGTAATCGCTATCTCACCCCTAAGGTACGTGCCTTTATTGATTATGCGCTAGAACATTTTCCCGGCTAAAACTCATTAGAGGGGAGAAAGTAGCAGTATGGTTAGGCTTTTAGTCGGTCAATAGAAAAATCAAGATTGACTATACTCATAATAAGAGATGAGTATTCAAGGAGGTGTGAGATGTTTAAAGCGGTGCTGCGTGTTCTGGGTATAGGTTTATGGTGCTTCAGTGCCAATGCTCATGCCTATTTATATAGTGAGAATCCTGATCCTTGTGAGGATTATGCGCTTAAAAGTGTCAATCAATATGCTATAGCTAAACTATTGCGTTGCCCTGTGTCGGGGTTGCGCTGGAATGCGAATGAAAAGGGGCAAGTGCGCTGGTGCAATACTGCTCGCACGGAGGTGATACTAGGTGAAACCCGTGCACGAGCTGAGACCTTATTGCGCTGCATGGGTAATCCCGCTCCCTTAAATCCAGATGATCTGACTAAGGTATCGAATACCTTGGGGGAGGAGATGAATAGTGCGGTCATGAAAGATAATATTAAGCGCGTGATGCAATTAGCTGCTGCGGGTTGGTCGATGCAGTTTCAAGGCAATGCAGGTAATGATGGTCTTATATCATTTATTGCTATTGCCAATAATGCCGAGAAAAGTGCGCGGTTTTTCCTTGAGAAATTAAAAATGGATCCTAATAGCACGAGTAATGGCGGGCCATCTAATTTGTATTATGTTATTAATCGCCCTAGGGTAAATTATCAGTTCTTAGAATATTTACTGAAGCATAAGGCTGATCCTAATAGTACAGGAGAGAGTAGCAGTAATTTACCGCTGAATATGGCCGTAGATAAGCGTGATTTACGTGCTGCCCAGTTATTATTGAAATATGGTGCGGATGCCAAGGGTTCTATAAGAGGTTGTTTAGATACCCCACCCTTAGCGCGAGCCATAAAGAAAAATGATGCCGCTATGATTCAATTACTTAAAAAACATGGTGCAAAAGAGACGGATGAGTGTATGCTGCTAAGATAGGTAATTGGCATTCAAGCGAAATACTACAAAGCGATTAATGCTAGGGAGAATAGTTATTATGCAAAAAGTGGTTTCTTTACACCATAATACGGCTTTCAAAAAAATATTTTCTGACCCCATAATTTTCACTGCATTTATAAAAGCGGTATTAGGTATTGATCTTAACATTGATCAAGTAGAGCGAGATAAGCCCTTATCCCTATCGATTGAGCCTAATGAAACTTATTTTGATCTTTTTGCCGAGAATCAAACACCACCTATTCAAGTGTATCTACGTCATGTGCCGGATTTTGAGCGTTATCAGCCTTTTGTACTTGATCATTGTGCTGTGCAGTTAGAGCAGTGTGAAAAAAAACGTGGCACTTATCCTAGGTTACAAGTATTGACTATTGTTGTGATTACTGGTGAAACCCCTCAGCAAGTCGACGAATTAATTACTGATTTTGACCCTAAAGATTGGGATGGTAAACCACTGGGTGAAATTCCCCATAAAATCGTCTTTCTCTGTCCGCGCTATGTGAATGAGGATACGCCTGCTGCCTATCGTGAATGGCTACGTTTAATAGAAGATAGCTTTGATGGAAAAGTGGATGCAACACAGTATCTCGATTCGGATTTGCAGCCAGTATTAGCAAAAATTCGTATGGATATATAACCGTTAGCCGCTAGCTAGGAGCCTATGATGTCTACCTCATCCCCTGTTACACCTGCCTCTAAACCCTTTCTCTGGGGCGCTGCCTCCGCCGCCTATCAAGTCGAAGGCGGTATTTACACCGATCAGCGCGGGCGCTCTGTTTGGGACTATTACCTTGATGATCTAAGCCTCGCGGGGCCTGGGATTTCGGGGGCGATTGCGATTAATTTCTATGAGCGCGAGCAGTATTTGCAGGACATTGCGCTATTGCAACAGTGGGGTATTAATAGCTACCGCTTTTCGATGGCGTGGTCGCGTATTTTGCCCGATGGTTTAGGTGTGGTGAATCCTGCTGCGATTAAGCACTATCGTCAATTTATTCTTGATCTAAAGGCTGCTGGCATTGAGCCAATGCTGACCCTCTATCACTGGGACATGCCGCTGGCCTTGGCACGCGCGGGGGGATGGTCGAATCGTGAATCGATTGATTGGTTTACGCGCTATGCCGAGGTGGTATTTGCTAATTTTGCCGATCTAGTCGAGCTATTTGTCTTAGTCAATGAGCCACTGGTAGAGCATGCTTTCACCATGGTTGCCAACGAGCGCATAGCAGGGCAAGCCAGTCAATTAGCCATCCTACCGGCTGAGCATCAGCTGGTGAGTGCTTTAAATGCGTTTAACCACATCTTATTAGCCTCGGCTGCGGCTAAACGTAGCTTTCAAGCCAAAGGCTATCAAGGGCGTTTAGGGGTAGCTTTACCCTTAATGCCCACCTTGACATTAGAGGGGGCTAGTGAGCAGGACAAGGTCGCGGCACGTTTAGCCGATGGGGTACTCAATCGCTGGTTTTTAGATGCGCTTTATAAAGGGAGCTATCCCGCCGATGTGCTCGCTGTGGTGGCACAGAGTGGTTTAGAACTCAGCATTCAGCCCGATGATGCCGCCACCATACAAGCCGCACAATGGGATTATTTAGGTGTGAATTATTATGCACCAATGTTTATCCGCCACCGCGCTACCGCTCAGGGTGCTTATACGCCTGAAGTCTTTTTACCGGAAGGGACTTATGCGGCGTTTAATGGCCCCGTGCGTCCCGATCAATTTCTGGCTTTATTAACGCGTTTGCAAACAGAGTATGGTAATCCGGTGGTGATGATTACTGAAAATGGAGCCGGATTTCCTAATGAGGATCAATTAGTCAATGGGGCGGTACACGATACCCAGCGCAGCCGTTATTTAGTCGGCCATATTCAAGCCATGCAACAAGCTCGCGCACAGGGGGCGAATGTGCAGGGTTATCATGTGTGGTCGAGCCACGATAATCTGGAATGGTTGAGTGGGTATGACAGTCGTTTTGGGATGATTTATGTAGACTTTGATACCCAGCAGCGCATACCTAAACAGAGTGCTAGTATCTATGCGCGTTTAATTAAAGGTGAAACCGTGACCGAAGCGGATTGTAATCTGTAGCTTGAGACAGGCATTTTGTTAATCTTCACTAATAGCAGCACTTTCAATAAAGGAGAGTGCTGTTAGTCTAAATTCTCACGCCCTTATATCTATTTCAAGAAATAACACTTGCTCATGAGCTATGCTTTGCTAGATCAGATCATCATCTTTCATGTAATAGTAATGTTGATATGGACTTGTTACAGATGAAGATTCGACAAGCAGGCAAAAAGCCCAATTACCGTGCAATTATGATTGAACTAACGAAGGAAAAAGACCCTGCAAAAAGGGCAAAGCTGGAGAAGTATATTCCGTCTAGATAACAGTAGTTAAATGTTAAGTCTAAGTAGAGGGTGCTAAATAGTGCCTTCTTTTTAAGAATAAATGGATATAAGAGGTTTTTATGTTATTTTTAGTAGATTTTTTAAAAAAATATATGCACCTGTTTTTTTTGAATATACTGTTAATATCTTTCTGTGGTATTGTTCAGGCACAGCAGACCAAGGTTTTAAGCTCCTATGGGTATTTATTTAGCAGTCACGTATCCACCGAACCAAACTCAATTAGTGGGGAGGTAATTCTATATAGGGATCTAGTTAATTTCACAGATGAAATTAAAATGATAAAATTGCCTACTATAGTGAAGAAGGATTTATTTTATCCTACTACTTATAACCCTTTTAAAGTAGCCTACTCTTATCTTTATACATCAAATAACCTAGGGAAATTAAAAAGTTGCCCATTTGTAGGTATTCCATTTGAACTAGATAACAATCCAAAAACGCAAGAATGGTTTATAGCCACTTCATTATATGGCTGCTTAAATGGACAAGCGTCTGGAAACGGGGTAGATGCACATCTATGGATTCTGCAAAAAGACAGCCAAAACAAGAGCCGAGTATTAATGGAGAGTGATGGTACACTCAGTATTACTAAAACACCTCAAGATAAAGGTGGGTATCGTCAGATACGGACAGAGCATTATGTCACACGTTTTGCCCCTCAAGATAAATTAGGCTGTGGTCGAGTTTTACTTAAATGGGGCTACAACGGTAAACAATACAAAATCCTAGAGCAGGGAGCGACTGTTTCAGTAGATTGTGATGGGGATAGATATGATGAAAATCTATCTAAAGCTGAAAATGCTCAGCGTAAACGCCAAACAGCCACTCAGGTAAAAGCAGTCGTTGATAGATGGTTACCTACTCTCAAAGCCTTTCGCTAATTCTCAACTATTATCCTCAACCAAAGCACTTTTTAAGTAGAGTGCTTTGCTAAGCCGATTTAAGCTTTTGCACCTCTGCTAACGTTAGCCCCGCAATACGCGCAATCTCAGTTTCGGGTAAAATACCTAGCTGCAATAAATTCAGCGCTATCGCTTGGGCTGTTTTTAATGCCCCGATTTGTTCGCCTTTCTCTAAGCCGATTTTCTCTCCCTCCTTAACTCCTAGCTGTTTACCCTTCTCTAAGCCAATTTTTTCGCCCTTTTCCAAACCGATTTTCTCTCCTTCTACTAACCCTATTTTTTTTCCATCTAAGCGCGAGGTTTCGTGGGTACTCATAAAATCTCGATAGTCTTTTAAACTACTTTCATAGCCTAGGCGTTCACTCGCCGGTAATTGTGCGATTTTAGCAATACCAAATAAACGCTGAAACACTTCATCGGTGAGTTGGCTGGGGATTTGCTC
The DNA here is from genome assembly GCF_000380185.1 of Thiofilum flexile DSM 14609. Taxonomy (GTDB): domain Bacteria; phylum Pseudomonadota; class Gammaproteobacteria; order Thiotrichales; family Thiotrichaceae; genus Thiofilum; species Thiofilum flexile. The sequence continues at coordinate 20,482 of NZ_KB904761.1, forward strand.
TAATTCGTGTAAATGCTTAAACACATAAAACCATTTGTCTTGTAGCGTTTTTAGCTCATGGGCTTGTAATTGAAAGCGCGGGAGGACTAAATAGATAAAATTGAGTTTCTCGTAGAATAAAATATTATCCTGATCTTTAAGCTGAGCATGGTAATAGACTTTCGTTTGATCATCATCAATCAAAAAGTCCAAGATACCAATAGTGTAGACTGCCGCGAGTTTGTAATTCCAATCCCCACGGACAGCTTGTTCTTGAATCGGGAAAGTGGCGTAATAGATACTCCGATCTTTGAAAAAGATTTGTTTGATGCGTTGCAATTCGACAATAAAGCGCTCACCGGAGGGGCTAATGCAGTTCAGATCAAATATCGCTTTGCGGTCAATGGCACTGCGGCCTTGATATTCGTTTTTGGTGTAACTCAGGTCTTGCACTTGGTGATGTGCAGGTAAGAACGTGTTCAAAAAGCTGATTAATAAATCTTTGTGCGGTTCCTCGCCAAACAGCTTTTTGAAGCCAAAGTCCGTCAAGGGATTAAGGTAGACATCGCTCATACACATGCTCTAGAGGTGGGTTGCTATCCCTTTATTATAGTGAATATCCGTATAGAGCGCGAGCAAGCCTCTGGATACTTTTATCAGGAACAACGAAAGTTCTGATAAAGCTTTTCGTTAACCCCTATCCCTCCTCAGCACCTTTCAATCAAGGAGAGTGCTGAGTTAGTCTAAATATTCTATTCATACCTTTACCTCTATTTCAAGCAATAACACTTGTTCATGGGCTATGCTTTGCTAGATCAGATGATAATTTTTCATGTACAGGAATAGATATGATTCAATCAAAAAAATATTTAAAGGCATCTGTTTTGGTTGATTTACTAGCTAGTTTGCCGATCATGGCAGGGGCTGCAACAGAAGATCCCATTTTGACTGCTTCTTCCTTAAATTTTTTCACACAATATTTTGACGGAAAAATAACAAGTGCGAGTATTACAGTATATAACAAAAAGAAGGAAACTCTGCACGATATTGATATAAAGTTAGACATCCCTTTACCTGCTAATATTAAACAAGCTATCTTCTCTCCTAATACGCAAAATCCCTTTAAAAAAGCGTATGCTACTTTTTATACACCTGCTAATTTTAAACAACTAAAGACCTGCCCCTTTACAGGGATTGATTTTAATATTGATAATAATCTAAAAACGGAGGAGTGGTATATTACTACCCCCGCCGCAGGATGTATTAAAGGCCAACGCGATATTGATGGTGTAACCAGTCATAATTGGATTATTCAACGGGATGAGGTTGGTAAATTTAGGGTCTTAATGGAAAGTGATAAGTCTTTGACAATTGATCCTGTAACTTCTCAAAGTCCTTATAAGCCCTTGTCAACTTATCACAGTATACAGCGCTTTATGCCAAAATCTACCTTAGAGTGCGGTGATGCCTATATAAAATGGCGCTATAATAATACAAAGAAACAATATCAATATTTTTTTAAAAAAATATCTATTGGTAATCCCTGTAATGGTGATTTAGCCTTTGAATCAACCGATGATCTTGGTTTGAAAAAAGCAGTCGCGGCTATTGAAAAAATAGTGAATCCTTGGATTAAAAATAACTTACCTGCATTTCGTTAGTCCTCTCTTATTTCCCCCAACTAAAGCACTTTTTAATGAGAGTGCTTTGCTAAGAGTATTTGAGTCTTTACACATCGCACCCCAGCATTTCCGTAGTCGAATCGTGCGGGTATTAAGGCAATTAAACCTAGGGCGCTGATTAGTGACGTGTATGCTTGTCGTTTAAAATAAACCATTTATCTAAATCCAGCTCGCTTTTGTAGCTAAAAGACTACCTTCTAAGGGCTTGTATAGCGTTGTTTTGGTCGCATCGGCGTCGTCATTAGGGTTTGGATATGGATAAGATTACTTCGGTTACTACAGATAATCGTTTAGAGGCAGCCGGTATTAAAGGGATTAATGTAGGGGGTATGCAAGATAACCGAGCTATTCAACTAGGTTTGTATTTTATTCCGGTGAATATCGATCTACAAAAGGCTGCTCAACAACTCGCTGCGCAATATATTTCGAGCCTACAAGCGCCGAATATTTCAAGCCCACACGCGTCGAGCCATGTTACTACTCCTACTAGTTTAAATACGCTTAGCCCTAGTACCTCTGTTACGACTAGTACTGCTACCCCTAGTCGTACCGCCGTTTCTAGTACGCCTATGAGTAACCCAGATACCCTAAACTCAGAAAAACTGCATATTGCCGAGGAGTTCCGACCAGTACTCCAGCAAATTCAAACCCATAGCTATGGTAATTCCGTATTAAAGCAAATTTTGAGTGATCCCAATCTCGATTCCTTGACTATTCAACCGCATACCCAATCCGCCGCCGAGCGTAAACGTTTAGGTATTGCACCGAGTGCCAAGACCGATTTGACTTTTTATAGCAATGGTAAAATTGCTGCGACCGTTAGCATGGATGCGGATATGCTCGCTCAGGTGATGACCCCAACAGGGCAGGGTATTCAGGTGGATGCGGATAATATCTTATTCCATGAGCTAGCCCATGTCTTACTAGAACTCAATCATGAGGTGGATCATAGTGATGAGCAGGCATGGCTAAAAGGGGTCGAGGAGGTGGCCTCTAACTATGAAGGGAATTATGGTGGCTATCAGCGGGATTATTTCCGTGACGGGGGGTATGCGTTTTGGGGATAGGGATAATTAAATACTAGAGTAGCATACTAGGGATAAGAGTCGGTATACTCACTTTCCGCATGAAATCGGGAGGTAGTGATCATGACAAGCTCATAAGGATATTTTAATAGGAACCCTATAGTTTTTATAATACTTACAGCTCTGGTCTTATACTCCCATCATGAATAGTGTTCACTCTGAAGTTTCCAATCCCGTGGCTGTGGAGAAACCTCAACAGCTCGAATTTAGCGCTGCCGAAATCGGTGCACTAGCCCACCTCTACCGGGGAGAGGTCTACCGTTCTACTATCTGGCGTACCCGCTTAGATCACACCACTAACTGGGCCGTGGTCACGACGGGACTCGCGTTTTCCATCACCTTTGCGGAGCGTGATGCGTCACCTTTGCCGCTGATTTTGGTCGGTTTTCTGATTATCGTGTTTTTGTCTTTTGAAGCGCATCGTTACCGTTATTTCAATGTCTGGCGGGCGCGGGCGCGGCATATGGAAACCGAATTTTTTGCCCCCATGCTGCGTGGGGAGGGCATTCGGCGGGACACGAACTGGAATGAAGTGCTGGCAAAAGATTATTGTAAACCACGTCACCATATCAGTTTTGCTAGAGCTGTAGGACGACGTCTGCGACGTAATTATGGCTGGATATTATTAGTACAAGCAGTGGCCTACTATGGCAAATTGGCGATTCACCCCACCCCGTTGCATAGTATTGATCAGCTCTTTGCCCGCGCAACCATTGGGCCTTTGAGTGGTGAACTCATGGTGTTGTGTGGGCTGATTTTTCATAGTTCATGGGTATTGTTTGCCTATATCACGCTAAAGCAAGACACCGCAGACCGTCAACGACGTAATAGCCGAGTGGCGATGGGCTAACGCTAGAAACCAGCTAAGCCAGTCGTGATGATGTATACCTGACCATCACGACTTTTTTGTAGCAGAGCGACTAAGCAGGCTCTTGCTGGGTGGCACAGTGAATACTGCCACCACCTGCGGCGATACCATCGACATTGAGCTGCTCTATTTTGCGCTCAGGGAAGGCCTTTTGTATCGCTGCCCGCGCGGCTGAATCGGCAGCCTTATCACCAAACTCCTGCATAATCACTGCCCCATTACACACATAAAAGCCAATATAACCACTAGCAAATTCATTATTTAAATATTTAGTGCGAATATCGGTAGGGGCTTCAAGGGTAATGATTTGCAGTTTCTTACCTTGTGCATCGGTGGCGGATTTTAATAGCTCTAAATGACGTAGAGTTATCTCATGATCATACGATTGTGGATCAGGATCATAGCCTGCTAATACGACACCTGGGCGGGCAAAGCGAGCATAAAAGTCCGTATGCCCATCGGTAATATCTTTGCCCTTAATACCGGGTAACCAAATAATTTTATCCAAGCCTAATAAGGGCATGAGTAAATCTTCAAACTGCGCTTTAGACACCTTAGGATTACGATTTTTATTTAACACACAGCTTTCAGTGATAATTGCGGTCCCGTGTCCATCCACTTCAATACAGCCCCCTTCCATAATAAGAGAGGTGTTCAAGGCTTTTACGCCAGCTTTTTGAGCCACAAAAGCCGCGACTTTGGCATCTAGTTTATGCTCTTGTTTATTACCCCAGCCATTAAAATTAAAATTCACTGCCGCTTTTTGATTTTGATCATTTACCACAAAGGTAGAGCCAGTATCCCGAATCCAAAGATCATTGATGGGGCAGGTCACTAAACTAATCTTAGGATTAGCCTGTATGAGTTCCTCTGCCATAGCTCGTTCTGATTCACGGACTAAAAGGGACACAGGCTCATATTTGGCAATAGTAGTGGCAATCAAAGCGAGGCTACGGCGGGTTTCGGGCAAGAGTTTTTTACCCCAAATCGCCTCACTCGCCCCGAAGGCCATCCAAGTGCGCGTATGCGGCTCACCTTCATCCGGCATACGCCAAGTAGTATCCGTATTAGCCAGTAAACGTTCCATGCCTAATAGCCCTCCGGCTGACAGTAATAAACTAGTAGTGAGAAAATGGCGACGATTTAACATCAATTTATATCCTTTCGTGAGTAAGTTAGAAGAGGTTATTAGGTGGGATAAAGGAGTTCACACGGTTAATCGGAGCACCTGTCCTGTTTTACTACTTAGCTTCCCCTAGTAGCGACGCATGCTACACTATAAGTCATTCTCGATCAGGAGCAGACCACTATGCCACCCGCCGTATACCTCAACCCCTTAACCGACTTTGGCTTCAAAAAGCTATTTGGCGAGGAACCGCATAAGGATCTCTTGATCAGCTTTCTCAATACCTTATTGCCTGAACACCACCAAATTGCTGATTTGCAATACACCAAAAACGAATATCAAGGCATTACCCCTACCGACCGCAAAGCGATTTTCGACCTCAACTGTATCAGTGATCGGGGTGAGCGTTTTATTGTCGAATTGCAAAAAGTAAAACAACACTTCTTCAAAGATCGTAGTGTGTATTACTCCACTTTTGCCATTCAAGAACAAGCCCAACGTGGAGATTGGGATTATCGTCTCTCAGCGGTTTATACCATTGGGATTCTGGATTTTCTAATGGATGACGCAGCGACCGAAGTGCTGTACTACGCCCAACTTAAAGACCAGCGTAATCAGGTTTTCTACGACAAGCTGACCTTTATTTATTTGGTACTACCCCGCTTTACCCTGCAACGGCGCGAACTCAAGACTTTACAAGACAAATGGCTCTATGCTTTTAAACATCTACATGAATTAGAAACCATCCCAGCAGAACTGCAGGAGAGTGTGTTTCAACGCATGTTCGATATTGCCCAGCTCTCACAATTCAGTGTCGAGGAGCGCACTGCCTATGAGGATAGCTTAAAGCATTACCGTGATCTCAAGAATGCTACTGATACGGCTCATTCGGAGGGGGTAGAGGAAGGTTTTGGGTTAGGGCTGGAGAAAGGTAAAGAGCTAGGCAAACAAGAGGGTTTGGAAGAGGGGGAACTGCTAGGACGTATGAAAACCGCTCAAGCTATGTTAGCCAAAGGTATGGCAGTAGCACTTGTGGCAGAGTTGACTGGCCTATCTGTGGAGCAAGTACAGACTTTAGCTTAGGTTTAGCTCAGTTGGATTGAGAATGGAGCATGATCCTTAATTTTTGCAGTTGTAGCCCCTAGTTGGCTTGCGTATGATCTCAAAATACACAACTAAATGAGCGTGAGGGTCATATAAGAATGGAACGCTATCACAATATTGTTATTTTAACCGGAGCTGGTATTTCAGCCGAATCAGGGATTAAAACTTTTCGGGCTAGTGATGGTTTGTGGGAGGGGCATCGAATAGAAGATGTGGCGAGTCCCGAAGGTTTTAAACGTAATCCTAAACTGGTGCAGCAATTTTATAATCAGCGCCGCGCCCAGTTGAATTCTGGTGTGGTGCAGCCTAATCAGGCACATGCCGCTTTAGCCCGTTTAGAGCAGGAGCTAGCGGGTAAGGTATTAGTTGTTACACAAAATGTGGATGACTTACACGAACGAGCCGGTACTCAACAGCTCATTCATATGCACGGCGAGCTAAATAAAGTACGTTGTACCGCCTGTGGTGCCGTATCAGGTTGGCATACCGATGTGGATGCGAATACGCCTTGTAATAAATGTAGCTCCATAGGTACCTTGCGCCCGCATATTGTGTGGTTTGGCGAAATGCCTTTTGGCATGGGTAAGATTGAGCAAGCCTTGAAAACCTGTGATTTATTTCTGTCCATTGGCACCTCTGGGCATGTCTATCCAGCGGCAGGATTTGTGCAGGTGGCGCGTGCAGCGGGGGCGCATACGGTGGAGTTAAATTTAGAGCCGTCCTTGGTGCAGTCTGATTTTCATGAGTCTTATCAAGGTAAGGCCAGTGAGTTAGTGCCTAAGTATGTAGAGCGCTTATTAAAAGCTGAATAGGGATTGTTTGAGTGAGCAAGGGAGAGAGTCATGCGTTTAGCGCAAGCCGTGGATGAGGTAATTGAACAGGCATTAGCCGAGCAGCGTATTGTGGGTACAGTGGTATTAGTGGCACATCAGGGGATAACCACGTATGCCCGCGCTGCTGGTTGGGCGGATCGTGAAGCACAGACACCGACTTATCTCGATACTATTTTTCGCTGGGCGTCTTTGACTAAGCCCGTGGTGTCAGTGGCGGCGATGTGTTTAATAGCAGAAGGAAAGCTGCAATTAGATGACTCAGTAACGGATTATCTACCCGCGTTTCGCCCGCGTTTAGCTGATGGATCAACCCCAGTTATTACTATTCGCCACTTATTGACGCATACCGCCGGTTTGGGCTATCGCTTTATGCAAAAAGAGGGCGATTATCATACTTATCAAGTATCCGATGGCTTAGATAACTCTGGTCTGACCCTAGCGCAAAATATCGCGGCGATTAGTCAAACCCAATTATTTTCTCCCCCCGGAACCGCTTGGCGGTATTCGGTAGCTACCGATGTATTAGGGCATGTCTTAGAGCAGATTACCGGCAAGCCCTTGCAAACGATTATTGCTGAGCGGATTACTGACCCCTTAAAAATGTCGGATAGTGCATTTTATATCGCCCCCAATAAGGCCGCACGGGTAGCGAGTGCTTATGCCGATGGTAAACCTACCCCCACTAAAATGGGAGTGGAGCATCGTTTGCCTTTTGCTAATTTAGGCGAGGTGGTCTATAGCCCCGCGCGAGTGTTTAATCCACAAGCCTTTGCCGGTGGGGGCGGCGGTATGAGCGGTACAGCATCAGATTTATTGAAACTGTTAGAAACTATTAGAACAGGGGGCGGTAAGCTGCTGCCTTTGGAATATGCTCAAGCCTTATTACAAAATCAGATTGGCGATTTATATGTGAATATGAAGGGAGCCGGTTGGGGCTTTAGTTTTATGGGTGCTGTCGTAACTGATCCTAGTCAAGCGAATACTACGCTTTCCAAAGGGAGTGTGCGTTGGGGGGGGGTGTATGGTAATGCTTGGTTTATTGATCCTAGTCGTGAATTAAGTGTGGTAGCACTGACCAATACCTCCGTTGAGGGGACTTCAGGTTTATTCCCGCAGCAGTTAACCGATGCTATTACAGGAGCGGTCGCTTGAGTTTAAAACAGTTACGTCTAGAGCATATTGTCGCGGGGTTTGTGGCAGTATTGGTGGGGTATGCCAGTTCAGCGGCGATTATCTTTCAAGCCGCTCATGCCGCAGGAGCAACTCAAGCACAAATGAGTTCATGGCTATGGGCTTTAGGGCTAGGGGCGGGTCTCACCTCCATTGGCTTATCGCTGTATTATCGCTCTCCGGTATTAACCGCATGGTCAACGCCAGGGGCTGCTTTACTAGCGACCAGTCTAACGGGTGTATCGCTGAGTGATGCGACGGGGGCGTTTATGGTCGCGGCCTTACTGATTATTATCAGCGGGGCTACGGGATGGTTTGAGCGTGTCATGTCACGTATCCCGTTGGCTTTGGCCGCGGCACTCTTAGCAGGGGTCTTAGTACGCTTTGGCTTAGATACCTTTACCTCGCTTCAAGCTCAGCCTTTATTGGTTGGGGTGATGCTGCTGACTTATTTACTAGCGAAACGCTGGTTAGCACGTTATGCCATTGTATTAGTGCTTAGCGTGGGGATAGGGTTGGCCTACTATTTGGGTTTGCTGCATTTAGATCAAGTATCTTTCGGGTGGACTAAACCAGAATTCGTCATGCCGACGTGGAATTTAGCGGTGATTTTAAGTGTGGGTATTCCGCTTTTTATTGTCACCATGACCTCGCAAAATATGCCCGGTATTGCAGCGATTCGCGCTTCGGGTTATCACACTCCTATTTCGCCGACATTAACATGGACGGGGATTGCGACCTTAGTCTTAGCCCCTTTTGGTGGGTTTGCCTTAAATCTAGCGGCGATTACCGCTGCCATTTGCATGAGTAAAGAGGCCGGGGAAAATCCCGATAACCGTTATTGGTCAGCCGTGGTAGCAGGCATTTTCTATTGTATTAATGGCTTATTAGGGGCAACGGTTATTGCTTTGCTCATTGCTTTACCCAAAGAGTTAGTTATGGCAGTAGCAGGCTTGGCCTTATTAGGCACGATTAGCAATAGCTTGACCATGGCCTTGAAAGAGGAGAGTCATCGCGAGGCAGCACTGATTACCTTTTTAGTGACGGCTTCGGGTATGAGTCTTTGGGGCGTGGGTTCGGCCTTTTGGGCTTTGGTCGCGGGGGTTTTGGCATTGGCAATTACCCGATTTTCAGTTCAAAAAAGTTAAAATACTTTTTTGAACTAATCGCTCAGTTCCCAGTCTAAGCTGAACGTGATATTCTTAACCTTGTAACCTTCTTTTATGAGTGATAATCCGGTGTACTGTTTAGCTTAATTTTACCCATCACACAATTTTAAACCATCGCCTTGGCTATATAGTGCAAGCGATTTTTTAATAAATTGTCGTTGAATAATACATTTTCAGTGTGCTAAGGGATTACCACTTTACCTCAATATAGTCTACAATCAGCACCCTTGCCGTAGGTGCAGTTTTTAATTGTCGCTTTACCTTAGGCAAATGCCTAGACGGGGACATTGCAGTTTGGGCTATGAGTGGGTAATACCACTTCCCGCAGCGCATTAACCAACACATTCTGCCTGCTGGCTAATGAATTTAAACTAGAGAATAGATATGACAGACCTCTCGCTTTATCGCAACATCGGTATTTTCGCCCACGTCGACGCGGGCAAAACTACAACCACTGAACGTATTTTGAAGCTCACGGGTAAAATCCATAAGCTCGGTGAAGTCCATGATGGTGAGTCCACAATGGACTTCATGGAACAAGAAGCTGAGCGCGGAATCACTATTCAATCGGCTGCAACGACTTGCCAATGGAAAGGGCACCGTTTCAATGTGATTGATACCCCCGGACACGTTGACTTCACCATTGAAGTATATCGTTCATTAAAAGTACTCGATGGCGGTATCGGTGTGTTCTGCGGTTCTGGCGGTGTAGAGCCTCAATCCGAAACTAACTGGCGCTATGCGAATGACTCTAAAGTCTCGCGTTTGATTTATGTGAATAAACTCGACCGTATCGGTGCAGATTATTATCGCGTTATTAAACAAGTTGAAGAAGTCCTCGGTGCTAAACCTTTACCGATGACCTTACCGATTGGTACAGAAGATACCTTCGTCGGTGTCGTGGATGTGCTGACCCGTAAGGCTTGGGTTTGGGACGATTCTGGCGATCCAATGAACTACACCATTGAAGACGTACCGGCGGATATGGTTGAGTTAGTCGAAGAATGGCGTGAAAAGATGATCGAAACTGCCGTTGAGCAAGACGATGATCTGATGGAAGCTTATTTAAATGGTGAAGAGCCCTCTATCGAAGACCTCAAGCTTTGTATTCGTAAGGGTACCATTAAAATGGACTTCTTCCCGACTTATGCTGGTTCATCCTTTAAAAACAAAGGCGTGCAACTGGTATTAGATGGGGTAGTGGATTATTTACCTAATCCGACAGAAGTTAATCCTCAGCCTGAGACCGATGAAGAAGGTAAGGAAACGGGTACTTTTGCGATTGTTGATGCTGATCGCCCTTTACGTGCCTTAGTCTTTAAGATTATGGATGACCGCTTTGGTGCCTTGAACTTTATTCGTATTTACTCTGGTCGCTTGAAAAAAGGCGATACCATTTTAAATACCTTTACTGGCAAGACTGAGCGTGTAGGCCGTATGGTTGAGATGCACGCGAATGATCGGAATGAGATCGAATCAGCGCAAGCGGGTGATATCGTTGCCTTAATCGGTTTGAAAAACGTACAAACCGGTCATACTTTAGCCGATCCTGATCATCCAGCGACTCTAGAGCCAATGGTATTCCCTGATCCTGTTATCTCGATTGCGATTGCACCGAAAAACAAAGGTGCCTCTGAGAAAATGGGTGTAGCACTGGGCAAAATGGTTCAGGAAGATCCTTCTTTCCGTGTTGAAACGGATGAAGACAGTGGCGAGACCATCATTAAAGGGATGGGTGAGCTGCACTTAGACATTAAAGTAGACATTTTACGTCGTACTCATGGTGTCGAAGTTGAGGTTGGTAAACCACAAGTCGCTTATCGTGAAACCATTACTCAAGCGGTTGATGACAGCTACACGCATAAAAAGCAATCGGGTGGTTCAGGTCAATACGGTCGTATTGATTACACCATTGAGCCGAATGAGCCGGGTGCAGGTTTTGCGTTTGAGTCGGTGGTTACGGGTGGTAACGTACCGCGTGAATACTGGCCTGCTGTACAAAAAGGCTTCGATGCCAGTATGGCCAAGGGCGTGCTAGCCGGTTATCCTTGCTTGGATGTGAAAGTTACCTTACGCGACGGTGCTTACCATGCGGTTGACTCGTCTGCACTAGCCTTCGAGATTGCGGCTAAAGGTGCTTATCGTCAAACTATTCCTAAAGCCGGTCCTCAATTACTAGAGCCGATTATGAAGATTGACGTATTCACCCCAGCGGATCATGTCGGTGATGTGATCGGTGACTTAAACCGTCGTCGCGCTATGATTAAATCTCAAGAGCCAGGTGCTACCGGGGTTCGGGTTAAATCAGAAGCGCCACTGTCTGAAATGTTTGGCTATATCGGTGATTTACGGACTATGACTTCAGGTCGTGGTCAATTCTCGATGGAGTTCTCTCATTACGCACCTTGCCCACGTAATGTGGCTGAGACCGTGATTAAAGAAGCTAACGAGCGCCGTAAAGCGGCTGAAGCGGCTAAATAATTAAGTTTTGCTTAATTTTTAGCGCTTAGGCTAGTAAACAAAAGCCACCTAACGTTCTGTTAGGTGGCTTTTTTTATGTTACACTAGCGCCCCATTCAAGCGCCTGTTGCGGCGTAATGCTTTTTTAAAAAATTGGAATCCTGACCATGCACCCCATGCTCTATATTGCGATTAAGGCCGCTCGTGAAGCAGGCGAATTAATCAGTCGTTATGCGAATAAAGTTGATCAGCTCAAAATCGATCAAAAAGACCCGAATGATTTTGTGAGTGAAATTGATCGCCAAGCTGAGCGTACCATTGTCAGTATTCTGCGCCGCGCCTACCCAGAACACACCATTATGGGGGAAGAGTTTGGACGCCAAGGCCAAAATGACTCGGACTATGAGTGGGTGATTGATCCTTTAGATGGCACCACCAATTATCTACGCAGCTTAGGGCATTGCGCGGTATCCATTGCCTTAAAAACCAAAGGGCGTGTTACACAAGGCGTGGTGTTTGATCCGATTCGTGATGAGTTATTTGCTGCCTCCCGTGGGGATGGTGCTACCCTGAATAATCGCCGTATTCGTGTTTCTAATTTAACCACTATGCAAGGTGCTTTATTAGCAACGGGGATTCCTTTTCGCGCCGGACAGAATTTAGAGCTATATTTAGAAACAATGAAGGTATTAGTGCCTAATACCGCCGGAGTCAGACGCGCCGGAGCGGCAGCACTGGATCTCGCTTATGTCGCTTGTGGACGCTACGATGGTTTTTGGGAGTTTAATTTACATGAATGGGATATGGCAGCAGGTATACTCTTGATTCAAGAAGCCGGTGGATTAGTAGGTGACTTACAAGGTGGCAATAGCCATTTAAGTACCGGCAATGTCTTAGCCGCTAACCCCAAGGTCTTTAAAGAAATGGTTCAGCGTCTGCATCCTGTTTTGAGCTAGCTCACACCGTTTGGGGTTAATTATGTTACGTAAAGTGTGGTTCATTGTATTACTTGCCATAGGACTTAGCGCCTGTGATACCTCCACGCAATCAGAACCGAAAACACCCGTAACACCAATACCCAATGATCAGCCCATTAGCAAACCTGTACGTTTGCCCACCTTGACGATTCCCCCTTATACCTTAGAGGGGGATGACACCGAGCCGTTACCGGGTTTGGGCGAGCCAGCCGAAGAAGATCTATCGGATTTACGTTTACATTATTATGTGACAAGTAATGTTGCCTATATCGATATCACCGTGGAATATGGCGAATTACGCTATACTTTTTTCCCTGATTTACAAGGTAAATGCTTAAAATGGCGAAAAGCAGAACCGTGCTGGAGAAAAAATGATTTAGAAACCATAGGCAAAGTATTAACACAAGAAGATTTAGATAACCTAACCTCCATTATTATAGAAAATAAAGTACTAGAATTAGATAAAGACGAATATGGTGCAGGGAAAAAACGCCGTAAAGATAGTCAATCCTATACGATTAATCTTGATAAAACGGAACGCAATATTAGCTATTATCCTGCTCCTTTAGCGGAGAAAAAACCAGAAGGTTTAGCAAGAATAGAAACCGCCTTATTACAATATGCCCGTGATTTAGAGGCGGAAACTTATTATCCCGCCCCAGGATTAATACCCAATCAGCCCGGAGCGGAGTAGTCGCTCTAAAGTGAGCACTATTTAACTATTTAGAAGTGAGACGCCTCTAGTTGCTCTTCTAGCTGGAAATGCGTTTGTCCTTCTCGAAATAGACGCCTTGCAATGCTTTCAATGTGTCTTCGTTGGTAAAGTGTCTCTAGCCATATTGCCGGTATAGCCTCTAACCCATAATAGGCTCCCGCAATTTGCCCACAGATCGCGGCGGTGGTATCCGCATCATCCCCTAGATTAGCAGCGGCTAGAACGGCAGCCTCAAAACTAGTGGTATGCCAGAAGGCCCAAAGTGCAGCCTCAAGACTTTCGATGACATAACCGCTGCCTTTTATTTCCTCTCGGTCTTTCGACTTAAAACGTTCTGTATAAATAGGCTTCATGGCAGGATGTGGTAGAGCGGGGTTGATGTCAAAAAGCTCCCGCTTTGGCAATCCCATCATGGCATGCAATAGGACATCAGAAAAATAGCTACAAGCTGCCAGACATTCGGCTGAACCGTGTGTGGTTCTTGAACTCAATATCGAAAAATGCCGAGCTTTATCTTGATCCTGATAATAGAAAATGGGAATAGGGGCGAGTCGCATGAGGGAACCATTACCAGAACTTTCAGAGTCTGTCGGGCCAGAATAGGGTTCACCGGTTTTGCGGTATTGTAGTAAGGCTCTTAAGACCGTTTTGCCAAATCCAAACGCTCTAGGGGCGCTGGAGTTATAGCCGGTTTCAGCCCAGCGTCGGTAACGTCTACATTGATCGAGTGGGTCAAATCCTTCCATAGCCAGCAAGCTATCGGCTAGGCAAAGTGCCATCGAGGTATCGTCCGTCCATTGTCCAGGCTGTAAGCGGAATTTTCCCCCCCCACGCATTCCGGTTAAGGGTTGGAAGCGGTTTCTTGGCAGAAACTCAACCGCTGCGCCTATTGCATCACCACAAGCTAGTCCCAGCAGACAAGCTGCCGCCCGATTTTCATCATCCTTAATCATAGTGCTCCCTGCTTGCTCATACAGTACCACAATTAACATAGCTATACTGAATAGATTGGTACAGTTGATTATTTTTATAGCTAATTATTGTAATAGCTTATTATAGATTTCATAGTTTTCCTCATCAAAACAAACAAAAATGACTCGCTCTATTTTGTCAGTAGTAGTTAGAAAATCGGAGACGGTTTGAGTTGCAATTTTGGCAGCTTTGTCTTTAGGAAACCCATAAATACCCGTGCTAATATTGGGAAATGCAATAGATTTAATCGAGTGATTCAATGCAAGCTTTAGGCTATTTAGATAGGCTAAGGATAATAACTCGCTTTCATGGTGGCTGCCATTATTCCATACGGGGCCTACTGTATGAATAACAAACTTTGCAGGAAGCTCTCCCGCTGTGGTTATGACCGCTTCACCCGTGTTACAACCACCTTGCTGATTACGGATTTTGATGCACTCTTCTAGTATAGCTTTACCACCAGCCTTATGAATGGCTCCGTCCACACCACCTCCGCCTAATAGCGATGTATTGGCAGCATTTACAATAGCATCAACCGCTATTTTGGTAATATCACCCTTTAACAGCTCAATCATAATAGTTACCTAGCTTATGGATTTGAAATTAAAGTTTCTGCGATATATTTTAGCATTAGAATAGGGTTTATGGGTATCTATATTCTTGATTTAAACTTTAATATGTGAGCCTATTGTTAATAGATATTATCATAAAGACTTGGCTCTATGGTTTAGAGAAGGGGGTATTCTAGCTTTGCGGAGAGAGAAAGGAGCGAGTATAACCCACTCCTTTAATAAAGAGGTTTAAGCCAAAGCCAACATCAAACGATTTAAGCGACTAACAAACCCGGCTGGATCTTCTAATTGTCCGCCTTCAGCTAAAATGGCTTGATCGAGTAATACACTCGCCCACTCACTAAAGCGTTCATCATCCGTTTCTGCATTCATGCGTTGCAGTAAAGGATGACCCGGATTAATTTCTAAATTCGGTTTGGTTTTTGGCACGTCATGTCCTGCTTGTTTAAACAGATGCTGCATATAAAGCGCCATATCATGATCATTTAACACAATACAAGACGGTGAATCAGTCAAACGATGCGAAACCCGCACTTCTTCTACTTTATCGCCTAAGGAGGCTTTAATATGCTCTAAAAGATTTTTAGATTCTTGCTCGACTTTTTCTTGCTCTTTTTTATCTTCTTCGGTTTCTAATTTGCTTAAGTCTAATTGACCTTTAGCCACCGATTGCAAGGATTTACCTTCAAATTCGGTTAAACCATTCGTTAACCACTCATCCACACGATCTGATAGTAATAAGACTTCAATGCCTTTTTTACGGAACACTTCTAAGTGTGGGCTATTTTTAGCAGCGGTATGAGAATCTGCCGTAATATAATAAATCTTATCTTGCTCTTCTTTCATCCGCGAAACGTAATCAGCTAAAGATACTTTCTGCTCGGTTGAGTTATCATGAGTCGAGGCAAAACGTAATAACTTAGCGATTTGTTCACGATTAGCAAAATCTTCGCTAGGGCCTTCTTTCATCACGCGGCCAAATTCTTTCCAGAAGGTCGTATATTTTTCGGGTTCATTCTCAGCAATAGATTCTAATAGACCTAATACCTTTTTTACCGAGCCGCTTTTCATCGAGTCGATAATACGGCTGCTTTGTAAAATCTCGCGTGAAACGTTTAGCGGTAGATCATTAGAGTCAATGACGCCACGTACAAAGCGTAAATAGCGCGGCATTAAGTTTTCAGCATCGTCCATAATAAATACGCGTTTGACGTATAGTTTGATGCCATTTTTTTGCTGCTGATCGAATAAATCGAATGGAGCTTTAGCAGGAATATAGAGTAGGGAAGTATATTCTAATTTACCTTCTACACGACTTTGTACCCATGCCAAGGGGTTTTCCCAGTCATGGCTAATATGCTTATAAAACTCTTGATATTCCGCTTCGGTAATATCGTTTTTATTGCGTGTCCATAAAGCATTGGCTTTATTAATGACTTCCCATTCGCTAGTCGCTTTACCTTCATCATCCGCCTTATGCATTTTGACGGGGAAGGGGATATGGTCGGAGTAGCGCGTAATAACGGAGCGTAAGCGCCAGCCATTAGCAAATTCTTTTTCATCTTCTTTTAGGTGCAGGGTAATTTCCGTACCACGCGTGGCCTTGCTGACTTGCTCTAGGGTATAGCCCGATTGTGCATCGGACTCCCAACGGGTAGCACTATCGGCAGGCTCGCCCGCACGACGGGTAGTGAGCGTGACTTTATCCGCCACAATAAAGGAGGAGTAAAAACCAACCCCAAATTGACCGATAAGATGAGCGTCTTTT
Organism: Thiofilum flexile DSM 14609; assembly: GCF_000380185.1. Lineage (GTDB taxonomy): Bacteria > Pseudomonadota > Gammaproteobacteria > Thiotrichales > Thiotrichaceae > Thiofilum > Thiofilum flexile. Next base: position 36,962 of record NZ_KB904761.1, read on the forward strand.
TGTTGATCGCCGGTGAGTTTTTGTAAGAATTCTTTAGTACCTGAGCGAGCAATCGTACCGATATTGGTGACGACTTCATCACGGTTCATCCCAATACCATTATCACGAATCGTTACGGTGCGAGCGTCTTCGTCATACTCCACTTCAATACGTAGATCGCTGTCATTTTCGTATAAGTTATCATGACCAATCGCTTCAAAACGTAGTTTGTCACACGCATCCGCCGCATTAGAAATCAGTTCGCGTAGGAAAATCTCCTTATTGGAGTACAGCGAGTGAATCATGAGATGCAGGAGTTGATTCACTTCCGTTTGGAATTGCAGGCTTTCTTTTTGCGCTGTGTCAGTCATATAAGGTTATCCTCTACCTAATGTACAAAATCAATGCAGCGAACATGGGGTGAGAAACCTAGATTTCAAGTTCAGAAAACCGCACAACCTAAAAATTTCAGCAATAAATGTTTGAGATTGGCAAAATAATAGGCTTAATGATTCTAGGAAGCTTTCAACGATGGGATGGCAAGAGATAGGGTGGTATTTAGCGTTGGGTGCCTTTGTCGGGTTAGTGGCAGGGTTATTTGGGGTGGGAGGCGGTGGGGTCATGGTTCCTACCTTTACCTCACTCTTTGCCCTGCAGCATTTTCCACGGGAGCATTTAGTTCATATGGCACTAGCCACCTCGATGGCGGCAATTATTCCGACCTCTATAGCCAGCTTGCGGGCGCATCATGCCCACGGTGCCGTGCTATGGTCGTTGGTGTGGAAGATTACGCCGGGGATTTTGGTGGGCACTTTTGCGGCTACTTTTTTAGCCTCGCAGTTAGATGCATTACCGCTGGCTATTTTCTTTACCTGCTTTATGGCCTATGTCGCCCTACAAATATGGCTAAATATTAAACCTAAACCCTCACGTCAATTACCCACTCTGCTAGGCACCTCATTAGTAGGGGTAGGGATTGGTGCAGTATCGGCCTTGGTAGCTATTGGGGGTGGCTCTTTGTCGGTGCCGTTTATGACTTATTGTAATGTCAAAATCCAGCACGCCATTGGCACCTCCGCCGCGATTGGCTTACCTCTAGCCATCGCAGGTACCGTAGGCTATTTAGTGAATGGTTGGAGTGTCCCTAATTTACCGCCTTATACCATTGGCTATATTTATTTGCCGGCGGTTGTATTAGTGTCAGCAGTGAGTTTTTTTACTGCTCCACTAGGGGCTAAGTTAGCCCATAGTCTGCCTGTGACAACATTAAAACGCGGTTTTGCGGTCGTGATGTTTTCATTAAGCCTGAAAATGTTATATACCGTAATAACACACTAATGATGAGTTTTATTGCAAAGCTGTGGTCAATGTAGAGAGCATTATGTTGTTATACTGGGTTTAAGGGGGTAAGGGTTTTTTCTTGACCTTTGACGTTGTATTGCGCTCAGTATACGATTTAGAATGATTAATAATAAAACAAGGGCTGCACGTTTTATGGCTTATCAACCATCCACCACCTATTACGTCGGCATTGATGGGGGAGGAAGTAATTGTAGGGCAAGGCTTACTGATCACACCGGCACCGTATTAGGCGAGGGGGTCAGTGGTTCAGCGAATCTGCGTTTAGGCGTTGAGCATTCTATTGATGCCATTCGACACTGTGTGAGTGAGGCACTGAAACAAGCGGGTTTAAGCCAGTTATCCACCACCGATTTAAAGGCTGGCATTGGTTTAGCCGGACTGGTATTAAAAACGGATATCGTCACGGCGGCTCCTATTAAAGCACTCTTTGCCGCTTGCCAATTAACCAATGATGCTTATATCGCCTGTCTAGGCGCACATCAAGGACAAGCCGGCGGTATTGTGATTTTGGGCACAGGGTCTTGTGCGCAAATTATTTGCCCAGAGGCGAGTCGTACTTTTGGCGGCTGGGGTTTAACCTTAGCCGATCAAGCCAGTGGCTCATGGTTAGGGCGTGAGGCCATGCGTATGACCTTATTGGCTGTAGAGCAGATTATTCCGGCCTCGCCCTTAACTGACTATTTGGGGCAGCCTTTTGGGCAGGATGCCGAGGCGCTATTTAATTGGAGTCTTGATGCTAAGCCGGCTCACTATGCCCAATTAGCGCCGCAAGTTTTTCAATTTGCTCAAAATCAAGACCCTTATGCTCAAATTTTGTTGCAAAACGCTTGCCAAGACCTAATACGTATGATTAGAGTTTTAGAGCGTTATCAAACGGGGCATATTGCTTTGTTAGGTGGATTAGCCAATTTATACCAATCCTATCTACCTGCAGAGATTCAAGCCTTACTAACGCAGCCTAAAGGTAGTGCCTTAGAGGGAGCACTGCTGATGGCTCAAGATTTATAAGCGTTTTACGTCCGTCCACTATCGTGGTGATAGCTGCGATTTTGTCTTAATGACTATTCAACCTAGGTAAGTGACTATGACTACGCCACTCATGTATCGAGAAGCCTTACAAGCACCTAAGCGTATGCGCGTGCAATTAAGCGAATTAGCGGAGCCTTTAGCGCGTCTGGTGCAGCAATTACAAGCTCGCCCCCCTAAGTTTATCGTGACCTGTGGACGCGGTAGCTCCGATCATGCGGGGGTTTATTTACGTTATCTCCTTGAGCTAGGTTTAGGTATCCCGACCACATCGGCAACTCCTTCCATTTTATCGATCTATGGTGTGGAAACTAACCTAGCCGATAGTTTGGTGATTTTGATTTCTCAATCCGGGCAAAGTCCAGACTTAGTCAAATATGCGCAAATGGCGAAGCGTCAGGGGGCTATCACCTTAGGCTTAATTAATAGCTATGAAAATGCACCACTAAGTGCTCATTGCGATGTGGTGCTGCCATTACACGCAGGGCCTGAGCAGGCGGTGGCAGCAACCAAGTCTTATCTGTGTACTTTATTTGCCAGTTTACAATTAGTAGCGGTTTGGTCACAGAATCAAGTACTCCAAGCCGCACTGGAAAGATTGCCCGATGATTTAAGCCAAGTCCCTAATTTAGATTGGTCGGGGGCGCTGAGTAGTTTAGTGGATGCACGCAGAATGCTAGTGTTGGGGCGGGGGCCTGGGCGTGGGATAGCGAATGAGGCTGCGCTTAAATTTAAAGAAACCTGTAGCTTACATGCTGAAGCCTTTAGTAGTGCCGAGGTCTTACACGGCCCCTTAGCCATGATTCGTTCGGGTTTCCCTATTTTAGTTTTTGATCAAGGCGATGCTGCGAGTATGAGTATTCGTGAATCGGTGAGTCGTTTGACCGAGGCGGGTGCTCAAGTTTTGTTTTCGGGGGCTAATGCGCCACAAGGTACTATCGGTTTGCCCGTATTAGAGGGCTTGCATCCTTGGTGTGCATTGATCACACAGATTCAATCGGCCTATTTAATGACAGCACGTTTATCCTTACAACGCGGCTATAACCCCGATACCCCACCATTTATTGCTAAGGTAACCAAAACCCTATGAATAAATTTGCGCTAACCCATTTCCGCTATTTTGATACTCAAGATGAGCAACAGCAGGATGCCGCTTTAATGATTGAGAATGGGCATATTGAGCAGTGGTTGCCCATCCATGAACTGCCGCCTATTGTGCCTCAAGTTGATGCACAGGGTTGGCTACTCGCTCCCGGACTCATTGATATTCAAGTCAATGGCGGTGGGGGGGTAATGCTGAATAATAACCCTAGTATTAAATCCATCGATAGAATGCGCCGCGCTCATTGGTTGGGCGGAACCACCGCTATGCTGCCCACTTTGATTACTGATACGCCAGAGGTAATGCAGCAAGCCGTGGAAGCGGTCGCGCTGGCGGTCGATTCCTTACCAGGTATTTTAGGTATTCATTTAGAGGGGCCGCACTTAAATAGCGGTAAGCGTGGGGTGCATGATAGTCACAGGATTCGCCCTTTAGATGCGGGTACGCTGGAGCTATTAACCCATATGGCACCAGAGCACTATTTGCTAACCGTCGCCCCAGAGCAATTGCCAGCCGGTGCGATTCGCCAATTAGTTGAGCAGGGGATTCGGGTGAGTGCCGGGCATACTTTAGCAAGCTATGAGCAAATGAGAGCAGCGTTAGCGGAGGGCTTAAGTGGTTTTACCCATCTTTATAATGCCATGTTGCCTATGACAGGGCGTGAGCCGGGGGCAGTTGGGGCAGCGTTAGAAGATGAGCAGAGTTATTGTGGAATTATTATTGATGGTTATCATCTTCATCCTACGGTAGCCAAATTGGCGATTCGAGCCAAAGCTAAAGGTAAAATGATCCTAGTGACCGATGCTATGGCGACAGTAGGGAGTGAAGAGTCAAGCTTTGAGCTGTATGGTGAGACGATCTACGCTGTCAATGGGCGCTGTGCGAAAGAGGACGGTACACTCGCAGGTTCTGCATTGGATATGGTTTCAGCCGTGCGCAATTGTGTCAACACACTAGAGATAGCCTTGCCAGAGGCTTTACGGATGGGAAGTTTATATCCCGCGCAATTTTTAGGTATTAGCGAGCACTATGGACAGCTAAAGGCGGGAGCGCGGGCAGATTTTATTTTATTAGATGAACAATTGAATTTAAAACAAACCTGGGTCTTAGGTCAGCGTTGTATTTAGTTGTATTCAAATGCTATTTAGATTTTTACAATTGCTTTATGAGCTTAGAGTGGCTTGATCGTTAGGATAAGCCACTGTGGGCAAGTAGGATAGGCTAGCACACGGAATTAACCGCAAGAGATAGACATTAACGTGTTTTGACACTACTATCGCCCCAACGCACTACACCAAAACCACAACTCAAGGCTTGAGCCGTATAGACTTTACACAGACTAGGTGCTTCGGCGTCGGCTGTTGTAGCCGTACTTAGCGCTAAACAGGCAAGGGTAAGCATCGCCCAAATCGCCCACAGGGTTTTATTTCGCAGATTCACAGCAAGTATCCTTATAGTTGAGAGTGATTAAGTGCAGTTATAGTTATAACGATCCAGCAAGTTACTTTTTACGAGGGATGGTAAATTTTTTAATGTCCCCTAAAGTGCTAATAGTTAGTCAGGTTAATTTCTGTTTTGGTTCAATTTATGCCCAGTTCAAGACGATATTTTTTACGTACAGTCACCGCCGGTGCTTTAGGGTTGGGCTATTCCACCATGGTTTCTGCTAATGCCCCATCAGTATTAGTATTAGGGGCAGGAATGGCTGGACTAGCTGCTGCGCGACACCTCAGTGCTCAAGGTTTTCAGGTCACGGTACTAGAGGGGCGGGAACGCATTGGGGGGCGTATTTATACTAGCCGCCTATGGTCGGATGCGCCTGTGGATTTAGGTGCCTCATGGATTCATGGGGATGAGGATAATCCTATTACCGAGCTTGCCAATCAGGCTAACGCTAAGCGAGTGGCGACCAGCTATGACAGCGCTGAGTTGTATATTGCTCCAGAGTTGCTCCAGCAAGGTGTGACCGATACGGCAGAAGATAAGATGGAGCGCTTGGTGGATAAAGCTCTCAAACAAGCCTCTGACCTAGATCAAGATCTGTCACTGAGAACAGCGGTCGAGCGAGTGATGCGAGATCGAGACTCAACTAGCCTAGGATCAAAAGCACAGCTAGAGTTTTATCTCAATAGCCGCTATGAGCAGGAGTATTCAGGCTCTACCCGCGAATTATCCGCGCACACGATTGACGAGGATGAAGAGTTTGAGGGTGATGAGTTATTATTCCCTCAAGGCTATGGTCAATTAACCGATTACTTGGCTAAAGGTTTAACCATTAAAACCGGACAAGTAGTAAAACAAGTTGCCTACTCTCCGCAAGGGGTGAGCGTGACCACCCAAAATGCGCAATATAGCGCTGATTATGTGCTAGTGACCTTGCCTTTGGGCGTGCTAAAGCGCAATAGCGTGCAATTTAATCCACCCTTACCTACGAATAAACAGCAGGCTATTGCCCGCTTAGGCATGGGTGTGCTGGATAAAGTGTTTTTTAGATTTGACAAGGTTTTTTGGCCTAAAGACATTGATTGGCACGAATATTTATCACTCCGCGCAGGGCGTTGGGTGGAGTGGGTGAGTTTTGCTAAATTAGGTGTACCTATTTTATTAGGTTTTAATGCCGCAGAGCGGGCGCGTGAGTTAGAGCTGTGGTCGGATCAAGCCATTATTGAGGATGGTATGCAGGTATTACGCGAGATGTTTGGCAATGCTATTCCTAGCCCTAAGGCCACTCAAATTACCCGCTGGGCGCGTGATCCCTTTAGTTATGGCTCCTATTCCTTTAATGCGGTGGGGAGTACTAAGCAAGACCGTAAAGTGTTAGCTAGTACGGTCGCGGGGCGCTTATTTTGGGCAGGAGAGGCTACCCATAGCGAATATCCCGGAACCGTACATGGTGCCTATTTAAGTGGTATTGCGGCGGCTAAGCGCTTGTTAAAGCAACCGTAAAACCGTAAGCGGGTAGTTTTTCCGCAACTACCCGCTTACGGTTGCTTGATTACTTAGAAGTGAATCTTAAATCCTAACGCTAAATCTAGAGTAGGTGACGGGCTAATAGTAAAAGCCGGAGGTTTTAAAAGCTGATTTAAAGCCGCCGTGTGAAATAAACGTTGTCCTACCCATTTAGCGCCAGCACGAGTTAAATGTCCCCCATCATAAGAAATTAACTCACCTTGTGGCGTAAATAAGGCGCAGTTTGTCAACGAGCCGCAAATTAAACTTTGTTGATCAATAAAGGTATAGTGTTGTGTTTCTGCCCCTTGACTGAGGGGGGTATTTGTAGCAATAGGGACGGGATCAATTTTATTAGTCAGAGTTTTTAATTGCTGTGCTGGTAGATGAATATACTGCTGTACCACTACTTTACCAAAATCTCTAGCCCCTAAGACAATCACTTGCTGATGTGGTTTGAGGTTAAGTTGTTTTAGGGTGCTAGGCCATAATCGCGCCGACCAATCTCTCCAGCGTGCAATAATAATAATGACTTCAGCCGCTTCAATCTGGGGTTTAGCCGCCGCTAATTCATTAGCCTGTTCACAAAAAGCTTGATCTTCAGCATTAAGATACGGCCTAGCCGCTGCTTTAAAAGTAATTTGGCAGCGAGTCGGCAGGTAAAAAGTGCGAATTTGATAGTGAGATAAATAGTTATTTTCTAAAATACCATTTAAAAAATCCTGTGCATGACTATCCCCAATAATTAATAGTTTACGACTGGAGCTATTGGTATCAAAGGGCTTTTTATTCAGTGCTAAAAATGCAGTGCGCGTATAAGCACCATTTTTCTGAGTCTGAGTCGCCGCTAATAAGGAGCTTTGATAGTTATTGGCTAATAGGGGCGTCGTGAAGCAGCCTAATAGGATAGCTAAACTCAATAAACGCATGGTTTTATGTCCTAGTCTAAGTCAATCCTGCCGATCATATAGGCACTTTGCCTCTTAGGCACCCTAGTACTTTTTAATGATAGCGACTACTTAAACATCATGGGTTAGCTATAATGCGGCTCAAAAATACGGTAAGGAGAGTATATGAGCCAAGCAGATCCGCATTTGAATCAGGATATTAAAGAGTTTCGTCAGCCAATGGTCACCTCAGTAGGGATTATCTTAGGCTTTTTAATGAATTTTCTAGCGCAGTGGGCCACTTCAGATGATGAAAATCCTGCGATTCAATCGCTCGCCGATGGGGTGGTGGCGGTTACTTTGCTAGTCGGTATTGCTTTGATGATTTATGTTTTGTTTATGCTGTTGACGAATCGTTATGACCCCACTCAAACTGGCGTTTACTATCAACGTATTTTTCGCTGGTACATGGTAGCAATCATTATCTCGTTTAGTGGTTTAGCCGCAGCCTTATTTATCTGACCGTAAAAGGTCTGCAAGCGTAGTTGGGTCTTTCTTCCGCAGTCGCTGTAAATACGTCCATGTACGCTACAAGGCGGCATCCCTGCCGCCAAGACTGCTCCAGAAAGACCCAACTACGCTTGCGCTTCAGCCTTGAGCTAAAAAACCCTTTATTTAAGCCTTAATAGTTCGCCTCTTAGGTCGAGTCTGTTAGGATAGCCGTCTTGTTTTAAACTACAAAAATAGATTGTCATGACTCGCACAACCCAACTGAAAAACGCCCTATCTCAACGCATCCTCATTCTTGATGGTGCGATGGGAACTATGATCCAGCGTTATAAACTACAAGAAGCGGATTATCGTGGTCTGCGTTTTAAGGATTGGCATAAGGATCTGAAAGGTAATAATGATCTTTTAGTGTTGACCAAGCCCGAAGTCATTCGTGAGATTCACGCGCAATACTTAGAGGCCGGTGCTGATATTATTGAAACCAATAACTTCAATGCGACCCGCGTCTCCATGCATGATTATGATATGGAAGCGTTTGTGTATGAGCTGAATGTCGAGGCTGCGAAGTTAGCTCGCTCCGTCGCGGATGAATATAGCACCCCGGACAAGCCACGTTTTGTGGCGGGTGTTTTAGGCCCTACAGGGCGCTCGGCAGGGGTATCAACACGGGTGGAGGATCCGGGGCATCGTAATACTACCTTTGATGAGTTAGTCGCAAACTATAAAGAGTCAGCTCGTGGCCTGATTGAAGGTGGGGCGGATATTATTTTGGTGGAAACCATTTTTGATACCCTGAATTCTAAAGCGGCAGTATTTGCGGTCAAGCAAGTCTTTGATGAGGATGGGATTGAGTTACCGATTATGATTTCGGTCACGATTACTGATGCCTCAGGGCGTGGCTTGACTGGACAAACAACCGAGGCCTTTTATAACTCGCTCGCCCATACCGGAGCCTTATCGTATGGCCTGAATTGTGCGTGGGGGCCGGATAAAATGCGTCCCTTTATTGAGGAAATGTCACGTATTTCAGGATCGCTGGTTTCAGCGCATCCTAATGCTGGTTTGCCGAATGAAATGGGCGAATATGATATGACGCCTGAGCAAATGGCAGGCTTTATTCAGGACTGGGCGAAAAATGGCTTTTTAAATATTGTCGGGGGCTGTTGTGGTTCGTCACCGGCGCATATTAAAGCCATTGCCGAGGTGGTAAAACCCTATGCTCCGCGTGTTATTCCTAGCATTGAGCCGCAGCTACGCCTATCAGGACTTGAACCCTTCAATGTAGGCAAAAATAGCCTATTCGTGAATGTGGGCGAGCGTACTAATGTCACCGGCTCAGCTAAATTCAAGCGCCTGATTAAAGATGGTCAATATACCGAAGCTCTAGCAGTGGCACTCGAACAAGTCGAGGGCGGCGCTCAAGTTATCGACGTGAATATGGATGAGGGCTTATTAGATGCAGAAAAGGAAATGACGCGTTTCCTGAATCTAATTGCCTCTGAGCCGGATATTGCCCGTGTGCCGGTGATGGTCGATTCGTCCAAATGGGATGTGATTGAAGCCGGACTCAAGTGTATTCAAGGCAAGGGTATTGTGAACTCGATCTCCATGAAGGAGGGTGTGGATAAATTTATTGAGCAAGCGCGATTAGTGCGGCGTTATGGTGCTGCCGTGATTGTCATGGCCTTTGATGAGCAAGGTCAGGCGGACACTAAAGAACGTAAAATCGAGATTTGTAGCCGTGCTTATAAAATTCTAACCGAGCAAGTCGGTTTCCCGCCTGAGGATATTATTTTCGATCCCAATATTTTTGCCGTCGCAACCGGGATTGATGAGCACAATAACTATGCGGTTGATTTTATTGAAGCCACCCGTTGGATTCGGCAAAATCTCCCACATGCCCATGTCTCTGGTGGGGTATCGAATGTATCGTTTTCTTTCCGTGGAAATAATCCAGTACGGGAAGCGATTCATAGCGTATTTCTCTACCACGCGATTCAAGCGGGTATGGATATGGGCATTGTGAATGCTTCACAGATGGAAGTGTATGACGATATCCCTAAAGAACTCCGCGACGCCGTGGAAGATGTCATTCTCAATCGGGATGCGGGCGCGACCGAGCGCTTATTAGCCCTGGCTCCGAAATATAAAGGGGATGGCAAAGAAGAGGATAAAAAAGAAGATTTAGCGTGGCGCTCTTGGCCGGTAGAAAAACGCCTCGAGCATGCGTTAGTGAAAGGGATTGATGCCTTTGTCGATGAAGATACTGAAGCCGCGCGGGTGAAATTGGGTAAGCCTTTATTAGTCATTGAAGGCCCGCTCATGGATGGTATGAATGTCGTCGGTGATTTATTTGGCGCAGGCAAAATGTTTTTACCTCAAGTGGTAAAATCAGCCCGCGTCATGAAAAAAGCCGTAGCTTATCTTGATCCTTTCATGGCAGCCGAAAAAGAGGGGGCGGATATTCAAGCTAATGGCAAGATCCTCATGGCCACGGTCAAGGGTGACGTGCATGACATTGGTAAAAACATTGTCGGTGTGGTACTGCAATGTAATAACTACGAGGTGATTGACCTCGGTGTGATGGTGTCGGCTGAAAAAATCCTACAAGTGGCGCGTGAACAAAATGTGGATATTATTGGTCTGTCCGGTCTGATTACCCCGTCCTTAGATGAGATGGTGCATGTTGCCAAAGAAATGCAGCGTCAAGGCTTCCAGATTCCACTACTGATTGGGGGCGCTACGACTTCTAAAATTCATACTGCTGTCAAAATCGAACCACAATACCACAATGATATGGTGGTATATGTGCCGGATGCCTCTCGTGCGGTAGGGGTCGCGAGTACGTTACTCTCAAAAGAATTCAAGCCTAATTATGTCGCTGAATTACGTAAAGAGTATGAGCAAGTACGGGTCAAACGTGCGGCTAATCAAACAGAACGTAAACTGATTACGCTTGATGCTGCACGCGCGAATGGATTTAAAGGCGATTGGGCCAATTACAGCCCCGTTAAACCGGCTCTATTCAAGCAAAATCAATCGACATTAGTGTTTGATGATTACCCCTTAGACGAGCTAGTGCCACGCATTGACTGGACACCCTTCTTCCGTAGTTGGGAATTAGCGGGACGCTATCCCGATATTTTAACCGATGAGGTAGTGGGTACTGAGGCAACTAAGTTATTAGCCGATGCAAAAGTAATGCTGCAAAAGATGGTAGCTGAAAAGTGGGTTCAGGCTAAAGCGATTGTAGGCTTTTTCCCTGCGAATGCGGTGGGAGATGATACCGCGCTGTATACGGATGAATCACGCTCAAAAGTATTAACAACTTTGCATCATTTACGGATGCAGATGGATAGAAATGGTCAGCAGCCGAATTATAGTTTAGGCGATTTTGTAGCACCTCAGTCCTCTGGTAAGGCGGATTGGATTGGCGCATTTGCGGTCAGTACCGGATTTGGCATCGAGCCACGTTTGGCGGCGTTCCGAGCGGCGAATGATGACTATAGCGCCATTATGCTGGAGGCTTTATGTGATCGTTTGGCTGAGGCATTAGCCGAGCGTTTGCATGAGCGCGTGCGTAAGGAGTTCTGGGGTTATGCGACGGATGAGGTGCTGGATAATGATGCTTTGATTGCTGAGGCCTATCAGGGTATTCGTCCGGCTCCGGGGTATCCGGCCTGTCCTGATCATACTGAAAAGGGTACGTTGTGGCAGCTTTTGGATGTGGAAAAGCAGATTGGTATTAAGATTACCGAGTCCTTTGCTATGTATCCGGCGGCGTCAGTATCGGGTTGGTATTTTAGCCATCCTGAGTCGCGCTATTTTGGTATTGGTCGAGTAGCCCGCGATCAGGTCGAGGATTACGCTAAGCGTAAGGGGTTGACTGTAGCTGAGGCTGAGCGCTGGTTGAGTCCGGTATTAGGGTATGAGAATTAATTAGTACCCTACAATGGAACTATCATTTTTGGTAGTTCCTTCAATCCCTTAAGATTCACGACTTACTACACTGCACCCACTATCATATAACTACACACCATATCCGCATCAAAGGCTTGTCCAATATCCGTATTGGCAGCATGAATCACAATCTGATCAAGACCACCTGCAGCACCTCTGGCAACATACTCAATCGACCAAGGTACAAAAGCCGTGCCAGCACTACCCCTACAACCTGCCATTGTTTCAGTGGAATAGATACTCACCGTAATATGCGGGCGAGCAGAAAAGTGGGGAACTGCCAGCCCTAGTGTTCTAACATGTTTAGCCGTTTCAGGTGCTAGCATGAGTGCTGTACCACTCACAAGTTGAGTAGCGTTACCTAATGGAGTGGTTTGTTGAGTAGACTCAAAAGTACAAGATGACATATTTAAAACCTCCCTGCATTCAATAAAATCCCAAATCACCTAGATAATAGAGGTGGTTAGAGCTATGTCTTTATAGGATTCTATTAGAGAATTGCTAATTTTTCAATCTATTTTAAATACCAAAAAAATATCAAAAAATTTCCATTGAATTTTTGATTTTAGGAGTTTAAAAAAATAAATAGGTAAGTGAGTTAATCGTTTTAATTGATCTAGTATAATAAAAAAATATTTTTAATTATAAAGAATAGACCTCTTGCAAAAGTGATAAAAGGCACCATATAGGGTTGTATGAGATATGAAACCCTAAAGCATTTAAAGGAAGAAGCCTTCAAACGCCTAGTAGGCATTCCTCCCGAACTATTTACCCAACTCGTTACTCTCCTAGAGCAAGCCGAAGGTCGCAAGCTCAAGAGTGGCTGTCCCACCAAACTGAGTCTAGCGGATCAACTGCTGCTCACCCAGGGCAATCGCTTGAATCAAGTTATTGATTAAATTGAGATAGTTAAAAAGTCAAAAGTAAATTTTTCATGGAAAATTGCTCTGATTACTATCTCCCATTATGCTTAACTTCTGAAATATCATAGATTTACTTCAAGCGATTGCCCTGGCTGCTCACCTTGAACTACTGGCGGGAGTACCGTACCTATGCTCACCTAGGAATCGATTACGGGATTCACGAGTCCACAGCCCAGCGGACAGTCAAACGGGTAGAAGATCGCTTAGACGCCTCAGGNTANCTTGCGCTGACGCAGACNGAACTAGAGNCNCCACCGATAGCGGTCATTGTGGATGCGAGTGAAACCCCGATTGAGCGCCCTAAAAAAAACAGGAGGACTACTACAGCGGTAAGAAGCACACNCATACTGTGAAATTTCAGTTACTGATTGATGAGGCGACGGGACTGATTTTACACCTATGTATGGCGGAGGGAAATGAGCATGATGTGACCTTGGCTCGTCAGCATCAGGAGGCGGTACCGACGGGGNGCTTTTGCTTGGGGGACTTGGCTTATCAGGGCTGGGAGTTGAAGGAAGCGACCTTAATCACCCCCTTTAAGAAGCCTAAGAAGCGCCCGTTAGAAGAGGAACAGAAAGCCTTTAATCAGGTGTTGGCCTCGTTTCGTGTCAAAGTAGAGCATCGGATTCGTGCCTTGAAGATCTTCAGGATTTTGAAGGAACGTTATCGTAATCGACGGCAACGTTTTGGGTTGCGCTTGAGGCTTATTGCCGGTTTGGTGAATCGAATGCTATTCAATTGCTTTTCCTGACTTTTGCAAGAGGTCTAGTATTAAGGAGCATTAGATTTTTGAAAATCACTAGGACTCATACCGACCTTTCTCTTAAATAAGCGTGAAAAGTACTGTGGGTATTCAAATCCTAATTGATAAGCCACTTCAGCAACCGTTTTTTGCGGGTCTAAGAGTAAGTTTTTAGCTTCATCTAATAAAAACCAATGAATATGCTCTATCGCTGTTTTATGGGTTTCAGTTTTTAATGCATCGCTTAAATAGCGTGGCGACATCGATAAAGCATTAGCAGCCCATTCAACCGTTGGCATACCCGATTGATAAGCGGCTCCGGTGGCAAAGTAGTTGATTAAGACCTGATGTAGACGTTGGCTTAACTGTCCTTGTATTTGTGCACGATGGATAAATTGGCGCTTATAAAAACGATTCGCATATTTCAGTAAGGTATCTAATAAACCTAAGATAATCTCTCGGCTTAGTTCGTCTTGGTTATTGTTATATTCACTCTCAATGGTTTGGTATAACGATAGTAAAGTTGCTTCTTCTTTGGGAGATAAGTGCAGCGCTTCATTGACGGAGTAGGTAAAGTAATTATGATCTACCCCAGGAATAGTAGACAGAGCTAAAAGCGAGTATTCTTCCCCAAAAGAGGTACTCTGATGAGCACAACCAAAACGACCGAACCCCGCAAAAAAGCGCCCTATATTCGCCATAGCCGTGAATATAAAGAGGAAGCCTTGAAGCTAGCAGCCACCATTGGCATGTCTAAGGCCGCCAAACAATTGGGTTTACATGAATCCCAATTATATCAGTGGCGTAAAGAGCAGACCCATGCCAAGACGGTCAGTGAGCGTGAGGCGAATTTAGCGACAG
>NZ_KB904762.1 GCF_000380185.1 Thiofilum flexile DSM 14609
AACCCGTAGCGGTTTACGCAAGAGATTGATACAGTATACAGTACACGAGTTTGATGACTTTCCTGAATTGGGTGATGTAGGCCCTGTAGTGACGAGAGTGGTGGATCATTGATAGATGATTCATGCATAACTCAAAACCACTACGAGAAGACCAAGAACCTGCATCGTATACCCTAGTAGTTTGCTTGGCACCCATAGAGCTGTGGAACCACCTGATCCCATCCCGAACTCAGAAGTGAAACGCAGTATCGCCGATGGTAGTGTGGGGTTTCCCCATGTGAGAGTAGGTCAGTGCCAAGCTTAATTTCTGAGCCTCGTTGGATGAACGTCTAACGAGGCTTTTTTGTTTCTGGGGTGATTTAAATACATCATTATTGCTCCTTTGTTTGTGGTATATTCTCAGAAATTATCAGTATTAAAGGGTTTGACTTGAGAGTAACAACTGTATGTTGCTAAATGATAAGACTAGCTTATGGCTAATACTCTTAGTTATGTTCTTGAGCCTAGTTTATTTATTAAACCCTGTCCTAACCCCCTTTCTTGTGGGAGCTTTAATTGCCTACTTATTAGACCCTGTCGCAGATTACCTTGAGACCAAAAGATTGTCTCGTATTTCTGCTGTAGTTGTGGTTTTTCTTTTAGGTTTTTTAGCTGTTTTGATTGTTTTATTATTAATTATTCCTATTATTGAGACACAGTTAAGAAAGCTATTGGAAGTACTTCCTAACTATATTAGCTGGGGAATCAGTACCTTGGGTCCTTTTTTAGAGAAAAATTTTAATATTAATCTAAGTGTTTTTGAAGTTGATCGCTTAAAAGAAATTATTACATCTAATTGGCGCAGTACAGGTGGTCTGATTAAAAATACCTTACAAACAGTCTCTAAGTCGAGTTTTGTGGTATTAGAATGGATTGCAAACTTAGCACTTATCCCCTTGATTAGTTTTTATTTATTACGAGATTGGGATAGGTTAGTTGCTTATTTACATGATTTATTGCCCCGAACAATTGAGCCTATTGTTACTAAACTAACACTAGAGTCTGATCAGGTATTAGGCGCTTTTTTGCGTGGTCAGCTTTCTGTTATGGTAGTTTTAAGTTTTATCTATGCCTTAGGTTTATCATTAGTAGGTTTAGATTTTGGTGTTTTAATAGGAGTTATTGCAGGACTAGTCAGCTTTGTACCTTATTTAGGGGTTATCATTGGCTTATTGCTCGCTTGTTTAGCTGTTATTTTTCAAACCCAAAGCTTAGGTGACCTAATGTGGGTTTTTGCCGTTTTTGGGGCTGGTCAACTCATTGAAAGTTTTATCCTTACGCCGATATTAGTAGGAGATAAAATTGGTTTACATCCTGTGGTAGTGATTTTTGCTATTATGGCAGGAGGGACGTTATTTGGTTTTGTGGGAGTACTACTTGCTTTACCAGTGACGGCTGTTATTGCAGTTGTGTTACGCTATGTTATAACTATTTATAAACAAAGCTCCTTCTATGAAGAGTTAGATGATGATACGCAGCCATGAATCAAATTCCTCTTAATCTGAATCTACAGACACATTACTCGTTTGATAATTTCTATCTGACCGATGCTAATCGTGAATTATTTGAATTGCTTAAACAAGTGGAGGCTCCCCGTTTTAATCAGTTATTAGTGTGGGGGGCACATGGGGCTGGAAAGTCTCACTTATTACAAGCGTTCTGTAATCGTTCTTACGTGCATCAAAAGCGGGTTTTTTATGTTCCTTTAAAGACATTAGCCGCTTATGGATCTAAGGTATTGGTGGGAATGGAGCATTTTGATGCTTTAGTGATTGATGATTTTGAGCGTATTTTGGGAGATATCACTTGGGAAGAAACCTTATATGGTCTTATTAATGAGCGTTATTATCGCAAGCAGCAATTAATTCTATGTACTACCCAAGCGCCTAATACCTTAATCTGTGAATTAGATGATTTAGTACAGCGTTTAAAGTGGGGTGTAACCTATGAAGTGGAACATCTTACCCCGCAGGATTTACCTTTAGCATTAAAGTGGCTCAGCTTACAACGAGGATTTGAACTAGCAGATAGTGTAGTGGACTATATTACTAAGCATTATGCTGACAATATGTCTTGCTTAAATGCAGTATTGGAGTACTTAGACCGACGCAGTTTAAAAGAAGGCAAGAAAATTACCCGTTCGTTTGCTCAGCAAGTACTCCAAGATTTTAAATGTTAATCCATTAAAAAATCATCATCATAGATGTCTTTTAACCGTTTACGCAGTGCTTGACGTTCAATTAAATCTTCAATATTCCGTCTAACAACATGCGGTTTACTTTTACTCGCATCATTCGATACTAATTTTTCAGTATCAATTTCAGCTTCTTCGATGTACTCATCGTTATTATTATCACGCATGATACCTTCTCCGATAAAGCTTTTCTCTTAGGCAAAGCTAACCACACACATTATGATAGTCACAAGAAGTAGACTTTTACTCAGTATAGAAAACAAAGCTGAATAGGCACTGAGTACCTATTAGCTCTATTTAATCATAACTTTTGAGTGCTCTTTTTAGGTGATGTTCAACGCTGAAGCAAGAAAAATTATTATTGCATGGCTTTTTTCAGACTATTGATATGAGCTAAAAAGCGTTCAGGTGGCATATAGCCGGTAATCCGATGCTCGGATGACTCTAATCCATCGATTCCAAAAAACAAAATGGTAGGTGGGCCTATAACTTTAAAGGCTGCTTGAAGCTCTATATCGCTTTCGGTGTTAGCTGTTACATCTGCCTTCAGCAATACCATGCCCATCTTCGTTGTTGCTTCAATCACAGCAGGAGAGCTAAAAACGTTAGCTTCCAGACGTTTGCATTCAATACACCACTCTGCTGTGAAGTCTAGCATAATGACTTTTTTATTCGAACTTGCATTATTTAATGCAGCCTCTAGCTCATCTAAATTACGCACAGACTTAAATTCTAAGCTACTAGGTAGGGTAGAGAAATTATTAGCAGGGGAGTTAAAAACACCTTTGAGGGGTTGTAGTAAATATTGGCTACCACTCGCTACACCGAATAAAATCAATAAACCGTAGATGAAAATAATTAATCCGATACTTTTCCAGAAACGATTCCAGCCATTCACCTCATCATGAAGTTTATCCAAAGCCCCCATATAAATACCGGAAGTAATCAATAGGATGCTGGTTAAAGCCATGGTGACTTCATAAGGTACAATACGCTTTAACATGTAAATCGCCATACCCAGCATCATAATGCCAAATATCGCTTTGGTGGTATCCATCCAAGCCCCTGCACGTGGCAATAAATGTCCAGCAGAGGTTCCCACAATTAATAACGGTAAGCCCATGGCAAAGCCCATGGTAAATAAAGCCGTGCCACCTAAAATCGCATCATGGCTATCGGCGATATAGGTCAAGGCACCCGTGAGTACGGGGCCAGTACAAGGGCCTACGATCAAGGTGGAGAGAAAGCCCATCATGGCTGCACCTAGAAAACTGCCACCTTGTTGTTTATTACTGACCTCACTCAGCCGATTTTGAATGCTAGTAGGCATCTGTAGCTCATAAAAACCGAACATGGAGAGCGATAACAGCACAAACAAAGCCGCAAAGGCTGAAATAACGGCAGGATGTTGTAGGGTGGCTTGGATATTTTGCCCAAAGAAGCCAAACATGACCCCTATAAATGCGTAGGCTGTCGCACTAGCCAGAATATAAACTAGCGATAATAAGAACGCCTTACGTGAAGAGATATTGCCAGAACCCGCAATAATACCGGATAAAATCGGGATCATAGGGAAAATGCAGGGGGTAAAGACTAGTGCTAAACCCATTAAGAGAAAGCCTGTCAATACACCTAAAAAGCTACGTGTCTCTAATAAGGACGACACTTCTTCTGCCTCGGTTTCGGCAGCAGTAGGGCTAGGTACAGGTACTGCTAATTTAGAGACAGGTTTTTCGGGGCTGGCTTCTGGGATATTAAGTGCGGCAAGATCAATAGTAGAGCGTATCGTTTGAGGGGGGTAACAGACTCCATTATCATTCGAGCAGCCTTGATAGTGGGTAATTAGATTAACAGCCGGCGTATTCCCCTGATAATTGATAGGAATAATGATACTAACATCTCTGGGGTAAACTTCGATCTGACCAAAAAACTCATCATCTACCAGCTCACCTTTGGGATAAGTAATTTCGCCTAAAGTGACTGGGGTAGCGTTTTCATCTAAGGCAAATTTAATTTTATTCTTATAAAGATGATAACCTTTGCCGATTTTCCAGCTAGCTTGTAGGGTATGTTTATCAATAGCGGTAAGTTCAAAGGGAAACGCTCGTTCTACATCAAGGGCATTTTTAGCGTTTTTAATTTTAGCAATGGGGTCTGTGCTACTAGCTACCGTCTCGGCCTGTGTGGTGGGGGAAGACGTTGGTGCAGCAATAACAGAGTCTGCTGGAGTAGGCTGTGATGGAATACTGCTCGTGGAGGTTGTGCCTTCAGACTCCCCAATATCCGCACCAAGATTAACTTTAAGCGTCTTATTAATAGGTGGGTAACATATACCAATATCGGCACAGCCTTGGTATTTGATTTTTAAAGCAAGTTCGAGTGGCTTACGAGCTTCCCTCTGGCGCTTTAGCGGTACTGTGAGGGAAAAGGACTCATGATAGACGGGCACATTGCCAAAAGTTGGATCTTGTTTAACTTTAGGCTCTGGGAACTCAATGTCTGCTACTTGTATTCCGGGGGTTTCAACACTAAATTCAATTTTCTCTTTATAAAGGTAATAGCCCGGCGCTATTTCCCAGTACGCATCTAACCCACCAAAAGTTTCAGCAACCGTTAATTTGAATGCTTGTTCAGGTGGAATTAATTTATTCTCAGCATGAGCACTATGGATGCCGTAGCTGCATAACCATAAGGCGAGTATTATTATTATTCGCATTATTGAGTACTCTTTTCGATCCAGGCTAAGTAAGCAGGTAGGCCATGGCTTGCAGAATATCCAATTAATTCAGGTACTTGATAAGGATGTATTTTTACAAGAGCCGCTTGTAGAGCTGTATACTGTTGCCGTGTTGTTTTTATTATTAAAATAACTTCAGTGCTTTCTTCTAGTTGTTCTTCCCAAATATAAAATGATTGGGCTTGAGGTAGTAATTTAACACAAGCAGCTAAATGTTGCTCTACTAGGAGCTTAGCGGCTTGTTGTGCTGCAATTAAATCAGGCCAACTAGAAAATAGTATAAGGTGATTTGCTGTCATTAGCTTTGTTCAAACCCTATAGAGCGAGGTGACAAGATAGTGGAGACCATGAATCTTAGATGGGGAAAATCTTAATCGAATCGACCCCGGAAAACCATATGGTTTTCTTACCACTTTGGTAAATAAGTGTTGTGGTTATGCGACAGGAGTTATTAATGCATCGAAAACAAAGAGCCACACTAAATATTTAGTAGTGTGGCTCTTTACGGAGCCTTTTAATAAAAATTAAAGGCTTCTATCAATTGGCTATTGCTGATCTTCAGGAATCAGGAACTCATTGAGTTCACGACCTGAGGAAATTTTTTGATCCAGCCAAGTAGGACGACGTCCACGACCTGTCCACGTTTGTGAAGGATCTTCAGGATTACGGTATTTAGGACGTACAATTTTACTAGGCGCTTTAGCACTTTGAATCTCTTCCAAAGTAATACCACTATTGCCTAGTAAACCATCGATTTGACGACGTAACTCGGCTATTTCCTCACGTTTACGCCGTTCAATTACCACTTCAATACTACCTTTTAACTCATTTAACTCAGCAACAGTTAAATCCTTAATTTTTTGCTCTAGTTCACTCACAATTTCTACCCTAATTTAAAAAAGATATTTAGATTGGCCTATTAATATCATCATGGCGTTTTCAAATTGTCAAGATTTAATAGCAAACGAATTATGAAATAATGCAAACTCGTGCAATTATTCTCTAGTGGATTAGTTTAAGTGGGTAGCTTTTGCGAAATACATGGGCGCTTAAAGTACTTTTAATATTTGGTGTATTGATGATAAGACAGATTTCTAGACAAAAATAGTATGAGATCGGTTAATCAATCTCTAATTAATTGGCTGTTCGCTATTAGTAGCTAACGAAGAATGCGCTAGTCGGGCTAACTAAAACGGAGTCACTATGCTTTGCTGTTGTGAGAGTGCTTGATTAAGTTTAAATTATTATCAAAACTACCTTTATGACCGTTTACCCCGCTACTCCCTCTCTTAGTAGATTAAGCTGCTATACTGGCTCTAGTGGATAACAATAACAACGATTCTGGTGATATAATGCAGGTGTTTAAAGCTATTTTGGCTATTATCGGGCTGTTAGGTCTAGTGGCTGGAGGAGTTAGTTTAGCTTTCAACTTCCAAAGTCTATCGGATGTAGCATGGGTGATACAGGGCATCGCTCTTTTATGCCTAGCGACTTATATCATTTTAACGCTGAATCGTTTTTATAGCACTTCCTCACAAAGTTTCACTAGTGAGCTGGAGCTAGATAAACTCAATGGTATCCCTTTGGCTTTTAAAGATGTTAACTCCGCGCATCAAGCCGAATGGATATTGGATGCTTTAGCGGGTGGGGTCATCGCTACTACCCTAGAGGGCACTATTTTATATATTAATAATCATGCCCAGCAACTGACTGAGTTTAACTATAATGAGGCTAAACTCAAACCTATTGATTTGATAATGAAATTAGAGGCGAATCACCTCTCAACTAAACAAATTTTGGAGCTAAATCGCCAAGGTGATCCAGAGCAACATTTTCAGTTTGAGCACATTAGGCTAACGACTAAAAAGGGACAGGTTTGTTTTTTAGAACTGCATACGACCCGCTTATCGATACAAACAGATTTAATAATTTTTATTTTTAGGGATATTAGTTCGGAGCGTAAAGTCATTAGCCGCCTATATCGTCAAGCGGCACATGATCCATTAACAGGCTTGATGAATAGACGTAGCTTTGAGCAATATGTGGGGCAACTGATTCAAAATGGTAACGGCAGTCCCAATACTCATATCTTGGCCTCGCTTGATTTGGATAATTTTAAAGTCGTGAATGATACCAGTGGGCATCAAGCGGGAGATGAACTCTTAAAACAAGTGGCACAGATATTCCTACGTGCCGTGCGCCGTAGTGATAAAGTGGCTCGTATGGGCGGTGATGAGTTTGCTATTTTGTTGGAAAAATGTGCGCTGGATAAAGGCATTCATATTATGGAGTCTATTCAGCAAGAGCTACGTGGTTTTCGTTTTAGCTGGCAGGGGCAAGTATTTAATCTCGCGGCGAGTATTGGGGTATTAGAGATTAAACCCGATTATAAAGCCGATATTAGTGAAACCTTTGCCGTGGTGGACAAAGCTTGCTATGCCGCTAAGGCATTAGGGCGCAATCAAATTTCGGTTCATATGGCTGAGCCTATGAGTGCAAAAGTGATTGAGTCAGAATCAATGGGTACGGATTGGGCTAAATTGCTGCAAGATGCCATGGAGCATGATCATTTTGTATTGTTTGTACAACCCATATTTCCTTTACAAGAACAAGTGTCCAGCCCCTACGTACATTTTGAAATATTATTACGTTTACCCTACCGCAAAACTTTACTCAGCCCCGGCAGTTTCCTACCTGCAGCGGATCGGCTCGATATGATGGCGCGTATTGATCGTTGGATTATTCGGCGTGTCTTCCAACTCATGGCACAACATAATCTGAAGGTAGCCAATGGCATAGAGCCACGCTTTATGATTAATTTATCCTCTCAAGCGGTACAAGATATCGACCTATTTGATTATATCAAAGGGCAAATTAACCACTGGCAGACCAATCCTAAATTACTGTGTTTTGAAATTTCTGAGTCGGTAGCTATCGCTAATTTTGTACAGACTAAGCGACTAATGAAATCCCTGAGTCAACTAGGGGTCAGCTTAGTATTAGATGATTTCGGCAGTGGTTTTTCATCCTTAAGTTATATTCGTGATCTACCCTTAAGCTACTTAAAAATCGATGGTAATTTTGTACATAATTTAGTCTCTAGTCCCATTGATGCCGCGATGATTAAGGCTGTGCATGAGGTGGGGCAAGTGATGAATCTGTACACGGTTGCCGAATTGGTTGAGGATGGGGAAACTTTAGATCAATTACGTGCCATAGGAATTAATTTTGCCCAAGGTTATTACTGTGGTAAGCCTTATCCCTTTTTAGAACTATGTAGCAAGGGTATTCACCCAAGTACCGTCGCGCGACGTGAATAAACAGGTTTTGTAAGGTAAACTTGCTTAACAAACCCGCTTAATCTTAAGGTAGCGGTTATTGACTAATTAGCGAACTCTTAAGTTAAGGATAGTGTTGTGAGCCGTTTTTCCCTGTTAGCGGTGATTTTGATTCTTGTTCCCACCATTGAAATTTTTACTTTTGTACAAGTGGGGCAAAGTATTGGGTATTTACCTGCTTTATTAGTGCTGATTCTAATGACCTTACTGGGCAGTTATTTATTGCGCAGGGAGGGACTCGCCACCGTGAGCCGGGTTGTGAGCAGTGTTGCCGCTGGGCAGCCCCCTGCTATGGAAGTATTAGAAGGCTTGATGGTGGGTGTTGCTGCTTTGTTTTTGCTTATCCCCGGATTTGTGAGCGATATCATTGGCTTAACACTGTTAATCCCTTTCACCCGACGTGCCCTATTAAAGTTCTGGTTAGGGCGTAAATTGAAGAATGTACAAGATATAGCAGCCAATCTACGCACTAGTGCTAAGGTCGTTCCACCTGAGCAAATTGTGATGAAACCACAGGGGCAAACTCACTATGATTATGAGGGTGAGTATGTGCGTAAAGACTAAAAAATTATAATCCTACCCTTGACATCGGATGGTTGATCCTTATTATTAGCACTCGTTACCGATGAGTGCTAATCCATGATTACAAGCTTCATCGTAGTGTTTTTAGTATTTAACTACTTTATTTTGAAGTTTAGAGGAGTCATCCATGAACATTCGTCCCCTACATGATCGCGTTGTGGTGCGTCGTTTAGAAGAAGAGCGCAAAACCGCTGGCGGCATTATTATCCCCGACAATGCGACTGAAAAACCTGATCGTGGTCAAGTATTAGCTACAGGCCCTGGCAAATTAGGTAATGACAATCAACGTGCTGCTTTACAAGTCAGAGAAGGCGACACGGTATTATTCGGTAAATACGCAGGTACTACTGTTCGCGTGGATGGCGAAGAGTTATTAATCATGCGTGAAGAAGATATTTTAGCTGTGATTGAAGCGTAATAGTGACTGCTATTTTATTTAATACGTTTAAAAATCAGGCTTAGAAAGGAATAAAAGATGAGTGCTAAAGAAGTACGTTTTGGTGATGATGCGCGTGCCCGTATGGTGCGTGGTATTAATGTTTTAGCGAATGCAGTAAAAGTAACCCTAGGCCCTAAAGGCCGTAATGTGGTGCTAGAAAAATCATTCGGTGCGCCTACTGTTACTAAAGACGGTGTGTCTGTTGCCAAAGAAATCGAATTAGAAGATAAATTCGAGAACATGGGCGCTCAATTAGTAAAAGAAGTATCCTCTAAAACTTCTGATGCTGCCGGTGATGGTACAACAACTGCGACCGTATTAGCACAAGCTATCGTGCGTGAAGGTATGAAATCAGTGACTGCCGGTATGAATCCTATGGATTTAAAACGCGGTATTGATAAAGCAGTTATTGCAGCCGTAGCACAATTACACGGTCTGTCTATCCCTTGTGCGGATAATAATGCCATTGCTCAAGTGGGCACTATTTCTGCCAACTCGGATGAGAATATCGGTAATATTATTGCTGAAGCCATGGACAAAGTAGGCAAAGAAGGGGTTATTACTGTTGAAGAAGGTAACTCTTTAGAGAATGAATTAGCCGTGGTTGAAGGTATGCAATTCGACCGTGGTTACCTCTCTCCTTACTTTGTAAATAATCAACAAAGTATGAGTGCTGAATTAGAGAATCCTTTCATTCTATTACACGATAAAAAAATCTCTAATATCCGTGACATGCTGCCAGCGCTAGAAGGTGCTGCTAAAGCAGGCCGTCCTTTAGTGATCGTAGCTGAAGATATTGAAGGTGAAGCATTAGCAACGCTAGTCGTTAATAATATTCGCGGTATTGTGAAAGTAGCAGCCGTTAAAGCGCCAGGCTTTGGTGATCGTCGTAAAGCGATGCTACAAGATATTGCTACTCTGACCGGTGGCACCGTGATCTCTGACGAAGTTGGTATGAACTTAGATCAAGTGACTTTAAATGATCTAGGTCAAGCCAAACGCGTAGTGATTACGAAAGAAGATACTACCATTATCGATGGTGCTGGTAATGCGGAAGATATTAAAGCCCGTGTTGATCAAATCCGTGCTCAAATTGAAGTCACTACTTCTGACTATGACCGTGAAAAATTACAAGAACGTGTGGCTAAATTAGCCGGCGGTGTCGCGGTTATTAAAGTCGGTGCGGCTACTGAAGTTGAAATGAAAGAGAAGAAAGCTCGTGTAGAAGATGCGTTACATGCGACTCGTGCAGCAGTTGAAGAAGGTGTCGTACCAGGCGGCGGTGTTGCCTTAGTACGTGCTTTACAAGCTATCGGTAGCTTAAAAGGCGAAAACCACGATCAAGATGCAGGTATTCAAATTGCTCTACGTGCAATGGAAGAGCCTTTACGTCAAATCTGCGACAACGCAGGTGATGAGCCATCTGTAGTATTAAATGCAGTTAAAGCGGGTCAAGGTAACTATGGTTATAATGCTCGTACCTCTGAGTACGGTGATATGATCACTATGGGTATCTTAGATCCGACTAAAGTTACCCGTACTGCATTACAAAATGCAGCCTCTGTTGCTGGTTTAATTATTACAACAGAAGCAATGGTTGCTGAATTACCGAAGAAAGATGCTCCTGCAATGCCTGATATGGGCGGCATGGGTGGTATGGGCGGCATGATGTAATCGCCTGATTACTCAATGATTCCCTAACAAAAAGCCCGCATTGCGGGCTTTTTGTTGTAAAGAAAAGCGCTAATTGTGCTTTTGTACCTTTGGAATACAAGCCCATTCGTCTTGTGTGGACTTTTTGGGGCTAGGTTTTTGAGTCTCAGCATGGCTTTGCCCTTTTTTAAGCTCCTCGCCTAAGGCTTCGGAGTCTACGGCAAATAGTGGGTAACTAGTCATTAGCATACTAATTGACATCATTAGAGCATAACATTTCTGAGTCATGGGCATATCTCTTAAATAGCATAGAGTCGGGTCTGAAAAAACTCGAGTAACAAATCAGAGGCTTGAATGGAATATTCACCTCCACCTGGTTTCTCACCTTCTTGCCAGTAGATATTCATCAGCCCAAAATAGTCTGCCATGATCGGGCGGATATTATTGCGAATCTGGTTAGTCCAGTATTGTATGTGGGATTGTATCTCGCGTTTTTCTTGTGCTGTGATTCCCTCACAGTACGGGTTTCCACCCAGCAGGCGGACAAATTCACCTTGTGATAGAGGGAGTTGCCCAGTCAAGCGTCTGAATACCAATACTTGAGCAATTGTTAAGCGTTCCGTATTGAGTAACCAACGCTTATGTTTAGCATATAATGCCGGAGATTGCCGTTTTTTAAGCAAAATATCGGGCGAATATTGCTCTAAAAATGGAATAATCTCCGCCCAATGTGCTTGACGCTGTAAATCAGTAATAATCCCTCTTAAGATTTCGTCACCAGAAGTGCTTGTGTGCATGTTCATCCCTTGGTCAAAGCCTCGTAATCAGTTGGCTAGATCTATATATGTAACGCAATAATAGACCAAGAGATGACGCAAAAGTGTCAAATAACCCGAAGCTTATCGACAATTAGTTAAAAACTAATCTAAAAGCGTCGATAAAGGTACTTCTATGAGCTCATCCGCCGGATCAGGAGCCGAATAAATGGGACGCCTAGGTGCTTCAGCTCTGCGATACTGGGGCGGAATGATGGGTCTTCTTGTTGTTTGTACAGGTATGATTCGCGCCCTATCTGCCCGCCGCATGGTGTCCATATAGTCTTCTTCTACCGCCGGTTCAGCCCTATTATAACGAGGTCTTATCGGTGTTGCCGCATAGCTAGGCTGTTGTGCTGGTCGGCTGGGAGCAGCGCGACGAGTGGCAGGACGCGCTACGGTGGTACGTGGTGGTCTAGCCGGTTCGGCTTTAGGTACAGGTTCTGGTTGACGTGAGACAACAGGACGCCGCGTTACCGCCGTGGGTTGTATATCCGGTTTGGGACGGGCTACGGGTATTCTTTTGGCTGTAGTAGCCTCAGAAATAACAGTTTTCTGAACTCTAGGTGTCTCTGTTTTATCTCTACCCACTCTATCTCTAGACGCTGTTGCGGCTCTATTCGTGCTTGCGACTACTTCGGGTTTATTGCGATCAGTTCGGTCTCTAGTTGGCGCTGCTGCCTCCGTTTTAGCTTTATAAACGGTAGTCGGTGTTTCAGCCTTAGCAGTAGTTTTTATGGTGTTGATAGTAGCCGGTGTTGGTGTGGCGACTACGGCTGTAGCTGTAGTTGGCAAACTAGCCGCTTGTGCAAGCGCTTGGGTAATATCCTGTGCGGAAAGCGCTTTTGAAGAGATATCCGTTTCCGTTGAAGTGTTATCTGTTGCGGCTTGCTCTGACACCACCTCGGTCGTCTCAGCAACTTCGGTATTAGGTACGACTACTAATTCCGGTTGTGCCGTTTTTAAAGTTTGATAGGAGGCTTCTAACTGCGCTTGATTGCTCGCGACTAATTCTAACTTATACTGATTGATCAGCTCAGACGTATCAGTCAATAAGCTTTGTGTATCTTGAATCGTTTTAGCACTGATTTGTTGTTGAATCGCGGCCTGTTGTTTTTTTACTGTTTCTAAGAGTAAATAGTTCGCCTCAGGATGCTCAGGTTGACGGGTTAAGACTTGCGTTAAAAACAAGGCTGCATTTTGCTCACCATTGGCGGCAGTCCAACGCTGTTCAGAGAGGGCATCTTGAGCTTGAGCTAATAAGCGTTCTACTGCTAATTGTTCTGCTTGAGTAGATTTCAATAGCTGCTCTAAAGAGGCTTGTTTCATATCGTACTGGGTTAAACTGAATTCTTTAATCCATTGGTTTGTTTGATTGAGCAAAGTATTGGCATGAACGAGGTCTTTAGCGTCCAGCAAGCTCTGTGCTTGAGTATGCTCATGTTGTATGGCTTGGTCTAGTAGTGGCAACCAAGTTTCGCGTTGGGTGGAGCTACTGAGTTGGCTGCGGATCTTGTCAACAATAGGCGTGAGATTAGCCGAGCTACCGAAAACAAATTGTTGTTTTAATTCGTTGCTCAGGGCGTTAAAAGTAGCTGTAGTCGGATCTATCTCTACAGGTGCTGGAGCAATGGGTGGTTGTGCTTCAGCACTTTGAGGGGGCGTATGAGTCGCTGGCTCAGCTTTAGTATTGGCGGCTGACTCATTATTAGTACCCGGTTTAACACTAGCCATCACGGTTGTGTGTGGATCTAAATAGGTCTCAGCCCGTTGGGCTAAATGGTGAACGGCTAAACCAGTAATAGTCACTGCTGCGGCAACTGCTGTGGATAGTAGTATATTAGTGGTTGAACGTTTAGTGAGTTGCTTAATAAACAGTGCAGGTGATGCTTGGCGCTGCCCTGGTTGGAGCGTTAACCCTTGTTGTAAAGTTTCTTGGGCGTGTGTAGATAAGCCTTTAATAGGGCTTACTTGAGTATGACGCACCACCGCTTCTAGGGTATGTTGCTTTTTAAAAGGCGCTTCGCCTGTTAAAAAGTGATAAGCCATCGCTGCCAAGGAAAAAACATCATCCTCTGCTTTAGGCACATCACCTACGGCTACAGCCGGGCTGATATAACTCGAATTTAAGGTGAGACGATAATCCACATGATGAGCGGTTTTTTCAATATAGTGCCGAAGGGCATAAACCAAAGGTGCATTTAATAGCCGTACTGAACCATTATGCAATTGCAATGCCGCAGGTTCTAAAAAGCCATAAGTCGGTGGCAATAACTGGTTGAGGCTAGAGGATATAACACTGAGATAAACTTTTAGCTCTTGTAAAAGTCGGTGGGTATCTTTACCACCATGTAAATATTCGCTAAAGAGTTTACCTTCCGTATGCGGTAACACTAACCATAAATTACCATTATCATTACCGCTATCGGTTACGATAGGTAAAATAGAGGAACTAGACTCGGTAAAGGGCATAAGCACTTCATAAAGTGCATCCTCAAAACCATTCAATTGACTCAGTGCAGAACTGACTTTGAGTAATAGGACATGAGCATCGGGCGTTGCAGTGTCCTTTACTTCTAAATCACGCGCCCAATAAACATCCGCTAGGGCGGTACGTCCTAAACAACGTGTTAAAGAATAACGCCAACCCATCATAGGATGCAGTGGCGTAGTAGTAGACAAATCCGATACCATTTAGGTGGCCTCGCAACAACAAGCTAAGAATTACTTTGTATAAATCTTGCCATTATCTAACAGACTACCGCATGAATTAGGACGATCTATGGTCAATAGATTGGAGTAAATCAATATGCAGCATTTGCCCAACGGCCTCTAAGGCTAGTTCCGAGCTGGCTTTTTGCGTTAAGGATAATAAGTAAGCGACAGGTAAATAAGCACCACCACTTAATTGATTTACTTTAAGAACCTGCTCTATTTTTGCAAAAATAGGTTGTAGTTGGGTTAAAAGTGCAGGGTAAGACGGCTGACGAGTACGCAGCGTACTAATCAGTTCATCAAAGTTTAACACTAACTCAGGAGGAGCGAGTGATGGCTCTGATACACCTAGCGCTTTGAATAAAGTGGGCTTTAAGTAGCTTAAGATATCCGCTTGTTGATTAGTTGTATGCCAGTCTTGGGTATCCCAATGCGGCTCAAGGCATTGTAAGAACTGCATTAATACCTCACCCACCCGCCAAGGTTGTAATACCAATTCTTGTTTAAAAGGGGTTAGCCAATCCGGCGCTAACTCTAATTGCACCATCCGATGTTGTTCGGAGTGTTGCACATACTGATGAGAGCCTAGTCCATAAATATCGGGAATCCGTCCCGCCCGCCAAATACGGCGGCCTTCACGCACCAAACGCTGTATTGTAAACCACGCGTCCTGACCATAGAGCTGCGTAATGGTGGCTTTATTCAGGGGGACATTCAAACCTAAATTAAGGGGTAAATAGACACTAGCCTCCATTAGTTGCACTTGAGTGGCTTCAATGAGTGCTATGGAGTCGCGCCCGCGTTGTTGCAAAATGGCTAAAACCTGCTGGCCTAACGCTTGAACCTTAGGCCAAGTATCATATTGCAATACATCAGAGCCACTCGGTTGGGCGGCAAAGCGTACCACTTTATGCAATAGCATAGTCCAGGTGCGGATATTGTTGAGGTAAGCCCGTTGTTGAGCAGGGGAGATAGGGCTAGGAAAGCGTAAACGCCACAGTAGAGCGGGATGGTCTTTAGGGTTAATATGTCCTGCAGCTTGTTCTGAGGCATAGTGGCGCGGGGTATCCACGGCAACAACACCCGCGCGCTGGGAGGTATCACAGACACCGATATAATGACGCACATGATCGATACTGAAATTTAGTAAAGATCGGCTTAAAATGGGGTCTTGTAAGGTTTGACGGGTGATAAAACGCTCAATAGGATTACGGTGTGAAGTACCTAAATACCATTCTCCGGGGGTAATATAACGCAATACATCACGCTGTTTAGAGCGCCAATTATTTTTAAAAGCAATGAGATGTAGTGCTTGCTCTGCTGGCAACAAAGTAGTAATCAAACGGGTTTGCTTATCGAGTAATAAGATCTTATTAAATAATTCAGATGAGCTTTTGATTCCGTTATCATGCCATAGGGAATGAATCGCAGGTAAATTGAGCTGATAGTGAGAAGCAGGTAAAGGGCGTGCGTATTGCAAATGAGGGTTTTGTGCCATCCACTGATTAGCTTCCTCCTCCGTGAGCTGAGCCAATGAGGGCGGTTGTGGGCAGTGTAAAGCCATAGAGTGAGCCACTTCGTGATAAGTACGAGGCTGATACATCCTGAGATCCTAATAAAAGCAGTATAGGGCTTGCTATAGCTGCGGATGTATCCTTTTACCATTGAGAGCTTGGGGTAATTAGCTAAAATGGGCAATTTTCCAGATGAAAGGTAGAATTAAAGACTATTTCATAGGGCTATGCCTATTGTTTCGTCGCTTCTATTAATAAGGAAGATTAATGAGTCAGTTAGTACTGAGTGGTAGTGTGATCACTACTGCATATACCTTACCGATTATGACAACGACTGACCTGATGGATTGGACATTGCTAGGGCAATGGTCGGTTAGTGAAGGGCAAGAGCGTCAGCTCATTACCTTACCTACAACAGCCCTGATTCAATTAGAGTTTAATGAGGGGCGTAGTCAGTATTTAAGTATTGCTGAGGCAGAAAGGCGTTATCAATTAGATTTTACCAATCCCCCCCCGGCTTTGGTGACTTTGCGGGTGTTTCAGCTTGAGATTACTCACACAACCGCGCCACTGACCACTTTGCTTAATCTAGAACAGCAATATGCACGTTTAGGTCTATATCAATTTGCTCCTCATTTACCCTTTAGCTTAAAGCCTATTAATTCAGCGCCCTTAATTAAGCGTACTCAGCCCGTCTTATTGTTGTTTCCAGATGCATTGCAAAATCTCACCGATAGTTTTGCTACTTGGTGGGAGGCACGCCCTAATTATAATCCTAATAGTTATCTAGAGCGTTTACTGCGTCCCTATGGTCAGCAGGTGTTTGGCCTACAATATTCTGCTTTTATTACTCACCCTCTACAGACCTTGCAGCAATTAGTGCAATGGTTACCACAAGAGGTGGAGCTGCATTGTATTGGCTATGGGGTGGGGGGCGTACTGGCTGAATTACTCGCGCAAGGCAGTCAAGCAAGCTGGGATAATAGCTTGACTGAGCTTGAAAGCGCTGGGGCAGCCGAGTTAGCTAAAGCACTAAAAACCTTAACCCAACACCTGCAAAGTAAGCAGATTACCGTTAGCAAAGTGGTCACTTTAGGTGCGCCTTTGCGGGGCTGGGGCTTGGTGAATTTAGAATTCAGTGAATTAGTGAGCTGGTTGAATGCTGTACAGCAACAGGCAGATCCCTCCGCGACACCTAATCTTGATTATCGAGTCACATGGCTAGGGCTAGCTGTAGCCTTAAAACTCATCCCTAGTGATCTTGAAGGTTTACTGGCGCTGCAGCCCCATAGTGATTTGATTCGTCTTCTGAATAATCCACAAACTCAACTCATAGGGCAGGCTGCGCAATTAGTTAGTCATAAACAAGCTGATACTTTAGATCAGTGGTTAGCGGATAATATCAGTACACTGGTTAGCTCAGAGGCTTATGATGGTGTGGTTAGCCTACAAGCAGCTTATGGCGGTGCGCAACGTAGTGAAGGGCATTATGCTTATATAGCACAGGGTAAAACTCAGCATTTTAATTATGGCTGGGATAATAGTGTATTAGAGCGGATAGTGTCAGCCTTACAAACGCCTATATTGGATACCTATTGGCAATTACCAGAGCCGCCTAAGGCTGCTTATCGTTCCGCTCCTATAGCCACAATGCCCGCTACCCAAGGCATAGCGATCTTTATTCCGGGGCTATTAGGCTCTGAGCTATTAGTTGGTGAAAATCCGGTATGGTTGGATGAGTCCGCCTTACATTGGGGTGATTTTGCCAAGCTTACTATGAGCAATGCTAAGGTACAGGTGGGTGCTGTCATCAGTGAGCACTATACCCCATGGTTAGAGTATCTCAGTACCCATTATCAAGTTATTCCCTTTGCTTATGACTGGCGGCAAGCCACCTCGGTGGTGGTCAATCAATTAGCGACCTTATTAAAGTCATTATTACAAGAACGTAAACAGCAAGGGTTGAGCTATCCGATTCGGATTGTTGCCCATTCAGCCGGTGGTTTTATTGCGTGGAGCTTAGTACAAACGGAGCCGCTGTTATGGCAGCGTTTAACCGTAGAGGCGGATACGCGGATTTTATTATTAGGTGCGCCTTTGCAGGGGACAGCACATATAGCTCAATGGCTATATAGTGAAGAGCGTTTCATTGAATATCTGAGTAGTGTGGCAGGGAGAAATAACCAGCGCGAGACTATTGCCACCCAATTAGCTAGCTATCAAGGACTAGTCGATTTACTCCCCGCAGAGTTTTTAACCCCAGAGAACTGGACAGATCAGCTTAACAAGGATGCAACTTTGCAAGAGCGCCTACAATCCGCGCAAACCTTGCAGAATACTATCAATAGCGGGCAAAGTCTGAGTTTAGATCGTATCGCCTATGTACAAGGGGAGAGTGGTTTAACGCCTGCACAGCGCAGCCAAGAGGCCAATTGGTTAGCGACCCGCTCTGGTGATGGTGTGGTGACTTGGCGCAGTGTACCTAGCGTGTTGGCACAATGGCGGGTTCCCTTAGAGCATGGGTTGATGCTGAATAATGCCCGTTATTTTTCCGCCTTCACCGAACTATTGGAGCAGGGGCATACTACGGCTTTAGAGCGGGTATTACCTACAACAGCTAGTGAAAGCTTAGTGCGTTTACCCCCTTATACGCTCAGTCTTTACCCCACTATTGAACTGATTCGGGCGGCAGCTTTTGGCTATCACACCCTTGAAACCAGAACAACTACTTTGCCCCCCGTCGATTTATGGGTTACTCAGGGAAATCTGGAGCATGTGAGCCGCATATTAGTGGTGGGGCATTATGAGGGTAATGGGATTGTCAGTGCTGAAAGTGCTTTGGATCAGCGTTTAAATGGGCGTTTACGAGAATTACACCGTTTAGGTATCTATCCTGCGGCTTTGAATACAGCCGATTTGATTTTAAATACTGGCAAGCAACCGGCAGGTGCTTTGGTTATTGGCTTAGGTGAAGCGGGTAAACTCACTACTCAAGCACTCACCCAGACGTTTGCTCAGGGCTTATTACGTTATGCCATGAGTCAAATGCCTATGATACACGCTTTAGGCGATGCCGGGCATTTTACTAAGGCATTGAATATCAGTAGCTTATTAATCGGTACTCAGGCTAGTGGTTTAAGCCTGCGCGAGGGTTTGCTTGCGATTTTGCGGGCGGTGCAAGCAGCCAATACGGCTTTACTTAAACTCGCAGGCAGTCAAACTGCGCTACGTTTTCAATCATTAGAACTAGTCGAGCTATATGCCGACAAAGCTATTGAGGCTGCTAAGCACTTACAAGAATTAGTGCAGCAAGGCGAGTTTCAGAATGATTTTAGTCTCAGTAGTTGGGTACGTAATCTACCCGGCGGCTATAGTCGGGTGGTGTATAGTGAGGCTAGTGGCTGGTGGCAGCGTTTGCAAATTATAGGGGGCATGCAGGGTTTAAGCTTTTTAGTGTTGACCGAGCGGGCGCGGGCTGAAGCGATTTTACAGCCCACACAACGTCAATTAGTCGATCAATTTGTCTCCAAAGCGATTAACCAAGCAACAACGGCGGAGAGTTGCGAGGTGGGTAAAGTATTGTTTGAAATGCTATTACCTAATGCTTTAAAAGAGCAAACATTACACTCTGAGCATTGGGTATTAGTCCTCAATAGTGAGGCCGCTGCTTATCCTTGGGAGTTATTACAAGATCGCCAAGATCCAGACCAGATTCCGCTAGCGGTACGCACCGGATTAGTACGCCAATTACAAACCACACAATTTAGGCAAGTGGTATTAAATCCCAGTGGGCGCTCAGCTTTGGTGGTGGGAGATCCTGTCCTTACTCTATTGCCACGTCTATCGGCAGCACGGCAAGAGGCTCACAGTGTGGCTAATTTATTAGAGCAATATGGCTTTAATGAAGTGGTGCGGGAAGTTGAGAGCACGGCTGAATCGATTATTTGTGCTCTGCATAATCGTGAAGTACGGGTTCTGCATTTAGCAGGACATGGCGTCTATCACTATAACCGTGGTGATGGTGAGTTAGTGACGGGGATGGTGATTGGTGATAATGAGTTTCTAACCGCCGTTGAAATTGAGCAAATGCGCCAAGTCCCCGAATTGGTATTTGTCAACTGCTGCCATTTGGGCAAAGTCGATCAAGAGGTTAGTAGCTTAAGCCAAGCAAGCACAGAAGAGCGCCATCAATTTGCCGCCAGCTTTGCAGAAAGCCTGATTGCTATGGGGGTGAGAGTTGTCATTGTAGCCGGTTGGGCAATTAGTGACTTAGCCGCACGTTTATTTGCAGAAACTTGTTATCGAGCATTATTAACAGGGTGCCGTTTTGGTGATGCGGTATTACAAGCACGGCGTGATACGTGGCGAGTTTACCCCAATTCTAATACTTGGGGAGCCTATCAATGTTATGGTGATCCAGACTATCGCTTAGTACAAAGCAATGCCTTGGGTGAGGATAGCAGTGAGTATAGCGATGTTCCGCAGTATATAGCGCCCATTGAGGTCAGTACTGAGCTGGATAATTTAATCAATGCTACCGATAGTTTGCGCCTAGGTGAGTATCAATGGTTACTCAATAAGGTTAATTTAATTGCCCAAGTAACACCCACCGATTGGCTAAAAGAGGCTGGTTTATTAAGTCGATTAGGGCGGGTGTATAGCAAGCTAGATCAGTTTCCCCAAGCATTGCAAGCCTATAAACAAGCCCTCTATGCCGAAAAAGCCGAGTATCTCATGAGTACTTGGGATGATTTAGTCAGTGTCTTAACGGCGTATGGGTTGCAACTCCATCAATCTCCAGCCTTATTAGAGCATAATCCTATTGCCACTACGGCTCAGGAGCTAATGGCAGAAGCGCTAAAAATACTCGATTGGCTAGATCAATTAGGGCAAGTGGTAACGCCACCCCCCGGATTTATTAATGGCTCAACATTAGGGCAGCCCCAAAACCGTTTAGAAGAGCGTGCTAAGTATTTCAAACGCCTTAGTATGATGGAGCAAAATGAAGCCCAAACCCATACGCTAAAACTGATGGAGGCCGCTTATTGGCGGGCGCATAGTGAGTTTTGGAATAGCAAGCGGCAAGTTGCCCCTTATCCCTTGGTCAATTGGTTGACCTGCCGTTTAGTGCGTTATCATCGTCAAGAGCAATTACTGACCGAGGGCGATTGGGGTATTTTAACAGAATGGCTAGCGCGCGCCGAGGCGGAGGCTAATAGTGAGGAACAGCATGCCCCTACGTTTTTAACGGCGGTGAATCAAGCCGAGGTATTGCTAGTGCATTATTTAATGCCTGATAGTCAGCCTAATTTAGCGACTATTATTCAATATTATGAAAAGGCACTAGAACGCGGAGCACCCCCGCGTAGAATTCGCTTTGTAAGCGAGCATCTGGAGTTTTTAACGGTTATGTTAAAACAGACAGTTTTTGTCGAGGCAGAACGCCAAGCCTTGCAGGATTTAAAAGGGCAATTAAAACAACGCTGGCAACTACTACCTGTTAATACTTAACAGGTAGTGAGAGTTAGCCAATAAGCATTTATTGCGCTTTAGGTGTTTCAGCCGCAGGTGCAGGAGTGGCGGCTGGCGTTTCAGTTGTTGTAGCAGGTGCCGCTGCCGCAGGTGCTGCAGGAGTAGGGGCTTGAGCTGCTTGCAGGGCTTGTTGAGCTTGCATTAGTTGGCGTTGTTGTGCCTCCATATATTTCATGAAAGCCTGACGTTGCGCTTCTAACTGTTGCTGTTGTTGCTGCAATTGTTGTTGCTGAGCTTGGAAGTTTGGCGTTGGCATTGCTGGCATAGCACCGGCTGGTGGCATCATCATGGGAGCGCCCATTTGCGGCATCATCATAGGTTGAGCGGGCATGGGCATCATATAGGGGTTATAACCACCACCATAAGGGTAGCTGCCGTAGGGGTTAAAACCACCACCATAGGGGTAGCCGCCGGTATAACCGCTAGTATTACCTGTACCGTAGCCATAGCCGTTACCATAGCCATTCCCTAAACCATAAAGATTACCACGAGTATTGCCACGGCCTTGCCCATAGGTATCGGCATTCATATCGGTATTACCTTTACCTTTAAAGTTGAGCGAGAAGTCCATTTCACCATCGCCCGTACCACGCCCACGTCCCCAACCACGAGCATCACCAGAACCATTGCCAGTGCCTTGACCCTGAGCATTTGCAGAACCTTGTGTATTGCCCTGACCGGTTGCGGTTCCATTGCCGTCACCATTATCAAAGCCATTGAAGAAATCTGCACTAGCTGTACCAGCCGTTGCTAATAAAGCAACCAATAAAGCGATATTAATGTGTTTCATAATGAAGCCTCTAGCGTCATAAAAAATTGATAATGTAATATATTAGAATATTCTAATATTGCACTTATCAAAAAGCAAGCATAATTAATCTGGTTCGAGAAATACCCGATTACTGTCATCTCACCCCCCTATCAAAGCCTTATTTCAGGTAGCATGCAGTATCACTTGCTTAATCTTGTATCATGCTATGCCATTACAGGTTAATTAAAAAGGTGCAGGGTATGGAATTAGGGCCATTAATGCTTGATCTCACTGGGGTAGAGTTAAGCGCAGAAGAGCGGGAGCTAGTGAATCATCCCTTGATCGGGGGGATTATATTTTTTAGTCGTAACTATCAATCAATAGAACAATTAAAAGCGCTCATTGCTCAGATCAGAGCAGCCTCCAAGCGGCGTTTATTGTTATCGGTTGATCATGAAGGTGGGCGGGTACAGCGTTTTCGTGGCGAGTTTACGCGCCTTCCTTCCTTGCGGCGTTTAGGTGAGTATTATGCTATCAATCCCGCACAGGCTAAAGCTCAGGCTAAAGAAGCCGGTTGGTTAATGGCGGCTGAGTTGCGGGCGTTAGATATTGATTTTAGCTATGCCCCGGTATTGGATTTGGATTATGGCGTGAGCTTAGTGATTGGTGATCGCTCTTTACATCGTGATCCGACTATTGTGAGTGAATTAGCGCTGGATTATATCCAAGGCATGCGTGAGGCAGGCATGGCTTCCACAGGCAAACATTTTCCGGGGCATGGTTTTATTGAAGCGGATTCACATCACGCGATTCCGATTGATTCGCGCAGTCTTGAGCAAATTCAGCAGGATGATATTCAGCCCTTTAAAAAGCTGATTCAGGCTGGATTGAATGCGGTGATGCCGGCTCATGTGATTTATGAAAAGGTTGACCCTAAACCGGCTGGTTTTTCTAGTTATTGGATTCAAACGATTTTGCGTCAAGAGTTAGGCTTTCAGGGTTTAATTTTTAGTGATGATCTCAGTATGGAAGGGGCGACTGTCGCGGGGAGTTACGCGGAGCGTGCTCAGGCTGCTTTAACCGCAGGCTGTGACATGATTATGGCCTGTAATCGACGGGAGGGGATTATTGATATTTTGGAACATCTGAAATATACCGTCCCACCGGCTTCACAAGTACGCATTCAAGCCATGCAGGGTAAGCCCTTTATGAACCATACTGCGCTGTTGCAGAGTACACAATGGCAACAAGCCCATCATTTAATGAGTACTTTAGGGTAAAAGGTGGCTTAGAGATTGAGAGCGCTTAAGCCTCACGGTATGCTGTTAAGCTTTTGCGGAGTGAGTTTATGAGCATTACAGTCGAACAAGCCCAAACAGCCATGCAACACGCCGAGTGTTTGCATTCTGCAGAAGCGGTACAAGCTGCTATTAAATCTTTAGCGGCGGATATTACTGCGGTATTAGCGGATAAAGATCCCCTCTTTATTTGTGTGATGAATGGTGGGTTAGTCACGGCGGGGCATTTATTAGCACATTTACCTTTTCCGCTACAGGTGGATTATTTGCATGCCACTCGCTATCGCGGTGAGACAGCGGGGGCGGCTGATGTGCATTGGCTGTGCCGTCCACAAAATAGTCTGAAAGGGCGGCATGTATTATTAGTTGATGACATTTTAGATGAAGGGCATACCTTGCGTGAGATTGTGCGCTGGTGTCAGGCTCAAGAGCCAGCTTCGGTGCGCGTCGCGGTCTTAATTGAAAAAATTCATAATCGTCGTAATCCTGAGGCTCAAGTGGATTTTTGTGCCCTACAAGTTCCAGACCGCTATGTATTTGGGTTTGGTATGGATTATAAAGAATATTGGCGTAATGCTGATGGTATCTACGCTGCTGGAGAATAATAATGACTGATTATATTGATTTTGCGGTTATCGGGGGCACAGGCTTAACAGCTCTGGAGGGTTTAGAGATTATCCATCGGGAAGTCGTACATACCCCTTATGGCGAACCATCCGGGCAAATTACCCACGGTCGGATTGGTGAGCACCGCATAGTGTTTTTAGCGCGTCATGGCTATAGCCATACCATCCCTCCACATCAAATCAACTACCGCGCGAATATGTGGGCGCTCAAAAGTATTGGGGTGGAAAAGGTGGTTGCCATCGCCGCCGTAGGAGGTATCACCCCGGCTATGCAGCCGCAAGCATTAGTCATTCCCAATCAGATTATTGATTATACCTATGGGCGTAAACATACCTATTTTGATGAGGGTTTGGAAAAGGTTACCCATATTGATTTTTCTAAGCCTTACTGTGAAGAACTGCGTCAAGCCTTACTTGTAGCCGGTAAGAGTTTAGGGGTAATTGATGGAGCCACTTATGGCGCTACCCAAGGCCCTCGTTTGGAAACAGCGGCTGAAATTCAGCGCATGGAGAGGGATGGTTGTAATGTGGTGGGTATGACGGCGATGCCAGAGGCTGCGTTAGCACGGGAGCTGGGTTTATGTTATGCCAGTTGTAATGTGGTGGCTAATTGGGCGGCAGGTAAGAGTGAGCAACTGATTACTATGGACGAAATCTACGCTAATTTAGCGCAAAGTATGGGGCGAGTCCGTACCCTGCTGCGTAGTTTAGTGTGTTAATGAGAGGATACTCAGGGAGGAGTCGGGTGTGGATAACAATCGTTTTACCCAAACTATCGAGCTTACGCTGAAGCCTTCGCGCTACTTGTTGAGCTTTATTGTGGGCATACATCTGTTGGTTGCCATAATAGCATTGAGCACGCCTGCTTTTCCCTTATGGATTCGTATACTCATGGCAATAGTCGTGGGTATTTCGGCTTGGCGCTCGTTAAAGTTGCAATATTGGCATAGCTCTATGCGTTCGATTCACGCTATTCGTTGGCTAGAGTCAGGTGAGTGGCAGATCCAAGTAGGTACGGACTCACCATGGCAGACCGTTGCCTTAGCCAAGCAAAGCTTTGTCAAACGGTGGGTCGTGATTCTGGGGTTCACTCATCCTAAGCTGGGGTATGTCAGTGCTATTATTTTGCCCGATGCACTCAATGCAGACCTATTACAAAGCTTGATAATGCGTTGGTCAGTCGGTAGTTCTTAGTGTGCGATGATTTAGTTTTTCTAACATGATACCTTGAAATAAGTCGTTTGTTGCAGTGCAATAAAGCGACTAGACTTATAGGCGTAGAAAGAAAAAAAATAAATAGTTTAACCCTATATAAGGAATATCGAAATGACAATATTAAGTTTAATCACCACTACAGTTCGTCATGGTTTAGAATTGATCGAACGTACCTATACTCGCCAACAACTGTTAAAACTCAATGATCGTGTATTAGCGGATCTTGGCATGAGCCGTGAGCTATTAGAGCAAGGCACTAGCGCGTTTCCTTGGAAAACGGCTGAAGCATTAGAAGCTCAAGTGGCTCAAGTGAACACTGCTCAACCTGAAGTGGCAGTAACACGTAAACCACTAGAAACTCCCCAAGCTCAACATGGAACTATGACGACCCGTCACTCCTATGTGTAGTTTGAGGCCTTTACAGACACTTGGCTACGTTGCCGTTCTTGGGAACGTTGATGTAGCCAAGCTGGTAAGGTAAGGCTCGCTAAAAATAATACTAATACTCCCGCTTTTTGCCAATCAGTTAGACCATACTCACCCCAACGAAAGGGGATATAGCAGTACAGTAGCACTAAATGAAAAGCAAATACTTGTAACGAATGTTGCCCTAAAAATGCCAACCAACGCACAAAACCCAGATTAAAAAACTGCGGCACAAAGCGCATCAAACCCTGCATTATACCAGCAATCACATAGGCAAGCGCCAAGAAATTAATTAAGCGTAACCACGCAATGCTTTCTCTATCCGTATGTGCATAAGCTTCTAACCAACCGGTCTGAATATAGTGGTGACGCAAGAGCCACAAGCCAATCACCATAACCAATGCAAATGACCATGCGCTAGGCACAATAGGCAAAGGTGCGCCTTGGTTTTGATAACGTTTAAAGCCTACCGACATACCTAATACAAATAGTAATTGCCAGCCTAATAGATCAAATGAGCCTAAGCCTACAATGAGTTTATCAATAGCAAATAGATGAATGAGATAGTTTCTTAAATCCCATTGTGCGGTTAGCCAGATCACAAATGAACCTATGAGTACCCAATGTATTCTGCCCTGAGCCATTAAACGCAAGGCTAGGGGGGCGATTAGCATTAAACTGACATATAAAGGCAAAACATCTAACATAGGGGGCTGATAGATTAATAGCATACCCGATAACCATGCCAACCAAGGAGTTTGCTCCATAGCAATAGCATAACTTTGCCACGGGGCTTGTAGTTTAAGGCTCGTGAGGGTAAAGATGAAAACACCTAATAAGGCCAGCCAGTGATAAAGATAAATGGTTCCTGCCCGCTGCCAAATCCGTTTTTCTAGCTGCCAATGTGGCTTATTGATATAACGGGAATAGATTAAGCCTACTAGTAAGCCGGATAAAAATACAAAGCCCTCCGCCGCACTGACAAATCCTGCCATTTCCCAAGTATATTTCATAATGGGTTCGCCGAAATGATCCATTGCCATGATGAAGAGCATCATGCCCCGCAATACGTCGAGGGAAATGTCACGCCTCGATGCAAGTGTGGGGTTAGAGGTTTGAAATGTTTGCATGTTTGAGTAACCTATAATATTTTCATCCGCTACACTAGCGGGCTAACTAGAGCTATGCGATGATACGCGCCGTTTGTAATCACAAGCTTGGCCTACGAAACCCAATCGTGTTGTCACCCACTATCTTATTTACCCTTAAGCCATTAACTCACTATCTTATGGAGCGTTATGCTGTGCTCATTAGAACACTATTGTTATGGTGGCTCAGAGGACTACTGATTTATACAGTGACCCTCATGAACGGCTATGCAAGTCCCGATACAGTAAAGCCCGTGGGATGTAAGGCTTATGTACAAGAACAAGCACGCCTCTTAGCAACGAAACCCTATCAAGTACCTGCTGCGATTGATGAAACCGCTGTACGTAAGCTTGATTATGATGGTTATCGTCACTTGCGTTTTCGACCGGAAAAAACGGTTTGGCGTCAGGAGCAACTACCTTTTCAGTTAGAGCCTTTGCCCCCCGGACTGAGCTTTAGACGTCCTGTGTCACTCTATACTTGGGAGCAAGGTGAAGCGAAAGTCCTACCCTTTCAAACCGACTATTTTGAGTCTGCCGAGCTGTTGGCTGGGGTCGATAAAACGGAATTGGGTTTTACAGGTT
Organism: Thiofilum flexile DSM 14609; assembly: GCF_000380185.1. Taxonomy (GTDB): domain Bacteria; phylum Pseudomonadota; class Gammaproteobacteria; order Thiotrichales; family Thiotrichaceae; genus Thiofilum; species Thiofilum flexile. The sequence goes on from NZ_KB904762.1 coordinate 27,608, forward strand.
TTCGCATTCTTTATCCACTAAAAAAAGATGAATTTCATAGCGAATTTTTCGTGTTTCAGGGGGCTAGCTATTTTCGTTCGCGCAGTATTGATCAAGTTTATGGTTTATCGGTACGTGGTCTAGGTATTAATACAGACCTTGAGGGACAAGAAGAGTTTCCCGATTATCGTGCTTTTTGGATAGAAAAGCCTACTATTAATGCAAGCACTTTAACATTATGTGCTTTATTGGATAGTCCTTCAGTCACAGGGATGAGTGAATTTATTATTAAGCCAGGTCACGAAACAACAGCAGATGTAGATACGGTGTTATATTGGCGTAATGCACCGCTGAATGTCGCCGTATCGCCCCTAACTAGCATGTATTTTCATGGAGAAAATTCAAAGCATCCTATGGGCGATTATCGACCTGAGGTACACGATTCTGATGGTTTACTCATAGACGGTAATATGGGATTGGAATGGCATCCTTTGTATCAGCCTGCGCATTTTACCGCGCACTCGATTGCGAGCAGACATTTACGGGGGTTTGGTTTATTACAACGGGATCGTAATTTTGATCATTACCAAGATTTAGAGGCACATTATCAGGAGCGTACTAATGTATGGGTAACACCTTTGAATGATTGGGGTGCGGGTGCGGTACGTTTAGTGCATTTCCCCACTCAGTCGGATGTATTGGATAATGTGGTTGCTTATTGGCAACCTGAGCAGCCACAAACCCATTGGCAATACCGTTTAACGTGGTTACAACAAGACCCACCTCAGCATCAACTAGGTAAGGTTCATGCGACCCGTATTGCGACAAAAAATGTTGATAGTCTGCCTAATCAAGAGGGGGTATTACGTTTTTTTATCGACTTTAAGGATATTTTACCAACCACTGAACCAATTGAGATTGAGATAGGTCAATCAGACAACTTGCTTATACAATCAAGCCAGTTGTTAAAGAATCCTTACTTAAAGCACGGTCAGCGTTTAGTGATAGTGACTAAACCTATACCTGAACGTTGCCAAGAACCCATGGTTGTATTTGCCCGTTTAAAGGCTGGCGCACAGCCTTTAAGTGAAATGTGGGTTTACCCCATTTCTTCTGAATATTGTCAGCGCAATTAACTATCATAATTTAATCAGTCAAGTGTTTTGAGGAACAACTATCATGTCAGTACAAGCCCCTAGTAGCTGGGAGATAGCTCGGCAACGCGCCACTTTATATTGCCAATTTCATTGTTTGAATGAATATGATCAGCAACAACTCTTAGACAAGGCTTGTTTAAAACTAGCCGCCACTTATGGCACTAGTCTTGACGAGCGTGAATTAATTCAACTGTTGATTCATGAAGTACAAGTGCAGTTGTCACACTTGTCGCCACTAGCAGCGTCTCAACACCCTAGCGCTGTTCAACCCGGTTATCGTCGTGCTAAAACCGGCCCTGTCTTAAATCGCAGCAGTATTCGGGCAGCGGTTTTAGAACGTTTCTAAGTATTCAACCTAGCTATAGAAAAGGTATGGTTTCTATGGCTTGGCAACTTTAATGATTCCTGATAAGTAGGCTGCTTGATGCTGCAAACCCTTGCTTTATTGAATTGGCGACACACGGCATTTAAACGTCGAATGTTCGTTTTTGGCATGATTGCCCTAATGCTGCTTTGGTCGGTTACTTGGTTGGCAATCAATTTGCCTGAAACACTGCCCTGGTGGTGGAAGAGCCTTATTGTGATTCCCTTTGCAATATTATTGTTTTGGTTAGCATTAGGGTTTATGACCGGACTCACGGGGCTTTGGGTCTTAATGCGCCGTGGGCGTTTTAGAATCTTGCCGGCTGCTAATGAACCCTTGCCACCGCTCTCTACGCGTAGCACAACCGCGATTTTACTACCCATTTATAATGAGGATGTGGCCTATGTGTTTGCTGGCATTAAAAGCATGTATCAATCCTTGCAAGCAGGGGGCTGGTTAGAGCATTTTGAGTTTTATGTGCTATCCGACTCCGATAAAAGCCGACAATGGTTACGTGAGGGAGCCGCTTGGCAAGATTTATGCGATGAACTAGACGCCCATGGCAAGATTCATTACCGCCATCGCCGCCATCGCATTAAGAAAAAAAGCGGTAATATTATGGATTTTTGCCGCCGCTGGGGTAAGCACCACGAGTATATGATTGTGCTGGATGCCGATAGCCTCGTAACGGGCGAAACCTTTGCCCGTTTAGTCACCGCGATGGAGCGTAATCCGCGTATTGGCCTGATTCAAACCCCGCTCTATGCGACGGGTTTACAGACCTTATTTGCCCGTAGTCAGCAATTTGTGAATCGTTTATATGGCCCAGTATTTTTTGCCGGATTACATTATTGGTGGATGGGTGACAGTCAATATTGGGGGCATAATGTCATTATTCGTACCCAAGCCTTTATGGAGCATTGCGATTTACCCCGTTTAGCAGCCAGTGGTGCCTTAGGGGGCGATATTCTCAGCCATGATTTTGTCGAGGCAGCACTATTGAATCGTGCCGGCTGGGAAACGTGGCTCGCTTTTGATTTAGATGGCAGTTTTGAGCGTCCACCACCGACTTTAACCGATGCATTAAAACGGGATCGGCGGTGGTGCTTGGGTAATTTACAGCATTGGCAAATTATCTGGTCGCGTGATATTCCCCATATGCAGCGTTTTTTAATGCTAGGCGGGATTATGTCCTATGTAGGGTCATTAATTTGGTTATTTTGGTTAGTGGTATTAAGTATTACCGCTTTGACTTATCCGCAAGAGGATATTATTGAAGACTCCTTTTTTAGTGATTCCATTTTAGGTATTACGCTGATATTGCTCTTTGTCTATAAATTATTTGGTGTGATTCATGTCATTAGGCGAGGTTATACTCAGCTATTTGGCGGGCTGGCTAATTTATGGATGGGAATTGTTACCGAAACTCTCATATCCATCTTAATCGCTCCAATTCGGATGATGTATTACAGCCGCTTTGTGATTGAGATTCTCATGGGAAAACGCGCGAATTGGGGCACACAACAGCGCGAAGGCTATCGTATGAGCTGGGGAAGTGCTTTACGGGAATATGCTTGGATTATGATTCCGGGATTTTTATGGGCACTGGCATTGGCTGTTGTGAATCCCGTCGCATTTTGGTGGACTTCTCCCGTATTACTCGGATTGATTTTAGCTGCGCCTGTTGCGGTATTAACGAGTTATGAGTTAGCACCACACACAGCCTTATTTATGACGCCAGATTTAAAACAACCGTTGGATGTATTACAAACCTTTCCTATTAATCATTTAGATTTAAGTGAGCGCAGTTATGCCACCACGCATGATCCTTTTACGCGCGTCATTGTTGACCCTATTGCTCAGCGTCAACACTTAGCCTATGTTCCGCGCCGTCAAGTATCGGCTAAAACGCGCGAACAACGGAATGAATTATTTAATCGTGCCTTACGTATGGGGCCGGTGAATTTAAGTGAGGCAGAGCGACAAATCTTTTTAGAAGATTCAGCACTATTAGCACGTTTACATACAGCAGTCTGGCAGTTGCCCGAAAAGCAATTTCAGCAACAGTGGCTCAGTCATTTGTAAATTTATAATAGTTTGGAAAAGGGTAGTTAGGCGTTAACTACCCTTATTCATGGTTAGGGAGCATTCTTGGCTAAAGCTACAAAAATATAATCAGTTGTTTTGGAGTTTTTTGGGTAGCGAAGAAACTGTATTCCAGTTAAATAATTTACTGCCCCATCACTGATATTAGTCAATATATTGATTTTGGGTTCAGTCATTTTTGCTTTATAGCTATTAAACTCAGAGTTTGCTAGTAAATTAGCATTGAATGTTTGGAGATTTTGCTCTTGAATAGCAGGGTTTTTTTGAAGCTCAATGCTATTCCAAACTATTTTTTTATTATTGAAATCATATAAATAAGCAGAAAAAGACTGATTGGCTAAAGAGCAGCCAGGTGATGCTAAAAGAGTTTGTACTTCTGACTTAAGTGAGTCTGTAACTTTAAAATTACCCTCATGATACTCTAAATAACCCAACGTATTTAAGGCTTTAGACTGTAACTCATTAGCTATTTCCTGCTGCTTTAGGTGCGCTACTGCGATTCTAGCGCCGAGGACATAGCCAGTCAGTAGCAAGAGAGGTCCAGTAACTAATCCTATAATGATATGTTTTACTCTCATAAAAACCCCCTTATTTAAGTAAATAATTGTTTAAGCCAATTAAAACTATAAAGAACTTTTTATGATTAGACTAATAGAAAATTTAAAGCACTCTAAAGTTATATTAATTAGAGTGCTGGATAATGAGCAATGAATTGTATAAAATAATAGCCAGTTAAATAAGGGCTGAACTACCATACTAATCTTAATTAAATAATCCTATGGCTCACAAATTTGCTCCTATTATCGAGAATTTCACCACATTGTCTAAAGTTTAAATACCCGTCTGTTTGCTAGGTGGCATTCCGTAGGTTTTTAATGCTTTAAGCTTTTAATTATGCTTTAGCATGGTTAGTTGCGCTATACTGGGCACATAGGTTGTTATGAGAGTTAGGTTATGTTGGCGACAAAAGTTGCAGAGGATCGCATCACCGAACAGGCTTATTTAGCGGGTGAGCAACTCGCTACAGTGCGTCATGAGTATGTGGCAGGTAAGCTCTATGCTATGGCTGGTGCGAGTCGGCGGCATAGTACGATTGCTTTTAATACGGCTTTTCAGTTGCGCTTAGCCGCACAGGGGAGTGCTTGTGAAATTCATTTGGCTGATGTGAAAGTCTATGCCGAAAAATCAAAAGCTTATTATTACCCTGATGTCATTGTTAGTTGTGAGGCAGAGAATCACGCTTATTATCTTAGCCAGCCTTGTTTGATTGTCGAGGTGACTTCTAAATCGACCGAGTGGCGGGATTATACTGAAAAGGCATTGGCCTATCAGAAACTGGCCTCCTTAAAAGCTTATTTGGTTGTGGCACAGGATAAGGTGCAGGTCACTTTATATTATCGAGATGCGGAAGGTGCGTGGGGTGTAGCACGGTTTACGGAGCTAGCACAGCGTATTACCTTGCCATGTCCAGAAACAATCCTACTGGTGGGGGATATTTATGCGGGAGTAGAAGGGATTCCATTAGAGGATGAAGGATCGTGATTCAACTTCTTTAAATCACGATCGCTAAAAGTAATTTAAATAATCCTATGGCTCACAAATTTACTCATATTATCGAGAATTTCACCGCCCCGTCTAAAGCCTAACCCACAGCCTTCCCATGCAAAAAAGACCCCGGCCTGATAAGTGCGACCTTCAGCATCTTTAGCCATCTGAGCAAACTCTTGATAGACCGTGCGATAACGCTCGTATTCACCACCAATACTATGCAGTGCTTTGCCTGCTGCATCGAGAATCGTAGTATTTGCCCCTTCACGCCCAAACATTTTTTTAGCGACTTGTTTTTTACCTTGTAAGGGTTCAAAACGTGTTTCTAATAAATAAGGCGAATCAGGGAATAGTTCATAAAGCACTTTCATAATGCCTTTACTTTGGAAAATAAGGGTATAAGCGGGGTTTAAAATAGTCCCTAATTGATTACGGGTAATATCATCTAAAATGCCTACAATACCATCGTTTTGTAGCGCAATATCTTCCCAAGGGTACAATTTAAACCAATAATCAAAGCGTGTACCTTCAGGATTAAAAATACCGGCTTCTTCCTGAAAACCTACCTCATGCATATAACAAAAATCGGTTTGAAAGCCTGCTTCACTAGCTATTTGTTGTAAAAAGCGCGTGGTGCTTTCATCTTCAGGTAGATTACTCATGCATGAGAATAGGATATTTTGATAATTATAATACTCATTAAACGTATCGGGTTCTTCTTCACCCGTAATCATGCGCCGAAAACTATTACCAATGGCCTGATAAACATTATTAAATTGTTTATCTTCATTCATACCATTCGCTTTGAGTAAGGCCCATTGCACCACTGCCGTTTCAAATAGGCTAGTTGGAGTGTCGGCATTAAACTCAATTAATTTAATCGGCAAACCATCAATGCCACCGGCTAAATCAAAGCGCCCATAAATATGGCGATCATCATTTTCCCAACTGCGTTTAATAGGATTAATCAGATTAAAAGGAATATCTAATTCAAAAAAGAGATCATTATCAATCACATACTGTGCAGCCTCGACATACATGTCATAAAGCTCATTCACGGCGGTGTAATAAGCGTCCGCTTCTGCTTCGGTAACAGGCACAATTTCATCGGTGATGTAGGGCGTGCCATCTGGGTCGGTATGCCAATTCATGCCCACATCTTCCATGAGCTGATTGCTAATGGCTTGCACTTTTTCCGTTTTAATCATGAATCAGCCTCCTGCCGAGCCAGCAGGTGAACGGCTACCTGAGGAACTACTAGACGAGTTGCTTCCCCCACCAAAGAAACCACTGCGCGGTTGGGTGGTCGAGGGTTTAGTCGCACTATTGGTATTGCTAGCCCCCGGTGTACGAGAACTGCTCATGGTGGATTGAGCGCGAGTATTTTGCTGCTGCTGATGTTGTTGATAGTTAGAGTTACCCATCAGCTTATTAGCAATCATGCCACCCACTAAAGCCCCGGCGGCTGAGGCTAAAATAGTTTCACCTAAGCTTAAACCCTGATTTTCAGCCACAGGTTTTGTGAGATTAGAGCTGCCATTTTCGACGCGTTTGGCTTCTTCTTCGGCAATTTTCTTGAGTTCTTCTTCGGTTAAAACACGCTCTTTACCGTCGAGTCCCGTGACAATGGCTTTAGTGCCTGAGCTAGAGGGAATTTTTTCCGTGAGCTGGTAAGTGTCTGGATTCGCTGCAGTTTGTTTGAGCAGTAATACAAAAGTTTGTTCTTTATCGCTAGTCGCCTGTGAAATCGTCTCTTGCTTGGGTTTTTCGGGCGGTGGTGGGGGTTGATCGCCACCACAGCCTTGTAAACTCGCCATAATCACAGCACCAATGCTACCTACCATCGAATAGGACGCAATTTTTCTAATATAAGGCATATAGAAATCTCCATCTCTAAAAAATGCCTAGAACGATAGTGAAATCAGGGGTAAAAAGCTACTAGCTACGTAGGAGAAGGTGATTCGATAGAGTCATAAAGCGGGTAGGATAAGTGTGCTATACTTAAGTACTCCGTAATATCAGTACAAGGTGATTTGCTATGTACGTCATGGGCATTAAAGAATTACAAACTAACCCTGGTAAGTTAAGCCATTTGTTACAAAATAATGAATATATGCTTATCACCCGACGCGGTGAGCCTTTAGGTGTTGCATTACCTTTTAGTGATCAGCTAATCGAAAACGGGCTGAAAAATTGGATGGCGCTTAAAGCTTTTCAAAGTGGTGATTTGAGCCTTGGGCAATTGGGTAAGGTATTAGGAAAAACTAAACATGCCACCTTAGAATTACTGGGGGAGCTTAATATTCCTTTTGCTGATTATGATTTACAAGAGGATTTGCAAACACTAGATGAGCTGTTTGTGGCATGAAATCTGTCATTGTGAGTGACACCACGAGTTTGATTGTGTTGGAGAAGTTAGCGGCATTAGAACTATTATGTAAGCTATTTGATCAAATTTTGATACCTGCTGTAGTATTAGCTGAGTTGCAGGCAGGCTCACCTCATATCAAGCAACTACTAGAACCTCTACCTTGTTTTACTGTGGTGGATGTAGCCACTTCAAAGCGTCTTACAGCTCTTTTACTATTGTTAGATGCAGGAGAAGCAAATGCTATCGAGTTAGCGGCTAGTCTTAATCTGCCTTTGATTATTGATGAGCGTAAAGGTCGACAGATTGCTAAGCAGTTCGGCATTCGTATCACAGGGTTTGCCGGATTGCTGATACAGGCGCACCGTAGCAAGCTTATAGATACTCAGACAGCTCAGGCGATGTTAGATCAAGCAATTACTCATGGATTAAGGCTTGCGCCATCGCTCCAACAACAAGTGCGAGATATGCTAGAGTGAACATTAATAGCACTTTTTGTATCTACATTATTGTTTTATCAAAAATTTTTGTCATAAAGTGAATTAAACCACCCTATTTAGCCATTGCTTCGCTTTTCTAACGGCTGTGCAGCTAAGCCACTGTTATTAAATGCTCCAAGCCAAGCTATAACATGGAGTTTTTTATTGTTCCAGCCGATTCAAGTATCTAGTTTACCTTACTCTGCTTTTTCAGTCGCTACACCATTGGCTTGCAACATATAAGCAGCGAGAGCTTTTCTTTTAGCCAATGCATCTGGGGTGGACATCACTAGATGAAGGGCGAAAACAGCATCCCCTCCCTTTTCATCTGATCGATCTACCCAGCCAACATACCAGCCCACTTGATCAAGACCTGCAAGCATCTGCTCAGCCGCTACGCCTTTGCTAATGTCGCCGTCGGTTCCGATAGGTAAAACGGCTCCGCTTTTTGCATGTAGTTTAGAAACGGCATCGCTGTCAGGACTGATGCGACCTGCCATCATAGCGGCGACGCGGTTTTGGTTTGCAACAGAGGCAGGCAGATCATGACGGCGGAGTCGGTCAATAAAACGAACCTGCTCAAGAGCTGATATACGCAGCGCTCCAGTAAGCCAGAAAGTGGTTAATTCAGTATCCTTACCCATGTCCGCATTGCCATAGCCCAAGCGTTGTAACCATTCACGTTCTTTCTGAATACCAATCCGCTCAGCTAAGCGCTGATAAAACCACACGGTAGAGTTTGTCATTCCACTAGCAAGACTAGTCGGCTGATTCCACACGGGTACGGCGCGTGTTTTTCCATCCGATTGTTCTTGCTTGAATTCATCTTCGATAACACCTGTTTCAAGGGCAATTAGTGCATGAGGAATTTTAAAGGTAGAGGCTGGCAGTACAGGTTGCTCTGCACGCGCTTGATTACATACTAGCCACTTCTCTTGTGTTGGCAAATACAGAACAAACGTAGCTTGCTCAGCTTGCGAGGCAAGATAATCACAATCCTTAGCACTATTATATTGGTCGGCTGGTGTTGGTTCTTGAGCAGCTACAGTGCTCCCTAATAAAGCCCAGACTAAAAGGAGTTGGCCTGCTTGTTTAGAAATGTTATAGCCTGTTTTCAATTCACTGCCCCTAGGGAAAATTTTTAAAATATGCAGAACGTCTGCAAGGAGCGGCGATTATAGAGTAGTTGAGTCTACTTCCAAGCGTTTTAGTCAGTAGATTGCCGGTTACATGATTTAAATAACTTAAATGCTTAGAAAGTGAGTAACCGGCTATTTACAAAATATTTCAACTAGTCGTGGATGCTTATTGTACGGCTGGACGTTTGTTTTTCAGTTCAAACACGGCATAACCTGCTACTACTAAGAAGCAGCCTAAGGGGACAATATAAGAGAATGCTGCATCATAGGTATCAATCAGAGCACCTTGCACCAGTGGCATTAAGGCACCCCCTAGAATCGCCATGACCAAACCTGCCGCGCCAAACTTAGTATCATCTCCTAGTCCTTGCAGTGCCACACCATAAATAGTTGGGAACATTAAAGACAAGCCTACCGAAATGGACATAACAGCGAAGACCCCTAACATATTAGGACTCAAAGCGGCAATCGCGCACATAGTAGAGGCAAACAGTGCCATGCCTAATAGGAGTTGAGTAGGGCGGATATAGCCCATGAGCCATGTCATGAGGAAGCGTGACAGTAAAAACAGAATCAGACTGTATTGCAGGTACATACCGGCCTGAGCTTCGTTACCACCAATCGCTGCCATCACATACTGAATAGTAAAAGTCCAAGCACAAGTTTGACCCGCCACATTAAAGAACTGAGCAATTACACCAAAGCGATAGTATTTATTAGCCATTAAGCGCTTAAAGGTAGCTCCAAAATGGATACCGCTCCAAGTAGTGGCGCTTTGCTCACGGGTATTGGGGGTTTTGACCAGTGCAATGCAGGCCCAGATCAGAATCAGCGCAAATGCCATCCCCACATAAGGTGTCATGACCGCATTGAGTTCCGCTGATTGAATGGCGCGTAATGCTTCCGGTGCCATGCTAGCGCGTTCCTCACCCGTAGCTGAGTGCAGATTAGGCAGAATCAACATAGCAGCCAGAAATACCCCCAAATTGGTACCGACCGGATTAAACGCTTGTGCTAAATTCAAACGTTGGGTGGCATTACCTTCAGGCCCCATAGAAATGACGAATGGATTGGCTGAGGTTTCTAAAATGGATAATCCAGCGGCTAGGGTAAAGAGTGCTGCTAGGAAAAAGCCATAGGTCATGCTGCTACTTGCGGGATAAAACATAAAGGCTCCCACAATAGCTAAGCCTAGTCCGGTTAAAACCCCGACCTTATAGGAGTAGCGTTCATTGATAAAAGCAGCCGGAATGGCGAGGCAGAAATAGGCACCGTAATAGCAGAATTGTACTAATGAGGCTTGTAGGGTGCTCATGGTGAAAATTTTACTGAATACTTTGACCAGTGGGTCGGTCATATTGGCAGCAACACCCCAAGCCGCAAAACAGACTACCAGTAGCACAAAGGCTAGCCGCATGTCTTTGAATACCAATGGCAGTTTTTCCACACCTTTGGCATAGGTATTGGTTATCACTTGACTCATCTTATCCTCCTAGTCGTTAAGATGATGAATGAAGGCTCCCGAATCTCTCCCCTCGGAAGTTAAGACGATGTTACCGTAAAAATATAATTAAATAAGTACCTAGTAAAAAGTAATTGTGTATTTCTGCGCAATATTTTCATCATCTAGGAATATTATTAATCTGCTCATTAATATTTCTAATAAGATTGGTTGAGGATTTGTAAAATACCTATCAGCAGGGAGCGAGCGAAAAAGTAGAACCTATCAGATTAGAGATAGTATTGATTACCTCTGTCGTAACTCTAGCTTTAAACAAAGACACATCCAGCAGAAACCCAAAAATAACGGCGATATAAGCTAAATACCAAAAACCCATATAGTCATTATAGAGTATGGTATAAAACCAATTCTGACCAAAGATATATACGCAGGAAGATAGCACTGTTGCAATCAGTAGTAGCAAACCAGGTAAGAATAAGTGCGAGGTAGCACTAGGCTTAATAAGTGATAGAATAAATAAAATAAAAAACATTGCGACATTAGCCCCCAGAAATATTTGCAAATCATTTTTTAAACTATCCAGAATCGCGATATATTTATTTTTTATAATATCACCCAAGGTATGTTCAGCAATTTGGATATTTTTGATGCGTTCCCTATAGCCTGAGGCTATTGATTCGGCGAGTAATTTTTTCTTCTCACAGTTATAACCACACATAGATGCGATCGTAGCAGCGATTTTTTTCGGGTAGTTTATTATTAAGATCTTGCTGGGTTTTTTCCTTTTCAAAGCCGAGCTTAGTAGCAATATTGAGAGCCTTTTCTGCGGTGGTAGATTGACTTATTATTTCTTGCTTAGCTTGTACTTCTTTTTCAATCTGATATCTGACGAAGCCTTTTGCAGATTCTTCAATAGTGTCGGGAGAGGTAAGTATTAATAACAGCAGAAATCCAAATAGTAGAAGGCCGAGTAAGCTAGTGATTTTTAAAGTGATATTCATGATTTTTTGTAATTAATAAATAGATATGTTTGATATTATCATATCTATTTCAGATCTTAGAAGGCCTTGTGCAAATAAAAAATACAATTATTACATTTAAATCAGTGCTATAATAACTCTAATATTACTACCTAATTTAAGTTATGGCTGAAAAAGACATTGTCAGTAAAGATGTGCTACAACACTTAGCCGCCGATATTGCTAATATCCTGTTACATCTCGATGTGGAGCATGATTCGGTAGAGTTACTCCAAACTGAACAACAACGCATTGAGGTGCGTCGTGCCGATATGGTGGCTCGAATGCGCAAACGTCAAACAAGCGAGCAATTTATCCTGCATGTTGAAATACAAAATGCCAATGATGCGAGTATGCCTGTGCGGATGTTGCGTTATGTCAGCGATATTTTGCTACTGCATCCAAACGAACCCATTTATCAGTATTTGGTTTACATCGGTAAAGCACGTCTAAACATGCCTAACGAGTTAGCATTGCCTGATTTTCACTACCGATATCGGGTATTGGATATGCACACGGTGGATTGCAGTTTATTATTAGCACAAGACACTCCAGAGGCTTTAGTACTCGCTATTTTATGTGATTTCAAAGTACGCCCGACACAAGAGGTCGTCAACTACATTGTCAGGCGCTTGAAAGAGTTAACTGGCGATAATGAAGCCCAATTTCGTAACTACTACGAAATGTTAGAAACCCTCGCGGACAATCGCGATTTACAAACACAACTAGATGAGGCTAAACACATGCTAACCCAAGTTGATGTCACTCGTTTTTCCACCTATCGGTGGGGCTTACAAGCAGGGCTAGAGCAAGGAATAGAGCAGGGGCTTGAAAAAGGTGCTCAAATCAAAGCGACTGAAATGGCTAAGAAACTTATTAGCAAAGGTGCTTTTGAAGTTGCTGAGATTGCGGAGCTAACAGGACTTACTGAAGACGAAATACAAAAGCTTAAAATCTCGTTATTGAATTAACCACTTGTGTTATGAGTAAGTCGTACCTAGTACGCTTACTCTTGTGCTGGCCAGCACTCAAAAGTCATAATCAATCCACCAGCTTAAACTTTGGCTCGGTGCAATAATACGTTCAAAAAACGGTTCCCATGAAAAGGTATTTTGATTCCCCCAGATTGGGAAAAAGGTGGGGACATAACTACAACTCGCACTCACCATACCCAATACCGGATGGCGCTGGGTAATTGTGACCGGGTTTTGCGCCTGATGATCTAAGGCTTGATAAAACCCTGCTTGCTCAGGCCAAGCTTTGCGCGTAATAAAACCATTGTCAGCCATCACATAGCCCTCATTCTCTGGCATAGACAGCGGAATGCTCAAACGGCATAGCTCATTCGTCTTGGGCTGAGGGTAAAAAGGATGCGGGAACCAAGCGATAGGAATAAAGGTATTCCCATGATTGGTGATGACGGTGTGTGAACGCACGGTGCGCTCTTTCAAGGTAACAGTGCGTTGTAAGGTAAAATCAAACTCAGCAAAAGTCGGGTGAGTCTTCATTTGAATAGCCGTAGGACTCGCCTCAATATCCCACTGACAGAATTCTAGCACCTGCTTAGTCGTCAAATCACAACGCCCAATCCCAATAATATAAACCTCACTATCCGATCCCTGTGGCTGACGCAAGGGCGACCAATTAAAGGCATCCGGAATACCTTGTCCATCAAACCAATTAAAACTATCAGGATAGGTAGGCCCCGTGAGCAATGCTCCTTTTTGATCATCCGTCACTTGATAAATATAGCCGCCGGTACAGTACCGCACTCCAAAACGGGCTTGATCAGCCATCGGGTCTAGAATGTCGACGGTTAATTCATGATTAGTTAGTTGATACATGATGAAACTCGGCTCACAGGGTTAGAGAGTGATTACAATAGGCTAGAGTTTAGGGCGACGCTGGCGTAGGGCTTCATATAAACACACGCCTGTGGCGACCGATACATTAAGACTCGATACTTTACCACGCATAGGGATGCTGATTAAAAAATCACAGTTTTCTTCTGTCAAACGCCGAATCCCTTGGCCTTCTGCACCCATAACCAAAGCCACCGCTCCGGTTAAATCCGCTTCATATAAATCCTTAGTCGCGCTATCACTGGTGCCAGTAATCCAAATGCCGCGCTCGCGTAGGGTGCTCATAGTACGCGCTAAATTGGTCACACTCATAAATGGGACTAACTCGGCGGCCCCCGATGCGACTTTGCGCACAGTGGGGGTTAATCCCACCGCATTATCACGCGGAGCAATCACCGCATGTACTCCCGCACCTTCGGCGGTACGTAAACAAGCCCCTAAATTATGCGGATCGGTCACGCCATCCAAAATCAATAAAAAGGCAGGCTCGTCTAAGCGGTCGAGTAGGTCGTATAAATCATTTTCGTCATACTCTTTAGCGCTTTTGTATTCGGCGACAATACCTTGATGCCGATTATCGCGCCCTGCCATTTCATCCAGTTTAGTAGGGTCAATTAAGGCGCAGCTAATGCCCGCTGTTTTCAGCAGCGGTTGTAGTTTGAGAATACGTTCATTACGCGTGCGTTTGTCTATCCACACGCGCACGAGGTTTTCTGCATCATGATTTAACGCGCTTTCGACCGCGTTAATGCCGTAAATCAGGGATTTGCTCATTACGATTTTTTCTTTTTACGTGGCTTTTTAGAGGAGGCATTATCCTGTCCTTCGGGCAGTACAAAGTCAATTTTGCGCTCATCTAAATCAACACGGGCTACTTGCACGGTAATCGGATCGCCTAAGCCATATTTACGCCCAGAGTTTTCACCTACTAGGCGGTGGCGTACTGGGTCAAAACGATAGTAATCACTGCTTAAGGCAGTGACATGAACCAGACCTTCGACATAAATGTCATTCAGCGCTACGAATAAGCCAAATCCAGTCACGGCAGAAATAACACCCTCAAAGACTTCGCCGACACGCTCTTGCATATACTCCGTTTTAAGCCACGCCACCACATCACGGGTGGCCTCATCCGCACGGCGCTCGGTCATAGAGCAGTGTTCGCCTAGAGCTAGCATCGAGGCAAAATCATAAGGGAAGTTTTCCGCTTTGCCACCGCGCAAAATATGACGAATCGCACGATGGACGAGTAAGTCAGGATAGCGTCGAATCGGTGAGGTAAAGTGGGCATAATGACTTTGAGCCAAGCCAAAATGTCCAATGATTTCTGGGCTATAACGCGCTTGAGATAAGGAGCGTAATAACACGGTTTGAATCACATGACGATCAGGACGTTCTTGAATCAAATCCATTACTTTAGCGTAATCAGCCGGTTCAGGATCATCGCCACCGCCGAGCGATAAACCAACACCTGCTAAGTATTCACGCAGGTCTTTGATCTTTTCGGGCGAGGGCTTGTCATGGACGCGATGTAGGCAGGGGACTTCATGCTGAGCCAAAAACTGAGCGGCGCATACATTAGCAGCAATCATGCACTCTTCAATCAGTTTATGAGCATCATTACGCTCTAAAGGCACGATAGACTCAATCTTACGATCTGCACCGAAAATAATAGTGGTTTCATTGGTTTCAAAATCAATAGCACCACGCTCGTCACGCGCTTCACGCAGCACTTGATAGAGGTTATAGAGTTCGTCTAAAGGATTGAGTAGGGCAGAGTACTCGGAGCGAATAATAGGATCTCTATCCACCACAATTTGAGCCATTTTGGTATAGGTCAAACGTGCTTTAGAATGCATCACGGCTTCATGAAAACGATAATCTGAAATGGCACCATTTTCATCAACGTGCATTTCGCACACCATGCAGAGGCGGTCAACCTTAGGATTTAGCGAACAGAGTCCATTAGAGAGAATTTCCGGTAGCATAGGAATCACTTTGCCAGGGAAATAAACCGAGGTACCCCTTAAACGCGCTTCTTTATCTAAGGCTTTATCATTGCGTACATAATAGGCGACATCGGCAATGGCGACCCATAAGCGCCATCCCATGCCTTCACGTTCACAATAGACCGCATCATCGAAATCTTTCGCATCCTCACCATCAATGGTGACAAGATCCATGGCAGTTAAATCAAGACGGCCTTGTTTAGCCTCGTCGGGGACTTCATAGCCAAATTGGTCAGCACGTTCAGTGACTGCTTGCGGCCATTCAAAGGGGATTTCATGGCTGCGAATGGCAATATCAATTTCCATCCCCGGAGCCATATGATCGCCCAAAATTTCAACAATTTTACCCAAGGGGCCAGAGCGTTTAGTAGGTTGCTCAATAATGGCTGCAACGACAATTTGCCCCTCGTGTGCCTCGCCTAAGGCATCGGGGGGAATAATAATATTATGAGCAATGCGGGAGTTGTCAGGGATAACATAATGCAGACCGCGTTCATTAAATAAACGCCCGACCACTTGTTCAGTACCGCGTTCTAGAATTTCCACGACGGCTCCTTCACGTCGCCCTTTAGGATCAAGCCCACGTACACTCGCTAGAATGCGGTCACCATGTAGGAGCATGTTCATTTGTTTGGCATGGAGAAATAAATCGGGCGAGCCATCATCAGGTTGAAGAAAACCAAAGCCATCAGGATGGCCGATCACTCGTCCTGCAATCAGATCAGCTCGATTGACGGGGAGGTATTGTTTGCGGCGATTAAAGAGTAGTTGCCCATCACGCTCCATGGCGCGGAGGCGTTTTTTGAGTGCCTCAATATCATCTTCCTCGTGTAAGCCTAAGGCCTCGGCTAGGGGTTGAAACTCTAAGGGTTTAGGACTGTCTTGGAGGATGTTTAAGATGAGATCACGGCTAGGGATGGGTTTTTCGTATTTTTCAGCTTCTAGTTGAAAATTGGGGTCATTGAGTTTCATATAATGTCCTTATTAATTGTTATGTGGAATATGGGGGGGAGCATAACAAAGTTTTACTAAGTGGTATGTAAAAAAACTTGTCATGTTAATAGCGCGGTTAAGTACTTGAGTCAGAGTAGTCGAGTATTTCTTCCGCAGCCGCTGTGAATACCTCCTTGTACGCTACAAGGCGGCATCCCTGCCGCCAAGACTGCTCCAGAAATACTCGACTACACTACTCATACCTACTTATCTGTTGTAAGGGGCGGTACTATCCCGAATGATTAAAGTGGGATCGAGCAGCGGTAGGGGGGTGAAGGGGTGTTTTTTTATTAGATTGAGTAATTGTTTTGCGGCACTTCTTCCTAGTGTTCGACAAGGTTGATGAATGGTGGTCAGTGCAGGTATATAACAAGCGGCTAAATGCAGATCATCATACCCAACCACAGAGACATCATGGGGTACTCTAAAACCTAATTGGTGCAGGGTGGCAATAAAACCAAAGGCTATTTCATCCCCAGCACTACAAATCGCAGTCGGGCGTTGATCACTCGCTAAGTTCGCCCACGCATAGGCTGCTTGTTGCCCGGTAGATAATTGAAATAACCCTTCATGAATCCATGCTTCTTGGGTGGGTAGGTTCAATTGACTTAAGGTTTTTAGAAAACTGGTGTATCTACGTTGTCCTGGGGTATGTGTTAATGGCCCTGCTATATGCCCAATGCGAGTATGCCCTAAGGAATATAAATGTTTAACGGCTAACTCTATGCCTAGCTCATCACTAATACCAATATAGGGTAGATTAAGTTCAGCATGGCGCTCACCCGCAAATAGAATAGGAGGGGAGCCTTTGGCATCTTCAATAATAGCCTTAGCGATCAGCCCATCTAAGATAATAATCCCATCAACACGGTTACGGCTGAAATAGTTACGCGCATGACTAGAGTTCATGGACGCTTTTTGAGTATCAGCAATCAATACACTGATCTGGTTGTGAGCGAATACTTCCTCAATACCTTCGACCAGTCTGGAAAAATAGGGGTTACCAATATTAGGTGTCATGACCACTATAGTGTCGGTTTGGCGTTTACGTAGATTGCGAGCGGTTTCATTCACGCTATAGCCTGTAGCCTCAATCGTAGCTAATACCTGTTGGCGGGTGATATCAGAGACCTTCTCAGGATTACTTAAGGTGCGGCTAACCGTTGCCACAGAAACGTTTGCGAGCTGAGCTATATCTTGAATAGTAATTTTTTGAGAGTTAAGCGGCATAAATATATAGCAAAAGGTTATACACAGATTGCTCTATCTTAACATAGGCTACTGAGCGGTTGATGTAGGATTTACTCCTAGTCACTGCATTGCAGATTATTTTATTTTATTCACAATTAAATTTTTTAAAAATAGATACTTATTTACTTTTGATGTAAACGATTACATAATCAAATGTAATCGTTTACATTAGTACATACACGAATGTTATACGATATCTGCTCATTCTATTTCGCTAGAGGATAACATTATGTGGCATCAACATGAGAAAGCTCATCCGTATAAGATAACTAAACAGCTAACTAATTCGAGTCCTGTACTTATTGCTCAAAAGCCGCTATTTAAGCTAATAAGTTCAGTTATCATGTTGAGTCTAGTAGCAGCATGTAGCGGTGGTTCTTCTTCAACCGAGGTAACTGCTACTCCAACGCCGACCCCCACACCTGTTCCAACCCCGACGCCCACACCCGTTCCAACGCCGACGCCCACACCCGTTCCAACACCTACACCCACCCCTGTACCGACCCCAACCCCGACGCCTGTTCCAACGCCAACCCCGACTCCAACGCCAACGCCAACGCCAACTCCAGATACCTTGTCGTTCTATTCCGAGTGGCCTGCAGTCGCGGGGGCTAATAGTGCTATTCCTCCTGACAGTACGATTGAAACCAATGTAGCGGCAATTGTGGCGCAAATGACTTTGGAGGAAAAAGTAGGGCAAATGATTCAGCCTAATCTGGATCAAGTGACGCCTGAAGAAGCCGCAGAATATAAATTAGGTTCATTATTAAATGGGGGCGGATCTTGGCCCAATAATGATAAACATGCGACAGCAGCGGATTGGGCAGCCACGGCGGATAAGTATTGGGAAGCGTTAGAGTCGGCTTATAAAGATCGTGGTTTTAGAGTGCCTTTTATGTGGGCAACCGATGCGGTACATGGTCATAATAATGTCTATCAAGCTACTGTATTCCCACATAATATTGGCTTAGGAGCAGCAAATAATCCCGATTTGATTTATAAAATTGGTCAAGCAACCGCTAAAGAAATTGCAGCAACGGGTTTAGATTGGACTTTTGCACCTACCGTGGCGACACCGCGTGATGACCGTTGGGGGCGTGTGTATGAAGGTTACTCCGAAGATCCAGAGATCGTGTATAGCTATGCCGGAAAAATGGTGGAAGGCTTACAAGGCGGGGCTGAGGGTTTAAAAACTGATACACATGTGGTTTCCAATGTGAAGCATTGGTTAGGCGATGGTGGTACTAAAAATGGTGTTGATCGTGGTGTCAATCAAAGTACCGAATCCAATTTAATGAATTTACATGCTACGGGGTACTTTGCAGGTTTAAAAGCTGGTGCTCAAGTGGTGATGAGTTCCTTTAACTCATGGGATAATGATGCCAATTATGCCCCTACTGGTAATACGACTTACAATAAAAAACTGCATGGTAGCCGTTATCTGATTACAGATGTACTGAAAGGCAAAATGGGCTTTGATGGCATTGTTGTAACCGATTGGAATGGTCATGGTGAAATAGCAGGCTGTTCGGCTTCTAACTGTCCTGATGCAGTTAATGCAGGCAATGATGTCTTCATGGTCACTGCCAAGGCGGACTGGAAGGCGTTCTATAACAATGTGATTCAACAGGTTCAGTCGGGTGTTATTCCACAAAGCCGTATTGATGATGCGGTGACTCGCATTTTACGGGTGAAAATGCGGGCAGGATTATGGGATAAGCCTAAACCTTCTGCACGTTCATTAGCCGGTAAACAAGAAGTACTAGGAGCCTCTGAGCATAGAGCCTTAGCACGGCAGGCGGTGAGTGAGTCCTTAGTCTTATTGAAAAATGCTGATAGTACACTACCGTTGAAATCGACCCAAAAAGTGCTCTTAGCAGGTAGTGCGATGAATAGCATTGCTAAGCAAACAGGTGGGTGGTCGCTCACTTGGCAGGGAGCAGATAATACGTTGGATGATTTTCCGGGTGCCAGTACGGTTAAAATGGCATTAGAAGCCCAAATTGGTGCGGATAATGTGATTACCGATCAAACACAAGCCACCGCCGATACAGTAGCCCTAGTGGTAATCGGTGAAGATCCTTATGCGGAATTTATGGGTGATATTAAAGATCATCAAACGTTGAGCTATTCCGAGTTAAAAACGTCCTATGCAGCTGATTTGCAGACCATTAAGGATTTAAAGGCGGCTGGTCTGAAGGTAGTGACCGTGTTCTTCTCAGGTCGTCCTTTGTATGTGAATGAGGAAATTAATAATTCTGATGCCTTTGTTGCGGCCTGGTTACCAGGAACAGAAGCAGGTGGAATTACTGATGTCCTGTATGGGGTAGATGGAGCTGATTTTAAAGGCAAATTATCCTACACATGGCCTATGACCAAATGCTCTACTAGTATTAATCGAGTACCACCACATATTACCGATTATGCCACACCAGTGAATGAGCAAGATATCAGTGGAGAACATGCACCCTTATTCCCCTATGGTTATGGTTTAAATTATGCGGCTACTGCTACAACAGTCAGTCATGACTTGAGTAATTTACCACTAGATGGCCGTAATTATGGTTGTGGTCAAACGGCTCCTGATACCGGAGTCGCAACACTACCCTTAGAAGTGTATGGTAGAAACGCAACGGATGAGTTCGTGATGCGTGTTTCGGGTAATAAGAATGGTTGGGCTGCGATTGAAGTACCTAAAGAACAAGCCTCTGATGAACAAGGTTCGGTATCCACTAGCCCGATTAATTATCAAGGTCAATATGATGCAGTCAATGTCACCTTCAAAGGTGATGATTTAGCCCAGATTTATGTCCAAACTCAATCAGAGGCTGGGCAAGATCGTAATTCTTATTTGAATGCTGAATCAACCCTACAGTTTGATATCCGTGTGCAACAAGCACCTACAGCGACCTTAAATATTGCCCAACATTGCGTATGGCCTTGTGTGGGGCAAGTACCTCTGAATAAGGTTCTACCTGCAGTCTCTGCTAATTGGTCAACCTTAAAAATACCATTACAGTGTTTTTCTCAAAATGGTATGAACTTCGCTACTATGAATACCCCCTTGTTATTACTAACTGGTGGAGCGGCTCAATTTGATTTAGGCAATATTCGCATTGTGCCTAAGAGTGTCGATGCAGCAACCGATGCCGTGAGCTGTAGTGATCTATCTAATAGTACGGATGATTCTGTTGATGTAGGTACTGTGACCGAGGATAAGACACTAGCGACGGGTTTTAATCCGGCCACTGCAGCGGCGTTAGGCATCACTGCTCAAGAAGCTACAGCCTTAAATAGCGCTACTTTACAGACTAGTTCGACAGCTTATGAGGGCGGTTCTTCTTTACTCTTAAGTCATAATGGAGCGGATTGGGGTGGGTTCTTTACCGAATTTAATCCAGTCTTAAATCTCAGTAGCTACTCCACTATCGTAGTCGCTGTGGCAGCTTCTAGCTCATTAAAGTTTTTAGAACTGAAATTTGATGATGCAACAACCGCAGCATTAGGCAAAAACTTACTCGATTATCCTTCAACCACCTCCGGTATTTGGAAACTATACTCCGTACCGTTAGCAGATTTTGTTGGCGTCGATATGAGCCAAATTAAAGCAATGGGTTTCTGGAATCCTAAAGACTCCAGTGGTGCTTACTTGAGAACTAATATTTTAATCGACAATATTAGTTTTGAATAATACTTAAGCATCTTTTAGTAAAGTTGGGCATTATTGATGGTTGATAGTGCCCAGCGTTTTAATTGTTTACCAGGGCAATCGCTTGAATCTTTATTGGTGTAGAGGAATAAGTGGCTCCAAGAGTTCGGCGAGATAATCGGTTGACCAAGCGGCCTGCTTTCGTCGTACTTTGAGACTATGCTTATTCGTCTGGTTGTATCGAAGTAAGTTGGTGGCCATCTGGCGCAGGAGGGAGAAATTGTGAGCGCCATCGCTGGTACGATTACGTGCCAGATCCTCACGCATCAGCACATCCAAGACCCAATGGAGTCGATTCTCAATCCCCCAATG
>NZ_KB904763.1 GCF_000380185.1 Thiofilum flexile DSM 14609
TAATAGGATCTCGGGCAGCGGATAGATCACTTTGGCGAGTTGGCGCGGATCGCGTAGGCTTGCCAGATGTTCCATCAGACGGCTTACGGCATTGGCAGGAGGTGGGCATTGGGTAGGGGGGATAGGAGGAGTGTTTGGCATCTTGACGGCTCTCGGAGTAAAAGCCTTACTTATCCTCTATTTATATAGCAGGGTTCAAGCGATTGCCCTGCCATGGGAGCCTGGAGAGTATCAACTATTCCAACAGCGGATTATAGTATTGTTTGAAGATAGTTTTTCAGGTAGCCAAGGACTCATAGAAGCGATGCAGGAAAAACTGAAACAGTTTGATGCGCATTGAATGTAGAGTCCTCCTTTCTAGAAGATGGAGACAGAGGCTGGAAAATTATTCAAATCAAGAGCCCTAGTGGGAGCATAGAGAAGGAGCAGATGGAGAAAATAGCACAATATATGGAGGATAGCCCAGAAGCTGCTTATGCGGATGTGATTCAAACAAGTACTATTAATTGATAGTATACTGCAACCGCTCATAACCAATGATTTAAAAACCGGCTTTGCCAAAATGGGGACAGGGGCTAGTGGATGGGAATATATAGCAGAGCAATTGACATCTTAAATCAGGCTGTTTCCACCGCAAACGCCACTAAATTACGACTATCCTTACTAAACTCCACCCCAATCAAATAAATAGGTTGACCAAGACTACGGTATTTATCCGCATAACTCCTATCCTGTAACTGTTGCAAAGCATGGCCTTCTGGCACTATTTCGACTACCTTAAATTCAAAAATATACACCTGACTATTAAATTTCAGAGTCATATCAATACGTCCCAAATTCGTCATATCCTCGACTATGACATCCAGTCCTAAGGCCGCAAAATAGGAATAAAACACACTGGCATAAAAGCCTTCAAACTGCTGAATAGTATTATTGGTATACCACGCATAAGGAATACTAGCGAAGAAGCTATGAAATAATTGTTTTAAGCCCTGAAAATCATTTACTAATAGCAGCTCATATAAACGTAGGGTTTGGCGTGTCTGAGCGGAGCGATCATGCGTCAAGGTTGAGAGCAGACTTTCATTTAGGCTCTGATAGACCTCACGGTTGGGATAGCCGAGTTGATAGAAAGTTTGGCTACCAGCTTTACGGGTATTTTTAATCGTGAGATAGCCGGTTTGAAACAATAGCGCTTCAGTGGCAATATCCTCCACATCAAAGCTAGACAGCATAGTACTACTGCTGAGTAGATTATCTAGTTGTAAGGTAGGTATCTGACGCTGAAATAATAGATTGACTAAAAAAGTCGGTGTGCCGGTTTCAAACCAGTAATTACTAAATTCACGGCGCTTAAATAACTGTAAAATATCAAAAGGATTATAAACTCCTTCACCCAGCCAGTTATAGCCATTGTACCATTCTCGAATTTCTTGCCGATCCAACCCTTCTAATTCAGGTGCAAATATCTGATCAATGTCTAGATCCGTATAGCCGCAAAGGGTGGAATAATTGGGGTCAAGGGTAATGTCATACAAATTATTTAAACCAGAAAATAAACTAACCTTAGAAAACTTACTTACTCCGGTTAAAAAGCTAAATTTAATGTGAGCATCATAATCCTTAATGGTAGCGTAAAATCCGCGCAGAAAATCTCGATTGAGCCTAGCCACCTCAGGGTAATACAGAGCATCTAGAATCGGCTTATCGTATTCATCTATTAGAACAACTATAGGAGATTGTGTTTTTGCGCTGATGGTTTCAAGTAGATCGGCAAAGCGCCCACCTGCATCGTTAAAGGTGCGCTCCACCCCAAAGTCACGCTCTAATTGGGTGAGTTGCTGATGCAGCGATTCTTCTAAACTTTGTGATTGGCTATAATTCTTACGCCCAAAACTAAAATGCAGGACGGGATAATGTACCGACCAGTCCCAATGTTCATGCACGGCTAAGCCCCGAAACAGCTGTTCATTTCCCTCGAATAGTTCTTTTAAAGTATCTAATAGTAGGCTTTTACCAAAACGGCGTGGGCGAGAGAGGAAGTAATGCTTGCCGTTTTGCACTAATGACAGCGCTAAGTTGCTTTTATCGACGTAATAGTAGTTATTCTGGCGAATTTCGCTGAAAGTCTGAATGCCGATGGGTAGTTTTTTTTGCTTTGGGCTCATTAGGGTCATGTTTATCTGGAGAGTAATGGTGAGAGAGTTAGGCTATACTGGTGTACCATAATGTAAGTCACGCGGAGTCCCTATCTACTGCCCAATAGGTCTGTGCAGCACTTGGAAGGGAGGCAAGCACTTCTTCAAGTGGTTCATCACCGATGACCTTGCGTAGAGCGATTGCAACAGCTTGGATGGCGTTTGGCGGGGAAAAATTGTGGTCTATGCGAAGTGATTGTACCTCGTCGGTCAATTCACGTAATGAGGCAAAAGGTACCGGATGATCTGCCAAAAGCCATCCTTCGAGAAACATTGCCCGTATCAACGGCGGGAGTACTGATGCGAATTGTAGGATTTGACTCGGAGAGAGACGTCTGCGGAAAGTATGAAACACACCTTCAACCATAGTCCAAGCCATATTGGTTGTGGCCAGTCCAGCAGCATCGCGGGCAGCAACCATGAAATGCTCAAAGTCGTAACTCGCCTTTTGGTATTCAAGGGGCCAAGTCATAGGTAGTCATATTCCTTTGATTGAGATAGTTTACATTATACAGCATCCCACCCGAACAGACTAAGTAACCACTTACAGGGTAATCTTTTGAATATTTATCTATTTGAATTTTAAGAAATTATGGCTCTTTGGGATTTTCCGTGGTAATGCTTAATTTTTAATCATATTAAAAGCAAAACTTAGCAGACTTAATATCTCAACTTATTGATTTAGTTAAGAAAAATTATCAAACAGAATAATGAGAAAGGTTCTCACCACGGAAGATCCTGACGAGCCGAAATTATTTCATTAATTAAAAATAATACAAATCAAGCTATATCAAATAGGGTCATGATTTAAAGGAGTTGAGTCATACACATGCATTTCTTATAGTGAGCGGCTTCCCCGTCAGCTAAGCAAGGTAAGTTCATGGCTACGATAGAGGTATCTGGGGGGGTATTAACAGAATGTTTTTCAACTCTTCTAAATCATGTTTAGAGTAATGTAACTGATTAAAGCTGCATTACTCTTAAAACCGCTATTAGAGTATTAATTCGCTGCTAAAATAGTAGAAGGTTTGTTACTATTTTGATGCGGTTAAAAAGTGAGCTTGGCCACAAAAACCCTTAACCTTTTATCTCGTTACTCCTACCCATAGTATAGTTTTAGTCCCTTTTCTGGATGATTATGAACTAAAGATAAATAAACTGATTATCTAAGGAGTTCATGATGGTGTCATCTTTTAATACCACTTCAGGGTATGGAGTGAATAATAGAGCTAGGGCTTATTCTAATACAGCTAAGCTAGATACTGTGCCTAATAAACCCTACACCAATACTAGTCCTGCTATAGATAGCAATAAAAACGCTTTACTCTATCAGCTCATTCAGCAGTTGATTAGTTTATTGCAGGGTTATACTAAGGGAGATACTGCGCTCACGACACCAAAGAAAGCGCCTCCTACGAATGTTGAAACACTACCGCCACCTGAGAAACAAAAAACCCAGCTCGAAGTATTAACGCCTGAGCAAATCGCATTAAATACCAACCCTGTTCCTGATGTACCTATTACTCCAGAGGAGTTTCAGCTATCACGACAGCAAATTTTAATTAAATTCGAGGATAGCGTTGAGGGGAATCAGGGGCTTACAGAGGCTATGCAGGAGCGACTAAAACAGTTTGATGCAGCACTAAATGTTGAGTCCTCCTTTGTAAGAGATGCTCAGAGAGGTTGGAAAGTTATTCAAATCAAAGGCAAGGATGGGGCTGGGGTATTAGATATGGAGCAAATGGATAAAATAGCTCAATATATGGAGGATAGTCCATGGGTTACCTATGCAGATGTTAACGGAACGGCTTATCCGTCTACTGCGGGATAGGAGCGGTTAAACCCAGTATTAGAGCTAATTGTTGCAGTGCAATAAACCTATTCTTTTAGTATACTACTCACCAGCTAGCGAGGCTGCCTACGGTACATAGTGCAGCCTTTATTATTTGTTGGGTGTAGGATACTGACATGCCTTTAACTAAATCGGCTCCGCGTCATGCGGTTCATACTCGTGTAGTGACTTGTAATGGCTATCAACGTGACGATGGCTTATGGGATATTGAAGGGTCTATGACCGATACCAAACCCTTTCCTATCCCTAATCGAGATCGTGGCGGCTATATCAATGCTGGAGAGGCGCTGCACGGTATGTCAATTCGCCTTACCATTGACATCAATATGAAAGTACATGGGGCTGAGGCGGTTATTGATGATTCACCTTTTGCCGGTTGTCCCCACATTACCGAACGCTTTCAACAACTGGTGGGTTTATCGATTGTGAATGGTTGGACTAAACAGGTGAAAGAGATTTTCGCCGGTATTAATGGCTGCACCCACCTGACCGATTTATTAGCCCCGATTGCCACGACCGCCTTTCAAGTGATTATCTCGCATAAAATGGGCGATGAAAAAAAGTTTTACGAACAAGCCACAGAGCCTCCTCCCCATTTGAATACCTGCCATATGCTCTCAGCCTCCGGAGAAGTCGTCGCTGAGCGTTGGCCTCAGTTTTATGTACCAGTAAAATAGGTTCAAACGACCACCTAGCAACCGTGTGTGGGTGTTTCTGGAGCAGTCTTGGCGGCAGGGATGCCGCCTTGTAGCGTACAAGGACGTATTCACAGCGACTGCGGAAGAAATACCCGCTCACGGTTGCGCTGAGGTTGGCTGAAAAACTTATTAAAAGGCCTTGAGCGTTGCAGTGAACTCCTTATAATCAAGCGTTTTACTAGGATTTAGGGAGTAGAATCATGCAAAGCTGGTGGCGTGGTGGGGTAACGTATCAAATTTACCCACGGTCTTATCAAGACAGTAATAATGATGGTATCGGTGATCTCAAGGGTATTACCGAGCGTTTATCCTATATCGCGGATTTAGGGGTCGATTCGATTTGGTTATCGCCTATTTTCCCCTCGCCTATGTTAGATATGGGCTACGATGTCTCTAATTATACCGATATTAACCCTGAGTTTGGCACCTTAGCTGATTTTGATGCTTTAATCGCTCGTGCTCATGAGCTGGGTCTAAAGGTCATTATTGATCAGGTCATTTCCCATACCAGCGATCAACATCCTTTCTTTATTGAAAGTCGCCAAAACCGTACTAACCCCAAAGCAGATTGGTATGTGTGGGCTGATCCTAAGCATGATGGTTCGCCACCGAACAATTGGTTAGCCATATTTGGTGGGGGCGCGTGGCAATGGGATGCGCGTCGTCATCAATATTATTTGCATAACTTTTTAGTCGAGCAACCCGACCTTAATTTCCATAACCCTGAGGTGCAAGATTGGTTATTGTCCACCATGCGCTTTTGGTTAGAGCGTGGTGTAGATGGGTTTCGCTTAGATACGGTAAATTTCTATTTCCACGATGCGCTACTGCGGAATGATCCTGCTGACTATCGCAAAAAAGATAAGCCGGAGTGGAACCCGTATGCCATGCAATATCATATTTTCTCGAAAAACCAGCCGGAGAATTTAGCTTTCATTGAGCGGTTGCGAGCGCTGCTGGATGAGTTTGATGATCGAGCGGTAGTCGGGGAGATGGGTGAATCGCATCATGCGATTAAAATGATGGGCGAATATACCACGGGCAAGCGCTTGCATATGTGCTATTCGTTTGAAATGCTGAGTGATCCTTTTGGTGCTGCGCATTTCCGTAAACAAGTGGAAGAGTTCTTCACGGATGCCCCCAAAGGTTGGCCGTGCTGGGCGTTTTCTAATCATGACGTAGTGCGCCATGTGAGTCGTTGGGCTGAGCATGGGGTGAGTCGTGAGGCCTTAGCTAAACAAATGGCAGCACTTTTATTGTCCCTAGAGGGTTCAGTCTGCCTCTATCAAGGTGAAGAGTTAGGGCAAACCGAAACCGATTTAGAGTATAACGAACTCATTGATCCACAAGGCTTGCGCTTCTGGCCTGAGAATAAAGGGCGCGATGGCTGTCGTACCCCTATGACTTGGGATGCGAGTGTACCGAATGCAGGTTTCACCCAAGGCAAGCCGTGGCTACCGATTAAGGCCGCACAAATTGCTAATAATGCCGCCGCTCAGCTCGATAAAGCCGATTCTGTTTTGAGTTTTTATAAGCAAATGCTGCGTGTGCGCCGTCAGTTTGAATCACTCCGCACCGGAGATACGAAGTTTTTTGCCACCTCCGAGCCTATTTTAGCGTTTAGCCGTGAGAATAAGGTTGTGTGTATTTTTAATCTCTCACCGGAGCCACATCAGGTCGCGGTGCAAGGTGTCGGTGAGGTGATTGTGGCAGAAGGTGCAAACCTCGTGTCAGGGCAATTACAGCTTGCAGGCAATGGCTTTGCCTTATTTCATGATCAAGGTGTGGTGATTAATGGAAAAAGTGAGTAATCTGATTATGCTATACTCCTAAAGTCTTCTCCTACTTGCCCTTGGTAATATGCTATGCCTATCGAATCGGTCTACAAAGAAGTCTATATGGATCCGTTTACCGACTACGGGTTTAAGCGGCTGTTTGGTGAGGAGGATAGTAAGGAGTATCTCATTGATTTCCTCAATAGTGTGTTTGTGGGGTTTATTCCCCATATTCACGAGCTGAATTACCATAAAAATGAGCATTTAGGGAATAAACACATTGACCGTAATGCCGTCTTTGATTTGTATTGCAAAAGCAAAGACGGCTCACGCTTTATTATTGAGTTACAAAAGACTAAGCAGGATTATTTTAAGCAACGTAGTCTCTTTTACAGCACCTTTGCCATTACTGAGCAGGCAAAAAAAGGCAGATGGGATTTTAATCTTAGTCCGGTATACTGTATTGGCTTATTGAATTTTAGTCTGGATGATAACCATAAAAAATACCTAACCAAAGCCAAGATCCTCGATATTGACACCCATCAAACCGTGATTGAGGAATTAAACTTTGCGTTTATTGAAGCCCCTAAGTTCAATAAAACCCTCCATGCTAATAGCTCGAAGCAAGATAAATGGCTTTATGTCCTGACGCATTTAGCTCAATTAAGTGATATGCCAGAAGAGTTGAGCGAAAAGTTATTTGAAGATTTCTTTCAAAAGGCGAGTGTCCTGAAACTCTCTACGCGTGAACGTGCTCGTTATAATGCCAGCATTACTTATTATCGAGATATGCACAATATTGAACAGCAACGCTTGCGAGAGGGAGAAGAGATTGGAGTGGCTAAAGGTAAAACGGAAGTTGCTCGTGCGATGAAACTAAAAGGTTTAGATCCGGCCATGATTGCCGAGTTAACTGGGTTGAATATTGCTGATATTGCTGCGCTATAACCTCTTAGGATAGTTACAGCGCAAACTGAAGTTAGGCAACGGTATAAATCGTAGCTTGCCAAGGTTGTAGGGTAATTTGTGTACTACCTGATGCGGGAGCCTCTAGCTGGGCACCATTATCGAGTAAGACAGTTTCAATACGAATCCCATTCGGTAAAGTGTAATCAATCGCTTGATGACCGAAATTGATCAGTATTAAACAGGTTTTACCCTCTAAAGTGCGAGTAAACGCATATACCTGTGGGTGCTCAGGGTCTAAGTCTTGGTAAGTGCCGTAAATTAATACCGGATTAGCCTTACGTAATGTAATCAAACGCTGATGATGTTGATAGACCGAGTTAGTATCATGGGTTTGAGCCTCTGCATTAACCTCTGGATAGTTGGGATTAACTGCTAGCCACGGTTGCGCAGTAGTAAAACCTGCTTGTGCTTGCGTATTCCATTGCATCGGGGTGCGAGCATTATCGCGGCTGGTTTGTGCTAGATGAGCTAAATAGTCAGGGGCTGAAACTTTACCGCTTAGGACAAAATCCTGCCATTGTCCTTTGACTTCGACATCATCATAGTCAGTGATGTTTTGGAACGGATAATTAGTCATACCCAACTCATCACCCTGATACAAAAAGGGTGTACCGCGTTGACTAAACATCATAGTCGCTAATGCTTTAGCCGAAATCGAGCGCCATTCGGGGCTATCATCCCCAAAGTGAGAAACAGCTCTAGGATTATCGTGATTAGTGAGAAAGGTAGTATTCCAACCATGACTACTTGCTGCGGCATCGATACGCCCATACACGGCCTTCACATCGGGTAAAGTCCACGCTAATTTACGCCAGCCATCTCGATCTAAACGCACTAAATCAAAATGAAAAATCATATTGAGTTCGTGGCGACGTGCATCGGTAAATAAGGGGGCTTGCTCAAAGGTAATCCCAAACGCTTCACCGACGGTCATCGTGTCATAGTGCGCTAAGACTTCCCGATTCATCTCTTGCAAATAGTCATGCACATAGGGGCCATTCGCATAGACAAACTCAGGATGAGGCAGATGCTCAGGTGCTAGGTCGGGCAAGCCTTGTTGTTTGGAAATGAAAGGAATCACATCCATACGAAAACCAGATACGCCCTTATCCAGCCAAAAGCGCATCAGGTCATAGACATCGGCGCGTACTTGTGGGTTATCCCAATTTAAGTCAGGTTGTTTTTTGGCGAAGTAATGTAGATAGTATTGACCCGTCGCTGCATCTTTTTCCCAAGCAGATCCACCAAAAAAAGAAGGGTAGTTATTGGGTAAGGTGTCAGGTTTGCTTTCACGCCAAATATAATAATCACGATAAGGATTATCGGTTGATTGGCGGCTTTCTAGAAACCACTGATGCTCATCACTCGTATGGTTCACCACTAAATCAATGATCAAGCGCATCCCGCGTTGTTTCATTTGAGTGAGTAGCTGATCAAAATCCGCCATAGTACCGAATTCAGCCATGACCTTACGGTAATCACGAATATCATAGCCATTATCCGCATTCGGTGAGTCAAAGTGGGGACTCAGCCAAATCACATCAATACCTAGGTTTTTGAGGTAGTCTAGTTTTTGAATAATACCCACTAAATCGCCAATGCCATCATTATTGCTATCCATAAAACTACGGGGGTAAATTTGGTAGACGACAGCCTCTTTCCACCAGGCTTTCAATTCAGAGCTAGAAACCATATTGCATTATCTCTAGAGGGTAGGAGTTATAGTTGAGCGTGAGATACTCTTAAGGGAGTGAGTATCTAAAGAGTGATGATGCCATAAAAAATAATCCCCGATAACTAATGAGTTTAATTACCGGGGACATACACAGAGAAGTGTTAGACGCGCTTAGCGAATCGGTTTGCCATTAGCGTCAAAACGATGCACTTTACCCTCCATAGGACTTAAACCTAGGCTGGTTCCAACCGGTACTTCCTCATTACCAATACGGCGTGCAATGAGTGGTTCGGTCGAACCAACATCCACAAACAGATAGTTATCTGAACCCAAGTTTTCGGCATGCACCACTTTGCCTTGCCATACTGGGTTAGTATTATTAACCTCAATATGTTCAGAGCGAATACCTAAAGTCGTGCATTGGTATTGTTCCGCAAATTGTCCTGTTAAGAAATTCATTTTAGGAGAGCCAATAAAGCCCGCCACGAAAATCGAATTAGGACGTTCATATAACTCTAACGGAGAACCTACTTGCTCAACTATACCATCGCGTAGCACACAAATCCGATCTGCAAGCGTCATCGCCTCAACCTGATCATGGGTTACATAGATCATGGTGACATCATTCATGTCATGGTGCAGATTAGCGATTTCTAGACGCGTAGCCACCCGTAGAGCGGCATCTAAGTTAGATAAAGGCTCGTCAAATAAGAAGACGCGTGGATCACGTACTAAAGCACGCCCAATCGCCACCCGTTGACGTTGACCACCGGATAATTGCTTAGGCAAACGATCAAGTAAATGGTCAATTTGCAGCATTTTAGCGGCTTTCTCGACCCGTGCTTTCACCTCGGCTTCTTCGGATTTAGCCAGCTTCAAACCAAAGGCCATGTTTTCATAGACACTCATATGCGGATAAAGCGCATAGGATTGGAAAACCATTGCAATGCCACGTCTTGATGGAGCAAAACTATTAACCCGCTCGCCGTCGAAAATTAAATCGCCAGAGGTAATGGTTTCTAGACCTGCAATCAAACGGAGTAGAGTAGACTTACCGCAACCGGAAGGGCCTACAAACACCATAAATTCACCGGACTTAATCTCTAAGTCGACCCCTTTGATAACGTCAATTTTACCAAAAGATTTACGGACATTTTTAAGCTGAATATGTGCCATGTGAGCACTCCTATATTAACCTTTTACGCCACCAGCAGTGAGGCCAGCTACGATTTTACGTTGGAAAATGAGTACTAAAATAATAAGCGGAATGGTCACTATGACAGAGGCTGCCATAATAATACCCCAAGGTGTCTCATAGGCCGACGCACCTGACAGTAAACCAATCGCGACCGGTACGGTACGTTCGCTATTAGAAACCGTGAAGGTGAGGGCAAATAGAAACTCATTCCAAGCACCAATAAAAGCGAGTAGCCCAGTGGTGACTAAAGCAGGCCACATGAGGGGCATAAACACTTTACTGATGATTTGCCAAGGGGTGGCACCATCTACAATAGCGGCTTCTTCAATTTCAATCGGTAAATCACGCATAAAGGTGGTTAATACCCATACCGTGAAAGGCAAAGTGAAAATGGTATAAGACAGAATCAATGCCCAAGGCGTGTTATACAAACCAATATAGCGAATTAATTCAAATAACCCGGCTAATACCGCGATTTGCGGGAACATAGATACGGCTAATATAGTCATCAGTAATAAGGCGCGGCCTCTAAAACGTACCCGTGCCAAGGCGAAAGAGGCAGTAACTGCCAATAATAGCGAAAGGGCTACAGTGACAGCAGAGATGAAAATAGAGTTGAGGATATTCCGTGGAAACTCACCACTCTGTAATACATCCCAGTAGTTTTGAAAATTAAAGCTGGTAATCCAATAGTCTACCTCAAATAGCGCAGTTCCAGTTTTCAGACTGGTAATAATGGCATAGTAAAAAGGGAATACTGATACCACAATAATAATTGCAACTAAAAGGTAAAGTCCTACCGTTTTGAGAATAGACATAGCAAATGCGTTCATTGTTTATCCCCACTTAAGTTTAATTTCCCTAACCAAATATACAAAATCACAAAGAGGGCGATCATTAAGAATAATAAGGTTGACTGTGCAGAACCATAGGCAAACTTATCAAACTCAATTAAGTTCTCACGGCTAATCACCGACATGGTTTTAGTACTAGAGGAGTTAGGTGTTAAGACATAAACAAGGTCGAAGATCCGTAAGGCATCAAGGGTACGGAAAATAATAGCAACCATCAGGGCTGGACGAATGAGAGGGAGGGTGACTTTGAAAAAGACCTTAATAGGATTAATCCCATCGATTTTAGCCGCTTCATACATATCGCGAGGCACCATTTGTAGGCCCGCTAAGCATAATAGCGCCATAAAGGGAGTGGTTTTCCAAATATCCACAATTAACACCGCAAACATCGAGGTGTCTGGGTTAGCCGTCCACGCAATTTTCTGAGAGATAATGCCTAAATTGAGTAGAATATCGTTAATAATACCGAATTGATCATTCAGCATCCAAGCCCATAATTTGGCAGAAACGATAGTAGGAATCGCCCAAGGAATTAAGATAGCCGCCCGTACAATACCACGTCCGTAGAAGTTAGCATTTAATACTAAGGCCACCATTAAACCAAAGACGGTTTCAAAAAATACGGAAACCACTGCAAAACGTATGGTATTCCATACTGCATTCCACCAAGCAGGATCTACTAATGTACCTTTAAAAATGGTACGTCCTGATGGCAAGGTTTTCCAACTGAAGTAGTTTTCAAATCCTACCCACTGCCCACCATATAAATTGCTGAGTGATGTATCTGTAAAACTAAAATAGATAGAGCGTAATAAAGGATAAGCAGCAACCAACATCAAAGCAGCTATCATGGGTAGTAAAAACCACATAGCAGCTCGGATGCGTTGCGCTTCGAGTTCGGAGTACGCCGATTTCATGGATTTACCTCCAAGTCTGACCCGACTATACGGTAATAAGTAATCTGCAATGACACAGCAAGGGGTGCTAACTGCAATGTATTGAGTACTTGTGTTAATAAAGGGGAGAGAGTACAGCACCTCCCTCCCACTTGAGATTAAGTAGAACTACTTAATCAAGGCAGCTAGTTACCAAGCATTACCTTTTAGGTCAGTTAATTCGGCCTCTAGCACTTCGAGGTTCTCTTTAGCGCTGCCTTTGCCAGAAAGGGTGTCATGTACAGCAGACCAGAATTTTGAAGAAACTTCGTTGTATTTGCTCTTAGTAGGAGCAGATGGACGTGGTACGGCTTGCAAGAACACATCTTTCCAACGTGGGATCAAAGGTTGTTGAGCTTTGATATCTTCATCATCATATAAAGCCATAACGGTTGGTAATTGAGAAGATAATAGAGCACGCTGTTTTTGTGATGGAGCTGAGGCTAGGAACTTCACTAAAGAAATAGCAGCTTCAGGATTTTTACTATATTTAGATACCGCCACATTCCAGCCACCTAAAGTTGCGGCAGAGCTTGTGCCTTCGCCGGCTGATGGGAGAGGAGCTACATCAAATTTACCTTTGATCGGGCTTTCATCAGCACTACCTAGAGAGTAAGCATAAGGCCAGTTACGCATAAATACTGCATTACCGGTTTGCCATACACCACGTGCTTCTTCCTCTTTATAGGACAATACGCCTTCTGGAGAAATACTGTTAACCCACGTTTTGGCCTGCTCTAAAGCAGCAGCGGCTTTATCATTATTGATAGAGATGGTGCCATCGGCTTCAATAACTTGACCACCGCCATGAGATTTTACCCATTCTAAGGCATTACAGGTCAAACCTTCATACGCGTTACCTTGCCATACATAACCCCACAGGTCTTTACTACCTGCAGCACGTTCAGCGTCTTGAATTTTCTTAGCTGTTTCGGTGAGTTCAGCCCATGTTTTAGGAACAGAAGCACCGTGTTTTTCTAATAAATCTTTACGATAATAAAGTGCAGGCGCATCGGTAAAAATCGGCAGTGCGATTAGTTTGCCGTTGACCGTTTGAGATTCAATAATAGAAGGGAAATGCTCTTTAACAATATCTTTGGCAGCATCAGTGAGGTCTAGTAATTGATCAGATAATTGCGGTGCCCAAATAACGTCCGTTTGATAAACGTCTACATCCGCATTACCGGCTGCTAACCATAAGCGATACTGAGCGAACTGATCGGTAGCTGAGGAGGGCATAGGAACAACGTTAAGGGTATTACCCGTTTCTTTTTCCCAAGGTTTTATCAGTTCTTTGAGGACTTCAACATCTTTACCAACGGATCCTAGTACAATATTGATTTCAACAGCTTGGGCAACACTCGCAGCTAATAAAGTAGTTACCAAAGTACCGAGCGCGAGGGTTTGTTTAAACATGAGTCTCATACAGATCTCCTCCAAAATATGGTTAGCGGTTTATTAAAGGTTTGAGGTGCAAAGTACATTGGTATGATATAAGCCCCAAAACGCTTTGATCGAGAGCATAACGATGATAATTAGATTCTGTCAAGACAAAGGTTTAATTAAAGACAGGAGCTTTGTCTCTCCAACAGAATCCACTATTACAAGGGTAGAAATGCTTATACCTTTGTACACTAAATAGAGCTAAAAGTTTAGCGGAATAAAGACTTTTATAAATTATAAAAAAGCAATTTCTAGTAAATATCTTGAATGAGCGGGTTGTGAGGGATAATAGGCCAAGTCTAGGTTTAATTAGATATTTTGATGCGTCGGTTGGGGGATTAAGACACATTATCCTGCTAAGCTTGACAGAAAACCGTAAACTCACACTTTTAGTCGGTATAATTGCTTGAGGGCGCTCTGTAGTAGTGTTAAAATGCCCTCCCTTGTTAACTAAGTGGCTTAAATTAATGCGAAATTCGCCTAAGTCGCCACAAGGTTCCGGTATAACCGGTTCACTGATAGGAAGCCCAGGCAGGGATTTGTCAGGGCTTTTGTTTTTTTGACCGTCATGACAGGATGTTAATGACGATTATTGATACATATTCACAGGTAATTTAATTCATGACTGAAAGTTTTGCTGAACTGTTTGAAGAGAGCCTTTCCTATACGCAAATGCAACCCGGCTCTCTAGTCAACGCTACGGTAATTGATGTACGCCCCGACTTCATTATTGTCAGTGCAGGTCTAAAATCAGAGGGTGTCATTCCAGCGGAACAGTTCAAAAACGAACGCGGCGAAATCACAGTGCAAATTGGTGATTTGGTTGAAGTGGCACTGGACACCGTAGAAGATGGTTTTGGTGAGACACGCCTATCGCGTGAAAAAGCCCGTCGTATGCGTGCGTGGGAAGTTCTTGAAGAAGCCTTTAGTAATGATGAAATTGTTACAGGCTTGATCACAGGTAAAGTGAAAGGCGGCTTTACGGTTGAACTCAGCGATATTCGTGCATTCTTACCCGGTTCGTTAGTAGATGTGCGTCCAGTACGCGATACGGCTTACCTCGAAGGTAAAGAATTAGAATTCAAACTCATTAAGCTAGACCAAAAACGCAATAACGTAGTGGTTTCGCGCCGTGCAGTAGTGGAAGAAGAGTACAGTGTTGAGCGTGATGCACTGTTAGAAAACCTCCAAGAAGGCCAATCAGTCCGTGGTGTGGTTAAGAATTTAACAGACTACGGTGCGTTCCTAGATCTAGGTGGCATTGATGGTTTACTGCATATCACCGATATGGCATGGAAACGTGTTAAACACCCCTCTGAAGTGGTGAATATTGGTGATGAAATTGAAGTTAAAGTACTGAAATTCGACCGTGATAAAAACCGTGTATCCTTAGGTCTAAAACAATTAGGCGAAGATCCATGGCAAGATTTAGTACGTCGTTACCCAGCAGGCACACGCTTGTTTGGTAAAGTCAGTAATTTAACCGATTATGGCTGTTTCGTTGAAATCGAAGATGGTGTGGAAGGCTTAGTCCACGTCTCTGAAATGGATTGGACTAATAAAAACGTTAATCCAGCTAAAGTCGTGACTTTAGGGGATGAAGTTGAAGTCATGATCCTTGATATCGATGCGGATCGTCGTCGTATTTCCTTAGGTATGAAACAATGTCAACCTAACCCATGGGATGAGTTTGCAACCTCTCATGATAAGGGTGATCGTGTTTCTGGTAAGATCAAATCGATTACTGATTTCGGTATCTTCATTGGCCTCGATGGTGGTATTGATGGTTTAGTCCACTTATCAGATATCGCGTGGAACGTGACCGGCGAAGAAGCCGTGCGTAACTACAAGAAAGGCGATGAAGTAGAAGCGGTTGTACTAGCGGTAGATCCAGAGCGTGAGCGTATCTCCTTAGGCATTAAGCAAATGGAACAAGATCCGTTCTCTAACTTCGTAGCAGCTCATGCAAAAGGTTCTGTGGTTCACGGTAAAATCGTTGAAGTGAATGCAAAATTCGCTAAAGTTGATTTAGGTGATGGTATCGAAGGTATTTTACGTGCCTCTGAACTGTCTAAAGATCGTGTAGAAGATGCACGTAGCCTACTCAATGAAGGCGATGATATCGAAGCTAAATTCATGGGTGTGGATCGTAAAACTCGCTCCATCAATCTCTCTGTGAAAGCGCGTGAGCATGATGAAGAAGCGCGTGTAATGAAGGAATATAGCAGTAAAACTAATTCTGCTTCGACTTCATTAGGCGATATTTTCAAGGAACAAATGGGCGATTAATTTTAGTTTAATTTTATTAAATTAAATGGAGTCCAGTAATATTGCATTAGGCTAAGGATAGCCAGCGATTTAATAGGTAGGTCATTGACCTACCTGTTAGTCATTCTAGACAGGAATAGTTTTATTAAAAAAGTCTGATAAATTCAGGAGTGGAAAGGATGACCAAATCTGAAATAATTGATACGCTTTCCCGCAAACAAAGTCACCTTATTAGCCGTGATGTTGAGTTGGCGGTCAAATTATTGTTAGAAAGTATGAGTGAAACCCTGTCGACCGGGGGTCGCATTGAGGTAAGGGGCTTCGGTAGTTTTTCGTTACACCACCGCACAGCGCGGAGTGGGCGTAATCCTAAAACCGGCGAACAAGTAGGGCTACCCTCAAAGTATGTGCCGCATTTCAAATCGGGTAAAGAATTGCGGGAACGTGTAAATGAATCGAGAAAGCATTATGCGATTCAGGAATAAATCCTGTATTGCTAGCTTTAACGGAAGGGGAGGCTAGAGCCTCCTTTTTTATTATATGCAAGAAATTTTATTTCTCCTTCTACCTTTAGCTTTTTTATCGGGTTGGCAAAGTGCGCGTAAACGTTATAAAAAGCCACCCACTCCACCGGATGAAATTCCACAAAATTTCGTGCGGGGTGTTAATTATTTACTGAATGAACAGC
The DNA here is from genome assembly GCF_000380185.1 of Thiofilum flexile DSM 14609. Classification (GTDB taxonomy): domain Bacteria; phylum Pseudomonadota; class Gammaproteobacteria; order Thiotrichales; family Thiotrichaceae; genus Thiofilum; species Thiofilum flexile. Next base: position 16,554 of record NZ_KB904763.1, read on the forward strand.
CAGATAAAGCGCTGGATATTTTTCTTAATTATCCCGATATTGATGAAAATACCGCAGATACCTTTTTAGCATTAGGCAATTTATTTAGAAGTCGGGGTGAAGTGAATCGTGCTTTACGGGTTCATCAATATTTAGTTTCGCGTGCCGATTTAGGCCAAGCCCAACGTTTAGCCGCGATGGGTGCTTTAGGTGAAGATTTTTTTGCCGCCGGTTTATTAGATCGTGCTGAAAGTGTTTTTAGTGAGATCTTACGTACCCAACCGCGTTATGAGCCTGCCTGTATTGCTTTGCGCCTGATTTACGAAAAGCTACAAGAATGGGAAAAAGCGCGTGAAATGGTCAGTTGTGCGACCACCGCACCAGAGCAACAAGCGCAATGGATAGCTCACTATTTATGCGAACAAGCCCAAGTCTTATTAACCGAGCGCCAATTATTTAAAGCCGAAGAAAAACTCAATCAAGCGGCTGAATTTAATGAGCACTCAGCGCGAGTTAAAGTACTGTGGGGTGATTTAGCAGTTGAGCGCCATCAAAAAGATCAGGCATTAAGTCATTATCAAATAGCAGTACAACAAGAGCCACGTTTATTAGAAATGCTCAGTGAGCGTTTATTAGCGATTTATAGTACACCGGCTGAGCGTGAGGGCTTATATCAATTTGCCCTTAATACCTATCAAACCACGCAAGATCCGCAATTATTAGCCCCCTTAATTAAAATTGCCCAACAAGCAAAACAAGGGGATGCCATTATTGACTTAGTATTACAGGCCTTAGAAAAAACTAAACCTACCACCCGCGCTATGGCACGAGCTAGTCAATTACTTGCGCAAAAAGAACAGCAATTAGAGTCTAGTACTTTATATACCACAGCACTAGCAGGCGCTATTCAACGTCTATCTGCTTTAGCACCAGAGTTTAAATGTGAAAGTTGCGGTTATAAAATGCATGACTTTTTATGGCGTTGCCCCGCTTGCCATCAATGGGATACGGTTAAAAATGATTAGGAGTTAAACATGAGCCGTCTAATTGTAGCCTTAGATTTTCCTAATGCGGTTGCTGCATTACGTTTTATTGAGCCGTTAAACCCTAGTCAATGTAAATTGAAAGTAGGGTTTGAGCTATTTGTGGCGGCAGGGCCTGATTTTGTGCGTCAATTAGTACAAAAAGGGTTTGATGTTTTTCTCGATTTAAAGTTTCACGATATTCCTAATACCGTAGCCGGTGCATGTCGTTCTGCTGCTGAATTAGGCGTGTGGATGATTAATGTACACGCTAGTGGTGGAGCGGCGATGCTGCAAGCTGCGCGTGCTGCTATTCAAGATCTACCTCATCCGCCTTTATTGATTGCGGTGACGGTATTAACCTCTATGGATGATCAACAATTACAAGGAGTTGGCGTCAATCATTCGGCAGAACAACAGGTCAGCCGTTTAGCGCAATTAACAGCGGAGTGTGGCTTGGCTGGCGTTGTTTGCTCAGCACAAGAAGCCATTATGCTGAAACGCGAACGAGGCCATAACTTTTTATTGGTCACACCTGGTATTCGTCCCGTAGGTAGTGCTATAGGGGATCAAAGTCGTGTGATGACCCCCCAACAAGCGGCTAAAGCAGGGATTGACTATATTGTTGTCGGGCGTCCTATTACCCAAGCCACCAATCCTTTAGCCGTCATTGAGGCGATTAATGCCGATTTGAATTAAGTCGAGCCGCGTAATAATTGACTCGCTTCTAATTGCATGGCTCCACGTCCAAAAAATAACTTCCAGCGATTACCCCCCGATTGTTGCCATAATAAGGCGGCGCGAATGCCTGCCATGAGTAAGACACGAATTTTGGCAGCATTTTCGGGGCTAGATAAATACGCTTGCTCTCCTTTGATAATAATACGCGGGCCTAATTTACTAATAGTCTGAGTATAAAGCTCGGCTAAACGTGTCGTAATGATAGGGTGTAATACATCTAGTTCAAGTAGTAATTGTTGTACATCAGTAATACCCGACAAAACTCGCTTCAAAATAGTTTCGTCTTGCTGTAGTTTACGTTCTAAATATAAAATATTTAATGAATAGCGGGTCGCATCTAAATCCTTAAATTCACCGGTAGCGGCATTAGTCGCACCGCCGAGTTGGTGATTTAAGGCTCTTAAGCCCACGCGCATTTCACTAACACCCCCATATAAACTCTCAATCGTAGGGGCATCATCCACCAATAAACTCATGAGGGCACTTTTATAGAGGTCTTCATCCACATTCCCCTTACGGGCAATTTGCATAACACCATCAATATTTTGAAACAATGCGGCTAAAGCCAAGGTACGATTGCGGGTCGTTGCTTCCACGGGTTGTCCTATTTCATCAATTTTTCCAAGGTTGAAACCTCTCCTTTCAGGGAGATATATTGATTTGGAGGGGCGTAACTCCTTTCAAATTCGCCCGTAAGGGCGTGGATTGAAACATCAACAAGGCTTATATTAAGAGGCAGAGTGTAGCATGCTACGCAGCTAGTATTCACCTAATCCTCTGGATTAGACCTGATTAGACTTATTAGCTTAGGAGCGATAAATCAGTATGGAACTACGTACTTTAGGAAAAACCGATATAAAAGTCAGTGTAATAGGCTTAGGTACTATGACTTTTGGTGAGCAAAACACCCAACAAGATGCACAAAATCAACTAGATTATGCCCTCACTCAAGGGGTTAATTTTATTGATGCCGCAGAAATGTATCCTGTACCTCCGCGAGCGGAAACACAAGGCTCCACAGAAAGTTATATTGGCTCATGGTTGAAAAAAACGGGCAAGCGTGATCAGGTTATTTTAGCTAGCAAAATAGCAGGGCCTGGACGCGGTGATTTACTTAAGCATATTCGTGGTGGCTCTAAACTCAATGCAGAACAGCTTAATCAAGCTATTGAGAGTAGCCTGAAACGTTTAAATACCGATTACTTAGATTTATATCAAATCCATTGGCCTAGTCGTAGTAGTAATTATTTTGGACAATTAGGCTATCGTTATACCGAGGATAATCACCTTGAAACTATTGAAGAAACCTTGCGGGCTTTAACGGATTTAGTCCATTCAGGCAAAGTACGCACCATAGGGGTATCAAATGAAACGCCTTGGGGGGTGATGACCTATTTAGCGTTAGCACGAGAATTAGGTTTAGAGCGTATTGTATCGGTGCAAAATCCTTATAGCTTATTGAATCGCAGCTATGAAATTGGATTAGCTGAAATTGCCCATCGGGAGCAAATAGGGTTATTAGCCTATTCACCCCTAGGATTTGGGGTATTAAGTGGTAAATATTTAGAAGGTAAAGCCGCAGAAGGTGCGAGATTGCAAAAATGGGGACATTATTTCACTCGTTATACTGCTGCAAAAGCACAACAAGCTACTAAACGCTATGTAGAATTAGCGCGACAACATGGCCTAGACCCCGCACAAATGGCCTTAGCCTATGTTAATTCACGCCCCTTTCTCACCTCCACCCTTATTGGAGCGACAACATTAGAGCAATTGAAAACTAATATTGCGAGTGCTGATATTGTTTTAAGTAATGAAGTATTAGCAGGGATTGAAGCGATTCACAATGAGATTCCTAATCCCTGCCCTTAAAAGGTGATTAGAAAATAAAAAAATATTTTGAGTTCAATGCTCTAAATAACATTATATAGTTATATGACAGGAGTGAGAATATGGTGACATCTGATTTGTCCCTACCAAAAGCTAATTTTTTAAATAACCCTAAAAAAGTAGTTACAGGTATCAGTGCTAAGTGGATTGGCGAAAGCTGGCCTATTGTAAAGCCAGATATAAAAACATGGATATTAATTACCTTAGCACTATTTGCGTGGATTTTTGCTTTGGGGCTTATTCCCTATATAGGGGCGGCGATACTCAGCCTGTTTGCGCCTATTATGTTTGGAGGCTTATTATTAGGTATTCATCGTTCAGCTACAGAGAATATCCCTTTAAAGTTGCAAACTCTTTGGATGGGGTTTGATGATAAATGGCTAGGGCTTATCACCTTAGGTGCAGTGAGTTTGTTTTTATCGGTCATATCAGATTGGGCTTTTGATTATATAGAAAAAGATTACTTAGGCTTGAATTTGACAGGCGAGGTGAAGGTTCAAGATACAATAGCTTATTTAATATTTACTATGATTTATGTATTGGTAAATACCCTGATCACCTTAGCCTTTTATTTTGCTATTCCATTGGTGATGTTCAATGATATTAGTGCAGTAGACGCTCTTAAAGCAAGCCTTAAAGGTGGTTTGGTTAATATACTGCCTTTATTTGTCTATAGTTTATTGATTTCCCTGTTAATTATTTTAGGTATTTTATCTTTGCTGTTAGGGCTATTTATTAGTATTCCGTTGTTACAAGTCTCCACTTATTTAGCTTATAAAGATATTTATGTTTAAGCTAAGTAGTGAGATAAGGTATAAAGAATTAAGGTATATTAATGTGCCTTAACTCTTTATAAATATTTAACCTAGAGGCATGGTAATATGACAGTATCAGATTCGTCTATGCCAATAGCTCATTACTTGGAAAATCCAAGAAAAGTAGCTATAGGTGCTAGTATTCAATGGATTAGGGAAGGGTGGTCAATTGTATGGCGAGATTTAAGTGCCTGGATTTCAATTATATTGATGATAATGATAGGGTTTTTTGTTTGTGCCGCCATCTCTATTTTCATTCCTTATTTAGGCAACATTATACTAATGGCTTTCTATGCAGTTACATCAGGAGGATTATTAATAGGAGTTCATCGTTCAGTAGTGCAAAATATTCCTTTAGATGTTGATACACTGTGGGCTGGGATTAATGATAAATGGCTAGAGCTGGCTATCTTAGGAGTAGTAAATTTATTTTTATCTATTATATTAAATTGGTCATCTGATTATATGGATGAAAATTATCTAGATTTGATTTTAGTAAATGATACAAATATTCAAGAGCTTATGCTATATGTCATATATATAGCAGTCTATTTTTTTATAATTTTGATCACCAGCGTTATATATATTTTAGCTATTCCAATAATAGTTTTTAATAAAATAAACACTCTAGCCGCTATTAAATCTAGCCTTAAAGGTAGCTTGGTCAATATAATATCTTTGTCGATTTATACTCTGTTAATTATAATTTTAATTACTGTGGTAATGCTTTCTTTTTTATTGATCTATAAATCATTTGATACAAATTTTATGAGTATCGCAGAAAGATGGTCGCAATTAATCTCGTTTATTTTGCTGCCTATAATAAAAACATCTTCTTATTTAGCTTATAAAGATATTTATGTCTAAGCGAAATAGTGAGGTAGATTATTAATAATTTTAAAAGAGTTAAGATTCATTTATAAATTTTAACTCTTTTAGTTTAAAATTCTCATTGACTAGCTTGTAATAATTTTTCTAGTAATTGCTCACCTTGAGACCATACTCCTAATCCGCTAGCCGCATTAATATGACCAGCCAAGCCAATAGTAATCCAATCACTTCCCCAGTGTTGAGCGCATTGTTTTGAGTAGTCTAATGTCCCATAAGGATCATTAGCACTAGCGACTATTAAAGAAGGAAATGCAAAACGTTGCTTAGGTAAAGGTGTAAAACCCTTTGCTTCAGAGGGAAATTTTTCTCCATCAGGATCAGGCACTGCCACTAATAATGCTCCGCGAATAGAGTGTTTAGTTGTCTGTGCCCAATGCGCGACCATAAGACAGGCTAAGCTGTGGGCGACTAATACCGTATCTTTTCCCGTTTTTGCTACAGCCTCGTCTAAACGTTCCACCCACTTAGCGCAAATAGGATAATCCCAGTCATCTTGTATAACTCTTTGAAAATTTGAGTGCTTTTGTTCCCAAAGTGTTTGCCAATGTTCAGAGCCAGAATTACCAATACCCGGTAAAATTAATATTTGAGTCATAAATATCATCCAGTAGAGTAACTATAGGGAAATATTGAGAGTAACCAACACATTTTTACCAATTCCTGTATTGATGTCTACTCAGTCACTGCTAATGGGGCGTCTTCTATCGGTAATAATCCCGTATAGCTACGCATTTTAGGATCAGCACCTGCTTTAAGAAGATGTTCAATTAAAGGTTTATTTTCTAAATGATAAGCTAAATGTAATACAGTTTTTCCTAATGAGTTGCGTAGATTAGGATTGGCTCTATAGCTTAATAGTAAATCTACTAAAGATAACGCATTAGGGCGACTGTTATAGTTATTTAGTATGATTAGCAAAGGACTATTATCAATATTATCCTGAATATTAGGATTAGCTCCTTGTGCTAGTAGTAATTTAATCCAAGTGAGCGCACTTTTTTCTACAGCATAATGCAGAGCCGTTTTACTATTCATATCGCGAGCATTAATAGCTAAACCTTGTTGTCTCAGGCGTATTATTATTTTTTGAATACGTAATGCATCTGCTGAATATTCTGATAATCCATTAGAAGCCTCAACTAATATATGCAATAAGCTTTGCCCCTTAAGATTGCTGATCTTAACATTTACCCCTTGATTAAGTAGATACTCAACATAATCCAAAGGTTTTTCATAGCTACGAGCGGCAATGAATAATATATTTTCACCATTATTGTTAATATGGTTAAGATCAGCCCCAGCTTTAACAATCTGAGTTAATACGGCTAGTTTAGTATTGGGATTAATATAGGAACTATTTAGAATATACATAGGTAAATTATATCCTGTATCATCTAAATCCGTACCTTTAACTACATTAGGGTCAGCACCTAATTGAATCAATTTAAGTAAGGCAGGTAAGTTAGCGTGACGTACCGCCGCTTGTAAGGCTGTTTCTCCGTAAATATTACGATGATTGACATCGATACCTTGAGCAATTAACTGTTTAAATAATGAATCAAGCTCTTGTTCTTTTAAGTGAGCACGAGCGGCCTGAAATAAAACGGTTTCATCTTCATAGTTTAATTGCTTTAAATCAAAAGGCTTGGACATTAAAAATTTTGCAATAGGGTAATTAACTAATCCAATATAAAGAGCATTATTTCCTTTAGCACTTTGTGCCTGTAGATTAGCCCCCGCCTTGATGAGCAGCTCTAAACGTGCAATGTGCGCTTGAAGCTGAGCATTGCTAGGTTGATTGGAGTCATTAGCAAAGCGCTCGATGGTATGTAATAAAACACTGCGATCTTGAGCATCAATAGCATTTAAATCAGCTTTATAGTTCAATAGGCTATTAATAATGACTAAATTTGGTTTTTCTACCGCCAGTAATAAAGGTGTTAAACTATCATTGTTGTAAATTTCAGTATTAGCACCGGCTTGAAGTAGTAATTCAATGATAGCAGGATTTTGATTGAGGACAGCTAAATGTAAAGCGGTATTACCATTTTTATCTCGTTGATCGAGATTAAGTTTGACATCCTGCTCTTGAGCTATTTTTAGTAGTGATTTAAGTGTTTTTTCATTAGGTAAATTAGCTGCTATTAATACTGTATTATTACCTGCTTGATTAACTAAATTAGGATCGGCTCCTGCTTGCAATAATACTTTGATAGTATTCTGCGCTTGTGAGTAAATAGCCCACTGTAAAGGCGTTTCTCTTTTGCTATTAGTCATATCTGCTATTGATAGGTTATCTAATAGGGTAAGGGTAATGCGCTCTTGATTAGCAGCGGCAGCTACATGTAATAGGGTATTATTATCATTAAAAGAGCGATAAGAGTAAGGCATGCTAACCGATTTTGATGCATTAATGGCAATATTACGCTTATCTTTAAGCAGGTTATACCAATAATTATCTTGAGGTTGCAGGTTTTTAATGGCATTAGGTATTTTAAAGTTAGGATGCTTTGTTAGGAGCGTTTGATTTAATCCATAGTCTTGTAATTGAGTAAGATAACTATTCAGGTTTTTACCCAGATTAGATGAAAACTTAAGATCAGCGCCAGCGGCTATGAGTTGTTCTGCTTGAGCAATATGTTGTTGGTCTAAAGCAAGCTGTAGCCCACTGTAACCTAGTTTATTGCGGCTATTAAAATCTGCTTTTAAAGCTAGTAAATTAGCTAAAGTATTTTGATGATTGGCATAGATCGCTAATAATAAGGGTGTTTCAGCATCATTGTTTTTTACATTAATATCAGCCCCTAGTTGTATCAGTGTTTGCATTAGTTTCTGCTGGTCTTGACACCCCTCCTCACTACACTCTTGACGAGCTAGGTAATGCAGTAATGTATCTCCATTATTATCCTTAGCATTCACATCTTTATATTGAGTTAGCAGTTTTTGGACTGAAGTGAAGTATTTATTTAAGATAAGTAAGTGTAAAATGTTTTGTCCAGCTAGGTTTTTGGCTTCTATATTGAAAGGTTGAGTTAATAGCCATTCAACAATAAGCCATTGATGTTGCTCGATAGCTAATAAAAGGGGCGTATTACCATGACTATCAATAAAGTTGAGATCAGCCCCACTTTTAATCAATAGCTTTACTAATTGCAGTTTCTGCTCATTATTAATTTTTTCATGAGCAATAACTAAGTGCATGATTGAACTATTAGCTGTATTAAGTGTAGCTAGCTTTGGTTCTAATACTAATAATTGCTCTATAAGATAAGTAATCTGTGAGGTGGTTTTTTCTGGAATGGAGTTAGTAGAGAGTAATTGTTGTAAAATAGAGAGTTGCTTATCATTTAAAGCGAGTAAATCAATATTTTGCTCTTTAAGCCATTTTAACCCCTGTAACCATTCATTACTCGTGAGAGGTTTATCATCAGAATTCATCGTAGAGGTCTCTAAGGTATTTAGCCACAGATGAGCTAAATTATTACCGCTAGAGTCTTGATAATCGGTTTTAGCCCCAACTTTCTTAAAGTCACTGATAGTAGATTTTAATGTATTTAAATCCTGTAAATCATCTGCAGTTACTGCAAGACCATATTCAGACCACTGTTGCTTCATGCTGGGCATCTTAATTAGAGCTTGCCGAATAGCAGGAATAGTTAGGCATTCTAGTCGTATATCTGCAGGCTGTTTGTTTTTTTCTGCTTGTTGCTGTTGTTGTTTAACCCATTCTGTTAACCATGGCTCATTATGATTAGTATGTTTGATTTGACTAAGGATAATATTAGGATAATCATTGCAAAGTGATTTATTCTTTAGGAAAGCAATCAAAGGATTGCTATTTATAGAGTTATCTTTGAATAACCCTAAGATAAAATTATGTTTTTCAGTAAGCCATTTATTTTCTACGAAATAGTTAGCATTATATAAGCCAGAAAATAGTGCGGGAGTCACCTTAAATTGTGGTTGACGGCTAAGCCATCTTAGGGATTCAATACTATTTTCTGGCTGCTCATCAATTTGCTCCAGTATCTCATAAAATAAAGCTGCTAATTCAGCGGTTTTAAAAGAGTAATGATTGTCTACTAAGTGTTGGAGCAGAGGTAAGTTTCTGGCTTGTTTGGTTAGCAAATAGAAGGGGGAGCCATTAGGTGTGCTGGGTAATTCGGTAAAATCAAAGTGAGGCGTTTTAGAGCGTAAAAAATCCACTAAGCTAAAATCATCACTATTAAGATTATAAGAGTTTATGATTACATAGCGCAGTATCTGTTCATAGTCTTTAGCTTTCCAGTTTTGAGGCCAGACTTTTAAAATAGTTTCAACAAAAGCCAAACGATTGTTAATAATCGGGTTTTCTAGCTGATCAGTCGAAATTACTAGATTCGGTATTAGTTTTGCTAGTTTAGTAATGAAATCAATTTCATTGATATTAGATGTTAACGCATAATTACTAGGGTTTTGTAAAGTATCTAAGACTTGATTTTTTTGTGCTGAGGTTAAAGTGATCTTGTTATTAATCAGGTAGGTAATAATATCAATATTGTAATTCGATATAGCCTTTAAGAGTAAACTCTCATTATTACTAGCAGCCAGCGCTAGACCTTGCTGATGTAGCCAAAGCAGCGAATTAAAAGCATTAGAGTCAACTGCAGTACTAATAAGATTAGGATAGTCTTTGAAGTTGATCCCTTGGGCTTGATAAAGCTTGAGTTGTTCTAAGGCATCAGTACGTAATAGGGTATTGAGTATGGGTTCAATATTCAGTGTATCTAGCTTAATGAGTGATAATAGCTTTTTATTGATAGTTAAGGTTTTATCTCCTTTTTCTGCAATACTGTTTAATAGTTCTTGTGTAAGGCTTGGATTATTATTGAAATCTAATTGATAACTAGGCTGATTAACTAAATACTCTATAGATTTTAGTTTATTTTGCTCAAGCAAGGTTTTGAGTAAGCTATCGTCATTAGGTTCTGATTGAAAGCTAAGACCTGCATCTAGAAATAGTGGAATAGTATCATAATATTCTTGTGCTAGCGCCCAGCTCATAACATTACTATAGTCTTCAATAATACTATTAGGATTAAAGCCTTGCTCTAATAGCCAAGTAACTAATTGTTTTTGATTAAGATACTTTAAGCTAAACTCCCAAATATAAGCAGGATTAATATTGGGGTCTGATAAAATAGCGGGTAATAATGCTTGAATAGTCGCTAATTCTTGTTTAGGTAGTTTGGCGGTAATACGTAAACGAGTATTGGCATCATCGAGCACCTGTTGAGCATTAGCTTTTAATAAGCTATTTAGGGTGTCTGAGTTAATGGGGTAATCAAGGGCTATTTCTAAACTACTGCGCCCTGCAGCATCAACAATAGTAGGATCTGCTTTAGCTTGGAATAATAATGTTAAGATTTTAGCAATATCATTAGGATAATGCGGAGCTACCTGTAGTGCTATATGCAGTGCGGTTTCACCATAATCATTTTTAAGATTAGGATCAGCACCTTCATTTAGTAAACGGGTTATTTGTGTAATATTAGCTTGACGTACTGCGCGATGTAAGGGCGTGTTATGCCATTTATCGGTTTCAGTAAAGGTATCCGTTTTATCTGGGTAGTGAGCAAAACGTGTCTTTAAGCGCGTTTGTGAGCTAGGTAGCAAATCAATGGCTAATTGATCACCCCAGGTTTTTATATTTTTGGCAGCACCTAATTCTAATAAAGGGGTTATTAAAAACTCATCCCCTAGCTGAGCAGTATAATGTAGTGGAGTCCAATCCCCTTTGCTGCGATTATGAATATCCGTGCCGATATTTAATAATTTATAGGCAATAGGTTTGGCTCCTAAGGCTAGGGCAGTTTGTAGTGGTGTACGTTGATCATTATCTTTAGTATTAATATTAGCGTCTGCACGTAATAAAATATTAATTAAATCTAAATCACGCAGCTCAATACTTTGGTGTAAAGGTGTTTTTCCGTAGTAATTGACGGCATTAATATTAGCACCCGCTTTAATCAGTAAATCAACTTGGGATAGTGAGCGCCCGCGTATCGCTAAATGTAATGGGCTATTGCCCTCTTGATCAGCTAAATTAGGATCAGCTTTGTATTTTAATAATAAAGCAGTAATTTCGGGGGAATTATAACGAATAGAGCGTTGTAATGCCGTTTGTCCCAAATCATCTTGCTCATTAGGGTTAGCACCTGCTTTTAGTGCTTCTTCAATCATGGGGAAAACGGTGTTTTTATCGGTGCGACTACTTAAGTGAGAGATTAATGATACCCCTTGCTCGGTATTATCGGTGAGTTTTGCCCCTGCCTGTACGAGATGTTCAATAGTGGCCTTATCTTTTGCCATGAAAATAACGGGGCTGCCCTCATTATTCAGCGCTTGAAGATCAACACCTTTAGCCAGCAATTGATCAATCACTAAGGTTAGCCCTTCTTGGGCAGCATAATGTAAGGGAGTATTGCCATTTTGATCGAGTGCTTCTGGGTTAGCGCCATGGGCTAGTAATTGCAAAGCATTACGAGTTTTATTCGTTAAAATGGCAATATGCAAAGGCGTTTGCCCTTCTTTATTCGCGGCATCAATCCGTGCTTTTGCTGCTAGGAGTTGCTCTAGCGGGGATAAAGCTGGGCTAGATCCTTTAACCTCATATTGAGCGGCTCTATGTAAGAGCGTATTACCATTATAATCAGGGCGATTAATATCAGCGCCGTTTTGTAGGTAAAGTTTTAAATCAGTAATAGAATCAGGTTCGCGTTCAATAAGTTTATATAGCGCCGATTTCCCTTCATTATCAACCATAGCTGCATCGGCATTTGCTTGTAATAAATACTGTGCTAGTAAGGGGTAGCCCTGTTCAGTAGCTAATATGAGTGGGGTTTTATTGGCTTGATTTTGAATATTTAATTCGGGTTTTTCAGCCATTAAAGCCAAAGCAATAGCAGCGGCATCATTATAATAATTATTATCCAGTGCTAAATGTAAGGGAGTATTACCCTCATTATTGGTAATCGCTTGATTGGCTTGCTGAGAGAGTAGGTATTTAACACTAGCCAATTGCCCTGTGCTAACCGCAATATGTAATGGAGTAGCGCCTTGTTTATTTCGCGTATTGATATGTTTAGGCGAAAGTGTGAGTAATAAGGCTAATTGTTGGCCTTTGACAGCGCTATGCAAGAGGGTATCACCCGTGCAAGGGTCATCCCATTGGGCTAAGGAGTCGGCTTGATTGCCTAATATGCGCTTTAATAAGGGTAAATTACCCGTTTCGGCTGCTATACCCGCCAGCGTGGAGCAACTCGTATCGGTGCTACGCTGTTCAACGGGGGGGAGGGGGGGAATATTTTTGGCAATTAAATAATCCAAAATCGGGATTTGATTGGCTCTTGCTGCCCGCTGCGGTAAGGTTTCTGGGGAGCGAAGGAGTGAATCCCCACGCTCATAGAAGTACTGCAAAACCTCTAAATGACCTTGATCTATCGCCTCCTCGGCATAAGCTAAGGGCACACCGCGATCCGCTAAATATTTTACAATAGGGATACTGCCCGAACGCACAGCAACCTGCATCCACTCAGGATGTTGGGCTGGCTCGGCTTGTAGCTTGGCTTGTTGTATGATCCATTTCACCACCGAGAGCTGAGCACTTTTAATGGCATGCTCAATGAGGTCAGGGCAATCATTGCGTAGCGGCAGCAGGCGTTCAGTAACCGCTAAATGTCCATTTTCTAAGGCTTGATAAATTTCGCAGCGCGTGGCTTCTGAGTGAGGCGGTAACAGATGATCCGGTCTATGGTCGGCAAACGCCATGAGTTGATCGAGGAGCTTTAAATCCCCGCGACGAGCCGCATAAAAAATAGCACGCTGCGCAGTATTAAAGGTTTCACGCCGTAAATAGGGCAGCATTGCATAAGCATTAGCCATTTGATCGCTAGCCAACGCAATGGTGAGGGCGCTGTGCTGATCATTATCACCACTAATGCCCGGATCGGCACCGTGGTCGAATAGGGTTTGCAACTCAGGTGTGGGGGGATGTAGTGCCGCTGCTTGTAGCTTATCGCGTAATAAGGTCTTAGCCTCAATCCCCACAGGATGGTCTACCGTTTTCGATTGAATCTCAGCCGCTTCACTAAAGTGGCGATAAATAAAATAGCCCCCGCCTAGGCACAGGATAAACGCTAACAGTAATACGGGTAGCCTCATGTTTTTGGTACTGAGATGCATGGTTATCGCCCCTTATCCTTAAGTTATTATGCAGTATAGTCCATCGCTATAAGTTTAAACTAGGTTAATATTAAAATAGATATAGGTAATTATTTAATCGCTATTTGCGGTTTTTCCACGGCTGGGATGTGCCATTTCTTGTACACTCCAAGGGGGTGCTTGCCATGATAAAAAGTGCTTGAAGCACTGAATGGCGGCTATTCCTTTAGTACTGATCCCACTGGGGGAGTGGTACTATGTGTGCCGATTCGTTATCGATCAATAGGACATTATTCGTGGATTTAATACAAAGTTTAATTTTGGGGCTGGTAGAGGGGGCAACCGAATTCCTACCCATTTCCTCCACTGGGCATTTAATTATTGTAAGCCAATTATTAGGCTTAAAACAAACCGATAGTCATATTGCCTTTGAAATTATTATTCAATTAGGGGCTGTTTTAGCGGTAATTACTAATTACCGAGATAAATTTAAACCACAATACTTTGATTTATGGGTGAAAGTAGCGATTGCTTTTGTGCCAGCGGCAGCCGTAGGTCTATTAGTACACAGTCATCTTAAAACCCTATTCTCCATTCATATTGTAGCCGTGACATTGTTTACTGGTGGAATCATCTTTTTAGCGGTGGAGTATTATCTTAAAAACCGTGAACCGACTGTTAATCGAGTCGAAGATATTTCCTATAAGCAGGCGTTAGTGATTGGCTGTGCTCAGATTGCTGCTTTAGTTCCGGGGACTAGTCGTTCTGGCTCTACCATTATTGGGGCATTATTAATGGGGATTAATCGTAAGGTTAGTGCCGAGTTTTCATTTTTATTAGCCTTACCGATTATGTTAGCCGCTACGGGTCTGAATGTAGTGAAGCATTATGATGCCTTTGTGGGCACTCAGATGTTGCCATTAGTGGTTGGCTTTGTAATGGCTTTTATTAGTGCCTATATTGCCATTCGATTATTAGTTAAATTTTTAGGTAGCTATACCTTTAATATCTTTGGTATTTACCGAATTTTATTAGGCTTATTACTATTCTATTTAATTTATACTGGCTTTATTCCACCCGACACTAGCACCTAAGCTAATTCAAAAAACGAGTCCCTAGGGGTTTAGGGACTCGTATCTATAGCCCCGTTTTAGTTTCCATCCCAACTATTGCGCGTCGCAGCCTTTTGAAAGGTTTCGCGGTTAGCATCGGAGGCAGGTGGTTCACTCTCACCAAAAATAGCGCGTACCCAGTGACCATCGGTAGGATTGGGGAAGACAATATATTTGCTACCATACTGATTTTTGTCTTCTTCCATCAGCTTAATACGCTCATCTACATCCTTGGTATAGTACTTACGCTGAAAGTCGTTCAGGTTATCGCCTAGAAATAGGGCAACCTCAAATTTCTCCGCAATCTCTTTCTGTCTAGTTTCCTTATTGGACGTATCGCGCAATATAGTGACATGCGCTTCATCTGCAAAGGGCAAACCCGCTGCTTTAATCTGTGCTAAGGCATATTCAAAGGTTTTTTCACCCTGATCACGGCTGCTGACATAGAACACTTCAACCTTATTATCCGCCGCAAACTTTAAAAACTCCGCAGCCCCAGGCGCTACGACCATTTGATTTTTCGGAATCCACTTATCCCATGCGGCATCATCAAAAAAGTCCTGTTTATGATTAATCAGATAGCCCCAATATGCCAAGGGTAGCAGCACGGTATCATCCAGATCGGTCACAACGGCTAGCGGTTTGTCACCGTCTTTGTGTTCACGCAGCGCCTTTTCTAGCTGTAGGCGAGCCATATTATAGCCCTGATAATACAGTGCTCGGTATTCGGCGGCGGTCTGCTTCCACGCCACGGCTGAGATCAGTAGATTATCAGCACCCACTCCACTCGGTGCGGTGGTATTAGGGGCTGGCTCAGGGGCGGGAGTGTCAGCAGCGTAGGTCGTTGTGCTGAGGGTCAGTGCCATGAGTAGTGACAGGGTCAGGTGCCGTAGGTGGTGTGGTTGGGTTGGGTGCATCAGTTCTCTCCGGTTGATGGTGGGGGCAGCTAAGCAGCCTAGGGAGTAAAAAGCGGAGTGATTATAACGCGAGTTAGTGTAGGGGTAACACGGTCAGGTGAGAAAAAGGCAAGCGTTTCATAGGGTAGGGCACATAGCATTCTCTAACATACGTTAAGGGTTCTTATTAAAAAACACTTTTAAGTATTGATCACTATGCTGTTGGGTGTTATTTTCGCCGTTATTCAATTTTTAAGCAACGGCGGGCACATGGAGCAGGATCAAGAGACATCTGAGCCTTCAGTTTTACAGAAGATATTGAAAGCCGTCCTAGTATTGCTGGATGCAGCTACTATTAAGACCATTGAAAGTGAAAGAATTCATCTTGATGGCTGCGCGGTTATTGAAATAGAACCACCAACTGTTCGCGAACTTATCAACAAAAAAATTATCTCCTCAGATTCCCTCGCGGTGTGGCATACCGATATTATCGAGGTTGATGAGGATGATGATTTATGGGAAAAGAAAAAACATCTCAATGGCAAATTTGGTGGATTCACTATCCATATCAGACAATCCCATACTAACACTTGGTTTTTAATACAGATTAAAAGTCCAGAAGCGATGGAGTTAGAGACTATTGATATGATGGGTTTCGAGGAGGAGGAGGACGAGGATGAGTGGTACGAGGATGAAGGTGGACCTCTCACACAGGAGGATATCAATACAATTGCCGTTGCTACAGCTACTCGTCCTGAGTTTGCTTCACTGAGAAATCGAAAAGAGCGTCGTACTTTTGTAGAGGTCAACAGCAAAGAGCTTGGCTTTGATCACTCTGGAGTCCCTTATGACTATCAGCTATCGGGGGTCACTGATTTAGCTGAATCCTACTACGAATTAAAGGTACTACCTGAGCAATGTAAAGCACTTGAGAAAGAAGGCGATACGCCTAAAATTATTGCAAAAAAAATAGGTAAGTCGGTTGCTAAGGTAGAAAAAGCGTTGAAAACCAATACTCCAGCATTTATTGGTGATATTGATAAATCTATATCAGGATAGCCATTCTCTCTCATATACGATAGAATGAATTGGAGAAAAAAATTAAAAGAAAAGTTTTCCCCATATGTGGAATGATGGGTTCTTCGTATAGCAGGGGGTTGAACAGATGTTGCATTTTATAATATATATATAGGCAATTAATTTACGAGAATTTTTTTAAATTGCTGATGTAACAATATACTGAGCTTTAGCTATGTCTCCATACGAGGATTCGATTCCTTTCACCAGACAAACTATGTGATCTGTCGTATGAATCACCACTGGAGCATAGATGATCACTAGATTTCCATCACCCAAGAGGTTTTAAGACTCTTGTGTATGCTACAGAAGTTGCTCACTCAACCACCCACTAATCCGTTGCTCCAGCCAATAATTAACACTCCAGGGCCAACGACCTTGCACAAACCCCACATGCCCGCCGTGCTCACTAATATCTAAAGTCACCGCACTACTCACCTCTGATGCGGTAGGTACAATCGCAGGTGTCATAAAGGGGTCGTCTTTAGCGTGAATAATCAAAGTAGGGTAGTGAATCGTTTTTAAAAAGGCGGCTGAACTACTTTTGCTATAGTAATCTTTTGCGTCTTTAAAGTCATTTAAGGGGCCGGTGATTTGATTATCAAATTGATATAGGGTTTTGATCTGTTCGAGATCAACCGAGAGTGGACTCGTCAGGGTTTGAAATTTATGGCGATAGCTCTTTTTTAAATCTTTTAATAAATGCTTACCGTAGATTTGAGAAAACCCTTGCCCTAAGCGCTGAGCACAGGCGGCTAATTGAAACGGAATCGAAACCGCGACAGCCGCACGAATAGTGGTATTAGCGCCTCTCTCACCCATATATTTTAAGGTGAGATTCCCCCCTAGTGAAAAACCAACTAAACCGATAACAGGGCGCTCAGTTTTAGCCAAATAATCAATGACTTCAACCACATCTTGCGTGCGCCCAGAATGATAACTATAGGGTTTTTTATTGGGAATACCTGAGCTACCGCGTAACTGCATGAAAATAGGGCTAAAACCTGCATCATATAAGGCTTTTAAGGTCGGCTTAGCATAGTGTGAGTTGAGCGAACCCTCTAAACCGTGCAGGACTAAGACATGAGGAGCATTAGGGCGATCATAGCGCTGCAATAACAGGCTATCACCATCTTGCAAAGTGACCGATTCCGTCACCAAGGGCAGGGACGGGCGGGGGCGCATATACACAGGCCAAATGGTTTGCAAGTGGGGGGAGCGTAACCACCACGCAGGCTTAAAAGGATGCGACATAGAGACTATAAACCTTGTTCTAACAGCGCCATGATTAAGGCAGTGACAGGGGCTTGGGTGCCTAAACGCTGATGACGTTCTAACACCGCCCCACTCATAGAGAGCAATTCTAAAGGACGATTGCGCTCTCGATCTATAAGCATAGAGGTTTTTATTGCATCAAAGCTTTTAATCAAATTAAACATTTCATCCACATCCCCTTGTGACATCGCCACCCCATCCGCACGGGCAGCTTGCGCGGTTTCGAGCATAATTTGATATACCGTAGAACCATAAGTGGGGTGTGAAGTCAGTGCTTGAGTATCTAAACGCGTGAGAGCTGAGAGAGGATTGACCCCATTATTAATTAATAACTTACGCCATAATTCATATTGAATATCCGCCGTAGCAAAGGTCGGAATCCCCGCCGTTTGAAAATCATTTTGCCACTGATTAAATTGAGGCGGCGGTGGGTTTTGTGAGTGATTAGGCCAATAGCCCATGACGATTTGCGCCATGCCGGTGGCTTCAATCACGGCGGGTGAGACAATATGCCCCCCAATCCGTACTGCTAAGCCCCCAATAGTACGCTCGCGTCCGACCACTTCGGAGACTAAGCGCTCATTATCCACCCCATTTTGCAGCGATAAAATCGGGGTTTTGGTATCAGGTGCGGTGAGCCAGCTTTTCCACGTATTGCGCCATTGCGCCGTAGCCCCGGCTTTAATAGTCAGAATGATCAAGTCAAAATCGCGGGCTTGATATTGCTCATGCAGCGTGGTTTCATCACAAATAGTCACTTGCTGGTGAAATTGCAAGGTGGCGTGAGTAACTTTTAAGCCTTGGTCTTGAATGGCGGTTAAATGCACGCCCCGCGCGACAAATACCACCTTATGCCCCGCATGTTGCAGTCGCGCTCCATAATATGCACCTATTCCACCCGTTCCAACCATTAAAATGTGCATAATACAGCTCCTGCCAAAAATTGAGGTTTTATCGTATGCTACCTTGCTTTGAGTCACCTGCCAAATAATCCAAGTACCGTAAAATGTGTATGCCAGCGCTCGCTAAATACCTGATTGTCATATTATTCATCACCTTGAGCCATGCATTAAAGGCTGACACTATAAACCCTCAGCGCATTGTATCCTTGAATGTGTGTACCGATCAGTGGCTATTATTATTGGCAGACCCTGAGCAAATTGCTTCGATTACTCATCTATCGCATGAGGAGGGGGCGTCCTATTTATTAGCAAAAGCCCTGAAGTATCCGACCAATAAAGGACGTGCTGAGGATATATTACCTTTTAAGCCCGATTTAGTGATTAGTAGCGCTTACACTAGCCCTAATACATTGAATTTATTGCGTCAATTACAGATTCGAGTAGAAACCCTACCCATTGCAGATGATTGGGAGAGTACCTTAAAGGGGATTCAACAGATGGCGCAATTAGTGGGGCATCCAGAGCGGGGACAAGCCGTTATCGACGAGATGCAGCAGCGCTTAAAGCAACTCCCTGCTATTTCAGACGATAAACCCATCATTGCGTCCTACGAACCCAATGGCTACACCGTAGGGAATCAATCGTTATTAGGACAAGCGATTCAACAGGCCGGTTGGCAAAATGCGGCAGAGTTAGCCGGTATTAGGCAGTATGGGCAATTAGATTTAGAAACTATGATTCGCTTACATCCAGCAGCTATTATTGAGTCACCCTATCGGCGTAATACATGGTCAAGAGCCGAAGCATTACCCCAGCATCCCGCCTTGCGCAAAGCAGGCATAAATCCACAAGTGATTCAATTACCCAGCGCTATGACTATTTGTGCCGGGCCGTGGTCAGTCACCGTCGCAGAACGTTTAGCTCAAGCACGGCTGGAGCTATCTACAAAGGCTGCACACTAATGAAAGAGAATAGGTTAGTCATCGCTTTAAGTATATTAGTCGCAGTGCTTTTTATTATGTCGTTATGGGTGGGGCGTAATCCATTAGCTATTTGGCAAGCCGCCCAAGCTTTAGACAGTGAGTCGGTAGGGTCGATTATTTTAATGGAAATCCGTCTGCCTAGAGCCTTAATTGCTTTATTTGCAGGAGCTACTTTAGGGTTATGTGGAGCCGCGATGCAGGGGTTATTACGCAATCCCTTAGCCAGTCCCGATTTAATTGGCAGTAGCAGCGGGGCAGCTTTATGTGCAGTAATTGTATTATATTTTGGTTTTACCACCTCAGCTAGTTTACCACTTTTGCCAGTAGCGGGGATGGTGGGGGCGTTATTGGCAACCCTATTAGTATTTATTTTAGCCGGTCGTGATAGCAGTATTAGTACCTTAATTTTAGCAGGTGTGGCGATTAATACCTTAGCGACGGCAGGTATGGCGTTATTATTAAATCTAGCACCGAGTCCCTATGCCATGCGTGAATTGGTCTTATGGACTATGGGTGATTTAACCGATCGTTCGATGGATGATTTTTATTTAATGCTGCCTTTTACGGTATTAGGCTGGGCTTTATTAATTGGGGTAGGGCGACAATTAAGTGCATTGACTTTAGGCGAGTCAACCGCTCAAACCTTAGGGATTAATCCGCAGCGATTACGTTGGCGTATCTTTCTGGCGGTCGCTTTGGCAGTAGGGGCTACGGTTTCAACGACTGGGGTGATTGGGTTTATTGGTTTAATTATACCGCATTTATTGCGTCCGTGGGTGGGGTATGACGCGGGGCGTTTATTAGGCGTATCTGCCTTAGGGGGCGCGGCTTTATTATTAGCAGCGGATATTGGTGTGCGTTTAATTCCTACTGAAATGCCTTTAAAGGTGGGCGTACTAACCGCCATAGTAGGTGCACCGTTCTTTTTGCATTTGATTTTAAGTGCAAGGAAACAGCATTTATGAGTAGCACCTTATTAAAAACAACCGTGCTTAGTTTTAGTCAAACTAAGCGAATGATTTTAGATGCTATTTCCATTGAGCTATATAAAGGTGAGTTAATCGGTTTAATTGGCCCGAATGGAGCGGGGAAATCAACCCTATTAAAAATACTCGCGCATTTATTAAAACCAGACTCCGGTCAAGTCTTTTGGAAAAATAAAGAGTTAAGTACCCTAAAAGCTAATGAGCGTGCTAAAGCACTGGCTTGGCTTGAGCAAAATGGTGCGATTCATTGGCCTTTAACGGTGGAGCGTTTAGTGGCTTTAGGGCGTTTGCCGCATTTGGCAGCATGGCAAAAATTGACTGAGGCAGATCAACAGGTCGTCGATCAGGTATTAATCGAAACTGATTTAGCTGCATTACGGGGGCGTGATGCCACCACATTATCAGGGGGGGAGCGTTCACGGGTATTGCTGGCACGGGCTTTAGCCTCAGAGCCGCAAGTATTATTAGCCGATGAGCCTATTGCTGCCTTGGATTTGGGGCATCAATTACAGACTATGCAGTTATTACGTGAGTTTGCTCAAGGTGAGCGAGCAAGCGTGGTGGTGCTGCATGATTTAGCCTTAGCCGCACGGTATTGTGATCGTTTGTATTTAATGCAACACGGAAAAATCGTGGCCACAGGGAAGCCTGAACAGGTATTAACTCCCGAATTATTGGCTCAGGTGTATGGGGTGGAGTGTGTGCTGGGAGCAACGCCTTATCCTTGGTTAGTGCCTGTGCGACGGTTGGGTGCAATATAGAGCAGTTGCCCATTGCTTGAGCAAGGACTGTATGGTCTGTTAGACTGATATTCTGTTAACAAATCTATTAGGTGTGCTACACATATTCCCCATGAAAATACTTATCATCAACACACACCTCACCTATCCCGAATGGTCTGAAGGTAAGCTAAACCTCACTTTCATGGAAGCTGCGAAGGCTTTCTTTGTGGAACGTGGGCATCAAGTCATCGAGACAGTTGTCGAGCGCGGCTATACTCTGGACGAAGAAGTGCAGAAGCATACGTCGGCTGATGTGGTAATCCTCCAAACGCCAGTAAACTGGTTCAGTGCGCCGTGGATTTACAAGAAATATGTGGATGAGGTCTTCAACATGGGTCTAGGTCAGAAGGTCTTACTGGATGGCGATGGTCGCACACGTCAAGATCCCAGCAAGCAATATGGCACAGGCGGTAAAATGCAGGGACGGAAGTTTATGATCTCTGCTACTTGGAATGCACCGAAAGAGATTTTCGACAACCCCAATAGTGTATTATTTGGCGGTAAGGGGACAGCAGACCTTTTCCTTTCCATTACCTCCAACTATAAATTCTGCGGCTACGATATACTCCCTGATTTTGGAGTATTTGATATCTTCAAGAATCCCGACATTCCTCACGCACTAGAAGAATACAGACAGCATTTGGAAAAATACTGTCTGTAAGTTTTCAAGTAGAGGTAAAGAAGGGAAGCAAGGGGCAGGTGACTACCTAATGGCAGATAGTCACCACCCTCAATCATTTCAAGTCGGGCGTATCTGATAAGCGTTCATGCGCTTTTCTAACACTCTAAATAAATACACCAATCCATAGGTCAGGATTAAATAGAGCACGGCTGCACTTAAATACATTTCATATACTGCAAAGGTTTTGGAGCGAATTAAATCGGCGGCTCCGGTTAAATCAATCACGGTAATAGCACTGACTAAAGAGGTGGCTTGTAATAAAAACACCACCTCATTGCCATAGGCAGGCAGGGCAATACGAAAGGCTTTAGGGAGTTGCACCCGTTTAAATAGCATCCATTTAGACATACCAAAGGCTTTACCTGCCTCAATTTCACCGCGTGGAACCGCTTGTAAAGCACCACGGAAAATTTCTGCAGTATAGGCGGCAGTATTTAAAGTGAGGGTTAAGATGGCGCAAAACCAGGCATTACGAAAATACTGCCATAGCCCTATAGCATCCAATGCCTCGCGGAATTGTCCACTGCCGAAATAGACTAAAAATAACTGTACTAAAAGCGGTGTGCCGCGAAAATAAAACACAAACCCAGTTGCAGGCCAATTCAGAAGTAGATTTTTAGAGCGCAACGCTAGCGCGGTGGGAATGGCGAGTAGTAATCCTAGAATTACACTCATTACCGTTAGCTCAATGGTAACTGCCATACCACTCAATAGTTTAGGTAGGCTATCAATAATTAGTTGCCAATTCATTATACAGCCTCCCTAATGCCTTTACGTGACCATCTTTCAGCGCGTTTCAGCACTATCATAGACACTAAGGTAATTGCTAAAAACATTAATGATGCGGTGAAGTAAAAGGTAAATGGTTCACGCGTGGCTTGCGCGGCAACTTTGGCATTGCGTAATAGTTCATCGAGCTGAATTAAAGAGATCAGTGCGGTGGCTTTAATCAAGACCATCCAGACATTACCCAAGCCGGGGAGCGCCATCCGCATAGCCAGTGGAAATTGTACCCGTCTAAAGGCCAATATTTTACTCATGCCAATCGCACGAGCGGCCTCCATTTGTCCGCGTGGCACGGATAAAAACGCACCGCGTAATACTTCGGTACAAAAAGCACCATAAATAAAACCAATGGTGATAAAGCCAGCAACAAAGGGGTTTAAATCTACCCGAATTTCATAGCCGATAGCCGCTGCAGCGTCTTGTATGAGTTTGGGGACGCCGTAGTAAACCAATAAGAGTAAAATCAGCTCAGGTACACCGCGCACCACGGTGGTATAAGTATTGGCTGCCCAATTAGCGAGTTTGGATGGTGAAAATTTACCCCAAGCGCCTAATAGGCCAAATAAAACTGCCATCATCATGGCACAAATGCCAACTAAGATGGTCATCTGCAAGCCTTGCAGCAAGAGCCAGCCATAACCTTGTAAATCTAGCACGGCGTTTCTCCCTAAGTGGTGGATCGATTAGAGGCAACTACTCCAAGCAGGGGCAAGTAGGTGCGGTATCATCATAGCTAAGCGCTTTTAGGTTTAAAATAAAGGAATCAGTCAAAGTTATAACAAGGGCGCTAAAATATGGCTAATACTTTCTTTAAATCGCTCCCTCAAAGGCAAGCGGCGGCGGGTTTCGAGAGTCGCTTCATGAGTGACATCACAAAGGGCTAAAAAATCTTGGCGCAACTGTGCCGCAATAGCCGCATCATAAATAAATAGATTACCTTCAAAATTGAGCCTAAAGCTGCGTTGATCCATATTGGTAGAGCCTAAAGTGGCAAAATGGCTATCAATCATGACCGCTTTAGCGTGAATCATGGCCGGGTAATATTCAAAAATACGCGCCCCTGCTAACAGTAAATCATCCCAAAATGAGCGCCCAGCATAATAAACTAAAGGGTGATCGGATTTAGCAGGTAATAAAATACGCACATCAACCCCGCGTAGGGCAGCGGTTTGTAAGGCCATCATTAGGGGGCGATCCGGGACAAAATAGGGGGTTTCGACCCAAATGCGCTCGGTTGCCATGCCCATAGCGGCAAATAATAGGGTGTAAATCGCCTGCCAGCTTTGATCAGCAGGGCCACTAGCTAGAAATTGCGCGGATACGGAGCCTTCTAAGGGAGTAGGAGGAAAGTAAATGTTTTTAACTAAATTTTCGCCGGTGGCGTGATACCAGTCTTCGCAAAAGGTTTCTTGTAAATCCTTAGCCACCGGCCCACGAATTTGCGCGTGTAAATCCAGCCAAGGCTCGGCAAGCCCCGCATACACATCGCCAATATTCATGCCGCCTGTGAAGGCAATTTCACCATCAATGACAATGATTTTGCGATGATTGCGGTGATTAATATTAATCCGCCGACTGAGTAAATTGACCTTGAGAAAGCGCCCGACTTGTCCACCGGCTTGTTGTAGGGGAGTGAAAAAACGATGGCGCGTTTTGCGTGAGCCAACATCATCCACCAGCACCCGAACCTCAACCCCGCGCTTAGCCGCACGCATCAGAGCATCCCGCATCCGTTTGCCCGTAGCATCTGGCTCCCAAATATAATACAGCACATGAATATGATGTTCTGCGGCCTCAAAAGCGGCTTTAATTGCATCAAAGGTGATAGCACCTTGGCGATAGAGCTGAATCTGATTACCTTCGGAGGGGCCGATTTTATCGAGCTGATGGGCAAGGTGAACAAGAGAGGGCGGTAATCCAATGAGTTGCGCTTCTTGTTGGATATCGAGTTTTAGGCGTTTAATATCCGGTGCTAGTTCTGCCTCTACTTTACGGCGTTTGCGTTTTCTAAAATAAAGGCGGGTCGTTCCAAACAGCCAAAAACTTAATAGCCCCACAATAGGAAGAAAAATAATAGCCAGCGCCCATGCCAGCGTTGCACCCGATTCACGCCGCTGCATAATCACAATAGGCAGTAATATTGCAATAATCAGCAAGTCTAAAATAATAATCGTTGTCCCTAACCAAGAATCCCAAGGCGTATTCACGTATAAAGTCTCGTTATCTGAATCCCTTAATTATAATGGTTCATAGGGTTGGGTGTTAGGTAGATAGATTTTAAAACGTTAAGCGCGTATTTCTTCCGCAGTCGCTGTGAATACATCCTTGTACGCTACAAGGCGGCATCCCTGCCGCCAAGACTGCTCCAGAAATACGCGCTTAACGTTGTTATGCCAGTCCGGTAGTGCTTTTGTGGGTTGAAGGCGTTAAGCTAAAGAGCTTCAACTATGCATAATAAGGGATAGGTATGCACCACCTCACACCTGCTGAACTCGACGCTCATTGGATGCCCTTCACAGCCAATCGCCAATTTAAACAAGACCCGCGCATGATCGTAAAAGCTGAGGGAACTTGGTTATACGATCAAACCGGACGTAAGTTATTTGATGGTTTGTCTGGGCTATGGTGTTGTGGTTTAGGGCATACCCGCCCTGAAATTAGTCAGGCGGTGGCGGCACAAGTGGGGACTTTAGACTATTCGCCTGGCTTTCAGGTGGGACATGCGTTGAGCTTCCAATTAGCTAAGCAACTCACCGATCAAGCCCCTGCCGGATTAGATCATGTGTTTTTTACAGGCTCTGGTTCGGAGGCGGCGGATACTTCCTTAAAAATCGCGCGGGCTTATTGGCGACTCAAAGGACAAGCGAGTAAAACCCGCCTCATTGGGCGCGTGAAGGGCTATCACGGGGTTAATTTTGGCGGTACGAGTGTGGGCGGTATTGTAGGGAATCGTAAATTATTTGGCGCACTGCCAGACACCGACCACCTTAACCATACGTGGCGAGCCGAGGCGGCCTTTAGTAAGGGGCTGCCCACTGAAGGTGCACAGTTTGCCAATGAGTTAGAGGACATCATCGGTCTACACGATGCCTCTACTATTGCTGCTGTGATTGTTGAGCCGATTGCGGGGTCGGCAGGGGTGATTGTGCCCCCACAAGGCTATTTAAAACGCCTGCGTGAAATCTGTACTCAGCATAATATCTTATTGATTTTTGATGAGGTGATTACCGGATTTTACCGCACGGGTGAGTTTTATGGCTCGACTACCTTTGATGTTAAACCCGATATGCTTAATCTCGCCAAAGGGGTCACCAATGGCGCGATTCCTATGGGGGCGGTGATTGTCACAGGTGAGATTTATCAGACCTTTATGCAGCAAAATCTACCGGAGCATATGGTTGAATTCCCGCATGGTTATACCTATTCTGCGCATCCGGTTGCGTGTGCGGCGGGTTTAGCAGCACTAGAGTGTTATAAAAAAGATAATACCCGCGCACAAGTACAAGCGCTGGCCCCTTATTTTGAGGAGCTGATTCATAGTTTAAAGGGTTTGCCGCATATCGAAGATATTCGTAATTTTGGCTTAGCCGGTGCGCTTCAATTAGCGGCTCGTCATGGTGATGCACTGATTCGCCCGCGTGAAGTGTTTGAGTATTGCTGGGATAAAGGGGCTTATGTGCGTTATGGCGGGAATACGATTCAATTAGCGCCACCCTTTATTACCGACAAAGCTGATTTAGCGGAGCTATTTAATGTGTTAGGTGATGCGTTAAAGGCAATACATTAATGATTTAGGCGAAAAGCTAAAAGCGACTCATGGTGGGCAACGAAAATTCTGATCAATAGCTACATAAGGATCTTGCCCCTCAACAATCACCCACGCTTTACTGGAACTAGAGGGGGTGGCGCGATAGGCCTCGATATAATCGGGGCGGTAGTGATACTCTCCACCACTAAAACTCCAATTACTATGGCATCTCACTTCCATTGGCTTTTGAGTATAACGACTGGGTGCTTGGCCTTTTTTAATCGTTTCAATGCGGCGCTGAGTATTTCCGGCCTCCTTTTGCCACACTCTGACTTGATAAGCCTCATCTACTACGATGACTTTAGGGGGCTGATTAGCGATGTGCTGAATAATTCCAAAAGGTTTGCTTTGATAAGCATTAGGTTTTCCACAGCTATTAGCCGGTGTGAATAAATATTCACGTGTAGTGCTTTGATTATCTAACTCAATATTAACCCCGATCCATGCACATTTTTCTAAATGAGTGTAGTTTTTATTGAGACTTGAGGGATGTTTGAGCTTTGCCAGCACAGCTGCTTTTTGTGCAGGAGTGGCTTGAATAATGGGTAAACCCAACGGCTTATAGTCCGCCGACTCTAATTTAGGATGGGCTAAATCGAGTGTGGGTGTGTTTTTTAATTTATTAAAAAGAGCAGCGTTAGGAGTTCCTTGCTCGGCATAGCTAGTGATAGCGATGAAGGTGAAACCCGATATTAATAAGGTCAGTAATTTGATTTTTACAGTAATCGTTATTTTAGTGATCATGTGATGACCTGAGTGTAATGAATCATAATAGCCCGCTAATAATGCCGTGCATTTTCTAGTTTTAGAGCATGAAGGGATTAATATGGTGTTGTCAAGCTATGGTTGATATTGCAGTATTTCATTTAAATTCAATTAGTTATATATTTATCTAGAATAATAATCAGATTTAATTATTGGTTAATCAATAATTTATGAAAAAATAGCTCATAGTTACCTAGTATCATCTATTAATTTTTTGTTAAGTTATATTGAAATACCCCCCCTATTTAAAATATAAATATAAGCCAATGATAATTTAATAATGGCTTAATAACACAAACAGGGGCTTCACATGGCTGATGTGATCAATACGCATACACTGTATGCGCACTATGCACGTATGATTAAAAAAGCGAACGAGGATTTACAGAATGTTAAAAAATATCTTGATCCGACTTCACCTAATTATTATCCGACGTATATCAATAATTTAAAGGCGCTAAAAAACTCTGCTAATCCTCCGGCGGGTATTGATGCCAAGATTGCCACCGCTGAGGCTAATCTTAAAACCTATCAAACCACCGAAACCACCGCACGGTCTCAGATCACCACCTATCAACCCAAAATGCAGGCCGTGATCACTGCTAAAGACTATTGGGGTGCACCTGATATAAAGAAAAACGAGTATTTGTATATTCTGGATGAGGAAAGCTGCCAGTCCACGGGGGTGGATTGGATTGCCGTAGCGAATGCGTGCGGTGCGGGTAAATGGGGAATGGTGCTGACGATTCCGGCCTTGAGTGGGCCTTATACCTTTGCCAATAAAGCCATCACCTATAGCACCGCGATTCAAACGGATGCGGTACGGATTTGGTGTGACAAAGTGGTACTCGATAAGCTCACGATTACCGACTCTCGTACTTATGATGTGGCGCACCGTGATGCGATTCAGCTTATCCCACCGCCTAAGTATAAAGACAGTACCGACAGTGCGGGTAAACCAATCAAGTTGAAGCTAGCCGACCAAATGGCGGGGACGATTTTGGAAAGTCCTACGGTGAAAAACTGTGTGATTAAGGGAGTCAACGCGCCCTTACAGGGCATTTTCATGAGCGATGGTTTATGCCGTAATGCCATCATTAGCTACAACGATATTCAAGTCAAAGGCGCTCATGCGATTTCACTAGCGGGGCTATTGTCGGGTTCCCTCAGCAGTAATCAACTACGCGAAGTCGCACCGGATGCCACAGGCTATAGCTTTACCCCGCGTATTCGCCTATTCCCGCTGCGTATTGGCGGCAATATGGCGGATGATGGGGTGGTGTGTGTTCTAGGGTTTGGCACAGGTGCAAGTGTGCAATATGGTGAGGTCGTCTCTGACAATAATGCATTGATTCGTTCTGATGGAACGGTAGAGATGCTAGGGGTTGAAGACCTGCGCCGTGAGTTGCCGGAGGAGTTTTTAAAGTTAGGAGTGGGTCTGACTAATTTTAATTATGACACCTATTTCAGTGAGTACAGCACTTGGACGGTGAATGATTTCAAGACCAAGGATAGCTGGGGCTATAGCCAGATGGTGGCATGGATTAATTTGCGTCTACAGGAGTATAGCAGTGGGCAACGGGAAAGTGGGAGTCCATTACCCCCACCCAGTACCGAGCAACGCTCCACGGCGGCCTATGGCATTATCGATATGTTGACCAAGGCTAAAACGGC
>NZ_KB904764.1 GCF_000380185.1 Thiofilum flexile DSM 14609
GATGGGTTTACTACCTTTCCAAGCTTATTCGTTAATGCTAGCAGCTACTCCCTCCCTATGATACTGACGAATACCACGGGTACGGCAGGCAGGCTGCATGGTTGGATGGATCTAGATGGTAATGGTGTCTTTGATAGTGATGAATATACCAGTGTCGCCGTACCGACCGGTTCAAATAAGGCCGCGATTGCTCTAAATTGGTCGAGTCTACCGGACTTGCGAGCAGGCAGTACGTTTATGCGTTTACGCCTCACGACCGGAACACTCACGGCTACCGATGCCACGACCAGCAGTAGCACGATTAATGGTGAGGTAGAAGACTATCAGATTACCGTGGTAGATCCCGACCCGGATCACGACGGCTTAACCACCGCCTTAGAGCTTGTTCTAGGGACTAATCCGTTCGATGCGGATACTGATGATGATGGTATTAGTGATGGTGCGGAGGATGCCAATAAAAATGGTGTTATCGATGCGGGTGAAACCAGTCCACTCGATGCTGATTCTGACAATGATGGTATACAAGATGGCACTGAGCGCGGGGTAACAACGCCGATTCCTGGAGGGATTAATCCGGGTAATCCTGCCGTGAGCTATTTAGGAACGGATACGGCTGTATTTATTCCTGATAGTGATCCTACTACCAAGACCGACCCACTCGATTCTGACACCGACAATGATGGTCTGCTAGATGGTCAGGAAGATGTAAACAACAACGGCAAGGTGGATGCCGGTGAAACCAATCCTTTAGATGCAGATTCTGACGATGACGGCTTAAGTGACGGTGCAGAGGATGCCAATAAAAATGGCGTAGTCGATGCTGGCGAAACCAGCCCTCTCAAGGCGGATACGGATAATGATGGCTTACAAGATGGTACTGAGAAAGGAGTGACCACTGCTATTGCGGGGGGAACTAGTTCTGGTAGCACACCCGTGAGCTATGTAGGAACGAATACCACGGTATTTATTCCCGACAGTGATTCGGCTACCAAGACTGATCCATTAGATGCGGATACGGACAATGATGGTCTATTAGATGGTCAAGAGGACGCTAATAAAAATGGAGCAGTGACTAGTGGCGAAACCAGCCCACTGGATGCCGACACGGACGATGATGGTCTGAGTGATGGTGCAGAGGATGCCAATAAAAATGGCGTAGTCGATGCTGGCGAAACTAGCCCCATTAAGGTGGATACCGATAATGACGGCTTACAAGATGGTACTGAGAAGGGAGTGACCACCACTATTGCGGGAGGAACTAGCTCCGGTAGTACGCCGGTGAGCTATGTAGGAACCGATACGGCTATCTTTATTCCCGATAGTAATTCGACTACCAAGACCGATCCACTGGATGCCGATACGGACAATGATGGCCTATTGGATGGTGTCGAGGATGCCAATAAAAATGGCGTAGTCGATGCCGGTGAAACCAATCCTTTAGATGCAGATTCTGATGATGATGGCTTAAGTGACGGTGCAGAGGATGCCAATAAAAATGGCGTAGTCGATGCTGGCGAAACCAACCCTCTTAATGTTGATACCGATAGTGACGGCCTACAAGATGGTACTGAAAAAGGAGTTACCTCCGCTATTGCTGGAGGGACTAGCTCTGGTAGCACACCCGTGAGCTATGTAGGAACCGATACGGCTATATTTATTCCCGATAGTGGTTCTGCTAGCAAAACTGACCCCTTGGATGCAGATAGTGACAATGATGGTCTATTAGATGGTCAGGAAGATGCGAATCATAATGGTAGGGTAGATAGTGGCGAAACCAAGCCCTTAGATAACGACTCTGATGAAGATGGTCTGAGTGATGGTGCGGAGGATGCCAACCGTAATGGTACAGTGGACGCAGGGGAGACTAGTCCACTGGATGCTGACTCTGATAATGACGGTCTACAAGATGGTACTGAGCAGGGCGTTACCACCGCTATGGTGGGTGGGACTAGTGATGGTACTTCTATTAGTTATTCAGGTACTAGTGCTGCATTCATTCCCGATAGCGATCCGAGTACGACGACCGATCCCCTCAATCCCGATACCGATAATGGAGGTATTTGTGATGGTAGTCTGGCGGTGACTGGGGTCTGTAAAGCTGGGGAGGATGCTAATAATAATGGCGTGATTGATAGCGGGGAAACCGACCCGAATCTGGCGGCGGATGATAGTGAGTCTACTGCGCTGAAATTACAACTGCGTGTCATGTTACAAGGCGCTTATAATCCAACGACAGGTCTCATGCGTGATGATCTACGCACTAGAGCTATCCTGCCCTTAGAGCAACCCTATGCAGCTATCGCCGCGTATGCCTATACCGGGACTGAAACCACCAATAGTACGGTTTTAGCCGTTACAGGCTCCGATGCGGCGGTGGACTGGGTGCTAGTCGAATTGCTAGATAGCACTGGTACTACCGTGGTCGCGCGTCAAGCTGCCTTACTGCAACGTGATGGTGACTTAATGGATAGTAGTAGTGGTAGTGTAGAGTTACAGTTTGCTGGCCTTACAGCCGGTGACTATCAGATTATATTACGTCATCGTAATCATTTGGATATTCGCACCTTAAATGCGGTTAGCCTGAATACGAGTACGGTAACCTTGGTAGATTTTACTCTAAGCAGCACTCTGACACTGGGCACCTACTCACGTCAGGAGTCGGGGAGCCTTGCTTTCATGTGGATGGGTGATGCTAATATCAATCAAAGTGTTATTGGGGCGGGGCCAGATTTGGATACGAATGTGATATTGGGTCAAGTGTTCACAGCACCCGAAAATACCAATATCAATACTAACTATATCTTGGCGGGTTATTATACCGGGGATCTAAATCTGGATGGCGATACTATCTTTTCGGGGCCGGATAATGATGTGAATCTGATCATTGCGAATATTATGATGCATCCATTGAATAGTACCCTTTCGGCTAACTATGTGCTTGCGGGAGGACTGAGGAAGTAAGACTGTTTAAGGCAAGCTTCCCAATAAGGTTCTTGGGTGAAGTGTTGTTTTAAGAAATCAATCAATTGCCTAACCCGTTGCGATAAGTGACGGGTGGGTGGGTAAATCGCATAAAGCTGGGTTTTCTCCCATGAGTAGTGGGGTAGTAGTATTTTAAGCTGCCCCGCTTCAATGGCTTGATAGACAATGAAAGTAGGTAGAAAAGTAATTCCTTGTCCCGCTATTGCCGCTTGCATCAAAAAAGTACCATTATTAGCCGCGAGGCGGGTGCTCATATTAATGGGTATCTCCATACCTTGCTCATCACGGTAGAGTAAAATGGGACGTAAGGGAGCTAAGCTATAGCGTAATAATGGATGCTTACTCAACTGTTCTAGGTCTTGAGGCTCACCATAGTGAGCTAAATAGTCCGGGCTGGCACAAAAAACACGACTCATGGGCGCTAAGATCCGTGCCTTTAAATTAGAGTCCGGTAGAGTTCCAATGCGTAAGGCTAGATCAAACCCTTCCTCGATTAAATCCACCTGACGATCACTAAAATCCAAATCGAATTCTAGATCAGGATGCTGCACTAAAAATTGGTTGAGCAGGGGACTAAGATGCTCAATCCCAAAGGTTAAGGGGGCAGCAATTTTAAATTTGCCTTTTAGCTGTTGTTTGGTGGATTTGACCTCATTTTCTGCCTCTAGGACTTCATTGAGAATGGTACAGCCCCGCTCATAAAACGCTTGCCCTTCAGCGGTTAGTGTCATATTGCGCGTGGTGCGGTGAAACAGTTGCACGCCTAAATGTGCTTCTAGTTCGGCGAGGCGTCGACTCACGGCTGATTTAGCAATATAGAGCTGTTCGGCAGCTTGGGTAATCGTACCTATATCCACCACCGTTACAAAGGTGCGTAAGTTTTCTAAATAGTTCAATGCAGGCCTCAGGCAGAGAAAATCACAGAGCGCATAGAAATAGCACTGCCATCATAGCCTTGATTGAAAAATTGGATGTTATCTTGAGTGTTTTTAGCCCCTAATACATAAAACAAAGGCCAAAAATGTTCCAGTGAGGGATGGGCTAAGGGGGTGAGGTTGGGGTTTTGGCTGAGCTGTATCAGTGCTTTATCATTATGACTTTGTAAGGCACGGGTGGCTTGGGCATCAAAATCTTGCGCCCAATCATAGGGTTTTTCATTAGACTGGTCTTCAATCCATAAATTATGCACTAAATTACCACTGCCTATAATCAATACCCCCCGCTCACGTAGTGCAGCTAACTGTTGTCCCACTCTATAGTGATAGGCGGCGGGCTTATCATAATCAATGCTCACCTGAAATACGGGAATATTGGCCTTAGGAAACATGGGCAATAATACGCTCCATGTCCCGTGATCAAGCCCCTGCTCATAATCAACCTTAGCATGAAGGGCGGCATTTTTTTTCAATAAATCAAAGGTTAATTGTGCAGCTTGAGGCGAGCCAGGACTAGGGTATTGTTGAGCAAACAGTTTGTCAGGAAAGCCACCAAAATCATGAATCGTTTCCGGTTCGGGGGTGGCCATCACCACGGTGCCATTATGACTACGCCAGTGCGCAGAGATCACTAAAATAGCGCTCGGTTGAGGGAGGGTCTTACCGATTTTTTGCCAAGTACGATGAAATGTATTGGGCGTTATAGCATTCATAGGACTACCATGGCCTACGAACATGACCGGCATTTTAGGGGTACGTGCTAAGGTTGGTAGCGAAGCACTCTCGCCCCAAACAGACGAAGCACCAAGGAGGCTAGATAAAGAACCTAATAAAAAGGAACGGCGTTGCATGAGTTAAAAATTCCACTAAAAAGATAATCTATTGTGCTCGCTATACTAGCAATATTACCCACTCTATACACACACCCTTAGAGGGCGTGGGTTAAATTGGGATGGTTTTTTAAGTGCTATTTAATACTAATGGATTAGTAAGGTAAGTAAGCATTCAAAGTAATCCGGATTTTTAAAAACTAAACTAATGTTTATATTTATTATAAACCCAGTAAGAGGATGATATGGCAGTCAAGATTGATCTGACTCAAGGAGAGGAAAAGGGGCATTTAATCCGCATGACTCTACCGATGATTGGTGGGCTGATTGCGATTATGAGTATGAACCTTGCCGATACTTTTTTCGTGGGGCAATTAGGGACTAACGAACTGGCAGCAATGGGGTTTACCTTTCCCGTGATTATGGTGATGAATGGCTTAGCCTTTGGGGTGGGGACAGGGGCGTCTTCTGTGATTGCGCGGGCGATAGGGCGGCAAGAGAGCGAGTGGGTGAAGAGTTATAGTACCCAATCAATTTTAATTGCCATGGCGATTGCCTTGGTTTTTGCGGTACTAGGGTTATTAACAACGGATCCCTTATTTCGCTGGTTAGGTGCGCCAGAGTCATTACTGCCCCTCATTCATGATTATATGGATGTGTGGTATTGGGGAAGCTTTTTAATTGTCGTACCTATGGTGGGTAATGCGGGGATTCGTGCCACCGGAAATACCCGTTTACCCAGTACGATTATGATCGTAGTCGCGGTGATTAATCTGATTTTGGACCCTATTTTTATCTTTGGCTGGTTTGGTATGCCTCGTTTAGAGCTACAGGGTGCGGCCTTAACCACTGTGGTGTCCTATTCTATCGCCTGTGTGGTGTCGCTGTATATTTTAAAGGTGAAACTCAATGTTTTAACTTGGGACACGCAATGGGCGCGTTTGGTGAAAAGCTGGCGTGATATTTTAGCAGTAGGCATTCCAGCGGCGGGTACAAATCTGATTGCTCCTATGTCCTCAGCCGTTACTACGTGGTTAGTCGCCCAACAGGGGACGCATGCGGTGGCAGGCTATAGTGTGGGTGGGCGGATTGAGGCATTTGGCTTAATTGTGATTATGGCGCTGGCGAGTATTATAGCTCCCTTTGCCGGACAAAATTGGGGAGCGCATAAGGTTGAACGGCTGAAAGAGGCTTTACGCTTAAGTTTTAATTTCTCATTGATGTGGGGCGTATTATTGGCGGTGGTATTGTGGGTGGGGGGCGAAACTTTAGTATCCTTTTTTACAGCCGATCCTTTAGCGATTGAATCAGCTAAGCGTTATTTGCATATTGTGCCGATTACCTTTGCAGCGGTCGGGGTTATGATGATGGTGAGTAGCGCCTCGAATGGCGTAGGGCGACCTGTGGTAGCACTGGTGTTGAGTCTAGCGCGTTTAGTGGTGGTGTATTTACCGTTAGCATGGCTCTTTGCGCAAGTATTTAATCTAGGTTTAGAGGGTATCTATTTCGCTATTGCCTTATCTAATATCGCAGTAGGTGCAGGGGCTTGGTGGTGGAGTACGCAGTTTTGTAAGGGCAACACTAAGTTGGAGCGGCCTGTGAGTAGCCCAATAGGCTGATGTATAAGTTAACGCACTAGCTAATTGTTGATCGGAGCGGTTGCGGGCATACTGTCAGTCTAGTCTAACAGGAATACAATGTATGAAATTTGCGATTGTCTCCTCCACTTTACCGGGTGATTTACCAGAAAAGTTACAAGCCGCTGCTAGGGCTGGATTTCAGGCCGTAGAGATTTTCGAGAAGGATTTACTGTATTCCGATAAATCACCTCAAGAATTACGTGAGTTAGCCGCTGAACTAGGTTTAAGTTTAATCAGTTTACAACCCTTTAGTGATTTTGAAGGGCTGCCTGCCGAGCAACGCAGCAAAGCCTTGCAACGCGCCCAGCGTAAATTTGACCTCATGCAAAAATTGGGTATTAAACGCCTGATTGTGACGAGTTCCACCCATCCACAAGCCAGTGCTGAGCTAAGCCATATGGCACGGGATTTAGCGGAGCTAGCGGATTTAGCCGCAGAGCAGGGGCTAGAGTTGGCGTATGAACCTTTGCCGTGGGCGACGCATATTCGGGATATTGAAGCGGCCTTTGCCGTGATTCAACAAGCCAAACGCAGCAATTTAGGTCTAGTGTTAGATAGTTTTGCGTTTTTTGCCCGTGATACTGCACTGCATGCCTTAACTCCGGCCTTAGTCGAGCGCGTGATGCTAGTACAACTAGCCGATTCACCTAGCACTACTATTGACCTGCAACAAATAGACCGCCATTTTCGTTGCCATGCAGGGCAGGGTATTTTGCCGCTCGTGAGTTTAGTCAAGCAGCTACAAGCCTCCAGTTTTAACGGGATTTTCTCGCAAAAAGTACCCTGTGAAGAGTTTCGCGCCAGTAATCCCTATCAAATTGCCCGTAATGGTTATCGCTCTTTGCAATGGTTAATCAAGCAAGCCGAGGCAGAACCTCAGCCGCAGGAGTCTTTAGTCTCTAGCATTGAGTTTGTCGAATTAGCCAGCCAAGGCGGGGAGGCGAATTGGCTAGAGCAATTATTACTGGCTTTAGGTTTTCGTAAAACCCATCAGCATCGTAGTAAAGAAGTAGCACTCTATCGGCAGGGGCAGATTAATTTCCTAGTGAATCGTGAGCCAGATAGTTTTGCCAATGCGTATTATGATCGGCATGGTACGGCAGTGTGTGCCCTTGGTTTAGGATCGCAACAGCTAGCGCAAGTGGTGGAGAATTGCCGTGAATATCGCTGTGATTTTGTGCAGTCACCACATTTACCCGATGAAATGACTTTGCCAGCGATTCGTAATGTGGGTGATGGTTTACTGTATTTGGTTGATACGGCTCAGGTCGCGCGGTTTTTTGAAGTCGATTTCATCCCTTTGCCTAATGAGTCCGTGAATCCTGTGGGTTTTGGCCTCACTCGCATTGATCATATTACTCAGGCGGTATCTTCAACCGAGTTTTTGGCGGTGATTCAATTTTATCAAATTTTATTTGGGCTAACGGCTAATGCGGAGTATGACCTCATTGATCGCAATGGTATTGTGCATAGCCGCTCTTTAATTAATGCGGATCATAGTGTGCAATTCCCGATTAATACCTCCCATTCGCGTGAATCCTCGACCGAACGTTTTCGAGTGGGCTTATCTGGTTCAGGGGTGCAACATATTGCTTTACAATGTGAAGATATATTTGCAGTTGCCAAGCAATTAAATCCTAATCATATCTTACCAATTTCACCGAATTACTATGAAGAGGTTCAAGCCGATTTTCTATTAGACGATGCCTTAATTGAGCGCCTACGAGCCTATAATATTCTCTATGATATGAATGAGCAGGGTGAATTTTTCCATATTTATACTCGCCATATAAATGGTCTATTTTTTGAAATCGTCCAGCGTAATAACTATCAAGGTTTCGGTGAAAGAAATGCCGCCGCACGTTTAGCCGCTCAAGCACGGGAGTATCAACGCATGCGAGAGCTGTTATTGGTTTAGTTGAGGGGGTTTAAGTGATGATTATCCTCTAGCATACTCCAAACGGTAGATTATTTAATAAGATGATAATCAAAAGCTATATAAAATCATATACTTATTTTTAGGTCTTTTAGGCGGAATCGATGCATCTATCCAATGATGATTTTTATAAGAATTTAAGGTTCTAGCGTTTGATAAAACCAAACGCTCTTATTTTACTACACAGATTGAGATTCCACCAACGCACCCTTTTCATCAACATCAAATCCAAAAAAATCATGCAAAAGAATCAATGCTTTTGCTTTATTACTGGGGTCTGCCTCATACCTATAAGGAATTATAGTGTAGTTGATAATTG
The DNA here is from genome assembly GCF_000380185.1 of Thiofilum flexile DSM 14609. Lineage (GTDB taxonomy): Bacteria > Pseudomonadota > Gammaproteobacteria > Thiotrichales > Thiotrichaceae > Thiofilum > Thiofilum flexile. Next base: position 8,643 of record NZ_KB904764.1, read on the forward strand.
CATTAAATAGGCTATCCTTGACTTCTTTTGTTGGCTGAGCATTTAGCCATTTTTCAATAATAGATAAAGATCGCGTATCCCTACAACCACCCAACCACTCAGAAATTAAAAACCGTGCCAAGTCATTAGCAATATAACCAAAGTTTTCTTCTATTACAGATAATAATATATGGTATTGTTCTTCCGACCCATCACTTACTTCTAAAATAAACTGAAAGATTTCCCATAAATATTTATCCTTATTTGGAGTCAATTTATAAAAAGCACCTATTAGACATTTAAATATCCGGTCACTCCAACCCCAACCTCCATTGGAAGATGTGAATTCCTTATCAATATACAATCTATAAAGATCATCAACTGCCAAATCCCATTGTTCATGTTCAAGTTCATAGCAGAGTCTAAGCCTTTGTTCTTGATCCAAATTATTCTGCATAATATTTCACAGCTAGGTTCTAAAACGTACTACAGACCATTATACGCATTTGTAAGTTAAGAAAAATCGTGATATAGTTGATTGGCTATGCCCCAAATACGGTCTATTTTAAAAGGTATTTCTGGGTGAATGGTTAGCGTAAAACCAATCTGTATGAATGTCATATATGTCAGTGTCTTTACTATGAGGATAGATTAATAAACTATATCCTATTAAAATGCCTCTATTAAAGAGTTCTACTTTGTAAGCCAGTCCATCATTATTATATTTATAATCATATCTATGCAATTCCTCATTTAAATTGTTTCTTTCTATCCGTGAAAGAAAAATTCCACTATTTTCATCACAAATATACTGTTAAGTTGGTCATCTAAATATAAGCTGCTAATTGGTTCGCCACTGGTATCATACTCATGCATGACATCCAAAAATATAGTCTTGTCTTCTTTAAACTATATTGTTCGCAAAATATTTTGATTAGAGTCAATAATTTCTACATCTCCTTGTAAGTACTTCTCCTAACTGGCTCGCAGAACAGAGATCATTGATTACTTTCTATTTATAATAACTAATTAAAATTCAACTCACTTAATACTTACTCAACCTCTTAGAGGTTTCTTTAGTATGATACTAGCCCTGTTAGTAGCCAACCTGCCTACATCTTAGTTGAAAAATGCTGAGGTTTATATCATCCTTGCGCGTTTTCTGCTTGGCTTAGCTGAAGGGAACTCAGATCCGTGCGTTTAGTTAAGATCCGCATTGCGGGCTTTAAAAGTTTTGTTGACCCCATGACTCTTGATTTGCGTAGTCCATTGGTGGGTATTGTAGGCCCTAATGGTTGCGGTAAATCGAATACCATTGATGCGGTGCGTTGGGTGATGGGTGAAAGCTCGGCTAAGCACTTGCGTGGGCAATCCTTAGATGACGTAATTTTTAATGGCTCCGCCGCCCGTAAACCCGTAGGACAAGCCTCGGTTGAATTAGTGTTTGATAATTCAGCGGGCAAACTAGGGGGCGAATACGCGCAATATCAAGAAATTGCTATTAAGCGGGTGGCGAGTCGTGATGGTAAGTCTACCTATTATTTAAACAACACCCGTTGTCGCCGCCGTGATATTACCGATATTTTCCTAGGCACCGGCTTAGGGCCGCGTAGTTATGCCATTATTGAGCAAGGCATGATTTCACGCCTGATTGAGGCTAAACCCGAAGAACTGCGCACGACTTTAGAAGAGGCGGCGGGTATTTCACGTTATAAAGAACGGCGGCGTGAAACCGAATCTCGTATTAGCCACACCCGCGACAATTTAGAGCGCCTCAATGACATTCGCTTAGAGGTCGCTAAGCAACTCACTAAACTCGAAAAACAAGCCGCTGCGGCAAATCAATATCAAACCCTACGCACCGATGAGCAACAGCTTAGTGCTCAAGTGCTGCTATTACAATTAGAGGCATTAGAGCAAGCCGAGCGTGAGCAATTAGAGCACTTAAGTACCTGTTCTGAGCGTTATAAATCTCAGTGGCAAGTCGTACAGGAGCTAGAGCAATTAGTCGAGCAACTACGTGAGCAGGTCAAAGAGGCGAATCAGCAATTTAATCAGGTACAAGGTGAGTATTACGAAGCCGGAGCGGTGATTGCCCGTTTAGAGCAGCAATTACGCCATCAAAAGGATCTCAAAGAGCGCCAACAACAATCCTTAACCCAATTAGAAACCGCCTTAGCCGAAGCTCAAACGCATCAAGCGGAAGATTTAGCCGCCTTAGCACACTGTCAAGCCGAAATTACTAACCTGACCCCACAACTACCACGCTTAGAGCAACAGCGCCAAGAACTAGACCGTGACTATAGCCAAGCGCAGCAGGCTTTAAATACTTGGCAACAGGCTTGGAATACATTACAAGCCGAGATGGAAACTCCCACCCGCACCGTACAAAGTGAGCAAGCAAAACTAGGCCAATTAGAGCGTCAGCAAATACAACAACAGCAGCGCCACAGCCGTTTAGAGCAGGAGCTGAGTGCTTTAACAGCAACAGATAGCGCTGAGGAGCAGGCTCTATTAAGCGAAGTCCTAGAAGAAACGAAGCAGCGTCGCATTGAGTTAGAAACCGAACTAAGCGCGATGCAGACGGCAATCCCGGAGCAACGTAGCCAAGTACAAGCCTTACAAACTCAATTAGCCCAGCTACGCCTAAGCTATGAGCAGACCCAAGCCCAATGGAGTGCCTTAACCACGCTACAACAAGCGCAATTGCATAATGACTCCAGCGAGCGTCAACAGTGGTTGGGCCATAAGGGTTGGCAGTCCGCCCCACGTCTAGCGGAGCTATTAAAGGTAGAGCTAGGCTGGGAAGTAGCGTTGGAAACGGTGTTGAGTGAAGTCTTGGATGCCGTTTGTATTGAGCAGCTCCAGCGCCAGATTGATAGTGGTTGGCCTAAGCAGGGGGTGGGGTTATTACAAACACGCGGGGAGGCTATTAAACTAGCACCCCTCGGCGAGCTAGTGCCTTTAGCGCAAAAAGTGATTGAGCCATTGACCCTGCAGGATCAGCTCGCAGTTATCTATTGTGCGGATTCTTTGGCGGAGGCTTTTCAATATCGCGCTCAATTACAAGCCGGGCAATCGATTATTACCCCTGATGGTTTTTGGTTAGGACAGTATTGGCTGAAATCTCCTAAAGCAGAGTTACAAGAATCGAGCACCTTGCAGCGCCAGCAACGGATTATCGAGCTACAGGCGACTATTCAAACCCAAGAACAACAATTGAATACTTGCCAGACTGAACTCACAGCAGCACAACAGCGACTCCATGATACTGAGCGTCAGTCACAAACCCTGCAAACTGATCTGAATCAACTGCATCGTAGTGAAGCTAAGCAAACGCAGGCACTCTCGACCTTTCTCCAACAACAACAGCAATTGACACAGCAGCGTCAACGTATTCAGCAAGACCTAAATGAGGTGCAGCAATTTATTGAAGAGTATCAGTGGGAGGCACAAGAGGGACGTGAAAATCTCTTAACCGCACAATTAGCCTTAGAGTCATTAAGCACCGAGCGTCAGCGACTCCAAGCACAACAAGCACAGTTACAAGCAACTTTTGAGCAAATACAAGCCCAGCGTCAGGCCGCACAAAACGACTATCAACAGTTAGTGCTAAAGTTAGACTCTTGGCAAACCCAACTCATTGAACGTAATAAACAATTAGAACGTGTTACGCAACGCCTAAATACCCTAAAAGAGCAGCAGGCACAATTACACAGTAGTTTACAGGCGCAAGCCGAGCCAATGGATGAGTGGCAAGCCGAACTGACGGAAGCAATGGAGGCTAAGGCTTTAGTCGAGCTACGTTTACACAGTGCGCGTCAGGCGATGGAGCAGACCGAGCAAGCCGTACTAGAGCAGGATCGCAAGCGCTTACAAGCCGAGCAGTTACTCGAAAAAATTCGCTCCGAACAAGAGCAATTAAAATTGTCATGGCAGACTCTACAAGTTAAAGCTCAAGATCTAGGCGAGCAATTTCAGCAGCTAGATCTTGAGCGGGAAATATTACGTCAAGCGATGGGTGAGGAGAGTCTGCAAGGATTACAAGAGCGCCTGAATCAAATACGGGTGGCGATTAGTAAATTAGGTGCTATTAATTTAGCAGCGATTGAGGAGTTTCAGCAATTAACCGAGCGCAAGGCGTATCTCGATACTCAATACACCGATCTGACCCAAGCATTAGAGATGCTAGAAACGGTGATGAAAAAGATGGATAGAGAAACCCGCGCCCGTTTTAAAGAAACCTTTGAGCAAGTCAATGCCCAATTAAGTCAAATGTTCCCGCGCTTGTTTGGGGGCGGGGAGTGTTATTTGCACATGACGGAAAATGATTGGCTCACCGCAGGGGTCGCGATTATGGTACGCCCGCCGGGGAAACGGATTAGTAATATTCAGTTGCTTTCTGGTGGCGAAAAAGCGCTAACTGCGGTAGCGTTAGTCTTTGCTATCTTTGAGTTAAATCCGGCTCCATTTTGCATGTTAGATGAAGTGGATGCGCCTTTGGATGAGGCGAATGTGGGGCGTTTTGCTGAATTAGTACGCCAAATGTCAGCACAAGTGCAATTTATTTTTATCACTCACAATCGCGTGACTATGGAGCTTGCCGAGAACTTGATAGGTGTTACTATGCGTGAACCCGGTGTTTCGCGTCTAGTGGCTGTTGATGTCGCTGCGGCAGCACAATTCGCTAATAAATAAAGGAAGTTATCAGTGGAGATTGTTAGTTTGGGAATTATGGTCTTAGGGTTGGTTGCGCTCTTGGCCATTTATATCATTAGCCGCATCAGCCAAAAGGATCATATGCCCAAAGGTGATATGCCTGTTGTACCCGTTAAAGACGCGGAGGGTCAAGAAATGTCTTCTATTATGGAAGATAACCCCTCCCTATACGGTAAGCCCTATAGAACGCAGGCTTTGGGTACGGATAATGATGAGCCGCTCTACGATAATCTTGCTCCAGAGGCTAGTGGAAAATTCCAATTGCCTCCACGGTTAGTATTGTTTATCGCAGCACCAGAGGGGCAAAAATTTGAAGGTGTTATGGTACTAGAGGCACTCGCTAATGCTGGTTTGCAATTTGGTGAGATGAGAATCTTTCATCGCATGGTATTGACAGATGAGGGCGAGGTGAGTTTATTTAGTGTGGCAAATGGTGTGCCACCCTGGACCTTAGACCCAGACGAATTAAAATACGGTGCAACACCGGGGCTATCATTAATTATTAATCTACCTAGCCCATTAGATGATAGTGAAGCGATTCATGACTTTATTTATACCGCCGAGCGCATTAATCAAGCCCTCGGCGGTATTTTAAAAGATCAGTATCAAGAGGTATTTACCCCTGAGATGCGTGATCAAGTATTACATTTTCTGGGAGTGTAGGCGCTTCCATTGCCTCAGCAGGCACGGAAGTCACTGCCACAGGTGCTTCCGTTTCAGCGGTTTCAGTAGGCGTCACGGCTGTTAGGTTGCTTTCCGCTTTAGGCGAGGGTTTGTGTAAGCCTTGCTGGGTTTGCATAGCATCAATCGCAGCTTGAATGCGTGATTGTTGGGTAGCAAAAGCCAGCGGATCTAGTGGTAAGCGATACCATTGTTTAAAGAGCTTAAAGGCTTGTGGTTCGACCTGACGCGTTTCTTTCCGACTCAACATGCTCTCAGACATACGCTCGATTTGATAATTCATGCGCTGCTTTTGATAAGCCTCAGGCGTTTGTAGTCCTAGTAGAATTTCTAAATCAAGACAAATAATCTCACCTTGTTGACGAATCGAGTCAGAGGGTTCATCACTTAAAACTTGATTGGCTGCAATTTGCTCTAATTGTTGCCATTGCTGTAATTGAGCCACCTGTTGTCCACGTACCTGCAGCGCTTTTTCAGCCGCTTGCCAGCGGGTTTCGAGCTTGATATGGACAGATTTAGGTAGATTACGAATCGCTTGAAAGTCTTCATATAACTGCCGCTGACGTGTCGCTACCGTCGACCAATCCTCGACACTGGTTTGAGCTAAAGCTTCTAATTGTTCGCATAAGCCTATCTTAGTATCGATGGCTTGTTGTAACTCGCTGCGCTCGTTTTGACGCTCACTTTTTAAGCGTTCAAATAGTGTATCGATAGGGGCGCGAAATTGTTTCCATAGCCGCTGTTCTTCGCCTTGACGTGCGGGAACGGTAATAAACCATTGGCTTTGTAATTGCTTGGCATTTTCAGTGGCCTGAGCAATATCATCTTCCTCTAATAGTGCCTCTGCTTGGGTCACTAATTGCAGACGTTCTGCCCAATTATGTTGCCGCTCAATATCGAGATGTGCCTCTAAGGCCTCCATGGCGGCATTAAAACGGGTATTAATCGCTTGCCAGTCTTTATGACTGACCGTACCGCTTTCTTTCCAACGTTGGCGCAATTGAGCAATCTGTTTTTGTAGCGCTTTCCAATCGGGTTGTGCCCAGTCCGTTGTTTGATTGAGCTGCTCTAACTCAGCACACAGCGCCTCGCGTTGAGTCAAATGCTCTTGGCGCAGGCGGGCTTGCTCAGCAAAATGCTGCTTACTCGGTTCATAAGCCGCCGTTACTTTACGGTCAAACTCCCGCCATTGACGCTGCGGTTGATGAGGAGCCTGTGCGGAAAGGTTACGCCACTCATTCCGCAAGGCCTTAATACGCTTGGCGCGTTCTTGCGGATCTAACTCGGTGAGTTGTAAATGTTCAGCAGACTCGATCAAATGCTCCCGTGCTTGATCTGTGCCCCAATTGCGCCAATCAGCTAATTCACGAATCAGGGGGTACATCGCCTGAAGACGATCCCGAATGGGTTTTGCCTCTTGAGTACTCAAAAGGGGGGCAGCTTTAAGCTGCTGCTGTAGATTATGATGTAGCTCAATTGCCTGACTATAGTGTTCTTGCTCTAATGCCTGCTCTAAGTGCTGAATCTGCTGGTCAAAATCAGCTTTCAATTCCTCACGCTGTTTAGTTTCACGGGTGAGGCGAGTACTGAGTTGCCCAATCAATTGGTGAAATTGCTGCTCTAGTTCGCTTATTCGCACTCGTAATACATGCGGACGCGGAGCACTGGTCCAAGTACTTTGTAGGGCAGTGATTTTACTAGCCTGTAGTCCTTGGGGATTTTGCAGTAAGTGATCCGCCTGCTTGAGTATCTCGGTTAGGTCATTTAAAGCGCCAAAGTCCTTTTCTAGGCTAATGCGAATCTGGCGAATATTATCCAGCGCTTCTTGCCAATCCTCATTCAGGGCTGTTTGTTGCTCTAGCGGGAGCATAGGCAAATTAAGCCATTCATTGGGGGAGCTTTTTAAAAAGAGGTCAAGCTCACTAACAGCCACATATTCGGGTTGTTCGCGGAGCTGGCGATGCCATTGATTAGCCTCCGCGAGTAATTGTAAAAATTGCTCGCGTAGGGGGCGTAGGCTAGCGGTTTGCTCTTCATGAGTGGCTAAACGCTGCTTAAAATCTTCCTCAGCCGCATTAAAACGCGCCATTAAGGGGGCGGGGATATCATTAAACATTTTCCAGCGTTGTTTGAGCACCAACAATTGCGTTTTATCTTGCTCCCAACGCTCGGTAGTGCCTAGGGCTTCGACTTCAACACAGCAGGCTTCTAGGGCATGGCGAGTTGCTCTAGCTGAGTCGTGTTCGGCAATTTTGTCTTTAACCAATTGACGCAAGCGTTTATTGTTTTTGCCGTGGCGTTTTTCCAGCGTTTGTAGCTGGGTTAGATTGGTCAGAGAGGCCGCCGCTAGGGCTTGAATATCGCGTGACTCATCATCATAGGCAATACTATAAAGTAAGTCTTGATCATCCAGCGTAGGAAGCGCGCGCTTACGCAACTCTAATAAACGCTTAGGGTCGCGGGCAATACTTTTGAGTAAAGCAGGATGCTGCTCCAGCCATTCAAAATGGTTTAAGAGTGTGGCATCATATTGCCCATCCTTAGTGACAATCACCAGCATACGTTGCCGCGCCCGCTCGGCTAAATCATTATCACCTTCTGCTAGTTTCAGCAGGGTAGGCATATGACTTAAGCGCCCAATCGCCTCAAAACGTACTGAGTTATCAGGATCGGATTCGGCGAGTTGAATCAGCTCTACCGAATCGGGTGCTAAGCTAGTTAGCCCTTGTAAACGTACTTTGGCATCTTTATGTTGCCATTTAGGTTTAAAAAATCTTGCGAACATAACAGTATTGCGTCCTTATTACTTTACCCGCATACCCGGCTCTGCTCCTTGATCAGGAGTCAGAATGAAAATACCACTCCCTGCTGTTGCAGCCAGGGCAATCGCTTGAATCAAGTTATTGATTAAATTGAGATAGTTAAAAAGTCAAAAGTAAATTTTTCATGGAAAATTGCTCTGATTACTATCTCCCATTATGCTTAACTTCTGAAATATCATAGATTTACTTCAAGCGATTGCCCTGCTGTTGCAGCGGAGGCAGCTAAAACCATGCCCTCTGAGACACCAAAACGCATTTTGCGCGGTGCTAGATTGGCAACCATCACGGTGAGACGTCCTTCGAGGTCTTTCGGGTCGTAAGCCGATTTAATCCCCGCAAAGACATTACGTGTCTCACTGCCTAAATCCAAGGTCAGTTGTACTAATTTATCAGCCCCTTCCACCGGAGCCGCTTTAAGAATTTTCACTACCCGTAAATCGAGTTTACCAAAATCATCAATTTGAATCGTCGGACTAATTGGATCAGCACTTAAATGACTCGGTTTTGCTGCTTGCACTGGGGCTGAAGTCGGAAGAGCTTGCTTATTATCTTCTATCATAGCCGCAATTTTTTCAGGCTCAATCCGAGTCATTAATGGCTTAAACACGAGGACTGTATGATTGAGTAGGGGCGTTTTAATGCTATCCCACGTCAATTCGCCCGCATTTAAAAAGAGTTCGGCTTCTTTAATGAGATTAGGCAAAACAGGTTTTAAATAAGCCGCTAATACTCTAAATAATTGTACACCCTGACTATAAATCGCATGGGCTTGATCTTTGGTCGCAGGGTCTTTGGCTAATACCCATGGTTTTTGCGCATCAATATACTGATTAGCTTTATCGGCTAGCGCCATAATATCGCGCATGGCTTGATTATAGCGGCGCTTTTCAAAGTTTTCGGCTATTTCAACACCTGCCGTCACAAACTCTTGATATAACGCTTCATCGTGTAATTGGGGGGATAATTGACTACTAGCCGATTTATTAATAAAGCCCGCACTACGGGAGGCTAGATTAACAAATTTATTGACTAAATCGCTATTTACGCGTTGAGTAAAATCCTCAAGATTTAGATCAATATCATCAATCCCATTACTGAGTTTACTCGCAAAGTAATAGCGTAAGGCATCCGGTGGTAGATGTTTTAAATAGCTTTCGGCTTGAATAAAGGTGCCACGCGATTTAGACATTTTCTCGCCATTCACAGTGAGAAAGCCGTGGCAATTCACCCCCGTAGGCACACGGAAGTCACCACTCTCTAAGAGTGCAGGCCAGAATAAGGTATGGAAATAGGCAATATCTTTACCAATAAAGTGATACACCTCGGCTTGCGAGTTTTTAGCCCAATACTCATTGAAATCAATGCCTTGCTTTTCACAGAGATTTTTAAAGCTAGCTAAATAGCCAATCGGGGCATCAAGCCACACATAAAAATATTTATCCGCTGTATCGGGGATTTTAAAGCCCCAATAAGGTGCATCGCGGGATACATCCCAGTCACTTAGGCCTTGATCTGATTCAAACCATTCCATTTGCTTATTGGCAATTTCTTTTTGCACTGATCCACTGGCTAAAAAGCTTTTTAAGAAGCCTTCAAAGTCGCCGAGTTTAAAGAAATAGTGTTCGGTTTCCTTTTCAATCGGTTTAGTGCCTGAAACGGTGGAAATCGGGTTTTTCATATCGGTAGGGGAGTAGGTCGCACCGCAGACCTCACAGTTATCCCCATATTGATCGGGCGAGCCGCAGCGTGGGCATTCGCCTTTTATAAAGCGATCCGGCAGGAACATCTGCGCGGTTGCGTCATAGGCTTGGCGAATGGTGCGCTGGGTAATGTGTCCTTTGGCTTTGGCTTTTTTGTAAATAGCCTCAGAGTAAGCCTGATTTTCAGGCGAGTGAGTGCTGTAGTAGTTGTCAAAACTAATATTAAAGCCCGCAAAATCGCGCTGATGTTCGATGGAGATACGCTCAATCAACTGTTGTGGTTCAATCCCTTCAGCTCTAGCGCGTAACATAATGGGTGTGCCGTGAGCATCGTCCGCGCACACATAATAACAAGTATTGCCGCGCATGCGTTGGAAGCGTGCCCAGATATCCGTTTGAATGTATTCTACCATGTGGCCCAGATGAATCGGGCCATTCGCATAGGGAAGTGCGCTAGTAATGAGGATTTTTCTGGTCATATGAACCTAGTTTGAGCTGTCCTTAAATCGGTCAGATAAAGTAGCAGGTTTGCGGAGTTTGTGCCACCTCGGTCATATTTGCCTCAGGGGTTATGTATTAGAATAATTAATACTGCATTAGATAGGCGTGAGGTCTAGCGAGAGCTGAGTTAGAGCTTTGCTAGGTCGCAGCTTATAGAAGGCTATAGGAAGCGGTTTCCCACAACCCAGTCGTATAATAAGGGTGATATTTATTATGAAAAGTATTTTCTCATTTAGTTGTTATGCTTATTCGTATTGGGGAGCATGGGGTACTGGTATTTGCCTATCAATATTTATGTGTTTACGTATTTATTTGGGGTATGCATCAAGGCATAAGATACTAGATAAGCACTTTATTACCGATACTAATGAGTATAATAAACGGCGTCCATTTAGCGTAGGAAGTGCTTATCCTTGGGCACCAATGTCAATGATGTCTCCATATGGAAAAATGATTTATAGTATTATGTGGATTGCCTTTTTTATTTTGGTAGTGATTACTATATTTTTGGATAAATATTGCCCTTAATATTTATGTGTTCGCTCAAGTTTGTCCACCCTTAATAATCTCACCACCAGTCAAACTTGGAGTAGCTTTGGTGAGATAGAGAGCTATAGCGCTAGTCACACTATTGTAAGTAACCTTGGTGATCTCACAGTGGACTATGTCATCGATGGTCAAGATCGCCGCATCGGTAAAAAGGTCAATGGCGTACTCAAACAAGGCTTTCTGTATCAAGATCAACTCAATCCGATTGCCGAACTAGACGGCTCTGGTAATGTCATCGCTCGATTTGTCTACGCCGATAAGGGCAATATACCGGCTTATATGATTAAAGGTGGCAACACCTATCGGATTATCTCGGATTATCTCGGATCATCTGGGCAGCCCGCGTTTGGTGGTTAATGCCGGAACGGGCGAAGTGGCTCAACGCGTAGAGTACGATGTGTGGGGCAAGGTGGTGAGTGACAGTAATCCTGGCTTCCAACCCTTTGGGTTTGCGGGTGGGTTATATGACCAGCATACGGGGTTCGTACGCTTTGGAGCGCGGGATTATGACCCAGAGACCGGGCGCTGGACGGCGAAAGACCCGATACGGTTTGCCGGTGGTGATACTAATCTGTATGGGTATGTGGCGAATGATCCGGTGAATTTTGTGGATGTGAATGGAATGATAAGCGCTTTGTGCGAGGCTTTACAAAAAATTAATAACCTACAGCAAGAGCAAATGAAAAAAGGGGGATCTATTTTCAATGATTTTGATCCCTTGACTATGGTTACTCATGAACAAGATTTTCTAAGTGCTGCGGGAGTTAGTAACTTTACAGTAGATGGTGTTGATTTGCAGTATACGGTTGTTACTCATGGTTTTGCTGAGAGAACTCATGGAGCGGGAGCTGTAGTTGCTACTATTGGATTTGGTTATTATTCCACATTAGGCTCTGCTGTCTCAGCTTACAGGAGAGGAGTGGGTTTTGATGGTTGGCTGGATGATGCAGCTGCTGACTTGAGAGGCTCAAATTTAGGTGTTGAAATTTGGGCTAGTGGAGGGCTTTCTGAGTATTTAAAGTCTAATTGTTCGGATTGCAATAAATGAAATATTTACCCTATATGTCATTAATTTTATTTTCATACATCTTATTAATGATTTTAATTAGTGATCTATACTATGATGAAAAAGGTCCTGTTTTCATGTTTTTTATATTTTTTATAGTTGCACTTTCATTATTTGAAAAAAGCATCAGGAAAAATAGCTTAATAGTACTAATACTAATGATTACTTTATTTATTCCCTTCTTCCAGAAGCATACTGAACTTTCTAAAGAGAATTATAAGAAATATAATATGATAGTTAAATCTGGTAAAGTGGACTCTAGTGCCGAATCTGGTACAAGGTATGTGAAAACAGGTTTTGTGCGTAGTTCCTATAGATTTTGGAGGAAGGGTGAATGTATTAACTTTTATTTTGCACTATATGATGAATTCATGACACAGTGTTATAATACTATAGACATCCATTAAATAGCCTCTACTGTCGGATAGATTTAATCAGGCTTATAGCCATAATTATTAACCCACTAATTAAATAGGCGACTAAGCCGCATAAGCGATAGCCTCATGTTGGAAGTATTGTTTTACACGCTCAGGATGTTTTTGTAAAAAACGTAACGCTTTATTGACCTGCTGCTTTAATGTTGTCTAGTGATAGCTCAGATACTTCTGGGGGAACGGCATTGGCCTTCGAGACTTTTGGTAGTGGAGCAGGTACATTAACTGGGCAAGGGGGAGCAATTGCTACTACGGGAAGTGTAGTATTACATGGAACAGCACAAGCCTTAAATGGAGTTAAAGCTATCGCTCAGATGGATTATCAGCATTATATTAATACAGGTGATCATAGAAGTAAGCGTTTTGAGGGAGTTGATTGGGAAAAATATGGGGATAATTTCGAAGATGCTTTTAAAGCATGCCCTGTAAAATGGTGCTTTATCATTTTTTAAGTTTTTTTATCATAGTAAAAGGTTTAATTAAAATATTAGATGAGAAAATATGAGATATTTATATGAAGCCACAGATTTTGAGCTATGGATCGTAAAATATATTGTGCTCCCTTTAATGTGTATTGCTTTATTAAAAGGATGTTTTGATATCACAAATAAAAATAATATTTGTAAAGTGGACTGTAAAAAAAGCGGTTTTGCTGGCTTTAGTTATATTCCACCCCATTCTTATGGATATGGTGGGGATAAGTGCTATTGTTTGACAGAAGAAGATATGAAAGTAAAAAACAAAATTCCTAGAGGGGTAGAGATTTGGTAGGATAAGAGATATTTTTTAAAGTTTCAAAAGAGCTTTTTCGGATTACCTTTGATTATCTTAGTAGCCCGCTTTTAGTCTCCAAGCTCTTTTAGGCTGCATGGCGTTGTGCAATAGCCTTTCGTATTTCAGGAGGTAAAATACCTAAGCTTATTTTATCTTTCGGAATACCACATGCGATTAGTGCATTATCCAACTCATCCTCGGTATTATTGGCCTGAATTACTATTTCATCCTCTTCAATGCTAATATGTATTAAGCAGATATGAATACGTTTTTGCCCGTACCACCCGATACGCATTACCATATAATGTGAGTGGTAATCATCAAACAGCATTTCAATACGAGTTTCTGGTGTATTTAGATCACCATACTCAGAGAGCAAATTTTTTATACAAGTTTGATAATAGTTTAAAGTGGATGAATCCATTTCAAATCTCCCTCACCTAGAATCGAATAAACAATCAGCCTCATTTGTAATTTACTGATAACCATCTTACCAATAGCTTGAGAGAAAATACCTTCATAAGCATGTATCGGGATGGCAATATAAAGAATGCGATCAGGCTCGGATTCTTGTAATAACCAACGGTATAATTCATATTGCCCCATAGCTTTTTCTAATTCTGAAACTTGCGAATCACGCAAAAAGCTTTTTATTTCCACAGCAATTTTCTCATTGCCGCGTGTGGCAGCTATGGGGCGCTCTGCACCTAAATCAGTTGATAATTCTGGTTCACTCCGAAAGCTCAAAGGATCATGGGTAATCTGCCAACCTTCAAGAATAAGCGCATTTTTTACAATGTCATGATACCTATCACGACGCGACATAAACTATTCCTTTAGAGTTATTGCCTAATCGTTTCGATTTTAACACAAACATCAGTCGCTACGCGAGATAGCGTAGTTGAGTGACAGTAACTCCAGCTTTGGTCTTGCTGGGGGATCGTATGACCAGCATACGGGGTCAGTACGCTTTGGAGCACGGGATTATGATCCAGAGACTAGGAGCTGGACAGATCAAACTTATAGGGATGCAGCAGCTTTCTGAATACTCGGCTCTGTTTGCTGTCCAGTCTGTGATAGCGCAACGATGTGATGACTACGCGAGAAGGCGGTCAATACAGCCTGCAATGCCGCTGTGGAAATATCACCACTGTGGGCAACCGCCGCAATCACCTGATCATCTACCTGTAGCTCGACACAGGACATGGCCTCTGCCGTCGTGCCAACCGACATAGAGCTTTCATCAAATTGGCTCACTTCTGGGCGTATTCCCGTGTATTTGCCCAAGGCATCACATAAGGCTTCCACCACACCATGCCCTTGTCCGTGTAAGCTTTTGCTACCGATGACAAACTCGGCTTGCACTTCCTGACCATGAGCACGTAATTCATAATGGCTTAACGTCCAGTCAGTTGGGACATAGTTAAAATGTTGCTCAAACAATGACTTGATGCGTAGAGAGGGTACTTCTTTGCCGGTAGTTTCCGATACTTTTTGTACAACTCGGCTCAAGTGTCCATGCATCCATTTGGGCAAGTGAATGCCATAGTCACGTTCTAGAATCAAGGCCACGCCACCCTTGCCACTTTGGCTATTAATGCGTACCACTGCTTCATACTGGCGGCCTAAATCGCGCGGATCAATAGGAAGATAGGCCACTTCCCAGTGTGGGAGCTGGTGGTCGGTGTGATACTTGACCGATTTACGAATCGCATCCTGATGACTACCAGAAAAGGCCGCATAAACCAATTCCCCTGCCCAAGGGTGACGTGGATGCACCGGAAGCTCGGTACATTCCTCCACCATAGTGATGATTTCCTGAATATTGGATAGATCAAGCTTAGGATCAATACCTTGGGAGTATAGGTTCATCGCCATAGTCACCAGATCGGTATTACCAGTGCGCTCACCATTCCCCATTAAAGTCCCCTCGACTCGATCCGCGCCTGCCAAAAGGCCAAGCTCTGCTGCTGCCACCGCACAACCACGATCATTATGGGTATGTAGACTAATCCGCACATACTGGCGCTGTTTGAGCTGGCGGCAGAACCATTCCACCTGATCAGCAAAAATATTCGGGGTCGACATCTCCACCGTAGAGGGTAGATTGATAATAGCTTTCTGACCGTGTTGCGGTTGCCAAACATCGAGTACCGCATCACAAATGTCCACTGCAAAATCAAGCTCAGTGCCGGTAAAGCTTTCGGGTGAGTACTGGAAAGTCCAATCAGTTGCTGGATATTTTCGCGCCTCTTCCTGTAACCAACGTGCGCCCTGTACCGCAATCTCACAGATACCCGCTCGATCTAGACCAAAAACCTGCTCCCGTTGCACGGTAGAGGTGGAGTTATAGACATGCACAATGGCCTTTTTGACACCCGAAAGAGCTTCAAAACTACGCTCAATCAACTCCTTACGAGCTTGGGTCAAGATTTGCACCGTGACATCATCTGGAATCAAATGCTCGTCTATTAATTTACGCAAAAAGTCATATTCGGTCTGAGAGGCAGAGGGGAAACCGACTTCGATTTCCTTGAATCCAAGCTGCACTAAGAGCTTAAACATGCGAGTCTTTTTCTCAATAGACATGGGATTGACCAACGCTTGATTACCGTCGCGCAGGTCAACACTACACCAGTGGGGGGCAGCGGTAATGGTGCGCTCAGGCCATTGGCGATCTTTAAGGCCAATGGGCTGAAAGGGACGGTATTTTTTATGGTCAAACATGGTTAGCTCCTAATGATGTTGATAAAGTTAATGATACGCCGGTTTGAGCGCAATAACCTGTGTATTATCGCTAGCATAGCTTTGAAAACGCTATTTTATAGCGCAATATTAGTTTTTTACGCATAAAAATTGCGGCAGGAAAATAATGATGGACAAGAATATAGTATTTGATCGTTTTGACCTGAAGATTTTAGAAATCTTGCAGGAGGAGGGGGCGATTGCGAATCAAGAGCTGGCGGAGCGAGTCGGACTGACAGCGGCTCCTTGTTCTCGGCGCGTCAAACAGCTAGAAGAGGCTGGGGTGATTAGCCGTCGTACCGCTCGGCTGAATGAGCGCTATATCAATTTGCATCTAACCGTGATTTTGCTGGTGAGTATGGATAAGCATGTCAGCGAGCGCTTTGCTGTATTTGAGCAGGCTATCCGTGAGATTCCAGAGGTGGTGGAGTGTTATCTAGTAGCAGGTAATCATTCCGATTACCAGCTCAAGGTTTTGGTGCCAAATATGGAGCGCTACCATGAACTCCTTTTAGGGCGTATTACTCGTATTCCGGGGGTATCAGGGGTACAATCATCGTTTGTGTTGAATAAGATAGTGGATACTACAGCACTGCCACTGAGGTATGCGAATGTGGAGTGATATTGACCTAGGAATGGCTCACTCAGTTAGGCTAGGCTGAGCGAGCTATTGCTAAGAGGTCTTATCCGGTTGTCAAACGACTAAATAAAGAAGGAGTTAATGCGGTGGTTTAAATCACGGTTAAATTTTAGCTGCTAATTTTGCTCTTCAAGTATTCTTTTAAGCTGGGAAAGATTACTCTTTTTTCTCCATCAACCCATTCATATATTTCCCCATCTTCTTTTTGTAGTATCAGTAAACCTTCTACACCTGTATTTTCCAAAACAATAGAGTTTTTTGGAAAGGAGGCATTTCTTTGAATTTCTTTTAGTGTAACACTTACAACATTGGCATAACTATCAATATTCAAACCTGTTAATTCTGTAGAGCCAAATGATATTGCTCCAAACTGAGAAAGATATTTTTTATAGTCATCAGCAAAACGTAAGTTTAGCTGCCTTTCAGCTTCAGCAATAAGTTCATCGGAAGCTCCTTTTGTTTTGTATAATTTGAATTTTTCTTCAATAGCTTTGATTATATTATGCATTTTGCTCTCCAGCATGTGCTCTTGACTTCCAGTGTGTGCTTCGTTCATTGTGAAATGCAACGCGGTCTATTTCAGATTCTTTTTTAGTATCGTGTAATATAGCATTGTTTTCTTTTCCTCTATGTTCGTTAGGAGTCAATTCGGCAAGAGGACCATCATTCTTCTGTCCGATATGGTGTAACTCAATAGCATCCCCCTCTTGAGTAATGGGAGAAAGACCTGCCTCTGCTCTTTCTCGATTGCTACGCCCCATAGAGTCTTTCTTTTCCCAATCAATATCATTTTTTACCAAACATTTTCTACCATTTATTTCGATCTCTTGAAGGTTAGCATTTTTATATATTTCATATTCTTTCATTGATCTGATTGCATCAATCAATTCATTAGACCAACCTGTTTCATTTCTTATTTGTTGCTTTTCTTCATGTGTCAGTCCCCTAGTCTCTGAGTTTGAATAGTCCCTTATTTCGGTTTGCTCATGAGCACTAGTTTCTATAGCTTGAAGGGTATTTTGTATTCTTAAGCTTTCTAGTGAAGTGTTCTCGATTGTTTCAAGACTCAGTTGTAGTGGTGTTTCATTCGTGTGCTTAATGGTTGTTTCTTTTAGAGCTTCGCTGATAGGCTCAATACCTTTGTGTATAATAGCACTGAGGTGTTCAAGCATGGGCCTGCTCCATATGATTTAGAATCTTTTGAGAAATATTTTTTATCACTTCTTTGTTTTTCGATAATAAGAATGATGAAATGATACGTTCAATTTCCAATAAGTTAATCTCTAATTGATGTTGATATAAATAGCGAATCGTTAAGCTCTTAATAATCTCTTCAATGAAGTGATTTGCCGAAGCAGGTCTCCATAAAATGCTCAAGATATCAACTAGTTTTGCCTTGGATTCTTCACTGGGGTTTATAGAAATATTAAGAAGCGTTGTTTTTAAATTACTAGGAATGGGGTTCTTGCGGCAATAAATGCCTTTATTTAGCAATACCATGACTTGTAAAGAAAAATAATCCGCAAACAATAAATTGTCTATTTGATATGGAATGTCTTTTAAAGTTAATTGTTTTTTTAATTCATCTTTAGCTAAGTCTATTAGCTTAGTTAGATCATTGGATTGAGATATTATGATTGAGTTTAGTAGTTTAATAGCTAACTCTTTTCCTGCTTCTCCAATTAATGAGCTGATCTGATAAGCTTGATAACTATGTAAAGGTTTATGCAAAGATACCATTGATCTTTTGATTTTATCGTCACTTATTGCATGAGAGAGAACATCACTGAAAATAGCACACTCTACTGGACGTCCCATTCCCTCTTTATGACATAGTGCATGCCCGGTATTGAGCCTGTTTAGATAAAGTGCATCATGATCATCTATACTCAAAGAAGCTGCTAATAGTGATTGATCATCTTTTGAAACTAGGCGATGAACAATTTTGGTATTGGAGTTTTTGATCACGTCAAGAGAGATTTTTGAGGGTATTTGCTCAACAACGGCAACACCTTGACCTAAAGATCGCATTTCAGCAAGAATATTGCAGAAAACCTCAACTGCCTTACCTTTTGGATTACCCATCATCTCGGTTGATCGTTCGGTTTCAATATTTTTAAGTAGCCGATGTGCCTCCTCAATAACCATAAAATGACGTAAGCCTTTGTTGCCTATTCCTGGATTTACGGCTGGATTTTCTTTTTGTCGATATTCGCTGATCAGTACTAGAGTCAATCCAACAAAAAAGGCTTTATCATCGTCATCTGCAAGGCTTTCCATCTCAAGAATAGTATTTTTTGACAGAAGTTTTTCTATTGAGAAGCAGTCATGTGTATTGAACATTAAGCCTTTTGCACCAACACACAGACTTTCAAGTCGCACAATAATGGCAGTACGAATATTATCCCGCAGCTCTCCTTTGTAGTCGAGTTCTGTCTTGATATAATGATCAACTTCATCTTTTAGATCTGCTAATGTTGGAAAGCAATAAAAATGCTCTTCAAATTGGTATCGTGCTATATCATAGTTACCTTTGCTATCAATAAAATTAGGATGGATTCCTAAGGTTAAATCCCAGCCTTTTTTGATATATATGGAGTGCAAACATTTTTCAACAATACTGGGCATAGGGCCATAAAGTGAAAAGCTGGCATTAAAGATAGCTTTCAGATAATCAATATGTACTAGTGGGTGAACACCTTCCTGAATATAAAAAGGATTGAGCCGGATTGGACTGACAGTTGCATCTCCGATGGTAAATATATTTAGATTCTCTTTGAAAACATCATTTGCTAAAAGTTGTCGATAGTCTCGTTTAGCAGACTCTAATACCAAGAAAGGTATGGATTTTTTTTGAGCAAGGTTTTTTAAAATATGTTTGACCGTGGTGGTCTTTCCGCTTCCTGTTAAACCACAAACGAAAAGATGCTTATTTAAATCACTTTCAGATAGATAAATATGAGCACCTTGAATCGGATTGCCATGATCAGAAATAGAGCCTAAAACTAAATCAGCGCTGCTGCTAATATCGGTCAATGCAAGAGCAGGCATTTTTTGAATTTCATAACCTGGTATTGATTCTATGGGGGGAGAGGATACATAGGATAATTCTTCACTGGTAATGTATGAGGCCAATGATTTAGGAAAAAGGGTATTGGCGGAGCTGATTTTTGATATAAAAAGAGTTTTGTTTTCAAGAGCATCTAGATAAATACGTGGAGGAGGTAGTAGCTTATCATCTGGTTTTGAAAGCTCCCCTGCCAAAGTACCAGCTAAAATATTACTGGTGATCTTATCGTGAGTAGCAAAAGTGATTGATGTCTCCCAATAGCCTGAGCCAAACCCCTGTATCATTCTTTCGATATAGTGACTTGCGATTTTCTCTAGCTCTAAGGCATAACCGTTTTGCTGTTCAATGGAAAGGGATTGAGATTGGTTTTCTGAAAAAGTATTCGTGTTGGCCTTAGATATACTTTCGGTTTCTGTACTTGACTTATTATATGAATGATTGACGACAATACTCATAAAGCCAGTACTAGATCCATCGGTTTTTGATGTTCCACTGGTGGTAGTATTGGTTTCAGACACAGAGGTTCCTGAACCTTTGGTTTCACCCACCGTCTGTTTTGCTAGTATATGTAAACTATCCCTCATCTGGATTAATTCATGGAGAGATCGTTGCTTTTCAATCTCAGAAACGGGTTTAGAGAGGATTGCAAGTAAATATTCTTTTCCATAAAGGCTCCGGGTAACAGAGCATAAATTGAATTTTTGCTTCTTATTTTCTTTTTGCAGTGCTGGTACACCCGTTACCATACCACCATAATGGTATCCTCCGGCAAGAGAGGATAGATTGATAGTTTCATCAAACCTAATCTTTTTTCCCGGCAAAATGCCGTTCACAATAGATTCAAAAAGCTCCGGAGCATTTTCAGTGAGAGACTCACTTTTGAGTCCAATAAAAACTCGGCTCTTACCGTTTTTACTGCTAAGTATGAGAGCTACTGATAATCCAGAATGACTTGCTGCTGCTAGTATATTCTGAAAGCGTTCATTAATGAATTGAGGAATATTTTCGTAATCAGCATTGACAGAGATTTCGCTTAAGGGAAAAAGGTAGTAGCTATCAAGGTAGCTGGTAGGGTCTTGTTCGGTCTGTGTTTTTAATATGTTTTTATCGATAAAAGACCACCACGGAACAAGCTTTTGTGAGGCTTCAACAAGAGCTTGTTGGCTATTTTGTGCTGGAGTGAGGGCTGTTTTATTCATTTGATTTTCCCTCTAATATAAAGCCGTGAGTTGAGCAAAAGTGATGAAAATCACTTTCAAAGGCTATTCCAACTTTTTCTAGCCACTGAAGTACCTGTTCTTGAGCGGATGCGAGGTATTTATCTATATCGATCTGGATGCTTTCACGGGCTTTTTCCTGATTAAGATAAAAACCAAAAGCATAAGCCGATAACAGAATAGTAACTATTCCTGCAACAATGCCTAAAACGACATTTACGGTTACAGTGCCAAGAATAAAATTAAGCCCACTGAGAATTAAGCTCTGTTTTAGTTGACGATCATGTAAATATCTTACAATATCGGGTTCTAGTGCAATTTTATTTTCTAGTTGCTTAGTCCATTCATGGACTCGTTTACGGAAATCAGCATCAAAAAATGCATTTTGTAGTTGGATATCGGCACCTTTTATCCTCTCCCGTGCATCAGCCATAAGGTAATTTAGCTGTGTGTCTAAAAGAACCTCTGTTTTGTAAACAATCTCTTTAGGAATATGTGTTTTTAGGAAATTTTTGGTTTGATCGACATTGAAGCCAGGTTTTAAATATGTCTGCTGTAACGTACTTTTGAGGTTTGAAAATTCAATCATGACATCTTTTTTGATATTGTTCTGATTCATTTTATATCCTCCAATACTTCTATGCAGCGTAACTTCTCTGGCTGAATATCCTTTTTTTTTCTGTCTAGCTCTTTAATTTCTATAATTATGTCTTCATTAGATTGTTTTTTTGTTTTCTCTGCTTCAAGTGCTTCCTGTCGATCACTAATCACTGAATCCATTTCTTTTGAAAAGTCGTTTAAGTAGGTATTGAGAATTTCTTTGGATTTATTCGGTATGATATTGATAATACTAGAAAGCTCATTGCTACATTGGTGTCGGTATTCCTCAAGGTGTTTTTTTTCATCAAACACATCTCTTGTACCTACTTGTATTTTTTTCTTAAAAGCTTTAGCTCCTCCTGCTCCTGCAGCAGCTCCTGCTGATGCTATACCGAGATAGGCTAAAAATCCAAAAGGCCCAGTTGTAAGAGTAGCTATTATCCCAGCTACTGCCAAAGCTGCACCTGTAGCTCCTAAGATCGTTTTTGTTCCATCTATTTTATCCTCATAAATAGCTTCTTTATGAAAGGCTTTTGCCTTTGCATTTTCCTCTAAAGCCTGCAGATCGATCATTTTAGGAGTAGATATTTGGTATTCTGATTTGAATTGCTTGCCTGCCTCATCAAGAGCCTTTGTAAGATTTTTTGTTAATTCCATCGAAAAATCATCGATCTTTTTCTCTACGTCATTGAGAGCATCGAGAGTATTTTTTCTGGTAATTTCAATATTGTTGCTTTCTGCAATGAGTGTAATATATTTCGTTTTTAGCGTATCGATATCTTTTTGCCACGACGAGTGTCTACCAGAGTAGTTGGATTCCAGATCTTCTCTAGTTTCTCTGGTTAGAAGCTTATACTTCTCAAGAGCTGCATTAATACGGTTTATTTCTTCTTCAAACTGCTGGGGATTGACCTTCTTCTTTTCTAGTCTCTCCGTTTTTTCGGTATAGAGATTTTCCTGTTCTTCGTATCCCTCCTTAATTTTTCTCAAAATTTCTTGCAGTTGTAGATTGGGTGCTTTCATGGAAAACTCATCGACTGCAGCAAACATTTTCTCAAATCGAGAGCCTTCATAAACAATATCAATTAAATCTCGTTCTTCCTTCTCTGCTTGTTCGAGATACTCATAAAGTATTTTCTTTTTATTGTTAGATTTCTGGATTTCTTTAACAGAAATACCATTATTAAGATCACAGTGAATTAACTTAAGCAAACTGTCCACAACCAGAATGCGATTTTCGGGTATTATATTGTGGTATAGTCGATTAGCTTCCTTATGTAATCTATCCACATCATCATTTGAGTAAAGTCCAGCATGGGTTAAAATAAGAAAAAGTGTCTCTCTACTGCGGTTAGAGATGGTAGAATTGACAAATTTTCTAAAAGATTCGGACTCAATCGGTTTGATTTGGTGTACAAATAAAATAGCATCGGCTTGTTCAAAAAACTGGAATGAAACATTCTGGACACCACCGGTTGCATTGACTCCCGGACTATCAACAATGCGAAGCTCGTCAAATTCCCACTTCAAGGGGTAACCAAAATCAATCTCTACCGGAATTTTATCTTTAGTTCTTTCGGAAATAAATTTTTCAATTACCTTATGTTTACCCTGAAGTTGTTCGCTGGATTTTTGTTCTAGTTGCCTTATAAAATCCTCATCAACTTTTAAGACGTCAGCACTTGCAATAATACAATCATCTATCAGGGGGGTTGGTATTTCACGATACTCATCATGGATTTTGCATATTTCATGCAGTCGTGCTTTTGCATTAATACCGAGACTAGTCAATTCGTCAGAAATGCTTTCTATGGTTCCATCAGCATATTTGACTCTTAGGGAGGGAGTTTCTGATTTGAATATTTCTACGATAGTACTAGAAGATTGAAGTACATCAGAAGGAAGAAGTTCGGTACCTAAAAGCGCGTTAATAAATGTTGATTTACCAGCCTTCACTTCTCCGGCTATCGCTAGAGTAAATTTCCCATTTTTTAATGATTCAACCCTGTTTTCAAGAAAATTGATTTTAACACCATCATTAGTATCACCTCTTTTAATTTTATAATTATTAAAAAGATCAATTACATTGTCTTTATGAGCTTTATAGTGCTTACCAATCATTTGTTATTCCTTAGTGTATTTTGCAAGCGGCCTATATAAATAGAGGTATTCAAAAAATAGCATAAGTGGTTTACTATACTATTATTTGAATAGTATTTATTAAAAGGTTTTTAATAGGTGAAAGATTTTATTTGTACTATTAAATTTAAAATAATTTCATCATTATTTTTATTATTAACTTCAGCTATCAAGTCCTTATAATGGCTTAAATTATAAGTAATTGCAATATTTTTAACCTTCTTTGTGTTAGTTTTTTATCAGATCACTTACAAAAATTATATTAACCTCACATGAACATATGAGGCAGTATTATATAAAAATACCGAAGTATGCGAGAGACTGTTTAACTGATTGCATCGTGAGAGAACTGGCCTCTTGGACTACCCTCTAGTGGTAGCCCATACTCGGCTAGGCTGAGCGAGCTTCCTATGAGGTCTTATCCAGTTGTCAAACGGCTAAACATAGTTTGATAACTATCCACTATCGATTGCAAGGTATAACGCTCTAAAACCTGCTGCCGAGCGCGTAGCCCACAGGCACGGCGGGCAGTATGGCTCATATGGTAATACTCTCCCCACGCTGCTGAAAAGCATTGGGGCTGAGCATGAGGAACCAGCGTACCCGTGGCATTCACTAAAGGATTCAAGGCTTTCACCTCAGTGGCAACCACCGGGATAGCATAGGCCATGGCCTTGATTAAAAAGGTAGGCAAATGATCTAAACGGCTGGCTAAGGTAGCCAAGTCGAAAGCGGACACTAAATCATTTAACTCACTATCCGATTGATTACCGAGTAAAAAGACATGTTGCTCTAGACCATAGTTTTTTATCTGCTGATAAAGCGCTTTATTATCATAATCTAAGCCAGAACCGGCCCAAATCCAGCGCATATTGGGATAGTGCAAACTCGCTAAAGCTGCCGCTTGGAGTAAGGTCTGATAATCAAAACTAGGCTCAAAACGGGTTATACAACCGATTAAAAAGGTATCGTCGGATAGATGCAACCGATTTAATAATGCTTGGCGCTGAGTGTAATGATGCTGAGGATATATTTCAGGCAGATCCAGTGGGTATTTAGTTAATACTTTGGCATAGCGCACTTGATAACCTAATGCCTGATGATGGTTTAGACTCTCGATTTTCTTAAATAACAGCCGCTGTGGTTGATCCGATAACCATTGGTTTAATTTTAGAATTAACCTAGCTTTCCAACCCTTTATTTCAGGGGGCGTATGATTAGGCAAGGCCCAAATGAGATGGGCTTTACGTCCACTTAAACGCCACAAAACGGTAGCTAAGATATTACCCGCATAATCCCAGCCATGAATCACTGCCGGAGGGTGTTCGCGCCAATGCCGAATCAGGTGTTGCAATACAATCTTCGCTTTACGCGGCTGATCACGCTCTATGATACAAACGGGAACTGCAATTTGCTCAAATTGCCGCTTGAGTTCGTAGTTTAAAGGTGCAAAACAAACCACTAAGGGCGAATATTGGTCGCGTAGGGGGGAGTCGAGTAATTTGATTAACTCGTGTGTCGTGCTGTCTGTCCTTGCATTCGTTATGACATAAATACTCGCTGCCATAATTACTATCCTTAGTTTATGAGGGGTTAGTAAGACTTGCCACGTCCTAACCTAGTTTAAATGTAGTCGAGCCATAAAGTTTTCGGAAAAAACTTACCGATTACTGGGGGTATCCAGCAGTTAGAGTAGGGGGTCATGAGGAAAGGCGCTCTAGTATTGGGCCATACAAATAACCCACTTCGCTACTAGATAAGCGATTCATGGAGGCAATATCCACAAGACCATCCACCATAAGGGGTATTGAGTGAGGTTTTAGCGCTAATAGTAAATGATTAAGCGCATTCGGAACCGCTCGTTCCACTGCCATAGTGGCACCAATAGCCGGTGCTAACTGAATGAGTGCTACCCTAAATAGTTTGAGATAAGTCGCAAGCTGAATACTTTCAAACGTAACCTCCATTAACGCAAAACGTAGTCCACTGGCTTTTATTAGCGGAGCTGCCATTTTGACGGTATCGGCATACTCCACTAAATCCGCATACCGCAATGCCAGTATCAGTTGTGTAGCTAAAGGGCTGCTACTGAGTTGGCTTATTAGTTGTGTGCGTAATTTGGCGCTTTTCCAAAACCATGTCCCTAATTCCAGCAATATTTGCGGGGAGGTGGCTAAGGGGTTTTTTTGATTCAAAGTAGGCAAACGTTGAATAATTTGCTGTAAGTTCCAATGATCTAATTCAATCCGCTTTCGGGGATCTGCTAATAAGCTTAATAATTCATTGCGTTGTAAGGCCTGTCCTTGACGGGTAGTGGCAAGATTATTGGCAATATATAAAGCCGGTAGTGTTGCTGTATGTAAATTTAGAGTCTCGTGGAGCTGTAAACGCAAGAGTGATTTTTGCGGCTCATTTTGAGCAATAGCGAGGGCTTGGTTTTGTTTTTGCCACGGATTAGCACTATTTTCTGGCTCATTTTCGAGTAGTTGCGGCTGAATAATCGGTGTCACTTGTAATTGAGCACAGCGCTGTCCCCGATAGACTGCTGGAGTCAGGCGTATTTCACAGCGTAGCACCGCCTTGCCAATAGGGCGGAAGGAGGCAATGGTACGATGTGAGGGCAGGGCTAAGCGCTCTACCTGAGTGCTCAAGGGGATGACTAACTTTTGATCCGCCACGGGAATGAGGCTTGATAAGTGAGTCGCTTGAGCCTCTTCGCTAGAGGCGATATTCATTAAAGTTAAATAGGCCGCATTCGCATATAAATGCTGATTATTGGCAATATAGGCAAACGCTTCTTGAGCATTTTCCACTAGCCATTGACTGCGTAGCTCAGCGAGCGAAAGTAAGTGTTTCGCCTGCCGAAAATTTTGCTTTAATTGCGCGTAGTGGAGGATGAACTCCATTTGATGATGGAGTGTCGTCTGTGCTGCAGTCGCAATAGTGAACACGTCAATGCCTTGACGGGTTCGCATCGGTTTATGCCACTTATTTGGAGTTACTCGAATAAGGCAACTATCGGATGAATAGTGCGCTAGGGTATTTGCAAGTAATTTGCCACGGGATTGGTGTTGGTCGGCTGCATAAAACACGAGTTGAGGGGCACGTGCTAGTGCTTTGATAAGGGCCTCGCGATTATTAGCAACAACAAACTCAACAGAAATACCTGTATTAACGAGCACTTGCTCCAAAAGATCAGTAGGCAGCTCCCCGACCGCAATTAGTAAACAAATCATGGTATGCCGCTTCATGAGGCAGACCATAGCAAGGATTAAGATTCGATTCAGGGATTAAGGGTTTTTTTCCGATTATCGCTCTCGACTATAAGATAAAGTGTTGGGGCTATAAATCATCCCAGAGCGAGTTAAAGGATTCTGTTTCTATATTACTCTTACTCTTAAAACTGGCTTCCAGTGTTTCAAATCTAAAGTAAGCAAAGGCACCCAACGTTTCATCTAATAATGTGAGACGCACTCGCTCTTCGCGGCCTGAAAACTGTACCACCACCTCATCAGCGGGTTGTAGGATATAAGCGGGAAGAATAAAAATGGGATCAGGGCGCACCCCCTCAATACTCGGTAGCATTAGGCCTTCGATAGGTAAGGGCTGGGTAATGGTGCGATTCAGTACTTGTAAAATAGTGAGCGGCATCACTTTAGAAGACAGTACCTCTACCCCACAACAGAGGCCGCGCTCCCGGCTTTGTTCCATCCATTTAATCGAGCCAATAATCCACGGATTACGCTCTTGACTTGGATCACGTAGACTAATCAGTTCCCCCACCCGTGCGCCGGATAATTCACCATGAGGCCACTGTAGGCCATAACCACTCACACTACTATTCATCACCTGCCAATATTGCACATTGACCTCGGTTTCATGGCGAATCACTTGCCCAATAGAGCGTGGTTTGCTACTAGAGCCAAACAATAAGTCTTCATCATCACGGCTATCCTGACCATATTCAGCCGTATTACGCGAGAGCACGCTAAGAATTTCAGGTAGACGTGTCACCATAGTAATCGGCTCATTTTTAGGGAAGCGATTAAAGCTGCGATTACAGACCGTCGTGTAATGCTGAATGAGCCGTTGGGCTAAATTACGACTCAGCCCCTCTTTCACCACAATACTCGCAGGGCCTGTTTGATTGAGCGACATTTGGGTTTCTAATTCTTTAATTAGGCGCGTTAAATCTAATACTCGAACCGTCGGGGAGCGGGGTAGATCACCGACCGGCATAATGACCGCAGGTTCATCCGAGTTGAGTATAATCGCATGCACATAGTCTTGAGCGGTGGAGGGAGGCTCTTGGCTCAGTGCCATATAGGCTGCATCGGTCTCTAAGTAACGCGCTATTTTTAAAATTTCATCTTGGCGTAAACTATAAGGGCGAGCTAGAGCCAGCGCATTCATCTGCATATAGCGTGCTGTAATGCTAGGAGCACTAGCGCGTCCGGCGGCAAATGCGACTTGATCAAGCCCTTGTTCACTCGCGACTAAATAAAGTTGATGAATATCATGCCAAAGCGTATCGCGCGTGCGTACATAAACCGCATAACTACTGAGTAACACTTGTCCCATATAATCTAAGGCGCGATAAATAGCAATCTGTAAGCCCTTCTTAGAAATCTCATTGCGGGTCAGCATATCCAAAGCGGCGAGTTGATAGGAGCCGGCAAACTCTAAGAGCAGGGCTTGATTCAAGTCAAAAATACGTTGTCCCTTCTTGGGTAAGGGAAAGGTGCGGTAGGTGAGGTGATGCTGTAGATTACTTAGGGCTAGATCCATCGCCGGACGGAGTATTTCACTGATTTTAATACGTGTAACTGAGGGTAGTACCCGATGATTAAGATCAATTAATCCATTATAGAGGCGCTTGGTGGTTTCACCGATATCAGTCAATGGTAACTGCTGTACCCATTCCCGTGCTTTCGCTTCTGAGGTGGGAATGAGGTAGAGTGATGTTTGTTCTGCCAGCGCCATAGCGGGGTCCTTGTTTTTTATTATCTATAGTATCTCAGTATAACATGGGTTAGGAATCATCAGCGAGTATTAGATGACAGATAACCTGAGTAACTGATTTTTTGATTTTTAAAATATTAAGAGCCGCTTGAGTTCAGAATTAATTAATGGAGTTATGCATGTTAATAGTCTTACGCCTAGTATTATTAATCTCGCTGTGTTTAGTAGGAACTAATCTAGCAGCGAATAGTTTACTTTCTAATTTACTAGGCAATAATACCGTTGGAGACGACATTTTAGAGGTCGATCAAGCCTTTCAAATTAAGCCCCCTATTTATGATGGTAAACAAATTGCGGTAGGTTGGACTATTGCTCCAGGGTACTACTTATATCGAGAAAAATTTCAATTAAATCTCTTAGATGCCAAAGGTTTTACAGCCGGTGAGCTTAAAGTACCAGCCGGTGAAATTAAGCAAGATCCTGCTTTTGGTACGGTACAGGCGCTTTATAATCAAGTCGATGTAACGCTTCCATTAACGCGTGTGGATAATCAGGCAGCTAGCTTTCTATTAGAAATAGTATGGCAGGGGTGTTTTGAAAAACTGGGAGTTTGTTATCCACCCGAACGTAAAGGATTTTTAGCCACCGCTCCAGCACTGATGGCTGGGCAAGTCATGGATGCCAATGATTTAGTATTCAATGAAACCACTCTACCCGTTGCAGGTTCGCAGCCTAATCGGGCGGTAGCAGTAGCCTCGCCTAGCCCTGCTGCAACAACGCTAGATAATAATAGCAATAATAGCGGAAGTAATGTGGTTTTATCCGAAACCAATCAAATCGCTAATATCCTAGCCGATGGGAAGATTTTATGGATTATGCTGAGTTTTTTGGGATTCGGTTTATTACTGAGTTTCACACCCTGCGTATTTCCTATGATTCCAATTTTATCCGGTATTATTGCCGGACAAAAAGATCTCAGTACCCGTAAAGCGTTTTTACTATCGCTTACTTATGTATTAGCGATGGCAGCTACTTATACCCTAGTCGGTTTATTAGCCGGGCTATTTGGTGGGAATTTACAAGCTACCTTTCAGAATCCATGGGTAATTAGCACGTTTGCTTTATTTTTTGTGCTCTTGGCTTTGTCAATGTTTGGGTTTTATGAACTGCAAATACCGGCTCATTGGCAAACTAAATTGAATCAGCTCAGTAATCAACAGCAGGGCGGTACTTTAATTGGAGTGGCGATAATGGGTGTTTTATCAGCGCTCATTGTAGGGCCTTGTGTGGCTGCACCCTTAGCGGGAGCATTAATGTATATTAGCCAGACAGGTAATGCTTTATTAGGTGGCATTGCGCTATTTTCTTTAAGTATTGGTATGGGGCTGCCTTTATTATTAATCGGTACGTCAGCAGGAAAATGGCTACCTAAAGCAGGCTCTTGGATGGAAACCGTTAAGGCGGTATTTGGCGTATTATTATTAGCAGTTGCCTTATATCTATTAGAACGAGTATTACCTAGCACTATTTATATGCTGCTATGGGGATTATTATTCATTGTCACTGCGGTGTATATGGGGGCTGTGACAACCTTATCTGTATTAGCTTCTAATGGAGTAAAACTATGGAAAGGTTTAGCACTAGCTTTATTGGTTCAAGGTATTTTAATCCTTATTGGTGGGGCATTAGGGGGTAATGATATTGTTAACCCTTTACGTCCACTAGTCTCAAATCAAGCGAACCATACTCAAGTACAGTTTCAGCGTGTTGCTAATTTAGAGCAACTCAATCAAGCATTAGTGAGTGCAAAAGGTAAATTAGTCTTATTAGATTTTTATGCTGATTGGTGTATTTCTTGTAAGGAAATGGAAAAATATACTTTTAGCGATCCAACGGTACAGGCTGAGCTGAGTCGCTTTGTCTTATTGCAGGTTGATGTTACAAAAAATACGGCAGACGATAAGGCCATATTGAAGCATTTTAAGTTAATGGGGCCTCCCGCTATTTTATTTTTTGATAAAAATTCTAAGGAACATCGAGAATGGCAGCAGATTGGCTTTATTAAACCAGAACGCTTCACTGCGCATTTGCGTCAATTACAAGACTGATAAAGTACTAAAGATAAATCAAGCGTCGCTCTGGTAGCGACCTTGAATTCATTCAGAATACGTTCATATATATTTTTGTGAAAAATGTCACAAAAATAGTAGTGAATATCAGTAAGATAGTACTTGACTAATGAAATTAGCTTTTTAATCCACTGTAGTGATAAATAATTTTAAGTTATTGATTATATTATATAATAACGAGCAAGAAATTAGTTAAAAAGCTGATTTTCAAATGAATTCTATCCAATTAATGGCTCAACTAATGAGCTGCTGAACTAAGTACCTAGTTTTCAGAGCACTTGACTATTGTGCATTTTATGGTGAGATTGAAGGTATGCTAAGTGACTCAAGGATTTAAGTATGTCTCTGTCAAAGGTATTAAGCTATAGTTGCTTGTTGTTGGCACTAGGTATAAGTAGTGTCCAAGCCAATGGGAAACCACTGGATCTTAGCCCGTATAAAGGTAAAGTGGTTATGGTGGATTTCTGGGCGTCTTGGTGTCCACCTTGTAAAAACTCGTTTCCATGGCTGAATAAAATGGTACGAGAAAAATCGGCTCAGGGTTTGGTGGTTATTGGAGTGAATGTGGATGAAGATAGCGCCGATGCTAAGCGCTTTTTAGCGCAGATTCCGGCTAAATTCCCTATTATTTATGATCCTAAGGGTGATTATCCTAGTTATTATAATATTCCGGGCATGCCGAGCACGATTATTTTTGATCGTAATGGTAAAAAGCTATATATGCATCAGGGTTTTAAACTGACTAAAGTGATGCAATATGAGGCTGAACTTAATAAGGCATTACGGAAATAAAAGCACTGAGTGGGCGTCCGTCGTTTAGATAGTCAATGTGATCTAAAATAATATCAGCATGGTGGAATAAATGGGCTAATTCACCGTGCTTTAGCAAAAATTTAGGATTACGTGGGCCGCCTAATACTTCACAGCCTTCCATAAAGGTTTGATATAAAAAAACACCTTTGGGTTTTAATAAGGTGGGAATAATAGAGAATAGGGGGCGATGTAAATAGCGTACTCCATAAATTAAATCAAATGAGTGAGGAGTTAGAGTGGCTAATTGATTATCAGACGTTTCTAAATCCATTTGTAGCGTAGTAACAGTAACCTGATTATGTGCCGCTAAATCTTGTGTGCGCTGTAATGCACCGCTTAAATGATCAATCCCCGTCATTTGCCAGCCGTGCTGCGCTAAATAGACTAAATCACGTCCAGCACCACAGCCCAAATCTAAGCCTTTACCCGCTGGAATTTTATAGCGTGGCATTATATCCGTCACAAAACGCTCAATTAGCGGAGCCGGTTGCCATAAAGTATGCTGTGCTGCCCCCGTCGCCCATTGTCCGGTTAGCTGTAAAGTTTGTGCTAAAGCTTCAGACCAGATTAGGGTTTGGGTGAGGGTATAGCCCTTAGTACTTAAAAAATCTTGTGCGGTGGTTTTGCTGCTGACATCGACCCATAATTCCAATGGAGTAGAGCGCATGGGCAATTCGTGCATGCGAGCAAATAATTCAGCCGCAGGAATAGAAATAGCCCCCCTTTTATGACCTGCTAGAAAGTCAGCCTCAGTACGACAATCGATAATAGCGCTCTCATGGATGAGTGGGGTTTGTGATATACTAAACATACTATTTTCTAAATCCCTATGAACGAGTGTTAAGCGCTATGCTAATACGAATTGCTTTGCCAGTATTGCTAGTTTGCAGTCTCACAGCCTGTGCTAATCCAGCGGTTAAGCCGTGGGAGCGCGGCGTATTGGCGGAGCCTGCCATGACCTTTGGCTATGATGCCACAAAAGACAGTATCGCTGATCATATCTATTTTTCCAAAGAGGCCACGAGTGGTGGGCGCTCAATTGCTGGAGGAGGCTGTGGATGCAACTAACTACTTGGCAATCCTTAGCCTTAGCCGCCGCAACGTTAGCCGGTACGTCGAGTGCTCAAGCTACACAATGGGAACATGATGCGGCTTTACTCTATTATGGTGAATCCGATGATCGGGTGCAGGCCGGTAGTGTTAAATATCAGGGCAAACGTGAAAATGATGAGGGCGATAAGCTGACCGTCACTGCAGGTGTTGATGCACTGACTGGCGCTTCGCCTTTAGGGGTGGCTCCAAGCTATCAAGCCCAAACTATGACTAGCCCTTCTGGTAAAACAATTACTATTCCGGCGGGTACTTTACCCTTAGATGATAGTTTTAAAGACCTACGTGTCTCTGGTGGCGTGCAGTGGGATAAAGGGATCAATGAGCACTGGCGGCATAATAGCGGCGTGTCCTTATCTAAAGAGCAAGACTATCTACACACGGGCGTGAATAGCACGGTAAGCCGTTATCTTAATAATAAAAACACCACCTTAAGTGCAGGCTTGGCTTTGGGTTATGATCAGGTACAGCCTATTGAGGGTAAACCCGTACCGTTATCCTTAGCTGGCAGTAATCGGGAAGGGGATGACACTAAAAAGACGGGCGAGCTAATGCTAGGAGTGACGCAAGTATTGTCTAAACGCGCTATAGCTCAGCTCAATTATAGCTATAGCCAAGTATCGGGCTATCTCAATGATCCGTATAAATATATCAGCATCACCACACCCGCTGGTGTCGTGAGCGGGAATCGCTATGAGTCCCGCCCGGATACCCGTAAAGGTCATACCTTTTATGGCGCATTGAAATACAAAGCAGGGGATAAGACCACTCTGACGAGTAGCCTGCGCTTCCATCAAGATGATTGGGGAACGGACTCCTTCACCGCCGAACAAGCCATACGTTTTGCTCTCAGTAATGAGCGCAGTATTGAGCCTAGTGTGCGCTTTTACCATCAAAAAGCGGCTGATTTTTATAAATCCCAACTACTCACCACCGATGCCTTACCACAATATGCTTCCGCTGATTATCGTCTAGCAACGTTTGATGCCTATACCGTAGGGGCAACTTATCGTTGGCAAGGCAGCAAGGACAAAGAGTGGCGTATTACGGGTGAATATTACAAGCAAAAGCCCAAGGCCACAGAGCTAACAGCAGGGCAAGCAGGCTTAAGCGCTAATCCGGGTTTTGAGGCGGTGATACTCTCCCTAGGAGTCAAGTTTTAGTGCAGTGGCAGGTATTGCCTACTGAGTCGGGTTGGGCTGGGTATTTTCAGGCTATGGGTAGTCCGTGCGTGATTTTGCTAGAAAGCGATGTGTCTTATGAGGAGGCTAATGCTAGTTTATTGCGTTTAGCGCAAGAGGTTTGGCGCATCGAGGCTAAATACTCGCGCTATCAAACAGATTCAGTACTCAGCCAAATCAATCAACAGGCGGGGCAGATAACGCCTATTGACTCCGAGACTTATCAATTGTTGCAAGTAGCACAGGGATTGTGGCAATGGAGTGAGGGGCGCTTTGACGCTACGAGTGGAATATTGCGGCACGTATGGTCGTTTAAAGGGCAAACGGTATTGCCCACTCAAACACAAATTGATGAGCTTTTGCCCATGATCGGCTGGGATAAAGTGAGTTTGACGCCTAATACTGTTGCAATGCGTGCAGGGATGCAGCTCG
Source organism: Thiofilum flexile DSM 14609 (assembly GCF_000380185.1). GTDB lineage: Bacteria > Pseudomonadota > Gammaproteobacteria > Thiotrichales > Thiotrichaceae > Thiofilum > Thiofilum flexile. Next base: position 42,906 of record NZ_KB904764.1, read on the forward strand.
ATTTAGGCGGAATAGGTAAGGAGTATGCGGCAGATCGTTGTGCTGAACTGGCACGTGAGATGGGGTTAGCGCCTTGTCTGATTAATCTAGGGGGCGATATTGCCACCTCGGATCGGCGGGCTATAGGAACAGCGTGGCAGATTGGCATTGAGGATTGCGAACAGATAGGGCAGGTATGGCAAACTGTGCCTTTATTACAAGGCGGCATGGCTACGAGTGGAGATAGTTTTCGCTTTATTGAAGTAGAGGGTAAGCGTTATAGCCATTTACTTGATGCGCGTAGTGGTTGGCCTATTAGTCATGCACCGCGCTCGGTGACGGTCGCTGCTCCGAGCTGTACTGAGGCGGGATTATTAACTACTTTGGCAATGTTACAAGGCGAGGATGCGGAGGCTTTTTTAAGGAAAAGCCAGCGTCCGTTTTGGGTGCAGTGGTGATAGGCTGAAAATAGCCGTGCAATAATAAACATAGACACGGCTTGAAAAATAACAGATTAACTTAATGCAGCACTAACTTTTTGCAGGAACACATTTTCACGGCTATCTTCGCCATCGGCTTTAATAACCGCTTCTAGCATTTCCATACATTGAGCTTTTAGGTCGCTATTTCTAAGTACCGCACATTGCGTATTGATAAACGAATCAAAGGCTGCTTCACTGATTAAAGCATTGCGCACGACGGCGGTTTCGCGCATCGCAAATAGCCCGATTTCTTTCATGGAATCCCATTGCAGGGTATTTAAGAGCTGTTTAAAGGTCTCTTCTTCTGCTAGTGATAGACGCTTATCTTGATAACGCGCGGCTAGCATGAGTCTCACGAGTGCTTCGGTTTGGACTTGAGTCATAATGGTTGTCATGGAGTTTAGGCTCTTCTCTTCATTGATGTAGCAAAAATAAGACACAATTTAGCCGCAGTAAGCTGAATCGCACCTTGACATTAATTGGATTATGGCAGGCGTCTAGTATATTTATAAGACACCTGTTTAAAACCCAAATGCTCATAAAAGGCCTGTGCATCAGCACGTTGTAAGCCCGTTGTGAGTTCTAATATTTGACAATTATGGGCTAAAGCGCATTGTTGTGCATGGGTTATTAAATGCTTACCAATTCCCCAACCGCGTAATCCCTCATCGACCACTAGGGTGGTAATACGGCAGTATTTTTCTACGCTAGGAAGATAATCAAAGTAAATCAAGCTAATGATCCCGACTATTTTATTATCTAATACTGCAACGTCAATGCTTTGCTCATTCGGTTGATTTAATAAGGGTTTTAATTGCTCGGCTGAAGTGTTATAGCCCAATTGCACGAGTAAGCTGGCAACGGCAGGAGCATCTTTAGCCGTCGCAGCACGAATTGATAGACGTAACATAATCGAAGTACTCAACGGTGGTGATTTGACATCCTCCCCGACCTAAAGGACAGGGATTCCTGCTGCCAGACGCTCATATCCGAGCGCGAGAATGTTCTTGGCTGCATTAATATCTCTATCATGCAGTACCCCACACTCAGGGCAAGACCATTCTCTTATTCCAAGACCTGCTCTACCTTTCGGACTATTAGGGCTGATACAGCCGCAACACGAGCAGGTTTGGGTAGTGTACTTTTCATTGACTTCTAGAAACACACCCGACCGCGCACTCGCTTTATATTTCAGTTGTGTTTTGAGCATAAACCAACCCGCATCTAAGACAGACTTTG
>NZ_KB904765.1 GCF_000380185.1 Thiofilum flexile DSM 14609
GCCTTAATCAATCCCTAATAGAACGCAATCAAAAAATTGATAGCCTTAATCAAATAGTTGAAGAGCGTGATCAACAGGTTGCTAGCCTTAATCAAGTAGTTGAAGAGCGTGATCAACAGATTGTCTACAAACATCAAAAACTGCTCGAAATGTCTGATTGGATACAGAAAGTTAATGACCATTCCATTAATTACACCATACGTCGCAATGGCTATTTATTAAAGCAAAAAATACTCACGCAACTTCCGCTAAGCTTAAAGCAAAAAATTTATATAAAAAACAAATTTTCTTTGATTAAGAATCATATAACATCCTTCGCTTTTTCTAATAAAAACAAAAATGCAATCACCACTAAAGATGAATATATAATAACTAATAACTATAGTCATGTATCACCAACTAAATTATTTTTACGTGAAAAACGTGATATATTTATTTTTGCTGTTATTGACTGGCATTTTCGTATACAGCGTCCCCAACACTTAGCTAAAAACTTAGCTAAAGAAGGATATAGAGTTTTCTACTTTTCAAATCACTTTATTGATACTGACTTAGCAGCCTATCAAATTGAGCGACTACATGCTACGGATGAACTCTATCAAGTAAAACTTCATATAAAAACAGCTCCTAGTATTTATTATGAAGCGGCCTCGAAAGAGGCTATACACATGTTACAACAGAGTATGGCTTGTTTTATCGCAGATTTTAGTGCTATCTCTAGTATTTCTATCGCACAACATGCTTTTTGGTATCCTCTCATTGAATCATTGCCTAATAGTTATCACATTTATGATTGTATGGATCATCATGAAGGATTTGGTAATGTTTCACCTTCATTACTAGCTATCGAACATACCATGCTAAAGAGTGTTGATCTAGTGATAACTTCCTCTGCATGGCTTACAAATTTTGCTCACAGATATAATAATAATGTAGTTACTATTCGTAATGCTGGAGACTATGATCACTTTAAATCATGTCCTGATAGCATGTATATAGATGCTAAGAATAGGAAAATTATCGGTTACTATGGTGCTATTGCAGAATGGTTTGATCTTGATCTAATAAAAACGGTTGCTCAGAAATACTCTGATTGTCTTATTTTGCTAATTGGCAATGACACCATAAATGCTCAGAAAAAACTTAAAGATATTACGAATATTGTATTTACTGGTGAAGTAGAATATCAAAAGCTTCCATACTATCTCTATACTTTTGATATATGCCTATTACCATTTAAAATTATTCCTCTAACATTAGCCACAAACCCAGTGAAAATATATGAATATTTATCAGCAGGCAAACCTGTAGTATCTGTAGACCTACCTGAAATAGCACAATTTGATGGTCATGTATTAAGAGCTAGTACATCAAATGAATTTTTACAAATGATAGGTCAGATTCTCTTAAATAAAGACGATACTCTAACTATAAAACGACGAGATTTTGCAGAAAAACAAACTTGGACTCATCGATCTAAAGATTTAATTCAACAGACCGAAAGGATTAAATTCCCACTTATTAGCATTATTGTTTTAACTTTTAACAATCTTGAGCTAACTAAGGCTTGCCTCGATAGTTTAATAGAGCGTACTAACTATCCTAACTTTGAGATTATTGTTGTTGATAACCTATCTACTGATGGTACAGTCAACTATTTGAAAGAATTTGCCTCTAATCATCCTGAAATGAAAGTTATTTTCAATGGTGAGAACTACGGCTTTGCTAAAGGTAATAATATAGGATTAGCACAAGCAAAAGGTGACTATTTAGTTATACTTAATAATGATACTATAGTTACTTATGGTTGGCTTTTAACCTTCTTAAGGCATTTTCAGCGTAATCCAAATCTAGGATTACTAGGACCTATTACTAATAACATTGGTAATGAAGCTAAAATCAATACGGCCTATAGTACTCCAAGTGAGATGCCGAACGAAGTACACTCATTAACTCTCAATAAAATGGGACAACTATACCCCTTAAAAACTGCAGCTTTTTTCTGTGTTATGATGTCCCGTTATACTTATGAGAAATGTGGCTCACTTAGCGAGGACTATGGGTTAGGTTTTTTTGAAGATGATGACTATTGCCGTAGAGTAGAGTTATTAGGGCTATCTATTGCTTGCGCAGAAGATGTTTTTATTCACCATCATTTATCAGCTTCTTTTAGTAAATTAAATGATAAACAGCGCCAAAAGCTTTTTGAAAAAAACAAAGAAATATATGAAAAAAAATGGGGAAAATGGATCGCACACCATTATAGAAAAACATAATTATTTGATAATAAGCAATGAATAATTAATTTCAGTCAATCATAATTCCTTAGGTTATAGTCTGTTAGAATGCTTTATGTTAGTCATTGGTTATATATCTGATATTGAGCAATATAGCTGGTCTTTGGATTCTACAAATTATGGATTCTATATAAAAACCACCAATATTAACTTCAATACTAGACTCATTAAAAAATCAATAAAATGACAATGTCGTTAGGTTTAAAATTGACTTTAATAAAGATATTTGGCTTATTTTGATTTATTTTATTAAGATGAATATGGTATACTTTTAATAAAGAAGAAAATATGAAAATTCTCTGTGTAATTGGTACGCGCCCCGAAGCCATCAAAATGGCTCCAATCATTATGGCGCTAAAAAAAGAACCGTGGGCAAACGTCCGTGTTCTTGCAACAGCCCAACATCGGCACATGCTAGATCAAGTCAATCAATTTTTTGATATTCATCCTGATATAGACTTGAATATTATGCGCCCGAACCAAACACTCACAGCTTTAACAGCTCGCTTGTTGTTTGAACTAGATAATGTTTTGCATACAGAAAAGCCGGATGTTGTCTTGATTCAAGGTGACACAACGACTGTCATGACCGTGGCTTTAGCTTGCTTTTATCATCATATTCCTATTGGGCATGTTGAGGCTGGGTTACGTACTTGGGATATACAAAGCCCCTTTCCTGAAGAGGCTAATCGCGTTATAGCAGGAAAACTAACTCGCTGGCATTTCGCCCCTACTGAAAGCTCTCGGCAAAACCTCCTAAAAGAGGGTATAGCTAACTCTCAAATCTTCGTAACAGGTAATACTGTTATTGATGCACTGCTAATAACAGCCTCTCAGGATTTAGAGCATAATATTAGCGTTGATCCTACTAAAAAATTAGTTTTGGTTACTTCACATCGTAGAGAAAATTTTGGTGAACCCTTCCGCAATATTTGCCGTGCATTACGTACCTTAGCAGAACGTAATCCTCATATTCAATTTCTCTACCCTGTTCACCCTAATCCGAATATTAAAGAAATTGCTTATCAATTTTTAGATAAATTGCCCAATTTTACTCTATGTGAACCATTAGACTATGCACCTTTTATCGCTGCTATGAAGCAAGCTTATCTAATCCTCACAGACTCAGGAGGAGTACAGGAAGAAGCACCTGCATTAGGTAAGCCTGTTCTCGTTCTAAGGGAGGAGACGGAGCGCCCTGAAGCTGTAGAAATGGGTGTTGTCAAATTAGTAGGTTCTAGCTATGAACAGATTGTCAAAGAAACACAACATCTATTAGATGATGAAATAGCTTATCAAGCTATGGCAAAAGGTGTTTCTCCTTATGGTGATGGCAAAAGCGCTGAGCGTATCGTAGCAGTACTTAAACAATCTTTCAGTTAATGCAACTTTTGTATTTTTCACCAGTCCCTTGGAGTAGCTTTGCTCAAAGACCTCACAAGCTTATTGATTGGTTTCAGGCCAAAACTAAAGGCGAGGTTCTTTGGGTTGACCCCTACCCTACAAGACTGCCTAAGCTGACTGACTGGTACCACTATAAGCAAGTAAATGATGCTCCCACTAATATTAATTTTACTAAAATCCAAATATTAAAACCTGCTTCCCTCCCTATTGAACCCATACCCTTTTCTGGAATTATTAATAATTTACTCTGGATTGAACTAAACAAAAAGATAGCTAGCTTCATCAAACAAGACCTATCTATAATAGGCGTAGGAAAACCCTCTTTACTTGCTTTACAAACCCTGAAAAAGTTTAATTACTGTCACTCCTTCTATGATGCAATGGATGACTTTCCAGCTTTTTACAGTGGTATATCTAAATGGTCTATGACAAAGAAAGAGGTAGCGATTGTAAAAAAAACATCTTATGTACTTACCTCCTCAACAGCGTTATATAATAGTTGGTATACAATACGTAATGATATTCAGCTTGTTCCTAATGCATTAGACGCTAACACTTTGCCAGCCACAGATACACGATCTATTAAACCTCATAAATCAACAAAAGTTTTGGGCTATATAGGTACTGTTGCTGATTGGTTCGATTGGGATTGGCTCATACATTTAGCCAATCTACGACCTTTTGATACTATTGAAATAATAGGACCAATCTATACTAGTCCACCCTTTGAGCTTCCTAGTAACGTACACATAAAACCACCCTTAGAGCATAAAGAAGCTGTTCAAACGATGTTAAGATTTGACATAGGTCTAATACCTTTTAAAAAAAATAAACTTACTCACTCAGTAGATCCTATCAAGTATTATGAATATTGCGCATTAGGATTACCGATTTTATCTACTAGCTTTGGCGAAATGTTTAATAGAAGAAACAATGAGGAAGTATTTATAGTTGATGATTTAGCTGATATGTCTTTTCAGATTAATCAAGCACTCTCATATCAAGCCAACCATCCAAAATTAGAGCAATTTATTTACCATAATACTTGGCAACACCGCTTTGATAATTGTAGGCTATTATTTTGAACACTCTCCCTCTATCCATCATCATCGTCAACTACAACGCAGGCCACTATCTACGTGATTGTGTTCAAACACTGCCTTCCGATACCGACATTATCATTGTAGACAATGCCTCACACGATAATAGCCTATCCCTCGTTAAGACACTTCAGCATCCTAATATTCGCATTATCCGTAATCCCACTAATCTAGGCTTTGCCACGGCTTGCAATATTGGTGCTAAAGCTAGTCAAAGTGACCTGCTTCTCTTTCTCAACCCTGACTGCCGCCTAGAGCCTGAAACACTTTCAGAACTTATCAAAGCGCTCAATAGTGCTCCCGATATAGGGATGGTTGGTGGGCTACTTCTCAATCCTGATGGTAGTGAGCAAGCAGGTGGGCGTCGCTCTGTCCCGACTCCGTGGCGCTCCTTCAGCCGTGCATTTGGGCTGTCTAAACTACTGCCACACTACTTCAAAGACTTTAATCTTCATCAGCAGCCACTCCCTACCGAACCCATAGCAGTAGAGGCTATCTCCGGTGCTTGTATGCTGATGAAAAAATCAACCTTTGAGCAAATCGGGGGTTGGGATCAGGCCTATTTTCTGCACTGTGAAGACCTTGATCTTTGCATGCGTTATCGTAAAGCTGACTATCGCATTCTCTTTGTCCCTAGCGCTCGCCTGACCCATCACAAGGGGGTTTGTAGTCAAGATCGTCCCCTCAGTGTTGAATGGCATAAACACCAAGGTATGCTACGTTTTTATCATAAATTCTTTCGCGACCAATATCCTGGCCCGTTGATGTGGTTGGTTAATTTGAGTGTAGCCCTACGCCTAAGTAGCATTGCGTTAGTTTACAGCCTGAAACGATTGAGAACCTTGACTCATGCATACCATACTCATCAGCGGAGCCAGCAGCCTAATCGGGCACTACCTCCTCCCGCTTTGCCCTCAACACTCGCTACTAGCCCTCAGTCGACAACCACCTCGACTATCAAACCTACCCAATCTTGAGTGGATCACTCATGACTTGAGCCAAAATGGTGGTTTAAACCACTCTAAACCGATAGATTACCTCATCCATTTAGCCCCACTTTGGTATTTACCCCCCCTACTTCAACAATTATCCCCTCCCTACCCCAAACAAATTATTGCTATTGGCTCTACTAGCGTTTTAACCAAACAAGCCTCTACCTCCCACTATGAACAACAGGTAGTACAAAAACTATTACAAGCTGAGCAAGCTCTAGCGGATTTTGCCACTCAAAAATCTATTCATTGGACACTGCTGCGCCCTACTTTAATTTACGCCCAACAACGCGATAAAAATATCAGCCAAATTGCCCGCTTTATAAAACGTTTTGGCTTTTTTCCATTAGTAGGCAATGGTCAAGGATTAAGACAGCCCATTCATGCAGAAGATATTGCATTAGCCTGCTTAGCTGTTTTAAATAATGAAGCTAGTTATAATAAAGCTTACAATATCAGTGGAGGCGAGACGTTAAACTATCAGGCGATGGTCACTAAAATATTTAGCACCTTAAATCGTAAACCCCGCTTTGTCACTATTCCTGATAAAGTGTTACAGCTAATGTTAACCAGCTTACGTATAATCCCTCGTTACCATGATTTAACCCCCAATATGGCACAACGTATGAATCAAGATTTAGTATTTGATCATAGTACTGCACAATTAGATTTTGGTTTCTCACCACGCCCCTTTCAACCTTTGACCTAATATAACAATATGTCTGCTACATTAATCATTACATTAATACTATCATGGTGGGTGACTCACCATATTACTCAAAAAGCCCAAAATATTAGTTTACTCCATGCCCCCAATCATCGCTCCATGCATGTACAAAAAACTCCACATGGTGGTGGCCTAGGTATTGTTATTGGCATGTTGCCCTTAGGGTTTTGGACGATTCTCACTCAGCCTTTATCGCAAATACTTTATCTCGCTTCATTAGCTTTAGGTTTAGTAATCGCTATTAAAGGTTTAATCGATGATATGCGCCCATTCTCGGCTAAAATTCGTTTTAGTATTCAAGTGATGGTTTGTATTTTATTATTATGGGCTTTAGAAAACCTGCCAATTCCACCTTATAGTACGATTACTGATTTAACCCCTACCCTACTTTTTCCTCTTTTAGTATTAGCGGGTGTCTGGTGGATTAATTTATTTAACTTTATGGATGGCATTGATGGTTTAGCGGGAAGCCAAGCTATTTTTATGCTTCTAACGGCTGCTGGTTTAATTGTTTGGCATAATGAGAGTTTAAAAGATACCACTACTATTCGCTGGATGGTGGTATTGTCCGTCGCTATTTTTGGGTTTTTACTGCATAACTGGGCACCGGCGCGTATTTTCATGGGTGATGTTGGCAGTACCTTTACAGCTTTTATGATCTTGTTTTTGGCTTTGCTAACCATTCGTTTGGGGTGGCTGAGTTATTATACGTGGCTGATTTTAGGTGCTTACTTCATTACGGATACCACTTATACCTTACTGTATCGCTTAGTTACGGGGCAAAGATGGTGGGAAGCCCATCGCAGCCACGCCTATCAACGTTTAACCTGGCAATTAAACTCTCATGCTAAAACGACCTTAGGCATACTCGCACTGAACCTTATCTGGCTGACTCCTTTAGCGGTTTTGAGTGTTATTTACCCTACTTATGGCTGGGGCTGGGTGTTAATAGCCTATGCACCCCTGCTGCTCTTAGTCCATCGGCTAGGAGCCGGAAAACCAGAGGTCACTTCCCTATAACCGTTTATCCTAAAGCTACATAAATAGTAAATATATCACCGCATTAGGGCGCTAAGTGATTTACGTTTAGCCTATAAACTGTCATGGCACGGATGTCTTAAGGGGAACGTAATCATGTTAAGAATCATTATATTACTTATGAGTTTAATCATAGCGCACACGATATCTGTAGCACAGGCTGATACTTGTAAAAATCTACAGGCTAAAATTAGCAATAAAACCAAAGAAACGGTTGATGTCATTAGCATCGACTATCTAACCACCGATGGTCAATGGCGTAATGGTCTGACACTACAAAAACCACTGCCACCGAGTATTGTGTGGACACAAACCTTAGATTTAGCCGACACAAGTGAGGCTAAAACTCAGCTTAAGGTCTCGTTTCAAACCAGTAAAGGTGCGAGTGACTCTAATAAAAGCGCGGCTTTTGCCTGCAAAAATAATCAGTCAGTCACAGTGGAGCTGAAATAAGCGAACTATCATTTAATCTCACCTTCCTAATACTTGGTTGTGGCTCCGTGCTTAAGGCATAATCGCCCCACAAGCCACAATCAAGGATTCCTCTCAATGGCACAATATATTTATACTATGAACGGTGTGGGCAAGGTTGTCCCGCCGAGTCGTTTTGTTTTAAAGGATATTTATCTCAACTTTTTTCCGGGCGCGAAAATTGGTGTTTTAGGCTATAACGGTGCGGGTAAATCGACTTTACTGCGCATTATGGCAGGGATTGATAAGGATATCGTCGGTGAGGCACGCCCTCAGCCCGGTATTAATATTGGTTACCTCTCTCAAGAGCCTCAGCTCGATGAAAGCAAAGATGTACGCGGTAATGTTGAGGAAGGCTTAAGCGTTATTAAAAACGCCCAGCAACGCCTCGATGAAGTCTATGCCGCCTATGCAGAACCGGATGCTGATTTCGATGCCCTCGCCGCAGAACAAGCGCGTTTAGAAAATATTCTGCAAGCCTCCGATGCGCATAATTTAGAGCATACCTTAGAAGTTGCCGCCGATGCTCTGCGCCTCCCCCCTTGGGATGCGGATGTGAGTAAACTATCGGGGGGTGAAAAACGCCGCGTCGCTTTGTGTCGTTTACTACTCTCAGCACCTGATATGCTGATTCTCGACGAACCGACCAACCATTTAGATGCGGAATCGGTGGCTTGGTTAGAGCGGTTTTTGCAAGAATTCCCCGGTACTGTGGTCGCAGTTACCCATGATCGCTACTTCCTCGACAATGTCGCCGGTTGGATTCTAGAGCTAGATCGTGGACAAGGTATCCCCTGGGAAGGTAATTACTCCTCTTGGTTGGAGCAAAAAGAGAAGCGTCTATCCCAAGAGCAAAAGTCTGAGCAAACCCGTCAAAAAGCGATGAAATTAGAATTAGAATGGGTACGTTCTAATCCTAAAGCCCGTCAAGCTAAAAGCAAAGCGCGTATGCAACGCTTTGAAGAACTCTCTTCTACCGACTACCAAAAACGCGCTGAGACCAATGAAATTTATATTGCCCCCGGCCCTCGCTTAGGTGATTTAGTCATTGAAGCGCAGCATATTGCTAAAGCCTTTGGTGATCGTGTGCTGTATGAAGACTTAAGCTTTAATCTACCTAAAGGTGGAATCGTCGGTATCATCGGCCCGAATGGTGCGGGTAAAACGACCTTATTCCGTATGATTACGGGGCAAGAAAAACCCGATAGTGGTGAGTTTCGTGTAGGCGATACGGTCAAAATTGCGTATGTGGATCAATCGCGTGATGCACTAGACCCTAATAAAACCGTATTCCAAGAAATAGCTGATGGACATGACCTCATGACTGTCAATGGCTATCAACTGCAATCACGGGCTTATATTGGACGCTTCAATTTTAAAGGTGAATCACAACAAAAACGTATTGGCGATTTATCCGGTGGAGAGCGCAATCGGGTACATTTAGCTAAATTATTGAAATCAGGCGGTAATTTATTATTACTCGATGAGCCAACCAATGATTTAGACGTTGAAACCCTACGTGCTTTAGAAGAAGCCCTACTCAACTTCCCCGGCTGTGCGGTCGTTATTTCGCATGATCGCTGGTTCTTAGACCGGATTGCGACGCATATTTTAGCGTTTGAGGGTGACTCTCAAGTGACGTGGTTTGAAGGTAATTATAGTGATTATGAAGAAGACTATAAGCGCCGTCATGGTAATGAACTGCATCCACAACGCATTAAATACAAGCGCTTAAAAGCTTAATTGCTTATGTAGGAGCAGACCTCAGTGCCTGCTCCTCTATTCTATCTCGCCTAAAATTGGCATTGAGCCACTTTTATCCGCATTCCTTCCCGTAAGGGAGCATTGCCTAAGCGATTAAACGCTCTAATCTGGGCGGCATCAGTGCCGGTTTGCCAAGCGACATTATAAATCGTTTCGCCTTGAGCAGCGGTGTAATAAAACGCCCGCAGGTGTTGGCTATTCACCACATCCGTAGTTTGATATAAGCGACGTGAAGCCATACGACAGCTTAAGGTTTGGTTGGCACCATTATAGACTTGTCCTTGAGCGGACTGTGGTGTACGCCATGCGCGTTGTTGGTTGACCGCTTGTTGTTGCTTAGCATAATAGGCTTGAGGATTAGCTAGCTTTTTATAGGCATTTAAGACCTGACGGGTATAGTTTTGAGTTTCACGATAGGGTACATGCACCCCATAACGATCCACCGTACCCTCACCAGAGTTATAAGCGGCGACCGCATGCGGGACACTGCCACGATAACGATTTAATAACCAGCGTAGGTATAAAGTACCACCATGCACGTTTTGCCATGCATCACCGCGCTGAGTCACCCCAAAACGCCGTGCGGTAGCCGGCATTAACTGCATCAGTCCCTTAGCGCCTTTAGGCGATACCGCACGCGGTCTAAAGCAAGTTTCTGCCGTAATCACGGCTTTGACTAAATTAGGATTCACCCCATAGGTTCTTGAGGCGGATTGAATAATAGGATCATAGATACTAGCTTTTTCTTGCAAAATGCTAGGGCTATATTGGTCACATGTATGACGCCGCCGTACTGCGGTAGTAACCGGTGCTGGAAAAACAACCCTAGCGCGAGGTGTCGGTGTGACATAGGTTGTTTGCGGGGTAATATAGTTAGAACGTTTTTCGGCTTTTGCAGCACGGGGCGGGTAATAGGCATTAATAATAAAAGTCCCTAACGGCATGGACTCAGCTAAAGCACGATCACTTTGCTTGGCCTCATATTTTTTAGTGACTTGATTATTCATAAAAAAGCGTACTGTATCAGCACTTGCCGCCTTTTGCGATGCTTGAGTTGTCGTCTCAGCCAACGTCGCCGTGGTCGTTATTAACCCTCCCACCGCTAACACTACTTTTGCCCATCTAGCACTCATCTGTCTCATTCATAGACCTCACAGCTAAAGAAAACGCGCTCCTCAATGGAGTTCATTTTCTTGAAAATTAAACACACCTAGCTTTGCTTGAAAGCACTCGCGGATTTATTGCGCATCAGCCAACATCAACAAATAGCTCCCCTATATATAGGGGTAATGCAAAAAGTTCTAATCAGTTTTAAAATTATAGATATTAATAATACTAATAGAACTGGTGTGTGCTCTAATCATACCGTATTTTACTGAAGCTTCCGCGCAAACCAGCATTAAAACGACGAACTGTCTCGAATTAATTTTAACGTTGGCGGATTTCTGCCAGCCATTGTTGCTCTAACTCCAGCATCATGGCTAATTCTTCTGATGAAAACCCCGCTTCTAAGCGCCCTGCGGTATAAAAGGGGCTACGAGGTGGGGTGGGTAAAGTCCCTAATAACTGCTTAAAGGTAGACTCTGGCTCTAGACCGCGCTGCTCACAGCAATAGTGATACCAGCGCGAGCCTATACGCACATGCCCGACCTCTTCCCGCAAAATCACCTCTAATACTTCAACACTCGCAAAGTCTTTAGCTTCCCGCAAACGCTGCATCATGGGTGGTGTAACATCTAATCCCCGTGCCTCTAATACACGTGGCACTAACGCCATCCGAATCATCACATCCTGATCAGTACGGCAGGCTTGATCCCATAAACCATTATGAGCCGCTAAATCACCATACTGCATGCCTAACGTCGCCATACGCTCCCGAAGCAAGGCAAAATGATGTGCCTCTTCTGCTGCCACTTGTAACCAATCCCCATAATAGGCATCCGGCATCTCACGAAAGCGATAGACTGCATCTAGAGCTAAATTAATCGCATTAAACTCAATATGTGCCACCGCATGCAAGAGGGCTAAACGTCCCTCTAGCGTGCTCAATTTGCGTTGCTGCACAGCGGTAGGGGAAATGAGGTCGGGTTTTAGAGGGCGTCCGGGGATAGGCACACGCTCTACCAATGTACTCGCACCATCACGGGTTAAATGTCCCTGTTGCCAGTTTTGATAGAGCGCTATGGCCTCGGCTACTTTAGCCGCAGCGTCTGTTTGCAGGAGTACCTGATAGGCACCATCATATACATTCATCATACTAACCTAAGCATTACATTAACCTAGGCCTCGTGCTAAATCGTTTTGAATATCACGAATCGACTCCAACCCCACAGATACCCGTATTAACCCCTCCTCAATTCCACTGAGTTCACGCTGCTCTGGGGTGAGACGCCCGTGTGTGGTGGTGGCTGGATGGGTAATAGTGGTCTTGGTATCTCCAAGATTAGCCGTGATCGAACAAAACTCGGTAGCATCAATCACTTTCCATGCCGCCTCGCGCCCACCCTGCACCACAAACGACACTATGCCCCCAAAACCGGACTGTTGACGTTTAGCTAGCTCATGCTGGGGATGCGTACTCAAGCCCGGATAATACACTTTAGCGACCTTATTTTGAGTAGTGAGCCACTCAGCTAACGCTTGTGCATTTTCACCATGTGCCTTCATACGGATAGCGAGCGTTTCTAAGCCTTTGAGGAAAATCCACGCATTAAAGGGACTCATCGCAACACCCCCCGAACGCAATACCCCAAACACATCCTTACCCACCCGCTCTTTATCACCCACAACCGCACCACCTAAAGCGCGACCTTGCCCATCTAAATATTTGGTGGCTGCATGTACCACAATATCGGCACCGAGTTCGAGTGGACGCTGCAAGGCTGGAGTACAAAAGCAATTATCAATCACTAAGAGCGCATTATGACGATGGGCTATATCGGCAAGCGCTCGAATATCAACTATTTCGGTTAAAGGATTCGCCGGTGTTTCGGCAAATAATAAACGCGTATTGGGCTGAATCGCTTGTTCCCATGCCTCTAAATTTGTGAGATTGACAAAGGTCACACTCACATTAAAACGAGTCATATAGTTTTGTAGTAATACCGTGGTCGTACCGAATACCGAACGCGAGCAGACAACATGATCCCCTGCTTTCAATACCCCTAACATGACCGCCAAAATCGCCGCCATGCCTGAACTGGTCGCCACACAACTCTCTCCCCCTTCTAGTGCGGCTAAACGCTCTTGGAAATAGCGCACGGTAGGATTCGTCATGCGTGAATAAATATTACCCGGCACTTCATTAGCAAAGCGGGCAGCCGCTTCAGCGGCGGATTTAAATACAAAACTAGAGGTCGGAAAGATAGCCTCTGAATGCTCTCCTTCTTCAGTACGCTCATGCCCAGCGCGAATGGCTAGGGTGGCAAAATCCCATTCATTTATCATAGTCAGTTAAGCCTCCACATAGGGGTAAAACTCACAGGCATAAAAAAACCTGCATGGGCAGGCTAAAGAAAGCATATTAACCCTTTAGCTGCACTTATTAAGCGCCCGCAAGCAGAATGCAAATCGGCGCGTCTATCAAGGCGCTTATACTACACCTTGATAGTGACTCAGTTAAGTATTATTTCCTTTGTGCGATGACCACCAAGGTATCTTTATCGACTTGATTAAATAGATCGACCACCTCTTGATTCCGCATCCGAATACAACCATGAGAAGCGGGAGCACCTAAGCGTCCTTCTTCATCCGTACCATGGATATAAATAAAGCGCTCTTTAGAGTCAACATTACCACCTTTATTTAATCCCGGCTCTAAACCATCCAACCACAAAATACGGGTTGTCACATTATCCTCGCCACTACGTGCGCCGGGTGCGGTGAGAATACGGGCAATGCGACCACTATTCGCCCGTGCTTTAAAGACAGTACCTAAAGGAGCATTGGCTCCAATTTTAGTTGCAATACGATGCACCCCTAAAGGTGTTTGATTACTACCCTTTTTACTGCCTAATCCGGCCTCAGCCGTTGAAATCGTCCAGCGCCCCGCTTCTTGTCCGTGACGAATCAAAATCAACTCCTGACTGGTCGCATCAATCAATACCACCGTATCACGTGGATATTGAGGAAAACGACGGGCTAGATCCTGTAACACTGAACCAAAGCCCCCCTGTGCTCCGGGTGCCGACTCCGCTAAAGGTGGTATAGTCAAGGGAATACTCTCCGCCATTGCCACGCTCCCTATACTCAGACTAGCGGCTATCCATAATATCGATAGCCGTGGTAGCTTGTTCACGTTTACGTTTTTGTGCATCATTACGATTAGCCTCAGCCTCGGCAAAATACTCGCTCTCATCACCTGTCACATACTCCCCAGTAAACACGGAGCAGTCGAAGTGCTTTAAACGGTTATTGCCCTTTTGAATAGATTGTATGAGATCCTCTAATTTCAGATAAAATAGACGATCCACCCCGATAGCTCTTGCCACCTCTTCTTCCGTGCGTTCATGAGCAATCAATTCCTTTGCAGCAGGCATATCGATGCCATAGATATTAGGATAACGTACCGGAGGCGAAGCTGAAGCAAAGTAAACTCGTTTCGCGCCTGCATCTCTAGCCATTTGAACGATTTCTTCGGACGTGGTTCCCCGCACGATGGAATCATCCACGAGTAGTACGTTTTTACCTTTAAACTCAATATCTAAAGCATTCAATTTCTGACGTACCGAGCGACGACGTAATTGTTGTCCGGGCATAATGAAAGTACGTCCAATATAACGATTCTTCATAAAGCCTTCACGGTAGGGCACATTTAAGGTATAAGCCATTTCTTGCGCGGCGGTACGGCTAGTATCGGGAATGGGTATGACCACATCAATATCATGATCAGGCCACACTTCTAATAAGCGTTGTGCCATGAAAATCCCCATCCGCATGCGGGCTTTATGCACAAACACATTATCAATAATCGAATCGGGGCGGGCAAAATAGACATATTCAAAGATACAGGTGCGGTATTGAGGGTTTTTAGCACATTGACGGGTAAAGACTTTGCCATCAGCCGTAATAAAAATCGCCTCACCCGGCTCAATATCACGAATCAGTCTAAAGCCTAAGACATCCAGCGCCACACTCTCAGAGGCCAGCATATACTCTTTACCGTGCTCGGTATCACGCACCCCATACACTAGCGGGCGAATACCATTCGGATCACGAAAACCCACCAAGCCATCACGGGTGAGCATTGCTACTACCGCATAGGCACCGCGACAACGCTCATGCACCCGTGCAATAGCCGAAAAAATATTATCGGGCATGACGTGCATAGCATTTTCACGCTGTAGCTCTTGAGCAAAGATATTTAATAGAATCTCGGAGTCGGATTCGGTGTTAATTTGCCGCTGATCTTGTAGATAAAGCCCGCGTCTTAGCTCAGCGGCATTGGTTAAATTACCATTATGTCCTAGGGCAATACCATAGGGGCTATTGACATAAAAGGGCTGTGCTTCTGCTGAAGAAGAGGATCCTGCAGTAGGATAACGCACATGCCCAATCCCCATATGCCCTATCATTGCCCGCATGTGTTGCTCTTGGAACACATCCTTGACCATGCCATTATCGCGACGTGAATATAGCCGCCGCCCATCACTAGTTACGATGCCTGCTGCATCTTGTCCTCGGTGTTGTAATACGGTTAAACCATCATAGAGCGCCTGATTGACCAGATCCTGCCCCACTATCCCAATAATTCCGCACATGTGCTTGCCTTTGCCGAGAAACGAAATGAAGCGAGTATTTTAAACCCACCAAAACAAAACAGCCATGCAGAATGCATGGCTGTGATAAGATAACTTGCTACTGGCCTAAATTTACTCTCCTACAGGGTTGTCAGGTGAAATTGAAAGCTTTTCCATATAAGGGGAAATCTTTTCAACCACAAACAGCTTTGCCTGCGCGGCGGTTTCTTGAAATTTAGGTACTAAGGCCGACTCCTTCCACCAAGGTTTATCTGTCACAGCTGCCACATCGGCTAATACCACGAGCAGAATAATGATGATTAAACCTCGAATTAAGCCTACTGCCATTCCTAAAAAGTGATCTATCCAGCCTAAACCAATCGCTGCAAAGCCTACTTTAAAGGTATAGCTTATAATCGCGCCTACCAGTAACACACAGAAAAAAATAATGGCAGCAGCAACGCCAATCCGAGCGACATTACTTAAACCTTTAAACGGCAACAAATCAGCGACTTGTTGAAAATAAAGTGCTGTAAATGCCATCGCTGCCAACCAGCTTATTAGAGAAAAGGCTTCTCTAATAAACCCCCTTGCTAAACCAATGATGGTGGACACTAGAATGAGGGCAATAATGCCCGCATCTAGTAAACCCGCTGTTATTTCCATTAAATAGTATTTTCTAGTTGTTGTTATTCGTTACAAAGCTGTTTTGTACCAGTTGGTTTTGCCCATAACGTGCTTTCATACGTGACTGTACGGTGACAGCATCGGATTTAGCTTTATAGGTACCAATACGCACCCGATACACACGCTTACCATTTGCTACACCTTGAGCAATAAAGGCAGGATAGCCATCGGTCGCAATCGTTTGGCGAATGGTATCCGCCTTAGTGCGATCGGCTGTTGCCAATACTTGAATCACATAACCATTACGTTTAGCCGCATCGACACTGCCTGCTGATGCTTTTTGAGCGCTAGCTGTTGAGGTTGAAGTGCTTGATTTAGCGTTACTTGCCACGCTAACTGTTTGTGTTCTAGAGCTAACCTCAGGTACTGGGCGCTCATTCACCAAACGAGGTTGAGCGGCTTTAGTAGTCGTGGTAGAAGTTAGCACAACCGTTTTTGTGCTAGGACTAGTCGCTGTGCTACTAGGTTTAGCAACGACGACTTCCTTAGTAGAAGTAGACTTGCTGGCTTGCGTTGTTTCTGCACTACCTTTGCTAGCTGTCGCTGTTGCAGCCGCTACACCTGCAGCGACACCACTTGCAACCGCAGCCGTGCTCTCTGTTTGAGCTTCTGGCTGGGTTTCTGTGCTAGCTGTTTGGCTTTGCGCTGCTTCATTGACATTAGTGACTGCATCACTAGGAGCTGCTTGAGTTTCATCACTCCCCATGCTACCCGTTGCTGCCACAACATTACCATTTTGATCAATCGCATTACGAGTTTCTGGGCGAATTTCAAAGGTAGTGACATTATCAGGGGTAGGTGCTTGCGCCGTTTGTAGATCTGCATTAGGTGCTGCCGTAGTCGATTGCTCTGCTGTCGCTGTAGCCGTTGCTTGTTGAGCATCAGCCACTAAAGCCGGAGGTGAGCTAGGACCATCTGGTGCAGGAGGTAATGCATTAGGGTCAGATACACCGGGGAAACCACTAATAGGTTGCACTTGTTGCGTTTGTTGTGCGGTAGCAACTTGGTCTTGTTCCTGTTTAGGGTTTTTACCCTTTAAAAGCCAAGCTAACAATAATGCTGCAATTAACACTAGCACTACTGCGCCAATCATACGTTTGGTTGTAGACTTATTATCCATTTGTCCCAATACTCCTTTACCTACGACATTCTAAATGTGATTAATTTAACACCCAACCCATACTTATAGAGTATTGGGAGAGAAATGTTTTAGTACGCCCGATACTACCAGAAAAGAGCCGAATGCCACTACTCTATCTCGCGTGTTGCACTGATTTATAGCACCTTTTAACGCAGATGCTAAATCAGAATAAGCATAAATCACTGCATTCGGATTCACTTTTTCTAAAGTATCCACTAACTCATTCAGCGGTAAAGCCCGCTTATCTACTAATGCAAATACATGCCACGTATTAATTACCTGAGCTAAGGTATTTGCCACCTCTACTAAATCTTTATCCGCTAGTATAGAAAAAACGGCATGTGTCTGGCCTGCAAATGTTGGTGTTTTAAGCCAACTCGCTAAAGACTGAGCAGCATGACCATTATGCGCTACATCAATCCAGATGGGAGGTTGCACGGATACTGGTTGCAAACGCCCCATTAACTGTACTTGTCGCAATCCCTGACGTATAGGTTCTAAACCCACCTTAACTTCAGTCGTCACGCCTAATCGTTGTAAAGCCATAATGACTAGCGCCGCATTAAGCTGTTGCACCTCGCCTAATAAGGCAGGCAGGGGATAATACTCTATTCCTTGCGGTGTGCTAAGCCTAAAGTCCTGCGCTGTGGTTTGTAAAACCTTAAAATCAGCTCCATATTGTAGTACTAAAGCACCCTTAGCGTTGGCTGTCTTTTGAATAGAGGCAGGAGGATTAGGATCGCCACTGATTAAATACTTACCTTGACGTGCAATAGCAGCCTTTTCTGCACCAATACTCTCGCGGTCAGAGCCTAACCATTCCACATGATCAATGCCTATGCTCGTCACAATAGCGATTTCAGCATCCCAGATATTGACTGCATCTAAGCGCCCCCCTAGCCCCACCTCTAATACCGCAATATCCACCGACTGCTGTACAAAACAATACACCGCCGCAAGGGTTCCAAACTCAAAATAGGTTAAATGGATCTCACCGCGTGCTGCCTCGATGGCCTCAAATGCCTCAACAATCAAGGCATCAGAAGCTGGATGACCATTCAAGGCAATACGCTCATTATAGGCTTGAATATGAGGCGAGGTATAAGTCCCCACTTGATAGCCCGCAGCGACTAAGCAAGCAGTCAACATGGCACAAGTCGAGCCTTTGCCATTCGTACCCGCGACCGTAATCACTGGAAACGGTAAATCACTTAGCCCTAACCGAGTAGCCACCTCTGCCACGCGCTCTAAGCCCAATTGAATCGCTGCCCTAGGTTGCGACTCCTGCCAAGCCAACCAGTCTGCTAATGTTTTCAAGCAGCCGCCTCAGTAGCTAGCAGCGGTTTTTGCTGATGTTGCAGTAAAGTCAGCAAATCAGCAATGGTTTCGCGCATCTGATTGCGCTCTACAATCATATCAATTGCACCCTTCTCCAATAAAAACTCACTGCGCTGAAAACCATCTGGTAATTTCTCACGCACGGTCTGCTCAATCACGCGAGGGCCTGCAAACCCCACCAATGCCTTTGGCTCAGCAATATGAATATCACCTAACATAGCAAAACTAGCCGATACCCCACCTAAGGTAGGATCGGTGAGTACTGAAATAAAAGGTAAGCCTTTTTCGGCTAAACGAGTCAAGGCGGCACTGGTTTTAGCCATTTGCATCAGAGAAAACAAGGCCTCTTGCATCCGTGCGCCCCCACTAGCGGCAAAGCATATAAACGGTACATTAGCCTCTATAGCAGCATTCACCCCGCGCACAAAACGCTCGCCTACCACCGACCCCATAGACCCGCCCATAAAGCGGAAATCAAAAGCAGCGGCGACTAAGGGCACACCTAATACTGCACCTTTCATAACGATTAAAGCGTCTTTTTCGCCTGTTTCCTTTTGTGCTCCGGCTAAGCGGTCTTTATAACGTTTAGTATCCTTAAAGCCTAAAATATCAACAGGTGTAACGGTCGCGCCAATCTCTTCTCGTCCATTAGTGTCTAAAAACACCTCTAACCGATGCCGCGCATTAATACGCATATGGTGACCACACTTAGGGCACACCTCATTATTCCGCTCTAACTCACTCCCGTATAAAATCGAGTGACAGGCTGAACACTGTTGCCATAAGCCTTCGGGAATCGATTTTTTGGTATTCGATTTTTCAGTACGAATACGCGATGGTAATAATTTTTCAAACCAGCTCATGCTTTATTTCCTTGCTCGCATTCAACACGCTTTACCTCATTGAGTAACGCTGTTACTTTGATGGGATCTTTAACGCCTGGTGCTGATTCTACTCCACTACTCACATCGATGGCATAAACCCGCGTGGTTTTAAGCGCTTGATAGACATTATTTGCGGTTAACCCACCGGCTAAAATGAGCGCTTGTGGATAATCATGAGGTAACTGTGTCCAATCAAAGGTTTTACCCGTGCCGCCTGCTGCCCCTGGAGCATGACTATCTACCAGTAAACCCTGTGCATCTGGATAGTCACGCGCTAAATCATAGAAATTCTGCTCCAGCATTCCCAAGGCTTTAATATAAGGCCGCCCAAAAGCACGGCAAAACTCGGCACTTTCCTTGCCATGAAACTGCACCACATCCAGTGTCACTTGATCTAATACCGTAGTAATAAATTCTGGTTCTGCATCCAGAAATAAGCCTACTCGTGTCACAAAAGGAGGTAGCGCGTGGCTAATGGCTCTTGCTTGTTCAAGGCTTAGATTGCGTGGACTTTTAGCATAAAACATTAATCCTATGGCATCTGCACCCGCATGGCTTACCATCAGCGCATCAGCAATCGAGGTAATACCACAGACCTTCACTCGACAACGCACAAACCGCTTCCTTACTTAAAAAGAAAGAGTTATAGGCTATCATAAGAAGAAATAAGAGGCGATGGTGGATTAAAGTAAAAGGCCACCTACTTTGCAGCAGGTGGCCTTTGCCTTTTATATTAGCCGCATATTAGCGAGTGACTGAACGCATCCCTCCTTGAATCACATAGTTAGCGGAGAAGGTGGAATTCACTGGATGCAATAAGACATTGCCCACAATAATATTCACATCATTATTAGGCCCTGCGAATAAGGTCACACCATTCATATCCACATCGCTAGTGAAATAGCCCTGTAGACTAAAGTTGGTATTAAAGAGCTGATTGGCTGTAGCACTTAAGACATTCCCTAAAATATTATTCAGGTCATTACCGGGGCCATTAGCGATCACTTGCTCGTCCTTATTCACATCACCCGCCCACAGTACCGCAACACTGCCCACAGCTAAGCGGCTTTGTGTGCCATATATGGCGGTTGCAGGTAAGGTGAAGTCTATAACAGCGGGCGCTGTGGTCGTTAACGCAATCGGAGCGGCTGTCATTACCCCTAAGTGATTACGATGCCGCACTGAGACAAAGTAATTACCCGCCGTCACCCCACTGAAGCTTAGGCTGGTGGAGCCGGCTGTGTTCATCACATCACCATCACGCTGGATCAAAGCCGCCTGCCGTGCAACCAAGGTTCCCGGCGCTCCGCTTTGGCGTAACTCCACTAAGACCCAATCCACCACAGCATTGCTACCTGTGACCGTCAATACACTCGGCGCTATAGTCTCTGTGCCAGTGTAATTAAACGGTGCAACAGTATAGGGTTGAGCACTCGGTATTAAGCTTAAGGTACGCAGCGTATCATTCATTAGCTGAGTGCTAGTACTGTAAGGCCCCTGTAATAAGGCTTTAAG
The DNA here is from genome assembly GCF_000380185.1 of Thiofilum flexile DSM 14609. Lineage (GTDB taxonomy): Bacteria > Pseudomonadota > Gammaproteobacteria > Thiotrichales > Thiotrichaceae > Thiofilum > Thiofilum flexile. The sequence continues at coordinate 21,097 of NZ_KB904765.1, forward strand.
CTGTAAGCTCAGCGCACCTGCTGTAACAGTGATACTCAGTTGTTGCGTATCCACTCCGCCTCGACCATCACTTACCTGTACAATCACCTCATAGACATTATTAGCATCACTATCAAGAGGATTACTAAAGCTCGGTGCTGCTTTAAAGGTTAATTCTCCGGTGCTGGCATTAATCACTAATTGCGCGGCATCCGCTCCCCCAACGATACTATAGGTCAGGGCATCATTATCCGCATCTACTGCCGTCACTGTCGTTACGGCGGTAGTATTTTCCGTGATACTAATAGCCGCTGTATCGCCCCCGCCATCACTGCTAATCACAGGTGCATCATTATTACGACAATCCACTGGAGCACCGTAATTACCTAAGTAATTATTCTCTAATCCACCCCAACCAAAGTTGGTAAAGAGATTTAAGGAGGAGCTATTCACAGAGTTAGGGTCTTGGGCAAAAAGATCGGTATTCTCCATAATAGTGACATTACCACTACACACCGCTGGATTAGCAAAGCTAAAGATTTCCAACTCTTGCCCGGCTTGCCAATTGAAGTCCATGGAGCAGCAAGACGTGAAGGAGAAGGTCAAATAATCAACGGCGGTATTTTCCACCGGCGCATTGGCACGGTTGAGTGACCAGTTAATATTAGGTATCGCACTTTGGAAATCGCTTATCGCAAACTGCCCACCCGTAGGCACCATTAGCGTAATTTGACCAATGAGATTGATATTCATATCAGGATTACGGGTAGGACGCATATAGACATGGTAACGTCCATCGGCCTCTCTACGCACGGTATACTCCAAGACTTTAATAGCAATAATATGAATGCTTAGGTCTTGAATATCACTACCACCATTACCATCGTCCACTTTCACCTGTAGCTCGTAAATGCTATCGCCATTGCTATCCGTCGGTTGGGCATAGAAGGGCGCGGTATTAAAGCTCAAAACGCCGGTACTAGCATTAATATTAAAGAGCGCACTGTCTGCCCCGCCACTAATACTATAGGTGAGGGTATCATTATCAACATCACTCGCTGCTACAGTCGTGACCGCTAAGGCACCCTCCTCTAGAGTAAGTGCCGCAGTATTCCCACCGCCATCACTCATAATAATAGGTGCTGCATTAGGCATTGCCACCACCTCTGTAGTACGCCAAGCTACTTCAGTCGCTGTATGTGGGTAGGCATTGAGTACATCCGTAATACTCGCATTCACAGGCCCAAACACCGTGTCATCGGTATCCGGTGTACTATCCAAACCATCGCGATCAGGATCAGTATTGGCAAGATAAAAACCATTTTCATTGGCATCCATCCGACCGTCATTATCACTGTCCGTATCTAAATAGTCTGGATTATCGGCTACCTCCGTATTGACGGGTGTCAGACCGATACTAGAAGCTGTGGTGATGTTATTTGTTGCTGCATCATAAACATCCAATAAACCATCACGATCCACATCGGCAGTCGTAGGCGCAATATAACCTGTTGTGGTCTGTGCCTCGATATTGTCAGGTATTCCATCCCCATCACTATCTAAGTCAATATCATTGGTCAGGCCATCTAGATCCACATCCTGCCCCGAACACGCCTCAATAAAGTAGGCCTCTTGTAACCAACTGACTTGCGTACTACCACTCACACCATATAAACGATATTGGATATACGCAATCGTATTGGTTAAGGGGAATTGATACGCCAATTGAGTACTTTGCGTTCCTGTCGTCGGTGTTACCACGGTTTGAGGATCACCTAGATTCACCCAACTAGTACCCGTCCAGCCTTGAGGCTGAATGACTGAACCTACGACTATAGGGGTTTGAGTAGTGAAAGCCGTTAACTCAATGCGAGTCAGCACTTTAGGCGTCGGTAAGGTAAAGGCTAATACCGATTTATTCACAATCGACTCATTCGTCGAATAGATTTGATTATTGGTATCTTTATTATCTACTAATAGTGATAAAGCACCCGTCCAATTCAGATCTGAGCTTACGGTGATCCCGGTTTTACTTGTCGGTTTAGAGGTGCATACTTCATTAATATCGAGAATCCCATCATTGTCATCATCAATATCTAGTAGATTATATACACCATCCTGATCGCTATCAGGGAAGGCTGCCGCACAGGTGTATTGCGGACGAGATAAACCATAATAACCTAATTTACCACTACTAAGCGCTTGTCCCCCTTTAGTAAAGGTCGGAATAGCCGCTTCAGGATTAGCTACGGTTGATACGGTTGCTGTATTGTATTGCGCGGCATACATCACATCATTAGGCCCGCGTAGGATGACACCTCCCTGACCATTCCCAGTAGCACCGGTAATATCCTGTTGGCTCGCGAATACGGCGGCTGCGGTATTATTCCCCGCTAAGGTATAACGGAAAATCCGTGCTACCCCACCTTGTCCACTGACATAGAGATGACTTCCGGTCGGACTGAAATCTGCACTAGCGACATAAGTTCCAATAGAAGGGGTTCCATTGAGACTCATTGCCCAGTTTTCAGATAGTTCACCACTTTGAGCATTAAAGGTGAATAAGCGAATAACATTATTGGCCGTCGTGGTACGGCCATTAGCTACTACCGAGACGATTTGGCTGCGATTGGGTGATAAAGCTAAGGAACTGCCATTGCCACCGGCAGGGTTATTACTACTTGCCAGTGAGGTACGTACCACACCCGTAGGCCCATTGGCTCCAAACTCATAAGCAGTGTATTGATTGGTGCCTAATTTAAAGGTAATGACCCACACTTTACTGCCATCATGATTAGGGACAGCAAGTACCGCCCCCGCTGAGCTAGTGGTGGCTCCTAAGAGGGTATTTTTGCTAGTTACTGCACCATAGCCCCCTTGTTGAGTCATATCCACCTGATGCCAATATAACTGACCGTTGGTAGTCGTCCCACTGCTGGTCACTACAAAATATTGGGTATTACTGCCGGGGGCTGCAAAGGCCGCCACCCCTTGAGGGGAGTTGGTATTGCCTGTCACTGTACCATTAGTCATGGCAACGTTTGTCGCGGTGTAAATAGTCGTGCCACTGACATAGAACATCAGTTGCCCACCGGCATTACTCACACTCACATTCCCCCCCGTCCCCATATTATTACCGTGACTGAGGGCAGTGACTGTGCTACCACTCACACCAAAATCTAAGCCTGCACCCACACCAAAGTGCCAATAACGTTGCTCGGCACGAGTATCAGCCACACTACAGCTTTGCGCGGGTAACATGGTACGCCAGTTCGGACTGATCCCATTATTAGGATAGGCCGCCATGACCCCACCACTCACCACTAAGGCTTTGGTAGGCCCTGGATTGGGAGCACCATAGAGGCTGGTATTATTATCAATCGCATCATTCAGACCGTCTTGATCCACATCACTACTGCCTAAAGTAATCCCAGTCTCTTGAGTATCACTTAGACCATCATTATCCGCATCCGTATCTAAATAATCAGGACTACCATCGCCATCAAAATCATAGGGCGTTAGACCACTACTAGGACTATAAGCGGTATCGAGACCATCCATACCGATGGTGCCACTCGGTGCGATATAATCAAAGCTCGTTTGTGCCTCGATATTGTCGGGAATCCCATCGCCATCACTATCTAGGTCTTGATCATTGCTGAGGCCATCACGATCATAATCACAATCCACAATCGCTATTAAACCATTCCCACCATCAGCGCTGACATTCGCCGTACCAATGCCGGTCATATAGCCGACTTGACCTTGTCCACCGGATAGAGTCCCTGCACCTGCGATCAGAACACCATTCAGACCCGTAGACAAATAACCTGAACCCCCAGCCCCTGAAGTGTCTTGTTCATCCGTAGTATTGAGCTGACTATAACCTGCGCCACCACCAAAATAGCCACCGCCACCACCACCGCCGCCACCTGTATTGGCTGTGAGCGAAGGGACAGCACTTCCGCCTAAAAATTGTGATCCATTTCCACCACCTTGCTGAGGATTGTTAGGGTTCACCGCACCTAAACCACCGGCTAGTTGTGTTCCACCTGTGGCAAAGTAGCTAACTCCGCTATTACTAGCATCCATCCCCAGAATTCCACCGCCAGCACCTGCTATAGCCACCGTAGGTGTTGCACCACCCGCGGCACCACCACCACCGCCTGCTGTTATTAACTCGAACGTTCCTCGTCTAATGGCAGAACGTCCACCACCCGACCCGCCAACATAGGCATCTATTGCCGAGCCGCCCGCACCCCCACCACCATAAGTAGTAGTCAATGAATTAGGTGAACGTCTACCGCCTTGACCTACAATAAAGGTTAAGCTTTCTCCCGGTGTAACGGGCAAAATAGCTGAGGCGAAACCGCCCCCTCCACTAACACCATTAAGTGCAGCTCGCCCCCCACCGGCAGCCCCCCACACATTTACTTTGATTGAGCTTCGATTTGCAGGCACAACATAGGTTTGATCTGAGCCTGTATAGTTAAAATAAACAGGTTTACATTCTTCAGTATCTTGAACGCCATCATTGTCATCATCCAGATCGATCAGGTTATGAATACCGTCACCATCGGTATCTGGATAGGCATTAGTACAGGTATATTGCGGTTGAGACAGACCATAATAGCCTAATTTACCACTAGCTAATGCTTGCCCACCTTTAGTAAAGGTAGGAGTGGCGGCTTCAGGATTAGCAATCGTGGATACGGTTGTGGTAGTGGTTTGGGCAGCATACATCATCCCATTAGGGCCACGTTGAATCACGCCCCCCGTACCATTACCCCCTGCTCCGGTAATATCGAGCTGGCTCGCTAATACGGCAGCACCCGTGCTATTACCTGTCAAGGTATAGCGGAAAATTCGCGCGGTTCCACCCCGTCCACTGACATATAAATGGCTTCCCGTAGGGCTAAAGTCTGCACTAGCAACATGAATTCCAATGGATGGAGTCCCATTCAGGCTCATCGTCCAGTTTTCGGATAATTCACCGCTTTGTGCATTAAAGGTGAATAGGCGTATGGCATTATTAGCCGCTGTAGTACTGCCACTAGAAACCACGGATACAATCTGGCTCCGATCAGGAGAAAGTGCTAAGGAACTACCTGTACCAGAAACAGAATTAATACTACTAGCCGTAGACGTACGCACAACACCCGTAGGGCCTGCGGCACTAAATTCATAGGCTAGGTATTGATTGGTACCTAATTTGAAAGTAATCACCCAGACCTTACTGCCATCATGATTAGGTACCGCTAATACCGCACCAGAAGCACTAGCAGCCGCCCCTAAGGTGGTATTTTTACTAATAACAGCGCCATAGCCCCCTTGTTGGGTCATATCGACTTGATGCCAGTAGAGTTGCCCATTGGAGTTTACCCCACTACTGGTCACCACAAAATAGCGATCATTACTGCCCGGAGCGGCAAAGGCTGCTATCCCTTGTGGAGCAGTGGTGTTACCGGTGAGGCCGGTTCCATTACTCATAGCCGCACCAGAAGCATTATAGATCGTAGTACCACTGGCATAGAACATGAGCTGCCCACCCATATTACTCACTGTGACGGTAGTACCATTGCCTAGATTATTGCTATGGCTTAGGGCGGTCACCGTGCTACCACTTGCGCCAAAATCTAAGCCTGTGCCATAACCTAAATACCAGTAACGCTGTTGTGCGCGTGCTCCAGCAACACTACAACTGTTTGCCGCGAACATCGTGCGCCAGTTGGGACTAACGCCATTATTAGGATAGGCCGCCATCACGCCCCCACTCGGAACTAAGGCCTTAGTAGGGTCTGGGTTGGCTGCACCAAATTGACTGGTATTATTATCCACTGCATCGTTTAGACCGTCCTGATCAATGTCGGTACTACCTAAGGTAATGCCAGCCTCTTGAGTATCACTGAGACCATCATTATCGGCATCGGCATCAAGGAAATCTGGAATACCATCCCCATCAAAATCATAGGGAGTCAGACCTGTACCATAGGCAGTATCAATACCACTGGTACTTAAAGTGCCACTCGGTGCGATATAGCTAAAGCTATTTTGTGCTTCGATATTATCGGGAATACCATCCCCATCACTATCCACATCTTTATCATTCGATAGACCATCACCATCAACATCTTGCCCACCCTCAACCGTGTCCGCGATGCCATCGTTATCATCATCTGAATCACGATAATCTAAGATACCGTCTTGATCCGTATCTGGCATATTTTTGGTACAATTGCCTACGGTTTGCGGTAAACCATAATTGATTACCTTACCGGTTGCTAAGGCTTGTGCGCCATCATTAAAAACGGGAGCGGCCCCATCGGGATCACTAATGGTAGATAGCGTGTTGGTATTATATTTTGCCACATACATCTTACCATCCGCCCCACGCTGAATCGCGCCCCCAGCACCATTGGTCGCAGCACCTGTGACATCTAAGCGAGAGGCTAAAATAGTTGCCGGTGTATTACTGCTCAGATCATAACGAAACACCTTAGCATTCACATCCTTACCACTTAAGTAGAGATAGCGTCCGCTCGGTGAAAAATCCATACCATAAAGGGTTGAACCAATCGCAGGACTCGAAGGAATATTCATTCTCCAAGCCTCACTGAGCACCCCCGTATCGGCATTAAAATTAAATAAGCGAATGGGAGCAGCCGAACCACCTGCACCACTAGGGCTAACCGATAGAATTTGTTGTCCATTAGGTGATAAACGTAGCGCACCAAAATTACTATTCGGATTATTACTACTTGCCGTTGAGGTCACTACATTACCAGTAGGCCCCCCACTATCAAACTCATAAGCGAGATAAGTCGCCGCCCCATAGGTATAGGTGATGACCCACGCTTTAGTGCCATCGCTATTAGGGGCGATGAGCACAGGACCTGCGGTAGTAGCCGTACCTAAGACTTGGTTTTTAGTCGTTACCGTCCACACACCACTAGTATTTAACTCTACTAAGTGATAGTACAACTGACCAGCAGTGCCCGCGGCACTACTAGTAATCAGTACATAACGATCAGGACGGTTCGGTGCCATAAACGCGCCCACATTCTGTGCCGCTGTGCTACCTGTTAGGCCAGTACCATTGGTTAGTACGGCATTATTGGAGCCATAGATACTTGTCCCTTGGCTATAAAAGAGTAACTCTCCCCCTGTCTTCGTAACACTGACCGCGCCTCCCCAGCTAAGGTCATTGCTATGTGTCAAGGTGTTTACAGTTGAGCCAGTCGTGCCAAAATCTAAACCTGCGCCCACACTAAAGTGCCAATACTGTTGTTGCGCACGTGCATCAGTGGCATTACATACCTGAGCACCTGCTGCATAAACAGTAGGACTAAACGTGATGAGGGAAAGCAAGAGCCACAGGAATAGCAATCGATAGTTTGCTAGGTGCTGATGAATTATTCGCATTATGATTACCCGAAATATAGGTCAAAACCCCTAATAGAGTTTTTATAACCTTCATTAATTTTATTCATTATCGCTCTATAGGTTACTCTATAAAATCTAGCCGTTAAAGTAGCGCAAAGTATCTAAACCAAAAAATAATCAACAATTATTGTATATTTTTTATTCACTTAATTTTAATAAGCCTATTTACCAGTCAACTTATCAGGGGATATGACTAATAGAGAGCGTGCCAAGCTCAGTTCATCATGAAATCTAGAGTTCATTACCTCTATTTCACATGACTGTTAAATTTGATTGCCATTAGAAAACTTGTTAAAATTCATTAGCATTAGTTATTTAATATAATTTATAACAATAGACTGGTACGGGAGTATATCCACCATGTATCACCACACGCCTTATAGTCAGTTACGTGCGCTGGCTAGAATGCTTAGCCTATGCTGTGTGCTTTTGGTCTGTAATTTGCTGTATGCCACGAATACCTTAGCGGCGACAGACATTGATAATGATAACGATGGTATTACTAATACAACAGAGGGGATGACTTGCACTACACCAAGTGCCACCTTCAGTGATCTGATTGGCTCCACCTATTACGCCTCTGCTACCACCACATCAACCCGAAGCGCTGGAGCTTCCTTTGGCCCAGATAAGCTCATCAATGGCGTTTTAACTGATCAAAATGCCTACGATGGGGCAACAGAACCCTTTAACCCACCGCTAGACATTACCATCACTAATGTCAAACCGATGGATGCTAGTGGTTTGTATCTGGCTAATGATATTGGTGTTCCTGGGGATGGTATTAAAGACTTTACGATAGAATTTTTTAACACACAAGGAGCCTCCCTTGGGATCGAAACCTTGGTCGGCTCTGGGGTAACTAATATTGCCACGATAAATTTTTCTAAGACCTATAGCTCGATCAAGTCCTTTAAGCTCCTGATTACTACGACAGGCCCCAGCGGTGGCGGTGCAGCTGGTGCAGTACAAATTCGAGAAATGGCCTTGCATGGGCGTATTTCTGCGGTGTGTAGCGGCCCAGATACGGATGCGGATGGCATCCCCAACTATCTAGATTTAGACTCCGACAATGACAGTATTCCTGATAACGTAGAAGCCCAAACCACGGTCGGTTACATTGCCCCGAGTGGTATAGACAGTGATAGTAATGGTCTGGATGATGCCTATGAAACATCCCCCGGTGCCGGCCAAGGCTTAACACCAGTGAATACCGATGGCGCGGATAATGCGGACTATCTCGACCTTGATAGTGATAACGATGGCCTCACCGATCTGGCGGAGTCGGGACTTAATCGCCCCGATGCTAATAGCGATGGCAAGACGGATAACGCGGTCGGTAATAATGGCTATGACAATACCCTTGAGGCAGCCGATAACTACAGTGACCCGAATGGTCCCATTAATACCCCACAGACGGCGTGCTGCAGGGGGTATACCGCTCACTCAAGATGTAAATTATCGTGATACCACACTGAATGTTGACTACAGTGATGCACCTGCAAATGGCTCTACCGCCCCTAATGGTACTAATACGACTGCCTATGGTATCGCCAGTCATATATTCTCTAACCTCCGTCTAGGGGCTAGTATCACCACTGAAACTAGTGCCGTTACAGGTGCTGATAATGGATCGGATGATGGTGTAGCGACCCCCGTTCTCATTGCGGGTCAAAGTACAAATATCACCGTTCACATTACAGAACCCGCTATAGATATGGCTTATCTACAGGCATGGATTGACTGGAATGGAGATGGTGACTTTGCCGATACGGTAGATGGTATCCCTGAACAGATTAGTGTTAATGCACAGGATAATATTTCCCTAGTTTCAGGACGCACTAATGATAACGATACTGTCAGTGGTCAAATTACCTTAGCTATCACCGTACCTATATCGGCCATTCATAGTACACCTACCGTGGCTCGTTTCCGCTGGTCTAGCGTAATGGGACTCAATAGTACCACTCAAGCACCCGATGGCGAGGTGGAAGATTATCAGTGGACGATACAAGCGCCGCTCACGCCCCCTACTTTAACCACTAATGGTGGTAATCCCATTACTACCTCCAGCAGTGAATCCATTTTAAGCACCGACGTCCCCGCTGCTCTCGTGGATATTAATGCTACTGATGTCGAGGATGGTTCAGAGCTAGCCTTAACCTATAGTCTATCCGGTGCCGATGCAGCCCTTTTTACTATCCAAAGTGATGGTACGATTCGTTTTATCAACAATCCTGATTATGAAACCCCGCTCGATGCTAATGGTGATAATCAATATGACATCACGGTCACGGTCAGTGATAGTGATGGCATGACCGCCACCCAAACCGTTACGATTCAAGTCACGAATGTGGATGAAGATCGGGATAATGATGGGCTATTAGATTCGGTGGAGGCTCTACTCGGTACTGATCCCTTAGATGCCGATACGGATAACGACGGTTTACCAGATGGAATCGAAGATGCTAATCATGATGGTGTAATAGATAGCGGTGAAACTAATCCCTTAGATGCCGACTCCGACGATGATGGCCTGAGTGATGGAGCGGAAGATGCTAATCACAATGGTGTCGTCGATAGTGGTGAAACCAATCCCCTCGATGCCGACTCGGACAATGACGGCTTACAAGATGGTACGGAATTAGGTGTAAGTACACCGATTGCGGGGGGTACTAGTTCGGGTACTACCCCAGTAAGCTTTGCGGGAACCAATAGCGCTAACTTTATTCCCGACAGTGATCCCGCTACTACAACTGACCCACTCAACCCCGACAGTGATGGCGGTGGCGTGTGTGATGGTAGCCTTGAAGTGGTGGGAGTTTGCCGAGCTGGAGAGGATACTAATAACAATGGTCTGTTAGATAGCGGTGAGACTAATCCCGCTCAGGCCGCCGATGACTCACCCTTAACCCTAAAACTACAGCTACGGGCGCTATTACAGGGTGCCTATAATAATGCTACGGGTCTGATGCGTGATGATCTACGCTCAAGAGGTTTTCTACCCCTGCAACAACCATATGCTTCTGCTCCCTATGCGTATGCCGGTAGTGAAACCACCACAAGCACCCTATTAGCCGTTACGGGGAACGATGCGGCAGTGGACTGGATGCTGGTTGAGCTATGGGATGCGAATGGCACTACCCTAATGGCACGTCAAGCCACCCTAGTTCAGAGCGATGGCGACCTGATGGATAGCACGAGCGGTAGTGTAGCATTGCAATTCCCCAATCTTGCTGCTGGCGATTATCAGATTGCCTTGCGCCACCGCAACCATCTCGATATTCGCACCTTAAATGCGGTGAGTCTCAATACCAGCACGGTAACACTAGTGGACTTTACGCTGCCCACTACCCTCACGCTCGGTAACTATTCACGGCAAGAAACGGGGAATATAGCCCTGATGTGGACGGGCGATACCAATATTAATCAAAACATTATTGGAGCCGGCCCCGATCTAGATACTAATGTCATTCTAGGGCAAGTGTTTACCGCCCCTCTAAATACCAGTATCAACACTAACTATATCCTACAGGGGTATTATAGTGGTGATCTGAATCTCGATGGTGACACTATCTTTTCAGGCCCCAATAATGATGTGAATCAAATCCTTGCCAATGTCCTATTGCATCCGCTGAATAGCACGCTTTCAGCCAATTATGTCATTCACGGAGGCTTGCAATAATACGGGACTAATGGCTATCACTAGTGCAAGGCTAGTGTGTTAACTCCGATCAGCAGGGCAATGGATTGCCCTGCTACTCATCCCAGCACACTTATACATTAAAAAGTTATACATTCACCTCATCACCCGCCCTATCTCAAAACTCCTATTGCCGCAGAAAAATCGGCTCTCTCATCAATACCTGTGGCCCTTTATCGGTATAGTCAATGATACGCCGCTCCTCAGTTGCTACCAGAATCTCAATATGGTAACCCTCCTCAGACGGAAAGCGGTTTTTCATATCTTCAAGAACCTCATCCAACCAAGGTACATTCACATTAATTTCACACCATGCTTTAGCTTTGTGCGAAATAATCAAGCGATATTGTTTTGGCATAAACCTACTCCTTCTTGCTTACAAACGCCGACCCATTGATGCGGGAATTCCAATCTTCAATCTCACCCCGCTTCAGGCGGTTTTCAATCATGCGCCGCCATGACTCTACTAGCGGCAGTTCCAGCATTTGCTCTAACATTGGATAATCCAGTGAGCGGTGATAGAGAATCTCCAGCATGCGAGCTAGCGTCCATACCGGATAAGGACGTTGTACCAACTCAATCGCATCACCTGCCTGCAATACACCAGCCTCCAGCACACGGCAATACCAGCCAGTTCGTAAACTGTGCTGTACTCGCCTAGCCATATCTGGCTGACCAAACCGGTCATTGAGTTTCCAGCAGGGTTGACGCGCCTGTGATACTTCTAACAGCACATTACCGATTCGTAATTGATCAGCCAGGCAGATGGATGTCTCCGTTACTCCTGTTGTACACAGGTTTTCGCCAAATGCCCCCGCCTTTTCGAGTACTGGAGGCCTACCCAACGCTTCAATCCAGAATGGATAATGTTCCAATGCATAAAAGTGTACGGCTTTATCCACACCACCATGAACTCGCAAGTCCCCCTGCTCATCCCCCTCAAGTCCTACAACACTCACATGAACAGGCGCTTTAAGCACTTGTTTGTCAATCGCACTATATGTACCTGCCCGTGTATAAGGTCGGGATTTTCCTGTCAGCACCGATTCAACCCTACCTAATAAATACCCTGTCATGGTAACTCCAGCGCATCTAGCCAGCGTTTGAGTACGGTTTCTGCTGCCTGCTGTAACTTCGCCTGTGCATGAGTAGCCTGACTGCGAATAAGGTTAGGATCAATACCCGCCTGACTCAATTCAACTGCATGACCTATCAGCCACTGCTCAATACGATTACAATCTACTTCAAGATGAAATTGCAGCCCAAGGGCATAACTCCCTAGCGCAAAAGCCTGATGTGGGCAAAGTGTAGTGGTTGCCAGACTCTCTGCTCCTGTTGGGATCGCAAATTGATCACCATGCCAATGCAAAACAGGTATATCGGATGTCAGCCCACTCAACACGGAGGTTTTGCCTACATCGGTAAGTTGCAGGGGGGTAAAACCAATCTCTTTGTGTCCCATGCTGTCTACTGTCGCCCCTAAAGCCTGTGCCATAAGCTGCGCCCCCAGACAGATACCGAGTATTGGTCGCTGAGCCTGCAGACGCTCACGGATAAATTGCAGCTCTGCGTTCAAAAACGGATAACTCATCTGCTCATACACACCAATCGGTCCACCCAATACCACCAGCACATCAATCTGCTCAGGGCTAAGCATCTCTAACTCATCCACTCCCATATCGTAATAACAAACTTTATAACCTCTTTGAATCAAGAGAGGCTCCCATACGCCCAGATCCTCAAAAGGTACATGACGCAATACAATTAGACTTTTCATTTTTGTACCAATACAATATAGTTAATGAATGAATACAATATATATCAAAGCCTCGAATACTGTCGAGATTATCAGTGCTCTGGAAGAGCAGATTCGCGCTGGACGATTGAAGTCAGGTGAGTCACTGCCCACCATTCGCGAACTTGCCAGCCAGTTGGGTATTAGTCCCAATACCGTTGCCAATGCTTACGCCAAATTAAGGGATGCGGGTCTGATCGTATCGGATGGGCGCAAGGGAACCTCTGTCGCTTTGCCGCCGTCTCATAGTGAACTTCTGACCGTATTGCCTGCCGGTTTGATGGATCTGGCTAGTGGTAATGTAGATACCAAACTATTACCCCCACTAGATACAGCTTATCTAAGCCTACAAGCGCCACTCACCGGTTATGACGCATTAGGTGATGCGGATGAATTGCTGGATATTGCCAAGCAGTGGCTTATCAAAGAGCAAATTCCTGCGAATGATATAGGTGTCTTTTCTGGTACGTTGGAGGCCATTGCTATAGCGTTGCGCCTGCGGCTACCTCCGGGTGCTCGTGTCTGGGTGGAAGATCCCTGTTGGCCTCCGCTGATAGCTCTGCTGACCAGCCTACGCCTCAAACCAATCCCACTATCCGTCGATGTAGATGGTTGCCTTGTACCTACTCTAGACAAACAGGTCATGGCTATGATTCTGACCCCTCGTGCACACAATCCAACTGGAGCCAATATAAGTAAGGAGCGTTTAAATGCCATTTTGGCCCTATTACAACAGCAACCTCAGACCCTACTGATTCTAGATGATTATTGGGGGCCACTGGCGCAACAGGCATTACCACAGTGCAAAAATCTGCCACCCCACTGGCTTTATATTCTCTCCATGAGCAAATTTTTAGGGCCTGACCTAAGGGTAACACTAGTCAGTGGCTCTGCTGCGCTAGTGGAAGATATGCGTCGCCAGCAATCATTGGGATCGCGCTGGGTCAGCCTATTATTGCAAAAGCTAACCGCCCAATTGTGGATACAAAGCCATCATCATCAAACCCTCACGCATGCAAGCAAAAGCTATGCCCGCCGCCGCACTATGCTGATTGAGAGTATGGTAAAACAGGGAGTGAATACTCCGATGGCTGAAGGTGAAGGCTTACATATCTGGTTGCCAGTCGATGATGAAGCCGCAACTTTACAAGCATTAGCCGTCAAAGGCTGGGGAGTACAGGCAGGCAGCCCCTTCCGTCTTCGGGCAGAGCCTGCCATTCGCATCAGTCTAGGTAATCTACCAGAAGATGCGATTCGACCATTGGCACAGGATATTGCTGACAGCCTACGTCGACCTAAGCGGGCATGGATATAATGAGACACAAATAATAGCTTTTACCATCCTAGCAATCTGTCCGAAATCGTGGGACTCCTGACCTTTCCGTGCAGTAGCAAATGCTTACAATGAGCCTTTCTATTTACATACTGGCTCATTGCCCATGTCAGAGACTATTCACATTCAGAAAACCCTAGATATTGCCCTATTAGCCTACGATCAGGCTAATGCTGTGGATGTCTTTGGTCCCTTACAAGTATTTGCTAGTGCTAGCACTATCCTGCTGGAGCGGCTCAAGCTTCGCACGGAGCCGGCCTACCGTACCCGTGTGCTTAGTATTGATAGTACTGAAGTACGACTAGCAACGGGTACTCGTATTCACTGCGATGGCCTACTCACTGACCTAGGCACAGAACTGCCTGATACCCTATTAATAGTAGGGGGTGATCCCGCACCACAGTTAGCGCAGAATATTGAACTTATCACCCATCTAGGGCAACTGCTACCAGACCTACCCCGTGTAGGTTCGGTGTGTAGTGGTGCCTTTTTACTCGCGGCAACGGGTTGCCTGAATGGGCGACGGGCGACGACTCACTGGCGACGCTATGAGCTGTTTCGCGAGCGTTTCCCGCAGGTGGAGTTGATGATTGATGCCATTCATACCGAAGACGATCATTATCATTGCTCTGCTGGCGTGACGGCTGGCATGGATTTAGCTTTGCGGCTGGTAGAGGATGATTTTGGGCGCAAGGTAGCACTAGAAACCGCACGAGAAATGGTCATGTTCTATCACCGTCCGGGTGGGCAGAGCCAATACAGTAATCTCACGGGTCTGAAACCCGCCGCCACTCCAGCGCTACAGAAAGTGCAGGACTGGATCAGTACCCACCTAAGCCAGAATTTAGAGGTCGGAATACTAGCCGAACAAGCAGCGATGAGCACACGCCACTTTTCGCGTAAATTTCAGCAAGAAATTGGCCTGTCCCCAGCGCGTTATGTCACACTTGCACGTCTGCATCAGGCACGGTTACAACTAGAATCCAGTCCGCAGACCCTGAAAAGCATTGCCCGTCAGTGTGGCTATCCCGATGCAGAAATCATGCGTCGTGCGTTTATCCGTGAACTGAATGTCTCGCCCACAGAATACCGCCAGCGATTCTGTCTGTACTCATAATATTCTGACTCACATAACCTTAAGGTATTGCTTATGAATCGAAGTCTTGCCCTACTCACACTCGCACAGGCTAGTTATTGGTCTGCCGTCCTCATCGGGGTTAGCCTATCACCCCTCATTGGTGCTCAACTGACGCCCATAGAGGGGCTTGCTACCCTGCCCTATACTTTGGTTAGTCTTAGCGCTTTGATCTGTACTTATTCTTTCTCTCAATTAGTACAACACACGGGCTGGCGTGCTGGATTTCGGCTCGGAGCTGCCGCCGGATTACTAGCCGCATTGGTGAGTGTGTGGGCTATCGCTTTAGGTAATTTTTACCTATTTTGTGCTGCTAGTATCCTAATGGGACTGTATCAAGCCAGCGCTGCGTTTTATCGGCTTGCGGCTTTGGATAGTGTGCCGGCTACTCGCAAGGGTAGCGCGGTCGGTTGGGTATTGAGCGGCAGCCTGATTGCAGCCCTACTCGGCCCCACATTAGCGATCTATGCAGGGCAGTGGTTACCGAATATCCTATATGCAGGCCCCTATCTATTAGCTGCGGGGTTTGGGTTGCTAGCACTGCTACTCATTAGCGCCTTGCCAGTCATACCAAGAGCCGCACCCCAACCAGCGAGCAGCAACGAGCAGAAGGGATTTCTGCGTCGCACCTCTTACTGGCAAGGCACCATCAATACCGCCTTTGGACAATTTGCCATGCTCTTGATGATGATTGTCGCCCCCCTGAGCATGCACCAGCATCAGCACTATCCCACTAGTATAGGTTTATCGGTGATCGGCTGGCATCTGATTGGCATGTTTCTACCCTCCTTTGTGAGCGGTAAGCTGCTGGATAAGTTTTCCGCCCCCACTATGATTTATACAGGCTTTGGGGTACTGGCAGGCAGTGCATTGATAGCTCTGGCTGGAACCACTACTCTGCACTACTATTTGTCACTGTTCCTGCTTGGTATAGGTTGGAATTTTCTCTATGTAGCGGGGACTTGGCAATACAATAGCCAGCTAGAGGCGGCTGAAAAAGGACGTGCCCAAGGGCTAACGGAACTGCTGATTGCACTAGCGACTGCACTCGGTGCGGCACTAGGAGGCGTGCTATTGAGTTTGGCTGATTGGCAAAATTTAAATGGGGGATTGTTGGTCACACTGATAGTGATGGTGGTATTGAATTTGAGATTTCCGGCTGCTGCACTGCGACTATCCCGCTCCTGACTAAATTTTCCGGCACTACAGGGATAGGGTGCCGGAATTTCTGCAATACTCACCCATCACATCTCTTTTACAACATCATCCCAATTTGTGTATAAAGAGCTGACTTAAACCATTAGGTACATGCCATGCTTTCGTTAGATATGTCCCAGTTGCTTTGGGGTATACTTTTCAGCGCTATTGGATTTGTATATTTCTTCTACGGCAAACGGATGCGAGCTATTGTACCTTTATTGTGTGGCCTAGTGCTGATGGTCTACCCCTACTTTGTCTCGAACACCTTAGTGCTGGTTCTGATCGGTACAGTACTATCCGTACTTCCCTACTTTGTCAGTATATGAGTAGCAAAAGCGCCAACACTATAGCGATTCAGACAACGAATGATCTTGGTGCTTACAGTTATGGAAGAAAACGCCACAACTGACAAGATCCACCATCAAAATCAGAACCAGGATGCATAGTCAATTCATCCTTGCAATACTTCGCATCTAAATACTTATTATTATATTTGAGTTGCAGACGACTCCAGCCGCCCCCGACAGGCACTAAGCGCCACAACTGACAAGATCCACCATCAAAATCAGAACCAGGATGCATCACCAATTTATCTGTACAATAACTTGCATCTAGATACTTATTATTATATTTGAGTTGTAAACGCCCCCATCCTCCTCCAACAGGTACTAAGCGCCACTTTTGGCAAGCACCATCTGCATAATCAGAACCAGGATGCATCACCAACTCTTCCCCACAATATTTTGCATCCAGAAACTTATTATTATACTTGAGCTGTAGACGTGCAAACCCATCTCTATCTGCCTGTACTTGTGAAACACCTATGCTCAAGCCCAAACTGGAAGCAACAAGTAAAATCAATACTTTACGGCTAAACATGTCAAAGCACTCCTATTTCAGAAAATAGCACTCGATGGCTATCTATTGGCAGAGAAATTATTCTCAATAACCAATATAGTACCAAAATAGATTTTTAGCAAAAAATGATCAATACACCCCCCTCATGAAGGGGTATAGGTGATAACTAGTTATTAACTAATAAAAAATAGTAATGTTTGAGGGCAGGAACGAAAAGATGAGAGCTGGATACTGACTTACCTTGCCCTATTCCAAGCAGCTAGAATCACCCCACCTGCAATCAGGGCAATACCCAATATTCGGACTACATTGACGCTGCCCCCTTGAATAATATCAAACAACACCGATGAGACAATCTGACCTGAGATAATCAACATGGAGGCATTCACTGCCCCCAGTCGAGGGAACACATAGCTACTACTGAATACAAACAGAGCACCCCATAAGCCGCCCAGCCAGGCATAAAACGGTACTTGCTGAAATTCAAACTGTCCGAGCGCAAAGCCATACACCACAGCCACTATACAGCAGAGAAATAGGAACCCTACTGCATGATTCCAAAACGAGGCTTGCAAGGAGCCTACATAGTGTCCGAGCTGACCATTAATGGTGCGGCTCAGAGCAATCAATACCCCATTGAATAGGGCAAGAAAAATTAGAAAACTCATTAGCTCAATGCCCTGTTAGGTCAAATACAATTAGCAAGCTGCCCGTCGTCACCAGCAAAATCACTAGACTATCAACCCACGTAATACGCCGCTGTATTGAGCCTAGAATCCCGAAGGAATCCGAAAAAATACTAAACACCACCTGCCCAACCAACCCTAGGGCAATCACGCTAGACAGTGGTACGCCTCCATTTAAGGTAAACGTTGATAGAATCACCGTCATAGCCCCCGAAAACCCGCCCAGATAATAAAACCAAGCAGGCCGCCCCCGCTGCGGTTGCTGTGTTTTACCCCAACGGCTTATCAGCATGATCAGTAATAATGCACCCAGCGCTCCAACGCCATGAGCCACCCATGAAGCCATGAGGGGAGAGGTATTTTTAGCCAATACCCCATTGGTCTGGATCACGAGGGTTAAGAGCATGCCACTGAAAATGCCCAGCAACATAGGTTTTACATCCCGCATCAATAGCCCCCGATATGGCTATGCCGCTGATTTCTCATCATGACAATCTCCTTGTATGGGTAATTTGAACCATACCCCCTGCCCGCTGCGCTGCAGGTAATTCACGAAGCGCACCGGCTGTAAAAAGTTAGGGGCTTTATGAGTAGGCTCAAAACAGAACTTTTTTGGTAGCTCAGTATACAGTGAACGGGGCGGCAGGTCGGTTTCACGTTCTAGCCCCTTGAGCTTATTGCCAGTTTCAAAGCTGTTATAAAACACCTTGCCAATACCCAGCTCATGACGGATAAAACGCACGGCTGCTGCCAGTATCGCCTCGGACCACACCCGCGCATAAGGCCGCAATGCCTCACGATAGGCCTGCATTGCCTCTGAACCATAGATTCGGTCGTGATACGGTTCACAGGATTTACGCACCCAGTCAGACTGGATTTCCTCAATCAGTGCTTCATCACTGGCAAAATCAAGATCAATCCGCGCCCAAGCCAGTGTTTCATAATCACCATCCCGCCGTACCGGATGATTGCGATAGGAAAAAGGCGCAACCTCTGGAGTATTCAGTAGGCTACGTAAATAACGGACATGATCGCTGGCAAAATTTAGCTGTAGTACCAGATGGTAGCCGGTACGGGTTAGCTGATGCCAAGCACGCCGCTGATGTTTATCCGTCCCCCACTCACCCAGTGTCAACATGAAATGCAGCGGTTTGCAATGTGTGTATTCTCCCCGTGCCAGCTCTAGATGCCAAGGCTCTAGCACCCCCTTACCGGCTCGTGCCAGCGCATCGCGCACAATGGGCTTACTCAACAGCCGTGCATAAGGTGACTGACGCAGTCTAGCAATCGCCATGCCGTCACCAATATAGTCCTGTAATAACTGAATAGCGTAGCTGTCTGGTACATAACGAAATACTCTACGCTGCTCGCTCAGGCAAGCGTGAATCATTTCAAGCTGTGTTTTTTCCATAATAGGCTCCCCGGAATTTTCCGGCTATCCTGTCCTGCCAGTCTCTACAAAAAAGACGGCAGGAACAGAAAGACCGGAAAATTATTAACCCTTTATACAAATCACCTGTTTCAAGGTATGTACGACTTCAACCAGATCGATCTGGTTTTGCATCACTACATCGATATCCTTGTAGGCACCGGGGATTTCATCTACTAAGTTCTTATCCTTGCGGCACTCCACCCCATTGGTTTGAGCTATCAGATCACGGGTATTAAAACGTCGTCTCGCTTCGGTACGACTCATGCGCCGCCCCGCACCATGCGAGCAGGAACAGAAGGATTGTTCATTACCTAAACCGCGCACAATATAGGATTTCGCCCCCATACTGCCCGGAATAATGCCTAACTCTCCTTCCTGAGCACTGATCGCTCCCTTGCGGGTGACATAGACCTCGGCTCCGAAATGGGTTTCCTTTTCTACATAGTTGTGGTGGCAATTGATGGCCTCGCGCGTCGTGGTGAAAGCAGGCAACTCGGTTTGCAAAGCATCCAACACTAGGCGCAACATTTCGCGGCGGTTAGTCATAGCATAATCCTGTGCCCAACCCACCGCTTCGATATAATCATCAAAATGCTGTGTACCTTCGGTGAAATAGGCCAGACTCTGATCCGGTAACTGCCCTAATTCTCGTCCGACATCCTTTTTCGCTTTTTCAATGAAATAGCGCCCGATGGCATTACCAATACCACGGCTACCAGAGTGCAGCATGACCCACACATCCTCACTTTCATCAATACAAAGCTCAATGAAGTGATTGCCGCCTCCAAGTGTGCCAAGCTGTTTACCCCAAGAGTGGTCAAAGTTCTTCAGCATCTTTACGAGGCCCGCATGTTTGTCGGCAATGACATTCAGGTGCTTTGCCATATTTTTCAGAGTCGCCCCCTGTATAGTGGCCTTGCGGTGTTCATTAAAACCAACGGGCACGCGCTTTTCGATTTCGTTACGCACGCTATAGAGATTATCGGGTAATTGTCCGGCCTTGAGCGATAGGCGTACTGCGTTCATGCCGCAACCAATATCTACCCCGACTGCTGCCGGAATAATCGCGCCACGCGTTGGAATCACAGAGCCAACGGTAGCACCTGTTCCGACATGCACATCCGGCATAGCGGCAATATGACTATGAATAAAGGGGAGTTGCGCCATATTTCCCAATTGGGTTAGGGAGGCATTGTCCACATCGCTGGTATAGACTTTAACGGGAACCTTGCCCGTATTGAGCATAAATTGAATAGGCATAAAAACCTTATCTTATTCAGTTTTGCTCCGAGCATAAAAAAACCCGGAGACTGATGCCATCCGGGTTTTCGACATGCAACACACTCGTGCGTCTTGCCGGATGACTGTACATTTCATGTTCAGTCTCCCGGCTATAGCGGGAGACTTTAGGTATTCATGAATCCTAGATTTGAGTTATGTTGTACAAGCATGTCGTCCGTCTCCCTAATCATAAAAGTTAATAGTGTTATACAGGCTAATACTAGCAGTAGAAATATGTCAAGCTTTTTTCCATGCTAAAGTATCACGCCCTATTGAATGCAGATAAGTGGTCGAATCTCTCGCTTAATCATTATTCTGGCTAGAATACAGTCCCACTAAACGCGACAGTAAAATTACGGTATAGAGCACGCCGGTCAAAGCCTCAAAGGAAGCAAAGGCTTGAGCATAAAAATAAGCGGGGGTAATGTCGCCATAGCCTAAAGTGGTCAGCGTCACATAGCTATAATACAAGAGCTGCTGCCATTGGATTTTAGCGCCCGAACTAGCTACAAAAGAGCCTGGCTCAATCCATTCAATCGTAGCAAAAATAGCGGCAAAACCTGAGCCAATCACTAGATAAAGCGTGGTAGCAGAAATAACAATATCCGTCATGACCTTACGCGCTCGAAAGGTATATTGTGCTAGTATGAAACACATAACCCCGTGATAGAGGATAGAGGTAATCGCCACCATCAGGCTAGCCCAACCAGAGGGAGCATAGGCCGGTACATAGGTATTCAACATACCAGCTATCAATGCCACCATTCCGCAGAAAGTAACCAGATAACGTAACCGATAGTCTGGAGTTAACGCCCACGTACCTAGTACAAAAATGCTGCTGTAATACAAATAAAAAATACCCGGCCAAATACCACTAGCATTGGACAATGGATAAATCAGGTTATGGATGATCATGGCGATTAAAAGAGCCATATTAGCTTTAACTCCACCACGCCCTGAATAGCGAGCCATTAGGATCTTCAATATACGCATGTCAACATCCCCCAAACCAGCCCGCTCTGAGAGCTGGATAATCATGCTATGTAATAAACGTTACTATTTAACCTGAGTTCGATATAAGGAAAAAAGCCACACAACCTGAGATACTCATAGGATCACAACACCCTATATCCAATCTCCTGAAGGTGGCTTACTATGATGCTAACACGATTATTCTGCGACCTAGATGATTTTTGCCAAACCTTTCTACCGGTCTGGAAACCCACCTTGCTAACGGCAGATGGAAAAGCGACCCGCCGCCGTGAAAGTAGCTTGTGTGCTAGCGAAGTCATGACGTTACTAGTGCATTACCATCAGTCGGGTTACCGTAATTTTAAGGGGTTCTATCAGCG
>NZ_KB904766.1 GCF_000380185.1 Thiofilum flexile DSM 14609
ACTGACGACTACACTCGTGATGACCTCTGCATCACTCATACGGCTGGGTTCTTCGCAGCGCTTTAGGCTCTTTAAAAGGTCGTCACAGACACAATAGAGCGCTATGATCGTTTCTTCCATGAGGCGTTCTCGTTTAAAGGGTTTGTTTTCGTCGATAGACTTTAAACGATCCTCATGGATTTTTCTTTAGCTCGCGCAACTTGGGTTAAATAATAATAATTAACTCTAATAGGCTCAAACCCACTACTGCTCAAGCGGTAGTGGGTTTTTATCTTGTGTCTTACAGCAAATTAATACCAAAACGCCGCACAACAACGGCACATACCCCCAGCAAAATAATACTCAAAACCATACCAATCATCAGCGTAGGCCAAAAACCCAGACGGGGGAGCAAGTAGGGAAATATCAGAAACATAGGCAAGGTCGGCAGAACATACCAAAAAGTGTACCAAGCATGATTGGCGATCTTCTCCATGGGTTGTTTTTCCAGATAGAGCCAGATCAAGGTCAAGACTGTAATGAGTGGCAAAGCCGCTATAAACCCTCCGAATTTATCACTGCGTTTTGCTATCTCTGACACCACAACAACGATTCCGGCTGTTAAGGCGTATTTAGTGATAATCCAACTCAACATATGAGCCTATGCCTCCCCACTTAGTTTTAGTGAATGCCCGTACCTAACTCCAGTCCCCATAGTGGATTTGAAGCCAAAAATACTTTTTATAACAAGAGGGTAGCTAACTTATCGCAGTCAGCTTAAGGTTAAAAAAGTCACAACTTTAATGTGCATGAATCACTGTTTTAATACCTTGATTAACGCAAACTAACCTTACTGAAACACAGCAGCAATGAATCTGAGACAACGATCTCCCCCTTTAACACCGTGAGGATATTATCATGAAATTAACAACCGCTCTTAGCTCTGCCTTAGTTGCTTTAACCTTAAGTCTTGCTACTACTTCGGCTCAAGCCGCCGCTGTCACCTTAGGCGATCCTAGTTATGGTGGAAGTGGCTGCCCTGCAGGATCTGCTTCTGCTAGCATCAGCCCTGATGGTACTGCCTTAAGTATCTTATTTGACTCCTTCACGGTAGAAGCCGGTGGTGCTAACTCTAGTGTAGGACGCAAAAGCTGTAATCTGTCTATTCCGGTTCAAGTACCTAATGGCTTTAGCGTATCATTGATCGATGCAGATTATCGCGGCTTTGTGGATGCACCACGCGGTAGTATGGCGCGTCTGGATACTGAATACTTCTTCGCAGGTACTCAAGGCCCTAAATTTACTACCACTTTCACCGGCCCCTATAGTAACTCTTACACTAAAAGCCATCGTTTAGCCGCCACTAGCAATATTTGGTCAGCTTGCGGTGCATCAGTAAATTTACGGGTTAATAGTGGCATGATGGTACGTGCGGGTCGTGGAGCTGAAGCATTAGCGACTGTTGACTCTGCCGACTTTAAATCTGGTGTCGTTTATCACCTACAATATCGCGCTTGCCGTTAATTAGCTCTAGAATTTATTAGTCCTAATGGATTCTTATAAACCCACTATTCTTGATCGGTAGTGGGTTTTTGTTATTGGGATAATCTAGTTTTTTGCGCATCACCAATACCGCTGCTATATCCAAATCCCTAGTATCGCGCTAAATCTGTGAAATGGTTAAAAAAATCACAACTTTAATGTACATAAATCACCGCATTAAAGTTTTTATTATTGCAAACTAACCTTACTGAAACACCGCAATAAATTCGAGACTGACGTCTCTCCCCCCTAATACAGCGAGGATACGATCATGAAATTAACAACCGCTCTTAGTTCTGCCTTAGTTGCTCTAACCTTAGGTCTTGCGACTACTTCGGCTCAAGCCGCCGCTATCACTTTAGGCAATCCTAGTTATGGTGGAAGTGGCTGCCCTGCAGGCTCTGCTTCTGCTAGCATCAGCCCTGATGGTAGTGCTTTAAGTATCCTGTTTGATTCCTTCACCGTAGAAGCAGGCGGCTCAAACGCTAGAGTAGGACGCAAAAGCTGTAATCTGTCTATTCCGGTTCGAGTACCTAATGGCTTTAGTGTGTCATTGATCGATGCAGATTATCGTGGTTTTGTGGATGTACCACGCGGCAGTATGGCTCGTCTGGATACCGAATACTTTTTCGCAGGCACTCAAGGCCCTAAATTTACTACTACTTTCACCGGCCCCTATAGCAACTCCTACACTAAAAGCCATAATTTAATTGCAACCAGCAATATTTGGTCAGCTTGTGGTGCATCGGTGAATTTACGGGTGAATAGTGGCATGATGGTACGCGCCCGTGGTAGTTCTGAAGCCTTAGCTACAGTTGATTCTGCCGACTTTAAAGCAGGTGTGGTTTATCATTTAAAATATCGTACTTGCCGTTAATTAGCATTAGAAATAATAAATGACAACTCCTCCCTTAAAAACCCCCTACTCCATTGGTAGTGGGTTTTTCTATTACTCGTATTAAATTAAAGGTCAGACATAGATGAGAGGCACTCATTTATGTAAAGATACTACGAATTGCAGGAATGACTACATGTAAAACGAAGAAGGCTACAAATAAGAGTGAACTCATACTCAAAAATCCTATTAGTCCCCAACCAGCCACTTTACAAAGCCAAATTACTACAAGCTCAAAAAGACTCATATCAGGTTTCATATTCATAACAATGCTCCTTGCTAAAATAACTATTCAGCTCTGAATCTAAAAAGAACCAATGAAAAACCAGATTGGCTATGTAGTAACATTACTCCTTATCATCAGTATCATAATCTGTTTGTAAATCTAGCAATTATTCAAAAAACAATCAACACACTTATCTAAAAATACTCTTAATAATTAAATAGTTACAAAAAAAGTGTCTCAAAAAAATCTCTTTTTTAGACATTATGAGACAGAAATCCTTACAAAAATAAATTTGATCCGTCATTAAATAGTGACACTTTAGCTAAACAAAACTTAATCAACTGATATAAGATGACAAAATGGGACATTGTGTAGGAGGTGAGCCTCATGTCTAGAGACAGCCAAGAGACATATGAAATACGTCGTGCAAATCTCAAAAAACTCATAGAGCAGAACTATAGAGGGGATTATGAACAAGTTGCTGCTATTACCGAGAAAGCAGAATCTACTATCCGCAAATACCTCGTTAAGAACTCCGATCGTCCCATCTCTAGCAAAACAGCGCGGGAATTTGAAAAAAGCTTGGAGTTGCAAATCGGCTACCTAGACTCAGAAAGCCATGGTGACAAAAATATCTATTATGTCACGCTATCTGTTAATGACAGTGAAACTTATGAAATTATTGAATGGCTTTATGATAATGCCCCTGAGGTCATGGATTGCTCGGCTATCTTAGGTCAGTTCGATATTATTCTGAAAATCGAAGTACCAAACTTTCATTACCTTGAGCGTTTCTTCACCCGTCTCTCACGTCTGCCTAAAGTAGTTAGAACCCAAACGTTTGCCTCAGTCGACTCATTACGCTGGCAACGCAGCCAAATTGACTATTACTCCGTTAAAAATCCTAGAAATATTAATAACTTTGTTGAGCATTATAAGCATGCTTGTCTTAATGAGTTGACTAAACAAATTCATGATATAGAAAGAGGAAAAATTGTTGCTTCCGAACGTAGCTCCTTAAAAATCAGCCTATTAGAAATCATGCAATGGACTAAAAAGAGTTTTTTTGCCGTGCGTGAGTATCAAGAAAAAATTGATCAGTATGAAGAGTATCTACAAGAGGAGGCTAAAAAAATATCGGAGGGGGTTATTACTAAACGAATTTTTATTCTACCACAACATTTATTAAACCCCGTAATCCATCAAGAAAAACTACAAGAAACGCTTACCCAAGCTAAAAGAATTTTAGCTCAACAGGGACAAGTAAAGTTTCTAACTGAAGAAAAATGGGTGGGTAGGAGTGATAATACCGTACCAGAATGCTTTGCTATCGTAGATAGCTCATTTGTCTATGTAAAAAAATCGGATAGCCAAAAATCCGTTTTGCATGAAGCAACGGAATACGTTGAATCCTATCAGCGGCTATTTGAGCGTAATTGGGAAATTGCTCTTAGTTACGAAAACCTCCTAGCCTTATTGTAAATTCGCTATAGACCTCAATACTCATACTGAGGTCTATACTCAACTGCACTAAGCAATATTATCCGGCACAACAGGCAAGCCTGACAAAGCCATACCCAACTCTTTTTCATCATAAGACTGGTCGACTAACTTTCCGGCAAAGTAATCACTATAAGCCGCCATATCAAAATGACCGTGACCACTTAATAAGAACACAATCGTCTCAGACTTACCTTCCTGTTTGCAGCGTAATGCTTCTTCAATCGCCCCCTTTACCGCATGGGTTGATTCGGGTGCAGGCACAATTCCCTCGGCTCGCGCAAAGGTAACACCCGCCTCAAAACAGGCCGTTTGGTGGTAGGCCACGGCTTCAATTAAACCCAATTCTTTAATATGCGACACCATCGGTGCCATACCGTGATAACGCAAGCCACCGGCATGGAAGCCGGGAGGGGTAAAGGTTGAGCCTAAGGTATGCATTTTAGTCAGCGGGGTTAAGTGCGCGGTATCACCAAAATCATAGGCATACTGACCTTTAGTGAGTGATGGGCAAGAGGCTGGCTCTACCGCAATAATGCGACGTTTGCGTCCACCACGTAATTGTTCACCTAAAAACGGGAAAGCAATGCCAGCAAAATTAGACCCACCGCCGGTACAGCCAATAATAATATCGGGGTCATCCCCTGCCATTGCCATTTGTAACTGAGTTTCTTGTCCGGTAATGGTTTGATGCAAGAGGACATGGTTAAGTACGGAGCCTAGCGCGTATTTGGTGTCATCGCGTTGTACGGCTAACTCGACTGCCTCAGAAATCGCAATCCCTAAACTACCCGGATGATTGGGATTTTTCGCTAAAATCGCCCGCCCAGATTCGGTTAAGGTCGAAGGTGAAGCCACACAGGTAGCTCCATAGGTTTCCATCACGGCGCGACGATAGGGTTTTTGATCATACGAAATACGCACTTGAAAAACCTGTACCTCTAAACCAAATAGCGCCCCCGCATAGGATAAGGAAGTACCCCATTGTCCCGCGCCGGTTTCTGTGGTTAAACGTTTAACCCCTTCAATTTTATTGTAGAAGGCTTGGGGTATAGCCGTATTCGGCTTATGGCTTCCGGCGGGGCTGACTCCTTCATATTTGTAATAAATCTTAGCCGGTGTATCGAGTGCTTTTTCTAAATTACGCGCCCGAAATAGCGGGCTAGGACGCCATTGCCTGAGGATCTGATTCACCTCATCGGGAATTTCAATATAGCGCTCGGTACTCACCTCTTGCTGAATCACTGCCATCGGAAATAACGGTGCTAAATCCGCGCCAGTAATGGGCTGCAAGGTTCCAGGATGGAGTACGGGTGCTAAGGGTACGGGTAAATCAGCCGCTAGATTATACCAATCTTTAGGCATAGCGGACTCATCTAATACATACTTAATCTGCTCACTCATGCAATAGCCTCTTCTCTCGATCACAATAGCTAGAACTAGCAGCTTAAAGGACTCCGTGAGAGATGTATAGGACTAAACCTTCACGCTATACTTTACTCTTTATCGCTACTCCAAAAGAGGTAATGTTGTGCATTTGGGTAGTTTAGAATGGGCATCGTTACTATGGTTTTTAACGTGCTGGGTCGGTTATGGGCGCTACTCCGGCTTAAAATCCACACATGGTCAGCGCTTACAAGATGCATTACAACTCCATATTCGACAATGGATTGTGCAAATAGAGAAGCGTGATAATCGCATGGTTGATACGGCGATTATTGCTAATATTGAGCGTAATGCGACCTTTATGGCGTCGAGTAGTTTGCTCATTATTGCCGGTCTAGTCACCGCTATTGGTTCAACGGATAAGGCTCTAGCTCTCTTTACTCAGCTACCCTTTGTACGCTTTGACCCTCAGACTTGGGAAATTGGCTTGATTATGATGACGGTCGTGTTTGCCTATGCTTTTTTTACCTTTACTTGGTGTATTCGGCAATGGGGATTTGCCTCGATTTTAATTGGTAGTGTAACGCACCATAGTCAGCCTCCTAATGCACGCCTAGCAGAATCCTTAGAGCGGCTTATTAGCCTCGCGGTTTATCATTTTAATGTGGGGCTGAGAGCTTATTATTACAGCTTAGCCTTACTCACTTGGTTTATTCACCCGCTATTATTTATGTTAGCCACCACCTGGGTCATCGCAGTACTCTATCGCCGTGAATATCACTCTAGAACTTTAAAAGCCCTAGCCTCTGGTTTATGACATGATGAAAACACTGAATATTTTGGGAGCGGGACGTTTAGGGCAAACACTAGGCTACTTATGGCATCACCATTCGGCTTTGACCCTTCAGGCTCTAGCCAATCGCACCCTAGCGAGCACGCAAACAGCACAGCAATTTATCGGTGCCGGTCAATGCTTCACCCTAGATCACATTGCCGCTATGCCAAAGGCTGACTTATGGTTACTAGCCTGCCCCGATGATCACATTCAAACCTATTGCGAACAGTTAGCTGCCACTCACGATTTAACAAATTGCCTAGTCTTTCATTGTAGTGGTGCCTTAACTGCGCAAGCCGTCTTAGCGAGTGCTCAACAACAAGGTGCTGGAGTTGCGAGTATTCACCCGATTAAAAGCTTTGCTCAACCGAGCTTAGCCATACAAACCTTTTCAGGGACTTATTGTGGTGTCGAGGGTGATTCAGCCGCCTTGCAAACCTTAATCCCTTTATTTGACACATTAGGCACTCATTGTGTGGGTATAAAGGCCGAAGCTAAAACGCTTTATCATGCTGCTAGTGTGATTGCCTGTAATTATTTGGTGGCGCTGCAAGAACTTGCCCTTCAAACCTATGCGCAGGCGGGGGTTGAGCGTGATCAGGCTTTAGCCATTTTACAACCGATTGTAACGACTACGGTTGAAAACATTTTTCAACTCGATACTACCCAAGCACTCACCGGCCCTATTGCACGTGGAGATGTGCAAACCGTGGCTAAACAAATCCATGCCCTTCAAAACTGGAATAGGCGCTATGCCGAGCTTTATCAAAGCTTGGGGCAAATTGCTTTACAATTAGCCCAAAAACAACATAACTTAGCGCCCTCTAGTACTGAGCTACTCCCATTACTGGCTAATCATTAACCAACCACTACATTAGATCAATCACAGGCAAACATTATGACTATTCATTTAATCGCCACTGGCGGCACCATTGATAAATACTACAACCCCACGCAAGGCAAACTGACCTTTGAGGGGAGCCATATTCCTGAAATGCTCGCACAAGGTAATTGTGAGGCCGAACTCTATCTAGAGGTATTAATGCAAGTGGATAGCCTCGATATTACCGATACTGAGCGCACCCAGATTATTAATACCTGTGTACAAAGCACTCATCAGCATATCGTGCTCACTCATGGGACTGATACGATGGTGCTCACAGCACAAGCCCTGCAACAACGCCAACTAGCTAAAACGATTGTGCTCACAGGTGCCATGATTCCTTATACCATCCGCAATTCCGATGCGCTGTTTAATCTTGGTTTTGCACTAGGGGTGGTGCAATGCCTACCTAATGGGGTTTATGTCGCCATGAATGGGCGTATTTTTAATGCGGATAATGTGGTTAAAAATAAGGTACTAGGCCGTTTTGAAACCCTGTAACTTAATCGATAGTTTAGCTCACCCACGGATTAATGATTTCAACACCGGTTGGCTCAAAATCACTGACATTTCGAGTCACCATCATTAGACCGTGGGTAATAGCTGTGGCGGCAATCAAGGCATCACGCTCTGAGCGTGGATTGGGCAAATGCTGCCATGAATGAGCCTAAAATAACAACACATTTATTCTAACTTTTAAAATATGAGTCTATCTTTAAAGTTAACTTTATATAAGACACTCAATAGAGCAAAACCATAAATCATTGAATTTAAAACAAAAATAAGTTTGGCACAGCAACTGCAATACCTTAGTCATGAATAACAAGCCCAAACGTAAGGAGGCTTATCATGGCGACTGAATCCACCACAAAAGCACTTGATGGTGAAATACACCGTTATCCTAACTTTCTGCATGCAATTCAAAAAACCTTTAAAACCGCTGCGCAAGAGCGTTTATTTATCACCGATGCGCCCGAACTATGGCCGCTGTTTTTAAATAATCTGCCCGAAGACGTACGCCAAAAATATACTTGCTCGGCTTGCCGTCAGTTCATGAAGCAATTTGGTAGCCTGGTGCGAATTGAAAAAAATGGCAGCGTAACCTCCGCGTTATGGGCACCCAAAGCCGTGCCTGCCTTTTTCCAGCCTGCTGTAGAAGCTTTACAACAAGCCGTCGAGCAAGCCCCTATTAAAGGGCTATTTGTGTCCTCCTTGACGGTTTATGGTAAGCCATATACGGGGTCTTGGCGGCATATGGCTATCACGCCACCGGCTGATAAGGTATGGCAATCGCCTCTCCTTGATGCGGGTCAGTATCGTGCTCAAAAGCTAGAAGCCTTCAAAATGCTGAGCCGTGCTTTGAATGAGTTTTCGGCAGAAACGGTCGATACGGCTGTACGTTTATTACGTTCGGATCAACTATATCGCTCAGAAAAAGTCTTAGGTATGGCGGAATGGTTAAAGGCCTTATATGCGGATTTAAACGCAACACCCCACCTACAACTCAAAGCGCATAAAAAATGGTTGGCGGTTGCCAATGCACCCGAAGGTTTTTGCCATGTGCGTAGGCGTAGCTCTATGATTGGCTCCTTATTAGAGGATATTGAGTTAGGGGTTGAATATGAGAAGATTCGTATGCGTTTTGCTGAAAAAACACACCCTCTACAATATCAGCTTCCACAAATTCCACCGAGCACTGAGAGCATTAAACAAGCCGAGAAAATCCTAGAGGCTGTGCAAGCTGCCGATGCTTTAGAACGCCGTTATGCCCGTTTAGACGAAGTGCCGTTATTCTGGCAACCCCAAGCCTCACACAGGAAAAAAGCCGCTAAATCTAAAACAGCAAACTCGGAGGCATTTGGGCATTTAGCACCCAAGTTTAAGGCTGCAAAAACTCGTTTACCAATCCCCAGCCAAACCCTAACGTGGGGGAAATTTGAGCGCAATGTGTTGCCTGATGCGCTAAAAATAGAGGTATTAGTGCCGAAAGATAAATACCTAAGTATTTGTGCCTTGACTACGGCGGCGAATGACGACGCACCCCCGATTTTACAATGGGATCATGTCAAGCGACGCAATCCCTTTGCGATCTATATGTATCATGGTGGCTCTCTAGCCCACGACTGGTATTTATCCGGAGGTTATGTTGAAATTACGGGGCTTTGCCTCAATCCTCCGCATTGGCGTAGAGAGCAAAACCACCACCCTAAAAGCGCGGTTTTATTTTTGAAAAATGCGCGTGATCGCCGCCACCAAACGGCGGGCTTAGCCCTATTCCCTGAGACACTAAAAAGCAAGTTTCACCCGATTCGCAAAACCATTGAAGCGTTTTCTAAAACTGGGCGCTTACAAGGTTTTGCAGAATCCTCAGCCTGTGGTTTGTTTTTAAGCTCCAATAGTGTACTGAATCATCAACTGCGCGTAACTACTGAATTAGGCGTACAAACTTATGTGATTGATCGTTGGGATTAATTAAGTTTAGGAGTACGTCCTTCAGTCATTATACTCAGGCATGGAGGCGGTTAAAGTCATCATAAACGAGCCGCCGCCTGCTTGGATAGGAGTGTGCTGGATGGAGCATAGCGCTTCCCGCGAAAATAATAAGCTAAGCCTACGATCACTGCCCAGCTTAGCCATAGTGACCACAGGGTATGGCATAAAAAGTGCGCTCCCCGCAATTGCTGTACCCAACCTGTCGTAAAAGCTATGCCAAAGGTTAACGCCCAAACCCAACGCGCTTTTGTGGTATTAAAGGGTAAGTAAATAAAGACCAAAGCCATGAGCCAAGAGGTCGAGGTCACATGCCCTGCTGGAAAGCATTTTCCCTCTGGTATAATGTGACCAAAACTAAACTCTACTGCATGCCCACCATAACGAGCCAGATCCCAAGGGCAGTGAATGGGGCTAATCGCCTTCAAGACTCCCACCAAAAGCGGCAGAATAATGGCGGCACTGACTATAATTTTTAAATTAGCGAGTTGTGTGGGGTTTAGTTTAGGCTTACTACTCAATAACTCATAGGCCAACAAACCGACTAAACACAAAACAAAGGCCAGCATCAGGTGTTTAAGCCAAACATGCATCACAGTCGCGGCAAACCAGCTTTCTTTGAGCGGGAATTGAGCGGTAGTAAAGTCAAACATTTGATCCGCTAACCAAATATCTAAGCGATCCTCAA
The DNA here is from genome assembly GCF_000380185.1 of Thiofilum flexile DSM 14609. GTDB lineage: Bacteria > Pseudomonadota > Gammaproteobacteria > Thiotrichales > Thiotrichaceae > Thiofilum > Thiofilum flexile. The sequence goes on from NZ_KB904766.1 coordinate 10,425, forward strand.
ACCCCCAATCGGATATGACTAGCAATAAGGCCAGTACTAACAGCCCCTTGAGTTGAAGGATAAAAAATGACCCTTCCAACGTTTGACCCAGACGATTTGACATAAATTAGCAACCCATAAAATACACCGACCCATAGAAGAAATAGCTTAAAAGCTAGCCCCCCTCCCCAATAGTTAAGAATACTATGCAATGTCTTATGTCTGCCTTAAGAGAGCTATGCTAAGATGACGACTTGACTAAATTAGGTTTTCCAGCTTCATGAATACTGAAAATGTTGTCTTAGAAAATGTGAATGTGGGTTCCTTCACTAGCCTAGTGACCCCCGCTGATTTACATCGTGAACTCCCTGTCAGCGAACGTGCCAAACAGACTATTGTGGATGGTCGCGAAGCCATTCGTAATATTTTAGACGGTAAAGATTCACGTTTATTAGTAGTGGTAGGCCCTTGCTCCATCCATGATCCCGAACAAGCGCTTGATTATGCTCGGCGTTTACGCACCCTTGCTGATCAAGTCAAAGATACCTTATATATTGTGATGCGGGTTTATTTTGAAAAACCACGCACCACAACGGGCTGGAAGGGCTTAATTAATGACCCATTTTTGAATGATACCTTTGAAATCGAACAAGGGTTATTCATTGCTAGACGCTTATTAATTGATATTGCCGAAATTGGCTTGCCCACGGCTACCGAAGCACTAGACCCCATTTCTCCGCAATACTTACAAGATTTAATCAGTTGGTCAGCCATAGGTGCTCGCACCACCGAATCCCAAACCCATCGTGAACTCGCCAGCGGCTTATCCTGCCCAGTGGGATTTAAAAATGGCACCGATGGTGGTTTAACCGTAGCGATTAATGCTCTAAAATCAGCCTCATCACCACATCGCTTTTTAGGTATTGATGCCAACGGTCAAGTCGCCATTGTGAATACCCAAGGCAATGCCTATGCTCATGTGGTATTACGTGGTGGTGAAAAAGGCCCGAATTACCATAGCGAAGCGATTGCCGATGCAGAGCAACGTTTAAAAGCGGCCGGGATTACCCCGCGCATTATGATTGACTGTAGTCATGCTAATTCGAGTAAAGATCATAATCGTCAACCCATTGTGTTTAATGATGCAGTACAGCAAATCCTAGCCGGATCGAAAAGCATTATGGGCGTGATGATCGAGAGTAATTTAGGTGCGGGTAATCAAAAGATTCCGCCTAATTTACAAGACTTACAATACGGTGTTTCAATTACTGATGCTTGCATTGATTGGAGTAGCACCGAGCAAATGCTCATTGCTGGTCATCAGCAATTCAAGAACCGTTGACCTATTGCTAGCCTACCCGCTTTTTATCAAATAATGATTGCTAAATGCGGGTAGTGTTAGGCTAGTGTTTTTATTTGTGACCCAACACTAAAAGAGTCCCCTATGAGTTACCATTTCGCAGGTAGAATGCTGATTTCTGGTCTAGTGAATGGACAAAAATTCCGCCCTTCTAATTGGCCAGAGCGGATGTGTGAAGTAGGCGCAACCCGTGACCCGATTAAGGGCATTATGCGTTACTCTCCGCATCTTAATATCGCCCTTGATAATGACCACGGCTATTGCGTTCATGTAAATTTTGATGCGCTAGCTCAGTACCAACCAGAGACCTTTAAATATGTCTGCTGGTTTGTGGAAAGTAATCAACTCAATTTGGTTGCTCAGAACAATGTACAGGCTAAAGCGCCCACTGAAGCATTAGCGGCTTAACATTGCTCAATTAAAACTTATATGTAAATACGCCCCCATTAAAAAATGGAGGCGCAGGTGTGCTATTGATTATCCGACCAACTTCACAGGCGACACAATAATGCCATCCTCATCAGAATACACATAATGCCCTTGGGTAAAGGTTACATCATGAAAATGGACAGGCTCCCCTTTTACTCCAAAACCACGCTTCACACTTTTGAGTGGAATAGTGCCTAAGGCTTTTACACCAATATCCATTTTACCAATATCAACAGAATCACGAATCAGGCCATAGATAATGATGCCTTCCCAGCCATTTTTAGCAGCTTTTTCGGCTAACATATCCCCTAATAACGCGCAACGTGTTGAGCCGCCACCATCCACTACTAGCACCTTGCCCTTACCTTCTAGCGCAACAAATTCACGTACTAATGAATTATCTTCGTGGATTTTAATGGTAACGATTTCGCCACCAAACTTAGGACGCCCTCCAAAGTTATAAAAACCGGGCTGAACCACTTGTAAAGGTTTATCCTCATGGTCGTCTAATAAATCAGCCGTTTTAAAATCTGTCATCATCAAATCCTTTTTAAATGTTAGGGTCGATAATAAAAAAGCCCGACACAGGCCGGGCTTTTTCACAGTAGTGCTTATTCAAACCGGCGGGCTTGAATGCATTTATTTTAGTGGAATTGCTCTTCTTCGGTAGAGCCAGTTAACGCTTTAACACTGGAAGAACCACCTTGGATAACGGTTGTTACATCATCAAAGTAGCCAGCGCCGACTTCTTGTTGATGGGATACGAAAGTATAACCTTTATCACGAGCGGCAAATTCTTGCTCTTGTACCATATTGACATAATGCTTCATGCCTTCACCACGTGCATAGTTATGCGCAAATTGGAAGGTATTGAACCAGTTAATATGAATACCTGCTAAGGTAATGAATTGATATTTATAACCCATTGCTGCCAATTCATCTTGGAATTTAGCGATAGTTACATCGTCTAAGTTTTTCTTCCAATTGAAGGAAGGTGAGCAGTTATAAGACAGTAACTTACCAGGGCAAGCTGCTTGTACCGCTTGAGCAAATTCACGCGCAAAACCTAAATCAGGTGTACCAGTCTCACACCATACCAAGTCTGCATAAGGTGCATAGGCAATACCACGACTAATTGCTTGCTCTAAACCATTTCTGACACGATAGAAACCTTCTTGAGTACGCTCACCCGTGAGGAAAGGTTTATCATTAGCGTCATGGTCAGAGGTTAATAGATTAGCAGCTTCTGCATCAGTACGAGCTAATACAATGGTAGAAACGCCCATTACATCCGCCGCAAAACGTGCTGCAATCAGCTTTTCAACCGCTTCTGAGGTAGGAACGAGTACTTTACCGCCCATGTGACCGCATTTTTTTACCGCTGCTAACTGGTCTTCAAAGTGAACACCTGCCGCTCCGGCTGCGATCATGTTTTTCATGAGTTCAAAGGCGTTTAATACCCCACCAAAGCCCGCTTCAGCATCAGCGACAATAGGTAGGAAGTAATCTACGAATTCTTTAGAACCAGGCTCAATACCGCGTGACCATTGAATTTCATCAGCGCGTTTAAAGGTATTATTAATGCGACGTACCATAGTAGGAACAGAATCATACGCATATAATGACTGGTCTGGGTACATGGTTTCTGAGGTATTACCATCGGCGGCTACTTGCCAACCGGATAGATAAACAGCCTCTAGACCTGCTTTAGCCTGTTGCATGGCTTGACCGGCGGTGATCGCACCAAAGGCATTCACATAGCCCTTTTTTGCGCCCCCATTAACCTTTTCCCACAGCTTCTCAGCACCCCGTTTGGCTAAGGTATACTCAATCGGTAATGAACCCCGTAGGCGCACCACATCTTCAGCACTATAGCCACGCTTTACATTTTTCCAACGTGGATTAGTAGCCCAATCCTGTTTTAAAGCTGCAATTTGCTCTGCACGTGTACTCATGCGTATCTCCTCAGATTCATAAAAAAGTGAACTAACTCAAAATCTCCTCACAGACCAGTCTTATAATGATATCTCGACCTTGGTCTTCTCCTCCGTTGCAGTTCGCTTGTGCGAATCTCCCAGCATCAGCCACCCGCTTTATATCGATGGGTAGAGCAGGTTTGATAGTATTTCAGTCCTATTATGTCGACAATAAAATTTTTTCAATAGTAAGTATTAAAAAAATAATATTATTATAATTCATTGTTTTTAAATATAAAAATATAGACTTATTGATAAAACACGATTCAACATAGATATTCTCCTACTAAACTATGTTGACATAATCCGTTTAGATCTCTTAACTGTCAGATTAATAGGCAAAAAAATATCCCCCTCCAGCACTACTCCTAGCGCCAAAGATTGCTCCAACCATAGCGGCTTTTTTTAAGTAACTAGCTCAAATATGACTTAGCTCTAGCAAAGCTAGCACTAAGTCATTGTGTCTAAACAAGAAAAGATATCAGGTCGAAGGTGGGATAATCTTGAGAGTTGTCAAACTATGGTGACGTACCCGTTGAAGTAATTCGGTATCTTTAATTAATGACTGACCATAAGACGGAATCATGGTTTTAATCCGTGCCTGCCATTCTGGAGTCTTGAGTCGATCGGCAAAGCATTTTTCAATCACTTCTAACATCGCTGTTACTGCGACCGATGCTCCCGGTGAGGCACCTAATAAGGCGGCTAAACTACCATCTTTGGCGGCGACCACTTCTGTTCCGAACTCTAACTTACCCCCGGTCTTAGGATCTTTTTTAATAATCTGCACCCGCTGTCCTGCAATCGCTAACGACCAATCGTCGTCTTGTGCCTTAGGATAATATGCACGCAAAGCAACCATACGCGATTTACGTGTCTGTAATACCTCGGTAATCAGATACTTAATTAAGTCAAAGCTAGTAAACCCTACTTTAAGCATAGGCAGTAAATTACTAGGCCGGAGAGAAGCAAATAAGTTTAAGAACGAACCTTCTTTCAAAAACTTGGTAGTAAAACCTGCAAATGGCCCAAACAATAAAGCATGTTCGCCATCAATAATACGGGTATCTAAATGTGGTACGGACATCGGTGGCGCACCAATAGCCGCTTTGCCATAGACCTTGGCTAAATGCTGTTTCACAATGGCCTGATTTTTACACACTAACCATTGCCCACTCACGGGGAAACCACCATAGCCTAAGGACTCGTCAATCCCTGATTTTTGTAATAATAACAGTGCCGCCCCACCCGCACCCAAGAATACAAACTTGGCCCCTATCGCTAAATCGGCTCCGGTGTGGGTGTTTTTAGCGCGTACTAGCCAGTCGATACCTTGACGCTGAATCGCAGTTACTTCATGGCTTACATATAAGTCAAAGTTACCTGCCTGCTTACAGTGCTCAATCATATGATGCGCTAAAGAACCAAAGTCGACATCTGTCCCCCATGTCACACGGGTAGCGGCTACTTTTTCATTAGGATCGCGTCCTTCCATCACTAAGGGCATCCATTGCTTTAGCACCTCAGGGTCTGCGCTATATTCCATCCCTGCAAACTGCGCATGACTACTTAAGGTTTCAAAACGCTTACGTAGGTATTCGACATTATCCTCACCCCAAACAAAACTGACATGCGGGGTAGGACTTAAAAAAGACTGCGGATCAGGTAAGGCACCTTGATCGACTAAGTAAGCCCATAATTGCAAAGAAAGCTCAAAGGAGGCATTAATATCAAAGGCTTTGGTAGTATTGATGCTACCATCCGCTTTTTCAGGTGTGTAATTTAGCTCACAATAAGCAGCATGCCCCGTGCCGGCATTATTCCAACCGCTAGTGCTTTCTTTGGCCACATCGTCTAAGCGCTCTATCATAGCGATAGTTAAAGACGGATCTAATTGCTTGAGTAATATGCCCAATGTTGAGCTCATCGCTCCGGCACCAACTAGTAATACGTCAACATGCTTAGTGATCATAAATTCTAACACCCAACATTTACAAAAGCCCTGATAATAAAGTGACACGCACTGTATTACTACCACTCAGGCTCGTATTTTTGAAAATTGTCGACAATCTCGACCTCGGCAAGTCTGCAATAACCTTAAAATGTGGCATTGCAACAATGTGGCTAATGTAAACAAAATTTTCTAAAAATACCATCAAAACTCTAAAGATTCGGCAGGATAATACCTTAATCCTGTAGTCACTCGATAAATCATCAAAATTGTTAACAATTTAATAGATTTTCTATAGTTAGAGCATCCGCCGGGGTATCCACACCCATACCGGGATTTTCTTGCGCTATGTCGACATGAATACTAAAACCATTGGCTAAAGCACGTAGCTGCTCTAGTTTTTCCAATGACTCTAAGATCACAGGTTGTAGCTGAGGATAGGCTTTGAGAAAGCTGACTCGATAGGCATACATACCAATATGGCGCAAGGCATAATCAGATAAGGCCAAATCCCAACCATCGCGCTGATGCGGAATAGATGCGCGACTAAAATAAAGTGCTTTGCCAGCATTATCGCGCACTACCTTAACACAATTAGGATTATTAAACTCCTCTAAGGACTGAATCGGTGTCGCTAAAGTCGCGATAGCCACCTCTGGATAACGCTGCATATTCGCAATAAGCTGCTCTAAATTGACCAAGGGCGTCAGTGGCTCATCCCCTTGTAAATTCACCACAATCGTCTGATCCGACCATTGATAGTGAGCCGCCACCTCCGCAAGGCGATCACTGCCTGTCGCATGGGTAGTGGCTGTCATGCACACCGTCGCACCAAAACCTTCACAAGTCGCACGTATGCCCGCGTGGTCGGTAGCGACTATAATCGCATCCACCTGATTTTCGAGTGCTTTAGCCCGCTCATACACATGTTGAATTAAGGGCTTTCCGGCTAATACATGCAAAGGTTTGCCCGGAAAGCGTGTAGAGGCAAAACGAGCCGGAATGACCACAACAACGCCATGACTCATGATAAACGCTGCTCTAATTCATCACTCGTCAAAGCACGCGCCTCTTCCTCTAATAGCATCGGCACCCCGTCCTTAATGGGATAAGCCAAACGAGCCGAATAAGAAATTAATTCTTGCGCGTCCTTATTATAGACCAATGGCCCTTTAGTGACGGGGCAGACTAAAATCGCTAATAATTGCTTTTGCATTGTGTACTAACCTCCTGTAAACGTTGCAATAATAACTCTTCAAACACAGGATCAATTGCTAGGGTAATAGGCAAATACCACGCATTACTCAGCGCTAAATGATGGCATTTAACGGCATCTTTTTCCGTCATTAGTATGGGATAGTCATTATCTAATAAAAAATCATTGGCCTCAAAAGCATGATGATCCGGAAAACGCTTTAAAATAGGCTGTAAACCGGCTTGGCGCAAGGTCATTAAAAAACGCTCTGGATTACCAATACCTGTCACCACATTAACCGTTTTAGGGGCAAAATCAGCTAAAGGACAAATGCTTTTATCCTTTAGCGAGTAAAGTGTTTTACCCACTATGTGCATCTTAAAACCTAAATTACTGCTACCACCATTCACCACTTTAAAATCAATTTGATTAAGACGCTCTACGGATTCACGTAAAGGCCCTAAGGGTAAACAATGCTGATTCCCTAATAAACGCTCACCATCAATTACCACTATTTCAATATCACGCCCCATACTAGTGTGCTGCAAACCATCATCACTTAAAATAACATTACAGCTCGGATAGTGTTCTAATAGCTTTTTAATAGCTGCATTCCGTTTAGGAAAAACACAAACGGGTATTTGAGTACGTTGATAAATTAATACCGGCTCGTCCCCCGCCTCTATGGGTAAAGTAGTGCTTTTTATAATAAGAGGCTCAACTAAGGGCTTTGTGACAGCATAGCCGCGACTAATTACCGCTGGCTGAAAACCCTGTTTTTGTAATAGCTGGACTAAATGAATTAATAGTGGAGTTTTCCCTGTACCACCTACGGTTAAATTACCAATCACTATAATCGGTATAGGATGCTTAGTCGGGATAGTATGTAAGCGCTGATGGGTACTTAAATAGCAATATATTAACTCTAAGGGCTTAAAGATTAATTTAGCCCAAAAAGGTGCTTTAGGTTGATACCAAATGGACTCAAAAAATTGGGTAGTGAGTAATTTAATACTAGCCATGAGCTAATAGCTCATCCTTAAATTGCAAACTATGCAAACGACTATAGGCACCTTGTTGTTTTAGTAACTCCGTATGTGTACCTTGCTCAATAATATTACCGTCTTGTAATACTAAAATATGATCGGCATTTTCAATCGTCGATAAACGATGGGCAATCATAAAAGTGGTACGATTTTCAAGTAATTGCTCTAAAGCCGCTTGAATATGGCGCTCTGATTCGGTATCTAATGCGGAGGTGGCTTCATCTAAAATTAGAATCGGTGCATTGGCTAAAATCGCACGCGCAATGGATAAACGCTGGCGCTGACCACCGGAGAGCAATACCCCATTATCACCAATAATCGTATTCAAACCTTGCGGCAATTGTTTAATAAAATCACTAGCATAAGCTGCCTCAGCTGCAGCCCAAATAGCCTCATCACTCGCACTTTGCATCGTGCCGTAAGCAATATTATTCCGCACCGTATCATTAAATAGGACTATCTCTTGCCCGACATAAGCAATTTGGCTACGTAAACTATGTAGCGTTAAATCCTTGAGATTAATATCATCTAAATAAATATCACCACTATACTCTGGATAAAAGCGTGGAATTAAACTCACTAATGTAGTTTTACCACTACCCGAACGCCCTACTAATGCGATTTTCTTACCCGCATCAACACTAAAGCTAATAGTATTTAATACCTTTTTTTCGGTATCGGGATAAATAAAACTGACTTGATCAAATACTACTTTACCCGCACATTTTTCAAGTGTTTGTGTACCGTTATCAGGTTCAGTGGGGCTATCTAATAATTTAAATAAACTTTCACCTGCTGCAATAGCGGTTTGTAATTGTGCGCCTAATTGAGTGAGACTGCGCAAAGGGGCTAAAATTAAAATCATCGCCATAACAAATGACATAAAAGTACCGGGTGATAAGGTTTCTAAGGTACTTTCACGAGTGGCGAGAAATACAATCGCCGCCAAAGCCGTTGCCACTAGAAACTGTACAAGCGGGGTACTTAATAGCTCCGTCACCATGCGCTTCATTTGCAATTGCATATTACGCTGATTCGCTTTAGCAAAACGCTCAGATTCAAATGACTCACCATTAAACAGACGAATCACTTTATGTCCATTTAATACTTCATGGGTAATCTGCGTTACATCACTCATGGAGTCTTGTACGGCATGGCTAATACGGCGTAACCGTTTCGTGGCATACATAACAATGAGGGCAATTAAAGGCACAATGAGCAATACCCCTAGGGTTAATTGCCAACTGCGATAAAACATTAACGCTAATAAACCAATAACCGTAGCGGAATCTTGAATAAGACTGGCTATTCCACGCGTTCCGGCGGATGCCACTTGATCAGTATAATACAAAATATGGGACATTAGCTTTCCGCTAGTGGTTTGCTCGAAATAGCGAATGGGTAAAGCTAATACCTGATTAAACACTTGATTGCGAATGGTTTGGGTAATTAAACGCCCTACTAGCCCCATGTAGTAACTAGACATAAACATAGTCACACCACGCAGGAGAAAAATCCCCATAATCCCAAACGGCAGCCAGCTAATCACAGCAGGATCACGCTGTAAAATAGCCTTATCTAATAAAGGTCCCATAATAGCGGCGAATAGCGGTTGGGTACTCGCACTAATAATTAACCCTACCACCGCCAGTAATAAGTAACGCCAATAAGGAAGGGAGTATTTTGCTAAGCGCTTATAAACTGATAGCCCAGTCATACTGGCCTGTGGCATGGTTATCCTTTATTGTGCTGGTGTTTTACGCGCCGATTGTGAGGTGGCGATGGAAAAGTTAGTCAACCCCAAGCGCCCGGCAATTTCCATCGCAGTGACGACGGATTGATGGGTCGCATTAGCATCGGCTGAAATCACCAAAGCAGGTACTTCGGGCATTTCATTTAATGCCTGAGTCATCGCCTGAAATAAGGTTTCAGGCTGATTATTCAATACCTCACGCCCATTGACATAATAGCGTCCCTGTCCATCGATTAATAACTCCAGCTTATCTTTAATCGGTGCTGTAGCATTAACATTCGTGGTGGGTAATTCGATTTTAAGATTCGAGGTGCGATCAAAGGTAGAGGTGACCATAAAAAAGATCAAAAGCATAAACACCACATCGACTAAAGGTGTTAGATCAATGCCTAAATCTTCTTTAGAGCGGTTTCTAAAGTTCATGCCTCTTGCCCCCTTAAACGTGCTGCACGCGCTGCTTGTAGAGCACTTTCTGCCGCACTCACCGCCGATGCAGGAGCGGATCCAGCGGCTTTAGGTGCTGTGCTATTAGCTGTGCGATTATTATTAGTAATTTCTACTAATTTCAGCGCCTCTTGCTCCATACGCACCACATAGCCATCCACCCGGCTTTTGAAATAGCGGTAGAAGATCAAGGCGGGAATCGCCACGACTAAGCCCGCTACCGTAGTAATCAAGGCCTCTGAAATTCCCCCGGCTAATAAGGCTGGATTCCCCAAACCGGCCTTATTAATCGCGCCAAACACACCAATCATGCCCAATACCGTGCCTAATAGGCCTAATAACGGCGAAACAGTCGCAATCGTACCTAGTGCATTGAGATAGCGCTCCATACCGTGTACGGCGTGCCTGCCGGCTTCTTCAATATTTTCCTTCATAATATGGCGCGGCGCACTACTACTAGCTAAACCTGTAGCTAGCACCTTGCTCATAATCGAACTATTATTTAAAGCTTCCAGCATAGGCTCGGTAATTTTGCCACTAGCGGCCATCTTACGAGCACGATCGATATCTTCAACTGAAATAATTTTCGAGGAGCGTAAAGCCCAGAAACGCTCAATAATGATAGCCATGGCGACTATAGAACAAAGCAATAAAGGCCACATGACCATACCGCCCGCTTTAAAAAACTCAAACATTATACGTCAGCCTCATTTTATTTTTCGAGTTAGCCCAAGCTGCCATGATAGATTGTCTTGCTTTTAAGATAAATAAACCATTGAAATATACAGCCTCGCTACGCCTATATAGCTATCATACCTATTCTTATTGTTTATATAAACCCGGAGCACGCGCTCGATTCACATTCCACCCACCTCGTCCGGGCTTAGATAAAGCAGTGACATAGGTATGAGAAACTCGTTGCGGTGGCATATTAACTCGCACAGGAGCCACATTAGCGCGTCTGGCTTGCTGGGCTCTTTGTTGAGCTTGTGCTCTTGCCACATTAGGATTCACAGAGCGCTGATTAGCTCTATTGGCTTGCACCGGCACCGCTTTAGGGTTATTACGATTATTATTATTGCGCTGCTGAGTCGTTTGGGCTTGAATAACGGCCTGCCCATGACGGATCGGTGGCCCGCCTTGAATCAATCCATCAATGACTCGTGCGGCTAATTCATTCGCTGCATCAACTCGCGTTGGATTTAAAGTATTATGTGCCACTACTGGAATCACTCTCGCTTGGCGATTGGCGGCGGGTGCTGGCGCACGACGCGGCTGTGGAGCAGGCTCAGCTTGAGCTAAATTGCGCTGTAATAGGGGTGAATCAAGGGTAGGACTTGCCGCTAAGGCAGCCGCTTTAGCCGCCGCTTGCTCAATCTCAGCCGTGGAATCACGCGGCGCATCAGGTTCAGGTACAGTGACATTAGAGGCCGTAGCGACATCAGCAGGCGGCATACTAGGTAAAGTAGCATCACCTCGCAGCACAGCGGTCAACTCCGCAGAAATCCCCTCTAGATCTTGCTGTAACGCTTGAGTAGCGGAAGCCATGACCGTAGGCGTGGTTTTATTGCTTAAGCGCTGATATAGCCCTAAGACATTAACCACATAATTTTGGGTTTCGCGGTACGGAGGGATACCACCGTATTTATCTACCGAACCTTCCCCCGCATTGTAGCCGGCTAATGCTTTACTCACATCACCCTTAAAGCGTGCAATCAGCCATGCCAAATAGCGTGCGCCCCCACGAATATTTTGGGTACTATCATTAGGATTACTGATTCCAAAACGCTCGGCTGTTGCCGGAATAAGCTGCATCAGACCTTGAGCGCTTTTAGGCGACCTCGCAGTAATATTGTAACAAGACTCTACTGCAATCACGGATTTGATTAGATTATGATCCACACCATAACGATTAGCATACAACATAATGGTGTCATGAAAAGGCGCTGCTTTCTCACGTAAACGCGCTGCATCATAGCCTAAACACCCTCTACGAGAGGTTGTTGCCCCATTTGACCCTGCAAATTGAGGCGCAGATTGTACCGCTTTCGTCGCACGGGCAGTCGTGAACTGATCAAAATCAACCGCTGCATCGGCAAAAGCGGTCTGTGTCGTTGCAACCGTCAGGGCTGCTCCAAAGGTGTAGGATAAAGTAGTTATCCGTTTCATTAATAGGTTTTCCATGCTAGGTGAACTGCTATGGTTTGAGTGCAGTACGTTCCAAAGTGGTCAATGCTACTTTGTTACGCAAATAGACCGGCTCTACTAGAGCAGGGTCTATTAATTCACCTTGTTGATAGGCATAAACGGCGAGTTGTGCCACATAGGTCGCATTAGGCAAACAATCCGTTTGTATGTCTGTTAAATAATTCACAAAACGCGGCATTAATAACGCCTCGTATTGACGCCAACCATTTCCAACACCCACCCAAGAGGAGGCTACTGCTGGAGGTAAAGGTGCATCATTAGGAGCAATCACACATTCCGCCATTAATGGCTGCATTCTGCCATCAATCAGGCCATAACTACCCCAATAAACCTCTCCCATACGGGCATCCAAGGCGACTAAGACCTGCTCAGCTTGTTGCGTTTGATACGCCTGCTGAGCCATGGCAGCTAAGGTCGATACCGGAATAAGACGTTTATCGGCGGCTAAAGCTAAGCCTTGAGCCACACCCGTGGCAATTCTTACTCCAGTAAAAGCCCCAGGGCCACAACCAAAGGCTATCGCCTCAATTTGTTGTAAGGTTACATTTGCCTCTAAGAGTACTTGTTCAATCATAGGCAAAATCAACTGGGTATGAGCTTTAGGCGTTAATTCAAAACGACTAAAGCAACCATTCGGCGTCCAAACGGCAGCCGAACAAGCCTCACTAGAGGTATCAAGCGCTAATATCATGATTTGCTAAAAAAGCGTTGTACGACCTCAAGTCTTTGAGTACGCGGCATACGCGGTAAACTATCTAAAAATACTTGACCATAACGGCGAGTCTGTAGCCGTGTATCACACAGCATCAGTACCCCTCGATCGTGTTGATCTCGAATCAAGCGCCCTACTCCTTGCTTTAAAGCAATCACAGCTTGTGGAAGTTGATATTCTTCAAAAGGACTACCTCCGGCTTGGCGAATAGCATCCATACGCGCCACTAACACCGGATCACTCGGTGAGGCAAAAGGTAATTTATCAATAATCACACAGCTCAGTGCCTCACCCCGAATATCAACCCCTTCCCAAAAAGAAGCCGTACCTAATAATACGGCATTACCTAATTCTCGAAACTTTTCAATCAAATCCCGCTGAGACGTCTGCCCTTGGATTAGAATTGGAAATTCAATTCTATCCTTGAGTCGCTCAGCGGCCTCATTTAAAGCACGATAACTAGTAAATAGCATAAAAGTGCGCCCACCACAGGCATTAATTACCGGAATAGCAGCCTCCAGCATTAAATCCATAAAGTCGGCATCTTGCGGCTCTGGTAAACCTGCTGGTAAGTACAAAAGTGAGTTATGCCAATAATCAAAAGGACTATCGAGTTGTAAGGTACTCACCTCACCACTTAGCCCCATCCGTTGACTAAAATGCTCAAACCCTCCCCCCACCGATAAAGTGGCTGAAGTCATCACCCACGTACACGGCAATTCTTGCATCACTTGCTGCAAGGGAGCTGCTACATTCAGCGGGGTCACGGTTAAACTAAAGCCACGGGTAAAGGTTTCATACCACTGAACGCTATTATCCTGCTCCGTTTGCAATAGGTTTAAGGTATCTTGGAACTCATTCAGGCGCTCTAAACTCAGCGCTAGCTCTTTACTCCGCTCCGCCACGACTCCAAGCTCTGCTTGTAATGTTGCAATAGTGGTTTGGAGTAATACCATCTGCTGAGCAATGCTAGGCTCATCACGCAGCTTAGCCCAAGGTGCTCTTTGCCCGGGTGTATCCATGGCTAAACGTAAATCTTGCACTTGCTTTTCTAAGGCTTGTAACTCATTGCGTACCTTAACTAAATCAGCCGCATTCAACAGCACCTCAGTCCGTGTATCTCTAACCCAATCCAAGACTTGCCGACTACTAAACGTAGTACTAAAGAAATCCGAAGCAATATCTGGCAATTGATGTGCTTCATCTAAGATCACCACATTAGCCTGCGGCAATAGCTCAGCAAAGCCTTTATCTTTTAAAGCCAGATCTGCAAAAAACAAATGGTGGTTTACCACCACCACATCCGCCTCTTGTGCAGTACGCCGTGCTACGACCACGTGACAATCTTCATAATATTCACAATCGGCTCCCAAACAGCTATCAATCGTTGAAGTGACTCGCCCCCAAATTTCGGCATCTCGCGGTACTGTCGTCAGTTCTGCGATATCACCTGTCCTAGATATACCAGACCAATTTTTAACCCGCGCTAAATGACCTACGGATCGGCGGTCATTAAATAGCCCCTCGCGTTCGGTTAACTCTAAGCGCTGTAAGCATAAATAGTTGGAACGTCCTTTTAATAAAGCGGTTTTCAACCCCTTATTCAGTACCTTACGCACTAAGGGCAAATCTTTTAAATAGAGTTGATCTTGTAGGGTTTTGCTACCGGTAGAAATAATGACCCGCTGCCCTGAGGCTAACGCGGGCAAAAGATAGGCAAAGGTCTTACCCACTCCCGTACCCGCTTCAATAATCGCGGTGCGAGTGGTTTGAATCGCTTCTTGAATCGCCAAGGCCATGGCTTTTTGCTGCGGACGTACTTGAAAACCTGTAATCGCTTTGGCAAACACGCCCTCATCGGATAACCATTGCTCTAGGTCAATGGTTATCTCTGCTGGGGTCTCTTTAGCCTTATTTACGCCACTCACAGATATGACATAGCCTCCGCTAAGCCGGCTTGATTACCCGTAGCACGATAAATATCGGCAATAAATGACCACGTTTGGCGCTCTAAACCTGGATCATCGGGTTGAACTTGAGCCGCTTTTTTCGCCATAGCCACTGCTTGAGCCATATCGCCCTGCTGTTTTCTAAACTGAGCAAGTTGCATCCAGAGCGTGGGGTTACTAGGCTCAATTCTTAGGGCGCGTTCCATTAGCTCACCGGCTCGACCTAAATTATTCCGACTGGCCTCATTACGTGCCGACTCTAATAAGCTACCAGCAGCAGGTGATAAGGGATAAGCCCGTGGCGCAATCGCAGGACGCGGAGCAGGAGGTGTATCCGTGCGTGTAGTCCGCTCGGTGACTAGCGGCGGGGTCGATGTAGCAGCAGGACGGGGAACCGGTGCGGGTACAGGACGTGCTGGGCTAGGAGTTGGTGTAGCCGTAATAGGACGTTTTAAATCCAAAGTTTCTACCTGTACGCTCCCCAAATCCTGTAAAGGACGGGTAGTGGACTTGGCAATAATAGTATTGACCACAGGTGGCTTTTTAACCGGCTTAGGGGCTACCACCACAGGGGCAGGAACAGGTCGTGGCCTTGGAGCAACTACTGGTGCCGGAATAGGTGTTGGTATAGGTGGCTGGTAATCATCCGGAACAGGGGTTTCGGTATAATATTCCTCGGTTTCTTCATCATAATAGGTCTGATTAGTTGGCTCGACATAATTACTATTAGTATTCGAGTCGGGATAGGCATCAATTGCTACCGAATCGGTAGCAACAGGCGGCATAGGTGCTGGAGCACAGGCCTGTAAGCCTAATGCTACAACAATAACAGCGGCTAAACGCAAATGATCCTTTGGTTGTAACTTATTCATAGTGATCCCTATTGCATTAATTCATCAACCCAACCACCTTCGCTAGGAGCAGGTGCCGGGCGACGAGGTTGAGGTGGCGGAGTCGCCGGACGCTGCACGGGTGCGGGTCGTGTCACCGGAGGCTGTGCAGCAGCAGGACGTGTCACTGGCTGTGCGGGACGAGTCCCAGCAGATTGTGCCTGACGTGTAGCAGGAGCAGGTCTAGCAGGTTGAGGAGCATCCTCCTCGCCACTAGGCACAGTAGGTATAGGTATATCACAGGCTCTGGTTTGGTTAGGTGCACTACCCTTAGCAAAAGGCATGCGCACTGCTGTACCACAAGCTGGATTAAAACGTTGTCCGGTATCTGAATCAACATCCGCCCATACCAAACGTGAAGATTGCGCTAGACGTAATGGGTTACTAGGGAGCACTTTCATCATATCGCCCCAAACCTTTAAGGCTCC
Source organism: Thiofilum flexile DSM 14609 (assembly GCF_000380185.1). Classification (GTDB taxonomy): domain Bacteria; phylum Pseudomonadota; class Gammaproteobacteria; order Thiotrichales; family Thiotrichaceae; genus Thiofilum; species Thiofilum flexile. Next base: position 26,745 of record NZ_KB904766.1, read on the forward strand.
CGTGCTACCAGTTAAATTAGTTTCCTTATTATCATCACGTCCCACCCATACGGTGATGACATGTTCACCTGAAAAACCAGCAAACCAGCTATCTTTTTTATCATTAGTTGTACCCGTTTTACCGGCTACTCGTTTCCATGCAGGGAGATAGCTTTGTAAAGCTCTAGCCGAACCTACAGTGGTGACACCATTCATACCGAAGGTGAGTAATTCAACCGACTCTGGTTTCGCTGCTTGCTGCACGGTTAAAGGATAACGGGTTAATACTTGACCAGACCCCTCATTCATAACACCGCGAATAACCCGTAGTGGTGAGTATGAGCCGCCCGCCGCTATGGTATGGTACATTTGCTGTACATCCATAGGACTCATCTCTAGCGCCCCTAATAAAATCGAGGGGTATTGAGGAATGGGCGTGGTAATCCCTAAGCCTTTTAAGACTTGAGTCACCCGCTCTAAACCCACATCCACCCCTACCCTCACGGCAGGAGTATTACGGGATAAGCTCAGGCTTTTGAATAAGGTTACATACCCCATATGCTTTTTATCGTAATTGCCCGGCTCCCAGAATTTACTTTTTCCTAATTTTACCGTCACAGGGCCATCATTAATGCGGGTAGCTAGGGTATATTTACCGGGGTTTTCAAGGGCAGCTAGATAAATCGCTGGCTTTACCAAGGAACCAATCTGACGCTTAGACATTAAGGCGCGGTTATAGCCTGGATAGCGCACATTACGCCCCCCGACTAATGCTATGACCTCCCCCCCTTGTACCGTACTAATCAGCATTACCCCATTGAGCATACCTTTAGTAATACGCCCCGCACGTTCTAATTGCTCAACACGCTTAATGAGAATATTTTCTGCCATGAGCTGCACAATAGGATCCATGGACGTGAAAATTAGCAAACCTTCACTACGCACATCCTCTTCACGATAATCACGCTTTAATTGTTCCCGCACTAGATCAAGATAGGCTGGGAAGGGACTTGCTCCTGAACTCGGCTGAAGTGCTGCAATACCTAGTGGTCTAGCCCGTGCTTCTGCGGCAGCCTCTGGCGTAATCACCTTTTCTTGCTCCATGACCGTCAAGACTAAATTACGACGCTCTAAAGCACGCTCAGGGTATTTACGGGGATTGTAGTAAATAGCACCCTTAGCTAAACCAATTAACATGGCAATCTGCTCTGGCTTTAACTCTTTGATTGGGCGGTTAAAATAAAATTGCGCCGCCATACCAAAGCCATGAATCGCCCGCCCCCCATCTTGACCCAGGTGAATTTCATTGAGGTAGGCTTCGAGAATTTCGTTTTTGGAGTAATGTAGTTCTAGTAATACTGCCATCAGCGCTTCTTTAAGCTTACGTTCTAGTTTGCGCTCATTACTAAGATAAAAGTTTTTCACCAATTGTTGGGTAATCGTACTCCCGCCCTGCACCGCTTCGCCGGCTCTCATATTCGCCAGCATGGCACGCGCAATAGCCAGTGGATTAACCCCTTTATGCTCATAAAAACGGCGATCCTCCACGGCAATCAAGCCATTGAGTAGTACCGGAGACATATCTCTATGATGGACTAGAATACGGTCTTCATTTTTGCGCGGATAAAAATTACCAATTAATAGTGGCTCCACCCGCATTTGTGCGACTTCGCCCTTACCTATTTCTTGTAGCTCGCTGATTTTACCCTTATTGATCACCAGTTTAATATGGCGTCCGGCCTCACGATCATCTGCAAACTCAAAACCTCGACTATATAAATCAAAGGTATTGTTCTGACGTAAATATTGCCCCGTTTCAGCGACCTCTTCGACTTGACGATAACCCAGTAATTTAAGCTCACGCTCTAGGTGATCTGCATATAATACTTGGCCTTTGAATAGCTCCAAGGGACGCGCAAAAACACGTGCTGGCAACTCCCAACGTTTGCCCTCAAATTGGTTTTTAACCTGCTCATCTAATTGCATGGCGTATACGATCAGCGCCAATAAGCCAATAATTAGCGCTGCTACAAAGCCAATCCGAAATATCTTACTCACTAAGGAGAACACCCACATCACTCCTTTAAAACCGTATACCCACACCGATTGACGCGACTGATGTTCAATGGTTTGTGGTTGTTGTGTTGAATGTTGAGTCAAGTTTTATCTCACTCGTTGTCAAAACGATCTTTATCTTTAAAAATCTTTAGCCATACCAGTGAAATATCTCCTATTGATGAACTACTTCAAACTGGCTCCAGAAAAATTTTACACTAATGTTAAGCGGCATACCTATTGCTAAGCATTTTACGCATCTATTGAGCAAGATTAGCTATTTTATTGTATATTTTATACTCAGCCACGCTTAATGAGTGCCTGCCACACCCCCCCAATACATTACGGAAGTTACTATTGTGCTGATGTACCACCGTCTGTTCTGTTTTCTTACAGTTATGAGCCTGTGTTTATACCATGACTCGCTCTTGGCTGATACCGAATTAATCTATACCCATCAGGCTAATAGTGTATTCGGCAATCCAACCATTATTCAAATTCAGGGGTCTAAGGTTCGCATGGAACGCAATGGAGGTCAGCTTTACCTCATTTATGACCATGATACTCAAACCTTACTGATGGTTGATCCTAAAACCCAGACCTATGTCGTGAATACCTTAGAAACTCTACGCTCTCGCACTCAATACTTAGCCACCATGCAACAACAATTCACTCAACAGCTCAAGCAGCAAATTGAAGAATTACCGCTACCGCAGCGCGTAATCGCCTTAAAGCGCCTCGAACAAGCGGAGAAGATGCTCAAAATTCCGCGCCCCACCATCACCGTTGAATACGAACAACGCACCGACATGATCTTAGGCAAGCCTTGTAAAATAGCTCATTTTAAAATACGTACTCAACTCCTACGCACCTTTTGTTATGCACCTCACACTGTGATCAATACCCACGATTTTGAGCAGCTTCATGCCCTATTTGATTTTATGAATCAACTCTCTGAAGAAGCTGCCTATATCCAAGAACAACCCAAAATTACTGTCAATCTCAGTAGCCTAATTTTTGAGGCTAGTTTAGTGTTGAGTAGTCATAATATGGTACAAAATACGGTAGAAGAACTGGCTGAGATTAAAGTAGCTCCCCTAGACCCGCAGTTATTTACTATTCCAAGCAATTATTTTGAACTAGAACCCAGTAGTCAGCAGTTTCCTATCCCCTCCCTATCCCTTACACCTTCGTGAGTGCCTATCCTAAATTGATCAACCCTAAGCGAGTATCCTTGAAACGTAGATAGCTGTTTACGTAGTGCTGCTGTTCTATTAAAGTGCGCTGTTCAATCTATCATTCTATTCCGAATTGGGAGTTAGCTGACATGGGTCAGAATTATTTCAACACCTTGCCATTGCGTGTTCAATTAGAAGAGCTAGGCAAGTGCCGCTTTATGGAGTCTGAGGAATTTGCAGAAGGTATTGATTACATCCGTGACAAAAAGATCGTTATTGTCGGCTGTGGTGCTCAAGGCCTGAATCAAGGTTTAAATATGCGTGACAGCGGCCTGAATGTGAGCTACGCGCTACGCCCTGAAGCCATCGCTGAAAAACGCAAATCATGGAAAAACGCCACTGAAAACGGTTTTAAAGTCGGCACCTACGAGGAGCTGATTCCCAGTGCTGATATCGTGATGAATCTGACTCCTGATAAGCAACACACCTCTGTTGTGAATGCCATTATGCCTTTAATGAAATCCGGTGCTTGCCTTGACTATGCACACGGTTTCAATCTCGTAGAAGAAGGCATGCAAATTCGTAAAGACATTACTGTCACTTTAATGTGCCCTAAATGTCCAGGTTCAGAAGTACGTGCCGAATATGTACGCGGCTTTGGTGTCCCTACCCTGATTGCAGTACACCGTGAAAATGATCCTAATGGCGATGGTTTGCGCATTGCAAAAGCCTTAGCAGCAGCGACTGGCGGACATCGTGCAGGTGTATTGGAATCCTCGCCTATCGCAGAAGTAAAATCTGACCTCATGGGTGAGCAAACTATTCTCTGTGGCATGCTCCAAACCGGTTCGATTCTTTGCTATGACAAAATGATCGAAGAAGGGATTGAGCCTGCTTACGCCGCTAAATTGGTACAATACGGTTGGGAAACCGTCACCGAAGCCTTAAAGCACGGTGGTATTACCAATATGATGGATCGCTTAAGCAATCCAGCTAAGGTGAAAGCGTTTGAATTGTCTGAGCAATTAAAAGACATTATGCGTCCGCTGTTCCAAAAGCATCAAGACGATATTATGTCCGGTAAATTCTCTAGCACCATGATGGCGGATTGGGCTAAGGATGACTACGATCTACACCGCTGGCGTGCAGCTACTGCTGAAACAGCATTTGAAAAGCAAGCCGCTACGAGTGAGCCAATTAGCGAACAAGAGTACTTTGACAAAGGTATTCTAATGGTCGCTATGGTACGTGCTGGGGTAGAACTCGCGTATGAAACCATGGTTCATGCGGGTATTGTAGAAGAGTCTGCTTACTACGAATCACTCCATGAAACCCCATTGATTGCGAATACCATTGCACGTCGCAAGTTGTATGAAATGAATGTGGTTATCTCTGACACGGCGGAATACGGTTGCTATTTATTCGACCAAGCCGCCCGTCCATTACTCGCTCCTTTCATGAAAGGCATTAAGTCTGATGTGATTGGTAAGGGTTTAAGTGTGAAAGATAATGGTGTTGATAACCAATTATTAGTACAAATTAATTCTATCATCCGCAATCACTCCGTTGAGATTGTAGGCGAGGAATTACGCGGCTATATGACCGCTATGAAGAAAATTGTGTAATTAGCTTCAAAGCCTCCTTCATAATAGGATTATGGGGAGGCTTTAGTCTAGGCTAATGAATACTAGTTGAGGTATTTTGTTAGAGGTTTTTATATCGATTTTTAATTGTTTGGATAATATGCTTAGCCTCTGCTTCATCTAAACCTGTACCAAATACATGAGTGCTACGCCCATAATCAAAAGCAATAGTTCCACCACTAATTCCCAAATATTCTATACCATTATTATTTGAACTATTAAGGTTTACTCGAAGATCTTTTATATTTATCACATCATATTCTTTCGAGCGTTTAAATAGAAAAAAATCCCTTACATATTTTAATTCTTGCCCATCAATTCTTACTACTTCTTTACCCTTTACATTGTAGAACCATGTCACAATGGCAAATGCCCCACCCACTGTCCAACCACAAAGCCAAACAATCATAAAAAGATTGGGTAATTTATCCTCCCAATCTAGGAGATTCTTGATTGCGCCCAGCTCACCAAAGAACCATCCAAAAAGCCAAAATGATAAGAAAACAATCATGAAATATCTTTTTTTAGACGGAATAATTACTTCAATACCTTGTGGTAAATTATTGATGGTTGCTCGTCCTTTTTCTACTTTTACTTTTGCCATAATACATCCTCTAATTTTATTTACTCTTTTATTAGGTAGCTCTTATATATCTATGCCGCCTTTTAATAAGACGAAAATATATTGATTTGTCTAGAGTTTATTTAATTAAAATGATATCACCGACTTACGATTTGTGCAGTAAATAAAGTATTGAAATAAGTATTATGGTGCTACTTCAAACCCAGCTTGGTATCCATTGAGCAGTTTGTTTCATTTGCTGTCGTATCTGTTTCAGCTTTGGCTCAAAACGACTGACCAGCTCCCAAAAAGCAGGCGAATGATTGGGGTGTACTGTGTGGCAAAGCTCATGTACCAACACATAATGCACTAGTTCCGGTGGTAGAAATAACAGCTTGGCATTAAGACTGATGTAATGATAACTGTTACAACTCCCCCAACGTCCGCGCTGATTGCGAACTGCCACTTTGGTATAACGAAGGCCAATTTCCTCCGCCACTTGAGCCAGTTGTTGTGGCAAATGGTGATGTGCCATTTTCAGCAGCCAACGCTGTAACAGTGTCTGGCATGACTTCGGATCATCGATAGAGCCTTCTATCAATAGCCCGCCATCCTTAAGAGTAAGGGTCAGACGATCGCCCGCTTTAGCTCGATATTCCACGGGTATAGTCTTATTGATAGCCTGTAACTCCAGTTGCTGCGGCAATAGTTCAGAGGTACTGTCTTGCAACTGCCTAGCTTCCGCTACCTGTAACCATTGTACAATTTGCTCACCCTGTTGGCGGGCAAACTCCAATAGCTGCTGATGAGTGCAATAGCTAGGACCAGAAACACGCAAAACGTTGCGGGCGCTAAAGCTCAGACGTATGTACTGATTACGGGCAGATAACTGTAATTGGATATCAACAGTCTGACCATTGGGTAATTGCAAGTGGGCGGTTTTGGGCATGGGTTTAGAGTCTATACTTCAAAGCTATAGCCAGCACTAATAAATATCAAGAAATGACAGGCGGATGCTCACCCATTGCATAAAGTACTCGACGTAAATTCAATAATGGAGCACGGTTTAAATGCAACGCCTCTACAGCCCCCCGCCCTACAGGGGTTAATCCAATAATCAATAGATAATCATCACTCCAACTAAAATGCTCACTCCATAAATGCTTGCGTGGATTATATAGCTCTGTACTTTGTTGGGTAATAGGATCATAGGCCTCAAGCTTATTAGACTTATGGCTATTACAACCTTGGCAGGATAACGCCAGATTATCTGCCTCCGTTATACCACCTAAACTTACAGGAAATATATGATCAATTGAAAAGGATTGTGTCGCATACAGTGCTTGGCTCCAACAATACTCACAACAACCTTTGGCTCGTTCAGCCACCTTAAGCCGTAAGGCTTTAGCAATATACTCAGACATAATCGGGCTGCTGAATACCTAAGTCATGCATTAACTGAGGCAGGGATATCTGACGCAACCGGGCTAAAGTCGCTAAATGCTGCAAGCGTTCTGCATCAAAACTCTCAATTTTTTCAATTATTTGTATACGCTCAGATATTTCTTGTTGATCTAAACCTATTCGACCTTGTTTAATAGTTAACTCATCGTAGCGCTGTTGTAGATTCACAGGAACAGGGTGGTTGATTAGAGTCAATAACTTGCTTTCTTGAGTACTTAAGCTTTTTGCCACTCGGCGGGCGCGTAACGCAATAACTTTAGCAACGAATTGCTCTAGTTCTTCTAGAGGTAGATGCTCGGCACTGTGTAATAAATCTGTACTAGAAACCTGTGGCTGTATAATAGGCATGATGAGATGCCTCCTTAGGTTAAAATCGTCAGATTGATAATAGCATGGAATATTTTTCGTAGGGATCTATTACTTGACCGTTGTGCTAGAGGGACAGACTGACAATTAATAGGTTTGAAATTTATTATTTTAATAACATTAAACTTATGGTATAAAAATATTTCCGTGGTCTAGTAAGCAGTTACTTCGTTATTTTTGGTATAACCTTTCTGTGCTGCTTGCGATAGTTCCCGGTTAATCAGCGTGGTGTAGATGACGGTTACTTCGACTCATAATCGCGTGGTCGGTGGTTCGAGTCCATCCAGATGTGAAAACGTCTGTAGCTCAGTTTGGTTAGAGCACGTAAATAGTCCGTTATCGCCTGTTCCCGCTGTCCCATTCCAATTGCCATAGACGCCTCAGAAGAGAGACTGTGGTAAAGCAGATCACTTTCGGTCATCGAGAGCGTACAAGTACGCTCTCTAGCAAAAACCCTATGCTAACCTACGCTAGCAGGGCCTTTTTGACCTAGCATATCGGGCGTTACCAAGGTAATCCCTTTAGCGGTCACACGGAAACGTTTTGCATCTTCCTCGTGATTTTCACCAATCACCATACCTTCTGGAATGACACAGCCACGATCAATTATCGCACGATAAATGCGGCAATGCCGTCCAATATCTACCTCAGGTAAAATAACCGAATCGCGCACTTGTGCATAAGAATGCACTTTAACATTCGAGAACAATAAAGAATTGCGTACATCTGCCCCTGAAATCACACAACCGGCTGATACGATAGAGCTTAATGCCTTACCTTCCCGTCCTGGCTCATGGAAAACGAATTTAGCCGAGGGTAGCTGACGATGATGAGTCAAAATAGGCCAACTCTCGTCATATAAGTTTAATTCGGGCTGGATAGAGACCAATTCCATATTGGCTTCCCAGAATGCATCCACCGTTCCCACATCGCGCCAATAAGGTTGTTCACCTGTGACAGGATCTTTAAACGGATAGGCATAGACTTTATGGCTATCCAATAATCCGGGAATAATATCCTTGCCAAAATCACGGCTAGAATTAGGATTTTCCGCATCTTTTTGCAACTGCTCGAATAAGAAGTCAGTATTGAAAATATAGTTACCCATAGACGCCAACGCAACACTATCCGAGCCGGGCATTGGTTTAGGTTCAGCAGGCTTTTCATCAAAGCTTACAACACGATGGTTCTCATCGACATTCATCACCCCAAAGCCTTTAGCATCTTCGAGCGATACGCCGACACAAGAAACGGTCATATCCGCCCCTTTTTCAACGTGAAACGCCAGCATTTGCCCATAGTCCATTTTGTAAATATGATCGCCTGATAAGACTAATACATACTTAGGACGTAGCGTGGCAACAATATCAAGATTTTGATAAATCGCATCGGCAGTACCTTGATACCAATCACCATCGGTACGTTGTGAGGCTGGTAATACTTCGACGAACTCACCTAGCTCACTACGGAAGCTTGACCAACCGCGCATAATATGACGAATCAAGGAGTGGGCTTTATATTGTGTAAGTACACCAATACGGCGAATACCGGAGTTCACACAGTTAGAGAGAGGGAAATCAATAATGCGGAATTTTCCACCAAAATAAACAGCGGGCTTAGCACGGCGATCTGTCATCTCATACAGACGCGAACCACGCCCACCCGCTAAAACGAGTGCTAAAGTATCACGAGTTAAACGACTGACATAACGTGGGTTATCTTTATCTTCTTGCATAGCCCATCCTCCTTTTATTCCTGCGGTAGAATTACATGTAAGTTAGCGGCGCCAGACCAGTAACATACCTAAAAACGATAGTAAAGTAGACATTAAACTCACTACTAGTTCTGTAGTACGCCGTAGCACACGTATCGTGCCTATGGCACTCCTACCTAGTAAGAGCATAATACCTTTAGTTTTAGAGCCGTATTTGACGGTGAGCTTTTCTAAGCGCCGCAAATCATCCGCACTCTCAACATACTGCAATAAATGAACAGTATCTAGTAATGAACTCGCTTGGCGTATGGTATTAGCCCGTGTAGCGAGTCCAGATAAGGTTTCAACGGCGGCGGGGTGATAAGCATCACGCACAGCACGGGTAATCCCTTCAAAATTTTGTTCCTGTTTAGCACTGTGCAAAAAAGCCCTAGTGTCAAATACATTACTCGCCTGACGCGTCAAATAGGCTTGAAAGCGCGGGGTTAAACGTCCGGTACGGGTCGCTATTTTTAAGGTAGACACACCAGCCTTTACAGGACTGGACGAACCAACACTCACCACAGTAGCGGCTGTTAGCCCAACACCGACACCAGCTAAGGCCACTACTAAGTCATTGGTAGGCTGATTTTGAGTGTATAAACTATACTGCTCCCACAAATCACGCACATCTCCAATCACCGTAAAATCGGATGCAATAGCCCCGATCACCCCCGCCTCTGTTTCTGCTGAGCCATCTAAAAAGCCATTCGTGAACTCGGTCACAGTGCGCGTAGCATGATTAAATGGCGAATCTAAGGCTTGCAAAGCAGCATCATAGCGCGATTGATTCAGGGATACACCAAAAGTTTGACCGAGTTGTAAATATAAACGTGCCTCATCCGGTCGATTTGCCGCAATCGCCGCATCAACCTTCTCTCTGAGTATTTCAGGAGTAATTTGCTGGCTAAATAATCGAGCCGCATCAATAGCATACTCATCATACCGCCAATAACTCAGTGCCGTATAGGCACTAATGCTAAAGAGTACTAAGGTCGTAATTCTTAATAGCCAGCGTAGCATTATGCTTACTTTCCTATCAATCCTAAGGGGTCATGAGGGTCTATACCCGCCATAAAAGGAATATTACGCTCATGATGCGTGACTTGATACATTTTGCCGATCCAATTGCTAAACAAAGCTTTGGCGGTATCTCCCCACGTATTATGAATACCTCCCCAAAGCAACGTCTCTGGCAAATCGGGCATAGGGCTATTATTAATTTTAGCGTCTGCGACCCGATGTGCAAAATCATTTAAGAGTGGAGTTAAACGCTCATCCAACATGCGATAAGGAATGGGGGGGCAAACTTTATATTGCCCTGCATGCCAACGAGTAATATCACGCTTATATTCTTTTAATAGGCTCGCTCGATCGTATTCAGGATGGCCTTGCAGAAAAATCCAGCGAAATAAATCAGGACTGACTGCAATATGCACCCCCGCCTTTTGACTCTCCACCAATACTTTTAAGCCTTTTGACTCAAATGCTGCCCGACTGACATCATTAAAACGTGAATGCGGGGTATCAAACTGCGTATTAAGATTCGATATCAAAGGATGCTCTGGTGCTGTTAGGGTGTGAGAGAATACGCCCCAACATTTCCCCTCTGGTAAGCGCTGGCGTTTTAAACCATATAAATGCTCGACTACTGCATGCGTTGCCAAACAGGAGCATAGGGTGGTCGTGACATGCTCATTCGCCCACTCAATGACTTCCACTAACTCCTGCCAATAAGGCTCCTCATTAAGATTCGGAGCGACTGGTGCAGCACCGCTTAGAATGAGAGCATCCAAACCCTCGCGGCGTAAGTCGGCAAAGGTTTCATAGTACTGCTCAATATAAGCCCGCGCCTTCTCACCACGCACAATACTAGGCAAAGTAAATACATGCACATGAAACTGAGCAATTAAGTTAGAGGCACTAATTAAACGAATAAATTGCCGCTCGGTTGCCATCAATGCAGCATCTGGCATCATATTCAATAAACCAATATGCAGTTCACGAATATCTTGATGAGCCGCCCGACTTTCATCGAGCACCACATGGCCTTCTTCACGTAAACGCTCAAAGGCAGGCAACTGAGAATGGGCAACAACAGGCATGGAATCGTTTAACTCTTACTACGCGCAAGTGCGCTTTCAATTAATCTATTAAAATCGGCCTCATTTTTGACCGCAGCCACTTCTTCGGAGGTGACGGTATAGCCATAATCCCGCGCAATCGCTTCATAACGCGGCAGCCGTGAATGGAATAAACGCGGAAATACCCAGCGAGTAAAATCATCCGGCACTAGAGCCTCAGCATGGGGCAAACCTTGCTCTTGTAAATAAATAGCCAATTGCTGCTGTAAAAAGTCGGGGCGATAATACAAGGGTTTAGGATCACTTTTAGCGCGATCAATCAGCTTTTGCTCTTCAGCTTTAGTGGTCACTTGAATATACAGAATCAGGGTGTGCTCGGCTAATAACTCAATAATACCGGGCTGATCTAATTCGCAAAGACTCCCCCCCACATCATTGACAAAATGCTCGTAGCCATAGATGGTATGAGCTTTTTGAATAAACTCCGGTACATCTAGCATAGCCTTAATTTCGGCCTCACGATATTGTGCCTGACGTCGCACAAAATCGTTTAAGGCAACACCACCTAGACTAGGATTACCGAGTTTTCCCACAAAGGCTAATACCGGCCCTAAATCATCGACGGTGATATTATTGCGGATGTAAATCCAATCTTTGCGTAACAGATCGCGCAAAAAGGGTACTTGCATGGCCTGCTCTTTAATCATATCGAGAATTGCTTCGTCTAAATAACGCGCCCCAATACGATAATCCCCCGAATAATGAAACCAGTTATGCTGACGTAACATACCTGATAGGTGAGTTTTCCCCACGCCTGACATGCCTAAGAGCGTAACTTTTTTATGTGACCAATGACGGTACTCTTCAACCGATAAACGCACGCCGTTAACCCCTAAAGTATTGTATAGCAAGAATGGCTATCTTAGGTGAGCCTACTCACTTTGGGCAAGTGTAAGTAGCGGTTTGGCTGTAAATGACACGCGTTAGAGCATACTATAATGCAGCCCTTCACCAGTTAATCGATACCCAATATGCCGCATAATGCTCAAACAACGCTTAATTATTATCAACAAATTTACCGCCAGGTGCAGGATATTCCTCTAGGTAAAGTAGCGACCTATGGAGATATTGCACGCATGATAGGCCTACCACGCCATGCGCGAATGGTGGGGAATGCTTTACATGCCTTACCCCACGATTCAGACCTACCTTGGCAACGAGTGATCAATGCCCAAGGTAGCCTGAGTCTAGGTAAGCTCTCGTCGGATAGCGCCCATCATCAACGTTTATTATTAGAATCCGAAGGCATCGTGTTTCAAGATAATGGGAAGGTTAATTTAAAGATTTATCGTTGGAAACCTGATTATCAAGCCACTAGCGAAGAGGAAACTCTATGGAGCCAGAGTTTCGCTCCCTAAACATTGCGCGAGATCCTGAAGTAATAAACTCACCTCACCCGTCATAAGCGCAAACTCAATATCTAATTGCTCGGCATAGGTTTCAGCATTGCTGTCGTCCAGACGCTCCGTCAGTAGATCAAGAAATTTCACACGCTTAATTTGCAGGGTATCGGTGAGAATAAAGCTCATTTTATCCGCCCAAGTGAGCATGAGTTTTGCCGCGACCTTACCCGCATTGAGATTACTCATTACCTCTTCGGTATTAAGTTCGTGCTTTTTAAACACCGCAACTGCCCCCGCCTCACCAGGTGCGCGTAACTCACACTCATCCCCTAATAAAAACGGAGCAGGTGCTTGATTATCTTTAATCCATTGCGTCATTAACACGGGCAATTTATTACCTGCCGACCACAAGGTCACGGGTAAGCTACCAATAGTATTACGTAATAAACTCGTCAAGCGCTCGGCTTGATTAGGGCTAGAGGTATTCACCACCATCCAACCATTCGCCAGATCAATCCATGCATCTAATTGGCGGGTACGGGTAAAGGCGCGGGGGAGTAATTCAAATTCAATCTGCTCACGTAAGGTCTTTTTCTCACGGGTGCCTACCTTACGATTATCTTTCTCCTCCAGTGCTTGGACTCGCTCCTCTAGTTCTTCTTTAATCACTGAGGAGGGCAAAATACGCTCTTGATGCGCCATACGTACCAGCACATAGCCCTGAGTCACTAGGGCTAATTGTTCAGATTCGCGCCCAAACGGGGACACCCAGCCCGTACTTTCATGTTGATCGCTACCACAGCCTTGAAAGGCTTGGCCTGCTAATTGATCAGGTAAATCCTCCACATTGAGGGTGAACTCAGCCGGTAATCGATAGAGATAGAGATTTTTAAACCACATATCATCGCCTCATGGGATAAAAAGCGGCGATTATGGCGCAATGCCCTAGTCAAGTCACGACCAGGGTTAATGCTTTAACAGATAGCTCTCACTTCTACTAAGGGCTTTCAACCTATCTAACGCCCTTTTAAAACATCCGCCCTCACTCATTTGAGTGTTATAATCAAACGATTATCCATATGAGGTTCGTGATTATGCCTACTGTTAAAATTACCTCTGAGGTTTCAACTGAACAACTATTACACAGTGTCGCTAATCTACCGGCTAATGACCTAGAGGCCTTTGTTGCTAAAGTACTCACTCTCAGAGCCAAACTCAAAGCGCCTAGTATTCCCACGACTGAAGTACAACTACTAACCCACATTAATCAAGGCTTACCCGCTCAAGAACAAAAACGCTGGACGCAACTAGAACAAAAACGCCAAGAAGAGACCCTGACACCGGAAGAACATCAGGAACTACTCAAATTAAACGACCAACTAGAACAGCTCAATGTAGTACGTATGCAGGCCCTGACCAAACTAGCTTTTATACGCCAAATATCGATTACCACACTGATGCAAAACTTAGGCATTAGGACACCCGACTATGCCTGATCAACGTGTGACACAACAAATCCGTCAATTAGTAGGTGATAGAGCTAAGGGTTGTTGTGAGTATTGTCTCAGTCAAGCTCAGTTTTCTCCGCAGTCCTTTAGCGTTGAACATATTTATCCACGCTCTCTAGGTGGTGTAACTGAACTAGATAATTTAGCTCTCGCTTGTGCTGGGTGTAATGGGCATAAATACAATAAAACTCAAGCTATTGACCCTCCTACTAATACTATGGTGGATCTGTACCATCCTAGAAAACATAATTGGGCAGAGCATTTTGCTTGGAATGAAGAGTACACGCTGATTTTAGGTTTAACACCCACCGGACGAGCTACTGTAGAAGCGCTGCAATTAAATCGGATTGCCCTGCAGAATCTCAGAGCTATTCTTTTTTCAGTAGGTAAGCATCCACCGGAATAAATAATCTATTCAAACTATTGACATCCTCCCCGACCTAAAGGACGGGGATTCCTGCTGCCAGACGCTCATGTCCGAGCGCAAGAATGTTCTTTGCGGCATTAATATCTCTATCATGCAGCACCCCACACTCAGGGCAAGACCATTCTCTTATTCCAAGACCCGCTCTACCTTTCGGACTATTAGGGCTGATACAGCCGCAACACGAACAAGTCTGGGTAGTGTACTTTTCATTGACTTCTAGAAACACACCCGACCGCGCACTCGCTTTATATTTCAGTTGTGTTTTGAGCATAAACCAACCCGCATCTAAAACNGANTTNGCCATGTTAGTTTTAGCGAGGCCAGAGCTGCTCACGTTGCCAATGATGATTAAGCCGTTTGCTTTCACGACTTTATTGGAAAATTGATGGATAACCTCTAAGCGCCTATTTTTGATCTGAGCATGGATAGCCTTTACCCGTTTCTTTTGCTTAGCCTTTTGAGCTTTGCCTAGTTTAGGTTCTAGCTCTCGATAGAAATCACCACGCTCTAATTTATCCCCATTGCTACAGGTCGCAGTGTCTTTTAGACCTAGATCGATGCCGACTTCGCCCGTAGCAGTCAATTCAATATTGGGTACTTCTACGACAATATTGAAGTACCAACGGCCTCGTGCCTCTTGGGAGAAAGAGCCTGAACGAAACTCGTATTGAGCTAGGTTATAACTATCCCATACCTTAAAGAAGTGTCCCGCATAGCGTACTTGTCCAT
>NZ_KB904767.1 GCF_000380185.1 Thiofilum flexile DSM 14609
CTAGGTTCTGTTGACATTTATAACGATCATTTGCTAAAAGCACTGAATTTCAGTTAGTTAAGATGAGTCGTTACGTTTTGACCGATGAGCAATGGGAAGTACTTCATCAAGTCCTCCAAGACCACCCACGTGTCTATGTCGGACGCCCTGATCACTGTCGCTTGTTTTTGAATGCGGTGTTGTGGATTCTACGATCAGGTAGTCAATGGCGTAGCTTACCACCAGAGTACGGTCACTGGAATAGCGTGTTTAAGCGTTATAACCGCTGGGCGGCCTTAGGGGTATGGGAGGCTCTCTTTCAAGCGGTTCAGGTCGAACCAGATCTACAAGAAGGCTGCATTGACAGCACGGTGGTACGCGCCCATGCGTGTGCAGCAGGGGCAAAAAAAGTAGTGCCGAGGCCGAAGCTCTAGGGCGCTCGGTTGGCGGCTTTAGTTGTAAAATCCATGTGTTAACCGATGCATTAGGTTATCCCTTACGCTTTATCTTAACACCCGGTCAAACGGCGGATATTACACCGGCTAAGACGTTAGTCGGTTCAATAGCGCTTCAAGCCCTGTTGGCGGATAAGGCCTATGATTCACAAGATTTTATCGATTATCTTCACGAGCATCAGATAGAAGCCCTGATTCCCTCACGCTCTAATGCGCGGGAACCCCGCACCTATGACAAGGTGAGGTATCAGGAGCGCCACTTAATTGAGTGCTTTTTTGGTAAGATCAAGCACTATCGACGAGTCTTTTCGCGGTTTGACAAGAAGGCTCAAAACTTTAGGGCATTTCTTCATTTTGTCGCTGTTTTAATCTGGACTCGGTAAATGTCAACAGAACCTAGTAAAATAATTCACTACCGCTCATCCCCGGCTTAAATCCATTAAGGGTATTAATCTTAACCTTATAACACCTTATACCTGCACTCATTGGGTTTCATAGGCTAAATCCGTAATTTAACCCTTATCAATTTATGGGTTTGCTTATTATGTTAATGCTCAATGGATGGCGTACTGCTTTACTCTGTGCTGGATTAGTCTTACCTAGTTTAGGATACACAGAGGAGTTCATAACAACAGATCGTTTTATTATTAATTACGAACCTACTATTGGGGCTATGAGTGCTTCTAATCAACTAGCCCATCAAAATCTCATGACCCAAGCAGCGGAAGATCTAACGGGTCTAGACCTAAAACATACTCGTACCCTTGCTACCGGAGCAGATGTCTTAGTCGCTAGACAAAACATGACCCTTGAAGCCGCCCAAGTTTACGCAGATACCCTAGCGACTTTGCCGGGTGTGGTCAGTGTTGAACCCGATATCCCTCTGCACCCCAATTTATTACAACCACAAGACCCTTTTTATACTCAACAATCCTATTTATTTGCCCCTAAAGCTAACTATCTCAGTGCTATTAATGCAGAAGCCGCATGGTCTATTACCCAAGGCGACTCATCGCTTGTCATTGGCGTGCTTGATACTGGGATTACCGAGCATCCTGATCTTAATGCTAACCTTGTAGGACACAGTGCTGCTCTCTCTGGCTATGATTTTATTAGTAATGCCAACGTGGCGCGTGATAATGATGCCCGCGATAGCGACCCTACCGATCAAGGTACGCTAGATACTACCGAATGGCATGGCACCCATGTGGCTGGACTCATCGCCGCACGGCAAAACGAACAAGGTATTTCTGGTGTTAGCCCTAATAGCACCCTACTCAATGCACGGATTATGGGCGCTAATGGGGGTTATACCTCGGATCTAATTGATGCTATCTATTGGGCGATTGGTGAGCCTGTACTCAATACCCCTATCAATCAACACCCCGCACGGATTTTAAATTTAAGCCTTGGTGGACGTAGTGCTATTTGCTCACCTACCCTACAAACCGCCCTCGATAGTGCTAACCGTAAAGGGGTCGTGGTCGTGGTCGCCGCCGGTAATGCCGCGATTTCGGTCAGCCAACAAATGCCTGCGAACTGTGAGCATGTGATTGTAGTAGGTGCTGCGGATTATGCCGGGCAAATGGCAAGCTTTAGTAATCGGGGTAGCGCGGTGGATTTGCTGGCTCCCGGAGTTGATATCCTATCTACCTATAACACGGGCTATGATGCCCCCTTAAGTGCCACCTATAGCTCTATGACTGGTACTAGTATGTCTACCGCACTAGTGACTGGTGTGAGTGCTTTAATGTTAGCGGCTAACCCTAATCTGACTAATGGAAAAGTAGCGACAGACTCTGTTCCTGCTCTAATTGAAAGTAAACTAAAACAAAGCACTCGTACCTTTAGTAGCGGAACTCAAACATTATGTGCTGGACAATGTGGGGCGGGATTATTAGATGCTTTTAATGCGGTGAATGCGGTCAGCACCCCACCTGTTGCGGTAGGCAAGGCTGCTGCAACTATCGTTAAACAAACCGCGACTTTAGATGCTTCGGCTAGCAGTGATGATAGTTACAATACTCAAGGCTTAGCCTATCGCTGGGAACAAGTGCAAGGCGAAACAGTAAAACTCAGCAACAACACTCAAGCCAAAGCTACTTTTACCGCACCGAGCCAGCCTCAAAGCTTAGTCTTTAAACTCACTGTCACCGATGATGTGGGTTTAAGTGCAAGTACAACCATTACCGTAACGATTAAGGCTGCTCCTACTCCAGTGACACCTACTGAGTCTGTGACTACCACTCCAACACCTGCTATGCCAACACCCAACACCCCGACTCAATCAACCCCCTCTACCGAGTCTGTAACACCCACAATCCCAACTCCCTCTACCCCCGCCGTAGCCACCACCACGACTACGTCTTCAGGCGGTGGCGGTAGCGTTGAATGGTTAGTATTAGTTCTATTAGCCCTATTAGTTTATGTCAGACGGAGTACTAACTTTTGTACTTGAGGGGCTATTACTAATACGGCTCCAAAGGCAATGGGGAATGCAGTAATAAAGCTTGTTCCCCAACGCAATAAAAAGCCATTCGAAAAGCCAGTATTAAGCGCCACAATGATAAAGGTCATCAGTAGCGCCATCGAAAAGGACATTAATAAGGCAAATAACAGGCGCACCTTTAAAGGTTGTTTCATTAGTATCAAATCCTAACTCATTATTATTTATCAAAAACAGCAATAGATTCCACATGGGAAGTATGTGGGAACATATCCATGACTCCGGCACTTGTTAGCCGGTAACCATGCGTATTTACTAGTTCATGGGCATCCCTTGCAAGTGTTGCGGGATTACAAGACACATAGACAATGCGTTTGGCTTTTAAACGTCCGATATACGGCATGATCTCAATCGCACCTGCACGGGGGGGATCTAGTAAAATCTTGTCATAGTGGCGTTTTAACCAAGCTTGCTGTTTTAAAGCATCATCATCCATCAGATTACAAGCATGGTAATCCGTATTATGAATGTCATTGAGTTCTGCGGAATGTTTCGCCCGCTTCACCATTACCGCATCGCCTTCCACACCTGTGACTTGCATGGCCTGCTGTGCTAAAGGCAACGTGAAATTTCCCAAACCACAGAATAAGTCGAGTACCGTTTCATTCGCTTGAGGGTCTAATAGTTCTACAGCCCGTTTGACCATGAGACGATTAATCGACTGATTGATCTGAAAGAAATCCTGCGGCCCAAACTCTACACGGGTATTAAACTGCGGATGCTCATAATATAGAGTTGGTGTAGTAGGCCAAATGCAATGCACGGTATCGGGGCCTTTAGGTTGCAAATAAATTTGCTGATTCATGCGCTCGCCATAGGCACGTAATAGCTCTATGTCTTGCGCGGTTAATGGCTCTAGATGGCGCACAATCAGCGCGGTTGCATTATCACCGACCGCCACCTCAATCTGTGGAATACGTTCTTTTTGCGACATGCTACTCATTAACTGCTGCAAATCGACTAAATGCTCGCCCACACTTGGATGTAGTACTTCACAGCGAGTTAAATCGGCTAAAAAGGAACCCTCACGCTCCCGAAACCCGACTAATACCTTGCCTTTTTTAGGTACATAGCGCACCCCCAAACGGGCTTTGCGCCGATAACCCCAAATATCTCCCCGTAGCGGCTCCAGCACGGTGTCCGGTTCGACCTTGCCCACATGCTTTAATTGATCTAAGAGTGCTTGTTGCTTATAACGAATCTGAGCCTCTGGCGCTAAATGCTGCCAAGAACAGCCTCCGCATACGCTATAGTGCATACATTTGGGGGTAACACGCTCATCCGAGGGAGTTAACACCTCGACCGTCACGGCCTCATCAAAGCTCTTTTTTTGTAGGGTATAACGGGCTTTAACCGTTTCCGTGGGGAGTGCTCCTTCCACAAATATGACCTTTCCCTCTAAGTGGGCAACTCCTTTTCCCTCTAAAGTCATTGACTCAATGGTTAACTCCACTGGCGGAAGATGATCAACCCGTGCTGGTTGACGACGCGAACGATGACCCATGAAAACTTTCAATCCATTACACTGACAAAGGGGGCGTATTATGAGGCTAAGTGTGGGAGGGTGCAAACGGCTAGCTGAAAATCCATAGCATCCCCCGCAGAGCGCGGCTAGTATATGTTATTTCGCTAATTGTAAATGACTATGCCACACTCACACTCTAGTGCTGCTAGCCAAGAAAAATCCCTTGTTGCAGCGACCTCCGTCCTAGCCGCTTTAGGCTTAACTACCCTAAAATTTATCGTGGGTTTACTGACGAATTCACTCGGTATTTTAGCCGAAGCCGCACACTCCGCTTTAGACCTCATGGCGGCCTTAATTACCTATTTCACTGTGCGGGTATCGGATAAGCCAGCCGATAAAAAACACCCCTTTGGGCATGGAAAATTAGAAAATATTTCTGCTCTCATCCAAAGCCTGATTCTTATTTTAACGGCAGGCTGGATTATTTATGAGGCTTTTGATCGGCTAATACACCCCGGCACCCATTTAGAACTCTCGATCTGGGCGTTTATTGTGATGGGTATTTCAATTGTCGTGGACTATTCACGCTCTAGAATGCTCAAAAAGGCTGCCGAAAAACATAAATCTCAAGCACTAGAGGCCGATGCATTACACTTTAGTATTGATATTTGGTCTTCTATGGTAGTGCTTTTAGGTTTGGGTTTAGTCTGGGCTAGTAGTGCTTTCAATATTATTTGGCTGGAAAAAGCCGATGCTATCGCCGCGATTATTGTGGCACTGATTATTTTATTTGTGAGTGGTGAATTGGGGCTAAAAGCAGTACATGAATTAATTGATACTGCCCCGCAAAATGGGATTCAAGGGCAAATTATCACCGCAGTTAGTCAACTCCAAGGTATTACTAATGCTCATGCTTTACGCATTCGTTCCTCTGGAGGGCGTTGGTTTGTCGATATGCATGTGACCGTCCCCGGACAAATGACGGTGCAGGAAAGCCATGCTCTCACCGAAGAAATTGAGCATTTAGTCGAGGAATTACTTCCTCATTCCGATGTTACTGTCCATGTGGAACCAGATGGCATTCACTGAGTCTAAGTGCTTATCATTTATTTCTATAGGGGGATGTGATGTCACTTGTTAAAACAGCGCTCTTAGCCAGCAGTGTAATTTTCTTAAGCTTTCATACTTTAGCACAGGCTAAAACTGAGACGCTTATGGTAGCAGGGGGATGTTTTTGGTGTGCAGAAGCGGATTTCGAGGGTAAAAAAGGGGTGCTTGATGTGGTATCCGGTTATACCGGCGGTCACGTCCCAAACCCTACCTATAAACAAGTTTCGTATACCGATACCGGACATTTTGAAGCGATTCGTATTACTTTTGATGATAGCAAGGTTAGCTTAAAAGAATTAGTGGATTACTACTGGCATACGATTGATCCTACTAATGCTAGAGGGCAATTTTGTGATAAGGGCAAACCTTATCGCACTGCGCTATTTTATCAATCCCAACGCCAAAAACTGGTTTTTGACGCCTCACTCAAAGAGCTTAATGCGAGTAAACCTTTCACAGCTCCAATAGTCACCTCAATACTGCCCGCCAAACCGTTTTATTTAGCCGAAAATTACCATCAGGATTACTACAAAAAAAATCCTATACGTTATAACTATTACCGTTGGAATTGTAACCGTGATGCCACAGTTGAAAGGCTTTGGGGTGCGGTTGCAAGTGAAGAGCCTAGGTAAAAACAACAAAGCCCGATATTAAATCGGGCTTTGCCAGCATTATTTCATTAAAGTCTAACGCTTACTCTGGAGCCGCTAAGCCTAGAGCTTCTGCGACTAAAGCGCGTTGTTGTCTTTGATGGACATAGAGCGAACCTACCGCTGGAGCTGCTGACGAGGGGCGGCTGACGCAAGTGATTTCTGCTGCATCAAACACCTCAAAGCGGTGACGAATACCATCCCAAGCACCTTGATTCACTGGCTCTTCTTGGCACCATAATACGGTTTTCATATTAGCGTACTGACGTACAATCTGATTCAGTTCTGGTGCAGGGAATGGATACAGTTGCTCAATACGGACAATCGCCACCTGCTCCAAGTTTTGTTTACGACGCTCTTCTAATAGATCGTAGTAAACCTTACCGCTACACATGACCACGCGCTCAACTTTTGCTTTAGCCTCTGGTGTCACTGCATCCACATCATCAATCACTAAGTGGAAATGCCCTTCAGTGAAATCCTTCAGCTCACTCACCGCTAATGGATGACGCAGTAAGCTTTTTGGTGTGAATACAATCAAAGGTTTACGATAATTACGTAACACTTGGCGGCGAATCATATGGAAAGTTTGTGCAGGAGTCGATGGCACTATAATCTGCATATTGCCTTGAGCACATAACTGTACAAAGCGCTCTAAACGGGCAGAGGAGTGTTCAGGGCCTTGACCTTCAAAACCATGCGGTAAAAACATTACCAGACCACAGAGACGATTCCACTTCTGCTCGCCTGAGCTAATGAATTGGTCAATCACCACTTGAGCGCCATTCACGAAGTCACCGAATTGTGCTTCCCAAATGACTAAGGCACTAGGCTCCGCTGTAGAATAACCATACTCAAAGGCCAATACGGCTTCCTCAGATAGTACCGAGTCAATCACCGTAAACTCACCTTGTGTCTGTGCGGTATGTTTGATAGGCACCCATTGCTGACGTTGCTTTTGATTATGTAGCACAGCATGACGATGGGAGAAAGTACCACGACCACAGTCTTGACCAGATAGACGGACATTAATACCTTGATCCACCAAAGTCGCATAAGCTAGCGTCTCACCAAAGCCCCAATCGGCTGGTTTCTCGCCCCGTCCCATTTCAGCACGCGCTTCAAATACTTTTAATACCCGTGGATGAACCATAAAATCAGCAGGAAGATTTTTCAACCATCCCTCGGAAATAGCGCTAATACGCTCGGCTGGATAAGTAGTTTTTGCCTCATCACGCCACTTACCTTCTAAGTAAATTTTCCAATGCGTTTGTAATGCAGGGGGTAAGCCTGTCTGATGATAGTTTTCGCAGACTACATCACCGTTCTCCAAGTGAGTCCGATAGGCTTTCACCATATTATCGGCTTCATCCTGAGTCAGCACCCCTGCGGCTACTAATTTATTCGCATATTGAGTACGAGTGGTCGCAAGGTTACGGATAATGTCATACATCACGGGTTGAGTCATTGCTGGCTCATCTGCCTCATTATGACCTAAACGACGATAACAGACTAAATCAATGACCACATCCTTACGGAAGCGATCACGATATTCAGCCGCTAATTGAGCCACATAAACCACCGCCTCTGGATCATCCCCATTCACATGGAAAATGGGAATATTGATCATTTTGGCGACGTCGGTCGGATAATAAGTAGAGCGACTATCGGCAACGGTGCTAGTGGTAAAACCAATTTGGTTATTCACCACAATATGAATAGTGCCGTGGGTACGATAGCCACGGGTTTGTGCCATATTGAAGGTTTCCATGACCACGCCCTGTCCTGCAAAGGCCGCATCGCCATGGATTACAATCCCTAACACTTCAGTACCTGTCTTATCGCCCCGTCGATCTTGACGCGCCCGCACCGAGCCTTCAACTACTGGGCTAACAATTTCTAGATGCGAGGGATTAAAGGCTAAGGCCATATGTACCGACCCACCCGGAGTCTGTACATCAGAGGAGTAACCTTTGTGATATTTCACATCGCCTGTGAAATTAGGATCTTCAACCTTACCCTCAAACTCAGCAAATAGCTCACCGGAAGGTTTGCACATCACATTAATGAGTACATTCAAGCGCCCCCGATGCGCCATACCAAAGACGACTTCTTTAGCACCAAACTCACCGACTTTTTGTACAATTTTTTTCAGCATCGGGATTAAGCTTTCGCCACCCTCTAAACCGAAACGCTTTTGCCCTACATAACGACGATGTAAATATTGCTCAAACATCTCGGCGGCAGTGACATGGCGCAATAAGGTCTTACGATCATCATTTGTGAGAGTCGCACGCCCTAGACTTAACTCAATGCGTTTTTGCAGCCAGCGCTTTTCCTCCTCATCCATAATATGCATATACTCAAAACCAATACTACGCACGTAGGTTTCTTTTAATGCATTCACAATATTAGTAAGCGTTGGAGTCGCGGCAATATTAAAGGAACCTGGATCAAATACCGTATTACCATCGACATCGGTTAATTGATGATGCTCTAAAGTTAGCTGCGGCATTTCTTGCTTATAGGCATAACTACCTAAGGGGTTGGTATCCGCTTGAAAGTGCCCCAAATTACGATAGGCATTAATTAAGCGTGATACTCTCACCTGCATACTACGACGCTCAAGAGCCTGAGGGCCTTCGGCAGCTAATTGTTGGAACGAGCTAGCACGGGAAGTATTTAATAGGCTATGGTCTAAACCACTAAAGTACTCACGCCATTCTGGAGAGAGCGAATCGGGCGCTTGTTGGTATTGCAAGTACATCTGCTCTAAAAAGAGCGCATGTTCGCCATCTAAGAAAGTTTCGTCTAATGAACCTAGACCTTGGTGATTACTCATCCATCCTACTCCGAGCTAGTGCTTTAGGGTGTCAACAGTTAGCAACTGCTAAGCAATGTTTCTTTAAATAGTCAAGGCGCAATATTATAGGATAAAAGCGCTAGATTGAAAGATGCAAGCAGCATAAATCTACGCTTTAGACCCGTAAAAGGGGATATTTTAATAACTTTTATCGTGTCAACACTCAAGCACAAAATATCTATAAAGTATACCATAGCGAAATAGTTAAGCGGGTTTTTAGCAAAATTGTCGACATAATGATATTTTTAGCGCAAAACATGCGGGGATGAGTAGGTTTTGTACATCTCTCCTAGCGGTAGCATAGCAATCTAAATAGGGGGTTAGCATGCTGTTTAACTTGCAAAAATAATAACTAGAATTAAGAGCATTAAAACCACACTCAGCACTAGGTTAAGTCGTGCTTGATTGCTTAAATCAGAGACATGTTCAGGCACTAGAGGAACATAGACCTCAGCAACCTCTCCCGTTGGAATGCGTAGCTCCCGATGCCAACACTCACGGATATCATTTAAGACCAAAAAAGTCCCAACTTGCTCCACTTCCCCTGCATGGTAAGTCTCACCATTTTTTAGGCTGACAGTATACTTCATTTTCATCATGCACCACTCTTTTATACTCACTCGCTAACCAACGCCCTAGCCATTAAGCCCATGACTAAAGGCCACCTCGTATGCAGTTAACCTTCCATAACTACACCCCTTAGTGTCTAGTAAGTATTCAGAATGTAAGATGAATAAATCTCCCCTAATCAACCTAAACGAACTTACTCCTAAACATAAAGTAAACGGCTCCCACCAAACATAGCCCCGCCCATAAGTAATCTAGCTTCAGTGGCTCTTTAAGGTAATAGACCGAAAAAGGCACAAATACCCCCAAGGTGATTACCTCTTGAATAATTTTTAGCTGCCCCACGCTTAACACGGTATAGCCAATGCGGTTCGCCGGTACTTGTAATAAATACTCAAACAAGGCAATCCCCCAGCTCACCAAAGCCGCAATCACCCAAAATTTATTATTCAGCTCCTTTAAATGGGCATACCAAGCAAAGGTCATAAAGATATTACTGCAAATCAGCAGCCCAACGGTGATAATAATAGGATGCATAGCCTAGTTTCCCCCCTCTCAATGATGTTAAAATAAGCTATTGTACGAGAGTGTATTGATAATTTTGTAATCACTTTGGTAAAAAAACAGCTTATCTAACCGTCCCTTATCCAAAATCTGAATAAGCAATTCAGGATTTATCACTTCCCTTTTCTAACAATTCACGTTAAATTCGTATCGCCGACTTAAAAATAACTCAACATAGAGTACTTAGTATTAGCTCGGTTTTAAATATAGGGAGGAATCAGTATGAAATCATTTCTTGAAATCTGGCGACGCATCTTTAATGCCTTAGCCATGAACAACGCCAGTGATTATCTCAGCCAATCTCGCAAATTAACTTTGCTATCTCAAGCCGATACAAAAACAACTCAACAGAAACCATCATTAGCTTAACCTATTCTAGTGACCATACTGCTTTGTATGGTCACCCGTAACACTGTACTGCCCCCTCCCATCAGAAAGGCCACACCACCGCAATCATCACAATCGCTGTTGCACCCGCAATTATGTTCATCGGTGTACCCATTCTTAGGTAATCCAGCGCCCGATAGCCTCCCGGACTATACACCATTAAATTAGTTTGATAACCAATTGGTGTCATAAAACTAGCAGAAGCGGCAAACATGATAGTAATCGCAAACGGTACAATATCCACCCCAAACTGTTTAGCCAAGGAAATAGCCACCGGAAACATCAAGGCGGCTGCGGCATTATTAGTAATGACCTCGGTAAACAGCGAAGTCATGACATAAACCACAACGATAGCCATTAGCGGACTATTAACCCCCATCCCCATGACAGACTCTGCGATCCATTGGGCAGCTCCCGTCTTAGTCATAGCCTCCCCTAGGGCAAACGAAGCACCAATCACCGTCAATACCGTAAAATCAATCGAACGCCGTGCTAAGCCTGCATTTAAACAATGCGTTAGTAACATAACACCTGCTGCCACCCAAGCCGCCTCTAAAATCGGGATAATTTCAAAAGCACTCAGCAACACCATGCCCACTAAAATCCCTAAAGCTAACTTAGCTTTGGCAAAATTGGGCGGGCTTGAATTATCCAAAGCACTGACCAATAGAAAATCTTTGCGAAAACGATATTGATTAGCAAACTCCTTACCCGCCTCTAGTAACAAGGTATCACCCGCTTGCAAACGCATATTTAAGCCTTTATCAGGCAAGTGGGTGCCCCCACGAGAAACCGACAATACAACGGCCTGATAATTCGCTAAAAAGTCACATTCCTGAATCGTCATGCCTAAAAACGGGAACTCACTACTGAGCACGGCCTCCACCAGACGCCGCCGATAATGCACAATCCCCAGATTATGAATATCCTCATTGGCGGGTTGTAAACCCTCAATACTACGCAATTCATGAGCGCAACGGGGCGCACCCACAAAGGCTAAGAGGTCATTCGCTTGTAAAATAAAATCGACATCAGGGCTTTGAATTAATTCATTCCCCCGCTCAATCTCAACCAAATAACCATACCCTAGTTGTGACAAACCAGCGGCGGCAAGGGTTTTACCCACCAAATTACCCTTTTCTTGCACCACCATTTCGACATGATACTCACGAATCTGCTCAGGCGACTCCAGCACCCCCGCATTACTAGGCAAGAGTCGATTACCGCACAATAAAATAAAACCGGCTCCTGCACAGAACACGGCAAAACCTACCAAGGTAATATCAAACATACCCAGTCCTGCATGTCCCGTTTTTTGTAATAGGCCATTCACGACCAGATTAGTACTAGTCCCAATCAAGGTACATGTACCCCCTAAAATCGCCGCGTAGCTTAGGGGTAGTAAGAGTTTCGAGGGTGGAAGTTTAAGACGCTGACACCAATCTTGTACGGCGGGCATAAACATAGCCACCACGGTGGTGTTATTTAAGAAAGCACTGAGGAAAGCGGTGGGTAATAATAACCGCCATTGAGCAGCCCGCACGGTGTGAGGCTGCCCTAAAACCCAACGAGCCAGCCCTTGTATGGCTCCCGTTTCACGTAACCCTGCTGCAACCACGTAAAGGGCTGCAATCGTCATTAGACCTGTGTTACTAAACCCCGCAAAAGCCTCTTCCGGCGTCAATACCCCACTTACCAGCAAAGTCATTAAGCCTGCCATTAAGATTAAATCGGCAGCAATGGTTGTCAAAGCTAAAGCGAGTAATACACCCACAACCACTGCTAGGGTTAGCATTGCTTCCCAGCCCATATACCCTCCTGAGGAATCTTGCAACTTTTATAACCCCCACCCTAGCCTCCAAATAGGTAGGTACAAGACAAAAGAGCTAACCGTGGGGTGCTATGGAATAGTTTCGCTAAAGCATAGGAACCAAGCAAGGTTTATCTTATTGATGAAACTCGCGACCTACTAAGGTAGCCCGGATAATTCCCGCTCTAATGACAAAATCACCAAAATGCTCACCAGATAAACGCTCCACCGAATACCGACCGAGTAACTGATCTAACTCACTCAAAAGCGCTTTTTCATCTAGATTTTCACGGTACAGCTTATTCAAACGTTCACCTTGAAAATCACCGCCTAGATAAAGATTATACCGCCCCGGTGACTTACCGATTAAACCAATTTCTGCCATGACCGAGCGCCCACAACCATTCGGGCAGCCCGTCATACGGATTTTGATATCCTCTTGGAGCAATCCATATTGGCGCAACGTAGGCTCTAACTTATCCAATAAACTAGGCATATAGCGCTCTGCTTCCGCCATGGCTTGTGGGCAGGTATTGAGCGATACACAGGCAATCGAATTACGTCGTAAACCAGAAATATGCTGGGCTTCTAGTTGATAGTGGTAGCGAGTGAGTAAAGTCTCAACCACTGCCTTATCCGCCTCTTCCACATTAGCTATCACTAAATTTTGATTCGCGCTCAAACGTAAACGGAAATTTGTCCAAGCATGATCCAAGGCATATTGTGATAATTGTGCCAAGGCTGTTTTGAGTTGATATTCTTCGGTATCTTTCACCCGTCCGTATTCAACCCGTAGTGTTAAATGCCAACGACCATCTGCGGTTTGACGCCAACCAAACTGATCCCCGGTGGTAATAAATTCCACTGGCTTAGCCGCTGCTAAATCCCAACCTAAACGTTGATTGAGTTCAGCCTTAAACCACTCCAGACCATACTGATCAAGCGTATATTTAAAGCGCGAGAGTTTGCGATCCGTGCGATTCCCATAATCGCGTTGAATGGATACAATCTGGTAACACACATCTAATACTTGATCAGGCGTGCAAAAACCAATGGTATCGGCGAGGCGTGGATAAGTATCCTCACGCCCAAAGGTCATTCCTAAACCGCCCCCTACTGCAACATTAAAGCCTACTAGCTTCTCGCCCTCAGCAATCGCCACTAAGCCAATGTCATTAATATACACATCGGTATCATTATAGGGTGGGATAGCAATAGCTACTTTAAATTTGCGCGGTAGATAATGCTTACCATATAAAGGCTCTAACTCTTCTGGCTCACCACCTGCAACCAAAGTACGCCCTTCTGGTTGATCGAGCCATATCTCATGATAGGCACGAGTGCGAGGTAATAGATGCTCACTAATCTTCTGTGCATACGGAAAGACTTGGGCATGAATAGCGGAGAGAGAAGCATCCGGCGTACACATGACATTCCGATTCACATCGCCACAGGCGGCAATACTATCTAGTACCGCCTCATCCATCATTTGAATCGATTTTTTCAGGTCAAATTTCAAAATACCATGAAACTGCATTGCCTGACGGGTCGTGATACGCAAGGTTTTATTAGCATATTGATCCGCAATAGCCGTGAGCTTTAGCCACTGCTGTGCATTCAAATCGCCCCCCGGAACCCGTACCCGAATCATAAACTCATACGCTGGCTCTAATTTGCGCTCTTGCCGCTCTAAGCGTAGATCACGGTCATCCTCAATATAGGCACCATGAAATTTAATCAGTTGCACATCATCAGCCGCAATTGCTCCGGTAATAGGATCGGCGAAACTTTCCACTAAAGTGCCACGCAAATAGCGACTTTTGTCTTTAATATGCTCCACCTCAGAAGGCTTCGCGACCATGACATTAAAGGTCTTAGGTGTAGGCTTAGTCATGCGGCATCCCTCTGATCTGAATTAGCACTATCAATCAACCCAATCATGCCTGCACCGACCGTATTATTAGTACTTTCATCAATCACAATGAAAGCTCCGGTGCTGCGATTATCCCGATAAGAATCCGTAAATAAGGGTTGGGCTAATTTAAAATTCACCACGGCAATATCATTCATACTCAAGCCATTCACCGCTTGACGCTCTAAACTATTCACATCCACACGGTATGGAATGCTCGCAATTTTAGCTTTCGTTTCACGGGTGGTATGACGAATTAAATAAGTACGCGATTTATCTAAAGGTGTTTCAGATAACCAGCATACTGTGGTTTCAATTTGTTTAGTTTGATTTGGTAACTCGGTCGCACGTACTAACATATCACCGCGTGAAATATCAATTTCATCATCGAGTAATATGGTCACTGATTGTTCAGTCAATGCTTCTGGCAAAGATTGTCCACCTAACTCAATCGCTTTAACCGTACTGCTTAAACCAGATGGTAATACCGTGACGCGCTCACCTACTTTAATCGAACCGGACTCAACCCGTCCCATGAAACCACGATAATCGTGTAATTCGGGATTGGTCGAATCTTGTGGGCGGCATACGTATTGCACCGGTAAACGGAACGCTTCGACATGCTCATCGTGTGCGGTAGTAGCCGTCTCTAAAATTTCCATTAAGGTCTGCCCTTGATACCACGGCAGATTTTCACCACGCTCAACCACCATATCGCCCTTCAAAGCTGATAAGGGGATGAAACGCACATCCTTAATCCCTAATTGCTCGGCAAAAGCTAAATACTCACTACGAATCTTTTCAAACACGCTTTGATCGTAATTGACCAAATCCATTTTATTAACCGCCACCACTAAATGGGGGATACCGACCAAATGTGCCAAATAGGAATGGCGACGCGTTTGAGTAATCACACCTTTACGCGCATCGACTAGAATCACGGCAAGATCAGCGGTCGAGGCGGCCGTCACCATATTACGCGTGTATTGCTCATGTCCGGGGGCATCAGCAATAATGTATTTGCGAATGCCCGTTGTGAAATAGCGATACGCTACATCAATCGTAATCCCCTGCTCACGCTCAGCCTGTAAGCCATCGGTCAGTAAGGATAAATCGACTTGCTCCATACCACGCTTTAAAGACGTCTTTTCAATGGCCGTCAGGGTATCGGCTAAAATCGCTTTAGAGTCAAATAATAAGCGCCCGATTAAAGTGCTCTTGCCATCATCCACACTGCCACAGGTTAGAAAACGTAATAAACCGTGGTCTTCGATTGGGTGAGTTTGAATAGTCATTAGAAATACCCCTCTTTCTTACGTTGTTCCATCGCGGCTTCTGAAGCCTGATCATCTAAACGGGTTGCACCACGCTCAGTAATCGTCGTGGTCGCAGTTTCAGCAATAATTTTATCTACAGTATCCGCATCGGAGAGTACGGGAGCAGTACAGGTAATATCGCCTACGGTACGGAAGCGAACTTGTAAATTCACTACCTCTTCACCTGCTAAAGCTGGTGTCACAGCGGTCACAGGCTGCATCGCCCCTTTACGCATTACAATCGGACGCGTATGGGCAAAGTAAATGCTCGGTAGCTCTAAACCTTCGCGTTGAATGTATTGCCACACATCTAACTCGGTCCAATTGGAGATAGGGAACGCGCGAATATTTTCACCTTTATGGCTCCGCGCATTGTATAAGCTCCATAATTCAGGACGCTGATTTTTAGGGTCCCACTGACCAAACTCATCACGGAAGCTCATAATGCGTTCTTTAGCACGGGCTTTCTCTTCATCACGGCGAGCGCCCCCAATGCAGGCATCAAAACCAAATTCTTCGATCGCCTCGAGTAAAGTAACCGATTGATGCTTATTACGTGACTCATTGGGGTGTTTCAGTACCACAGTGCCACGCTTCATCGAGTCTTCTACTGAGCGCACAATTAAACGCTCACCCAATTCAGCCGCTCTACGATCTCGAAACTCAACCACTTCAGCATAATTGTGTCCGGTATCCACATGTAAGAGTGGAAAAGGAAAACGTCCGGGGCGAAAGGCTTTTTCTGCCAAACGTAAGAGGCAGATAGAATCCTTACCACCCGAAAAGAGTAAAACGGGGTTAGAACACTGTCCGGCGACTTCGCGCAGAATATGAATCGCTTCTGCCTCTAACCAATCCAAATGACTTAACGGTTTAGTCATGCTTTCGTCTCCGCCAATGAAATACCTAGTAAATTAATTTTTTTAAAGGGAACGGCGGCTGTGCCATCATGTAAACCACACTCTTGATTAGCGGTTTCCCACCACCAACGCCCTGCTCGCTCATCTTCACCCTCAGCAATAGCGCGGGTACAAGGTTGACAACCAATACTAGGAAAACCTTGATCATGCAGCGGGTTATAGGGTACGCCCTGCTCGGTGATATAGTTGCGCACATCAGCTAAAGACCAATGCAGGAGCGGATTAAATTTCAATAAATTCCGAGCTTTATCCCATTCAAATAATTGCATATCTGAACGATAAGCTGACTGTGCGGCACGTAAGCCGGTAATCCACACTTCTGCACCTTGTAAGGCGCGATTTAGAGGTTCGATTTTACGAATCGCACAGCACTCTTTGCGGTTAGCTACTGAGTCATATAAGGCATTAATGCCTTTAGTTGACACATACTGCTCTAGCATCTCTGTATTGGGATACAGTACTTGAATCGTTTTGCCATACTGTTTAGTCGTCGCTGCTAAGGTCGAATAATTTTCTGGAAACTGGCGTCCGGTATCTAACGTAAATACATCAATCGCTAAGTGTTGGCTAAAAATCGCTGCGGTAATCACCTGATCTTCTAGTCCTAAACTGCTAGAAAAAGCGATTTTATGTTGAAAACGTTGACGCAAAGCCTGAAGTGCTACGGCTAACTCATAGCGAGCAAACTCTTCATTTAAGGCTTTAAGGTCTGGACAGGTGAAAGTCATGTTACAGGTCTTCCTTGTTGTTCTTAGTAAACATCGCGTTGATAACGCCCGTCACTAATCCATTGTTCTAACGTATTCTGGGCTTCTTCCACACTCTGTTTGCCTGCGCTGACCAGTACTTGGACCAAGGCTTGATGGACATCTTTTGCCATTTTGTTCATATCGCCACATACATAAATATGAGCACCGGATTGCAGCCACTCATAAACGGCGGATGCATTTTCGGTAATGCGCTGTTGTACATAGATCTTCTGGGTTTGGTCGCGTGAGAACGCCACGCTCATTTTTTCTAAGGCACCTGACTTTAATAGGGCTTGCCATTCCACTTGATAGAGGAAATCAGTACGGAAACGTTGCTCCCCGAAGAATAACCAAGTGTTCCCTGTAATCCCTTGCGCTTCACGCTCAAATAAGAAACTACGGAAGGGGGCAACACCTGTCCCTGCACCGATCATAATGACCTTAGTATTAGGATCTTGGGGTAATTTAAAATGAGCATTCGGTTTGACTTGAATCTCGACTTTGTCCCCTAGCTCTACCTGTGCCAAAGCATTAGAGGCAGAACCACGGTGTAAACGTTGGAGGTGGGTATACTCCACGCGTTTAATCAATAAATGTACTTCATCCGTATGAGCACTAGGGCTAGAGGCAATCGAATACTGACGCGGCTGTAATACTCGTAATAAATCAATCCATTGCTGAGCGCTAAGGGTCGATGGGTAACGTCCTACCACATCAATCCAATCGGCATCGGTTAGCCATTCAAAATCGGCTTTAGCATCCAGCTCCGCTACCAATGTTTCATTGCCAATCAGCTCTGCATACGCTTTTAGCTGTTTGCGGGTCAGGCTGGTTAACTCGCGCTCTTGTAGTGCCTCTGCAAAAGAACTGTTACCCGTTTTAGTCGTCACTGTTGCGGAACTGTCCAAACCCAACGCTTGAATAAACTCGGCAACAAATTCGGGATTATTTTTGGTTTTCACTACTAAGATATCGCCCGGCGCATAGCTTAAACCAGAATCTTCTAGTGAAAACTCGATATGATAGACATCTTTATCAGACTGGCTGGCAGTCACACTGACACGATTTAAAACTTCAGCTGCAAAAAAACTATCGGTTGCTTGAGCAACTTGAGCACTGACCGCATTCGGGCGTAGAGAAACGACATTGCTCGGTGCTGCGGGCAATTGCTCAATGACGGCCTGTTGCCAAGAACTCGCAGGCTCGGCAAAGTCCACATCGCAATCGGTGCGCTTCACAATAGGTTTAGCGCCTAACTCGGCTAAACGTGCATCGAGTAACACACCGGCTTGGCAAAATTCTTCATAACTTGAGTCGCCTAACGCTAGCACAGAATACTCTAACTGCTCTAAACGAGGCGCACGTTTATCTTGTAGGAATTTGTAAAAAGCACGCGCTTCATCCGGCGGCTCACCATTTCCCTGCGTACTCACAACAACATATAAACGCGTTTCTTTTTTCAGGTTTTGCGGGCGGTAATCTTTAATATTACTAAGGGTTACAGTCACCCCTTTAGCTTGTAGAGCCGCCTGAAGCTCTGTCGCTACCTTTTTACTATTGCCAGTTTGTGTGCCGTATAACACGGTTGCAGTCAGTGCCGTAGTAAGATTAGCGGCGGGGGTCGTTTGGGTCACTTGTCCGACTAAAGCGGTTTGCGATAAACCACTGAAATAACCGCCTAGCCATGCCAATTGTGTCGGTGATAAGCCGCTTATGGCATTGGTCACTTGCTGAAGCTGCTGCTCACTCAAAACCATTATTGAAATCTCCATACCACTAATGAGAAATGTTAATGCGGGATAGTATGGAATAAAGCTTTTAGCTAAAAAAGTGATGTTTATTGATATTTAAATCTCTAAAAGAGATCAAAAAACAATTGCTAGAAGTGCTCTGCAGCTACAAACAGTGAGCGGGTATTTCTTCCGCAGTCGCTGTGAATACGTCCTTGTACGCTACAAGGCGGCATCCCTGCCGCCAAGACTGCTCCAGAAATACCCGCTCACTGTTTGTTTTCGTTCAACTCAAATAGCGCCTGAAGAATAGCTGAAGAAATTAAGCAAACTCAAAACATTAATTGTTTAAACATTAAGGATATTGTTCCTAGAGCCTGCCATTTTTTATGCTATCCGGCA
The DNA here is from genome assembly GCF_000380185.1 of Thiofilum flexile DSM 14609. GTDB lineage: Bacteria > Pseudomonadota > Gammaproteobacteria > Thiotrichales > Thiotrichaceae > Thiofilum > Thiofilum flexile. Next base: position 19,386 of record NZ_KB904767.1, read on the forward strand.
TACTTTAAAAACTCTTATTGGTATGGGCTAACTTTATTTTTATGATTCAATATCCGTTTAAATTAGTTTTTTTATTGTGTATTAGCGGATTAATCAGTGCTTGTAGTATGGGTACACCCTCTGCTACCTCTGCACCGACCTCGAACAGCGCCGCCTCAATACCTCAAGCAACTAACACTAATATTCGTGTACCACTCGCCAAGCGCCCAGCTATTCAGACAGCATGGTGGCAACGCTTTAATGACCCACTTATGGTGGCTTTAATTCAAGAATCGTGGCAGGCCAATCCTTCCCTTACTGTGGCAAGAGCTAGTGTACAATCCGCTCGCGCTCAAGGTGTAATAGCCGGAGCCAGCCTATTACCCACCGTATCCAGTAGTATGAGTGCACGGGATACCAGTAGTAGCAGTCCTAGCTGGTCATTAGGGGCGGATGCGAGTTGGGAATTGGATTTATGGGGAGGTAATCGCCTCACGGCTAAGGCCGCTAATGAGGATCTTAAAGCGGCTCAAGCGAGCTATGAGGATGTGAAAGCTTCCTTAGCAGCGGAGGTAGCCAGTGCCTATGTGAATCTTCGTCTGGCGCAAGCGCGATTAAGTCTATCCAATCAAACCAATAAATCGCGTGAAGAAACCATGCGCTTAACTGAAATGCGCCTAAAAGCGGGTCTAGATAGTGGCCTCACTACGGAACAAGCCCGCTTAAGCTTAGGCCAAAATCAGGCTAATCTGCCTACCCTAAATAGTGCCGTACAACGCGCCCAATATGCACTTGCTGTTTTAACCGGAAAATCACCGCAAGCACTAACTCAACGTCTGAGCACGATTAAACCTATTCCGACCGCGACCGGACGTATTCAACCCAATATCCCGGCTAATGCACTGCGCCAGCGTCCCGACATGCGGGCGGCTGAATATCAAATTGCTGCGGCTCAGGCACGCATTGGAGCCGCAAAAGCCGACCTGTATCCTAGCTTTAGTTTATCTGGTACATTAACTAACAGTGGGCTTACGCTGGCGGATATTTTAGATCCGAGCGCTATTGTTAAAGCATTAGTGGCTTCGATTAGTGCGCCAATATTTAATGGCGGAAAATTAAGACAACAGGTTGTTATAAAAGACGCAGCCTATAATCAAGCAGTCGCCAATTATCAACAAACAGTACTGACTGCGCTCAAAGACATTGCAGATGGTTTCGCTACTCTACAAGGTCTACAACGACAACAACCAATTCTACAAAAAAATCTAGCTACTGCACGTAGTGCTGAACATTTGGCTAACTTAAGCTATCAAGCTGGCGTGGATGACTTTCAAAATGTACTGGATGCACAACGCTCCATCTTAAGTACACAAGAAAGTTTATTATCCGCGCAAGCAGACTACAGTTTAGCCTTAATCAGCCTCTATAAAGCAGTCGGCGGGGCATGGTAACAAGGGGTCTCTAACATGGCTAATAACGATATTAATGTAGCCGAATCTGTACGAGCCGTGGTGGGCAAACCCACTAAAAAAAAGGGTAACTGGGGCAAACGTTTAATCACCTTAACGGTTTTAGCCGCACTCGCAGGCGGGGGGTATTACTACTATCAGAACGCTATTATTCCGGCTAGTAGTACCGTCACCTCTTATCAAACTGAGGCCGTGACACGGGGTAATATTAGTACCATAGTGACCGCTACCGGCACTTTACAACCAGTCAATCAAGTGGATATTGGTACGGAGCTGTCTGGTACTATCGATGAGGTACTCGTGGATGACAATGACACCGTCAAAAAAGGGCAAAAACTCGCTAGCCTCAAGACCTCTCAATTACAAGATAATATTACCAAAATGGAGGCCGCTTTAGCCTCAGCACGCTCTAAAGTGGCTCAGGCGAAAGCCCAACTCGCTCAAACAGACTCCAAAATCCTACAAGCCAAGGCTAATCTCAAACAGGGGATTGCCAATGCCAAGCAATCCTCGGTGCAAATTCATAAAGATCAGGCTCAGGTACAACAAAACACCGCACAACTCACACAAAGCAATGCCTCTGTGCAGCAAAGTCTGGCTCAAGTCCAACAAAATAACGCTCAAATTCAGCAATACTATGCTCAAATTCAACAAATAAACGCTCAAATCCAACAGGCTAAGGCAAATATTACCCAAGCTAAAGCCACTACCTTAGAAGCACGGGTCAAACTCAATCGCTTACGCGAGCTACAAAAAGCCAGTGGGGGGCGGCTACCCGCTCAAACAGAGTTAGACAGCGCGGTAGCAACTTGGCAAAAAGCACAAGCGGCAGAATCCGCTACCGTCTCTAATGTACAAGCCTTGCAAGCCAGTATTGGGGGGGTAAAGGCTAATATTGAAGCGGCTAAAGCCAATCTAGCCTCTGCTAAGGCAGGGGTTACCTCCTCCAAAGCCGGGGTCACTTCTGCCCAAGCCAGTATTGACTCAGCTAAAGCGGGAGTGAGTGCTTCCAATTTAAGTGCTGAAGCCTCGCAAGCCAATGTAGAGGGGCTACAAGCCTTAGTGCAGTCCGCTGAAGCTGATAAAATCAGCGCTAAAGCCAATGTAGAGGCGGTTAATGCTAATGTTATAGAAGCTAAGGCAAACTTACGTAGCGCTCAAAGCGATCTTGCCAAAGCCACGATTATCTCGCCTATTGATGGCATCGTGCTCACCCGTTCGGTAGAGCCGGGGCAAACTGTAGCCTCTTCCTTATCCGCTCCGACGCTATTTACCCTCGCCGAAGACCTAAAAAAAATGGAATTACAGGTCAGTGTTGATGAGGCTGATGTGGGGCAAGTGCAAGAAGGCCAAACGGCTGAATTTACTGTGGATGCTTGGTCTGGGCGTAAATACTCCGCCACTATTACACGGGTGAGTTTAGGCTCCACCATTACCGATAATATTGTGTCCTATACCACGCTGCTGATGGTTGCTAATGATGACCTAACCCTACGTCCGGGTATGACAGCGACTGCTAATATTAATACTAAAGTGCATGAGAATGTCCTCCTTGTGCCTAATGCGGCTTTACGCTTCACGCCCCCAAGTGCTGCAGCCGATTCCGAGACAAAAGCGGGGGGTGATTTTTTATCTAAACTCATGCCTAGCCCTCCTATGCGCCGAGATCGCAACCGTAACAATAGTGCTAATAATCGCTCCCGGAGCGGAGAGCAACAGATTTGGATCTTAAAAGATAATCAGCCCTCACCTATCACTGTCCAAATAGGCTTAAGTAATAGCAAAGTAACCGAGATTATTTCTGATCAAATCACTGAAGGCACTGCGGTGATTACAGGTACTAGTACAGGTGTCTCAGGTCGCCCTAATCGCCAAGGACGCTCCGGTCAAGGAGGACAAGGCGGGCAAAGGGGTATAGGTGCTAATCGCGGGGCGCAACCATGAACCTAATCGAGCTACGTCAAATCACTAAAACCTATGGACAAGGGCAAGCTCAATTTCAAGCTCTTAAAGGCGTCGACCTTGTGATTGAAAAAGGTGACTTTGTGGCGGTGATGGGGCCTAGTGGTTCAGGTAAATCGACTTGTATGAATATTTTAGGCTGCCTCGATATACCCACAGGAGGGGAGTATCACTTTCGTGATGTACAAGTAGAACAACTCGACCGCAACCAACGCGCCCTATTACGCCGCTTTTATTTCGGCTTTGTGTTTCAGGGATTTAACTTATTAGCGCGTACTTCCGCCCAAGAAAATGTTGAACTCCCCCTCCTCTATCGCGGTGAATCTAGCAGTGAACGCCGTAAAGCTGCACAGGCTGCACTAGAACAAGTCGGACTATCCCAATGGGGGCATCATACCCCAGTAGAGCTTTCGGGTGGTCAACAACAGCGGGTTGCGATTGCGCGAGCTATTGTGACTAGTCCAGAGCTATTACTCGCCGATGAGCCAACAGGGAATCTGGACTCCAAACGCAGTCACGAAATTATGGAGCTATTGGTTGATCTCAATCAAACCCACGGCATTACCATTGTGATGGTCACGCATGAGCCGGATATGGCGGAATATGCTAAGCGTATTGTGCATTTCGTGGATGGTAATATTGCGAGTGATACCCGCCATCGCCCTCTCAGAGCCGAGGAGATCATCAATGTTTTGGAATAGTTTAATCTTGGCGATGCGTGAAATTCGGCGCAATTTATTACGTTCTTTTTTAACCATTTTAGGCATTGTGATTGGGGTCGCTGCGGTTATTACTATGGTCACATTGGGCAATGGTGCAACACAGGCGGTCAAAAACCAAGTCGCTAGTTTAGGTAGTAATTTACTCCAAATCCGCACCGGACAACGGATGATGGAGCCACCCGGTGGTGGGGGCGGTGTGCCTAATTTTCGCGTTGAAGATGCACAGGCGATTCGTAATGAAATTAGTGGGCTAGCGGCGGTATCACCTCAAGTATCACGCACTGCTACCGTGGTCGCTATGGCTAAGAACTGGTCTACGAGTGTTACGGGTGCTGATAATGACTTTTTTACGGCGGGCAATTGGAGCTTAGAAACAGGCCGCACCTTTTCAGATGCCGAACTGGAGACGGGGCAATCGGTTTGTTTACTCGGTGCTACCCTGAGAAAGGAACTCTATGGCACTCGTGAACCTTTAGGCGAACGCTTAAGGGTCAAAAATTTTTCCTGTGAAATTATTGGTATTTTAAAAGCCAAAGGCCAAGCTGCGATGGGGCGTGATCAGGACGACACTTTAATCATGCCCTTAAAAACGGTGCAGCGGCGCTTACTTGGCAATAACGATGTATCGACCATTTCCATTTCTGTTCAAGACGAAAATAATATTACTCAAGCTCAAAGTGAGATCACTGAATTATTACGCAAACGCCGCCGCCTAACTGAGGGTGAGGATGATAATTTTAATATTATGGATACCCGCCAAATTGCCGACGCGCTCTCCGGTACGACGCAAGTCATGACTACGCTCTTAGGTGCGGTTGCTTCGGTGAGCCTATTGGTAGGCGGGATTGGTATTATGAATATTATGCTGGTGTCCGTGACGGAGCGTACCCGTGAGATTGGTATCCGTTTAGCCATTGGTGCCTTAGAGCGTGAAGTATTAATGCAATTTTTGACCGAGGCGGTGATGCTCTCAGCCTTGGGCGGGTTAATTGGCATTATACTAGCCACACTAGCCTCCTATGTGCTGTCGGGTGTGATGAATGTGCCTTATGAATTTAATGCCGGTATTAACCTGCTCGCCTTTGGTTTCTCTGCGGGTATTGGGGTGCTATTCGGCTTTATGCCCGCAAAACGTGCAGCACGGCTAGATCCTATTAATGCGTTGCGGCATGAGTAAGTCACCAATAGCTGATCAAAAGTAAGTGGGCATTTCTTCCGCAGTCGCTGTGAATACATCCTTGTACGCTACAAGGCGGCATCCATGCCGCCAAGACTGCTCCAGAAACACCCACTTACTTTTAGGTCGCTGTTTATGCGGTTGCACGACATTGAACCAACGGTGACCAAAACTGCTTAGCTAACTCCACAAAACGTGGGTCATCCTCAATCGGATTAAGCCCACGATAAAGCAAAGCATTTTCAGGTTTTTCTGCTTCTGAGCTACTGTATTCACTCCCCTCCCACGCATTAATAGCTTTTTTCAGATCCTGATTTTTATCTTCAGCAAGGGCTAAACCGGCCTTAGGAAAACATGGCAATGGCTCACACATTCCCTGCCAATAGGTATTTATAAACTGCATGAGTAAGTATTGAGTATCTTCATCGATAGCTTGCAGAGTAAAAGTTTTATCGGCGCTATATACTAAGGTTGTTTTAGTAGGACTATCCGCACAATGATTCAGTGCTAAATGCTTCAGCCAAATATCCACCCATTGCCATGCATGGATTTTACCTATCTTAAAGACTAAGCGCCCTTGTTTAGTTAGCTCGCCAATACTGCCATGGAGCTGAAAATCCTGTACCTTAAAATCAAAATGCTGGGGGGCTAACCATTCAATATTCCCCGCTGCGGTTAAACTCCGATAAAACTGCTCGGTACGCTCGACTTGTTCCTCATAGAGTAAATCCCCCGGTTTACCATGCGGTAATTTCCCCTCCGCCCGTAAGCGCCGACTTAATAGCTTTGGATCAAGCTTTTGATTCAAATGCTGATCTAATAAAGTAGTGGCTATTTCATCCCCGGCATAATCCTCTAATTCAAAAGGCTCGCGCTCTGGTAACTCAATAGCTCGATCACGGATTCTTAGATTTAATCGTTTCGCTAAAAAATCACGAGCCGGTTGGCGATAGTAACTCACTAAGGTTTCTAAACCCACTCGCTTATATTCTTCATGCAACGGTGGTAAGGGTTCGGTTTGCCAAAATTTAATAAATGACTGAGGAGCTTGCTGGCGTGCTTTATAGGCTTCTGCATAATGGGCTGAATAGGTAAATAAACCCTCATCCGTAAAATAGCGCGTGCTAAAGGGTTGTAAGGGATGCTTAGTGATTAATGCTTTTGGCTCTAATGCAAAGCGCTTGGTAATGTAATCTAATAGCTCGGTGACTAAAATAGAGGGCATAATTTCATTATTATCATAAACACTTTGCCCGACATAACTAATATATAAACGGGAGCGGGCGGATAACACACTTTCTAGAAATAAATAGCGATCCTCTTCCCGTCTTGAACGGTCGCCGCGTTGTTTTTTATCCTGTGCTAGACGATCAAAACTGAGATAGGTATCGATGCGTGGAAATGCCTTATCCTGCATGCCCAACAAAGCAACAAGCTTAAAGGGTACGCTACGCATGGGCATTAAGGCGCAAAACGTAATCCCGCGCCCCATAAAACCTTCGGCTTGATTACGCTGCTCTAAACCATTACGCAAGGCTTCCCGCACAATACGCCAACTCACCGGACGCTCGAATTGGGCTTCAGTCAGACTTTGCTGAGCAATATCCTCTAAGGTTTTCAGTACTGTTTTTAAGTCCTCTGTATCGCCCAAGACTTGCTTAAATAACTCTCGTACTCGCTCTGCCCAGACCTGAATCGTTTGTAGTTGCCGCCCCCAATCTGCTAGGGCAAATAAAGGCTCTAACCATTGCAGAAAACGCCCCAATACTTGTGCCTGAGACCCTTCAATCGCGGGATAGGGTAAAACCTCATTCATTAACTCATCAACCGGATACACAAACCCCAGCAATAAACGATCTAACCCATAACGCCACGTATGCTCAAAGGTATCGGCTCCACCTTGTTTAACACGGCGCTCAGCATCTACCCCCCAGCGAATTTTGGTTTTACTCACCCAGATACGGCACTGATGCACATCGTCTAAATCCAAACCCGCCTCGGCACGCACTACCTCATTTTCTAAGAGTTCAAAAATACGTTCCGCTTCAAAACGACTATCGGGCAAATCCAACAATTGCAAGCAGGTAGTGATAATGCTTTGAAGTTGTTTAGGTGACTGGTCGGCAAGACTGAAAGGCAGACGTTGTTTGGGATCACTTACCGTGCCAAATACTGCTTCGATATAGGGGGCATACTGATCAATATCGGGCGTCATCACCACTATATCCGAGGGAGCGAGCGTTGGGTCGTCCTCAATCGCCGCAAGGATTTGATCATACAGCACCTGCACCTCGCGCATAGGCGAATGGCAACTATGCACCCGCACCGAATAATCCTCCGCCAGCTCTAAGGGAAAAACGCTTTCAGAACTCGGAACATGCAGATTGAGAATATCGGCCTGAATCACCTTAAGCATTAGGCTACGTGACTCTAGCGTTTGAATCGGCAAAATAAATTGTTCTTGCTCCAGCGGATAAGGTTCTAGGGAGCGTAAATTACCAATAAAATCACGCCCCTGTGTACCCCATGAGGCGAGTAAGGGATTTCCAATATCGGATAGCTCTTGTTGTTCTACGCTTAATTTAATCAAACGCTTTTCGGATTCAATATCGCTCCAATACTCTTGGGTAGGATTCATAATAAAGAAGTAAATATCAATGAATTGCGCCACTTGATTGACGAGATTGATATAGGCTTTAGAGACGGCGGGAATGGAGAAAAAGATATAGCGTTTAGGTAAATCTTGAGGGGGCTGTTGTTGCAGTGCCTGTATAAAATCATCCTGTAAGCGTACCCAATGCTGTAATTGCTCACTCACCACTACATTACGCCAGAGTCGCCCCTGCCAATCGTGCTCTGCTAAAGTGAGGGCAGAATTTTCCCAGTCTTTAATCCACAAAGGCCGAAAGAATACATAACCATCAAATACCCTAGCAACCTGTTGAGCTAATTGCCATGCAGCTCCCTCGTCTCCTTCTTTTAAGTAATGTTGCAACTCTGGATAACGCACCGCATGCTCTAAAAACTCTTGAAATAAACGCCAACGCAATAACTTAGGCGAGCACGGGTCATGTTTAGGGACAGTAGGCAAGACTTTACGCAATAATTCCCAAGTCGCCTCCGCAGGAAAGAGATAACGCGTATTCGCCGCAATGTTATTATGGATAGCGGTTTGCATCGACAACCAGCGCCCCATGCCCGCGTTTTGTACCACCACGGTCTCGCCCTCCATAGGAGGCAAAGGCTTAGTGCGGATAAATTCAGCGTATAAAGCGGCTAATGACTCTAGTTGATTGCTATGGATTAGATACAGCATGGATAAAGATACAACACTATAAATTCGCCTATTCTAACATCAAAACACGGTCAGCCTGTGGTATAAAGAGCGCCTATGAAAATATTGATCATGAAATTCCGTAATATTGGCGATGTGCTGCTAACTAGCCCGATGGCGGAGGCACTAGCGACCTTACCCGCAAAACCTGAAATCACCTTTCTAGTTAAAAAAGGTACGGAGGCTATGCTTACAGGTCATCCCGATATTAAACAAGTCATGATTCTACCGGAGCGCCAAAAACAAGAATCGCAATGGTCGTTTCTCCAACGTCAAATCGCCTTTATTCAACAATTACGCGCAGAATCCTTTGATATTAGTATTAATACCACCGAAGGTGATCGGGGTTTAATTTTCGGCTGGCTCAGTGGCGCAAAGCGGCGTATTGGGTATTTAAAAACGACAGATAAATGGTGGCGTAAACAGCTAGTCACCGAATCCCATACCATGCGAGCAGGACGCAGGCATACGGTATTGCGTAATTTAGACCTACTAGAAAACATTGTTAAACCACAAGCCATTAATGTCAGTATTCACTACACTCCATTCGATGAAATGCGTGTATTGGACTTACTAAAACAAGCGGGTTGGTATCAAGAACCTTATGTGCATATTCACCCCGTTTCGCGTTGGTTTTTTAAATGCTGGCGCGATGACTATATGGCACAGACCATTGATACTATTCAAAACCAATTAAATTTAAGAGTGGTTTTAACCTGCGCACCTGATCAGAAAGAGCGTGAAAAGCTCAATAGTATTATTAGTCACTGCAAAACCAAATCCATTGATTTAGGTGGTCAATTAAGCCTTAAAGAAACGGCAGCCTTATCCAGCCAGGCAACGTTTTTCTTAGGTGTGGATAGTGCGCCTATGCATATGGCAGCAGCGGTCAACACGCCAGTCACAGCCTTATTCGGGCCATCTGGTACATTCGACTGGGGGCCGTGGCCTAATGGCTGGAATCAATTGGAAGTGAATCCCTATCCTAAACGCAATGGGACTCAAAAAGTGGGTAAACATACCGTCATTCAACAAGAATGGGACTGTGCCCCCTGTGGTAAAGCGGGCTGTGAGAATAGTAAACGTAGTCGGTGTTTGGAGGAGTTGAGTTTTAATGACTTTCTAGAGCATGTACTCTTGCAGCAATAAGACTTTCAAGCTGATTAAAGTATTTTTCTTGATGTAAATACCCCTTAAAATGAGCGACTTTACAATTCTCTGGAAAACTATAGCCCTTACTAAAATAGGTATTGTTATACTCCTCACAGGGTAAAAGATTAATCCAAATTTTATTTTTTAAATAGATAGGTTTGCGATACTGTTTAAAGGCATTTGAATCGTTTATTAAACAAATTTGTGAAAGTGCAGTTTGCTCAAGCATAAAATATTGAATTTTCTCTTGCTCTAAAATCCAATCATGCACAAATTGCTTTGCAGCTTCATTACGACGAAAAACTATAACACCCGCATTAATAGCATGATAAGGTAGCGGAACACTCATTTTTACACTGGTATCAAAACCTATTTTTACCTCATCTAGCCGTCTTAAAGTTAACGCGACATCGGAGTAATCCTCATCAAACAAAGTATTTAATGAAGACCAAGGCATAGCATCAGCATCTAAAAATATCAGAAGATCACTATCATCATTATGGTTTAAACAATCTTGGGCGCAGGGGGCTTTTTGTGCCCATATACTTAAGCGCTTGCGTTTTTCTTCTATATAAATTTCTTTATCTATAATCCACTCTGATTTATATTGATCCAAATATTTTGCTCTAAATTTTCGTGTTAAATATTTTATTTCATCTTTTATTGACCACTTAGGATGAAAATAATTGAAATCTACTTGGTTTACAAATGTAATATTAACCCACTTTTCAGGACTCCAATAATTATAAAAAACCAAATCATCATTTTCTGAAATTTCAATCATTTCTTGTGATGGAGACTCGCTTAAATCATAAATATATACATTTGAAAGAGGATGTAAAACCCTAAGCATTTTCAAACTCATTCTTAAGTAAGAGATATACTTATAATCTAAAATATAGAAAAAACTAATTTTTTCTGTTTTCATTTAAAACACTCTTCATAAAACCTAAAATATTATTTGCTCTAACAAGCCAAGAATAGTTAAAACCTATAGCTTTGGCATTAGCTGAAACAGTAGCTTTATCAAAACTATCTTTAGTTGCAAGATTAATTACTGATGCAAGATTTAAATGGTTATTTAGGCTAAATGTTAAAGCATTGCTCATATTATTAACTATAGAAGTCATAGACTTTACATCAGGCACTACTACTATCTTACCCATAGCTAAATACTCAAATAGTTTTAGTGGCGAGGTATATAAGCTTGCAATACTAGTATCACTTAAGGGTAAAACACAAATATCAGTTTGATGAATTAATTTAAAGCGTTCTTTAGGCTTAATTTTTCCTAAAAATCTTATTCTCTCTGCTACACCTAACTCTTGAGATAAAGCTTTTAATTCATTAATTCTACCTTGCTCACCACCTGCTATCCAGAGTAAACTTTTATCAATAGTTGGCATCGCTTTAATAATTAAATCAACACCTTTCCAAGGATGTAAGCTACCTAGATATAATATAATAGGTACTTCATTCCTCACACTTGGTAAAACCAATGCCTGCTCTGCTAGCTCTAAATCTACCCCATCCGGTGCAATGACAAACTTATTATCTTTTATAGCATAATAACTTTTAATATCATCCATTAGAAAAGGAGTTAAGGCAATAACACCTTTAGCTCTCTGATAAACAAAAGACTCTCTCTTTTCGAGCTTTGCCAACTTCTTACTGTTTTTTAGACTCAAAGGTGAGTTTTCCTCAGTAAAAACCTTAGCAAATAACTCATGAGTCTCAAAAAAAATAGGTAATTTAGGAAAAATTTTTAACAGATGTTCTGCTAACTTTAAGTTACGTACTAGAATAGTATCAAATTGCTTTCTATTTTTATAAACCCAATAAGTCGCCAACCAATAAAAAGCTTTATTTGAGTTACTAGGATACCATTTACTTCGACGTAGATCCTTTAAGGCAATTGGATGTACATTAGCATTTAACGCTCGCCCTAAAACCTCTTCTGCATTTTTTGTGCTTTGCGGAGTGACTAATAAAACCTCCGCTCCACACTTCCCCATAGCATCTACTGTTTGTAGAATTTGCATAGTTTCAGGTAAGATATCAGGTACAGGGTGTGGGTCTATATAGGCTATTTTCATTTCAACTCGTCATATTGTTCTAAACTAACACGCAATATAATTAATTGTAATAATTGCTCTGCATAGTCATATTTACCTTGATAATAAGCACCTACTAAACTATTCACAGGGGATGCTATTATTTGGCCATTTGTTAATATTTCTAATACCTCACCTAAATCATAAGTATAGCTCTTTAAATCACTATCTAACCAAGGTTGCAAAGGAGGATTAAATCCCTTTTTTTTCTGTAATAATGGGTTTAATTGATCTGGGAAATTAGCGAGATCAACGAGTGTTTTTTTAGGAGGTTGAGTAAAACGTTCTTGAACAGATAAGCCCATAACTCTTTGTACAAACTGTTGATCCAGTAGAGGGGAGCGCCCTTCAAGACCATGGGCCATAGTCATTAAATCTGCTTTACGTAAGATATATTCGGGTAAGTAGTTTAATTGATCGATTGCCAACAAAGTATCAATGCTAGGAGGCATATTAGTTGGCATTCTCCAATAATGAGGTGGAATCACTAAACTTGGCTGTAAAGCCATACGCTGCCCAATACTAAAACCTGAAAAACGTAAGCTATACGCATCAACCCAATTTAAAGTTAGCTCATTCCAAAGTTTAGAAAATCCTTTGCGCTGTATAGATTTTACTTTTACCCCTGGCAAATGCCATTTACTTCGCCAAGCAGAGCGTTTATGTTGCTGATAACGTTTATACCCTGCGAATAACTCATCACCACCATCGCCATTTAGTACTACTTTTACGGATTGGGTGGCTGCTTTTGATAAATACCATAAAGGAAAACTAGAGGGATCTGCAAAAGGCTCATCTAAATCCGCGATAATACGCTCAAAATCTTCCTTAATTTCAGTTGGTATATTTATACTAACTTGTGATAGTTTTAAATGCTGAGCTAATTGCTCTGCTCTCTGACTTTCATCCAAATCACTATCTAAAAATCTAGCGGTAAAGGCTTGGATATTATTAAAATCTACGGCTCTTAATCGCTGAGCTAATACACTAGAATCAACTCCACCACTTAAAAACAAGCCGACTGGTCGATCTGCTACAGTACGCAGCCGAATACTTTCATCTAATACATCACTTAATGAGTGCTGTTCTGAAGGTTTAGGATGCCAATAAGCATGCTTAGTGAGAGCATGATTTTTGAAATCATAATGTAAATAATGACCGTTCTCTAAACGTTGTACACCTTGCAGAATTGTATGAGGTGCTGGTATATAACGATGAGCTAAATAAGCATCAATACCTATTTTACTAAAAGACTTTGCTTCCTTAGGTAGCCAAGGTAACAAGGTACGTACCGTAGAGGCAAAGGCAAAACCTTTTTTACTTTGGTGGTAAATAATAGGTTTTAAGCCCATACGATCTCTTAATAAATACAGACTAAAAGAGCGTAAATCTAAGATAGCAAGGGCAAACATTCCTCTAAGACGAGGAATTAATCCTGCTAAGCCCCAATACTCATAGGCATGCAAAATAAACTCAGTATCTGAATGCGTTTTAAAGATAACACCCTGTTGCTTGAGAAACGCTGCATCTTGTTCCCAGCCATAGACTTCGCCATTATAGCATAGCCAAATGTTACCATTCTGATTAGACATCGGTTGATTAGCATTACTGCTTAAATCACGAATAGATAAACGTGTATGTAATAAAGCTAAATGAGGATTAGTATCAATAGGCTCGAAATCAGGACTCCAACCTTGCCATTGCTGAGCATCAGGCCCACGTTGCGCCAAATTATGTAGTACCTTAGCTAATAACTCATTAGTTAAAGGCTCGTGACCTAGAATACCCGCTATCCCACACATTATTAACCCTATTGTTTTAATACCGATTGAAAAACCATTTCCATTTTATCCAACATAATTGTTATGCCAAATAAATCTTGTGCCCGCTGATAACCGGCTGCTGCTAATTGTTGAGCTAATAATGGTTGCTGCAGCAGTTCATTAATAGCCTGTATTAAGGCTTGACTACTATGGGTTTCTACTAAAAGCCCCGTTTGCCTATTTTGTACCGCATCAGTCATACCCCCTACCGCAGTGGTAATGACGGGCAAACGACTAGCCATTGCCTGCATCACCGCTTGAGATACTCCCTCATCCCCATAAGAAGGTAAAACAAAAATATCCATCGCATTCAACCATAATTCGGGATTAGCTTGTCGTCCGACACGATACACTTTTTTACCTAGATTTAATTCATTAATTTTATTTTCAATATTAGCTGCTTGGGGGCCATCCCCAACAATTAGTAAGCGTAGATCTGGGTCTTGCTCACTTAGCACTTTAAAAGCATCAAGCAAATAGCGATGCCCTTTCCAATTACGCAAAGTAGCTAATATACCAATCACTTTACCCTCAACGCCTAACTCCATTTTTATAGTTGCTTTATCTCTAGGGTAAAAGCGCTGTAAATCAATTCCAGTGGGGATAGAAGTAATATACTCAGCCGCAAAATGATTATGCTCAACTAAATGACGCTTTAAAGGCTCCCCTGTTACTACAATATGTCGAGCGGCTGATTGATAAAGCCAATGTGTAGGTCGATTTAAACTGATTGGTGATGAAACATGGCGTGTTCGTACAATAGGACGCTTTTCGATTAATAATTGCTGTGCTAATGCCACTAACCAAGAATCCGTTGAGCTATGTGTATTAATCAGATCGAATGACTGAATATGTGTTTTCAACCATTGCCGCAACCACCATAAATTTTTGAGATTTTTACGCCCTATAGGTGCGGCTACTACTGGAATATTTCGCTCTAACGCTGCCTGATAAATCGTAGACTCGACAGGACATAATAATTTAATAGTATGACCTCGTTCTATAAAGCCCTGAGCCTCCGTTAAAATACGAATTTCCTGCCCACCCCAACCACAAGAAGACTCCGTGTGTAAAATACGCATTATAGTTTTTTTAGCTCCACTACAGTTTTACAAGCTGCCATAACCTCATCCACAGTAATAGCCGCCATATCATGCTCACCTGCTTTGGCAACATCAGGATGGGCAATAGTGACTAAATAAGGATGATCAATAGGCTTAAGCTGCTCTGGTGTATGATGATAAAGGACAACCATGGGTTTATCAAAGCAACCCATTAAATGGGTAGGCCCCGTATCAATACCCACATATAAATCTAATAAACTCATACAGGCTGCTGTTTCACGTAAATTCAATTGCCCTGCTAATATAGTAACATAGCCTTTTAACTGTTCAGCTAACCATGCTACACGCTCATACTCTGCCTTACCCCCCAAAATTACAATATGTGTATTTGGGTTATTTGCTTTGAGTTGCTGTGCTAATTGAGAAAAATACTCGATAGGCCAGTCACGATAGCTTCTAGTAGGAAAACTTGCCACCTGAAATCCTACTAGAAAATTATTTTTTGCTAATAGATTTGTTAATTTTTGCTGGGCAAATAGTTGTTCTTTTTCAGTTAAACTAAAAAGTAGACGCCTACTAGATACGTTATTAATACCAACAGCCTGAGGTAAACGCAATAAGAAATCGACTGCTGTATCTTTATTTTGATCATCAGGATTCACTATTACTGTTAACTGCTGATTTAATACATTATCTTCCTGTTTAAAGGCTATAACTTTATGGGCTGATTTTAAAGCCAAATTAACATATGGTTTAGTAGATCCATATACAAAGGCTAAATCATATTTTTTAGTTGCTACTATACTTTTGATAGAAGCTAAAAACTTATTAATGGGTATAACTTTTTTAATAAAAGGTAAGTTTAATAATAACTCATAACGCTCAGAATGAGCTAATACAGTAATTTCAGCTTGTGGGAAGTAGTCAGCTATTGCCTTCACAGCAGGTATTACTAATAAAGTATCGCCAATTCTTGCTACTTGAATAATTAAAATATGTTTGATAGTCGATATGTTCATATAGTAATAATATACCTAGTTAGCCATTGCTAGTGCTTGATTGTCGCAATAAAAACCCCAATAACATACCGTTAATGCACCAAAATAATAATGACAGATCACGGTGAAACATATCATTGACTTGATTGCGTAATACTACTCCCACGACTAGACATATTCCAGCCACTGCTGTTGCCTTTATGAAGGGATCCATACTACAGCGCTGTATACGCCAGTAGCCTAATAATAAGCAATACCACACGACAGCGATCAAGATAATACCTAGAAAACCTAGGCTAATACCATAATTTAATAAGGTATTATGGGCATGCCACATTATGTCATTGATTTCAGGATGTGCTAATTTCATAGCATTGCGCCCAAACCCGAAGCCTGTTTCAGGTTTTTCCCCTAAAATAGTTAAAGTACGCTCTAAGACTATCAACCTAGGGTCTTCGGCAAGAGGGATCATACCAATGACTCTATCTCGTGCCTGAATCGTAAAAAAGGCGATGGTGCCTAAAGTGATGATTACTGTAGCTATAAATATTAATATTTTTTGCACAGATACATACTGTGGTTTTAGCAATAAGATTACTAGCAATAACTGAGCTATAAAAACAATAAATACAATGCGCTGCCCTGTTAATAGCCCTCCTAATACCATTAATACTAGTATTACTATTAAGTACCCATGATGTTTAGGGAATAAATACCATGCAGGTAGTATTAACGGTATTAGTGTAATAATATAGGTAGAAAAGCTTGCTGAGCCTCCCACTAAACTCAACTCATTCCAAACTTCTAACGGTATAAACTGAGCCACTCCTATAAGAGAATAAAAGGCAGCACTCAAACCTAATACTGCAATAAAAAAGCGCAACCACTGCTCATTGCTACTTAAAGCCAGAAAAATAATAAAACCGACTAAGCCATAACCTATTTCTACTTTTATTTCACTTAATGAATAGCGCCAATCCACTGCATAAGGCAATAATAACAATGGTATAACTAACCAAGCTAATAGAACTTTAAAACATGGAACCTTAGGTACATCTAATAGTCGCCACTGATAAATAACTACTCCTAAAGCCAGTACTAAAGCCAATACACGAATAGCGACTGTATGAGGTAGCGGTAACACCATCAGCAAAATACTAGCTATCAGCAAAGAGCAACGTTGCACTAAGGTCATAAATACCTTTCAGCATCCCTAAAAAGACGCTAACTTACCACTCCTTATCCGTCTGCTAAAGTACTGACATAACTTTTTCTGCCATAACTTGCTGATAAACCGCCGTCAACTCATTAATCATCCGCTCAATCGGATATTGTTCGACAGTTTTGCGAGCTGCCTGCCCCAACATCGCCCAATCGGTTTTAGTGTTCAGTGCTGTTAACAAGGGTTGAATCGGCTTAATCGGAACGACAAAGCCATTAACATCAGGCTCAATTAGCTCTTTATTGCCACAATGCTGGCTAGTAATGACTGGCAAACCCATTGCCATCGCCTCTAAAATGACATTAGGAGCAGGATCATACCAAGCAGGATGTACCAATACATCGGCTGCTTGATAAGCAGGACGCACATCTTTCATCATGCCTAAAAATTTCACTCGATGACTAACACCCCATTGTAGGCAGATTTTTTGATAATTTTTGGAGTGTTTGTCTTGACCTACCACCAATAAATGCCAATAGGGAGAACGGATTAAAGCTTGTAGTAATAAGGGGAGTCCTTTGCGCTCAAACCCTGAGCCTACAAACAATAAGGTAGGCATTTTAGCCTTTAAACCCAATGACCGCCGCGCCTCTAGTCTCTCCGTTGCAGACGGTGGACTAAAATAGCCTAGGTCAATACCGTTACGCACTAAATGTAATTTCGCCGCATCCATCTTAGGGTAGTGCTGTAGAATTTCCTGTCGCACCTGCTCGGAGTTGCAAATCACCGCTTGCAAATTCGCATGATGAAATAATTCCCGCTCCGATTTTAATACGGCCTGATGAAAGCGATCACGTTGTTGCCACCACTGCCCCACACGCCCTAAATACTCGCCTCGAATCCTGAGCCACTCTGCATGCACCCCATCGCCTGCACGATAAATCTGGCAACCAGGCACCCGCTCATGAGCTTGCACCCAATCAAAGGTATGCTGTGTTAATAACGCTTGGGTATTCGCAATAAAATGTTCAAAACGTGCGGCACGTGTCCAACCTCGTCGTGCTACTTTCAGTACCTTAAAAGACTCCTCACTTCCCTGCCAACGCTCAGTAATCAGGGTAATATCCAGAGGATGGTATTGTTGCAACCCAGTCAGCATTCGTTGAATAATGCGCTCAGCGCCCCCGTCTGGGCGGTAGCTTTGGCGAATAATGGCGAGGCTTTGCGTCATATTGTTATTAGTTATCCGTCTGGTAAAAGAGGGTAAGCATAATACTCTTTATGACAAGAAAGTAAGCGATATAATCAGTATTATTCAATTGGCTGCTGGCAATTAAAACTCCCCCTTTATTTTCAACGGAACTTCTGAACGTGATGCAAACTATCCAGCGCATCCTATTAGCATCCCTGCTACGATTTTGCACGAAGTGGAACGCACTAGTTATTTACTCACTGCTCTAACGCTTGAACCTAAACCTCCAGCCCTAACCTTATGTAGCCAACCTGAACTACAAAACCAATTTAAACAAAACTTAATCCAAACTCTCTGGTATCAAGATCGCCCGATCATAGGTCTACACATCAGTGCTCGCAAAGTTGATCAACGCTGGCCTGCTGAATATTTTATTGAGCTAATCCAGCTACTATCTCAACAATACTCTTATCAGTTCATGCTATTTTGGTCTCCCGGAGATGAAAATAACAAACACCACCCAGGTGATGATCAAAAAGCCCAGCAAATTATGCAAGCGGTAGCAAACTTACCCGTATTCCCCTGCCCGACACAAAACTGATTGCTGCACTGAGCTTGTGTGATGCGGTCATTTGTAGTGATGGTGGTACTATGCATATCGCCTCGCCGCTGGTTTAGGCAAACCTATTGTCTGTTTCTTTGGCTCTAGTAATGCCGCACAATGGCACCCTTGGGGTGTACCTCATGTGGTTTTACAGCCTGCAAGCCAGCAAGTGATAGACATCAAACCTACACAGGTTAAGGACGCATTAGCAACACTCTGTTGCCAATAAGTACAATTTTTTTGCTCCCCCTTGCTATACGCTTAACAATTACAGACAATTACCACATTATTTACATCACATCCGTTTTGTTTGAATGGCTAACCCTGCTTCCTTTCAGATTGTCTAAACACAGTCTAACTAAGCGAGCTTGCTACTTACCTCAACATCTTTGCTCATACTGTATTGACACGGTAGGGCGGTAGCGTGTGTGAGCAATTCTAAACTTAAAGCAAATACTATGAATAAATTACCACTACTTGTTGCTAAAATAACCAACATGGGTATCAGAGATAATTAATAGCTATGAACCCTCATCAAACTGTCTCCATCCACCCCACTCTATTAATAAAGTCATTTATCTCTAATTTTTCATTGATTAAGCAAATGACATGGCGTGAAGTCATAGGGCGCTATAGAGGCTCTATGCTAGGTTTAGCTTGGTCATTTTTCACACCTGTATTAATGCTAGCCGTTTATACGTTTGTATTTAGTGTGGTCTTTAAAGCACGGTGGGGTATAGGTGGTGAGGAGAGTAAAACGCAGTTTGCGGTGGTACTATTTGTAGGCATGATTGTACATGGTTTATTTGCAGAAGTGTTAAATCGAGCACCAGGACTGGTATTAAGCAATGTTAATTATGTCAAGAAAGTCGTTTTTCCTTTAGAAATTTTACCCTTTATTACTATGGGTGCAGCATTGTTTCATACCTTAATTAGTATTGGGGTATTATTGCTAGCGTTTATCTTATTTAATGGTTTTCTATACTGGACAGTGATTTTTCTGCCTCTAGTTTTACTACCTTTAATTATTTTGACCCTGGGGTTGGCTTGGTTTTTAGCATCTTTAGGTGTTTATTTGCGTGATGTGGGGCAAACTATTGGAATCATTACGATGATTATGATGTTTTTATCTCCCGTATTTTACCCCATCAGTGCTATCCCTGAATCGATACAACCCATCATTATGGCTAATCCGCTTACCTTTATTATTGAACAAGCGCGTGATGTGGTGATTTGGGGTCGTTTACCCAATGTTTGGGGATTGATACTTTATACTTTAATAGCCTCTAGTGTGGCTTGGTTGGGATATATATGGTTTCAAAAGACCCGCAGGGGGTTTGCTGATGTGCTCTGATGTAGCCATTCGAGTTGAAAACTTGAGTAAATGTTATCAGATTTACGATAAACCTTCTGATCGACTGAAGCAGTCACTTTACCCAAAAGTACAGCATTTATTGGGGCGTGAGCCTCGGCAGTACTTTAAGGAATTTTGGGCACTGAAGAATGTTTCATTTGAAGTAAAAAAAGGTGAAACAGTAGGGATCATCGGACGTAATGGCTCAGGAAAATCGACATTATTGCAAATGATCTGTGGAACCTTGACTCCAACCTCTGGAAGTGTACAAACATTTGGACGCGTTGCGGCACTTTTGGAGTTAGGATCTGGGTTTAATCCAGAGTTCACAGGTCGAGAAAATGTTTATTTAAATGCTGCTATTTTGGGTTTATCTAAAGAAGAAATTGATCAAAAATTTGATGCAATTGCAGCATTTGCAGATATTGGGGAACATTTAGAACAACCCGTTAAAACCTATTCAAGTGGAATGTTTGTTAGATTAGCATTTGCAGTTATAGCTCATGTTGATGCAGATATTTTAATAGTTGATGAGGCACTAGCAGTTGGAGATGCATTTTTTACTCAAAAATGTATGCGTTTTTTACGTGAGTTTATGAAAACTGGAACAGTACTCTTTGTAAGTCATGATACTGGAGCTGTAGTTAACCTCTGTACATCTGCCATGTTAATCCGTAATGGTATTAACTTATTATTTTCGACACCAAAAGAAGTTATCGAAGAGTATTTGGTTGATCTCTATGAATCCACCCAAAATGTCGATGGTGTATTAAAAAATAAAATTTCTATTATAGAAAATAATATTACAGAAACCAAAGTTGACTATAAAGACTTTAGATCTGACCTAATAGAATCTTCTCATTTACGTAATGATATAGAAATATTTAAATTTAATCCTGATCGAGCAAGCTTTGGTACTGGTGACGCAGAGATAACCTCAACCCGAATTCTTGATAAAAATCAAATACCCTTATCATGGATAATTGGTGGCGAAGATGTCATTTTGGAAATACAATGTATAGCACATAAAAAAATTTATATGCCAATTATCGGGTTTATATTCAAGGATAAATTAGGACAAGTCATTTTTGCAGATAACACCTATTTATCATATATGCATACCCCTCAGACTATTAATAAAAATGAAGTCTTTATCGCTCAATTTATTTTTAGATTACCCATTTTGCCTAGTGGTGAATATACAGTTTCTCCAGCAATAGCAGAGGGAACTCAAGAGAATCATGTGCAGCATCATTGGGTACATGATGCTCTGCTGATCAAAGTACATGCTAGTCAAGTCTGTTTTGGCCTCTTAGCCATACCAATGAAAGAAATCAGATTAATAACAAAGAGTCACCTGTAGGATAAATCATGGAATTTACTGGCGAACGCTATATACCAACTGAGCAAGGTAAGATACGTCTTGAGCACTATCATCGTTACGCAATTATATTAGAATTTTTAACTAATAAATGTGTACTTGATATAGCAAGTGGTGAGGGTTATGGCTCTGCCATGATGGCACAGACGGCAAAGTCAGTAGTAGGTGTAGATATTGATTCAGAAGCTATTTCCCATGCTACAAATACCTACCAAAATGTTAATAATTTAACATTTTTACAGGGGGATGTTACTGCAATTCCTGCTAAAAATGAATCCTTTGATATAGTAGTATCTTTTGAGACAATCGAACATTTGATCGAACAATATGAAATGCTTACTGAAATTAAACGAGTTTTACGAAAAGATGGTGTTTTAATTATATCATCTCCTAATAGACCTATATATTCTGAGGAAAGTGGTGAGCATAATAAATTCCACCTAAAAGAACTTGATTTTTATGAGTTTAATCAATTATTAAAAGGACAATTTTCTCAAGTACAATATTATGGTCAAAAAATGATGATAGGTTCTACTATTCAATCTATCGAGAATAGGACAAGTACTTATCAAACATGGCATGATGATGGTATCAATATTAAAACTGGATCTACACTTATACAAAAACCAGTTTATTTTTTAGCAGTTTGCGGCTCTAACAATGCTACGCTGCCATTATTAAACGCATCAATTATTTATCCTGATAAATTAGATTTGGTTGAACACTATGTCGGGTTTGCAAAATGGGCTCAGGCAGTTGATAAAACTATTATAGAGCGTGATAAGCAAATTATTGAGTACAATAATACTATCAATGCTAATAATCAGCAAATTGATAGCCTTAATCAAATAGTTGAAGAGCGTGATCA
>NZ_KB904768.1 GCF_000380185.1 Thiofilum flexile DSM 14609
ATGCACATGATCCTTACTCACCACCCCTTTCACAATCTCTATCTCAAAGGCTTGGCAGGTTTGACGGATCAGCTCCCGTACCCGCAAGCCCACATCGCCCTTTAGAATCGGATAACGATATTTCGTCACAAATACAAAGTGGTACTCGATTCGGTATACTGTATGACTGCCATACCGATACTCCATTTCTCCAGTCCTCTGCTTGACTTCTATTGGGTGAGTATCGCAGATAAATCTGACCGTCTAAAGACGGTGGTTTTAACCTTAGAAGACGGACTAATAAAGCCAAAACCAGCATTATTGTAATTACCTTAGTTTTCATGTTACTTCTGCCCTCATACTAGTATTATTCAAATCACTCATACCATCGTTATGGCTATATTAATAAGTGTTTTTCCTATTTATAATATTTAATTATAAGTAATAAACTATAAAATAATGATCAAGAAATGAAGTAACTCTAAGGAAGTTACCGTCACATTATTTATAACAGGTTCATAAGAAAGTTCACTTTTTTTTAAAAACCTTATAATCAATTACTTAGCCGAAGCTTAACAAGCAGCAGTATATTTCTAATATATACATAATTAACTAATAATTAAATACATTTATTTTTAATTACAATTACTCTTACCTTAATAAAGCCAGCTCATGCCTAATTAATCTAATATTCAGCTATATCGAGCCATCGCGTAGTTCTCAGTCACTTAACGTCACATGTAAAACTACTCATAGAAATTTAAAACCCGCGCGAACTCTTATAATTTACGACCAAGTGTTATGTAATTTTGATGAACGCAATGGCATCCTCACGATGCTCCATTAATCTAACCAGCCGCCCAAGGCCACTAGTAAAGTGTAGCCACACCTAGCGTATTTGATGCGAAGACACCTTTTCCATTATTCATAGACTCAACACTCCAGCTTGAGTTCTAGGATAGTGATTACAACGTCCGTCACCGATATTAGGCTACCGTTACAGGGCGTCACATTATTATAGTAGTATAGTCACTGATGGCCGTTATTATGATCGGCAGCGATACAATAAACTGGCCTATTGAGCGGGGCTACTCCCGTAGACCCACTCTCAAATAGGATGGAATAGACAGCTAAACAGGTCGTTGCTTAAAAAACTGTATTGGAGCGCTATAGGGTATTTCACTCGGTGGTGATGATTTTAAAATGTGTTTTTTCATCTTACCCATGACATGCATTTCACAGGGACGGCATTCAAATTTTAAAGTATAGGTCTCATGACCGGATTTTAATACCATAGGATCAGCGCGTACCTGCCCCATCACACCCTGCACCCCTTTCGCTTGCTTGGGGCATAGATTAAACGAGAAGCGTAGGCAGTGTTTGGTGATCATGAGACTCACCTCGCCGGCTTCCTCATGCGCCTCATACGCAGCCTCAATCACCTCTACCCCATGCTTATGGTAAAACTGCCAAGCTAATGAATTATAGACATTAGCCAGATAGTTTAAGGCTTTATCAGGATAAGGGGCGGGAGGCTCAAGCGCTGCCTTTCTAGTCGGGCGTATCCATGCTGCTAGCCGTGCCAGTTCTAATTTCTCTACCGCCTCACGGCGCAAAGCATTCAAACTAGAGGCCGCGATAAACCACGCTTGGGATACATCGAGACTAATCTCTTGCGGGGTGAACAGCGTATTACCGAATTTAGCTAACTGCTCGCGTAGCGCCCCCCACGCTTTATTGGCATCACGAGCTGGCTCTAGGGTTTGCTCTAGGAGAGCCGTTGCACTAATCCCCTCGGCATCCGTAAGGGTCAATGCTAGTCCGCTGGCAACTTCATGCAATCGCACCCAAATATCGATTTTACGCTCAGCAGAGGGCTTTAATAGTGCGAGTTCCCACGCATGATCGCGATTACGACTCACCTCTGTCCCTACTTTTAAGCCCTGTAAAACACTCAGCTCATTCGGCACCACCCGATAAACCGTTGCATCGGCTTGTTGTTTGAGCATCTGTACCGTATTAGCCTGTAGCCCCACCACTTCACGTTTACGCATAAAATTAAGGCCATCGCCATTGCTCATAGTCTCGGTGGTGGCAATATCTAAACTGTCTTTATTGACCGCAACTACGACCCCTAACGGTACACCGACAAACTTAGGCGAATCAAAGGCACCAATATCCTCTTGCCGTCCAGTTGCAAAATAATCGGTGCTGCCCCTATGAAAGGTCTTATCTGGATTAGGAGTAAAAAAGATCTCGCTTTTGCCTGCACTCGCGGGGGCTAAATCGGAGCGTTTAGCAAAGATTTCATCTAATAATTGACGATAATGAGCAGTGATATTTTTGACATAGGAGACTTCTTTATAACGCCCCTCGATCTTTAAGGAGCGCACGCCTGCATCCAACAATGCCGCCAAATTAGCACTTTGATTATTATCCTTCATGGACAATAAATGCTTTTCAAACGCTACCACCGCTCCGGTTTGATCGGTCAGGGTATAGGGTAAACGACAGGCTTGTGAACAATCGCCACGATTCGCACTGCGTCCCGTTTCAGCGTGGCTAATATAACATTGCCCCGAAAACGCTACACATAAAGCACCATGAATAAAATACTCAATGGTGGCACGATCACCTACTAATTCACTGATCTGCTGTATTTGCGGAATGGTTAATTCCCGTGCCAATACCACTTGAGAAAAACCACTATCCGCCAAAAAACGCGCTTTTTCCGGGGTACGAATATCGCACTGCGTCGAGGCATGTAATTCAATGGGGGGCAAATCTAGCTCTAAAATCCCCATATCCTGCACAATCAGCGCATCCACCCCCGCCTCATAGAGTTCATAGATGAGCTTACGCGCTGGCTCTAACTCGGATTCATGTAAAATGGTATTGAGTGTGGCAAAAATACGCGCATGGTAACGGTGGGCGAACTGAGTCAGTCCAGCAATATCGGCCACACTATTGCAGGCATTATGCCGCGCCCCAAAGCTAGGCCCACCAATATAGACCGCGTCGGCTCCATGCAAAATAGCTTCTCGCCCAATAGCAGCCGTTTTAGCAGGGGCTAGGAGTTCAACTTGATGGGGTAATAAGCTCATAACGATTTAATCACTAATAAAAAGGGTAATATTTAAATAATCTGCATCAGCTTAAGCCCTAAGGTAAAAATCGCTGTGGCAGCGCCTCCGGTAATGAGGCCAATGATTAAGCTATTTTTTTCACCAGAGGCTTGGCGGGTGGCTATCTTATTGACTTTATCTAATTGCCGATCGCGTTGGGTAATCACTAGATCGCGGGCGCGTAAGTGATCATCGCGTTGATTGATCTGACTAAAATAGTCCTGCATACGCCCTTCTTGCTGCTGTATCTGCACAGTAAGGCGCTGTATTTCACTATCTAAATGCCTAATATGGGCTTCTTTGCCCATAATGGTTTCATCGCGCTGCGTCAGCATTTGATCACGGGCTTGTAATTGTAAGGTTTGCTCTTTCAACTTTTGATCGCGCTCATTCAGCGACTCGTCCCGTTTTTGCAATTGACGCTCACGCTCGGCAACTACTAGATCACGCTCGGCAATGGTTTCCTCACGCCGTGCTAGGGTTTGATCGCGCTCTTGAATCACGCTGGTTAATTGGGCGATTTGCTGATTTAACGCTTTTACCGTGTTATCCCGCTCCGTGATCTGAACATCACGCGCCTGCAAAGCTATATCACGCTCTTGCAAGGTTTGCTCACGCTGGCTAAGTGTTGTATCACGCTCGCTTAAGGACTGATCACGTTGCTGGAGTTCAGTTTGTAAACGTTCTAGCTGCCGATCACGTTCTTGAATACTATTATCGCGCTCGGTAATACTGGTATCGCGCGTTATTACTTGGGCATTGACTTGTTGAATGGTGTGCTCGCGCTCAGAAAGCGTGTAGTCACGCATTTGAATGACTTTATCCCGCGCTAGAATATGCCGATCACGCTCGCCTAGTCCCTGCTCTAGACTATGGAGTGCTTGCTCCCGCAGCGTTAAAACCTGATCACGCTCACTTAAGGTCTGCTCGCGTTGTTGAAGCTGCTGATGGAGCTGCTCAATCTGTACATCACGTAGCTGTAACTGACTATCACGCTCAGTTAAGGATTGATCACGTTGCTGGAGCTGGTTATCGCGCTGCTGTACTTGGGTATCGCGCTCTGTCAGTTGTAATAGATGAGCACTAATACTTTGATCACGCGCTGTTAAAACCTCATCACGTTCCTTAAGCTGCTGATCACGCTCGCTAAGTTGTTGATCGCGCTTAGTCAGGGTTTGATCGCGTAGTTTTAAGACCTCATCACGCTCACGCACTTGCTCATCGGCATGCGCTATACGCTGATCACGCCATTGTAAATGCTCATCACGTTCGGAGAGCTGTTTATTACGTACTCCTAACTGCTCTTCTAAGGCCTTAATCGCTTGTAACTGATTAAAGCTTTGGCTATCGCGCTCGGCAATAGCACGCTCACGCTCGGTGAGGGTTTGATCGCGCTCTTTTAAGGTCTGATCCCGTTTCGCAATCTGTTGATCACGTTGTCCGACATTATCATCGCGCTCGGCGAGTTGTTTTTGTTGTGCGGAGAGTCTGGCGTCACGTTCGTTTAATAATTGTTCTTTGCGGGCGAGTATGTCTTCACGGGCTTGAATCTGCTTATCGCGCTCACTCAGGGTTTGATCCCGCACTTGTACCTGTGCTTGTGCTTCGGCTAAACGTCGATTGCGCTCGGCTAATTGCTCATCACGCTCAGCCACCGCTTGATCACGGGTAGATAATTGTAAATCACGCTCTTTTAAGAGCTTTTCTTGCTCTAACGTTTGGCGGGTACGCTCTTGTAGCTGTTGCTCGCGCTCAATGAGTTGCTGGTCTTTTTTCTTGAGTGACTCGTCACGCCCTTGGGTGATTTTATCTTTACTTTGTAGGGCTTGCTCCGAGCGTAATAGTGAGCGGTCTTTTTCATCTAAGGAGCGATCGCGTTGTTGAATGACTAACTCTTTTTCTTGTAAGAGCTTTTCAAAGTGCATTAAAGATTTCTCTAGCTCACGCAGGCGTACTTCGCGCTCATTAATAATGGCATCTTTACTCCCCGTATACTCCTCGCGGCTTTGTAAAGAGGCCAGATATTTATCCATACGAGTAGCAAGCGCTTGGAGGAGTTGCTCCTTCTCTGCTAAGCGCCCGGTGAGTTCTTTTAACGCTTGATCACGCTCATCAATGCGTAGATCACGGGTGCGAATATGCCCATCTTTTTCAGACAACATGCCCGATAGGGTTTGTAGACGCTGCTCTAGGGTACGTAGATTATCCTTCAGTGCAAGCCTGTCCTGTGCCGTTAAAGAGGTGTTGGAGTCTAATTTCTGAATCAAATCCAAGCCTTGCTCATCCAGCTTCAACATAAGTACGTCCTAGTGGGGATCAATCAAAGAGATAGAGGGATTTTGGCATATTTAGTGGAGCGACGCTATGGAGTAGAACTCACTCCTCTACCTGCCATAATTCGACTCGACTCAAGGCTGCACAACACTGTACTTGCCCTTTAATTGTGCCTAATACATTCGGTTGTAATGCCAGCACCTGCCAAGCCTCCGCATAAGGCGCGGGAATGGGATAAGGCGCAGTTAATTCCCAACGCGGTGCGGCTTGAAACCCAAAACGCTGATAATAAGCAGGATCACCAAACACAAACACTAAAGCCACCCCTTGCGCGGTTAATTGCTCCAAACCTGCCTTGATTAATTGGCTGCCAACCCCTTGCTTTTGATAACGTGGTAATACTCCTAAAGGCGCTAATGTCATGGCGGTCACGGCTTCATGCCCCGTCATTCTAGCCCTAGAAAAGACCACATTCCCCACCACTTGATTACCCTCTAGTGCGACTAAACTCATTAAGGGCTGAGCACTATTATCTTGTTGAAAATCAGCTAATAATTGCTGGATTGTTGCCGCCTCACTATTAAAGGCTTGCTGATGTAACAAGGTAATATCCGGCTGATGCTGGGCTAATGCGCTGGTAATTAACATAGGTTTATCCTCACTAGTCATTAGGTCAATACCTCAATTCCTATTATACTAACACCCTTTTTGACTATACTTGCGAGCACTCATGGCATTCGTACTAAAAGGGTATTCATGATCAAGGATCTAGCCGCCTTAGAATCACAGCGTCGGGTAAAACGCGCAGATCAAATTGTTGACGCAGTAAAGCGCTGGATTGTAGTGAAAGATATTCAGCCCGGCGAGCGCCTGCCTAATGAAAAAGCCTTAATGGAGTTATTTGAATGCTCCAAAGGTACTGTGCGTGAAGCCTTAAAATCCCTCGAAGTACAAGGACTCATTACCGTTAAAACCGGCCCTAATGGTGGTGCGGTATTAGCCCAAGTCCCCTATCCCCTTGCCTCTCAGATGCTGCGTAATTACTTACATTTTCAAGCCTTTGAAGGGACTGATATTTACCAATTACGCCGTTTAGTCGAGCCTGAAATTGCGCGTTTAGTCGTTCCCTTATTAACCGAGGCCGATTATGCAGAATTAGAGCGTTTAACAGAACTCTGTGCTATTCCGGCTGAAACCATAGAACAACGTTTAGCACAACGCATCGCTGAACTAGAGTTTCACAATCTCCTAGCAGAACGTTGTCAAAATCCGATCTTGGCTTTTATGGGGCGGTTTTTAAACGATTTACTTAAAGATCTGGTGATCTTTAAAAAAGTACAGTTACCTGAGCAACGAGAATTTTCTAACTCTAATTTGCATTATCATCGTGAATTGATTCAAGCGTTTAAAAGGCGAGATACTAAGGCTGTAGCAGCCTTAATGCATGAGCATATGCAATCGGCACACGATTTTAATTCCGAACTACAATCTCAGCTCTCACGTCAATTGTTGTCACCCGCATCTAATTAAGTAGGTATAGCAAAGTAATCGGGTAGTTCTGGAGCAGTCTTGGCAGCAGGGAAGCCGCCTTGTAGCGTACAGGGAGGTATTCACAGCGACTGCGGAAGAAATACTCGATTACTTTGGCTCAAGTAATTAATGGATTATGGGCAACGATTAATGCTTGCCCTCTCCTATGCTAGATCATTATTATTAATAATATTTATTAGTATAAACTTCCTTGCCAGTTATCCTGAGGTGTGCGATAAATAAAGCCCTTGGAGTCAAGTCCTTGGTTAATCACGGAGGAAGTCAGGCATGCAGTCTCACCCAGCAGACCCCTTGGTACGCTTTACAGGAGTACAAAAAACCTACGATGGTGAACATTTGGTGGTGCGTGACTTAAATCTGTCTATTGGGCGCGGTGAATTTGTCACCTTATTAGGCCCCTCAGGGTCAGGCAAAACCACTTGTTTAATGATGCTAGCGGGGTTTGAAGTTCCCACACAAGGCGATATCTATCTCGGTACACAACGCCTTAATACCTTACCACCCTATCAGCGCAATATTGGGATGGTATTTCAAAACTATGCGCTATTTCCCCATATGACTGTGGAAGAAAACCTGCTCTATCCACTCAAAACGCGCAAAATGCCTAAAGATCAGGCTAAGGCTAAAGTCGAGCGTATTCTGGATATGATACAGCTCACTAAATACGCTAAACGTCGCCCGCAGCAATTGTCGGGTGGGCAACAACAACGGGTTGCACTAGCACGAGCTTTAGTCTTTGAACCGCAATTAGTATTAATGGACGAACCCCTCGGTGCGTTGGATAAACAGTTGCGTGAACATATGCAAATGGAAATTAGACATTTGCATGAGCAACTAGGTTTGACGGTGGTTTTTGTGACTCATGACCAAGATGAAGCACTCACTATGTCGAATCGTGTCGCCGTATTCAACGATGGTGTCATCCAACAAATCGATAGCCCGCAAAATCTATATGAATACCCCGCTAATGCCTTTGTGGCACAATTTATAGGTGAAAACAATACCTTACCTGCTAAAGTAATCAGCCGTGATCAAACCATTTACCGTTTGGAGTTTGGGCAAAATCAAGTCTCTGGTGCATATAACGCGGATACCTTAGCGACCCAAGAGGCGGTCTTATTTTCTATTCGTCCCGAACGGGTACGTATAGGTAAGATGGCACAAACTTTGCCTAATCAATTTAGTACCGTCGTACAAGAGCTGGTTTATCTTGGCGATCATGTACGCCTGCGTTGTGAATTTGCAGGTAATACTAACTTCAATATTAAAGTGCCTGTGAGCGAACTCACTACCCCTATTCAACCACAGGATCACATTATGATGGGCTGGCATGATCAAGATGCTCGTGCCTTAAAGCAGTTACCGCAATAGCTAGCCGCTATCTAACCCTTGAGAGTTTCAATATGAATGCAGTTTTTCGCTCCAATCGCTCCTTAAAATATTTCGCTACCACCTGCTTAGTAGGTCTAGGTCTATTGATTAGCACTCAGGCACAAGCCCTGACGGTTATCTCCTTTGGTGGTGCATCGGGTGATGCGATGAAAAAGGCTTATTACGATCCCTTTATTGCCCAGACTAAAACAGAACTCACGCCGGGGGATTATAATGGTGAATTTGCCAAAATTCGCTCCATGGTGGAAACAGGTAATGTGAGTTGGGACTTGGTCGAAATGGAGTCTCCTGATCTGACCCGTGGCTGTTTTGAAGGGGTTTTTGAGCCGCTCGATTGGGATAAATTAGGCATTAAAGATCAGCTCATGGAAAGCGCTGTTAATAAATGCGGTGCGGGTGTTTTTGTCTGGTCAACGGTTCTGGCCTATGATGGAGAGAAACTCAAAGAAGCGCCTAGTAGTTGGAAAGATTTCTGGGATGTCCAAAAATTCCCCGGCAAGCGTGGGTTACGTAAGGGTGCCAAATATACCCTAGAATTTGCGCTACAAGCCGACGGTGTACCCGCAGAAGAAGTCTATACCGTACTCGCAACACCTGAAGGTGTGGATCGTGCCTTTAAAAAACTAGATGAACTTAAACCCCATATTCAATGGTGGGAAGCAGGTGCTCAACCCCCTCAATGGCTAGTAGCAGGTGATGTGGTCATGTCCTCAGCCTATAGTGGTCGAATTGCCGCTGCTCAAGCCGAGGGGCGTAAATTAGTTATTCTATGGCCGGGTAGTATTTACGATCTCGATTACTGGGCTATTCCCAAAGGTAGCAAAAACATCGAGGCGGCCTATGAGTTTATAAAATTTGCGAGCCAACCCGATACCCAAGCCGCCTACTCCAGCCAAATCCCCTATGGCCCCGTTAATCCAACCGCCATAGAAAAGCTCAGTCCAGAAAAAGCCAAAGAGATGCCGACCTATACAGACAATCTCAAAGGCGCTTTAGCCATGGGTACTGAGTTTTGGGTCGATAATAGCGAGGAATTAGAGCAACGTTTCAATGCATGGGCAGCGAAATAAAAGGAGTTAGCAATGGCGACGCAGACGATGGCACCTCCCCCTACTACGCAGACCTCTCTCAAGACGCAGTTACGCCGTGCAGAGCGGAGGCGTAAGTTGAATGCATTTCTACTCGTCGCCCCGCTGGCCTTATTTTTACTGGTGATCTTTGTTTTCCCTATTGGCAGTATGCTCTGGCGTAGTGTAGACAATAGTGAACTCTCTCAAGCGCTGCCACAAACGGCTCAATTATTAAGCGCATGGGATGGTCAACAGCCCCCCTCGGAGGCGTTTTATGCCTCCTTGGCTCAGGAACTAAAAAGCGCTTTAGCCAATGGTAACATTGGGTCATTAGGGCGGCGGCTCACCTATGAAGACCCCACCCTACGCACCTTAGTCACTCAAACCATACGCAAATTACCCGACACACCAGAAACCACTTGGCAACAAACCTTCAGCACACTGAATCCCCGTTGGGCAGAATTAAGCACTTGGCAAGCCTTAAAAAAGGCCGCTCCTACCACTACAGATCGTTACTTATTGGCCTCATTAGACTTAGAACGTAATGCCCAAGGCGAAATCACCGCTGTTGCCCCAGAAAAACAGGTTTATATTGATGTATTTTTACGTACCCTCGCGATTGCTGGAGCCGTTACCCTCATTTGTTTAATTATGGGTTTTCCGCTCGCCTATTTACTGGCTACTCTGCCCACGGGTACGAGCAATCTACTAATGATCTTCGTCTTACTGCCCTTTTGGACTTCGCTCTTGGTACGTACCGCCGCTTGGATTGTGTTATTGCAATCGGGCGGGATGGTCAACACGAGTTTGATGGGGTTAGGCTTTATTAGCCAACCCTTGGAGTTAGTATTTAATCGTGTCGGGGTATTGATCGCCATGGTGCATATTTTATTACCTTTCATGGTATTACCCTTATATAGCGTCATGAAGGGTATTTCACCGCATTATCAACGCGCGGCGATTTCATTAGGCGCACACCCCTTTAAAGCCTTTTGGCAAGTCTATGCCCCTCAAACGCTAGCGGGCGTGGGAGCAGGCACTATTTTGGTGTTTATTATGGCCTTGGGCTATT
The DNA here is from genome assembly GCF_000380185.1 of Thiofilum flexile DSM 14609. Classification (GTDB taxonomy): domain Bacteria; phylum Pseudomonadota; class Gammaproteobacteria; order Thiotrichales; family Thiotrichaceae; genus Thiofilum; species Thiofilum flexile. Next base: position 10,464 of record NZ_KB904768.1, read on the forward strand.
ACATTACCCCGGCACTTTTGGGTGGCCCTTCGGATCAAATGGTGAGCTACTATGTCGCTTATTATACCAATACCACTAATAACTGGGGTATGGCAGCGGCCTTGGGTAGTCTACTACTCATTATCACTTTAGTGCTGTACATGCTCTATCAACGCCTCGTCAATCAACAAACCCCAAACCGGAGATAGGATATGATACAACCTTATACCTCGCGGCTAGAGCGCATTTGGTTTTGGGCATTTAGGCTTTTCTGCGGGCTGGTATTGATTTTTCTGATGCTGCCCGTATTAGTGATTATTCCTTTATCTTTTAATAGTAGTAGCTTTCTCACCTATCCCTTAAGTGGCTTTTCTTGGCAGTGGTATGAAACTATTTTTAGCCCAGGGCCTTGGCTGGAGTCATTAAAAAATAGCTTGATTGTTGCCCCTTTAGCGACCTTATTGGCAATGATTTTTGGAACCTTAGCGGCGGTGGGATTTAATCGTGCTGAGTTTCCGGGCAAAAATCTGCTCATGGCTTTAATCATTTCCCCCATGGTCGCGCCGTTAGTCATTGTCGCGGTGGGCATGTATTTCTTTTTTGCCCAAGTAGGCTTGCTTAACTCTTATCTTGGCCTTGTGCTAGCGCATGCGGTGCTGGGTGTACCCTTTGTGGTTATTACCGTCAATGCTACTTTACAAGGCTTTGATACCAATCAAATGCGTGCGGGTGCGAGTTTAGGTGCTAATCCGGTACAAGTATTTTTTGATATTGTCCTGCCGCAAATCTTGCCCGGTGTCATTTCGGGCGGACTCTTTGCCTTTGCCACTTCATTTGATGAGGTGGTAGTAGCCTTATTTATTGCCAGCCCCACCGAGCGTACTTTACCGATTCAAATGTTTTCTGGCATTCGGGAAAATATCAGCCCCGCTATTGCTGCTATGGCAACGATTATGATTCTTATGTCGGTCTTACTTTTATTAGTTGTTGAATTACTCCGCCGGCGCAGCGTTCGTATTTAGACATCTAAGCGGCAACCTTTAAGTAGGCATAAAAAGTAAGTGGGTATTTCTTCTGCTCCAGAAATACCCGCTTACTTTCGCCCAAGAATACAGCACACTAGACTGTTTTTATTCCCACCCTGACAATCATTCGCTCATACGAGTATTTATTTTTAACCGCATAACGATCACCATATGGGGTTTAAAATCCTTGGGAGAGCAGCAAATGACTAAAACTAATGCACAATTAATCGAACGTAAGGCTCAAGCCATCGCACGGGGCGTGGGTCTTGCGCATCCCTATTTTATCGAACATGCCGAAAATGCCACCGTACGTGATGTGGAGGGGCGAGAACTCATTGATTTTGGCGGCGGTATTGCCGTACTGAATACCGGACACCTGCATCCCAAAGTTAAACAAGCGGTCATCGATCAACTCAATCATGTCTCACATACGTGTTTTATGGTGTTAGGTTATGAGCCTTATGTTGAGTTATGCGAGCGCGTGAATGCCCTAGTACCTGGTAATTTTGCCAAAAAATCAGCGCTATTTACCACCGGCGCAGAAGCCGTTGAAAATGCAGTGAAAATCGCACGGGCTTATACCAAACGTACAGGGGTTATTGCTTTTGGTGGGGGCTATCACGGGCGCACTATGGCGACATTAGCTTTAACTGGCAAAGTAGCTCCGTATAGTTCGGGGATGGGGATTATGCCCGGCGAAGTATTCCGCGCTTTATATCCTAATGCATTACATGGTATTAGCACCGAGGATGCACTGGCCTCGATTGAGCGTATTTTTAAATTTGACGCTGAACCGCAAAATATTGCCGCTATTATTTTAGAGCCGGTACAAGGCGAAGGGGGCTTTTATGTAGCGCCTAAAGCCTTTATGCAAGCCCTACGTGAACTTTGCGATAAGCACGGTATTGTATTGATTGCGGATGAAGTACAAACCGGCGCAGGCCGCACGGGCACCTTCTTTGCGATGGAGCAAATGGGGGTTGCGGCTGATATTACCACTTTTGCCAAATCGATTGCGGGTGGCTTCCCGATGGCAGGTGTGGTGGGCAAGGCAGAGATTATGGATGCCATTGGGCCGGGCGGTTTAGGGGGTACTTATGGCGGTAATCCCATTGGGTGTGCAGCAGCTCTAGCGGTACTAGACGTATTTGAAGAGGAAAAGCTCTTAGATCGTGCGAAAGCCGTGGGTGAACAGGTTACTAGTCGCCTTAATGCCTTTGCTCAACAATACCCCATTGTAGCTGAAGTGCGTGGTTTAGGTGCCATGATTGCGCTGGAATTGATGAAAGACGGCAAACCCTCCCCCGAATTAACCACCGCTCTGGTAGCAAAAGCACGCGACAAAGGCTTGATTTTATTATCCTGTGGTATCTATGGGAATGTGGTACGGATTTTAGTCCCCCTAACTGTACCAGATGCACAATTACAACGCGGGCTAGATATTATCGGTGAGGCCTTAGCAGAAATTAGCTAAACACCGCACTATTGATAAGTACTTGAGCCAAAGTAATCGAGTATTTCTTCCGTAGTCGCTGTGAATACATCCCTGTACGCTACAAGGCGGCATCCTTGCCGCCAAGACTGCTCCAGAAATACCCGCTTACTTTGGTATACCTAATTAGAGTACTCCTTTCTCACAGGAGTACTACCTAGCTATTAAAAAGCAGGCTATTGCCCTTATAATCCCCCCTTCTTTTACCATTGTTTATTGACCCTTTTAGTATTTGGAGATCGACACCCCATGGATGCCCTACTGCTTGTGCTCATTGCAATAGGCTTTATTAGTATCATCATTGAAGACTTGATTCATGTTAATAAGGCAAAAACCACGTTGTTATTTGGTAGTCTGGTTTGGCTACTTTATTTTATAAGCCGTGCCCCCGAAACAGAAGCGATACAAGAAGCACTCAATGAAAACTTACTAGAAATCGCTACGTTATGGTTATTTCTAGTAGCTGCTATGACTTTCGTAGCTTACTTAAATAATCGTGGCTTAATTTCTAATCTAGTCATGTATGTTTTACCCGCACAATTAAATAAACGTACATTAATGTTTATTACTGCTCATTTTGCTTTTTTATTTTCTGCTATGGCAGATAATGTAACAACTACTCTAGTTTGTATGAGCTTATTATTACCGCTTAACTTATCTAGAAATGATTTACTCCGCTTTGTAGCCGTGATTGTTTTTGGGGTAAACTCTGGTGGTGTCGCTTTAATTACTGGTGATGTGACCACATTAATGATCTTTTTGGCTGGCAAAGTCACTATTCCGAATTTACTCTTATTAAGTGTCCCTGCCTATATTGGTTTAATAGCATTAACCTTTATTATGTCTAGAGGATTAGATGGCGATGTCAATATTGTGCGAGAAATTAAGCCTATTCCTAGAGCCGACATTATTGCCGGCATACAATTCATTCTAACTATTATTAGTATTTTAGCCTTAAATGTCTTTTTCAATGTTCCCCCCCTACTCACCTTCTTAGTCTCATTAGCTATTCTATTTTTAATGATGCAGTTTATTAATGGCGATGAAGATATGATGCGTAATATTCGTATGATTGAGTTTGATACCCTATTATTCTTCTTAGGGGTATTACTCATGGTCGGTATGTTGAAACAATTACATGTCTTAGATCACTTATCAGAGCTTTACACCATACTGCCTATTCCTATTGCTAATTATACCTTAGGATTATTTTCTGCATTAGTGGATAATGTCCCCTTGACGGCTGCGGTATTACATTCTGGCGTAGAAATGGCACGAGGTGATTGGTTTACGATGGTGTATGGTGTAGGTATTGGTGGTTCATTACTCATTATCGGTTCAGCCTCTGGTATTATTGCTATGAGTAAAGCCGGTCATGGTACAGTAACCTTTGTTAGTTATGCTCGTTTCTTTGGGCATTTAATCCTAGCCTATACGATTGGTTTCGCTGCAGCTCTTATGATTGGTAAATTATTTTAACCAGACTCAGCATTAGAGTAATACATAAAAAAAGCCATCTGCAATAATAGGATGGCTTTTTATTTATAAGGGCTTAATTTCTGGTGGTATGACAACCTTTAATCCATTTTTAATATAGTGGTATTTTAAGGGCGTATTTTGCAAAGTTAATTCGCCATCTAATGCTACATAAATACTTCGCTTGCGATAGTGATTATCGATCTCTACAGACTCTAGCATGCGACTATCTACCTTACGTGCTTTTTGTAGGGGATCTAGTCCTCGCACAATAATATTAAACATTAAACGAATCATTTCCCAACGGGTTTCCACTTTAAGAATAATCACATGCAAACCATGTGCGCCCTGCTCTAATTCTTTGCCTAAAGAAGGAAAACTTAATTCACGCTCTCTTAGTCCAATAAAAGCTAAGGGTGTACGTACTTTCTCAGCATTAAAAAATAATCTAGAACTACGTAATCTTACTAACCGGCGAATAGCAGCAAGTACACTAGCCGAGCGATATCCCATATAACGCTCTAAATAATCACGGGTACGCACAAAACGCACATAAGTACCTACTGAACTTGTATTTAAAAACAATCGGTTATTCACGCACCCCACATCTACAGTATCCATAGCTTGACTGTGTAATGCAATGCTTAATGCCTGTTTTACATCCGTAGGAATCCCTAAATAATGAGCAAAATGATTCAGTGTTCCTCCGGGTAATACGGCTAGCGCTGTATTACTACCGGCTAAATGATTAGCCGCTAGCGCTAAAGTACCATCACCACCGCAGATAATCACACGATCCTCACCCGCTGCTATTTCTGCCTTAATTAAATCAGGTAGAGTAGCAGGGGTAATCGGCTGAATAGATACCTCTCGAAAACGCTTTAAAATCGGTAGTAAATGCTTTGCACTACCTGAGTTAAGGTTAATAAATACGGGTATTTTTTTAATAGCAAGCAAAATTTCTGTCATTTTTATCACTAGCTTATTGATTTTAATTTTTTAATTAAGTCCTATTATACTAATACTTACTTTAAACCTGTTGCCAATTATTACTTATTCTTACAAAGTTTTTACTCTGTTTTAATTGAAAAGAATGATTTTGCCATTCCATAAAACTAATCGTCAATTGCTTACGATCACCTGTTATAATATTAAAGCTATTCGGATGACTTTCTAATAAACGATTCGAAAAGGTGGTTCCAGCATGGGAGATAATAATACCTTGCAAGATCTGAGTATAGGCCATATGAATATGACCACTGAGAATAATATCTACCCCTGCTTGATCAAAGGTTTCTATAGCTTGATCACGATTTTCTACCACATCACGGTATTCGGCATTTTCGGGTAGCCAAAAAGGATGATGAGCCACCACTAAGCGTAACTTATTTTCACTGTTAGGCTTGATAGTATCGGCTACAAATTGAATTTGAGCCGGACTGATTTGGCCTCTTGACCAATCAAAATACCATCCTGCTGCTCGTGCGGTATTAATACCGACGACTATATATTGGTTGGTTTGCAATACGGGTTCTAAATTAGGAGTGACAAATTGCTGCCATTTTTCCCAAGGTCTAAAAAATCGCTCCACCATATCGGTAGCGGATATATCATGATTGCCGGGAATAATAAAATAGGGATAAGGGAGCTGCTGTAAAAAAACTTTAGCGGCTTCAAACTCCTCGACTTTGGCGCGTTGGGTTAAATCACCACTAATAATCACCAAATCAGGTTCCACCTGAGCTAATGCTGCCATTAATCCCTGTATGACATCAGGGACTTCGCGACCAAAATGTAAATCTGAAATATGAGCAATCGTGAGCATAATCTTTACTTGCCTAACTAAACCCGCTCAGTAGTATAGCTAAAACGGGTTAGTTCGGCTGATTGCTCTGTTTTAAAGGGTATTTAAGTGGGCATTGCACGCCATTGAGCTAAGCTTTTGATTTGCTGCCCCTTGGCATCAAAATTAGTGGGATTAAGCCAGTGCTCAAAGGCGGATTGGCAAAGAGGCCATTCTTTATCGAGCAGTGAATACCAAGCGGTATCACGGTTAAAACCTTTGATTACCGCCGCCTGACGAAAAATCCCCTCAAAGCTAAAGCCTAAACGTTCCGCCGCGCGTTTAGACGGCTCATTTAAGTCATTACATTTCCACTCATAACGCCGATAGCCTAGCTCAAAACTATAACGCATGAGTAAATACATGGCCTCGGTAGCCATACGGGTATGCTGCAAAAGAGGCGAGTAATAAATATGCCCTACCTCAATTACCCCATTATTAGGGTCAATTCGCAATAAACTGGCGACCCCTAGCGCTTGTTCCGTTGCTAGATCAATAATGGCGAAAAAATAGGGGTCTTCTAGCGAGCACACACTTTCTAGCCAAGTGGTATAACTGGTTAAGCTCTCAAAAGGCCCATAGGGTAAATACGCCCAATCATGTCCATTAGGGGCTAATTGTTGGGCATGCCAGAGGTCGGTGGCATGCTGAGCGGGATTTAAGCGCTCTAAACGACAATAGCGCCCTGCTAATAAGAGTGTTTGAGGACGCGGACAAGGTTTCCAATTCGGCACGGCTTCGCCCAATGGGGGTTCGCTAATATTCGTTAAGCGCGTCATGATAAAATTTGTCCCTGCTTAAGGGTGCTAGCTATAGCAGCCATAAAAGACTCCCGTTCCAAAGGCGTTAGTTTAACAGTGGGATGGGTCAGCACATCTTTCTGCCATAAATAACGGCTAAACATACAGGCAGATAGATAATTGCCTAATTTAGAGGGGTGATGCCCATCGTCCTGATATAAACGATCACCCAACGTCACCGCATGCCGCCGCACATAAGCCCACGCTTCGCCTACGGGTACTAAGTGGGTTTCATAATGTTGCGCCATGCTGCGATAAGCATCGCTTAGGTGCTGCTGCATCACCCAATAATCGGGGCTAATACTAGGATTTCTACGATCACCATAACAGGCTCCCCAAGTCATAAATAACACTGGAACGGCACCGGATGCTTTAATCAGGGAGCAAAACTGCCCCAGTGCCTGCACAAAGTTCTCATAAGGGGCCTGCCCTACTAGAGTCGGCGTTTGGCTTTGCTCTTGTAACACTACATAGTCCCAGCGCCCTTGCCTAATCTTCTCTTGTAACTCTTGATTTTCCCAATGCCATGCCAGATTGCTTCCACCTCTGGTAAAGAACTCAACAAAAACCGAGTCTTGTAACGTGGCTGGTAAGAGTGGCACTAAAGCCGTACGCAAACCCTCGGTATACGAATTACCAATAAATAAGACTCGATACGCCAAACGCTTTTCCATCGTTTACCCCCTGAATGTTATTTTTTTAACTATTTAATTAAGTACTTGAGCCAAAGTAATCGGGTATTTCTGGAGCAGCCTTGGCGGCAAAGATGTATTATTCGGCGCGTCCTTGCGCCTCTCAAGCTGGCGTGAAAAATCGCTCCTGACGATTTTTTCACAGCGGCTGCGGAGGAAATACTCGATTACTTTGCTATACCTGCTTAATCAGGAATCATCGTTTGAAAAGTTTGTTCCAGATAATGATAAACTGCAAATAAACCCATAGCCTCCCCGCCCACTGGACGACCGGGACGTGCGCGTAAATTCCACGCCATCATATCAATATGTAACCACGGAATAGTGTCTGGCACAAACTCATTCAAAAATAAAGCCGCCGTAATCGCCCCACCATAACTATCCCCACTATTTTTTAAATCCGCAAATTGGGTTTTCAGTTGATGCATATACGGTTTATAGAGGGGTAAATTCCACATTAACTCATCCACATCGGCGGAGGCTTGTTGGACTTGTTGTGTGAGTGGGCGACTATTACTGAAAAACACCGGCACCTCAGTCCCTAATGCCACACGGGCAGCACCTGTTAAAGTGGCAAAATCAATCACTAAAGCAGGCTCATGCTCACAGGCAGCCGTTAAGGCATCACATAAGATCAAGCGCCCTTCCGCATCGGTATTATCCACCTCCACCGTTTTACCTGCACGGGTATTAATCACATCCCCCGGACGGAAGGCATCGCCTCCTATGGCATTATCCACCGCAGGCACCAGCACTCTTAAGCAAATCGGTAAATTCATTTGCATAATCAGGCGAGCCAAGGCAATCACATGCGCGGCTCCACCCATATCTTTTTTCATTAAGCGCATAGCTGAGGAGGGCTTCATATCTAACCCGCCTGTATCAAAGCACACGCCCTTGCCGACCAATACGACTTCAGGATTTTTCTTATCGCCCCAATGCAGTTCGAGCACACGGGGTTTATGCTTACTAGCACGCCCTACTTCATACACTGCTGGGTAGCCGTGCTCGATTAAATCATCCCCGACTAATTGCTGGAAGGAGGCATCAAACTCATCCGCCAACGTGTGCATATGCACCGCTAAATGCTCTGGCATCATACGATTGGCGGGCATATTGACTAAATCCCGCACGCTATTAATCGCATTAACAAACGCTACAACCCGCTCATAATGAGCCGATAAATAGAGTTTGCGCTGCTCTGGCTCCTGAGGTTTTTTCGTAATGGCAAACTCATATTGCCCCAAACCCCAGCCGATAGCGGCTAACATTTGGTCGTTTTCACTCCAATTAGCCTCCAGATGATAATGTCCTTCGGGTAATTGAGCGGGTAAACCGGCAATAGACCACAAGGCCGTAGCTGCTGGGTCATACCCCACCAAAGCCGTCCCTAACTTGCCAGATAGTGCTGGAATAATACAAATCTCGCCGGGTTTACCCGTAAATTTATTGAGATCTAACCAGTTATGGACAAAGGTGGGTAAATGCGCCCTTACCTCGGCGAGTGTATCGACAGTAACAGGTAAAATCGGGGTAGAGTTCTCAAGCTTTTCGAGCGTAAACATGTTGTCCTCATTATTGTGGGTTTAAGTGCTAGTAATTTAGTCTGGTTAATCGACACCTTGACCGGATTCTTATTGACATCACTGCACTCGAACATCATTCTGTTGCAAAAAATGCCCAATCATACGTCGACCTGCAACAAAGCGCCATTCTTACATGCAATTAGATACTTTATACACGGTGCATACCCCTGAAGGTATTGCCCTAACACTCACCCCCGCAGGGTTTGTACCACGCTTTATGGCTTGGTTGATTGATTTACTGATCCGGTTTGGCGTGGGTATTACGCTGATCAGCATCTTAGGGCTACTAGGCTATCTCGGTGGGGGCTTAACCTTGATTTTGATCTTCCTATTAGAATGGTGGTATCCAGTGTGGTTTGAATGGCGTCATCAAGGCCAAACCCCCGGCAAGCGCTTATTTGAGCTTTATACCGTACAACGCGATGGGAGTCCGGTTACCTTTTCAGCCTCACTATTGCGTAACTTGATTCGCTTTGTTGATTTTATGCCATTTTTTTATGGTTTTGGGGTGATCAGCTTACTTTTCACACGGCATTTCCAACGCTTAGGCGATTTAGCCGCCGATACATTAGTAGTATATAAGCCACATCTTCATGCTCATCGCGCCCTACCCGCCGTGGAGCCTTTGCCACTGCCCCAACCCTTACTGATTCAAGAGCAACAAACGTTACTACAATTTGCCGAACGTTACCGTACTCTCACCACCGCACGGGCGGATGAACTTGCTCAAATTACCGCAAGCACACTCACTCAAGGACAACCCCCTAGTCTGACCTTACAACGCTATGCCGTATGGATTGCGGGGCAACATACCCTGACGCCTAAACAGGTAGCCAACTCATGAAGCAATTACAATTTATTGAGCATTACCAAACGGTCTGGACTCAATTACAAGCTTGGCTCGATTATTTAGCTTTATCTAAACATAAGCAGCAAGCACAGAGCGCACCTAGTGGGCAATTTGCCGAACTCTATCGTCAAACCTGCCATCATTTAGCCCTAGCACAAGCCCGCCATTATAGTCCGCAGTTATTAGAACGGTTAAATCATTTAGTCGTCGCAGGGCATCAGCAATTCTACCGTGAGCGTGAGCCTATTTGGACTCAGGCTTGGAATTTTTTAGCGCTACAATTTCCCGCTCAAGTGCGTGCGCAATGGCGTGTAGTCGCACTATCGGTAGCCATCTTTTATGGCAGTATGCTGCTCTTTATTTTCCTGACGCAATGGCAACCGGATTTAGTGTATTCCGTGCTGGATCCTATGCAGGTAGCGCAAATGGAGTCCATGTATGATCCCAAATTACATGACCGCTTAGGGCGTGAGCGGGAGGCGGATAGCGATGTGTATATGTTCGGGCACTATATTCGCAATAATACCAGCATTGGGTTTCAGGCTTTTACCAGTGGCTTACTCTTGGGTGTTGGTACACTATTTATCTTGTTATTCAATGGCATAGTTTTAGGCGCAGTCGCCGGGCATCTGACTTATCTGGGTTATAATGATACCTTTTGGGGCTTTGTGGTCGGGCATAGTGCCTTTGAGTTAACCGCTATAGCCCTATCCGGTGCGGCAGGTTTTAAGCTCACTCAGGCGCTACTATTCCCCGGACGTCAAACTAGGCTCTATGCGCTACGTACTAATGGGCGGATTGCGATCCAATTGATGTACGGTGCTGCTTTGTTATTTTTAATGGCGGCCTTTGTGGAAGCCTTTTGGTCTTCTCAAGCACAAACACCACTCAGCATTAAATATACGGTAGGAGCTGTGCTTTGGGTGCTCACTCTTGCTTGGTTAGGCTGGGGGGGACGTAAACATAGTGTGCAGCAGGTGAATCTATGACACCTAAACTCACCATTACCCTACGCGAACGCCTACCTTTTGAGGCGCTTGACTTAGGTTTACGCTTAACGCAGTCATCCCCTCTGATCTGGCAAGGATGGATTTTATTCATACTCTTGGTGGGACTATTTTTTTGGGCGGTATTACCTTCAGAAAAACTCTGGATTGGTTTAATTGTCATCTGGTGGTTTAAGCCCTTATATGACCGTTTTTTATTATACGGTTTGAGTCGAGTGGTGACCGGGCAGCCCCTCACCCTAATACAGTGGTTTAATGCGATACCCTCCCTACTACGTCAGAGCGATTTAAGCGCCGCACTCACATGGAAACGCTTTTCCTTAGTACGCTCTTATGTACAACCTGTGTGGCAATTAGAGGGTCTAAAAGGCTCAGCCGCACGTAAACGCCGCACCCTGTTAGTGAGTCAATTTAATCGTCATGCGGCTCTCTTAACGATTAGTCTCTTCCTAGCTCAACTGTCCATTTTTCTATCTTGTTATGGTTTATTATTGGTATTTGACCCTAGTGATGCGACCTATGAACATATTCGCAATATTTTCACGGGCTATATCGATCGTAAAGAAGAGTATTGGCATCACTTGCTTGATTATGGCTTTTGGCTACTGGGCATTATAGTCATAGAACCTTTTTATGTGGCGGCAGGCTTAACGCTCTATTTGAATCGCCGCATACAACTAGAAGCTTGGGATATTGAACAATCATTACGCACACTAGCACAGCGATTAAGTCAAAAAGCTAACACCTTAACAGTAAGCCTAGGGGTAATTATTATTTTGCTCCTTGGTCATGTACCTACCCCCAACTACGCCGCTGAATCAACCGCAACAGAGCCTATCGCTCAAGAGCGTTTAGCCCCTAGTCAAGCTAAACAGCAAATCGAAGCTATTTTAGATGAGAATGAAGTGCAAAAACGCACTGTGCACCGTTGGGTTGCGAAAAAGCAAGAGAAGGACGAAACGGCTAAGAAAGCATCCGTTTCAGATCAGATGATTACCAGCTTGGCTCAGGTATTTGAAGGCAGTTTATGGGTGTTTATGGTGATTGGTTTAATTCTGGCATTTATTTATCGCGCCACGCTGCTTAAGCTATTAAGACCTTATCAACACAAAGCACCCGCTTTTTCCCCACCAAAGACTTTATTTGGTTTAGCCGTCAGTGCGGAGAGTTTACCTAGTGATATTCCCGCCGCCGCTCAACAGGCTTGGCAACAAGGCCACTATCGTGAAGCATTAAGTTTGCTCTATCGCAGCGCTTTGTATCAGCTGACCCATCAGCAACAAGTACAGATTCAAGCTCATCATACCGAGGGCGATGTATTAGTTCTAGCCCAACCTAAAAGCTCGGATCCGCAACTCGCTTACCTCACGCTATTGACCCATTATTGGCAACAAACCGCCTATGGTCATATCCCTCCTGCCAATGAGGTACTGAATCAATTACTCCATGCACGACAACAAGCCGAGGCCGTATGAAAGATCACCTTCATACCTTATTAATTAGCCTATTAGTAGCTGCGGTCATAGCAGGGGCGGGTTATTGGTTTTTTACTCATTACGAACTCAAGGGCTATGAGGAGCAAATCGGGGCGCAAGGCGAGGCTGCTCACAATAACCTTTACTATTCACGGCTATTTTTAAAGCGCATGGGGATTGCCACTGAGTCTAAAACGCAGTTTACTTTGCCCGATACGCAAACGGTATTAGTGCTAGACAGCGAGCGTTATGTGCTTAGCCAAGATAAAATCCAAGAGCTATGGGCTTGGGTAGAACAAGGGGGACATTTAGTCACCCGCCTACGTAATCGTAATACCTCAAAAGATAAAGAAGAATTTGAAGAAAACACTGAAAAAGATACTGAGGACAGCACCAATAACTCTCAGGATAAACCAGCACCTACTGATAAAAAAAGCAGTCAAAGCCATGACCTATTGCAAGAGCGACTCCAGATTCAAGGCGGACGCTATCAATCAATGAGCACGGATGATCTACCCCTCAAAGCCCAGCTACCCTCCTCTAAACAGGAGTTGGTGGTCGATTTTGATTTATTTCGTGCCATTAAAAGCACTGAGCACGAGTGGGCGCTCAAAAGTCCTAAAGGTGATTATTGGCTAGTGCATAAACGACAGGGTAAGGGCGCAGTAACCGTAGTCAGTGAATTTGATTTTGCTGATAACACTAGCTTAGGTGATGAGGATAATGCGGAGTTTTTTTGGTCGCTGCTGCACCTCCAGCATACTCCTACACAGGTGTGGATTATCCGCGATCAAGATTTCCCTTCGCTTCTCACCTTACTCTGGAATTATGGCACCTTAGTGCTATTTAGTTTCGGTGCTTTATTAGTATTAAGTGCTTGGGCGTGGATGCCGCGTTGGGGAGCACTCATTCCACTACCGCCCCCTACACGCCGCCGTATTATTGAACATCTAAAAGCTAGCAGTCGTTTTCAATGGTTTCAGCAACCACAAGGACGCAGCACGATGATTGAAAGCTTACGCCGCGATACCTTGCAAGTAGCCCAAAAACAACTCCACTCTTGGTTTAATTGGGGAGAGGCAGAACGCTGGCAAGCACTCGGTCATCCCTTACAGCTAGATCTCACTACTATCCAAACCTTATTCCAAGCACCCGAATTAAAAGAGGCTGAGTTAATACAGCTCGCACAGCTCAATCAATATTGGAGACACGCGCAACATGCAAGATCAAATTAATACCGCCAGCCAAGTACTACAACAGATTCGCACACAAATTCAAACCGCCTTAATCGGTCAAGAAACGGTAGTACATGAAACACTATTGGCACTGTTAGCCGGTGGGCATGTATTGATTGAGGGGGTGCCGGGCTTGGGTAAAACCTTATTGGTGCGAGCGTTAGCCCAAACCATTAGCGGGCAGTTTGGGCGCATTCAATTCACCCCAGACCTCATGCCCGCCGATATTACTGGGCATACCCTATTTGATCGGGAAACCCAGCAATTCCAAGTCCGCAAAGGGCCTATTTTTACTAATCTATTATTAGCTGATGAAATCAATCGTGCTCCGGCTAAAACCCAATCTGCCCTATTAGAAGTTATGCAGGAGCAACAGGTTACCCTTGATGGAAAATCCTACCCTGTGCCACTCCCCTTTATGACCTTGGCGACTCAAAATCCACTGGAACAAGAAGGCACCTATCCATTACCTGAGGCACAGCTTGATCGTTTTTTATTAAAAATTCGTATGAGCTACCCCACCTTAGAGGAAGAAAAGGCTCTCACCGCGCTAGTCACCCAAGCCCACTCCAACTCTGGCTTTAATTTGGACTCGGTACAAGCCGTGGTCACTCCGCAGCAGATCATTGAATTGCAGCAAATATGTACTCAGATTGCGGTCGATGAGGCGGTATTAGACTATGCGGTACGCCTTGTACAAGCAACCCGTCAACATGCCGGTATCCGTGTTGGTGCAGGCCCGCGTGGTAGTATTGCCCTAATCCGTGCAGCGCGAACTGAAGCCTTACTACAGGGTCAAGCCTTTGTCACACCGGATCATATTAAAGCCATTACGCTGCCGGTATTACGCCATCGGATTGCCTTACATGCTGAGCTAGAATTGGATGGGGTCAGTAATGATCAAGTACTTACCACCCTACTTGAACAAACCGCAGCACCACGGCAATGATTATTCCTAGTAAACGTCTGCTCTGGCTTAGTGTCGCTTTAGTAGCTCTAGCACTAGCGTTTAGTATTGCCCAAGCAGGCAACACCCTCTTTTTAATCTTAGCTAGCCTAGTTGCGGGTATAGTACTCTTAGATGCGCTCTGGTGTTGGATTAGACCTCATTCTATCCATTTTAAACGGATTCTGCCCCAGACCTTAGTGGTCGGTATGCCACAAGTGGTGCATATTCAGGTGGAGGGTAGTCAGCGCACGGAAACCTTACAACTCTACGATCACGTACCCGCCGACTTTCAAGTGACCGCGCAACACTTACCACTGCAGTTACTATTACCCGCACAACAAAACGCTGAAGTTGGCTATGAAATGACGCCTGTTAAGCGGGGCTTAGCACACTTTACTACTTTACAAGTGCGCACCTTATCGCGCTTAGGCTTATGGTGGCGAGATAGGAAAATAGCCTTAGCGCAAGAGGTCAAGGTTTATCCTAATTACACCGCTTTTGCGCGTTATACTCTGCTCGCTGCCGAACAACAACTCAATCAAATGGGCATTAATCGTCGCCCAAGGCGGGGTGAAGGGCAGGACTTTCATCAATTACGCGACTATCGAGAAGGCGATAGCATTCGCCAAATTGACTGGAAAGCCAGCGCCCGCATTCAAGCCTTAGTCACGCGCGAATACCAAGAAGCCCGCGACCAAGAAGTATTAATCATGGTCGATTGCGGGCATAGGATGACCGCTCATGATCAAACCATTGCACATTTTGATTATGTCTTAAATGCCGTATTGCTCTTAGCACATGTCGCCCTCAAACAAGGCGATGCGGTGGGTCTCGGAACCTTTGGTACTGCCGAACCCCGTTGGATATTACCCAAAAAAGGGCAATATGGTTTACAGCAATTATTAACTCAAACCTATGACTTGCAACCGAGTGAACAAGCCCCTGATTATTATCAAGCCGCTTTAAGCGTGGTAGCACGGCAAAAACGCCGCGCCTTAGTGCTGTGGATTACTAATTTACGTGATGAAGATCAAGGCGATTTATTACCGGCTTTGCAATTAGTGCGTAAGCGCCATCCGGTCGTCATCGCGAGTTTACATGAAACCGCCATTGATGTTCTGCTAGAACAAACTATACACTCACTGCCAGAGGCATTAGACTACGCAGCTGCTGTGCAACATTTACAAACTCGTGCAACACTCATGAAGACGCTGCAAGCCAGTGGTATTGCGGCGTTAGATGTTATGCCCACCGAGTTAGCTGCAAAGCTAGTGAATCACTATTTAGATATTAAACGTAATCAACTTTTTTGACATCCTCCCCGACCTAAAGGACGGGGATTCCTGCTGCCAGACGCTCATGTCCGAGCGCGAGAATGTTCTTAGCTGCATTGACATCTCTATCATGCATTGCTCCACACTCAGGGCAAGACCATTCTCTTATTCGCAAACCTGTCCTACCTTTCGGACTATTGGAGCCTATGCAGCCACAACACGAACAAGCTTGGGTGGTGTACGATTCATTGACTTCTAGATACACACCTGACCGCGCACTCGCTTTGTATTTCAGTTGTGTTTTGAGCATAAACCAGCCTGCATCTAATACGGATTTAGCCATCTTGGTTTTGGCTAGGGCTGAACTACTGACATTGCCAATGATGATTAAGCCGTTGTTTTTAACGACTTGGGTTGTGAATTGGTGAATGGAGTTTAGGCGGCGATTCTTGATTTTAGCATGAATCGCTTTCACCCGTTTTTTCTGTTTAGCCCTTTGAGCTATACCCAGTTTAGATTCCAGCTCTCGATAGAATTGTTTGGACTCTAGCTTTAAGCCATTGCTACAGGTAGCCGTGTCTTTGAGTCCTAGATCAATGCCTACTTGTCCTTGTGCTATCGACTCTGTAACAGGGACTGCTACGACCACATTGAAGTACCAGCGACCTCTAGCATCCTGAGAGAATGAGCCTGAGCGGAACTCGTATTGAGAGAGTCCATAGCTATCCCATACCTTAAAGTAGTGACCCGCATAGCGAACTTGCCCATTCTTCCATACGGCTGCGCCTTTTTTAAAGGGTATCCATCCTAAAGAACGCTTAGAACCACTAGAAATACGCCAGCGCAATTCACTTTTCTTGAATTGCTTGCGGGCTTTCTCGTGGGCTTCCGTCACTTCTTGAACTGTTTGAGAGTGAATGAGAAACCCACGTTCTTTACGCAAAGTGGCTTGAGATTTAGCAAGATCATAGGCGCTCAGGTATACATGAAGCCAACCAACCTCAGGAATCGGTAAATGTGCATAATAGGCCGCTTCTTCATTGGCCGCATTCCACACCTGATTCACCTCAAAGGCCATACGCTCCAGAATAGGCGTGTGCTTATCCTTGACTCGTACTTTTAGCGTTTTGAGAACTGTCACTAGGGGGGATGTCATGTTACTATTCTAACTCAAGTGAACGACCGAATCATCGGTTTGTAACCGATTCGCCTTATATCCCCGCCGTGAACGGACGGGGTTTTACGGCGAAATTGATAATATTGAACAGGAGGCTCAACATGGCAGAATGGCGTACTATTGCAAAAGCAGCGGTATTAGGGGATGGACACATTAGTCAAAAAGAAGTGCAATTATTGCGTGACCTAGTCTTAAAAGATGGTCGTGTGTCTAAAAGCGAATTAGCGTTCCTCAAAGAAATCAAAGCCGAAGCTAAAACAGCGGTAAAAATGCTGGACGAGCTGATTGCTGACTGCGAAAAAGTAGCTACAGGCGACTAAGCTTTGCACTCAAAAAGTAATCGGTTATGGTAAGTTAAGTATATAAAAGTAAGCAGGTATTTCTGGAGCAGTCTTGGCGGCAGGGACGCCGCCTTGTAGCGTACAGGGACGTATTCACAGCGGCTGCGGAGGAAATACTCGGTTACTTTAGCTTAAGTACTTAAATAGCCGATTACTTTTTCCTAAGCTACATCCTAATGAAAATACTGCCTTATGTATTAATTAGTCTCTTAGGTGGCGCTATAGTCCCCCTACAACTGGCTATAGTACATGCCTTTCAGAAAAGTACCGCAGCCTCTCAAATACAATCCACTTTCTACCTCTACATTGGCGGAGCCATCGCCTCACTGATTTTAGCCTATGTCATAAGTGGGGGAATTACTCCTCCCATGGTGGAAAAGGCGACTTGGTGGATGTGGCTTCCTGGTTTTTTAGGTAGCTTTTATATCTTATTTATGTTCATCGCTGCGCCTAAAATTGGCTCTGCTAATACTCTATTATGGGTTTTTCTGGGTCAGATGTATTTTGCTTTACTCCTCAGCAGACTAGGCTTATTCGGATTAGCCATACAACCCATCAATATGTATAAAATCATAGGGTTGCTATTTGTCACCATTGGAGGGGGTATTATGATTTATGGTGAGAGCCAGTCTTGACCTTCTCCCAACCAAACATCAATCCCCTCCCCATAATAACTCACCACTACGCTCTAGATCATAGCCCCGATATCCTAATGCAGCCTTTTGGCTATTATCATTACGTAAACACTTGAGCAAATTTTGAAATAAATGCCGGAACCAGATATTACGTGGCAGTGCAATATCAAACGCCTCCCAACCAAAGGGCATAAAGGCCAAGCCACACTCCATAGCGGCAGCTCGCGCCCCTGGTGCAATATCCGCGTGACGCATAGCAATTAGTGCGGCAGCCTCACGCTCTGAATAGGCGGTTTGACTCACGGATAAGGTATCTACATTTAGCCCATGCTGACTCAATATATCTTGCAGAAAACGCTGTGAACCTGCCCCAGCTTGTCGCCCGACCCAACGTAAGGCTGTGCGGAATAGCTGCTCAGGATCCTGCCCAAACTGGGCATATAGATCGGGGTGCAACATCAAACCTTGTTCACGACGAAACAGGTGTACTAATACCCATTGATTAGCCTGTCGATATTGCTGCAACAAGGCAGGATGGCGTAAATGACTCTCCTCACTCGGCCCCCAATGGAGGCAACAGGCATCCGCACGGCGCATTTGCAATAGCTTCAACCCTGCCCCCGTACCCGTAGGAAAATAACTCACCAAACCATGCGGTGCTATCGAATGGGTATATTGCATTACCACCCGATAAAATAAGGGATCATCACTGCCCACAATGGCTAGCCGGTCGGATAATAAGCCACTATAGGCCGACTCCATAATCCAGCGGTCAATGAGACTGCGCGGAAACAGCCATTTACCCGTGACTTTTGTGGCAGGAATCTGATTATCTTTTACCAGCTCATAGACTTTCTTTTCATTGAGATGTAGGTAATCAGCCACCTGCTTAACACACATATAGCTATCATGGCTCATGATATATCCTTAGCGGGACGCACAGGGGGAATAGCATCTAACACTAAACGCTCGGCTCCATGATAGACCTGAAAATGTTGCCCCTTAGCACGCGCAATCATTAACACCCCTACTTTACGCGCCATTTCCAAGCCCATTTGAGTCACACCTGAGCGCGAGAGCAGAATGGGAATACCCATTTGTGCCACTTTAATCACCATTTCTGAGGTCAGGCGTCCGGTGGTATAGAACAACTTATCCGCACCCTCAATACTATTGAGCCACATATACCCCGCAATAGTATCCACCGCATTATGCCGCCCCACATCCTCCACAAAACTGAGAATTTCTGCCCCCTCACATAGCGCACAACCATGTACCGCCCCCGCACGGCGATAGATTTCATTATGAGTCGTCAAGGTCTGCAAAGTGGCATAGAGCTGTGATTGATATAAGGTTACAGCGGGCAGGCGTAATTGCTCTAGTCTCGCCATGACATCGCCAAACACCGTACCTTGTCCACAGCCGGTTGTTACGGTTTTATGTTCCAGCTTTTCATCTAAATCCGTCACGCCCTGATAAGTAGTTACTGCCGCAGACTCGGTTTCCCAATCCACTTGAATAGCTTTAATCTGACTAATATCACGGATTAAATTTTGATTGCGTAACCACCCTAGTACCAATAGTTCTGGCTGGCTCCCCATGGTCATGAGGGTAATAATTTCACGTTTATCCAGATAGATGGTCAACGGGTATTCGGCAGAAATATAGCCATCGCGTACCTGTCCATACTCATCGACAGCACTAATAGCTAAGGTAGCCTCTCGACTAGCGCGACTGAGGTATAACGCGGGATCATGGGTCATAGTAGCCTCCTGTGGCGATACTATGACTCAGCTAGCAAAAAGCATACCGACACTCAATACACCCTTTATTAAGAAAATAAGCCTAACAAACAGACAAATTGTCACAATCATAGAGAGGCAGACTGACAAAATGACGCACTTACCCTTTAAAGCCAAACTAAGTCTTAATAATGCAAGTTAAGCGCATAGCTATTATAATTCTGTCACCTACTCTCCTACTCCCGCCATTGGAGGAACATTGTGCATAGCAAAACCCTGCCAGAACGATTACCGATAGTCGCTATTTTAGAAAAACGTCCCTCTGTTAGTCGTTGGGCAGATGCCTATTGGACGGCAACCGGAGTGATTGTCGGCGAACGTAGTGAAGCACCCGCTACCTTGCTGCATGCGAGTAATGACATTGAGCAATACATCTATCCGGGTCTACAAGCCAAACTGCACTTAGATGAGTGTGAGAGTTATTACCATAATCTCAAATCGCCTTATCCTAGTGGTTATATTTTGGCTACACTGGCAACGGATGGAACGCCTATTCCCTATTATTTTACGCTCAGCTTTGATGAAGCTAACTCCTATTTACAAGGCAGCGCCCAAGTCTATCCCGTTCCACTACCCGCCGAACTCTATCAGTGGCTAGAAGCTTATGTACTAGAACATTACGCCCCTGAGCCACGTAAAAAGCGCCGCCTCACGGATATTGACGATAAAGGACATTAAGCGATGAGTGATGAAACCTTCTTAAGCCGTTGGGCGCGTCTCAAACGTGAGCGGGTCGAGGTTGAGCCAAGCACTCCAATCGCTACGCCCCCTGCTATCACTGAAGCCTCCGAATCCCCCCTGCCAGCAGCCAAGCCAGAACTGACCGATGCTGATATGCCAACGCTGGAGGAGCTAGATTTTCACTCGGATTACAGCGATTTTTTTTCCCCCAAAGTCAGCACCGAATTGCGTAAGAATGCGCTGCGCCAATTATTTCGCCAGCCCGAATTCAATGTGATTGACGAACTCAATGATTACCGTGAGGATTTTACCTACTTTGAGCCACTCGGTAATGTACTAACCGCCGACCTAAAACACCAACTAGAACGCCATGCCCGCCAGCATTTTGATCGCCTATTAGAAGACCAGCACATGACACCTGAGACTCTCACCCACGCTCGTACCCAAGCCCTCGCGACTTTACAACACCATCCTACCGCTGTAGTGGGTTCGGTAGGCTATCAGTCACAGGGTCGTCTGTTGATGATTGGGGATGCCTCAGTTATTAATCTAGCCGCATCCTTACCCGATACCTTAAAACCGCACATTATACTGACCGATACAGCGGCACCCGCTAGCCAGTTTGCCCAATCAATCACCCTATTAAACGGGCGCGACCTTAGTATTAGCGGATATTTAGGTGCCTTTATGGTGGATATAGGTGATAGAGTCCTAGCGGCGGATCTGATTCTTGACTTACAAACCCCACCCAGCCTACAACGGGATGTCTTGCCCCCCGGATATTTTGCCCCACAACCCGATGAACTTGCTGCAACATTATTAGAGCTACCGGATATGATCGGCGAATTCAGCAAGCCGCGTTATTTCCATTATGACCCTAGTATTTGCGCTCACAGTAGTAGTGGCTTGCCGGGTTGTACACGCTGTATTGATGCGTGTGCGGCAGAGGCGATTATTTCTATAGGTAGCAAGATTGAGGTTAATCCCAATCTATGCCAAGGCGAGGGCGCTTGCGCGGCAACTTGCCCTAGTGGAGCTATTCGTTATCAATACCCTGCCCCTGCGCAAACGGTTGATCAATTACGGGTGATGTTACGAACTTACCGTGAAGCGGGTGGGATTGCGCCTAAAATTCTATTTCATCGCAGTGCTACCGCCCTAGCATTAGACCAGCTCCCTCCTACTCTTTTGCCCTTTCCCGTAGAGGAACTGGCTAGTGCGGGAGTAGAGTTGTGGTTTGTGGCCTTAAGCTTTGGTGCTAGTCAAGTATTGCTCTATGATGAGGCCGCTATCACCACGCTCAGCCGTGAGACTATCCAACAACAACTTAGCATTGCCCACACACAATTACAGGGTTTAGGTTACCCCCGCACCGCCATTCAATTATTACCCATCGGTACACCGCTAGCCGGTATTAGTCCAGCCCCCGTGATGCCTCTATTTACACCTGCAACACAAGGCGGGCTGAATAATAAGCGCCAACAATGGTCTCTAGCGCTGGATTATTTATACCGCTTTGCACCTGCGGCTCAAACACCGATTACCCTACCCGCAGGCTCACCTTTTGGTACTTTAGTGATCAATAAAGAAGCCTGTACGCTGTGCATGGCCTGTGCCACTATTTGTCCACTACAGGCTATTGAGGGGGGGCTAGACCGACCCCAGCTCCGTTTCCATACCGATCACTGTGTACAGTGCGGTTTATGTGCTAAGGGCTGCCCAGAACAAGCTATTCATTTGCAGCCACTTTATATCCCCGACCCTGAGCAACGGCGCTTAGTACAGGTATTACACGAAGAAGCTCCATTTTGCTGTGTTGAGTGTGGTAAACCTTTTGGTAGTAAAAGTACGGTCACGACTATGCTCAGTCGCTTGGCTAAGCACCCTATGTTTCAGAGTCCCCGTGCTTTACGGCGCTTGGAGATGTGTGAAGACTGCCGTGTGATGGATGTGGTACAAGACCCTAGTGCAATGGGTGACACTATGTCACAACCGCCCCACTAAGACAGTTTGCTTAAGACATAATGTCGCATATTTGAGAGAAATAACTCTAAATACTAGACTGATTACCGTTATTAGGCAGTATTTTCCCCCTAATAATGGTACAGGAATTGCTAGTAACCCTGAACGAAGGAGAGGGAATGCAACTAGAAGAACACACAGCCATCGCCCCAGAGCAGCAATACCGCGCTAGTGTTTATCGTTTATTAGCGGCGTTATTGCGTGATATTCCCAGCGAGGCGGTGCTGACCTATGCGCGACAACTAGCAGACCTCAGCGAGGGAGGTGATGCCTTGGCAACCGCATTGGTGGGATTAGGCTTAGCGGCTCGTCATACCGATCCATTGGCCATTGATGATGAGTTTCACGCCTTATTTATTGGTATGGGTCGCGGTGAAATCGTTCCCTATGGCTCCTGGTATTTAACCGGCTTTCTGATGGAAAAGCCTTTGAGCTTATTACGTCAGGAACTCTTTGCACTGGGGTTTGAACGCGATCCAAGCGTCAAAGAACCCGAAGATCATGTCGCCGCCCTGTGCGAGGTCATGGCTATACTTATTGAAACCGACGCAGAATTTGCCCAACAACAGCACTTTTTTAGTCGACATATAGCCGATTGGCAACAACGCTTCTATCAAGACCTAGAACAAGCACCTTCGGCCGCTTTTTATCAGGCTGTTGCCCAACTTGGCAGCGCTTTTATTCAGTTTGAGCAACAGTATTTCAGTATTCAACAGTGAGAGACAGAGCATGAAACCAACTGAACAGATTAACACGCCTCATAATCGTCGCGGATTCCTGCGCGGTACCCTCGCTGCTAGTACAGGTGCTGTATTAGCCGCCGCACTTCCGAGTGCTACGGAAGCAGAACCAGTCGTGACTGCGCCAACACCTGAGCCACAGACTAAACAAGGCTATCGTGAGACGGCACATATTGCTGCCTACTATAAAACTGCTGCAAACTAACAGGAGCCTGCGATGAAACTCACTAAAATTAGCGGGCAAACCGGTACAGTAACGACCGCAACCCCTGCCATTAAATCAGTCACACGCCGTGAATTTCTGCAGACCTCCAGCCTCATGGCAGGTGGTAGTCTATTAGCTACGGGCTTAAGTACTGGCATGATGCGTAAAGCCCAAGCGGCTGATGCTGCCAAACCTGCTGCTGCGAATACTAAAATAGCACGCACCATTTGCTCGCACTGCTCGGTAGGCTGCGGCATTATTGCGGAGGTGCAAAATGGAGTTTGGACTAAACAAGAACCTGCTTTTGATCACCCCTTTAACCTAGGCGGACACTGTGCTAAGGGAGCGGCCATCCGCGAACACGGCCATGGCGAACGCCGTCTGAAATACCCAATGAAACTGGTGGATGGTAAATGGAAAAAACTATCCTGGGATGAGGCGATTAATGAAGTAGGCGATAAGCTCTTACAAATCCGTGAGCAATCCGGCCCCGACTCTGTTTACTGGCTAGGTTCTGCCAAGCACAGTAATGAGCAAGCTTACCTCTATCGTAAAATGGCTTCACTCTGGGGGACGAATAACGTCGACCATCAAGCCCGTATCTGCCACTCCACCACCGTAGCAGGGGTAGCCAATACTTGGGGGTATGGTGCCATGACCAACTCCTACAATGATATACACAATGCCAAAGCTATCTTTATGATTGGTGCCAACTCTGCCGAAGCACATCCGGTAGCGTTGCAACATATTCTCAAAGCGAAAGAAGAAAATCATGCTCCTATGATTGTGGTTGATCCGCGCTTTACCCGCACAGCCGCTCACGCTACCCAATATATTCGTATTCGTCCGGGCACGGATGTGCCGTTTATTTGGGGCATGCTGTATCACATTTTTGCCAATGGTTGGGAAGATAAAGAATTTATCCGTCAGCGCGTCTACGGTATGGAGGAGATTAAAGCCGAGGTCGCTAAATGGACACCTGCTGAGGTCGAAAACGTGACCGGAGCCTCCGAGGCGGTAGTCAAAAGAGCCGCTCAAACCATGGCACAATATCGCCCCGGTACGGTGATATGGTGTATGGGGGGTACTCAGCACACCATAGGTAATAACAATACCCGTGCCTACTGCATCCTACAATTGGCGCTCGGTAATATGGGCGTCTCTGGAGGTGGCACTAATATTTTCCGGGGGCACGATAATGTGCAAGGTGCTACCGACTTTGGTGTCACCTCTGATAGTCTGCCCGGTTACTATGGTATAGAAGAAGGTGCTTGGAAACACTGGGCTAAAGTCTGGGATGTGGATTTTGAGTGGCTTAAAGGACGCTTTGAAGCCGGAAAATATGAAAAGGGCAAAGACAAAGACGGCAATGAAATTGAAATCGGCGTGATGAATACCAAAGGTATTCCGGTTTCACGCTGGATTGATGGGGTATTAGAAGACAAAGCCAATGTAGCGCAAAAAGACAATATTCGCGCCATGATTATGTGGGGTCATGCACCTAATAGCCAAACCCGTGGCACAGAGATGAAAAAGGCTTTCGAGAAACTCGATATGCTGGTCATTGTTGACCCCTTCCCTACCGTTTCTGCGGTCATGTCTGAGCGCAAAGATGGGGTTTATCTCCTACCCGCCACGACCCAATTTGAGACTTATGGCTCAGTTACCGCCTCGAATCGTTCGGTGCAATGGCGTGATCAAGTCATTGAACCGCTATTTGAGTCTAAGCCTGATCACAGCATTATGTATTTGCTCACCAAAAAACTAGGCTTTGACAAGGAAATGTTTAAAAACATTAGCGTCAAGGGTGAGGAGCCGCTGATTGAAGATGTGACACGCGAGTTCAATCGCGGTATGTGGACTGTTGGCTATACTGGACAAAGCCCTGAGCGCTTGAAACAACATCAGCAAAACTGGGGAACCTTCGATTACACCAGCCTACGTGCTAATGGTGGGGCTTGTGATGGTGAGTTTTATGGCTTGCCTTGGCCTTGCTGGGGTACACCTGAGATGAAACATCCGGGAACCGCTAATCTCTATGATACCCGTCTCACCGTCGCTGAAGGTGGTCTAAACTTCCGTGCCAATTTCGGTGTAGAGCGTAATGGTGTCAATCTTTTAGCCGAAGACTCTTGGTCAAAAGGGGCAGAAATTCAAGACGGCTATCCCGAATTTACCGCTGACTTACTGAAAAAGCTGGGCTGGTGGGATGATTTAACCGAGGCAGAAAAAGCAGCGGCTGAAGGCAAAAACTGGAAAAACGACCTTTCCGGTGGTATTCAACGGGTGGTCATTAAGCATGGCTGTGCTCCTTTTGGTAATGCTAAAGCGCGTGCCATTGTGTGGACTTTCCCCGATCCTGTACCCATTCACCGCGAACCGCTTTATACCTCACGCCGTGATTTAATAGAAAAATATCCCACTTATGAAGACCGTAAGTCGTTCTGGCGTTTGCCTACCCGTTATAAATCGGTGCAAACGCCGGATCATGCTAAAGACTATCCGATGATTCTAACCTCCGGGCGCTTGGTAGAGTACGAGGGTGGTGGTGATGAAACCCGCTCGAATCCGTGGCTGGCAGAATTGCAACAACATATGTTTGTCGAGATTAATCCCCGCGATGCGAATAATGCGGGCTTAAAAGAGGGTGATGATGTTTGGGTTGAAGGGGCTGAGGGTGGCAAAATTAAGGTTAAAGCCTTAGTCACTGAACGGGTCGCTCCGGGGGTTGCCTTTACCCCCTTCCACTTCGGTGGAGTATTTCAGGGGAAAGATCTGCGGGATAAATACCCTGAAGGTAGCGATCCCTATGTATTAGGGGAGGCCTGTAATACCGCCTTTACCTATGGTTATGACTCCGTGACTGCCATGCAAGAAACCAAATGCAGTCTATGCCGCATCACTAAAGCTTAAGGAATCTATCATGGCAAGAATGAAATTTTATTGCGATTCAGAACGCTGCATCGAGTGCAATGGTTGTGTTACCGCCTGCAAAAATGCCAATGAGGTTCCGTGGGGCATTAATCGGCGGCGGGTGGTCACTATTAAAGACGGACAGCCGGGCGAGCGCTCGATTTCGGTAGCCTGTATGCATTGCTCCGATGCGCCCTGTCAGGCAGTCTGTCCGGTCAATTGTTTCGTCACCACCCCTGATGGGATTGTGCTGCACAATAAGGACACTTGTATTGGTTGTGGTTATTGCTTCTATGCTTGTCCCTTTGGTGCTCCGCAATTCCCTACTGATGGTGCTTTTTCTTCCCGTGGCAAAATGGATAAATGTACTTTTTGCGCGGGTGGCCCTGAAGAGGCTGATAATAGTCCCGAAGAATTCAGAAAGTATGGCAGCAATCGGATTGCCGAGGGTAAGCTTCCCTTATGTGCCGAAATGTGCTCCACCAAAGCTCTCCTTGCGGGTGATGCCAGTGTCGTGTCTGATATTTACCGCCAACGTGTGGTCAATCGTGCCGCCAGCGCCTTATTAGGGGGCAGTGGCTTACAGCAAACCGGATTCCAGCCTAGTGTTGCGGGCACAGGTGTAACCAGCGTACCACCAGAATCAGGCAAAGCCACCGCCGAGCCAACGGGTATGCCAGCAGACGATGTGCCACCTAGCACTCAAGTTCCTGCACCTTTGCAGTAAGGAGTGAACTATGAATGACGGGTCAGTCAAAAACCCCGGCATTGAGTTTTGGGATGCGGTGCGCGGACATGAGGGTGCAGAGACTGGGCAAGTACGTTCACAAGTCACCAGTATTGATAGCACCACGCTGATCAACCCTATGGGTGAGGAGTGGCGCTTATATCGTATGGATATGCTCATTCCGACCGCCGCTATTGTATTAGGACTCACGCTGTTAGCCATTGTGCTCTTTCGGCTCATACGCGGTGAAATTAAGATTCAAGGCGGCTATTCGGGGCAAAAAATTAAACGCTTTAGCACCTTCCAGCGTTATGTGCATTGGACTACGGCTATTTTATTTATTGTATTAGCCCTGACTGGAGTGATATTGCTGTTTGGACGCTATATAGTTATCCCCGTTTTTGGCGCAGAGATTGGGGGTACACTAACATGGCTATGTAAACGTACCCATGACTTTGCAGGGCCTGCCTTTGGGGTCGCCCTTTTGGTAATGATCATTACCTTTATAAAAGGCAATATGCCCAGCCGCATTGATCTGCAATGGCTCCTTAAAGGGGGTGGTTTATTCGGTAAACATGCCTCTGCGGGGCGCTATAATGCGGGAGAAAAAGCGTGGTACTGGACGATAGCATTGGCTGGGACGTTAGTGGTATTGAGTGGTTTAGTGTTGGATTTCCCTAATTTTGATCAGGGGCGGAATACCATGATGTATTCCCACTGGGTTCACTCTATCGGTGCCGTGATTTTAATAGCCTTTGCTATGGGGCATATTTATATGGGCACCATCGCTATGCAAGGAGCCTTTGAGGCTATGCAAACCGGCTATTGTGATAGCAATTGGGCAAAAGAGCATCATGATCTATGGTATGCCGACATGCAGGAAGCTGGGAAAATTGACGAGCCAACTAATGAACCTGCGGGTACTTTGCAACTAGCGGATAATAAATCCTAGCCAGATTAGAATGATCTAGTAAATAGTTACTCCCTCAACCTGTTTTCTTAATAGGTTGGGGGGATAATTGCCTCCCTAATAATACCGTGCATCCCATTAACGTATTGACACTCAACGTTATCTCCATTAGATTTTCTCAGGCAATTTTGCAAAACCTAATGCTTCAGGACATCGGCCCCCTGAAGGGTTCAAATATCGGCCGCGATAAATGTTTATATGTCAACAATGTAATATTCAAGTCCCCCCTCATATCCCTTTAAATCTCATCCCACTACAAACGCGCAATAAAAAATACCCTGCAAGAGCTAATGTCAACCGAGAGGTTCATAGCGCACCCGCGAACCATAAAAATGACCCCGGCGGCTCTGGTACGGAAATCGTGCAGGAAATTCGAGTGTGTCCAGACTGTTATGCAAAGCTGAAAACTAAACTGAGCAAATAGCTGATTAGTAACACTATTAAATAGAGGTAACTACTCAGGTTATTGTTTTTTGTTGTTAGGGCATTGGCAGTACCTGAGTAGTTTGAGCTACCATCACTAGCTCTTTGTACTTTGATACGGCTCGACCAGACTATCAATAAACTTGCTATAATGAGCAGAAGAAACCAATTCATCTATCTCTTCTTTAGTCAAATGATCTGCGACATCTCCCTAAATGCCAGTCGCGCCATTTCCATGACTTCATCCACTGTTCTTCTTTTATATGTATGCCCCATCTTCTAAGACATCTAACTAACAGTAGATTATACAGATTCTAGGTCTGATTTAACAAATTAAGTAGATAATCATACTCTTCTATTTCTATATCTGTAAGGAGATCTTTCAATTTAACATTCATCGTTATTTGAGTTTCTAGACCATTATACTTATCTATATGCTTAACAAGTTTCGGAGTGAAGCATCTAATTATATCAATAAGACCATTGTCATCTGTAATAAACTCTGACCTAAGGTATCTACCACTCCA
Organism: Thiofilum flexile DSM 14609; assembly: GCF_000380185.1. Taxonomy (GTDB): domain Bacteria; phylum Pseudomonadota; class Gammaproteobacteria; order Thiotrichales; family Thiotrichaceae; genus Thiofilum; species Thiofilum flexile. The sequence continues at coordinate 39,310 of NZ_KB904768.1, forward strand.
GTCACGTCCAATTTGCTCAATTTCAAGCTTGATACTTGCAAATCTAGTTATTAGCATAATATCCGCTAAAACATTTTCAGCATCAAATTTTTTAGGATCACCTTTGAATTTCATTAATTTTTTAGCAGCAGGGTTACCATAAAGGCATGCAAGACCAATAAAAACGACTAGATGCTGCCTACTAAAATTGAAACAATTTGCTTGCTCTATTATTTCTTCAGCGATCTTTAATCGTTGTTTATATGCTACAGGAGAACCAAGTTTGAAATGGTCGTTTAAAGCTTTTAAGAAATCTAAGTAGTGAGATCTTTTTTCTTCGATAGGGTTACCTCGAAGCACCCTAAGAGACCGCAAAATAAAATCATCAGGCTCATATATATGAGCCTTTGTGAAAAAAATTCGCATAGATGCAAGGTCAGACAATATTTTCTTTTCCAACTCTTCATCTGTATCTATTCCACGTGAATCACTGACCTTCTCCATCAATGCAAATAGATATGAAAAGCTGTTGTTAGGCCTATCTAACTCTCTAAGACGGTTAAGGAGAGCAACCTTTCGAGGGTTTTTCTCGAGTGAAGTACTTGTGAGCTTGGTTGCACTTACAACACAAATATCTAGCATATATAAAACCCAAGTTGCGCGAGCTAAAGAAAAATCCATGAGGATCGTTTAAAGTCTATCGACGAAAACAAACCCTTTAAACGAGAACGCCTCATGGAAGAAACGATCATAGCGCTCTATTGTGTCTGTGACGACCTTTTAAAGAGCCTAAAGCGCTGCGAAGAACCCAGCCGTATGAGTGATGCAGAGGTCATCACGAGTGTAGTCGTCAGTGCCCTGTACTTTTCGGGTCATCAAGACAAGGGGTGCGAGTTTCTTAAGGCGCATGGCTATATTCCCCAGATGCTGAGCAAAAGCCGCTTTAACCGACGTGTCCATCATTTGTCGGGNGTGATCAGGCAATTATTTCAATACCTAGGACGGTATTGGCGTGACCATAACCCCTCCAGTCTTTATGTGGTGGATAGTTTCCCGGTAGCCGTGTGTGACAATAAGCGCATTCTGCAGTGCCAACGCTTCCAAGGAGAAGCGTGGCGGGGGTATCAAGCGAGTAAGC
>NZ_KB904769.1:0-51801 GCF_000380185.1 Thiofilum flexile DSM 14609
AAAGCGTAAGGGATAACCTAATGCATCGGTTAACACATGGATTTTACAACTAAAGCCGCCAACCGAGCGCCCTAGAGCTTCGGCCTCGGCACTACTTTTTTTGCCCCTGCTGCACACGCATGGGCGCGTACCACCGTGCTGTCAATGCAGCCTTCTTGTAGATCTGGTTCGACCTGAACCGCTTGAAAGAGAGCCTCCCATACCCCTAAGGCCGCCCAGCGGTTATAACGCTTAAACACGCTATTCCAGTGACCGTACTCTGGTGGTAAGCTACGCCATTGACTACCTGATCGTAGAATCCACAACACCGCATTCAAAAACAAGCGACAGTGATCAGGGCGTCCGACATAGACACGTGGGTGGTCTTGGAGGACTTGATGAAGTACTTCCCATTGCTCATCGGTCAAAACGTAACGACTCATCTTAACTAACTGAAATTCAGTGCTTTTAGCAAATGATCGTTATAAATGTCAACAGAACCTAGCACTAGGCAGCTTGAGACCGAGCACTACGTTATTATGGCTCTCATTACCTAACAGCAATTATTCTGCTGATTTATTCAATCTACCTATTGAGTTGACACTATGACGGACTCGACTATACAGCACACCATTAATCAGCTACGCGAAGCATTGCGTTATCACAATCAGCGTTATTATGTCCTTGATGATCCAGAAATTTCAGATGCGGAATACGATCAGCTATTCCAAAAATTACAACGACTAGAGCAGGAACATCCTGAGCTAATAACCACAGACTCACCTACCCAACGGGTAGGAGGAGCCGCACTCAGTGGTTTTACTGAGGTTAGGCATTTGCGCCCGATGTTATCACTTGGCAATGTGTTTAATGAGGAGGAATTACTCGCTTTTGATAAGCGTATTCATGAGCGTTTGAAGTTAGAGGCCAAGAGTGATTTAGCTTATGTCGCAGAGCCTAAATTAGATGGTTTAGCAATTAGCTTATTATATCGGGAGGGGGTATTAGAGCGAGCTGCCACACGCGGTGATGGCGAAACGGGAGAGGATGTTACCCAAAATGTACGCACTATTAAAACCCTACCCCTGAAATTATTAGGTAATGACTGGCCTAAGCTTTTGGAGGTGCGCGGTGAAATTTTTATGCCCCGTAAAGGTTTTGAAGCGATTAACCAAAAGCTAGCTACTCAAGGGCAAAAAACCTTTGCTAATCCGCGCAATGCTGCAGCAGGTAGTCTGCGCCAATTAGACCCACAATTAACCGCGCAACGTCCGCTAGCGATTTATTGCTATGCAGTAGGTATTGTGGAAGAGGGGACTATGCCCGCTACCCATTGGCAACAATTGGCTCAATTGAAAGAGTGGGGCTTACCCGTCAGTGATTTGATTGAGCAAGTACAGGGGGTACAAGGCTGCCACGCTTATTTTGCTGCCATGGGCAAAAAGCGTGATCAGTTGCCATTTGATATTGATGGTGTGGTTTACAAAATAAATGACTTGAATTTACAGGAAGCATTGGGATTTGTGAGTCGTGCGCCGCGTTGGGCCATTGCGCATAAATTTCCGGCTCAAGAGCAGGTTACGACGATTGTAGAAGTGGAGTTTCAAGTGGGACGCACGGGGGCGCTGACACCTGTAGCCCGTTTAGAGCCAGTCTTTGTGGGTGGGGTTACGGTCAGTAATGCCACACTACATAATATGGATGAGATTGAGCGTAAAGATATTCGGGTGGGTGATTTTGTCATAGTACGGCGGGCAGGGGATGTGATTCCTGAGGTTGCACGGGTCTTAATCGAGCGTCGTCCACAAAATACCAGACCGATTGAGCTGCCGACAGTGTGTCCTGTATGTCAATCGCATGTTGAGCGTATTGAGGGTGAGGCGGTCGCGCGTTGTACTGGGGGGCTATATTGTACTGCGCAGGTGAAAGAGGCGATTAAGCATTTTGCTTCTCGTCGCGCCCTGAATATTGAGGGATTAGGCGATAAGCTCGTGGAGTTATTGTTTGCCAAGGGTCTGATTAAGCATATTGATGATATTTACCGCCTAGAGGCAGAGCCATTAGCTGCTCTTGAGCGGATGGGAAAGAAATCTGCCGAGAATCTAATTGCTGCCATTGATAAGAGTAAGCAAACAACGCTAGAACGTTTTATTTATGGGTTAGGGATTCGTGAAGTAGGGGAATCCACGGCAAAAGCCTATGCGAAGCATCTGGGTTCGCTAGAGGCATTAATGGCGGCAGATGAGACTGCTTTGCAGACTGTGCCCGATGTGGGGCCTATAGTGGCGGCTCATACCGTGCAGTTTTTTGCTGAAGCCCATAATCGCGAGATCATTCAGCATTTACGTCAATTAGGCGTGAGTTGGAATGATTATGAAGTTCATACCGAAGTGCTAGGGGCATTGGCGGGGCAGGTTATTGTGCTGACAGGGAGCTTTAGCCGCTTAAATCGTGAGGAGGCTAAGGAGCGTTTAGAGGCGCTAGGTGCAAAAGTGTCTAGTAGTGTCTCGGCTAAAACCACGCGCGTCTTTGCTGGTGAAAAGGCTGGCTCTAAATTAGCAAAAGCAGAGAGCTTGAATATACCGATTGCGGATGAGGAGGCGTTGTTAGCCTTGTTGGAAACCACAAAAAATACATAATTTTTTGAGTAGGTGCTTGACAGGTCAGAAGGGCTTCTCTATTATTCGCAGCCTGTTCAGCGGGAATAGCTCAGTTGGTAGAGCATAACCTTGCCAAGGTTAGGGTCGCGAGTTCGAGTCTCGTTTCCCGCTCCAAGTCAAATTGGATTGAACATTTAACACATTATGTGCGGGAATAGCTCAGTTGGTAGAGCATAACCTTGCCAAGGTTAGGGTCGCGAGTTCGAGTCTCGTTTCCCGCTCCACTTAAATAGTTGTTTAAGTAGATAGTTCTGTGTTACGGCTGAATGGCAGAATGGTGATGCAACGGATTGCAAATCCGTCAATTCCGGTTCGATTCCGGACTCAGCCTCCAATCAAACAAAGCCCCTCAATGCCCAGGTGGCGAAATAGGTAGACGCAAGGGACTTAAAATCCCTCGGGTGGTGACACCCGTGCCGGTTCGACTCCGGCTCTGGGCACTTCTTATTCGTAGTTCGATCAACTATTTAGCTCTAAATATATCCTTTAAAAAATCTGACTGGTTAGTCAGTTTCGGGTAGAAATATTATTCTGATGTATTCTGATGTTTAGAGTGAAATAGCGCTAAAGATCCAATTCACTATGACTCCCTAAACGTATTAATTGCAACCTTTGAGCATCTGGCTTGCGGTAGATTAACAATAAATCAGGGTGAATGTGACACTCTCGAAAATCCACCCAATCGCCTGTTAAGGCATGATCACGATAGGATTCTTGCAGGAGTTCATCATTGGCTAACCTCCAGAGCACTTCGATTAACGCATTATCGAGTTCACCATGCCGTCTAAAGTCGCGTTTAAAGGCATTAGTACGTTCAATCTTTCTCATTCAAGTCAGCCATTAAGTCATTAATACTATTAAAGGCTTTTAATTTACCTTCACGCGCCTCTAACATCGCTTGTATGGTTTCAGCATTAGGCTCGTGTAATTCAAAAGGAAAACGATGCTCACGCGCAATCTTGGTCAGCATCAAGCGTACTGCATCAGAGACAGTCAAACCCATAGTAGCGAGTACTTGAGAGGCTTCTTGCTTGATATTTTCATCAATGCGAGTGGTGACAAGAGCATTAGCAGTCATAAGTGTATATCATGTGATTAACAATAATAGAGAGTTTAGCATAATCTGCATACTTTTATAAATTACCTTGTACGCAATTGATTCTCCAGTTCTGAGCCGTTATCTTCTCCTGTATAAATAATCAAGGAGTAGAACATGCCAAATCTGACCCGCCGTGGGTTCATCAAAATCAGCTCAATGGCTGGGGCTGTATTGGCTGGTATTATCGCCGTAGGACAAGCAGGGAAAGTGCAGGCTGCGGGTAACGGTTTGACCGCCGCTAGTTCGGCTATGGAAGACAATAATAGCGGTGTACCAAAGACACCCGGTATTCAGGCGGTTTATGCACTTTGTGAAGTCACGGGCGGCGGGCAGAAGGTTTACGGGATTGCTGTAAAATACGATACCGTGATTGATCCGGCGAGTCTCGCGCTGGATACCTACAACGCTGGGGTAGTGCCTGCTGCCAAAGGTTTCATGCCCGGTATGCCACAGTCTGCCGATAAAAATTCAGGTTCAGAAGCACCCGTTACCCGTCTAGTAGCTACCATCTATACCAATGCTGCCCCTGCCTTACTCAGTAACCAGCAAAGTGTAGCGGGGCAGTATGTGATTGCCGAATTTGCCCATGACCCTGATCTCAGCATTCCGACCACTGACAGTGACAAGGTAGCGATTACCCAAAGCAAGGATATCAAAACGGCTGAAGGTGCCGTTTATGCTGCCAACAATACGGTGTGGGATAATGCTGGGCGACGTGGTAATAATGTGGTGATTCGTGGTGTTGACGATTGGGAGCAAAATCACTGGTGGTGGGATGATGCTCGTGCCACTACCCTCGAATACAGTATTTATCTACCCAAGTCCTTTTTAGCCGCAGGGGGCGAAAATAAAGAATATCCGCTGGTAATAGCCATTACCCATTCAGGGACTAGTTATGACGGTACTTGTGCTGAAACCCTGACCGAGCAATGTATTGCCAGCATTTGGGGTATGCCAGAGCAGCAGGCCGAACATGAATGTGTGGTGATTACCCCGCGCTATGAGCGCACCACTATGAATGACTATTGGGAGCATACTTACGATGTCGAGAATACCTACCGACTGGTAGAGTCCATGCTCAAGAATACTTGGAATTTCGGCAATCCCAATCTAGAAGATCGACGTGACAAGGTGCTGAAGATTGATCCTAAACGGGTCTATTGTACAGGCTGGTCGATGGGGGCAATGACTTCACTTTGGATGATGGCTAAGCATCCTGATACCTTTGCAGCCGGACTGATTATTGCCGGTCAGCAGCGCCCTGCCGATATGGTAGGGCTAGCCAAACAAAAGGCGCTCATCATCACGGGCAGCAAGGACGACAAAGCCACACCTTGGAATGAAAAATGTGTGCCGGTCTGGGAGCAGGCAGGTGCTAAAGTTACTCGTCCGGCTAACTATCTTGATCCGGCTCTTATCTTCCCATTGGATAATCAAAAACAACTCACCGAGCAGGTCAATGGCTATCTCGCGGAGGGCGGGAATATTACCTTCCTGACCTTTGAAGGGATTGATCACATGGCCTCAGCACGTAAGTTTTTCTATATTAAAGCCGCGCGTGATTGGCTATTTAATCAGGTAAAGGCATGAGTACATTAGATCCTCTGCCAACGATTGAGTGTGGTTACTATCAACACTACAAAATGGGTTTATATGAAGTGTTAGGTGTGGCTCGTCACAGTGAAACCTATGAGCCATTGGTTTTGTACCGCCCCTTGTATAATGACTCTGGTCTATGGGTTCGTCCTTATGCAATGTTCTGTAGCACCGTAGAAATTGAAGGAAAAACTGTCCCGCGTTTCAGGCGGGTTGAGGATGGAGTGTAGAATTTTGGCATGCTGACGCTACTAGTTTTACGTTGCGAAGATATTGATAAAACTAAACACTTTTATGAGCAATTAGGGCTGAGCTTTAGGGAAGAAAAGCATGGTACAGGGGCTAGGCATTTTTCTACTATTCTCAACGGTATAGTGCTGGAGTTTTATCCCGCTAGTAGCCACTACTCTGTGGATAAAGCTAGATTAGGTTTTAATCTGCCTAATCTAGCGCAATTACCTTGTTATAACCCAGACCTACTTATTCATAGGGATGAACAGATACTACTAATCATTAAAGACCCCGACGGTAGAACCTTGGAGCTAGGCGATACTATGCACTGATTAATAAGGCAATGGTTCGGCAAGCTCTATCCGTCCCTCACCTTGGCGGGGCAGGCGCACTAGCTCAAGGTCACAAATCTGTGCAGATTCATCCGGTGCGTCGGCCTGAAATAAGGTTAGCGGAATAACGACTAGATGAGGCCAATCGGCTGCAACAAATTGCTGTAACCATGCCCGCCGCTCGGCTTCTGGTTTGCAGGCTAGCAGTGCTTCGGCATTATGGCAGACTAGTCCGCGCTGTTGAGAGCGCTCCCGTAGAATTTGCATCATTTGCTCTAGGCCGAGTTGATCCGCCTGCTCGCGTAGATCTGCCATGATTTCACGGCGAAAATCTAAAAAGCTTAGATTCAGATGCTCAGCTAATTGTTTGATTAGCTCCGGCTGATAGCGGGGAAATAGTACCAGATGACCATTGCTTCTACTTTTGCCCTGAAAATGGGCATCCACTTCATCCAACCAGCCTGCGCGTGAGGCACTAGAGCGCCGCGATGCACGAGCATCTGGAATGGGCTGCTTGCCCAGTGGTTTGAAATCCCGCACTGTTTCCCATTGTTCTGGTGTGAGTACCCCTTCTAAAGCAGGAAACAATTGTTTATCTTCTAGCAGCGTATGATTGCGTAATACCTGAGCAAATTCTGCCAGATCTTCTCTAGCATCGGTTTCACTCAGATTTTCCACTAGGGTACGCAGCAGGCCATGCTCCTTGCCTAACTGAATACACAAAGCGACTTGCTGTTTTTGCTCCAATAGGGGGATAAAAAGAGTCTGCTCCTCGTGCTGCAAATGGGGTTCTAGCTCTCTGATATTATAATCACGCAGCCATTGTACGGTAGTCGCCAGTTCAGCACTGTCGTCACGCTGAACAATCCCGTCCAGCCGGTCGGCTAGTTGCAGGCATTCCACATGTTCCTGTTCAAGTTTCTGCATTGGTCGCTTGCTCACAGCCATCCTCCCTACATTATTACTAATCCATCATCGATACAGCTAGCACATTACGCCCCATAAAGAAGCAGTATGCATCAAGGCAGTACTACAAAATACGGCTAAAACACGATTTAAGCATGGAGAAAACGCAAAAAATATTGTTTTTTATCTGGCATCTTATTTGCATTGTTAATAGTAGCAGGCTGTTCTTGGTTGTCAAAGTTGATACTAAGAGCAGATTAATACGCATCGCTGTGTAGCCTGTTGGGTAATGAAGCCTTGGATCTCGTGTTCTCCCTCCTCAGCCACGAGATTCAGGGCTTTTTTTGTTTTTGTAAGCCAGAGTTGGAAAAAGCGATAACAGGTTAATGCTATGCAAGTAACTAAAACCACCTGTCCTTACTGCGGCGTGGGTTGTGGCGTATTGGTTCGGCAGGACAAGAATCATACGTTTAGTGTCAGCCCCGACCCTGACCACCCCGCCAATCAGGGGCGACTATGTTCTAAAGGGACGGCACTCGCGGAAACGCTAGCGCACCCAGAGCGCCTGCTATATCCCGAAATCGGTACCCAGCGGGTTAGTTGGGATGAGGCTATTGATACAGTCGCAACTCGCTTCCAGAGTATTATCCGTGAGCATGGTGCGGATGCTGTGGCATTTTATGTCTCCGGTCAGCTTCTGACTGAGGATTATTATGTTGCCAATAAGCTAATGAAAGGGTTTATCGGCTCCGCCAATATTGATACCAACTCACGCCTCTGTATGGCTTCGGCAGTAGCTGCTCATAAGCGTGCTTTTGGTGAGGATCTAGTGCCTTGTACTTATGCGGATTTGGACGAGGCTGAGCTGATTGTATTGGTGGGGAGTAATGCCGCATGGTGTCATCCAGTACTGTTTCAGCGCATGGTTAGGGCAAAAAAGGCTAATCCAGCATTGAAGGTCATTAATATCGACCCACGCCGCACCCAGACCAGCGATCTAGCCGATCTACATCTGGGATTAGCCCCAGGTTCTGATACTAGTCTATTCAATGGTCTACTGGTGTGGTTGGCAGATAATGGGCAGATGGCAACCGATTTTATCACCCAAAGCACGAATGGTATTGAGGATGCACTCGCCGCAGCTAGAGATAGTACTCCGCATATCCAAGCGGTGGCAGAACAGTGTCAACTTGATACTGAGCAGCTTGAGCAGTTTTTCCGGTTATTTGGCAGTACGGAAAAGGTAGTAACCGTTTTTTCTCAGGGCATTAACCAATCCTCTAGTGGGACAGATAAGGCCAATGCCATTATCAACTGCCACCTATTAACAGGACGTATTGGTAAGCCCGGTAGGGGGCCGTTTTCCTTTACGGGCCAACCTAATGCTATGGGGGGGCGTGAAGTGGGCGGCCTTGCCAATCAGCTTGCGGCTCACATGGCACTGGAAAACCCAGCTCAGCGTGATTTAGTACAACGCTTCTGGCAATCTCCGCACATAGCGCAAAAGTCGGGTCTTAAAGCGGTGGATCTGTTTGATGCCATTTATGAAGGGCGGGTCAAAGCGGTCTGGATCATGGCCACCAATCCAGCGGTAAGCATGCCAGATAGTACACGAGTAAGAGAGGCATTGGCTCGTTGTGAATGCGTGGTCGTGTCTGATTGTGTGCGCCATACCGATACGGCTGACCTCGCTCATATTCGTCTGCCTGCATTAGGCTGGGGCGAACGTGATGGCACAGTTACCAATTCTGATCGTACCATTTCGCGCCAGCGTCCGTTCTTATCAGCCCCCGGTGAGGCGCGGCAGGACTGGGAAATTCTCACCCAAGTGGCGCAAGAGCTGGGTTTTGGCACTCACTTTCGTTATCAATCTGCCCATGAAGTTTTCTGTGAACATGCTGCGCTATCGGCGTTTGAGAATAATGGTACGCGTTGCTTTGATATTGGCGCTTGGCAGCATTTGAGTCAGGCAGACTACGATGCGCTGTCACCAACACCATGGCCTCTGGATAAAACCAGACAAGGTACACTCCGTCTGTTTAGTGATGGGCATTTTTTTACTCCTTCTGGTAAGGCGCAGTTTGTGAGTGTCACACCACGCTTGCCGCAATCGGTACGCACGCCAGATTATCCTTTTGTGCTTAATACCGGGCGGGTGCGTGATCACTGGCATACTCTGACGCGTACGGGTATTAGCGCACGTCTATCCGCTCACAGCTCTGAGCCTTATGTGGAAATCCATCCCTGTGATGCACGTGACCAAAAGCTTGCTGATGGCGCATTGGCACGACTTTATAATGACAGGGGCGAGTTGCTGCTACGGGTCAAGACTAGTCGTAATCAGCAGCGTGGTAGCCTGTTTGTGCCTATGCACTGGAGTCAGCAATTCAGCACAGGAGCCACCGTAGGACAACTGATTCCACCTATTACCGATCCCGTTTCTGGGCAGCCAGAAAGCAAACATGCCACGGTTGCCATAGCCCCCTATACGCCTAATTGGCATGGTTTTGTGGTTTCAAAACGCAAACTGATATCGGGACTAGCCTCCTCTTTGTCTGAGCGATCAACCCCTATACCCGATCCTATCTATGCTAGCGCGTTCCGGGTTGAGCAGGGTTGGTGCCATGAACTTGCGGGGGTTGGAACTATTGCCGATTGGTCAGTCTTGGCGCGGACTCTGTTCTGCCAAACCGATAGTATGGGGAGCTGGAGCGAATATTCAGATACTGCCTTACAGACCTACCGTGCTGCTCGCTTTGTTAATGATCAGCTTGAAAGCTGCCTGTTTATTAGTACGATTACCCGACCACTACCAGAACGCGCTTGGATTATTAGCCTCTTGGCACAAGACAGTCTGCAACCTGCTGAGCGTATGAACCTGCTAGCGGGCAAAGCACTGCAACCCGGCGAAGATCAGGGACGCACCGTCTGCGCCTGTTTCAATGTGGGGGAAAAACGTATTCGTCGGGCTATTAAGGAGCAGAGTCTCACTACCGTGGAAAGTATTGGTCAGTGCCTACAGGCCGGAACGAATTGTGGTTCTTGTGTGCCGGAGCTTAAGGCCATGCTGGACTGATTTTTGCATGGGAATGCTTATGGTTTATAATTTTGAAAAGTTCCCATGTACAAATTGATGCTGGTTGATAATGATCCCGAACGCTCCGCCAGTCTGGAAGCGGCTTTGCTGAATGCTGGTTGTTACCCGATTATTCGGGTGGGGGCGAATGAAAAACTGCTGCACGCGATAAGCACTCACCAGCCCGATATTGTCCTAATTGATATGCAAAGCCCTGACCGCGATACCTTAGAATCCCTTCGCAGTGTCAACCGTGAAATGCCCAAGCCCATTGTATTCTTCGCAGCCCAAAGTGATATGGAAACTACTCGCGCGGCTATTAATGCGGGAGTTAGCGCCTATATCGTGGATGACCTGCCCAGTAAGCGCTTGAAGTCGGTGCTAGAAGTGGCTATTGCGCGCTTTCAAGAGCATCAGAAGCTAAAAGAAGAGCTGGAGGATTACAAAATCCGTCTACAGGATCGCAAAGATGTGGATAAAGCCAAAGGCATTCTCATGCAGCACCGTAAACTGAGCGAAGAGGAGGCCTATCAGTTGTTACGCAAAATGGCGATGGATCGCAATATGCGTATGGGTGAGGCAGCGCGTAACTTTATGGCAGCCCTAGCACTGTTGGGAGAAATGCCATGAAACGCGAATTACGTATTGGTTTTTTGCCGCTGACGGATTGTGCTATTTTGGTGGCGGCGCAGGAACGGGGCTTTTTTGAAAAATATGGCCTACGGGTGACACTTCAGCGTGAAGTTTCATGGGCTAATATTCGTGATCGGGTTGCTTTTGGCGAGTTGGATGCAGCACATATGCTGGCACCTATGCCCTTGGCGGCGACATTGGGTATTGATGGCTTGGGTATTCCTATGCAGACTGCCCTGAGTCTTGGCCTTAATGGCAGTGCGATCACCTTGAGCACTAAGCTGGTGCAGGACATTCGTTCTCGCTTTCCAGAACATTTACGCAGCAGCCCCTTGCGAGCGACGGGTCTTAAAGCCTTGCTCACTCATGAGCCGGGACGGCGGTTGGTCTTGGGCTGTGTGTATCCATTTTCCCAACATCATTACTTATTGCGTGCTTGGTTACAGGATGCCGGCCTGCAAATTGGATCAGAGGTGGAAATTCAAGTCATTCCCCCTTCGCAGATGGTCAGTGCCTTAGCTAAGGATCAGATTGATGGCTATTGTGCTGGAGAGCCTTGGAATCAGGTAGCAGTACAAAGTGGCATTGGCACGGTGGCGGCGACTAGTTATAGCCTGTGGAATAATGGGCCTGAAAAAGTCTTGGGTGTTACCAGCGCTTGGGCGGAAGCCAATCCTGCAACCTATATGAATTTGTTGTGTGCTCTATTAGAGGCGGCACAGTGGGTGGATGCTAGGCAGCATCGCAAACAGCTAGCCGCATTATTGGCACGTCCACAATATTTGGATACCGCACTGGAGCTGATTTGTGCGCCATTGTTGGGGCATTACCGACATGCTGCGGATGAGCCAGAACGGTTGCTACCGGATTTTAATGTGTTTGCGCGTTATGCGGCTAATTTTCCTTGGCACTCTCATGGGCGTTATTTCTTGCAGCAGATGCAGGCTGCCGGACAACTGCCTCACTCTGTGAAGGATGAGGCGGCCTTATTGGCTGAGGTCTATCGCACGGATTGTTATCGAGAGGCGGCTCATAGTCTGAATTTACCTTACCCTAGTAGCGATGATATGCCGCTAGTGAATTGTACAGCGCCTTGGATATTGCACGAGGCTAGCCAGCCAATAGTTATGGGTAGCAACCATATTGCATTGCACCAATTGAGCGCTTTAGGCACAAAACCAGTGAGTTATTAATGGGTATAGTACCCTTATGGCATAGCTATAAATTTATAAATAATTATTTATAATCAAATATTTATATGTATTAATCTTAATGTGGCATACCACTTGCATTATAACTTATAGACAGTCAATGTGGACTGCCTGAAAGTATCTCCTCCTCCTGCACGCGGTAGTGCGGAAACTTGGGTGAAGCTGCCCTGGTTCTCTTGTCGGGACTCCTCCTCTCCAACCCGATAAGAGAGCCAGGGCTTTTTTATTTGGGAAAAAGGTTCTTGCAATGATGATAACAGTAGATCAAATAGCACGCAGTTTCAGCCTGAAACAGGTCATGCTGGCTTTGGCTTTAAGCATGAGCCTGTTGACCCTGACAGTGGTACAGGCCGATATTGGTGCACCAGAAAAGGAAGAGTTGAAATTTGGCTTTATCAAGTTGACTGATATGGCTCCCTTAGCGATTGCCTATGAAAAGGGCTTTTTTGAGGATGAGGGCTTGTATGTCACCCTAGAAGCACAAGCTAATTGGAAGGTGTTGCTGGATGGGGTGATTGATGGTCAACTCGATGGTGCTCATATGCTAGCGGGACAGCCACTAGCAGCTACCATTGGCTTTGGTACCAAGGCGCATATTGTTACTCCCTTTTCTATGGATCTCAATGGCAATGGCATTACGGTTTCCAATACCATTTGGGAGCAGATGAAACCCAATATTCCCATGCAGGATGGTAAGCCAGTCCACCCTATCAAAGCCGATGCCTTGAAGCCGATTGTGGAAAAATACAAAGCTGAGGGCAAGCCCTTCAATATGGGCATGGTGTTCCCCGTTTCTACCCATAACTATGAGCTACGCTACTGGCTAGCGGCAGGGGGTATCCATCCAGGTTTTTACGACCCTAAAAATGGCGATATCAAGGGGCAGCTTAAGGCGGATGCACTACTATCGGTCACTCCACCCCCGCAAATGCCCGCCACTCTAGAGGCTGGTACTATCTATGGCTATTGTGTGGGTGAGCCTTGGAATCAGCAGGCCGTATTCAAGGGCATTGGGGTGCCAGTGATTACCGACTATGAAATCTGGAAGGATAATCCAGAAAAAGTGTTCGGCCTAACCGATGAATTTACCAAGAAATATCCCAATACTACCGCGCGTATTGTTAAGGCATTGATCCGTGCCGGACATTGGCTGGATGAAAACAATAATGCTAACCGGGCTGAGGCGGTGAAGATTTTGGCTAAGTCGGAATATGTGGGAGCAGATGCTGAAGTGATTGCTAATTCCATGACCGGCACTTTTGAATACGAAAAGGGTGATAAGCGTGAAGTGCCCGATTTCAATGTGTTCTTCCGTTATAACGCTACTTATCCTTATTACTCCGATGCTATTTGGTATCTAACCCAGATGCGCCGTTGGGGGCAAATTGCGGAAGCGCATGATGATGCTTGGTATGAGCAGACCGCCAAGAGTGTCTATCGCCCCGATATCTATGCCATAGCTGCTAAAGAGCTGATTGAAAAAGGTACTCTTAAGGCAGAAGACTTTCCCAATTTTGCCACCGAAACGGGCTATAAGCCTGCCACCAATGCTTTTATTGACGGTAAGACCTATGACGGGCGTAAGCCAAATGAGTATTTGGAACAGTTTGACATCGGCTTGAAGAAAGACGAAAAGATTTAGCAACAGAAAACTACCCACCCTAGTAATACGGGAGATAGCCATGGATACCAAACATAACTTTCAGACCTATATCGCTCCATTGCTCGGCATTCTGGTTTTTCTTGTCATCTGGCAAATCGGTGCGCCTCGCATCCAGACCTCGCTAGGTGCAGTACCAGGCCCCGTACAGGTAGCAGGACAATTTGGTCAGCTAGTCAATGAGCATTGGACTGAGCGCACAAAAGCTAAGGAATTTTATCAACGTCAGGAAGAGCGCAATGCCCAAAAGCTAGCTGAAGACCCACAGGCGGAAGTTAAAATCCGCCCCTATACCGGACGCAAAACCTTTTTCGACCAAATCCTAACCAGTCTAGTGACGGTGATGGTGGGCTTTATACTAGCGGCGCTGATTGCCATACCCTTGGGGATTGCAGCGGGGTTAAGTCCGACCATTTATGCCGCTTTGAATCCACTCATTCAATTGTTCAAGCCCGTATCTCCGCTGGCATGGTTGCCGATTGTGACCATGATTGTCAGTGCGGTTTATTCTGGCAATGATCCGATGCTGGATAAATCCTTTATTAATTCGGCGATTACGGTGCTGTTGTGTTGCCTATGGCCTACCCTGATTAATACCACCGTAGGGGTAGCCAATATTAGTCCAGATCTGCAAAACGTGAGCAAGGTATTACGCCTAAATCGCTGGACTTATATACGCAAGATTGTGCTGCCCTCGGCGATTCCTATGATTTTCACGGGGTTGCGTTTGAGCCTTGGGATTGCGTGGATGGTACTAATCGCCGCAGAAATGTTGGCACAAAATCCGGGTTTGGGAAAATTTGTTTGGGATGAATTTCAAAACGGCAGCTCTGACTCCCTTGGGCGCATTATGGTCGCTGTGCTGGTCATTGGATTGATTGGTTTTGCCCTCGATCGCGGCATGCTGATGCTTCAGCGTAAGGTATCTTGGGATAAAAGCGCGGCTCTGCGCTAACTATTTGGCACTAACCCTTACACCTGTAACGGAGTAATGACTATGACACAGGAAAAAGAACATCTGATCCTTTCACAGGTTTCTATCGACTTTCCAACACCGCAAGGTTCCTTTCGGGCATTGAACAAGGTCAACCTCAAAATCAGCAAGGGTGAATTCGTCTCCATTATCGGTCACTCTGGCTGCGGTAAGTCGACCGTGCTGAATATTGTCGCTGGCCTGTATCAGGCTACCGAAGGCGGGGTGATTTTGGATGGGCGCGAGGTCAATCAGCCAGGGCCGGAGCGAGCGGTGGTATTCCAGAATCATTCATTACTACCTTGGCTCAGTGCTTATGAAAATGTGGAGCTGGCGGTAAAGCAGGTCTTTCGGGGTAAAAAGAGCCGTGCCGAAATGAAGGATTGGATCATGCACAATCTGAAGTTGGTACATATGGATCATGCGATGCACAAGCGTCCGGCTGAAATTTCCGGCGGTATGAAGCAACGGGTCGGGATTGCCCGTGCCTTGGCAATGGAACCGCAGGTGCTGCTATTGGATGAGCCATTCGGTGCCTTGGATGCGCTGACTCGTGCCCATTTACAAGATTCCATGATGGAGATTCAGGCGAATTTGGGCAATACCGTGATTATGATTACTCATGATGTGGATGAGGCGGTACTACTATCTGACCGTATTGTAATGATGAGTAATGGCCCTGCTGCTACCGTGGGCGAGATTCTGGAAGTGAAATTACCTCGCCCCCGTAACCGTGTCGCAATGGCGGAAGATCCAGAATACATCCGCTGTCGTCAGGCTGTACTGCGCTTCTTATATGAGCGTCACGGACGTGCAGAAAAGGCAGAGCAGCCCACGGTAGTTACAGCAGAAACACCTGCTTCCTCCGCGACAGAGTCATCAGTAGCCGCGAGTGAGGAGCCTGCAGCGGTTGGGGCTGCTGTGATTGAAATGAAAAAAAAGCAGCCTAAAGCCGCTTGAGCCATAGGTAGAATTAATAGCGTAGATATATATTAGTCACTGAAAAAACAGATGCTTACAGTACCTGTTTTTTCTTCGATCTAGCTACGCAATAGGGTTCCATACGGCATTTTTTAGCTGCTCAAATAGTCGGGCAGCGTCCGCATGTGCAGGTAGACCGAAAGCCTGCTGGATTTGTGAATCACTTTCTTGTTTGAAATCCTGCATTAGATTGTGAATGGCTTCAGCTTGAGCTTCCCGAATATGGGCCTGTTCGAGAGCGCTTAATTGCGGCATGATCCATTGATAAATATCCCAAGATAGGGCGGCGTGATCCATTTCTTCATCCGTAATATGCCCGATCACTTGACGGAATACCCCTAATTCAGCCTGTTGGCTTTGCCATAGGCCACAAGCAGCGGCAAAGGTTTCATGCACACAACCCTCTACCGCATTCTCCAGCGCAATTTCATAGAGTGAGCGTAACCGGAAATCATCAACTTGAACACTGGCTGCGATCCCGCCATAAGCCTCGGATAATAGCCCTGCCATTTCTGCATGACGCACTTCCTCATCAGCGGCCTGATACGCCCGCGCAATCAGTTTATCCGGTGCGCCATAAGCCTCTAATTCACGTGCGAGATAACGAAAGGCGGTAATAGCAGCCGTTTCCATCGCGGTCATATCGGCGAGATATTGCCCGATAGGATTGAAGGCAATGGGCGCTAGGGCAGAAATATGTAAGCCATGAGGGGCACGACCTGGCATGGGTCTGGGGCAGGTATAGGCGGCGTGGATGGCGGTGTAATTCACGGTGCAAGAAATCAAAGTGGACGGGGTAGGCATGCGTGGTCCGCCCATAATATCGCTAAAGGGGCGGTTTTCGGTTTTACAATCACTCGCATTAATGCGTTCTAGTTTCGCTAAATCATTAATACCACCAATCCTTTGCTCGGCAAAAGTTTGTTTGCATAGTGCAATACACTGCGCGGCAGTGAGAGGCGTATTGACCGCATTAATCTGAGCAGAAAAGGCTTCTTGTGCGGTTTTGCGTGTTGCCTCACCACTACGACAAGGATCGTCTATTTTAATTGGTTCATTAGTGGGGGATGGCGTGTTTGGTACGCAGGCGCTCTGACTAGCAACGGGGAGGGCAGCGATGACGGCGTAACGTAACAGTTGCTTAAAGTGGGTTGGATTCATAATGAAACCTCCGGTTAGTTATTAAAGAAGCCCACCGTAGATGGTAGCTGGAGTGTGGGTAATGGGCAAATGCCGTTCAATAAATTATAAACTGGCAGTATAATCAGAGACAGATATGGTGCCTTGGGTGGAAATGCTTGTAAGCTCAGAGTATTACTAGCTGTACCAAGGTCTGACTATCTGGAGCGATATAGTCTGTTAGATCTATGGAGGGTATATATGCCTAGTCATTTTTCAACAATTGGATTTCCAATCGAATCTGCAGAAGAACTGTATGACATAGCTGAGAAAGTTTCTCACCATGCTGAGAGGTTAGAATGCGCTAATGGCTATTACCTCAAATGGTCGTCACCAGAGGGGGCTGAGTTATGGCTTCAGGTCGATAAGGAGAACAACTTAGTGGGGTTGGTGCCGACCTTTAGCGGCGAGTCAAACATGAGTGTTGGTGTAATGAGCGAAATTGTTGGTTCAGATGATACTCCGTTTGACGGCTCCATTCATGGGTGGGCAGATCCGAGTGAAGATAATCCAGAAAGTGGTGCATATCCCTTTGTTTTTGATTTAGTTAACAAGGCTATATACGGTACGTTAGATTTTCCTTTTATTAGCGAAGTCTCTCTCAGTGCATTTGCCCATGAATTGACAGTTTATGATTCCGAAGCAGAATATGACTCTTCTCAAACAAAAGAACCAAAGTTTTCGGTTGAGTCATTTATCCCTTCTGGTTTATTTATTGATAAGGAAGACCCTAAGGCTACTCCACGCCCCTATGCAGTTTTTACAGGTACGGTGCTGAAAGAAAAGGAATGTACCAATCCTCTAACTAATAATAATTACCACTGGGCCTTAGTCAAAACATTGGGTGGCACTATTGATGTAGTTACGGATCTAGAGTTGGTACAGAAACCCATTAAAGTGGGGAGCGTTATTTCAGGCTCATTTTGGCTCAGTGGAAAGATTAAAAATCCAAGAGTAACAGTAAAGAAGGGGTTTTTAGGCGGTCTTTTTTCAAAAAAGACCTAATGCCGTGAGTAATGCGTTAGAGGTGTTGAAAATACTTGTAGAGATCAACTCAAATCTTTTTTGAGCTTGACTTGCACCGATGATATGAAAGTGTTTCAACTCCTTAATTGCATTACCATTGCCGCTCTCATCGAGTCCACACCCGTTATCACATCTATTTGCTTGATTAACTATTTTATTAATATGGTTCATAAAAATGAAAATTTCAAAATATCATTCAGATGATGGATTTAAATATGAATGGGAAAATGGATTTTATATTGAAACTACAATTGATGAAAGTGTTTTTTTGATAAAAGCAAATAAAGCGGGGCTTATTTCTTTAGCTAATCATTTATTAGGTCTAGCTCAAGAAGAAGTTCCTCTTGGTTTTCATTTGCATTTTGATGAGAACAATTCATTAGAAGATGGCTCTACAGAGCTAATTTTTGAAAAAAAATGAGTCTGTGGGTCTATCTGCCTAAAGGAGCCAAAAGTCCCACCGTGTAACGGTCAAATTATTTTACTGCTAAACCTATACCTAAAAATAATGGTTATCAAATATTCCAGTTAGAGGGAACATTGAATGGAAAAAGTGGTATTTTTGAAATGGGACTGACTAGCTATGGGGTAATAGACTAGCGATTTTTTAGACCTATAAAGCCTACAAGATAGTTAAAAAATGAAATATTTAGTAATAGATGCCTCATTAAATGGTACGGGGATAAGGGATAAGTACGAAGGAAATTATCTTGCTATCGATGAATTAGGCTTAAGTTGTGAAATAATAGATGGATTTAATCAATGGCTATTAAAATATGAGAAGGAACAATATGGTGGGTTTATTGATAATGATATTATTACTGAGCTTGATGAGGAGGGGGGGAAACTAGCCATACTTATTAAAAATATATTGCCAGAGATAAAATTGGAGTATTTTTATAATGCACGAATGACCAGAGAAATTATATGACAGTAAAATACTCTATCAAAGGTAGAATGTCTTATTGACGTGGAAAATTATAAATACGCTTAAAAGATATCCTCTAAAATATGGCTTGGCTTTTGAAAGATTTTGTTTGAGAAGAGGGTTATGATTAAAATGATTACTCTAAGATATGGTTTGATTTCACTTTGGTTCAGTACGATTTTAATACAATCAATCCATGTCCTAATTTCCTATACAGACCCGATTAACCAAAAAATCCAAGATGAGATTCTATTTGGTCATGGATTTGTAATGTTAGCTTTAAGTATTCCACTAGGTTGGGTAGCTCTCTTTATCGTTGGAGCTGCTTTAAGCTGGTTTGAAATTACATTGACAAGTGTATGGGATGCTGTATGTGTATCTATTGTCTGTGTGAGCATAGGGTACTTACAGTGGTTTGTACTGTTACCGTGGTTGTGGCATAAATGGAAAGCAAAATACAAATTGGAATCCTCGTAACCAAGGAACCAAAAATCCCACCGTGTAACGGTCAAGTTGTTTTACTGCCTTCATTAATCATCAACCCTAGGCAGAGAATACCCGGTACTTTTACCCGTAATGCGTTAGATGTGTTGAAAAATACTTGTAGAGATCAACTCAAATCTTTTTTTAGCTTAACTTGCACCGATGATATGAAAGTGTTTCAACTCCTTAATCGCATTACCCATTTCAACCTGCGGTTTCAGGGGTTTTACTGAAATGCTAAACTGATCGATTGTTAGTCAGTTGGGGGAAGGCATATGCCACAAGAACCAGATCAATCCTTACGCAATAACCCATTACTGTGTTACTGGTTGGCGACGCGTCCGGGCTTTCTAGCAGCAGGCCTAGTACCCGCACTATTGGGCGTGGCAGCCTTTGTTTATCAAGGTGGGCAGGTGAGTATTCTGCTCTTAGTTCTAACCCTGCTGGCAGTGGTATTGGTACAGGCTGGGGTGAATGTTTTGAATGACTATTACGATGAACTCAATGGCACTGACCGTTATAATCAGGAGCGCATTTTTCCCTTCACAGGTGGTAGCCGCTTTATCCAGAATGAGGTGCTGAGTGCCGATGAAACGCGGCGTTTCGGATGGCTTTTAATGGGGGCGGTAGTCGTGCTGGGCATAGGGTTGACTATGCTCAGTGGAGTGGGGCTGTTGCTGATCGGGGTAGCGGGGGTATTGCTGGGCTGGGGCTATTCTGCACCGCCTTTGCGCCTTAATAGTCGAGGCTGGGGCGAACCAGCTATTGCGTTGGGATTTGGCGTGCTGATTCCGCTCGGAGCGTGGTATGTGCAGGCTAAGACCTTGGCGCTATATCCGGTGTTGGTAAGCTTGCCGCTGGGCTTGCTGTTAATGAATATTCTGTTGATTAATCAGTTCCCCGATCAAGAGGCCGATGCTGCTTGTGGTAAACATCACTGGGTCGTGCGTTATGGTGCGAAACCCATGGCGTGGGTTTATCTGGGGAGTGTGCTGATTAGTATGCTGATCTTGATGGGATTAGTGTTAGGAGGCTTGCTACCCGTAGCGGCCTTATTAGCTTTGCTACCACAGGGACTAGCATTGCGAGCGGCGTTATTATTAATAGCGAATGCTCAACAACCTACAAAACTAGAGCCAGCTATTCGCATGACCATTGCCAGCGCTTTACTGCATGGTGTGTTATTGAGTGTGGTGCTGTGGCTGGGATAAAACTAGATAGAAAAACGGGTTTATCACCCTGCTTCAACAAGGGGATAGGAGGCGAATTTAATAAAATTTGTGCTATTATTGCGCCTCTCTTACAGCCATTCTGTAAAGAAAGTCAGCATACTAAAAACGATCTACCGCACGGTGCTAGCACCCAACAAGGATATGTCATGATTGAAACGACTCTACAGACCGTTTTCCCCGAACTCACCTCCGATGAAACTCAACAACTTATTGCAATTACCACCACGAAAAAATTTGCTGTTAATGATGTAGCGCTCCCCCAAGAGTTTGATATGAAAGCCGGGCAGCCGCGCCGTGTTTTAATGATTATTCAATCGGGTGAAATCGAGATTTTTCGCCACGAAGAAGAGGGCTTTCAACAACATATTGCTTCGCGCTATGCCAATGAAATTCTAGGCGAGGAAATGATCCTAGAACCTGAGAAGGTACATCAGCTGTCCTATCGCTCTATTATCGAAACCCAAGCACTGGTGATTCGACGCATTGATATGGAGCAGCTCCTGCTAGCACAGCCGGAAATGGCGCGTAAGATTTATCGCCAGCTTGCGATTAATGCGACGCGTAGATTAGAAAAAGAAGATCATCCGACACGTAGCCACATTGAGCGCGACTCCATGGGCGAGGTGCAAATTCCCAATGATGCCTACTATGGCTCACAGACCGCGCGTGCGATTCAAAACTTTAAAATTACCGGCATTCCCATTTCACACTTCCCTAAGCTCATTAAAAGTCTGGCGATTATTAAAAAGGCCGCAGCGCGTGCGAATGGTAATGAGCCTAATCTGAAACGTGTCCCTAATCCTAATATGAGCCTCACGGTAGGGGATGCGATTATTCGGGTGTGTGATGAGATTATTGAAGGCAATCAATTTTTGCATCGTCAGTTTCTCGTCGATGTGATTCAAGGGGGCGCGGGAACCTCCACCAATATGAATGCTAATGAGGTCATTGCCAAGCGGGCGCGTGAATTGCTCGGCTTTCCTAAATTTCACCCAGAGGGTAATCCGGTGGATCCCAATGATGATGTGAATATGGCGCAGTCAACCAATGACGTGTATCCCTCGGCTTTACGTTTGACTTTAATGCTCTCCTATACCGAACTCACGGCTGCTATGCAGGGCTTGATTGCGGTCTTTATGGCTAAAGGGGAGGAGTTTAGCGAAGTCATTAAAATGGGGCGCACGCAGCTACAAGACGCGGTCCCTATGACCTTAGGACAAGAGTTCCATGCCTTTGGCGTAACCTTAGAAGAAGACATCGATAAATTAGAGCGGAATGTCCCCCTCCTTGGCGAGTTAAATTTAGGTGGTACAGCGATTGGAACAGGCATTTTAGCTAGCCCTGAATATCGTGCTCGTGTCTTGGATGAGGTTAATCATATTCTACATGATGAATTAAAGCTCAGTATTGCCGTGCGTCCGGCCTTAGATCTGGTCGAAGCGAGCTGGGATACTGGGGTGTTTGTGCTCTTTTCGGGTGTCATTAAACGGATTGCAGTTAAGCTTTCTAAAATTTGTAATGACTTGCGCTTACTCAGCAGTGGGCCTTTGGCTGGATTTGGTGATATACGCCTGCCTGCCGTCCAAGCAGGCTCATCGATTATGCCGGGGAAGGTTAATCCCGTCATTCCAGAGGTAGTGAATCAGGTGGCCTTCCAAGTGATTGGTAATGACCTTGCGGTGACGATTGCAGCAGAGGGCGGACAGTTACAGCTCAATGCCTTTGAGCCGATTATTGCCTTTAACCTCTTACAATCTATGCAAATGATGACTCGTGCTATGCGCACTTTAACCACGCATGTGCAGGGTATTGTGGTCACAGAGCAAGACAAGCAACGCTTACGAGCACGAGTAGAGCAAAGCCCCGGTTTGGCAACTTTCTTAATTCCCGTCATTGGCTATCAAGCCGCTACCAAAATCGCTAAAGAAGTCATTAGTACCGGACATAGTGTGAGGGATTTAGTACTTGCACAAGGTATTATGAATGAGGCGCAGTGGGAGCAGTTTATGCAGGCCGATAATTTGACTAAGCCCTATCGTCCGGCAGCACAATAAAAAGTTCAAGGTGTAGAGAACTTTTTCACCATTAGACTCCCTATATTCAGTTTTCTACTGAGTTTGGGAGTATTACTATTGAGGGTAATATTCTTCTTGTGTTCAGGCACGGAAGAATATGCCTAATTTTTCACAGGTTCTAAGTATCGAGTGGGCATCGCCTATACTATACATTTAAGCAGCGGTGCATAAATAATCTTACATCATTTCCGCTCGCTCACCTGAATACCCGCCTTGTGTGTTGCGTTAGCACTGCATGTTTGCAGCATATCAGGGTCTTGTAGCTAAAAGACTTGAGAAGTAATTAATGGAAATATTTCAGTGTCAGCATTGTCAGCAAATTATTTTCTTTGAAAATACTTACTGTGAAAAATGCTATAGTGCGCTGGGGTTCCTCCCCACAACAATGAGTCTTATTACCTTGACTCCCCATTTTGAGGGCGGCTTGAGTGCTTATAATAATGCTTTTCAGCGCTTCAAATATTGTAATAATTTTACTCATGGCGTTTGTAATTGGCTGTTACCCGCAGATTCCGAGGATACCCTTTGTTTAGCGTGTGATCTGAATGATCGTGTGCCTAATTTGGATTCAGAGCAGCATCGTGTGGCTTGGTCTGAAATAGAGGTGGCTAAACACTGGTTGGTCTATGACCTCTTACAGCTTGGCTTGCCAGTAGTGAGCAAGAATATTGATGAGGAGTCGGGATTATCATTCGATTTTCTGTCTGATGACATGATGCAGGATGGAGAGCATGTGATGACAGGGCACATGCAGGGGCTGATTACGCTGAATATCTCTGAGGCCGACCCCGTGCAGCGCGAAAGAATGCGCGAGCAGATGGATGAGCCTTACCGTACCCTGATTGGGCATTTCCGCCATGAGGTGGGGCATTATTATTGGGATTTGCTGATCAGTCCCGATAGTGCGCGTCTGGAGGCTTTTCGTGCTCTGTTTGGTGATGAGCGTGAGGATTATCAGGAGGCACTTGAAAAACACTATGAAGAGGGGCCACCGGGTAATTGGCAGGTGCAGTTTGTTAGCACCTATGCCTCTACTCATCCTTGGGAAGACTGGGCGGAGACTTGGGCGCACTATATGCATATGGTTTCTACGTTGCATACCGCCAAGGTTTATGGTTTAGGTATTCATCCCCAGATTGGTAGCACACCGCAGCAAGAGTCCCCCTTAGCATTAGAGCTTAGGATGGGAGATAATCTATTACTTCAACAGGATATTGATCCTATCTTATCCGCTTGGCTAAAGCTAACGATGTCCGTCAATAGCCTCAATCGGAGTATGGGACAGCCCGATCTTTATCCTTTTGTGATTTCTGCTAGGGTGAGGGAGAAGTTGGGTTTTGTGCATCAGCTTATTCTTGATCAGAGATCAGGTCTGAATATCAGCTAGTGTGCATTTTTGAACAGAGAACAGTTAGATGAAGAGACCTTCATAACAAGGTCTCTTCTAAGTAGCCGATTTAGCTAGTTTGGGTAGGATTATTAGTATCCAATACAACGGGAGCTATGTTATCAGCGGGTGCGGATGGTGTCTCTGACACAGGTGCTACTTGCTCAAACGTTACTGGAGCAGGTGCAGCAGGCTCTGGCACGACAGGTGCAGGCGCAGAGGTTAACTCTAATGGCGCTGCTTCTGGCGCTGTATTCACAACCGCTTGGACGGGAGTAGATTCCGCTGTAACAGGTTTTACTGCTGTTGCAGGTGCGGGTTTATCAGCTTTAGGCGCTGCTTTTTTGGCTGCTGGTTTGGTTTCAGCCGCTTTAGCAGGGGCTTTTTTAGCAGCCGGTTTCGCTTCTGCTTTAGTTTCGGCTTTAGGCGCTGCTTTTTTGGCAGGTTCCGCTTTAGCTGCAGCCTTTTTCGCTGGTTTAGCCTCAAGCTGAGTGTATTCCACTACGGGAGTCGGCTCATCCAAACGTACTTTGACATAAGTCCCCGGTGCATCTTCTATGGCTTTAAGCTTGTTAGCACCCGGTTGACGGGCTGGAACCATAGTAGAATCTAACGCTTTTACCCAACGATCCCACTCAGGCCACCAAGAGCCGGTTTTAACTGCATGCTGTTCTAGCCACGTTTTAGCATCAGGGGCAGAGTTATCACCCACACGATAGCCATATTTATTCGCATTCGGTGGGTTAATAATCCCCGCAATATGACCAGAACCTCCTAAAATAAAGGTAACATCGCCACTAAAGAGTTTGGCACCTGAATAGGTGGATACCCAAGGCGCAATATGATCTTCAATCGCAGAAACAAAGCAAGCGGGTACATCGATGCTGGTGATATCTAAAGGTACACCATCAATACTTAATACCTTAGGTTTGCAGAGGTCATTCTGCAGATAGAGATTACGCAAATACCAAGAATGCATCTTAGCCGGCATACGGGTAGAGTCTGAGTTCCAATACAGGAGATCAAACGGACGTGGATCATTACCGAGGAGGTAGTTATTCACATAGAATGACCAAATCAGATCATTAGCCCGCATTAGGTTAAAGGTTCCCGCCATATTACTGCCTTCGAGGAAGCCTTTTTCGTTCATTTTAGACTCAAGCCCTTTAATTTGCTCTTCGTCAATGAACAAGCCTAATTCACCGGGGTTAGAGAAATCTAACATCGTGGTGAAGAAGGTTGAGCTAGCAATGCGATTGTCACCTTTGGACTTTAGGTAAGCTAAAGTAGAGGTTAGTAATGTACCACCAATGCAATAACCAATCGTATTAACTTTGGTTTCGCCCGTGTCGTACTCAATCGCATCGAGTGCCTTGATCACGCCATTAGTGACGTACTCTTCAAACCCAACATTGGCATAAGTCTCGTCAGGGTTAACCCACGACATAACATATACTGTATGGCCTTGCTCGACTAACCACTTTAATAAGGAGTTTTTCGGTTGTAAGTCCATAATATAGAACTTATTAATCCAAGGCGGCACGACCAATAGTGGACGTTTGAGCACTTTTTCAGTGGTCGGGGTATATTGGATGAGTTGGAACATCCGATTTTGGAATACGATTTTGCCCGGCGTGACCGCTACATTTTCGCCGAGTTTAAAGGCACTGGTATCGGTCATGCGAATACGTAGTTCGCCTTTACCTGCTTCGAGGTCTTCAAGCATGTTTTTCAGGCCGTGAACTAAGTTAGCGCCCTTAGTTTCTTTAATCTTCTCTAATACGGCTGGATTCGTAAGGGCAAAATTAGTAGGGGAGGCGGCATCTAACATACGCTCAGTAAAAAACTTAACCCGCTCAGCCGTATGCTCGTCTAAGCCTTCCACATCCGTAACTAGGTTACGCATCCATTGTGAAGTGAGTAGGTAAGATTGTTTAATCATGTCGAAGGCAGGTTTTTCCATCCAATCTTCATGACTAAAACGGCGATCTGTTTTTTCTGGTGTAATCACAGGCTCTGCTTTTTGCCCCATGAGGGATAACATAGCCTGTTGCGAGAGCATAAAGGACTTTTGCCAAAATTCTAAATTGGCTTGGATGATTTTTTGTGGATCAGCACTCAGCGCTGCCCACCAATCGGTGTAGACCTTTTTAAGATTTAGCGGATCTAGATTCATTCCTTCATACGATTTGGCTAAGCCCACCATCAACTCTTCTACCTGTTTAAAGTTACTTTGTAGCTCTCGGGCGGCGGCAAAACCTAAGGCACTTTCGCCTGGTTCAGTGTTTGACATAAAAATTCTCCTTGCGAGCATAATTACAATCGTCCGGTTAGTTCAACACTTATGCTTCTGGGTGTTTGAGATCATTATTATAGCGAGAGATTATACTGAATCTGGCTCGATAGCGCGATGATATAGCACATTCAGCTAATTCGGAATAAAGGTTGAGTGTAATTCTCAGAATCTTTAGTATCACCACCTCTCCATAAAAGCTCCAAAGAGTAAGATTATGCTGCTAGATTATCTAAAGAGTTGGCCCTTATATCTATTGCCTCATCATGCGATTTCCCGTGTGGTGTTTCGCCTAACACGGGTTCAATGTCCACGCCTAGTACCCCCAGCCATTCGCTTATTTAGTCGAATATTTAAGGTGAACCTAGCGGAGGCCGAACACTCGAATCCCGAAGATTATCAAACCTTTAATCAGTTTTTTACCCGTAGTCTAAAAGCAGGTGTCCGCACTATACAAGCGGGCGCTAAAACGTTAGTCAGTCCGGTAGATGGGCGTGTCAGTCAAGTAGGTCGTATTCAAGAGGGACGCATTTTTCAGGCTAAAGGTCATGATTATTCTGCCTTAGAATTATTGGGTGGGGATGAGGATCGCGCTAAGCCTTTTATGCACGGGCAATTTATGACGATTTACTTATCGCCACGGGATTATCACCGGATTCATATGCCTTTGACGGGTAAATTAATCGAACAAGTCTATATTCCGGGGCGTTTGTTTAGTGTGGCGGGTCATACCGTGCGTACTGTGCCACGTCTATTTGCGCGTAATGAGCGGGTGGTGGCACTCTTTGAAACCGATCATGGTTTAATGGCGATGGTATTAGTCGGGGCGATTAATGTTGCAGCGATTGAAACCGTGTGGTCAGGTTTAGTAACCCCTCCGCCTAAATCTAGTATACAAGCCCAGACATTTATAGATACTCAACTAGCACAGGGCGCGGAGATGGGACGCTTTAATATGGGGTCAACCGTCATTTTGCTACTCGCTAATCCAGATTTAAACTGGGCAAATACTAGTCAGACTGACCAATCAGTGCAATTAGGGCAGGTATTAGCGCAGTTTTTCTGACCTTTCCCGATAAGTGGCGTAAAGGCTGGGCTGAATACTCAGAAAAGCGTTTTATTAAGTTCTACACTTTAAGGCACGCCTTATCCTGAAGTCGTGATTAGTGAGGTTAGCGATGTACCCTGCTGCACTCATTTCATGGTCGTCAACAACTATACTAAGGGAGTTACTATGCCTGACTTATTGGAAACGTTTTTAAGTGGTTTATTACTCATGCCAGCACCGAGTGCCTCGGTAGAAAAACCAGTCACTCTCGCCACACAAGCGAAAGCCCCAGCCTATCGTGCGGAGTCTAATGTAAGACAACGTAACTTTGAGGGGGCCAATTTGAGTCTTGCCAATTTTAGCGGTAGTAATGCTACTAATTCTAACTTTCGCTATGCCAAGCTCGATTACGCTAATTTAAGCCTTGCCCAATTAAAAGACGCTGATCTCACGGGGGCGAGTTTGAATTATGCGTTGATTCATTTGACCGACTTGCGTGGCGTGAAAGGCCTGACGAAAGAGCAGCTTGCCCACGCTTGTCTAATGTCAACCCAAGATCAGGATAGCTTAGAAGCCATTGAGGGATTTAGTTTGCAACAGTATCAACTACCCGAAGGCTGTCAGATCTGGGAACAAACGCTCAATGTATCCTAAAAATGGGTTGAGCTATAAAGTCACTACCAAGCCGTATCGAGGCGCTTGGTAGTTTCGGGCAATGAATGACTAATAAATTTAAATTTCGAGCTATTATGGGGTTTCAATAGGGCTGATTCACAGAGGTTCTTCATAAGGCAGGCCAACATATTGTTCTGCAATAACTTTACGTCCATTTTCTGAATTAAGATAATAATGCAGCTCAGAGTCCATAAAGCGGCTGAATGTTTCCCCCTGCATACCTGACACCTCCATGCCAGTATAATTGTGCAGCATATTGCTCATCCACCATGAAAAACGCTCTCCATTCCAAACCCGGCGCAAAGCAATAGGCGAGTATTGTTGTAGGCAGGCTGTATCACCCTCACGATAGACACGAGTCAGTAGTTTATACAAGGTGGCAACATCAGAAGCCGCCAAGTTCAACCCTTTTGCACCTGTAGGAGGCACAATATGCGCGGCATCCCCAACTAAAAATAACCGCCCATATTGCATAGGTTCGCAGACAAAAGAGCGTAAGGGGGCAATGCTTTTTTCGATACTATTACCTGTAATTAATTGTGCGGCGGCTTCAGCGGGGAGGCGGCGTTTTAACTCTTCCCAAAAAGCTTCATCTGACCAATCCTCGACTTTATCACTCACGGGGACTTGTAAGTAGTAGCGTGAGCGCGTGGCAGAACGCCGACTGGCTAAGGCAAAACCGCGTTCGTGTTTACAGTAAATCAGTTCCTCATTCACGGGCGGGGTATCACTCATTACCCCTAACCAGCCAAACGGATATACGCGCTCATGCTCAGTACGTAAGTGTGCGGGGATAGTTTTGCGTGATATACCGTGAAAGCCATCACAACCGGCAATATAGTCGGCATTAAGGCGGTAATCCTCACCCTGATAGCTGAAAGTAATATAAGGCTGGCTGCTATTTACATCATGGGGTTGCACATTTGATGCTTCGTAGTAGGTAGTTAAATCTGCGGCGGCTCTAGCTGCCATTAAATCACGAGTAATTTCGACTTGCCCGTAACAAGTAACCGTTTTGCCGCCAGTGAGCGCTTTTAAGTCAATGTGAGTGCAATTACCATTATCGGAAATAATAAAGCCCTCATGCACTTCACCCTCTTGATCCATGCGCTCCCCCACACCAGCTTCGCGCACCAGCTCCGTGAAACCTTGCTCTAGAATGCCCGCCCGAATGCGGCCTAACACATATTCACCCGTGACCCGCTCTAAGATAATCGTTTCAATCCCTTGTTTGTGTAGTAATTGACCGAGTAATAAGCCTGATGGCCCAGCGCCAATAATGGCCACTTGCGTGCTGAGTGTTTTCATAGGGAAGCTCCTCCTGATGAGCTGATAGTTGAGTGATTAGCTAGGAGTTATTGTTATGAAAAGCAGAGCATAGATACATTCACTTGCTGAGCAGTTACTGGTACTTTTAATGCAGAGCGCAAGCTAGGTAGTCGGCATCAGTGAACTGGAGTCGGACTGATTAGGAAAAAGGAGGGGGGTAATGATGAGCCAAACAAGGAAAACAACGATTCCTAATGTGGGACTATATGGTGAAGTTAACCTTAAATCACAACCCGAATTTGTGCATATTGAAAATATAGCGGCTCGTAGTTTGCAATATGATTGGGTTATTAAACCTCATCGTCATGGTAAACTATTTCAGCTTTTATGCTTATATCAAGGAGGGATGGAGGTATATTTAGATGATAAGCATTTAAGCCTAACAGGTAATTGGGTAGTGAGTATACCGCCTAATTGTGTACATGGTTTTCGTTTTCCTATTGATACCCAAGGCATAGTATTAACTATTGTAGAGCCATTATTGAGTGTGGATGAGCAACAACAATTACAGCCTTATTTTAATAGTTTATTAGCTAGTCCCCAAGCGATTGAATTTGCCGAGAGTAGTATGCTACTGATGCAATTACAGCAATTATTTCAATCTATTGAGAGAGAGCTGAGTGAACGAGTGAGCGGACATACCGTTATGTTGGGTTGGCTAGTGAAAATGGTATTCATGACGCTAAAGCGCCAACTTGATTATCAACAGCCTTTTGAATCCGAATATGAAAATAATAGTAAGCAATTAGGATTTAAATTTCGTAGTTTGCTGGATAAACACTATCGCAGCCAATGGAGTGTGCAAGATTATGCGAATGCTCTGTATGTCTCACCCTCCACCTTAAATCGGCTTTGTACTAAACATCTAGGTATGACAGCTAAGGCATTGATTCAAAATCGTCTATTACTGGAGATTAAGCGCAGGCTGATTTATACCACCGACTCATTAGATAATATTGCACTGACCTTGGGGTTTAAAGATTCAGCCTATTTTTCTAGGTTTTTCAAAAATTTGCAAGGTATCTCGCCTAGCTTATATCGACAAGAACAGTATCAAGCAACCGATACGCAGTGGACGAGCGCAAAAGATTAGCCTAAGAAGATTTTTTGGCTCTTTGGGATTTCCCGTGGTAATGCTGAATTTTTAATCATATTAAGAGCGAAATTTAGCAGACTGAGCATCTCAACTTGTTGATTTCGTTAAGCAGAATTATCCAACAGAATAATGAGAAAGGTTCTCACCACGGAAGATCCTGAAGAGCCGATTTTTAAAATAGATCTTCTAGTTAGAGGCTATGCTGATAATGAATGGTATAGCCTAAGTCTTGTATGAGTTATATACCAGAAATACGTATTAACTCACGTCTATAATCTAAGTCTACTCTCTTAGTAAGAGGCTTTTGTTAATATAAATGAAAAAGGTAACTAAAATGATTTATGCCTATAAAGCGACAGCTATGATGCTGCTATGGTTAGTTTGTTCTGTATCTGTTGGTGCAGTGTCCAATATTGATGGTTGGTGGGGATAGGATGAACCTAAAGAGAAAGATAAAAAAGTAGCAAGCTCTGATAAAAAAACAAAAATAAAATATACTACTTATACAAATGATGTAGCTGAATTTGTTATTGATGTTCCCCTAGAGATTCTCTATCCACAAGGCGAGTCGGGAAATCATATGGGACAAATATTTAAATCAATTGATATGAGTGCCATACTTTATACTTCTGGAGTAGGGAACGTAGATGATAAAGGTATTGATGAGCTTTACTTTGATGCGTTAAATCCAGATGATAAAGATGAAAAGGTTTTTACTTATAAAATACTCGGCGATAACTGGTTTGTTGTAAGTGGTTATCATAATAATGATATATTTTATAAGAAAACTATATTAAGTGATAAATCTGGTCTAGTATTGTCTTTTTATTTCAAGTTTCCAAAATCAAAAAAATCATTTTATAGTGATATTACAGTAAGAATGTCAAAATCATTTAAAGCGCTTTAAAATGATATGGTTAGTGCTTTTTAGTAGAGCTCGATAGGGGATAAAAAACTCCCTATCGAGCTGTAGCTATAAGGCTATTTAATTCAGCATCAGGTCTATTCGCCTTGTACAGATAGTTTAGTTAGAAACAATACTGCCATGATGGATATGAATAATGCTGAGTTCGGTCTTAAGCCTTACCATGGCGGTAGGATGTGTGGTAAATAGTTGTTATGATCACCTCAGTTAGCAAAAAGCACCGCTTACCTGATCAAGAGCCTCACCTCATCTAACTCACGATCGACAAGTGAAAAAATTAAAAAAGTTACTAGATTAGCTAATCAACCTCTTGTTTGAAGACTACGCTTAATGATGTAGCTCAGGTCTGTATGAGATGGAGATCATGAAAATACCAGCAATACCCCTCAACTGGCATCTAGCTAGAATTTAAGTTCCAATACTCAAAGCCATCCTCTGAGCAGGGTGGCTTTCTATCAATATAAATAATGAGAAAAAGTAATAATATGTATATCTATAAAGTGATAGCGATGATGCTTCTGTGGTTCGTTTGTTCTGTATCAGCAAGTGCGGCATCTATTAGTATTAATGGGTGGTGGGGGATTGATGAGGAGGGATGTAGTGATACCGATAATCAAAATCGTATCGCATTAGGAAAGTGGAAGTCTAGCAAGGGTAGTATTAAATTTGGTGAGGGCAAGGAGTCCATTGGTCTATATGATGGTAAATGTGTACTATCTAATAAAAAAGAAAGTAGTACTGAAATAACTTATCAAGCCTCCTGTGATTTAGCAGAGGAAAATTATAGTGGGGCAGCAAGAGTCAATATTAAGGATTCAAATAATATTACTTTATTCTATCCGGGGGGAGATTCAGAGGGCACTAACCTTGTTCGGTGTGATGCTACTGAGCAACCAAAAGCAAAAAATATAGCCATTGTAGAGCCTACTAAAAAAACAACAGTAGACTATTTTATCTATAAAAATAGTGAGGCAGGTTTTATTATTGATCTGCCAGAAGATGTACTCTATCCCGAAGGAGAGTCAGAGAATGGTATGGAGCAAGCATTTAAATCAAGTGATAAAGAAACTGTACTCTTTACTTATGGGGAAGAAAATAAAGACCACAAAACAATTAAAGAGCTTTATGCAGATGGCTTAAATCCAAGTGATAAAAATGAAAAGGTCTTCACTTATAAGCGTCTAGGTAAAAGTTGGTTTGTAGTCAGTGGCTATCATAATAATAATATATTTTATCAAAAGACTATACTTAGTAAAACCACTGGATCAGTTATATCGTTTTATTTTGAGCATCCAAAATCACAGAAGCCATTTTATAACAATATAACTGTTAGAATGTCAAAATCATTTAAAGAGTTATAGATTAATTTATTTAAATCAACGCTATATACATATCATTTTAATCTATAGGTAAATAAAGTATTAGCTTTAAATAATTAAAATAATAAGGGGATATTAATGAAAATAAGATGTGAAGAATGTGGTTACTTAGAAGAAACAACAGTGAGTCTATTCGTTAAAATAATTGGCGGAGCTATGCCAGTTGGTGGATATTGGGCTTGGACGGCATACTTATTTGCAGGAACTGGATTTGCTTTACCTATTGTCGTCGCTATTATCACTGGTGGTGTAGGTATCTTAATCTTTAAGGAGGAAATAGTTCAGTGGATCATAAGTAAGGGCTATAAGTGCCCTAAATGTGGTGCTGGGAAATGGGGTGCTGTATCAGATGAAGTTGCTGAAGAGCTTAGTAAGAAAGAGTCCCATATATCTGATTTAGAGGTTGAAAATTTACGTTTCAAACAGGAAGCCTCAAAGTTGAGAGATGAGCTAAATAAAAAAGATGTTGATCTGACTAGTTTTATTAATAAACAAAACTCAAGTTTTTCTATGGAGGATATTGAGGAACTCATTACTCAGTTGGAGGAAAAGGATAGTAAAATTGAGGAGCTACTGAAAGATAATGATGATTGGAAAGCACAAAAAGATGCTTTCTTAGCAGCACAAGAGAAGGCTATTTCTCTTTTCAGAAAGCGCTTTAAGTCGATGTACTCTTCATTAGAAATAACAGATAAGGCATTAAGGACTATTGTTAGATTAAATGATGAGGCACAAATTAAGCTAGAGCAGCAGTTTATGCTATTGCAGCTCTCACCACAAAGGGCTAGTTTCCGAGATAATATTCATGGAGCTGATGTGAAAGAGATAGGGTTTGGTACTTCAGGACGCTTATATATCAGAAAAAAAGGTAACATATTTACCGTTGTTGTAGTTGGTGATAAAAATAGCCAAGATTTAGATATAAAATATCTAAAGCAAGCTCATAAAAATCATTAAAGATGAGAGATTTAATATTAAGCATTTTACTAAACTTTTGATATTTAATATCTGATGTTATAATTTTTATCACTATAGTTGTTACAGGATTAACTACTATGAGTGCCAATAAATTTGATAGATCAGTGAACGCTATAAAAAATATATTTTTCTATCTCCAGTAGTTTAGAGTACTTGGCTAGGTAATACTCTTATAAAGTTAATTTTTTAAGAGATGGCATATATTCAGTAGATGGTAATGTTTTTTGATTGGATTTAATGAAAATATCTTGGGGGTTATTTAAAGGAGGTAATTTATCTTGCTTATCAAATTAGTCGCTTCTAATATTGCGCTAATTCATTGTTGGCGGCAAAGCTTCAAAGATTGTAACGATGTGGAAGTCATTGATGGCGATATCTTTGAGCAACAAGCAGATGCATTGGTGAGTCCAGCCAATAGCTTTGGATTTATGGATGGTGGGTTAGATTTAAAGATCTCACAGAAATTAGGTTGGGATATTGAAAGGCGAGTGAGAGAAAAAATACTGCTCGAATTCTATGGTGAAGTTCCGGTGGGTAATGCTCTTATTATAGAAACGGGTGTGAATCAATTTCCCTATTTAATTTCAGCCCCTACTATGCGTGTGCCTATGGATGTGTCAAAGACGGCCAATGCTTTTTTAGCCTTTCGCGCCATTTTAATAGCAGTGCAGAAATTTAATAGCGTGGAGCAAAAGATTGCATCCATGGTATGTCCGGGATTAGGTGAGAATAGCGCTTAGGATAGAGCTAGAGGCTTATTAAGTTTTGAAGACTATCCCATAAAAAAGCCATCACAAGGATGGCTTTTTGTGGTGCTAATTAAAAGTAATTAACTAACGACCGAGGATTTTACTCGCTAAACCAATAGCGCCTGATACGCCACCTACTGAATTTAAAATGCTATTTAAATCCAAGGAGCCACTAGGTGTCGCTTGGTCCACCATTTGTGGTAGGGCTTGTTGTAAGCCTTTCACTGCTTGATCAGGGCTAATACCTAACTGTTGAGCAAAAGTAGAGAGCTGATTTTGGCCTACAAGCTGAGTGATTTGATCAGCACTAGGTGCTTGATTAGCACCTGTACCCACCCAAGATTGTACCATAGACATCAAACCACTATCTGCTTGAGCAGGAGCCGCTTGCGTGTTACTACCGAGCAATGAGGTTAGACCGCCTAATAAACCACCGCCTTGAGAGCCTTGAGCGCCACCGGCTAAAGAGGCTAAACTACCTAATAGGCCACCTTGACCTTGATTATTACTGCCACTCATTAATCCCATGAGCGCAGTTGCAATTTCAGTCATTTCCACTTGTCCATCACGGTCACTATCCAATTGTCCTTGGAACAATTGTGCGCCTAGTTGAACGATATTACTCATATCCATTGATTGTTGCCTTTTAAACTAAAAAAGTGACAAATTAGATGTTTCTAGGAATACGGATTTTTTGACCCACGAAGATTTTATCTGGATCTTCAATGACTTCACGATTAGCTTCAAATACTTGGTTATATAAATTGCCTTTGCCATACGCACGCTCAGCAATTTTCCATAACGTATCGCCTTTTTGAATGGTGTAGTATTCATCATCAGAAACAGCGACTTGAGACTGATCAGCAGGTGTACCTGCTACCGTCATATTGTCGGCTTTAACTTCTTGAATACCCATCGCATTACCAACCATTAGCACTGCTTTTTCGAGTGCTTCAGGTGATTTTGCATCACCACTTACTGTGGCAACCCCATCTTTTACCTGAACTTGTAAATTGTCGACACCTGGGTTGTTTTGCTCAACATGTGCTTTTAATGCATCTGGAGCTTCTTCTTCGCTACCGAAAACTCGTTTACCAATATTACGTGCAAAATCAAATAGACCCATTTTGTATACTCCTCAGATTTTTAAATGAATAACGCAAGTCAAGTATAGCCAGATTTGCTCAGATTATCGAAGCCCATCTACATGCTGAGTCTGACCGTCTGGTAATTAAGTTCATATTAAGGTGGTTAAATACACGTATAATCAGTGGATTAGCCTATGAAAGTTCCATATTTAACAATACGTTTTTGCCAATAGTTTTTGCTAAGATTATCCATCATCACTCGCCCTCCACCGGAGGCCGCATGGATAAAAGTACCATTTTTCACATAAATACCAACGTGGCTGACACCGCTTCCGAAGGTATTAAAGAAAATTAAATCACCCGGACGGAGTTCGTTACGAGAAATAGTCCGGCTTGCACGGCTTTGCTCAGCCGCAGTACGTGGAATAGCGCGACCTATAGGTTTATGAGTGAGTTGTATCAAGGCACTGCAATCTAAACCTTCACGCACCGAGTTTCCGCCATATTTATATCGTACCCCTAGGACTTGATGAGCGCGTTCTAAAATAACGCGGCGAGCTGGGGTAAGTGCTTGCTGTTGAGGCGCTTGAATCATCATGCGCTCGGTAACAGGAGGGGCATATTGAGCACTTTGCTGAAAGGGTAGGAGGGTATAGTCGGGTGGAGTTACTTCATCCGAGTATTCAGCTTGATAACTGACTTGTTGGTATCGGGGTTGATATTGGGGCTGATACTGGGGTTGATATTGGGGCTGTTGAAAGTAGCGTTGGTTAGGGCGCTGTGCTCTATTATTGGGTTGTGGATTATAACGGACTTGGGCTGGGTAATGAGTGGGTTGATAATATTGTTGCTGATAGCCATAGGGATTAGCATGAGCACTAGGAACAGTAATAATAGACAGCACAGTGCTTAGCCCTACAGAGATAATTGATAAGCGCAACATAAAAGTAACCTTCGTTATAGTTTTTATTATAAATGAAGTACTTATTCAGTACTTCTACTCTCAATGAGAGCGTTTTCTATCTCAATATGAGGCCACTATAACGAGCACGCTAACATCGCGCTAAAAAAAAGGTATGAGGGGTATTGTATTATTTATACCACACTCTATCTGAAGGGGATGTTAACTATAATTAATTTAATAAAAACAATAACTTAAAATATCACTCTGGTTGCTCAATTAATGAGCTGTTGTATTTTGTCTAATAGCTAAAATGCAGCTATCAGCGAGAGGAAGGGACTTAAGTGAAGCACCCACCTAAGTCCAACAGGAGTGGCTTACTTTGAAGGATTATCAAATGTTGTCGTGATGGGACAGCCTTTTTGTTTACCCATGACGGAAAGGTCACGATAGACTGTATAGCTATTATCATTCACTAAACGATCACGTTGTGCTTTGGCCCAAGCAGAGTTATTGGTTTTAAGCTTTTGATATTGTGTATCTTTTTGCTTAATTGTGGTTTCTAGTTGATTGAGTTCGGCTTGTAATTGCTCACAGGACATAGCCTCAGGGGCAGGTTTAGGTGTAACCCGAACAAAGTTAACTTGTGTTTGTGCCAGAGTGAGCGGAGCACCTGCTGCATCCACACAGTTACGTTGCCCCATGCTCAAGTTTTCTCCGGCAGAAGCGAGAGTCACTTGGCAGGTAATACCACGGGTATCGGTGATAGTACCAACTAAGTTATTACCTTCTAAGGTCAGAGGATAAGACTTATTGCCTTTAAACCAAATTAGGTTTTCACCCGCTATTTTAAACACAGCCGCTCCATTGTCGGAACGCCCCCACTCGCCTTGCAACTTATTGAGGGTAGGATTATTACTAACAAAAGGAGCACTGCTGCTAGTTGTGGTATTCATGGAGGACAATGATCCACCACCACAGGCGCTTAGGGTAAATGAGCAAAAAAGGGTAGGAATTAAGGTTTTCAACATGACTAATCCTTCAGTCTGATTTATCCAATAGGCGCAGTATAGACCCTTCTCAGGAGTATCCACAGAGGTCAAAAACTACGATTACCAGAGTATAGTATTGTGCCACTATTCATAACACGCTAGTCTATAATCTATACAATATAATAAGTGGGAGGGGTGTGTCATGACATTAGGTTATACCACTATAGGCGAGGGGGCAGAACCGGTTTTGGTATTTCACAGTTGGATGAGTGACCATACCGTTTGGAGCCCTATTTTGCCAGTACTAGATGGTCAAACATTCACTTATGTTTTTCCAGATTATCGTGGTTATGGGCGCTCACGCCAGCTTAAGGGACGTTATACCCTAACAGAGATAGCCGCTGATATGATCGAGTTAATAGAACACTTAGGGTGGCGGCGGTTTCATGTCATAGGTCACTCTATGGGAGCGATGGCTATGCAGCGTTTGCTCGTGGATATTAATGATTGGCAGCGGATTAAATCAGCCATCGCTGTAACCCCCATACCCGCTAGTGGCGCACAGCTCGATGAAAGTAATTGGGCTATATTTGAAGCATCTATTACGGATAGTGAGTGCCGTAGAATGATTTTAAATGTCATCACTGGCGAGCGTTTACCCGCAGCATGGTTAGATAATAGAGTAAAAGAATCCTACCTAACCACGACAGAAGAAGCCTATGCAAGTTATCTAAAAGCTTGGGTTTTTGATGATTTTTCAGCTTCCGTCATGGGCTTGAATACGCCACTACTCACCTTAGTGGGGGAACATGATCGCGCTATTACAGAGTCTAGTATGGCGGACACCTATTTGAAGTGGTATCCGAATGCAACGCTAGAGATACTAGGCAATAGTGGGCATTATCCTATGCAAGAAACTCCGCTCGCATTTGTGGCAGCGATAGAGCGCTTTATGAAGCGTTTTGTGTTAGTACCAACCTTTTAAAGAGAATGGGCAATCACTCGGATTGCCCTGACTGTGAATTAGACCGTAGCACCACGGCTTTTTAGCAGTGTCTCTAACTCTGGCATAATGGCAGGATCATCAATAGTTGATGGAACAATATATTCCTGACCATTGATCATTTGACGTAAGTTTTTACGCAAAATCTTACCTGAGCGCGTTTTCGGCAGGCGTTGCACAATGTAAGTATCTTTATAGCAAGCAATCGCACCAATCGACGCACGGATCATTTGGGCTAGTTCTTTGTTAAACTCAGCCTCATCGATTTGCACACCAGTTTTGAGTACCACTAAACCAATTGGGATTTGACCTTTAAGATCGTCATCACGCGCAATGACCGCACATTCTGCGACCGCAGGATGGCTACCTACTACCTCTTCCATTTCGCCAGTAGATAAACGATGGCCTGCCACGTTCATAACGTCATCCACGCGCCCCATAACGAACACATAGCCGTCTTCATCGATATAGCCACCGTCGCCTGAGGCATAATAGCCTTCAAACATAGACAGATAGCTTTCTTTGAATTTTTCAACATTACCCCAAACGGTGGCTAAACAGCTAGGAGGCAGGGGGAGTTTCAGTGCGATATAGCCTTGTTGTCCGCGTGGTAATTCTTGTCCTGACTCATCCAGAATGCGTACATTAAAGCCGGGGGTCGGTACAGTAGAAGAGCCTAGCTTAATCGGCATCGGTTCAATCCCTTGCAGATTGGCGGTAATGCCCCAACCTGTTTCGGTTTGCCACCAGTGATCAATCACTGGCTTACCACTCATATCCATTAACCACTGTTGAGAAGGTGGATCGAGACGCTCACCCGCTGAGAAGATATTGGTAAGTTTGCTCAAATCATATTGCTTGAGGAAGGCACCTTCGGGATCTTCTTTTTTGATCGCGCGGAAGGCGGTAGGGGCTGTGAATAAAGCTTTGACACCATACTCAGAGCATACCCGCCAGAAGGCACCCGCATCAGGGGTCATAATGGGTTTACCTTCATACACAATTGTGGTGCAACCGTGTAAGAGTGGGGCGTATACGATATAGGAGTGACCTACCACCCAACCCACATCGGAAGCTGCCCAGAATACATCACCCGCTTTGAGGTTATAAATGGCATCCATACTGTAATTCAGTGCGACCGCATGACCACCATTTTCCCGTACCACACCTTTAGGTTTACCCGTTGTGCCGGAGGTATAGAGGATATAGAGCGGGTCTGTACCTTTAACTGGAACGGGGGCAACAGGCTTAGCCTCAGCCATTAAGGTTTTCCAGTCATAATCCCGACCTTCGATGAGTGACGCGGTCGCTTCAGGACGTTGGAAAATAATACAGCTTTGTGGCTTATGACTAGAGAGATTAATCGCTTTGTCGAGTAGTGGTTTGTACTCAATCACCCGCTTGATTTCCACACCACAAGAGGCGGAAATCATGACTTTAGGCTGGGCATCTTCAATACGTACTGCTAATTCGGGAGCCGCAAAGCCACCAAATACCACCGAGTGAATTGCACCTAAGCGTGCCACCGCTAGCATAGAAATCAATGCCTCTGGAATCATGGGCATATAGACAATGACACGATCACCTTTAGTGACACCAAGACCCGCGAGCATGCCGGCAGCTTTAGCGACTTCATCGCGTAATTGGTTATAGGTGTAGGTGGTTTTGGTATTGGTCACGGGTGAGTCATAGATCATAGCGAGTTGATCGCCACGACCTTGCTCAATGTGATAATCTAAGGCCATATAGGAGGTGTTTAATTCACCATCCTCAAACCAATGATAGATACCATCTTTGTCTTGCGACAAAATCGTTTCAGGAAATTTAAACCAAGGCAAGGCTTGGGCTTTTTCACGCCAAAAGCCCTCAGGATCGTTCATAGATCGTTGATATTCAGCTTGGTAACTCATCTTCATCTCCTCCTGCTATCAATTAAAAACTGTCACCCGGAACGCGCACAAAGCCTTCCATTAAGATACGAGCACTACGACTCATAATCGCCTTGGTGACTTTCCATTCACCGTTTTCCAACGTCGCTTCAGCTCCTACTCGCAAAGTGCCAGAAGGATGACCAAAGCGTACTGCTTGACGTTCAATACCACCGGCCGCTTGATTCACTAAAGTGCCCGGAATCGCTGCCGCTGTACCAATGGCTACGGCTGCCGTACCCATCATGGCGTGGTGTAATTTGCCCATAGAGAGCGCACGCACTAATAAATCCACTTCAGAAGCCGATACTTCTTTACCACTAGCCGATTTATAAGTTTTCGCGGGGGCTATAAAGGCAATTTTAGGGGTATGTTGACGTGTGGCGGCCTCTTCTGGGGTTTTGATTAATCCCATGCGTAACGCGCCTGCAATACGGATTTGCTCAAAACGCGCTAAGGCCTGTGGGTCACTATTGATAGCCTCACGTAACTCTGTACCGGTATAACCAATATCAGCGGCATTCACAAATACCGTGGGGATACCCGCTGTAATCATTGTGGCGGGGAAGGTGCCTATGCCGGGTACTTCTAGTTGATCGACTAGATTACCCGTAGGGAACAGGCTTCCACCTTCTTCACCTTCATCCGAGGGGTCGAGAAACTCTAATACAATCTCAGCCGCTGGGAAGGTGACACCATCGAGTTCAAAATCACCGGTTTCTTGCACTTGTCTATTGCTAATCGGTACATGGGCAATAATGGTTTTACCAATATTGGCTTGCCAAATGCGTACAGTACACACGCCATTGTCTGGAATCCGTGCTGGATCGACATAGCCTGCATGAATAGCAAAGGCTCCTGCACCTGTGGATAAATTACCGCAGTTACCACTCCAATCGACAAAATCCTTATCAATCGAAATCTGTCCGTATAGATAATCTACATCATGATCGGGACGGGTACTTTTAGATAAGATCACGCACTTACTGGTGCTAGAGGTCGCACCTCCCATACCGTCAGTATGAGCTGCATAAGGGTCTGGACTACCAATGACGCGCTGAAAGAGTTTGTCGCGTGCTTTGCCGGGCACTTGAGCAGCGACGGGTAGGTCTTCAAGACGGAAAAAGACGCCCTTACTAGTTCCGCCGCGCATATAAGTGGCGGGGATTTTTACTTGAGGAATAGTAGACATGGTTTTGTCTCATCAAATTGGGTAAATCCCTCACCCCAACGGTCTCTCCTATGTAGGATATGAGGGTTTCAGAGAGCTATTGCTCCTTTCCCAGTGCGGGAAAGGAGCAGGGGTGAGAACACATCAAGCCTAAGCTGCGTTTGATTCCAAGAAGTCTTGGGCAAAGCGTTGTAAGACACCACCGGCTTTATACACACGGACTTCCGCTGCGGTATCTAGGCGGCATTTCACCGGAATACGCACGGTTTCACCATTTTTACGATGCATAACAACGGTTAAATCAGTCCGAGGTGCAATTTCGCCTTCGACATCAAAGGTTTCTGTACCATCAATGTTATAGGTTTTACGGGTTTCACCGGCTTTAAATTCCAGTGGTAATACACCCATACCAACTAAGTTAGTACGATGAATGCGCTCAAAACCTTCCGCCACAATCGCCTCAACTCCCGCTAAACGGACGCCTTTAGCAGCCCAGTCACGGCTTGAGCCTTGACCGTAGTCAGCTCCGGCAATAATGATCAGCGGTTGTTTGCGATTCATATAGGTTTCAATCGCTTCCCACATGCGCATGACTTTGCCATCTGGCTCAACACGTGCTAGGGAACCTTTCTTGACTTGACCATCCACTACTGCCATTTCATTGACTAATTGGGGATTAGCAAAGGTAGCGCGTTGTGCGGTTAAGTGATCACCACGGTGGGTGGCGTAAGAGTTAAAGTCCTCTTCGGGTAAGCCCATTTTCGCCAAATACTCACCCGCAGCACTATTGAGTAGAATAGCATTGGAGGGTGATAAGTGATCGGTGGTGATATTGTCAGGCAATACCGCGAGGGGGCGCATCCCTTTTAAAGTACGCTCACCGGCTAAGGCACCTTCCCAGTAAGGGGGGCGACGGATATAGGTAGACTGAGGACGCCAATCGTATAAAGGACTCGCCGCTTCTTCTGCTTTGCCTAAATCGAACATCGGAATGTAAACCTGTTTGAATTGCTCAGGTCTAACAAACTTAGCTACGATGGCATCAATTTCTTCATCAGAAGGCCAAATGTCTTTTAAGGTAATAGGCTTACCGTTTTTATCTTTGCCGAGTGCGTCTTGTTCAATGTCTAAACGCACTGTACCTGCAATCGCATAGGCGACGACTAGAGGGGGCGAAGCTAAAAACGCTTGTTTAGCATAAGGATGAATACGACCATCAAAGTTACGATTACCGGATAGCACGGCTGTCGTATACAGATCACGTTCAATGATTTCTTGTTGGATTTTAGGATCGAGTGCGCCTGACATACCATTACAAGTCGTACAAGCAAAGGCCACAATCCCAAAGCCTAACTTCTCTAAATCACCTAATAAACTAGCTTCTTTGAGGTATAGCTCAGCGACTTTAGAGCCGGGGGCAAACGAGGTTTTTACCCAAGGTTTGCGTACTAAACCTAATTCATTAGCCTTTTTCGCCAATAAGCCTGCTGCAACCACATTGCGTGGGTTAGAGGTATTGGTGCAAGAGGTAATCGCCGCAATAATCACCGCGCCATCAGGTAATAAACCTTCAGCCTCTTCAGCTTTAGCCGCGTGTAGTTTCGCCTCATCTGCAATACCACGCTCTTGTAAAGCGGAGGTCGGTAGACGTTTATGCGGATTAGAAGGACCTGCCATATTACGCACTACGGTAGAGAGATCAAACTCTAGTACCCGTGGATATTGTGCTGTTTTGAGTGCATCAGCCCAGAGTCCGGTGGTTTTCGCATAGTTTTCTACGAGCTTCACTTGCTCAGGTTCACGGCCGGTGAGTTTCAGATAGTCAATGGTTTGACCATCAATATAGAACATCGCAGCCGTAGCGCCATACTCAGGGCACATATTAGAAATAGTCGCGCGATCACCAATCGAGAGGCTATCTGCACCATCACCAAAGAACTCTACATAGGCACCGACTACACGCTCTTTACGTAAGAACTCAGTGAGTGCTAAGACGATATCGGTAGCTGTAATACCCGGTTGACGTTTGCCGGTGAGTTTTACCCCTACGATATCGGG
The DNA here is from genome assembly GCF_000380185.1 of Thiofilum flexile DSM 14609. GTDB lineage: Bacteria > Pseudomonadota > Gammaproteobacteria > Thiotrichales > Thiotrichaceae > Thiofilum > Thiofilum flexile. The sequence continues at coordinate 43,261 of NZ_KB904769.1, forward strand.
TAGGCGCATCATGGAAGGATGACCGAGCATCACAGTTTCGGCTTCTAAACCACCGACACCAATGGCGATAACACCTAAAGCATCCACATGTGGCGTATGCGAGTCAGTACCGACACAAGTATCTGGGAAGGCGATACCCTCACGCACCTGAATCACCGGAGACATTTTCTCCAAATTGATTTGGTGCATAATGCCATTCCCCGCAGGGATTACATCCACATTTTTGAAGGCGGTTTTGGTCCACTCAATAAAGTGAAAACGGTCTTCATTACGACGATCTTCTACTTCACGATTTTTGCGGAAAGCGTCTGGGTCAAAGCCACCAAACTCTACTGCTAAGGAGTGGTCAACAATCAATTGCGTAGGTACGACCGGATTAACCAGCGCAGGGTTGCCCCCTTGATCGGCAATCGCATCCCGTAAGCCTGCAAGATCGACTAAGGCGGTTTGACCTAAAATATCATGGCAGACTACACGAGCGGGATACCACGGGAAATCTAGATCTTGTTTGCCTTCAATTAATTGCTTGAGTGAATCAGTTAAAGCGGCTGGCTCACAACGGCGTACTAATTGTTCGGCTAGGACACGCGAGGTATAAGGTAGCTTGTCATAGCTGCCCGGCTGGATCGCTTCTACCGCAGCACGGGTATCGAAATAATCCAGTTGAGTACCGGGAAGATTTTTACGGTATTCAGTATTCATGGTTCAGCATATCCCCTATTAAGCGCGTTGTTCTAGTGGAGTCCAAGTCAAGCCCTCAGGCCCTGTGTAATGAGCACTAGGACGAATAATTTTCCCGTCTTCACGTTGCTCAATCACATGCGCCCCCCAGCCACTAGTACGGGCAATTACAAATAGAGGCGTGAACATATCGGTAGGTACACCCATTTGGTTATAGGACACTGCTGAATACCAATCAAGATTCGGGAACATGCTTTTGATTTCTTGCATGACCGTTTCTAAACGGGCAGCAACATTGAACATGGTCAAATCACTGTTTTCATCAGACAGTTGTTTAGCAACACGCTTAATCACTTCATTGCGCGGGTCGGCAATGGTATAGACTGGATGACCGAAACCAATAATCACTTCTTTACGTGCTACACGCTCACGGATATCGGCTTCAGCCTGATCGGGAGTGAAATAACGGCTTTGAATACGGAAAGCAACTTCATTCGCGCCCCCGTGTTTGGAGCCGCGTAACGCACCAATAGCGCCGGTAATACAAGAGTAAACGTCTGAATTAGTACCCGCAATCACCCGTGAGGTAAAGGTAGAGGCATTAAATTCATGCTCAGCATACAAAATCAACGAGGTATGCATGGCGCGTACCCACGATTCTTTAGGCGTTTTACCATGTAATAAATGCAGGAAGTGCCCACCTACTGAGTCATCATCGGTCTCAACATCAATACGTTTACCATTGACCGCAAAATGATACCAATACAGCAACATAGAACCGAAACTGGCAACCAAACGATCTAATATCAAACGGGTTTCAGCGACCGGATGATCTTCTTTTTCGGGTAAACATGTACCCAATACGGAGCAGCCGGTACGCATGACATCCATCGGATGAGCAGAAGGTGGTAAGGCTTCCATCGCTTGTTTTACCGCTAGGGGTAAGCCGCGCATGGATTTTAATTTGGCTTTATAGGCTTTTAATTGCGCAGCATTTGGTAATACACCATGAATCAGCAAATGGGCAATTTCTTCAAATTCGGCTTTTTCAGCAAAGTCGAGAATATCATAGCCCCGATAATGCAGATCATTACCCGTCCGTCCGACTGTACAAATAGCTGTATTACCTGCGGCAATACCCGATAAGGCAACTGATTTTTTAGTTTTAGGTAGCACTTGTTCAAGCATTTAACTTTACTCCTTATTCCGCGCCCTGTTTAGCGAATAATGCATCGAGTTTTTGCTCGTAAGCGTGATAGCCGATGGTGTCGTATAGTTCCATACGGGTTTGCATGGTATCGACCACATTCTTTTGTGAGCCATCTTTTAAGATATGGGTATAAACATTTTCAGCGGCTTTAGCCATAGCACGGAAGGCAGAGAGCGGATAGAGCACCAGCTTTACACCCACACTGGAAAGTTCTTCCGTGGTATACAGTGGGGTAGCGCCAAACTCGGTAATATTAGCTAGTACCGGAACATTAACCGCTTTAGTAAATTGAGCATATTGCTCTAATTTATTCATCGCCTCTGGGAAAATCATATCCGCACCGGCTTCCACACAAGCCATCGCGCGGTCAATGGCAGATTGCATACCTTCCACTGCTAAAGCGTCAGTACGAGCCATAATCACAAAGCTAGGATCGGTGCGTGCATCTACGGCAGCCTTAACACGGTCAACCATTTCTTCAAGGCTGACGATGGCTTTATTCGGGCGATGACCGCAGCGTTTTTGCATCACTTGGTCTTCAATGTGAAAACCCGCTGCCCCTGCTTGAGCGACTTCACGGGTAGCACGCGCAATATTAAAGGCTCCACCCCAACCCGTATCGATATCGACTAATAGGGGTAGGGTAGTCACAGCAGTGATACGTTTAATATCTTCCACCACATCATGCAGAGTAGTAATGCCCAGATCGGGAATCCCCAAGGAGGACGCTGCTACACCGCCACCGGATAGATATAAGGCTTTATGTCCTACCTTCTCAGCAATAATTGCACTATTAGCAGTGACTGCACCCACCACTTGTAAGGGGTTATTTTCAACGACCGCTTGGCGTAATTTTTGACCCGGAGTAAGTTTCTGTGTCATGGCTTTTGTTCTTCCTCATCCATCAGTTCACTAATACTTTTCCATGCACCACTAATATGGCGGCGCATAAGGAGTTCTGCGAGTTCACCATCGCGGTTAGCGATAGCCTCTGCAATCTGGCGATGCTGCTGTAGTGCGGGTCTGGTACGCTGTGCCATACGGCTAGTGCGATAGCGGCACATGCGTAACAGGTGGTAAAGCTCATGGGCGAGTAGATCAATCAACATTTGATTGCGACTGCCTAGAGCTATGTGGTAATGAAAGTCGAAGTCGCTTTCATTTTGTATATATTGTGTACTATCACTGGCGGTAATTTGCTGTTCATGACGATCTAACAATTCATATAACAAGCGAATTTCGCCATCATTCATATTCTCAGCAGCCAACCGGCACGCTATGCCTTCTAATGCTTCACGCACGCGATACATTTCGCCCATTTTGGCTTTATCCAGTTTAACCACCCGCGCTCCAGCATGGGGGATGCGTTGAACTAGACGTATTCCTTCTAAGTGACGTAGTGCCTCACGTAAAGGGCCGCGACTAATGCCATAACGAGTGGCTAAGTCGGTTTCACAGAGTTTTTGGCCTTGCCTGAGCTCTCCGGTGATAATGGCCTGTGTTAAGCGCAACGACGCACGGTCGGATAGTGTTCTTTCCTCATCTAACGGTTTGGTGCTCATTTATTAAGGTGCCTATTTTATTGTTGACAATCCTCTAGTTGAGAATACCATTTTTCTCTCTAAATGGAAGAAAAAATGTGTTTTTGTTAACAAAAACTTTTTTAAAGCTAATATTACAGCAAAACCATGTGGCTCAAATACAACGCTATTGTGGTAGTAATACAAGTGAGAAAGGCAGGGGAAAAGAAAAGCCTAACCTGAGCGGGGGCGCTAACAGGGTGAGGTCATAATGTGAGCTAGAAGGGGAATAGTGATACTAAAGCGTTTCGTATTTTTTTATGAGTCGATACACATTACGCTCACTAATATTCATTGCGCGCGCGACTTTACCGCGATGGCCTTGATATTGATCCAGCAGTAGATTGACGTATTGTTTTTCAACTACCTCTAGGGTAGGTATTTCATCAAAAGAGAGATAAAAGCCTTTACGGCTCGGCGCATTATGGGCGTTGGGTTCTGGGCTGAGGGTGAAGTGCTCTGGCTGAATCTGCTCAGCATTGCCGGATAAAATAATGGCACGTTCCACCATATTTTTAAGCTCTCGAATATTGCCAGGCCATGAGTATTCCATGAGTTTATCGAGAGCAGCTTTGCTTAGATGCTTATTCACCCGCCGTGAAAAGTCATGGTTTTGAATAAAATGCATAACAAGGGTGAGGATATCGTTTTTGCGCTCGCGTAGCGGAGGGACATAAATAATAAACGCATTGAGGCGATAAAACAGATCGGGGCGAAAAGTTCCCTCTTGCGACATACTGAGTAAATCCCGATTAGTCGCAGCCACGATACGCACATTAGCACTTAAATCGCGGGTTCCACCCAAACGCCGAAAGCGCCCCGTTTCTAACACGCGCAATAGTTTGGCTTGAATCGCGGGGGTAATTTCACCAATCTCATCAAGAAATAGGGTGCCACCTTCGGCACTTTCAATCAGTCCCTTTTTTTGCCGATCTGCTCCCGTAAATGCGCCTTTTTCATGCCCAAATAACTCAGACTCAAACAGGTTTTCCTGCATAGTGCAACAATCTAGGGCTACATAGCCTTGTTTAGCAACTTGGCTACGTTCGTGTACTTCTCGTGCCACTAATTCTTTGCCCACTCCGCTCTCGCCTTGAATCAGCACTGTCATCATACTAGGGGCGACTGCGCTAATCATTTTCTCGACCTCTTTCAAGGCCGGGCTATTGCCAATCATAAAGGAGTGCGGCTTAGTCACGTGCTCTTTTAGATAGAGAAACTCTTTACGCATATTATGCGTGTCTAGTGTTTTACGAATGACTAGCTCTAGCTCTTCAATATTAATGGGTTTTAATAGATACTCAGCTGCTCCGGCTCGCATGGCATTCACCGCATCTTTTACATTGCCATAGGCGGTTAGAATAATGACCGGATAATCGGGTATGAGGAGAGGCAATAAATCCGTCCCACGGGCATCGGGTAGTTGGCAGTCGAGTAAAATTAAATGCGGATCATGTTGTTGTAGGTAAACTTGTGCCTCTGCCCACGAGTGAACTCCCATTGCGCCATAACCCATTTTATTCAGTTGCCCCACAATCAACCGATTTAAGGTGGTGTCATCGTCAATGACGAGTAATAGCGGTAACATCAATCAGTGCTCCTGTACAGCTTGATCAGCATCTGGAAACGTCAGACGAAAGATAGTGTGACCTGCTTGGTGTGCTAGAAGTTGAATAGTGCCATGGTGTTGGGTCATTAGGCTGCGTACAATGGTCAAGCCCAAGCCAGAACCCGTTTGCCCCACCCGTCGACTGAAAAAGGGATCAAAAATATGCGGTACAATCTCGGCACTGACCCCGACCCCGGTGTCTTGTACTTCAATTTGTACCATGTCATTAATGATTTGGGTGCGTAGTGTGAGTACGCCTCCTTGTGGCATGGCATGAAAGGCGTTTTGTACTAAATTTAAAATAATCATCCGTAGATCATTATCTGCTGCCAAAATCCGTGCCCGTTGGGGGCAGAGATCAAGCACTTGCTCAATATGCTGTTGCTCGCGCTCAAAACGTAATAACGATAGTGTTTCAGTAATGACGCTATTCACCTCCACTAGCTCAATGTGATTACTCGATAAAGTACCAAGCTTCATTAGGCGATGCGTCACACTTAAGCATTGCTCCACCTGCTCATCGACCAGACGCAGATAGTCTTTTAATTCCAGTAACTCTAATTCAGTGGCAGTTTGAGCAATAGTTGGGGTTTGATTGAGTAGGGTGTCGCTGGCTTGTAAGGCAATACGCACCGAGGCCAGTGGATTATGAATTTCATGCGCCACTCCCGCTGCTAATTCGCCTAGTGCCGAAAGCTTTTGCTCATGAGAGTAATGTACCGCTTGATCTAAATCGCGCACCGCTTCAACAACCCATTTAGCCTCAAGATTATGAGCAGGGGGCGATAGGCGCGCGGCATAGACTTCGGTATGGAGCAGGGTATGGTCGGGGCGCTGAATGGTTTCAATAAATTTTAGACTAGCCTGTTCATCATTTAATGTTTCTAGCGGGCAGGTTCGTAAGGAAGAGGGGCAAGGTGTATCACGTTGATAGGTAATAGCATAGCAACACTGTTGGCGTAGTACTTTAGCATCACAATAACCTGTCTGTTGAGCATAAGCCTGATTCGCAATAATGATTTTGTAATCTTGATCAATCACTCGTACCCCATCCGGTACACCATCAATAAGGCCTTGTAAGAACTGCTCGCGGTCTTGTAATTGATTATGGCTGGCTTGTAAATGCTCTGCCATTTGATTAAAGGTTTTACCTAGATGTGATAGTTCATTATGACCCTGCACCGCAACACGTGCTTGTAGATTACCCTGTGAGAGTGAGGCGCTGGCTTGATGTAATTGTTGAATAGGTGCCAAGACATAGCGGCGCATAAACCACCAAGTAGCTCCAGCACTTAAGGCTAGGGTCGTGAAGCCTGCAACCATGAGAAATAAGAGGGTTTGCCAATTGTGTTGCTGCAGCGCACTGATCTCATGATCTACCACTAAAATGCCATTCACAGGGTGCTGGTCGATAGTGCCATGACAACCTAAACAAGCCGGCTTATTACGTACTGGATGAAACGTGCGTAGGCGTGGATCATGATCGGGTGTGGTAATAAAGTGGCTAATCGGCTCTAAAGGTAATTGCTGAGCGCTGCACTGTGGGCAAAAGTGTTGAATGATTTGGGCTTGTTGTTGACCAATTAGGCGCATGTCTGAGGCAAAGCGTACTTCTCCTTGGGGGTTTAGAACCATGACCCCCTTAATACCTTTTTGAGTACCTAACTCGGAAATCATTTCCTGTAAACCCACTAAGTCACGACGCAGCATCGCTCGCTCAAGAGAAGACTTAAGCAATAAGCTAACCGAAACCGAGGCACGGGCGCGTTCCTCAGTGAGTTGAGCATAATAAAAGTAAGAAAATAAAATCAGAAAAATGCTCGATACCCCGATCAAAATACTGAGCAAAAACACAATGAATTGTCGGCTCAACGCAGAGGAGGGTATGGGTTGGGAGGTAGCAGATAATTGAATCATAGGACGTGTTATTCCACGTATAAAGCCACACATAATCTCTGAGTATACTGCTAAATATGACATTTTGTCTTGGATTTATGGTTCTATGCCATTTTGGCAGTATTGATATGCCAAAATGGCAGTATAAAAATAATGATTTAAAATAAATAAAGATTAGGTAAAAGCTATTTTTTAATAAATATCATTGGCTTAAGAGAGCTTATCCTTTCTGGCATGGTTAGTGCAGTGTAGCGGTGTATGTAAGCGTTCATGTCATTAAGAGGATGAGAATTATGCCGATGCGTTCTTTCATGTGGGTAGTGCTGTTAGTGGGCATAACATCAGGCTCGGTAGCACAGGCTGAGGGCTATGATTATATTGCAGGTACTCAACCCTCTCATCGCCCTGATCAAGCACCTGTACTCACTGAGGTACAGAAAAATGCTGATTGGTATCAGCACGCTCTTTATGGCGTCGAGTCTCCTTATCCTCATTCGCTGAAATTTCTGGAAGACCAAGGTAATTGGTTTACCCCTTTTAATCATCCCGGCATGACGCATCCCTACGATTTACGTGGTTGGCATTCTAAGTAATTTTTTCAACCACTTAAACTCGCTGTTACCCCATTTTTTTTAGGAGAGATTTATGAAGACTTTATTAAAAAAAGTATTACCTTTGGTCGTAAGTACTATGTTATTTGCTCCTGTCACCTTTGCTGATCAACAAGGTATGTCAGGCATGAGTGGTATGCAGGGTATGTCAGGCATGGGTGGCATGTCCGGTATGAGTGGTATGCAAGGCATGTCAGGCATGGGTGGTATGTCCGGTATGAGTGGCATGCAAGGTATGTCAGGCATGGGTGGTCAAGCTGGCATGGTATGCATTAGATGGGCACCTGCTCAAGCAGGCATGAGCGGCATGTCCGGAATGGGTGGCATGAGCGGTATGTCCGGAATGGGTGGCATGAGCGGTATGTCAGGCATGGGCGGCATGAGCGGTATGTCCGGAATGGGTGGCATGAGTGGTATGTCAGGCATGGGTGGCATGTCAGGCATGGGTGGCATGGGTGGCATGGGTGGCATGAGTGGTATGTCAGGCATGGGTGGCATGTCAGGCATGGGTGGCATGGGTGGCATGAGTGGTATGTCAGGCATGGGCGGTATGTCCGGAATGGGTGGTATGTCCGGAATGGGTGGCATGAGCGGTATGTCAGGCATGGGCGGTATGTCTGGAATGTCAGGCATGGGCGGTATGTCTGGAATGTCAGGCATGGGCGGTATGTCAGGCATGAGCGGCATGCAAGGTATGGATGGCATGAGCGGCATGTCAGGCATGGGCGGAATGTCCGGAATGGGTGGCATGAGCGGTATGTCAGGCATGGGCGGAATGTCCGGAATGGGTGGCATGAGCGGTATGTCCGGAATGGGTGGCATGAGCGGTATGTCAGGCATGGGCGGTATGTCAGGCATGGGTGGCATGTCAGGCATGGGCGGTATGTCCGGAATGGGTGGCATGAGCGGCATGTCAGGCATGGGCGGTATGTCCGGAATGGGTGGCATGAGCGG
>NZ_KB904769.1:52001-217439 GCF_000380185.1 Thiofilum flexile DSM 14609
ATGTCCGGAATGGGTGGCATGAGCGGTATGTCCGGAATGGCTGGTGTTCCTGAAGGCTGGGCATGTCTGGAGTGGGCACCTGCTCAATCAGGTATGAGTGGCATGTCAGGCATGGGTGGCATGTCTGGAATGGGTGGCATGAGCGGCATGTCTGGAATGGGTGGCATGAGCGGCATGTCTGGAATGGGTGGCATGAGCGGCATGTCCGGAATGGGTGGCATGAGCGGCATGTCCGGAATGGGTGGCATGTCAGGTATGTCCGGTATGCAAGGACAAAACTGGGTTCCTCCAAAAAATTAATTAACTCATACTCATCGCTCATTGGGTTACAGAAACTACGGTTTTTGTAACCCAGTCACACAGGGAGTCGCTATTATGCATTCAGGTAGGGAAAAGTGGCCGCTGGTAGCCTTAGCTGTCGCCATTCTTTCGGGGGTTGGTGGCTTGGCTGCTATTGGAGGGGGCTTGTTGTTCGGCAAGGAAAAAGCACCAGAACTATTACTCAGTCAATATTACATGGCAGCGACCACCTCCAGTGTACCTGCAACACCTACAAATACTAGTACCAGTGTTAGCACTGAAAATACTACAACGGTTGCTACCTCAGCAGCTACAGCCCCGGCTGCTACAACATCGACACCAGATCCTGCGCCAACAGCAGTCGCACCTAGTCCTGCTGTTGCGGTAGTCTCTAATGAGGAAATTGCTAAAGAAACGCAAACCAATGCGGATAAATTATTGAGTGAAGTATCCCCAGAGCCAGTAAAAGTTAATTATGAAAATGCGCGTTGGGATCCGATTCACTTTAAGCCAGCTATTGAAAAAGCCAGTAATGCCGAGTGCCTGAAATGCCATCAAGAAGTACTGACTAGTAAGGTACGTGATAGCTCTCCGGCAGGGTTAAATAAAAAGGATACCTTAGCCTGGTATCAAACCTTAGATACCTATCAAGGTGAGCAAATGACCTTTCACCAACGTCATTTAACCGCACCTTTTATTAATAAAGTAGCCACTATGCAATGTATTACTTGTCATCAAGGTAATGATCCGCGTGAGGAAACAGGTACAGGATCAGTTGATGTGCAAAGTGATTTAACCCTACGCAAAATGGTGAATCCACAAGTATGCTTAATGTGTCATGGACAATTTCCTCATGAAGTGATGGGGTTACCTGGGCCTTGGTCACAAAGTGGGGCTGCTTTCCAAAATAACTGTTTATTATGCCATGCAGCGATTCGGACTAATCGTCATCAAGTTAACTTCCTAAAAGCGCATGAAATCGAAAAAGAAGGCATGGCTAGTAGTGATAGTTGCTATGGTTGCCATGGTGGACGAGCTTGGTATCGCATTAGTTTCCCTTATCCGCGTCATCCTTGGCCGGGCAGCGGTGCTGTACCCGATTGGGCAAAAGATCGCCCTACTGAGTCCGACTATCGATTTGTGATTCAAGGGACTACTCCAGCACCTGCTACTGCAACTAAACCATGAGAAGCCAGCCATGACTACACTTGATTGGAAAGATAAATTAAAAGCGGCTTTACAAATGGATCGCCGTACCTTTTTAAAAACCTCTGCTTTAGGTTCTGCTGCCCTAGCAGCGGGTGGGTTAGCCGTAAAGCCTAAAGAAGCTAAAGCTTTCGCTTATGAGCCTTATCCCCGTGATAATGACTTAACTACCGTCGTTACCAGTTGCGCTCATAACTGCGGCTCACGCCATATGTTAGTCGCGCATAAAAAAGGTGATGTGATCGTGCGCTTGTCTACCGATGATGGGCGTTATCAGAAAGATGGTGAATTTGGCAAAGATACTTTTGAAGAACCGCAAATTCGTGCCTGTTTACGGGGGCGTTCTTATCGGTCACGTTTATATTCACAAGAGCGTTTACTCTATCCCATGATACGAGTAGGTGAGCGGGGTGAGGGTAAATTTAAGCGTGCCTCTTGGGATACTGCCTTGGATTTTGTTGCAGGCAAAATGGAAGAGCTTAAGGCCAAGTATGGGCCTACCGCTTTACTCGATCAGTCTTATGCAGGAGCCTCTTATGGGGTATTACATAAATCAGACCAAATTGAGGGCTTATTAGGGCGCTTTTTGGGTATGTATGGCTGCCGTACTAGCTCGTGGTCGGTTCCCTCCTATGAAGGCACAAAGTTTAGCTCACGTATTACTTTCGGCACCATTGAGGATGGTAATGAAGATGATGCCTTTGCCCACTCTAAACTGATCATTATGTGGGGCTGGAATCCGGCTTATACCTTCCATGGGGGCAATACTTTTTATTACATGCGTATGGCTAAGCAACAAGGCTGTAAGTTTGTTTTAGTTGACCCGCAATATACCGATTCTGCCGCTGCCTATGATGCATGGTGGATTCCGATTCGCCCGAATACCGATGCCGCCATGATGGCGGGTATGGCGCACTATATCTTTACCAATAACCTGCATAATCAGGACTTTATTAATAAGTTTGTGCAAGGTATGGATGAGGGTACTATGCCAGACTGGGCGAAAGGCAAAGAGAACTTCAAAGATTATATCTTAGGTAAGTATGACAATACGCCTAAAACACCTGAATGGGCCTCTGCTATTTGTGGTGTATCTGCCGAAGATATTAAAAAGCTAGCCGACCTCTATGCCAATACCAAACCAGCAGCCTTAAAAGCGTCTTGGGCACCGGGGCGTAATGCGTATGGTGAGCAATATAATCGTATGGCTGCTGCTTTGCAGGCTATGACTGGAAATATCGGTGTGCTCGGTGGTTGTTCCGAGGGCATTGGTAAGGCATGGCATGCTGAAGGTGTAGCTTATCCTTATGATGAATTTGCCAATGTGTTTTATGAGTCGATTAAGTCCGACCGTTGGGCGCATTGTGTGCTGAATTACCCCAATGTGAAGCGTGAGGACATCGGCTTGTGGCCGGGTGGACGCGCGGGTGATGGGGTCATTCCTGATATTCGCGGTATTTTCTGGCAAGGTTCCGATTGGTTTAATCAATTAACCAATATTAATAAAGAAATTGAAGCCATGAAAAAATTGGAGCTAGTGGTGTGTAATGATGCCACGATTACTCCATCGGGTTTATATGCGGATGTACTATTCCCCGTAGCGACTCACTTTGAGCGTCATGATGTGGCTTTGCCTTGGTATAAAGGGCATTACTACATTCACCGCCCTAAAGTCATTGAGCCTATGGGTGAGAGTAAAACCGACCTGCAAATTTATACCGAATTAGCATGGCGCTTAGGCGGCGAACAGTTTGGTAAACGTTATAACCCTAAAGCTAACCGTGATTACTTCCTCAATCCTGATGAGGTCGATGAACTCTACCTGCGTGAATGGTGGGAAAATAAGGTCATGGCACATCAACATGTGGAAATGCCTTGGGATGAGTTTAAAAAGCATGGTGTGTATAAATTTATTCTGCCACGCCCCCATGTTGCTTTCCAAGACAATGTAGAAAAGGGTACACCATGGCCTACTGCATCGGGGAAAATTGAAATCTTTTCCGGTCAATTAGCGCAATACGATGATTGGACTAAGACCGCCTATGGTCATGAGATTCCAGCCATTCCAAAATGGATTGAGCCTTGGGAATACCTAGGTGCTAAGGATAAGGTAGAGAAACATCCCTTCCATTTAATTTCACCACATCCTCGTTGGCGGACACACTCGATCTTTAACAATATTGGGTGGTTACGCGAAACCTATGAGCAAGAGGTGACGATTAATGCCTCGGATGCTAAAAAGCTCGGTATTAAAACGGGTGATACGGTCGAGGTATTCAATGATCGTGGGCGGGTGGTCGTACCAGCTTATGTAACCGAGCGTTGTATGCCCGGTGTGCTCGTGATTCATGAGGGTGCGTGGATTGATTTAGATGAAAACGGTGTTGACCGCGCAGGTAATCCCGATATGTTGACCCTAGATGAGCCAAGCCCAGCAGGCGCTTTTGCTTATAACACTGTTTTGGCTGACATTAAAAAGACGGATTTGGCACATAAACCGGGTTGGGATCAGTTAGCTACTTCACGTAGCCACGTATTCCGGCGTGATCTTTAGGGAGAAGCATCATGGCAAATGAAGTAGTTAAAGATCAAGGCGCAATCAAAGAAGCGATTGTCCGGCGCAAAAAAGCAGTCTATACGCCCGTTAAGCCCGTGCAGCAACTCGGCTTTATTCATAATAATGTCGATTGCATTGGTTGTCGTGCCTGCGAGATTGCCTGTAAGGATAAAAATGGTCTACCTCCGGGGCCGCGTTTCCGTCGGGTGATGTATGTTGAGGGTGGGACTTATCCGCAGGTCTATGCGTATAAAGTCAATATGTCCTGCAATCACTGTGCAGAGCCTGCGTGTTTACCGACTTGCCCCACAGGTGCAATCTTTAAGCGCGAAAAGGATGGGATTGTCGATATTGATTCGACCCTATGTATTGGTTGTCGGCGTTGTGAAGCGGCTTGCCCCTTTGGTGCACCCCAATTTATCCCTGAGCAAAATATTGTCTCTAAGTGCAATATGTGTGTGGATGAGATTGAGGCTGGACGTAAACCGTACTGTGTGCAAGCTTGTATGATGCGGGTATTAGACATTGGCCCTATTGATCAATTACGGGCGGGTACTTATCCCACTAAAGCGCGAGCTGAACATGAGACAGTGGTAGGACAAGTCAAAGGCATGGCAAATCCAGAACTCACTCATCCTTCTATAGTGTTCGTGGCACATAGTCAGGGTGTTGTAGCGGGTGCAGCTCCAGTAGCTCCTGCTCCAGCAGCTCCTACGGAGACAGGTAAAACTAATGGCTAATCATTTACTAGAAGATGAGAGAGTGCTAGGACAATTTTGTCAGGTAATAGCGACCGACTTGCGTTTATTGGCGGATTTACATGCTAGTGAATTGACGCGAGAGCGCATGCGGGAGTTATTGGACATTGGTTTTCCGGGACTCTTAGCCTTAGGTTCCTATGATCACACCTTAGCCTTGGCGGTAGAGCAATTAGGTGTGGGTATGGCAAGCTGGCCTAATCCCATACCGGATTCATTAGTCGATGATTTGGCAGCCGATTTTGCGGATATTTACTTAAATGGCAGCTTACATGGTCTACCTAATGAATCGGTTTGGTTGGATGATGAGGAGCTTACTTGCCAGCAACCGATGTTTGAAGTACGTGAGTGGTATGCTCGGCATAATTTAGCGGTTCCGAATTGGCGCAAACTGTCGGATGACCATTTAGTCAATGAATTGTTGTTTATAGCCTATTTACTCGACAAAGTGTCGAGTGAACAGGATAGCCAAGTCTTAGAAGAGGTGGCGCAATTCATGGATGAGCATTTGTTACGCTGGTTATTGCCTTTTGGCAAACGAGTAGCGCTGCGCTGTGCTACTCCCTTTTATAGTTCTTTGGCTTTAACGAGCGCTTTATATGTAGAACAGTTGCGCGAATTAATAGCCATGATTTTAGGTGTAGCCCGTCCTAGTATCGAAGCCATCGAGCTTAAACTCAGGACACAACAATTAGCCGCTAGTGGGGTTCAACCTCTGCGTTATTACCCAGGTAGTGCGCCCAGTTGGTAAGGATTGCATGATGGTGTCATTGTCATGGTTGCGACAAACTCAGCGTGAATGGAAGATACCGGATATTATTCCTGAGCGCTGTGTGCATCAACATTGCGAAATTGCCAGTTGTACGCGTTGTGTCGATAGCTGTCCTACCTCGGCCTGGAGGTTAGATGAGGGTGGATTAAGGATTGATACCACCTTATGTGATAGCTGTGGACTTTGTGTGGCTGCCTGTCCACAACAAGCGTTAGTACAAACTCACTACCCATTGTTAGGCCTAATCAATCAACATAAATCACTATTAGCCTACTGTGAACGTTGTCATGGGGTTAAAGCAGGTAAGGGAGTGGTGCCTTGCCTGCATATTTTTAGTCTAAGTACTTTAGCAGAGTATTATCAATTAGGTTATCGGCATCTATATGTAGCGAGTGGCGAGTGCGAGCAATGTGAGCGCTTTGGTAAAACAGCTACCTTGCAACAGACACTACATAGCCTTAATCAACTACTAGAGAGCCGGCAGGTAGAACCTATTCAACTTACACAACTCGATCAAACCGCACTCAAATCCTATCACAAGCATTTAATGACAGTGCAAGCGGATCAAACGGCTACCAGTCGGCGGCAATTCTTTCGTCAAGCAGTGACTTTAGTAGCAGAAACGGTGGAGCAAGGGGAGTTAACGACAGAGATGATGGCTCCTGCCCAGAGTATTACCTGGGTTGCCCGCTTACCTCATAATACTACGGCAGGTGTGACCTTCCCTTATGTACCAATAATTAATGCCGAGCGTTGTAATGGTTGTGATGCCTGTGTGCAATTATGCCCCCAACAAGCCCTTAAACTCGAACAACAGGCCGATACTTTAGCCTATCAAGTGCAGGTAGAGCGTTGTAATGGTTGTGGTGTTTGTGTGGATGGTTGTGATCAGCAAGCATTGCAAATTGAAGCAGTAAAACCAGCTCCAGAACCTTTAGCGTTAACCACCGCTCATTGCAAAGCGTGTGGTAGTCCGTTTCATTATCCCACCCAGCAAGCCTCGCCTAACTATTGCCGTATTTGCACTCAAACGAATCATTATCGTCGTTTATATCAGGTGTATTAGCTAAAAAGCAGCATCCTTGCTGCTGAGTATGTTTTAGACAAAAAACTATGATTATTTTTAGGTAACTAAAAAGTAGTATTATTTATACAAAAACGAAGTTGAGAGTGGATACGCACCTGCAGTAGAAGATGAGCGTTTAAGATTCGCTTGTTTTTCTAGCATTTCCGCTTCTAATAATAAGCTATCTAAGTCATCCTGTAGGGTTTTGCCACTCAATGTATCCTCGTCTAATTCAAAAGAATCAAGGGGATCGGCTGCCTCTTGTAGTATATCTTTATGTTTAGAGCTGGAGCCTATAGCCGTAACATCGATTTTGTTAAAATCGAGTTTATCTGTGCTATTGAGAGTTTTGGGTTCTGGGTTTAATAGTTTTTCTAACTCAAGCACACTATTATGGCTTAAATCTAGGTCTAGACCCTCCGCTTTATCCCAGTTTTTGTCCTGAGCAGGGGTAGGGGCATCCATATGGATTTGTACAGATACAGATTGATCCGCCTCAATAGTCTTTTCGGCTTTATCCGCAGTGTTATCCATTTTTTGAGATGTTTCAGAGCTAAGAAAGCTGTGCCTAGCATAGGAGGGGGGTGTTTCAGTTACTGCTGCTGTAGTGCTAGAAATAATAGCAGGCTGTGATAGCTCAGTTTCTGACACAGTTTCTTTGGCTGGCTCAGGCTTTGTGGTGCTAACTTCTGTTTTTTCTACGGATTCTGGAGAGGTAATGGCGCTAGTTTCTGCTTTTTCTGCGAGTTCTGAATAGGTAGTGGTGCTGTCTTCCGTTTTTTGTGCCGGCTCTGTAGCTGTAGCCGTGCTGACTTCAGTTTCTGGCACAGGTTTTTGTGCAGCTTCAAGTGTGGTATGACTGCTGAAGGTATTAGGTAAGTTGTTAGCAACTGTGGTTTGAGCAGGCATATCTATTGACAGATCAAGAGCGGCTGCGACTTTTTGTAAGCGTGAGCGTACCTGTTTTTCTTGTTCAAAATCACTGAGTAATTGTTCTAGCTCATGGATATACTCAACCCGTGTCTTTAAGAGCTGACTGTTTTTGATAAAAGGATCAATCAAATCAAGTGCCTGTTTAGTGTTTTTTTTGCTGAGGTTTGAGCTGATTTGATCAATAGAGACGGTTAGTGTTTGGCAATCTTCTTGGATGGCATGACTGCGACTTTGCTCTAATGTCGCTGGGGAATCTTCGGCATCAGCAACGTTGCTGGAGTCTTGTAGTGCTTTTAGGGTTTGCTTGAAGGTTTGAATGTGGGTTTGGTGCTCAAGAATACTCTGAGTATTGGTCTTGGATTGCACGATTAGGTCATTAATCGCTTGCATAATCGATGTTTGGAGTTGTTGTGAATGATTTGGATTAAACATGCTAGCCTCTAAGTTCAAGTAATTATAATAATAGTAAAATGACCAAGATTTAGTGTAAGCGCGTAATGGACATGGGGCTTATCATACTAATAGGAAATTAATTCCGTATTAATTTTCATCACTAGGGCGATAGGTTCATATTTTTATACCGAACGGTTAAAGGTAGTGGGATGGTAGTGGCATTACAACAATTTGCGGCAGAGTATCCTCGCTGGGTAGTGTTAACGGGAGCAGGGGTTAGTTTGTCCTCTGGTATTCCTACTTATCGGGATGAAAAGGGCATATGGCAACGTCCCTATCAGCCGATTCAGCATCAGGAATTTATTCAAAATGCGAACATGCGCCGCCGTTATTGGGCGCGTTCCTTTTTGGGCTGGGCAACTGTGGGGCAAGCTCAACCTAATCGAGCACACTCGGTTTTGGCTGAATTAGAGCAACGGGGAACCGTCAGTTTATTAATTACGCAAAATGTAGATAATCTGCATCAACGGGCAGGTAGTAAACGAGTCATTGATTTACATGGTAATTTATCTCGTGTGGTGTGTTTGAGTTGTGGCACCTTAGTAGAGCGTGCTGAATTACAGGCTCGAATGCAAAGTGAAAATCTTCATTTTATGGGATTAGGTATTGAAGTACGTCCCGATGGCGATGCTGAACTAGATGGTGCAATTATTCAACAGTTTAACCCACCTCATTGTAGTGTATGTGGTGGAGATTTAATGCCTGATGTAGTGTTTTTTGGCGGAATAGTGCCAAGTATACGAGTAGCTAAGTGTATGCAGGCTTTGGAGCTGGCTGATGCTTTAGTCGTGGTGGGGAGTTCACTGAAGGTATATTCGGGCTATCGGTTTTGTGTGAAAGCCCGTGAACTCGGAAAGCCGATTGTGCTGATTAATCCGGGGTGGACGCGGGCGGATGAATTAGCTCAATTAAAAATTACCACACCTTGTGTACCCGCATTGGAGGCATTGCTCTAAGCATTGGAGTTATTAGCCCGCCCTTTGGGTAATAAAATTTGCTTAGGCTGGTTCGGTAATAATACGGCGGTCTCATTTTCTTTTGCTAACCGTTGTTTTTCTTGGCGCATACGCAAGACATACCCGCCCGCAGTACCCCCAGCGGTGGCTAATAACATAACCCCTAAGGTTAAAAATTGGGTCATTAATAAAAACGCACCAAAACTGGCCACACCTGCGACCGCCACCCCCACCTTAAAATTAGCCTTAGCAGAGCTACGGGTCAGCTCGCGGCTCATTTCTTTAGTGATTTCTTTTTGAGTATCTTTCACCGCCCGCGTTTTAGCTCGTTCGGCATTAACCTTAATGCGCTCACGCTCCTCAGCATGCCGCTCCTTAATACGCATAATTTCGTCTTTGTGGTGATGTCCTTCTACTGCATGAAACCAAAAGGCGGTTAATACTCCTACCACTAATAAAGGTACTAGCACACGCAGCCACCCCCAACCCTCGGCATTAATAGGGAAAAGTAGCACTAGGGCTACCGTCACAATTTGCAATAATAAAATACCCGGTAGAAATTTAAGCACGTTATAATCCTTGTTTGGAAGATGACTTTATCCGTTAGAGTATAAAACTTATCTTAGTCAGTGCAGGGGCAAGCTTGAAATATATCATGTTTTAAAGCCCCATAAACATGTTAAGGTGGTAGATCCTTTTAAGTCAAATCCAGATAGCTTGTTAATAAGTTAATACAGCTATTAACTCCATGGTTTTAGTCATTAAAAATATTAAAAAGACTATATTTTTGTTGTGCTGGCAACTAGTTTACTCTTACACTGGAACCACTTGCTGATACAGATTCCCTAGGTATAAATGCTAATACGCTAATATGAGTGATTTTATTAGTTATTAGGTGTTTGTTTTATAAAAACATAATTAAAAGTTAAAAATAAAAGTCCCCTATTTATTTTTAACTTTATCCGGTAAGCTTTTGCTCCATGAACTCAGAAACAGATATTGTACCCATTGCTGGGCGTTTCCGCGGTTTTCTTCCTATTGTTGTCGATGTGGAAACAGGTGGATTCGATAATCGTCGTGATGCTTTGCTTGAATTAGCAATGGTTGTGTTGCGTATTGATGAAAAAGGTGAGCTGCGCCGTTACCGCACTTATAATTGGCACATAGAACCTTTTCCTAATGCTAACCTTGATCCTAAATCCTTAGAGGTCAATGGTATTAAGCCTTTTAGTCCACTGCGCTTAGCTGTGCCAGAAGAGAAGGCAATGGAGGAATTTTTTCGTATTGTGCGTAAAGAGGTAAAGCTCAATGAGTGTAATCGTGCTATTTTAGTGGGGCATAATGCGCCCTTTGATCTTGGTTTCGTGCAGTCAGCGGCGCATCGCGTGGATAGTAAACGTAATCCTTTCCATCCCTTTAGTACCCTTGATACGGTGACTTTAGGGGCAGTCATGTATGGGCAGACGGTACTTGCACGTATTGCCCAAGCAGCGGGTATGGGCTGGGATGCCTCACAAGCGCACTCGGCTGTCTATGATGTGGAAAAAACGGCTGATCTATTTTGCCATTTTGTTAATACTTGGAATACCTTAGATGCTGCGTTTAAAGCAGTTGAGTCTTAAAGTAAATGAATTAAGCTAAAGCACTCAGCGTAAATGCGTAGAAAAGCAGCTTTATAAGGTCAATACCTTTGCCAAAGCTGCGTTTTTAGACTTCTTATCCCGCACTGCACAATAATTTTGTCTCAATGCTTGCAATCAAGAGGGGAATACACGTAGAGTATAACGACCCGACTTAATTACCAGCATGGGACACCTCCTGTTGTTAGTCCCTAATCTATTTTGCTTTTGCAGGCACACGTTACATGTCAGATATTTTACCTACCATCGACCAACCCATTACGTTCGAGCAGTTTGAGTTAGCACCCGCGATTTTAACCGCGATCAAAGAAGTGGGCTATGAAACCCCTTCAGCTATTCAAGCCGCTAGTATTCCGCCTTTATTAGCGGGACGTGATTTACTAGGTCAAGCCCAAACGGGCACGGGAAAAACGGCCGCTTTTGCGCTACCGTTACTGAGCCGGATTGATCCGAGCTCTTATCAAACACAATTATTAGTATTAACACCGACACGCGAACTCGCGATTCAAGTGTCAGAGGCCATGCAAAAGTATGGTCATCATTTGCCCGATTTCCATATTCTGCCTATTTATGGCGGTCAAGGAATGGGCACTCAATTACGCATGCTAAAACGTGGTGTACAAGTGGTCGTCGGCACGCCCGGACGCATCTTAGACCACCTTTCGCGCGGAACTTTAGACTTATCCCATCTGAAAGCTATTGTGCTGGACGAAGCTGATGAAATGCTGCGCATGGGCTTTATTGATGATGTGGATGAAATTTTAAAGCATACGCCGGAAACGCGCCAAGTAGCGCTATTTTCCGCCACTATGCCGGATCAAATTCGCCGTATAGCCTTAAAGCATTTACATGATCCTGAAGAGATCAAAATTGCGGCAAAAACTACCACAGTAGAGTCCATTAGCCAGCACTATTGGATAGTACGCGGTATAAATAAGCTGGATGCTTTGACGCGTATTCTAGAAGTTACCGATTTTGATGCCATGATTATCTTCGTGCGCACTAAAATCAGTACGGAAGAATTAGCAGATCGCTTAGCGGCACGCGGTTTTGCTAGTGCAGCACTCAATGGCGATATGAATCAGCAACAACGTGAAAAAACCGTTGAGCATTTACGCCAAGGTAAATTAGATATTCTGATTGCAACCGATGTGGCTGCACGTGGTTTAGATGTGCCTCGGATTAGTCATGTGGTGAATTATGATATTCCGCATGATATTGAGTCCTATGTGCATCGTATTGGTCGTACTGGACGTGCAGGGCGTAAGGGTGAGGCGATTCTATTTGTGGCTCCGCGTGAAACCCGCATGCTAAGAGCGATTGAGCAAGCGACACGTCAAAAAGTGTCACTCATGCAATTGCCTACTAAGAGCGAAATTGTTGATCGGCGCGTGGAGCAGTTTAAACGTTCACTGATTGAGATGACTCAAGTTGAAGGATTAGAATTCTTTAAAGAGTTATTAAATAATGTGGCGGAAGAAACGGGCTTAGGTCAGGAAGATTTAGCCGCTGCTTTGGCCTATTGGGTACAACGTGAGCAACCGCTGCAACCCGATATTCAAGATATTCCTACCGAGCCTGAACGTCGTGAACGTGAGCGTAGCAGCCGAGGTGAACGAGGCGAGCGTTTTGAGCGTGGCGATAGAGGGGAACGTGGTGAGCGTGAAGACCGTTTCGAGCGTAGTAGTCGTGGACGTACTCCCGCTGCCGATATGGTGCGTTACCGCATTGAAGTTGGTCGCGAGCATGGGGTACAACCTAAGCATATCGTAGGTGCCATTGCCAATGAACTAGATATGGATAGTCAAAATATCCAAAATCTAGATATTCGCAATACTTTTAGCCTAGTCGATTTACCCCAAGGACTGAGTAAGGATGCTTTCATGCACCTGAAAAAAGTGCGCGTGTGTGGGCGTAAATTAGAAATTACCGCAGATGCAGGTGCGCCTACTCGGCCTAGTAGTTCTGGTCGACGCTTTGAAGAGCGCGGTAGCTTTGAAGGTCGTGAGCGCAGTAGTAGCGATCGTCCTGAGCGTGAAAGCCGAGGCGAGCGCCCTGAGCGTGAACGTGGCAGCTTTGAAGGTCGTGAACGCAGTAGCCGTCCTAAAGAGCGTAGCAGCAGTAGCGGTGAGCGCCGTATCAGTGGTGATGCACCCCGTAAACGCCGCTTTAACGATTAGTCTTAAGATCGTTAGTTGATGTTGTAGGGGCGCGCGAGTCTTGTGGTAGAAAGCGCGCCCCGATAATTTGATAAGTTTCTTTACTCACTAAAGTGTCCCAAAATTGTTTAGCACTCGGTGTGCTATACCAAGCAAGTACCGTTGCTACAATCATAATCCCCGACTTCAGCGGTTTACGACTATCTAAGAGTTTCATTGCCGTCCCAAAAGAGCGCTTAATACGCCGATTGGAAAAATCCACGCTATAAAGCTCATCTAATAGTAAATGTAATACAAAACCTAGAAAGACAAATAAGCCTAATAACCAAGCGACAAAAGCCGTTTTACCGAGCCAATTATGGGTAACCGACGCCACCATAAAGGTAGCAAATAAGGCCGCTATTAAGGAATGAATCGAGCCACGGTGCGTGGTGTAGCGATGAAAAAGGGTCCAAAGCGGGTAGCGAATACCTGTAAATACACACAGCCCAACAAACCACATTTCTAAAATAGAAATATCCCGATCCATAGTAAAAATGACCGCAAAGGCCATGGCTATCCCCAAGAGCGAAAACATAATGCTACTCGGATAAGAATGCTGCAAATCGACATCGGGCAAAATCCCCCCTAACGTCCCCATAAAGGCTAGAAATAGAGCCTCATTAGGGGTCACAAAACCGACTTGCAGGCACAGCACGGAAAGAAGTCCAGAGGCAGCGGCAGCGTAGGAAATATGAGTGGTAAAATTTGCCATAACTTATTGAATCCTATGCCCAATCCGTTCCCAGTTGAGTTTATGCTCTTGCATATTAATCGACATCCAAATGAGATCCGCTTTACCTATTACATCACGCAGGGCAACGGTGCCAAAAAAGCGTGAGTCATTACTAGCCGAACGATTATCACCAAGGACAAAGATTTGCCCAGCAGGTACTTTGAAATTAATTTGTGGGGGGAGTGAGGGTTTATCGCGCCAGATGACGTTCCAACTGTGATTCTCAAATTGCTCTCTAACGGTGAGGATTTTACCGGTTTCATCAGCACTAAGGGTATTTAATAGGCTCTTACCATTAATGCTGACATCGGCATTTTTAATGCTGATCTGATCGCCGGGCAGAGCTATTACGCGCTTAATAAAAAATTGAGTACGATCATTGGGATAGACAAAAATCACCACATCCCCTCGCTCTACCTTCGTCTGACAGCCGCTACAGTTATAGCGTTTATTGGCAAAGAGCATATCGCCGGCATAAATATTTGGCTCCATACTACCCGAAGGAACACGAAAGGATTCCACATAGTAATGACGCACATATAGTTTAGTTAGGGGTATGAGCACCACATAGGCGATGACTAATATACCAACATAAACCCCACTACGCTGCCAACTATACTCAAGTGTTGCTCCACGCCAAGCGACCCAAATCGCCCCTAAAGCAGCGTAAAGCCATAAGGCTATCTGAGCCAATACCCATAATAGTAGTCCATCCATGCGATTTTCAGGTGCCATGAATTGCATAATGCCAACAAATACGGCAGGAAAGAGAAAAATATAAATTAAAATTAAATAAATGGCTTTGGTGAGCTGTCCATTGTACCACTGGCCTAAGCCGGGTAGGAAAGCGGATAACAAGAAGGCACTTAAAGGATGTGTTTTCGTCATGATCGATTGGATTGATTATTATCATGCATTGTTTGAAGTGTAGGCGGTTGTACTCTTTATCGGCTGAATCGTCAATGTGCTTGCGCTGATCTGCTAATCCTGCCTCTAGTCGGTATCGCTCTAGCTACTGTGGGTCACTCTTGAATTAAAATTGCTTATAAGATTTATAAATAAAAAATTATATTATTTAATCACAAGTTGGTACTTATGCTTTCAGCTCATGAACCTGCATCACCCCATGGTCAACTATTACCATACTATCACCTGCAAGCGGCTCCTTGTGCTAAGCCACTGGTGCAACCTCAAAGTTTATCTGGCGATCAGCTAGTGATTATCTGTGAGCGAGAAGATATTGAGTTAGGTCAGGTGCTGTCCGGTAAATTAAAAGGTGGCTCGCTAAAAATTAGCGCAGTTTCTTATAAAACGCTACGTATTCAGCCACTTTTTCTGAAGGAATCTCAACCACAGATTGTTTTAGTGGTATTACCGCGCTTATTGACCATAGGGGCAGAAGAGGGTGAAGTGCGCCAAGCGACCACCCGCTTATATACGGTGCTCAATAGTTTACAGCATTATCAGCCAGATACTTTGTTGGTAGCACAGTTTAGCGACGGTCAATTTGGCCTAGATCCTGCTAGTGCGCCTCATTTAGAACAGGTGGGTTGGCGCAGTGTATTAGCCAATTGGTCGAGCCAATATCCACAGGGTCAGGCACGTTTGGTCGATTGTGATAGCTCGACACCTTTGGGGGCATGGAGTGATTTAGTGATCGCGGCCTTACAAATGCCCGGAACATTCCAATCCTTAGCCAAGCGCGAAGACGAATATTATCAATTAAGTCTCGTACCATGGGATGTGCAAAGTTCAGAGAGCGCTTTATCCTTTAAGGCGCAATCAGTAGTGATGGTGTTAGGCGTTCAATCCCCCTTAATTACTATCTATGCTGCTACACTGGCCCAACAAACGGGGGTGAGCTTAGCTTTAGTGGGGCAAGAGGCTTTAGTGGCAAATGAAGCCATGCAGCGGGTGATACAATACTGCCAACAGGCGGGGATTCGAGTACGTTATTATGCCTGTGATCTGACTGAAGAAACGGCAGTAGCCTCAACGGTACAACAAATTCAAAGTGACTATGAAGCGCCGATTGAAAGTGTGATTTATGGTACTTTGAGTGATGATTTGGTGAGTAATAGAGCCAGTCATAGTGTGGATCAGGTACGCAGTGTGATGCACCTTACCCACTATTTACCTAAATTAATGAGATGGCTATCCATAGCTGCAATAGATACGCTATTGGGGGCTAAGCAAGATTATTGGGCAGGTTATACAACTGAGTTAATCCATGCTCATTTAGTGAATCAACGAAGAAAACGCCCGCATTGTGTGGTTCAGATGCTAGCTCTTGGAGATATGCCGGTTAATCAAAGCGTTGATGCACTCCTACCCTTAGCTAATACACACTCTCATTACCCCTTATTTATTGGAGGACAAGAAGCATTAGCCCTTTGGGGGGAGAGTACTCATCCTGTCCCGCTTGAGCCACTTGAATCAGTGGATGAGCCGCCACTGGTTACTCTAGAGCCTATTACAGCAAGCATTATCCCTACAGTGGATGAGTTAAGCATTAATGAGCTAACGCCAGAGTTAGAAGAACAAGATAAGTATCTGATAGCTTCAGAGCTAGAGGCAGAGAAGCATCAACCTATGCCTGCAGAGCTAGAAGCCAATAAACATCTAGTGCCTGCAGAGCTAGAAGCAGATAAGCACCCTACAGCTCCAGAATTGGAAGATAAGGTAACATTACCCAAAGCTAAGGTTGAGGATAAAATTGCTGAGAAAAAGGAGAGGGTGACTCAGCCCCGTCTCTGGTCAGAGCATAGTTTTACGGCTCAAACCGCAGTCAATGAGTATTTAACTGCAGAGGAGTTTGGGCATTGGCAAGCCGATTGGAGCATGGAAATCTTGCGTCCGGTGGTGGCTAGTGTCTTAAATGCCAAACCGAGGATTTTGGTTAATCAGGTAGAGTGTTTGGATTTTTTAGTGGATGGTCATCAAGAGACCACTGCCCGCGTGTATATTGCTGACTTCAACACGAGTCGTTTGGTTTTAAAGTATGAGTATTGGGGTAAAAATGCCTCAGATCAGCATTACCAAGTGGCTCAAGGAAACGTCATATTAGGGTATGGAGCACGCTGTTTAGAACGCTGGTTAGAATTACCATTTCCTGCTGAGGTAGTGGATAAAATACGAGATTTTTTAAATAGTTAAACAGTATCAGAATAACATTTATATCAAGTGTTTTCAGGTGCTTACTTACCCTAAATATGCGATAATTAATCCTTTAAATCAGCCTAAACTATAGCAGGAGTCATCTGCATGGATGAGAACAAAAAGAAAGCATTAGCCGCCGCCTTAGGTCAAATTGAGCGCCAATTTGGTAAAGGTACTGTTATGCGTATGGGGGATAGTACTGCTGCACGTGATGTAGAAGTGATTTCAACCGGATCGATTACCTTGGATGTGGCGCTTGGTATCGGTGGTTTACCGCGCGGGCGTATTATCGAAATTTTTGGTCCAGAATCCTCTGGTAAAACGACTATGGCCTTGCAAGTCATTGCTGAGTGCCAAAAGAAAGGCGGTACAGCCGCATTTGTGGATGCTGAGCATGCCCTAGATCCGACTTATGCCCAAAAGCTAGGGGTAAATGTTGATGATCTCTTAGTCTCTCAACCCGATACCGGCGAGCAGGCTTTAGAAATTACCGATATGTTAGTGCGCTCTACCGCAGTTGATATTATTGTTGTCGACTCAGTAGCGGCTTTAACGCCTAAAGCAGAAATTGAAGGCGATATGGGTGACTCCCATATGGGACTACAAGCCCGCCTAATGTCACAAGCGTTACGTAAACTGACCGGCAATATTAAACGTTCTAATACCTTAGTTATTTTCATCAACCAAATTCGGATGAAAATTGGTGTGATGTTTGGTAGCCCAGAAACCACTACAGGCGGTAATGCACTCAAATTCTACGCCTCAGTGCGGATGGATATTCGCCGTATTGGTGCGATTAAAAAGGGCGATGAAATCATTGGTAACGAAACCCGCGTAAAAGTGGTTAAGAATAAAATGGCTCCCCCCTTTAAAGAAGCCGAGTTTGAGATTTTATACGGTGAAGGCGTATCAAAGTTAGGCGAACTCATCGAGTTGGGTGTGGAACAAGGGTATGTTGCTAAGGCAGGCGCTTGGTATAGCTATAAGGGTGAAAAAATTGGTCAAGGTAAAGATAATGCTCGCCAATTCTTAAAAGATCATCCTGAATTAGCGGCTGAGATTGAACAAGCCGTACGGAATGATTTACTCTCAAAACCTTTGAGTAGTGACTCAGGCTTTGTTGCTGACGCCGATGATTTGGATAATGAGGATGTCTTGGTTGATGATTAATATTGTGTTTCGTTCCTAAGAGAACGGATAATGATGGAACAAGTGAATCCTGTTTACCGCCGTGCTTACCACACGGCGGTTAGTTTATTAGCGGTACGTGATCATTCAAGTGTTGAATTAACGCGTAAATTACGGCAACGTTATGCCGACCTAACCACGGACGACCTAGAGCGAGTGTTGGTCGAACTAGAGCGTAGTGGTTATTTAAGTAATGAACGTTTTGCACAGAGTTATGCTCGTTCCTTGATGAATCGAGGACAAGGGCCTGTCAAAATTTTATATGGGCTACGCGAAAAAGGTATTGCGGCTGAGTTAGCTAAAGACGCCTTAGCTCAAGTAGAGCACGAGGAGTCTATTGATTGGACTCAATTAGCGTCTGAGTTGCGTGCTCGAAAATTTGGAGAGCATCTCCCCAACGATTTTAAGGAACGCGCTCGCCAATCCCGATTTTTGGCGGGGCGTGGTTTTAATTTAGATTCAATTAATGCGGTTTTCCATGAAAAGTGCTGAGGTAAGACAGAAGTTTTTAAACTTCTTTGCAGAAAGAGGGCATACAATTGTACCTTCGAGTTCATTGGTTCCGGGTAATGACCCTACATTACTCTTTACTAATTCTGGTATGGTGCAATTTAAGGATGTATTTTTAGGTATTGATAAGCGTCCTTACTCACGAGCGACCACTGCCCAGCGCTGTGTCCGTGCGGGTGGCAAGCATAATGATTTGGAAAATGTAGGCTACACCGCCCGCCATCATACTTTCTTTGAAATGCTCGGTAATTTTAGCTTTGGCGATTACTTCAAGCGCGATGCTATCCATTTTGCGTGGGATTTCTTGACCCGTGTGATTCAATTACCTAAGGCTAAATTATGGGTCACGGTATATGCCGAAGACCAAGAAGCCTATGACATTTGGGTAAATGAGGTAGGGGTAGACCCGCAGCGCATTTCCCGCATTGGTGATAATAAAGGGGCACGTTACGCCTCGGATAATTTCTGGCAAATGGGCGATACCGGCCCTTGTGGTCCTTGTACCGAAGTATTCTATGATCACGGTGAGCATATTTGGGGTGGGCCTCCGGGATCACCTGAGGAAGATGGCGACCGCTATATCGAAATCTGGAACGTAGTATTCATGCAATTCGAGCGTTCTACTGACGGCGTCATGACACCTTTGCCTAAGCCCTCGGTTGATACAGGGATGGGTCTAGAGCGTTTATGCGCGATTTTGCAAGGCGTACATAGCAACTACGAAATCGATATTTTCCAAGCGCTGATTGGCAAAGTAGCCGAATTAGCAGGCATGACCACCAACCTCGATAATCCGTCCTTAAAAGTCATTGCTGATCATATTCGTTCTTGTTCGTTTATGATTGTGGATGGTGTACTGCCGGATAATGAAGGGCGGGGGTATGTCTTGCGCCGTATTATCCGTCGTGCGATTCGCCATGGTCATAAACTCGGCTTAGATACGCTATTTTTCTACAAAATTGTTCCCACTCTAGTGGAGCAAATGGGACAAGCTTATCCCGAACTCACTAAAGCACAAACGCAGGTAGAAAACGTTCTTAAACGCGAGGAAGAGCTATTTGCTAAAACCTTAGCCAATGGCATGCGTTTAATTAATGAAGCCATTGAGGGTTTAAAAGCGGGTGATACCATCAATGGCGAAACCGCGTTTAAACTCTATGATACCTACGGTTTCCCACTAGATTTAACGGCGGATATTGCCCGTGAGCGTGAGCTAAAGGTCGATGAGGCTGGTTTTGAGCAAGCCTTAGAAGAGCAGCGCCAACAATCACGGGTGGCGGGCAAGTTCAAAGTCGATATGGCAGGCAAGCTCGATGTGAGTGGTGCGACCGATTTCCACGGTTATGATAATTTAGTGGAGTCCGCGACCATTTTAGCCTTATTCCATGAAGGGAATTCAGTCCAACAGCTCCACGCTGGTCAACGCGGTCAAGTGGTGTTAGGTAATACCCCTTTCTATGCCGAATCCGGTGGGCAAATAGGCGACCAAGGCTATGTGCGGATGGGTAGCAGTGCTTTTAAAGTACAGGATACGCAAAAGCAGGGCAGCACTTTTATTCATGATGGTGTGCTGGAGTCTGGTACTTTAGCGGTGGGTAATACGATTCAAGCGGAAGTCGATCAAGAGCGCCGCCAAGCGATTATTCTCAATCACTCTGCTACCCACTTAATGCATGCTGCTTTGCGCCAAGTTTTAGGGACTCATGTAGAGCAAAAAGGCTCACTAGTGACTCCTGAGCGCTTACGCTTTGACTTTTCACAGCCTGAACCTGTTACTGCTGCACAAATTGCTGCAGTTGAGACAATTGTCAATGCAGAGATCCGGCGAAATGTGGCAACCTCTGCACAAGTGATGAGTATGGAAAAAGCGCTTGAAGCCGGAGCGATGGCCTTATTTGGTGAAAAATATGGTGCTGATGTACGGGTACTGCAAATTGGTTTCTCCACCGAGTTATGTGGTGGTTGCCATGTCAACCGCACGGGTGATATTGGACTATTCAAAATCGTCAGTGAAAGTGGTGTAGCAGCCGGTATTCGCCGGATTGAGGCGGTGACGGGTGCTAATGCAATGGCTTGGTTAAATGAAACGGTTAATCGTCTGGATCAGGTCGCACGTTTATTAAAAACCTCTAGTACAGAAGCACCAGAAAAGACTGAGGCTTTGGTAGTTAAAAGTCGCGCTTTAGAAAAAGAGTTGGATCAATTAAAAGGTAAATTAGCCTCTCAAGCGGGTAATAGTTTAGTCGATCAAGCCGAAACGATTGATGATATTAAAGTACTAGCCGTGAATTTAGGGGATGTCGATTCTAAAGCACTGTTAGATACCTTAGATCAGCTTAAAAATAAATTAGGCAAAGCAGCCATTGTTTTAGCATCGGTACAAGGGGATAAAGTAGGGCTGATTGCAGGTGTGACGGCTAATGAAACTAAGCGTATTAAGGCTGGTGATTTAGTGAATCATGTAGCTAGTCAAGTCGGGGGTAAAGGCGGTGGTCGCCCCGATATGGCGCGGGCTGGTGGTACAAATCCAGCGGCTTTAGAGCAGGCATTAGGTTCGGTAAAGGCTTGGGTTGCCGCACAGCTAGGATAGCCTAGGACAGGATTTTGCATTAAAACGCTATGATAAACATAGCATAAGGGTAGGTTAGTTAAATGGCTTTAATCGTGCAGAAGTATGGTGGTACTTCGGTGGGGAGTCCCGAACGCATAGCAGCAGTGGCGGATCGGGTGATAAAATGGCGTCAACAAGGGCATGATGTAGTGGTAGTTGTTTCCGCTATGTCTGGGGAAACCAATCGCTTAGTCGCATTGATTAATGCGATTAATCCGCGCGGTTCTGAACGTGAAAAGGATGTGATTTTAGCCACAGGCGAGCAAGTCACCATTGGGTTGTTGGCCTTAGCTTTAGAGCAAAAAGGTCAAGCAGCACGCTCCTACACGGGTGCTCAAGTTCGTATTCTAACCGATAATGCCCATTCTAAAGCCCGTATTATAGCGATTGATGATGCCCCTATGCGCCGTGATCTAGCCGAGGGTAAAGTCGTGGTAGTGGCTGGCTTCCAAGGTGTAACGGAGGAGGGCAGTGTCACGACGTTAGGGCGTGGTGGTTCGGATACTACTGGGGTAGCTTTAGCCGTGGCGTTAAAGGCGGATGAGTGCCAAATCTATACGGATGTGGATGGGGTTTATACCACGGATCCGCGTATTGAGAGCCGTGCTACCCATATTCCCCGTTTGACCTTAGAAGAAATGCTGGAAATGGCGAGCCAAGGCTCTAAAGTCTTGCAAATTCGCTCCGTTGAGTTTGCTTATAAATACGATATGCCTATTAGAGTGCTATCAAGCTTTGATGATGAAAATGGTAAGAGTACCTTAGTGACGCGTGAGGATGAGGTGATGGAACAAGTTTTAGTACGCGGTATCGCGTTTAATCGTGATGAAGCCCAATTGACCATACGCGGTGTTCCTGATCGTCCGGGTATTGCCTATAGCATTCTAGGGCCTATTTCTGATACGAACATTGAAGTCGATATGATCGTGCAAAATGTAGGCTCTGATGGTTCTACCGATTTTACTTTTACCGTACACAAAAATGATTATGACAAGGCTTTTGGCATACTCAATAATTTGGCGGCTCAGTTAGGTGCCAAAGAGTGTAAAGGTGATGAAAAAATCGCTAAGGTCTCTATTGTGGGTGCCGGTATGCGTTCTCATGCGGGGGTAGCCAGTAAAATGTTTGCCGCTTTAGGTAAAGAGGGGATTAATATTAGGATGATCTCTACCTCTGAAATTAAGGTTGCGGTCGTTATTGATGAGAAATACTTAGAGTTAGCAGTGCGGGTGCTACACGAGGCCTTTGGCTTAGCGGGTTAAATCGCTGTCCACTACGCTATAGACTTTTTGACTAAAAAGCCCGTGTATCTGCCAAAGACGCGGGCTTTTTTATTAGTGCTATGTTATTGATCATAATAATAATTCACACTTTGATAAATAAGTCTGTTGTTTTTTGTCACTTAATGGTAAAAATGCAACATCGAGCGTGAAAAGTTCAGGCTAAGTTCAGTGATTTTGTGTGATTGTTGGTCATGCTGTGCTGGCGGCTGGAAGAGTTCACAAAGTTGCTGACTTTCGTGGGCATAATGATACAGCGATATGGAGATTTGCGTTATGTTGATACTGACTCGGAGAGTTGGAGAGACTCTTATGATTGGGGATGAGGTGAGCGTTACAGTATTGGGGGTAAAGGGTAATCAGGTTCGTCTGGGTATCAATGCACCAAAAAATGTAGCGGTTCATCGTGAAGAGATTTATGAGCGTATTCGTCACGAGAAAAATGATCCGGCTTTAGTCAATGAAGAAAACTAAATAGTCGAAAAAAAAGCTTTACATTGGGAGTTTTATCACTATAATTCTGTGCTTCTAGTTCTTGCGTACTGGAGAGATGGCCGAGTGGTCGAAGGCACTCCCCTGCTAAGGGAGCATAGGGCCAAAATCTCTATCGAGGGTTCGACTCCCTCTCTCTCCGCCATATACTAAGAAGCTGTCGAAAAAATAAAGTAAAATATTTTCTTGACATTAGCTAAGTAAGTATACAGAATACGCACCTTCTCAGCGCGTCCGTAGCTCAGTTGGATAGAGTACCTGGCTACGAACCAGGTGGTCGGAGGTTCGAATCCTTCCGGACGCGCCAATTTAATTCTGAAAAGCTGTAAGCAACCACTTACAGCTTTTTTTTTGTATTCAATAAATGCTTTGGGACTGGCGCTTTATTAAAGGGTTGTGTCTACGGTAGTTTTGGCGGCAAGAATACCGCCATGCTAGACTTTAGAAGAGGGTATATTGATTAGATGAGTGTATTAGCGCTAATCAATAAAATCGGCCTTAAGAATATCAGGGCGTTCTTTATTACGACGATATAATACGGCTACATTACCGACGCGTTGGATTAAGAGGGCTTGTGAGCTGGCTAGAATCTCTTCAATGAGTCCATCGCGTAAATCTCGATCCCCTACACTGAGCTTAACTTTAATAAGCTGATGATGATCCAAGGCGATATTAATTTCTTCCAAAGTGGTAGGCTTTAAACCCTGTTGACCCACCAATACGACAGGATTTAACGCATGAGCGAGGGTACGCAGGCGTTTTTTCTGAGTGTCTTTGAGTTCCATGATAGTTTTCCGATAATCCGCTAGAATGCAGCGAAGTGTAATGAGTTATTAGAACATGGCAAGAAGTAAAAGCAGTCAACGCTGGTTAAGCGAGCATTTTAGTGATCCTTATGTCAAAAAATCCCAGCAAGAAGGCTATCGCTCACGTGCAGTATACAAATTAAAAGAAATTCAAACCAAAGATCGTTTGATTCGTGCGGGTGATAAAGTCATTGATTTAGGTGCGGCTCCCGGAGGATGGAGTCAATATGTGGCTGAAATAGTGGGTGAAAAAGGTAAAATCGTAGCCAGTGATATTTTGCCTATTGATCCTTTGGCCTTTGTTGAGTTTATTCAGGGCGATTTTAGAGAAGAATCGGTACTCGATGAAATCCTGCAAGTATTAGGTAGCGATCAAGTCGATCTTGTTATTTCCGATATGGCACCCAATGTCAGTGGTATGGAAGCGGTGGATCAACCACGTGCCATACATCTATGTGAATTGGCATTAGACCTCGCTTGTAAGGTATTACGTCCTGGCGGACATTTTCTTGTTAAGATGTTCCAAGGTGAGGGTTCTGAGCAATTTCTAAAAGAGGTCAGAACCCATTTTAAGGATGTCAAAATCCGTAAACCATCAGCGTCAAGACCACGCAGTCGAGAGGTTTATGTGTTGGCTCAGCGTTTTGTGGTGTAAGATTTGAGACAAGTTTATAGGTAAAGTCCTACCTAAATTTGTGATGTGGAGAAGTTCTTTGAACGATTTGACTAAAAATTTACTGATATGGGTAGTCATCGCCTTTGTGCTAATTGTGGTGTTCAGTAAGTTTAGCACCACCACTCAACCCGGTGCTCCGTTATCCTACTCTGAGTTTATTCAAAACGTGCGTAATAATACGGTACGTGAAGTCGATATTCGTGGTCAAAAAATTACCGGTGTTACCGTAAATGGCGAGCGTTTTGTAACCTATAGTCCACCTAATGACCCTAAAATGGTGGATGACCTATTAGCTAATAATGTGAAATTTAAAGCGGCTCCTCCCGAAGAGCGCTCTATCTTTTGGGATATTATTATTAGCTGGGTACCTTTCTTATTAATTATTGGTCTGTGGATTTACATTATGCGCCAAATGCAAGGCGGTGGTGGACGCGGGGGCGCTATGTCCTTCGGTAAAAGCCGCGCCCGCATGATGACCGAAGACCAAGTAAAAGTAACATTCAATGATGTTGCAGGCTGTGATGAAGCTAAAGATGAGGTCAGCGAGCTAGTTGAATTCCTACGTGATCCGAGCAAATTCCAAAAGCTAGGTGGCAAAATTCCTCGTGGTGTTTTAATGGTAGGTTCGCCCGGAACAGGTAAGACCCTATTAGCTAAAGCCATTGCAGGCGAGGCTAAAGTACCTTTCTTTAGTATTTCGGGTTCTGACTTCGTGGAAATGTTTGTCGGTGTGGGCGCGTCACGGGTACGTGATATGTTCGACCAAGCCAAAAAACATGCACCTTGCATTATTTTTATCGACGAGATTGATGCGGTCGGTCGTCAACGTGGAGCCGGTTTAGGCGGTGGTCACGATGAGCGTGAACAAACCTTAAATCAGTTGCTGGTTGAAATGGATGGTTTTGAAGGCTCTGAAGGCATTATCGTAATTGCTGCGACGAATCGTCCCGATGTCTTAGATCCAGCCTTATTGCGTCCCGGTCGTTTTGACCGTCAGGTCGTCGTACCGCTACCGGATGTGCGGGGTCGTGAGCAAATTCTGAAAGTTCATATGCGTAAAGTGCCTTTAGGCGATGATGTGCGTGCAGAGTTGATTGCTCGTGGTACGCCAGGCTTTTCGGGGGCTGATTTGGCAAACCTAGTCAATGAGGCTGCCTTATTTGCCGCCCGCTCTAATAAGCGCACCGTGAATATGCAGGAATTCGAGAAAGCCAAAGACAAAATCATGATGGGTGCAGAACGTAAATCCATGGTGATGAAAGAGGAAGAAAAACGCGCCACCGCTTATCATGAAGCAGGCCATGCCATTGTTGGTATGAATGTACCAGAGCATGATCCGGTGTATAAGGTGAGTATTATTCCTCGTGGTCGTGCTTTAGGTGTAACTATGTACCTACCTGAAGAAGATCGCTATAGCGCTTCTAAACAACGTCTCGAAAGCCAAATTTCTAGTCTTTATGGTGGTCGTATTGCCGAAGAGTTGATTTATGGCCCAGAAGGTGTCACGACAGGTGCTTCTAACGATATTGAGCGTGCAACGAGTATTGCTCGCAATATGGTTACTAAATGGGGCTTATCGAGCCGTATGGGGCCATTAGCCTACTCAGAAGATGAGGGCGAGGTATTCTTAGGTCGTTCAGTTACTCAACAAAAGCATATGTCGGATGATACGGCTCATGCGATTGATGAAGAAGTGCGTATGGTGATTGATCGTAATTATCAACGCGCCAAAACCATTCTGAATGAGAATATGTCAGTACTACATGCTATGGCTGAGGCGCTGATTAAGTATGAAACCATTGATCGTACTCAGATTGAAGCATTAATGCGTGGGGATGAACCTCCACCACCAGCGGATTGGACGGATAGTGATTCTGGTAAGAAAGTAGGTGTTCCACCGAAAAATACTGGGACGGGTAGTACAGGTGATACACCGGTAATACCAGCCGCTTAATGAGACCTAGTTAAGGGTGAGAAAGCGCGGTTTATCCGCGCTTTTTTTATGGAGCTGTGTTTATGTTATTACCTACTGATACGCCATCTGTGATGGGGATTATTAATGTAACCCCTGATTCTTTTTCAGACGGGGGACGCTTTAATCAAATAGATCAGGCATTAAGACAAGCTGAGCGTTTATTACATGAGGGCGCAACTATACTCGATATTGGGGGTGAATCTACCCGTCCGGGTGCAGAGGCGGTAAGTGTCGATGATGAGTTAGCACGAGTCATACCCGTATTAGAGGCGCTTAAACAGCGTTTCCCAGAGGCTTTGCTCTCTGTTGATACTTGTAAGGCTGAGGTCATGCAGGCGGCTATTCAGCAAGGTGTCGCTATGATTAATGATGTGTTAGCCTTAAGGGCACCGAGGGCTTTAGAAGTTTGTAGTGCAGCACAAGTATCCGTATGCCTGATGCACATGCAGGGCGAACCGCGCACCATGCAGCAAAAACCTGTCTATACTAATGTTATTAGCGATGTTAGAACGTTTTTGTTGGAGCGAGCGACTATTTGCGAACAAGCGGGCATTCAACGCGAACGTATTTGGCTGGATCCGGGCTTTGGGTTTGGTAAGACCTTAGAACATAATATCACCTTATTACAGCATTTAGAGCAATTAACTAAAACACCCTATCCTCTATTGGTGGGACTATCACGTAAATCCATGATTGGAGCCTTATTAGGCCAGCGTGAAGTCGCGGATCGGGTAACAGGTAGCGTAGTAGCTGCGGCGATTGCGGTATTAAAGGGGGCAAAAATATTACGCGTCCATGATGTTAAAGAGACGGTTGATGCCTTAAAAATTGCCCAAGCCCTGTGGGTATAGCCCTGCTTAGATCAGCGCTTTATGGATATATTTTTTAAAAGGTAAGTAAATATGACCAGACATTATTTTGGGACCGATGGCATTCGTGGAAAAATTGGTCAACGTCCCATGACCCCCGATTTTATTCTTAAACTAGGTTGGGCAGCAGGCAAGGTATTAGTGAATAATAATCACCCCCTCGTCCTGATTGGTAAAGATACGCGTATTTCGGGATATATGTTGGAGTCGGCCTTACAAGCAGGTTTAGAGGCAGCAGGGGTGCATGTACGTTTATTAGGCCCTATGCCTACCCCGGCAGTGTCTTATTTGACTCGTGCTTTTCGGGCTTCAGCGGGTATTGTGATCAGTGCCTCGCATAATCCTTTTGATGATAATGGCGTAAAATTTTTCTCTTCGGATGGCATGAAGTTACCGGATGAAGTAGAAGAAGCCATTGAGGCGTATTTAGAGCGTGATTTTGTGTGTGTGGAGTCGGCGGATTTAGGACGCGCGGTGCGTATTGATGATGCAGCGGGACGTTATATTGAATTTTGTAAGCGTGCCTTACCCGCAGAACAGTCATTAGCCGGTTTACGTCTGGTAGTCGATTGCGCGAATGGGGCGACCTATCATATTGCACCGCATGTATTTGAAGAGTTAGGGGCTGAGGTTGTCACCATTGCCAATAAACCTAATGGTCTAAATATCAATGAAGAATGTGGTGCTACTCATCTCGATGGTCTACAGGCGGCTGTTTCAAAATATCGGGCAGATATAGGGATTGCGTTGGATGGTGATGGTGATCGCTTGATGATGGTTGATCACAAGGGTAATACCATTAATGGCGATCAAATATTAGCGATTATTACCCATGCCCGTGCTAAAGAAGAAGCTTTGGCTAAGGGAGTTGTGGGTACGCTCATGAGTAATCTAGGGCTAGAGCAAGCGATCCAACGTTTAGGTTTACCCTTTTATCGGGCGAAAGTCGGGGATCGTTATGTGCTAGAGATGATGCTACAAAACCAATGTATCTTAGGGGGCGAGTCCTCTGGGCATGTGATTGTGCGTGATATGATGCCTACGGGTGATGGTATTATCTCGGCCTTACAGGTACTCAGCGCCGTAGTGCAAAGTGGTAAAACGTTAGCAGAGCTGAGCGAGGTGATGCAGCAATATCCACAAACTTTGGTTAATGTACGGGTTAAGCAGCCCTTAGATTTAAAGCATACTCTGATTCAATCTGCCGTGGCGGATGTAGAGTCTACTTTAGGGTTGCGGGGGCGGGTATTACTGCGTGCTTCTGGTACGGAGCCGCTCATTCGCGTCATGGTAGAGGGACAAGATTCCTATGAAACTGAGCAGTTAGCTCAACAAATTGCTTCGGCTGTGAAAGCGGCTGCTTAACGATAGGGAGAAGTTTTCCCTAGATTAGGGATTGATTTTCCTAAAACGAGCAGTTACGATTCAGCCCCACAGAGGAGAGGGAGTAGTATATGAGAGCATTACTAGTCGCTGGGAATTGGAAGTTAAATGGTAGTCAAGCCAGTATTAATACCTTAGTAGCGGATATTAATGCAGGTTTAGATAGTTTACATCAAACCACGGTAGCGCTAGTGTGTACTCCATGCGTTTATATTCCTCTAGTACAAACGTTAACACAAAATAGCACCCTGAAATTAGGGGCGCAAAATGTGTCAAAATATGAGGTGGGTGCTTATACCGGTGAAGTATCAGCACTCATGCTTAAAGAGTTTGGTTGTGATTATGTGATTGTTGGGCATTCCGAGCGACGTGCGTTGTTTGGAGAGTCGGATGAGATCTGTGCTCAGAAGTTTGTGATGGCACAACAAGGGGGGCTTATTCCCATTTTTTGTGTCGGTGAGACCTTAGCTGAGCGGGAAGCTAATCAAACAGAGCTGGTTATTAGGCGTCAGTTACAGGCATTACTGGATAAAATAGATGTGCAAGATCTAGTAAATAGCGTGCTTGCTTATGAGCCAAGATGGGCGATTGGTACAGGTAAAGCAGCCACACCAGAGCAAGCGCAAGCCGTACATGCCTATATGCGAGAGATGATTGCTAGCTTAAATAAATCAGTTGCAGAACAATTACAAATTCTATATGGTGGCAGCGTAACAGGCTCCAATGCCGCTGAGCTGTTTGCGATGCCCGACATTGATGGTGGTTTGATCGGCGGAGCGGCGTTGAACGCGGATAAATTTTTAACAATCTGCCGAGCTGGAAATAAGGCTTAAACACAGTATGTTGTATAACATTTTATTGATTGTCCAAATTATAGTATCGGTTGCTATCATTATCTTAGTATTGATGCAACACGGTAAAGGTGCTGATGCCGGTGCTGCATTTGGTAGTGGCGCGTCTGGGACAATCTTTGGTTCTCAAGGCTCAGGTAATTTCTTGAGTAGAACAACTGCTATTTTAGCAGCAGTATTTTTTGTGAATTGCATTGTTTTGGCAATGATAGTTTCTAGCCAAAATCGTGGTAGTTCACTGACAGGTAGTATTATGCAAGGCTCAGCCGTCAGTGCTCCAGTTAATTCTGAAGTACCGGCTGCTCCAAGTACATCTCAACAACCTACATTGCCAGGTGTTCCGGCTAATTCTGAAGTACCCGCAGCTCCTGTTGCATCTACTTCAGAAGTACCTACAGCACCGGCAACAACAACTGCTCCTGCGGTAACTCAGCAGCCTGTAGCTCCGGCTCCAGCGGCTAATTCTGAAGTACCTGCAGCGCCAGCAGCCCCTGCTCAACCGCAGTAGGGGAACCAGTTATGCCGACGTGGTGGAATTGGTAGACACGCTATCTTGAGGTGGTAGTGGCTTATAGCCGTGCGAGTTCGAGTCTCGCCGCCGGCACCAAATTAAAAAGCCCATCCTAGTGATGGGCTTTTTTTCGTTTAGGTGGTGGGAGGTATTATAAATGGCAGGCAGTTTACTCCTTGCAATGGCTTTATTGCATTTTGCTTATGTTTTTATCCCTTCTATACCTCTCGCCCTGAGTGGCTGTTACGGATGGCTAGTATTAGTCTGGCTACTCTATAAATTACCCGCCCGCCAATTTATCCAGTTCTTTGCTTTAGCCGGTTTAGGAGCAATACTTCTAGTCATTGCCGCTATGCGTGGCGCATCTATTTCAATAAGCGAGCTATTAACTCAAAACAATGCGCTATTAGTCATGCTCTATGGAGTGAGTTTTTTAAGGCTTAGTGCTTTACCTAGGGCAGATACTAAACAGCAATTGGGTATTAAGAGTCTGATAGGTAATTTCTTTGGTATTCAAGCCTTGGGTGCTGTGATTAACTTATCTATTCTTGTATTAGTGGGCGAGTATTTTAAATCACATCAGATTTTAAAACGCCCGCAAATCACTCTCATGACTCGTGCTTTTGCTATTGCTGCTTTTTGGTCGCCTTTTTTTGCTTCGATGGGGGTAGCTTTAACCTATGCTCCTAACGCTAGCTTATTGGGTATTTTAAGTTTAGGAATAGGTGTTGCGGTAGTTGCTAGTCTATTAAGCCTATTAGAGTTTAAATACCGTATGGGTAATGCTTTACATGACTTTCAAGGCTATCCTTTAAAGCTTAA
Source organism: Thiofilum flexile DSM 14609 (assembly GCF_000380185.1). Lineage (GTDB taxonomy): Bacteria > Pseudomonadota > Gammaproteobacteria > Thiotrichales > Thiotrichaceae > Thiofilum > Thiofilum flexile. Next base: position 82,710 of record NZ_KB904769.1, read on the forward strand.
TAGCTTAGCCTTACCCTTAGGTTTAGCCTTGAGTATTATTGTATTGCACTACTTATTACCTAAGGTGCCGATTTTAACTCTAGTAGCCTTATTAGCCATGATATTTAGTGCTGCTTTATTAATCATTAAAAACTTAGCAGTACAGCAACGCTTTGCAGAGCATGTACAAGCCGCACCTTTACGCATGGCGCGTGAGCTAGCCCTGTTTTTAGGCGCGGGGGTATTAACGGTGGGCTTAAAAAGTGTATTGAGTACTTTTCCTGAGGTTAGCCTATTTAATCAGTTTACTGGCTTAGAGGCTGCATTATCCTTAGGTGTTGCAATTATGTTGGCCTTAATAGGCATACACCCCTTAATTGCTATTGCCCTGATTGGTCCTATGGCTACCCCTTTAGTGGCTAATCCTAATGTATTAGGGCTATTGTTTTTATCCATTTGGAGTTTAGGTGTGGTTGCCAGCCCTTTATCTGGGATGAATGTGATGGTGCGGGGGCAATTAGAGATTGCCGGAGCAGATTTATTCCGCTGGCATATTGGCTATGTAGGGGTGATGTGGGTGTTATTGTCGCTATTGTTTACAGTATTATTGGGTTAGCTTTAATTTAACTAACCCAATATTTCACCGGTTGAGTTAATCAACCCGTATTACGCATTCCTGCAGCAATGGCATTAATAGTACGTAATAATACTTCTAACCAAGGCGAATCAGCTTCACCCGTAGTAGCAACATAATCACGATGCCGTTTAATCAGCGTGATTTGAATATTATTTAGTGGATCTAAATAAGGATCGCGCCGTTTTAGCGAGTATTGCAGAAAGGGAGATTCAGCTAATAGATCGGGGATTTGTGCGACTTGTAGGATCTCTTGTTTGGTCAACTCATATTCGGCACGAATCGTTTCAAAAATGGCTTCCGCATTGGGCGTGCTGGCTAGTTGTGCATAGGCATGGGCGGTACCCATATCAGCTTTATACAAGGCCATTTGCACATTACTGAGCAAGGCACGAAATGCGAGCCATTGTTGATACATGCTTCTCAGCATGACTAAACCATCGGGCTGAGTAGTACGGTAGGTATGTAGAGCCGTACCGATGCCATACCACGCGGGCAGAGTATGCCGCGCTTGCGCCCAACCGAATACCCAAGGAATCGCCCGAATAGAGCTTTTATCACGCACGGTTTGTTTGCGATGCGAGGGACGTGAACCAATATTGAGGCGACCGATTTCTTGCACGGGCGTGGCCTCATAAAAATAGTCCATAAAGCCTTCGGTTCGATCCGTTAGCTCCCGATAGGTATTTTCACCATAGTCCGCAATCGTTTGCATAGCGGTTCTAAAGCTATCGGGAATCGTACGGAATTGCTGGGTGACTAGATGAGCACTCGCCTTAAGCAAGCCGGTTGCACCCACACCTAGCTCATAGGCGGCGGTTTCTACATTGCTATATTTGGCAGCGAGTACTTCACCTTGCTCAGTGAATTTAATTTGCCCATATACCGTGCCAGAGGGCTGCGCAATAATAGCTTCATGAGTAGGGCCACCACCCCGTCCTACTGTCCCACCGCGCCCGTGGAATAAACGACATTTCACGCCATATTGATTGGCAAGCGTAATTACTTGGCGCTGAGCATTATAGAGATTCCAGTTCGAGGCTAAGATGCCACCATCTTTAGCCGAATCAGAATAGCCTAGCATCACCTCTTGGGTATTACCGGAGGCTTGGAGCAATTGTTGATAGATAGGATTGCTAAACAGTTCAGTAAGCACGGAGGCAATACGTTTCAAGTCATCAATGGTTTCAAATAGGGGAGCGACTTGAATATGGCAGTATAGCTCACCTTGTTGATAGCCGATTAAACCTGCTAAACGTGCTAAGAACATGACCTCTAGAATATGACTCGCATAATGCGTCATAGAGATAACATAGGCTCCGAAGGTATCCTCGCCTGTCTCTAAACGCATCGCCAGCATGGTGTCAAACACGGCTAGGGTTTCGGCACTTTGAGCGCTTAAGGTGGGGCGCTGTGGTAGCGGCAGGCGGGGGCGGGTAATCAGTTCTGCTAGCGTTGCAATCCGCTCTTGCTCACTGAGTTGGGTGTATTCGGGGACTAATTGCGTTTTTTGTAAGACTTCCGCTACGGTATTAGTGTGAGTAGTGGATTCTTGGCGAATATCCACCTGATACAAGCTAAAACCACAGGTTTCTACGAGTCGAATTAAATCTTTTAGTTCGCGCCCTGCGATTAAGTCATCATGATGGCTACGCAAAGAATCATTGATTAAGTTAAGCGCTTGTAAGAAGTCTTGGGCAGTCAGATAGGCATGTGGGGGCAGGGAGGCTTGATCATGTTCAATACGAGTCTCTACGGTTTCTAATGTATGCTTGAGGCGCTCTGCCATATAGTTAAGGAGTTGACGATAAGGCTCCTCTGGATAAGGGTTAACGACATTAGGATCGTGTTGCTGAAAGAGTACTTGTTGACTATCGAGGTAGTCACTGAAAGCCGGAGTAGGCGTAATAAACTGAATACTATGAGTCAGCATCGTGCTGAGTTCTTGAACACGTTTTATATACTCTTCTAGTGCTGCTTGCATATGCAAACGAATCGCTTGGCGTGTCACGTCAGCCGTTACAAAGGGGTTACCATCCCGATCCCCGCCAATCCAAGAACCAAAACGCACAAAACTAGGTACAGTGACTTGATGCAGTCCATAGGTGTGGCGTAAGGCACGATCAAAATAACGATATAACAGCGGAATAGCGGCAAAGAGGCTTTCGCGGAAATAATATAAACCATAACGCACTTCATCGAGTACAGTGGGTTTATGATTACGCACCTCATTAGTACGCCATAAGGTTTGTAGTTGGGTACTCAGTTGGCGACGTAAGGCTTGCTGCTCTTCGGGGGCTATATAAGGTTGTGAGAGCTGATCGATAATAACAAAGAGGCGACGTTGTACCGTCATGAGGGTGCGGCGTCTAGCTTCGGTCGGATGGGCGGTGAAGACCGGAATATAGCGAAGTTGGTCTAATAAGGTTTGCACCTGCGCGGCACTTAGACCCTCTTGTTTTAGTTCATTAATAGTACCTTGAACCGAACCCTTCCATAAAGCAGCATTGCTGTCTTGAATCACTAAGCGCCGTCTGCGGTGTTGAAAGTCTTCTTCAATATTATTCGCTAACAAATAAAAGCTATTAAAAGCGCGAATAACTTTCTCAAGTGTGGGTATATCGAGCTGCTCAATCAGACTCATTAATTGCTGACGTAGAGCGGGATCATCTTGTTGACGTAGTTGAATATACCCTTTGCGTAGGGTTTCAACGGTCTCAAGGAGCGCGGTACTTTCTTGGCTTTGTAGAATATCGCCAATCAACTCGCCATATTGACGTACATTAGCTTCTAATTTAGAAACATCTAGAGTAACAGGACTAACAGGGACTGAGGACATAAAAGTGAGGCTCCTACTGATGAAGAGAGCCTCAGTATACTAGGTATAAATTTTAAACTATAGCGTTGCAGTCAGTCTTTATTGTAGACCCGCACAAGCTTGTTCTACTTTTGCAGTCCATAGTTCTGCCTGTTGGCTATTTTTATCACCTGTCACATTTAAACCTTCTACGAGTGTATTAGCTTGCATCGCATATTGATTTAGTTGATCAGGGGATTGTGCTTGCATCGCTTGATTGCGTATGGTGGGCATTTTCTTTTGGGCGTTTAGGAGTTGTTGGCGCATGGCTGTGACTAGTTTTTTAGTACCAGATGCACGAGTCAACATGGTATTAATACATTGTTTTTCCTTAGGATTAGGCTTTTGGCGTAAGTAGCCTTGTAAGGTTTTTTCATCGTCGGTAAGTGCCTTGAGATTAGTGTTCATCTTTCCTATGGCTTGGTTTAAAGCACCGAGGAACTTCTGAGTCTTAGCATTAAAATCGTTCTTATCTTGAGCTAAATCAGCCCATGCAGCATTGCTTATCAGCGTACCCAATAATGTAATAATGATTAACCATTGTTTCATAGTAGTAGTTTCCCTTGTAATTGAGTGGAGCATGATTCGCTCTATATCAGATTTTAACGAATCTTGAGGGCAATAGAACCCCTAAATATGCACTTTCCATGGTTAGTACCCAAACAAGCTGATTAGTTGCATAATGGCCGATAAATAACCTATTTATATTATTTTGTGCATTGCACAAAATTGTTGTTGACAACATAGTATAAACCGGATATTGTGCATTGCATCAAATGGTGCAGCGCACCAATGTTTAAAACCCAACCACAAACCGCGAGGATATTGCCATGACAAACGAAATTATCGATGTATTAAAAAAATTCAGTGAAGATTCTTTAGCAACTGCTCAAAAGTTAGGTGAACTAAACCTCAAAACTTTTGAAAAGCTTACTACAAAACAAGCAGCACTGATGAATTCTTATGTTGAATCAGGTGTGAAAAGTGCTGAGTTAGTTAGCAAAGTGAAAGATCCTAAAGATTTAGTAGCGCTACAAAAAGAGGCAATTACTCAATACAGTTCACAATGGGTCAACAATGTACGTGAAGCTGCTGAAACGTTAACAGCTGCTCGTGATGAGTTAATGGGCATTCTAGAACAAGCTAAAGGCTATACCACTGAAAGCGCTGAAGAGTTAACTAAACTCAATAAGCAATTAGTAGCTGATTCTATGGCTAAAGCAACTCAACAAGTTGAAAAAGCGACTAGCCAAGCGGTTGAAGCGGCTCAAGAAGTTGCTAATTTAACTAAACAAGCGACTGAAAAAGCAGTAAAAGCAGCTCAAGAAGCCACTGAGAAAGCAGTAAAAGCGACTCAAGAAGTAACAGATAAAGCCGTAGCAGCTACTCGTGATGCAGCCGCTCAAACTGTTGCAGCTAGCAAAAAAGTAGCTGATAAATCTGCCTAATTGAAGCTATTAGGTAGTTAAAAGTTGTCTGTCTTGAGTATTCACTATGAGATAGGTGGCTTTTAATGACTGAGCTGACGACACAGTGTCCTCTCTCCTAATCGCTTCACTGTGAAGTCTTATTCAAGCCCGCCCAGCAGCGGGCTGTTTTTTTTAATCATTTCTCTCAATAGATTTTTGGGATAGTGATTTCAGAATATTGCGTTGTACCTGATTCCACATTTGCATATTTTGCTCGCTCATTTTCAGCCAAGTATCTAAGGGCGTGCCTTTAAGTACTTTATGCATTTGTTCGCTAACGGCTTTTTGTTGAGCTTTAAAGGTGCTCATGCTGTGTTCCATGAACTCGGTAAAACCCTGATGGGTGCTTAAACTATAATTACGAATAAATTGAGCCAATACATCGGCACTAAAGAGTGGCTGTCCTCCTGATTCTTGCTCCATAATAATTTGTAATAAAATGCTACGTGTGATGTCCTCGCCAGTTTGGCGATCTACGACTTTAAAAGGTGTTTCATTCATCACCAATTCGCGTACTTCATTGAGAGTAATATAGCTGCTTAAAGTAGTGTCATAGAGGCGGCGATTAGGATATTTTTTAATAAGACGTGCGTCAGGCATGTGTCTCTACCAGTGTCATGGTTAAACCCTATAATTCTAATGAGATGGGGTATTAATTATAAGTACAACTATTACACATGAGTGCTTGCTCATTTAGCAAGACCTAATACAAGCTAAGGTGTAACGGGTACACCTTAACATAAAATACAGCACAATATTAGTGCATGTATTGACCACCATTAGCTGAGAAATCAGCGCCCGTAATAAAGGCAGCATCATCAGAAGCTAAGAAGTTGGCAACAGCTGCAATTTCTTCCGGTTTACCTAAGCGTTGCATAGGAATTTGCGCCACAATCTTTTCGCGCACATCTTCACGGATCGCCATGACCATTTCAGTACCGATATAACCCGGAGAAATGGTATTAACTGTGACCCCTTTACGCACCACTTCTTGAGCTAAAGCCATGGTAAAACCATGTACACCGGCTTTAGCCGCACTGTAGTTGGTTTGACCGGCTTGACCTTTTTGACCATTAACCGATGAAATATTAATAATACGTCCCCAGCCGCGCTCTGTCATACCATCTACGAATTGGTGGCTGATATTAAATAGGCTATCTAAGTTAGTAGACAGCACTGCACGCCACATATCGTAGGTCATTTTAGAGAATTTAGCGTCACGGGTAATGCCAGCATTATTGACAATCACATCGACATTTAAGCCATCTGCTTCAATAGCTTGTTTTAATTTAACACAAGAATCATAGTCACTGACATTGCAATGATAGAGACCGACCGCAAAATCTTGTTTTTCTGCCCATGCTTTGGCCTGTTCTTCTGGCTCAAAGTAAGTGCTAATTACTTTAAAACCAGCAGCAGCTAAACGCTTACAAACTGCGCTACCGATACCACCAGTACCGCCAGTTACTAATGCCACTTTGCTCATGTGTCATATCCTTTACGAGAAGTTAGTACGGGAAAGCCCGTTATCAGCTCTATTCTTTGACTTTCTAAATGAAGTCTGGAAATTGAACCTAATTGGAAGAGTTCCTTAAAGTTAAATGATGTTACAGTTAAATAGTTAAACCTAACCAAAACACCATCAAGGGGCGGAACTCTTATTACCACCCCAAGATTATAGTTTTTAATAAGAGACCTTATCCCGTCACGCGATGATGGGATAGCCTCCTATTTTTGTGTGAGAGTGAGTTGTCAACTAGGTGCGAAAAATAAGATATCAGTTGGTTCTGTATCCCTAGTATTATGTCAGCAGAGCAGGGCTACAGTGAGATTCAATTCCCTAACTGTAGAGGTATACTTACCACCTAATAATTTGCAATGCTGCGACGCACAAAATAACATGACCCTGTACTAGGTACAACCCCCCTTTGAAGGATTGCGTATGACTTCTCCGATAGATGCACAAGTTTTATGGCAGCAAGGGCTGGATCAACAAGCACTATGGAGTCAATGGATTCAGCAGCAAACGGCCCCTTCGCTTAAAAACACCCTAGAGCAAATTCAGGCCGCGAGTACTTTACATCAGGAAGTAGCCCAAAAAATCTTGCCACAACTGTTAGCAGAAGCCCCTAATCCTGCCGCATTAGAGCAGTGTTTGGGGGCTATACAAGACACGATGTCGAATTGGGCACAACGCCAACAGGTTGAGGGGATAATGGATACAGTTACGGCTGTGTTTCAGGCTCAAATACAACAATGGCAAGCCATACAGCAAGCTATGCAAGATTATCAGCGAATAGCTCAGCGTTATAAGGCAGCATTAGAGCAGTTAAATCAGCTCGTTTTCACCGCGTTTAAAGCCAATATGTTGCATGAAGCACCTAAGGCGGCCTCATTACAGGCCATTATTGATCAATGGGGAGAACAGTATGAGCGTGCTTATATTGCTTGGACGCAAAGCGCGGAATATCAAGCCCTGTATGCGGAGTTAGTGCATGCAGGTATTCATTTAAAAGTGGCGGTACAAGACCAGTTAAAGCCCTTATTGCAATGGTTAAATATACCCAGTCAACAGGATGTACAATTAGTGGCGGAGCGTTATCATGAATTGCGCCGCGCTCATTTAGAGTTGCGTGAGCAATTTGAGTATTTAACGGAACAAGTAGCGCTATTAAAGAAGGCATAGGTATCCATATGCAATCCTTACTAGAGACTCAACAGTTACTACAGGAAATTGCCCAACTCCAAGCTAAATTAGCACAAGCTGGGGCAGGGGTGGCAAAAGTATCCTTAGTCACAGGTGTGACACCTTATGATGAAATTGTTTATCAAGAAGATAAGCTGCGCCTGCTTTATTATCGCCCCGAAACCATCACGCTACACGAGCCACTCTTGATTGTGTATGCCTTGGTGAATCGCCCCTATATGCTGGATTTACAACAAGGACGCTCACTACTACAAGGTTTATTGGCACGCGGGCAAGCAATTTATCTGCTTGATTGGGGCTATCCTGATGCCGTAGATCGTTATTTAACATTGGATGATTATATTAATGGCTATCTACATCGCTGCGTACAACAGGTTTTAAAACGTCATACCCTTAAGGCCGTCAATCTGCTTGGTATTTGCCAGGGTGGGGTATTGAGCTTGTGCTACAGTGCTTTGCATCCTACTAGGGTGAAAAACTTAATCACGATGGTCACGCCCGTGGATTTTCATACAGCGGATAATCAACTAAGCCACGAAATACGCCCTATTGATATTGATTTATTGGTCGATACCTTCGGCAATATCCCCGGAGCATTATTAAATACGGTTTTTGCTAGGCTTAAGCCCTATCAGCTAACTCATCAGAAGTACTTTAATATTATTCACGCTTTAGATCAGCCCGCCGCATTGCAAAGTTTTGTTTTAATGGAGCAATGGATTAATGATAGTCCCGATCAGGCAGGAGAAGCTTTTCGCCAGTTTGTGAAACTATTTTTTCAAAATAATCAATTAGTCACGGGCGGGGCAGTCATCGGTCAGCATCCTATTGATTTAACGCAGCTCACTTTGCCAATTCTAAATATTTATGCCACCGAGGATCATATTGTACCCCCTAGTGCGAGCCGAGCCTTACAGGCATTAGTGGCGAGTAGTGATTATGAGGAATTTAGTTTTAACGGGGGGCATATTGGGATTTATGTGAGTACCAGAGCGCAAACTCAAGTCCCCGACAAGATAATCAATTGGTTGCTAGCTCATCAAGTATAGAAGTCATGAGCAGAGCGGTAAGCAAATACACTAAGTTTCGCTATAATTAACGGGTATTATTTCTCAATAAGCTGGGAGCGGCTTTATGCCAAAAAGTTTACTCAATAATCGCCTCGTCAACATAACAGCAGGTTTATTGTTAGTCTGTGTGTTGGGTTGGCTCTTAGTTATCGGGCGCGATATCTTAATTCCATTAATTATTGCGATTGTGATTTGGTATGTGTTGGATACCGTCGCACGTTACTTTCAGAGCATTTCACTTGGTGGCTTTCATGTGCCACGGGTGTTAGCGGTGCTATTAGCATTGGCTATTTCTATTCTATTAGTGCTATTGGCTATGGATATGATTGCGACCAATGCGCGTTCCTTAGCTCAGGATGCACCGAGTTATCAGCTAAGAATTGAGGCAAAAATAAATCATATCTTGGGAGTATTTGCCCCCGATGTAAAACTAAATATGAGCCGTTTTAATGATTTATTTAACTTAGAGAAGCTGGTGAGTTGGGTAGTCAGTGCGGTGAGTGGCTTTTTAGGTATTGCCTCGTTAGTCATTATTTATATTATTTTTATTGTGTCGGAGCAGGCGGCTATTCCCAAAAAAATCACCGCATTATTTACCGATACTGAGCAGCGTGATCAGGTCAATGCAACCCTTGACCGGCTGGATAAAAATATTCGTACTTATTTGACGGTTAAGACTTTTGTGAGTCTATTAACAGGGGTGCTTTGCTATATTGTATTAGCTTTATTTGATGTGAATTATCCCGCATTTTGGGGATTTATTGCTTTTTTATTGAATTATATTCCGACCATTGGCTCTTTGATCTCTGTGATCTTTCCTGCATTACTCTCATTAGTACAGTTCGATAGTTATCTGCCTTTTTTTGGGGTCTCTATAGTACTCACCATGGTTCAGTTCAGTATTGGTAATATTCTTGAGCCTTATTTAATGGGTAGTCGGCTCAATTTAAGTGGCTTGGTAATTATTCTGGCTTTAGCCGTGTGGGGGGCGATCTGGGGGATTACAGGGATGATTTTGAGTGTACCGATTATGGTTATTATTATGCTACTTCTCTCTAGCATGCCTAGCACTCGTCCCATTGCTATTCTCTTGTCTAGCAATGGGGTAATTGATGAGGAAAATAATAATTAGCGAGTAGAAAGCTCTTTATTAACTTTTCTAAAGCCAAAGCCGATTAGTAGCATCCAAATACCGCTACTAATCAGCTCGACAGAGAGCAATATGCCCAACGTGATCGCTGCACTAACGGCGATATTGGTGAAAATCATAATGGCTAAAAGTAGCGAAATCATTCCAGAAATCAACATCCATACCCAACCTGCTAGCGGGCGCAGTTGGAAGGCATAGATTATTTTGACAATACCCGATGCACCAATTAAAGAACCCGCTACGATAGTGAGACTCACAAGGCCAGCTAAGGGGTTTTTGAGTAGGGCTATCCCTAAGATAATAAAGAGCACACCTAATAATAATGACCAAATAAAGGATGAACTTCTGTTAGCACGGAATAATTGTATAGCTTGCAAAATACCACCAACAATAAAAAAGATGGCGGTCATCACTTCAACTGTTAATGAGGCTAGCATGGGTCTAGCGATCCCCATAAAGCCACCGATTAATAACACAATACCGGCAATCACATACCAATACCAACTAGAAGTGATAGAGGCGGCGAGATCACCAGCGCTTGCTGAACCGGCTGCTGAGATTGTACTCATAATGGATTCCTTCTTTAATGAGTTTAAAAAAGTCGAGATGGATAACGTTATAAAATAATATTCTTTGGCCTTAGCTATGGATGACTACACACTGCAAAATGAAGAGGGCATATGTGAGTTAATGCGACACCTAGTACTGGGTTTAGTATAGTTTTATGCCACATGCAACCCGATTTTGAATCTTAAGTTGCTAAGAGGGTCGGCAAGCAGGCTCTCAAGAGGCGAGGCTGGGGGCAATAATAATAATCTAAAAATAATCTAAAAAATGCTTGACGCGGTTTAGATGCTTCAGTAATATTTGTCACCTCGATGCAGTGCAGAGTGACATTGTAATCGTAATCAAACGTCGGGGTATAGCGCAGCCTGGTAGCGCGTCTGTTTTGGGTACAGAATGTCGGGAGTTCGAATCTCTCTACCCCGACCACTTCTTTTGATTATATTATTTATCTTTGCCTTCCTACTGCTCCCGTAGCTCAACCGGATAGAGCAACGGCCTTCTAAGCCGTAGGTTGCAGGTTCGAGTCCTGCCGGGTGCGCCAGCACAGCAGGTTATTTTATGGTGGCTGTAGCTCAGCTGGTAGAGTCCAGGATTGTGATTCCTGTCGTCGTGGGTTCGAGTCCCATCAGCCACCCCAAAACTTCAAACACAACATTATACAAATGCAATCTAGCTATGTATAATCGCCTCCTTCCTAACTTAGCCGACGAACGGTTATAGTTAGTGTGATATGCGAGAATGGCGGAATTGGTAGACGCACTGGATTTAGGTTCCAGCGGGGTGACCCGTGAGAGTTCGAGTCTCTCTTCTCGCACCACTTATTATTTATCCACAACATTTCAATGATGACGTGCCTGTTAAGTAAAATTAACACAGGTACATGATGAGGTATGGCATGCAAGTTTCTGTCGAGACAACCGGTAATATCGATCGTAAAATGACCGTCACCGTTCCTGCTGAACGTGTTGGCAATGAAGTTGAGAAACGTTTACAAAAATTAGCTAAACGCGTACGTATCGATGGCTTCCGCCCCGGCAAAGTTCCTATGAATGTTGTTCGTCAACGTTATGCACAAGCTACCCGTCAAGAAGTTATTGGTGATGTGATTGAGTCATCCTTACGCGATGCCTTAAGCCAAGAAAAATTACGTATGGCAGGTTTGCCACAGGTTGATGTACAAACCTTTGGTCATAATGAACCATTAGCTTATGTAGCTACTTTCCAAGTCTATCCAGAGTTCGAACTCGCCGATGTTTCTAATCTGAATATTAAACGCCCTGTATCAAGTGTGACGGATGCCGATATTGATAAAATGGTCGAGACCATTCGTAAACAACAAAAAGAATGGCAAGACGTTGCACGCACGGCTCAAAATGGCGATTTAGTACGCTTGAATTTCGTAGGTACCTTAGATGGTGTTCCTTTTGAAGGCGGGAGTGCTGAAAACTTCGCTGTGGAATTAGGGGCAGGGCGTATGCTACCTGATTTTGAGGCTGCCTTACTCGGTATGTCAGCAGGTGAGGAAAAAGTAGCAGATGTTAAATTCCCTGATGACTATCAAGCCGAAAACCTAAAAGGTAAAACCGCTCAATTCAAGCTAAATGTTATTAGCGTTCAAGAAGGTGTATTGCCTGAGGTAAATGAGGCTTTTATTGAGCGTTTTGGTCTAGAAAGCAAAACGGTTGAAACGTTCCGCGCTGAAATTAAGAAAAATATGGAACGCGAAATGACTAATGCGATTAAAGCACAAGTCAAACAACAGGTGATGGATGGCTTAGCCGCATTGCATCTGTTTGATGTACCTAATGCTTTAACTAGTGAAGAAGCAAAGCAAGTTCGCCAAGAGTTTATGCAAAACATGGGGCAGCAAATGCCTGATGCGAACCTACCTGATGAGCTATTTAAGCCACAAGCAGAGCGTCGGGTGAAATTAGGTCTGATTGTAGGCCAATTAATTCGTGAAAATAATATTCAACGCGATGCTAAACGTGTGGATGAATTATTAGAATCCTTATCGCTAACCTATGAAGATCCTGCCGCTTTGATTGAGTACTATCGTACTAATCAACAAGCTATGCAGACCATTGAAGCTGCAGCTATGGAAGAGCTGATTGTGGATTGGGTAATGTCTAAAGCCCAAATCACGGATGAGGAGCGTCCTTTTGAGCAAGTAATCGGGCGCGCGCAAGGTAATATTGACACTACAGATGCACAAGCGGCTTAATAGCTACTATCTGTTATCCAATAAAGGATGTAGTACGAATGAATAGTGCCCTCCATACCCAAGCACTGAATTTAGTGCCGATGGTAGTTGAGCAATCTGCTCGGGGTGAGCGTGCGTATGATATTTACTCACGCTTATTAAAAGAACGTGTTATTTTTTGTGTAGGCCCTGTAGAAGACTACATGGCTAATTTGATTGTGGCGCAGTTATTATTTTTAGAGTCTGAAAACTCTGAAAAAGATATTTATCTCTATATTAACTCGCCCGGTGGGGTAGTGACGGCTGGGATGTCGATTTATGACACCATGCAATTTATTAAACCCGATGTTAGTACGCTGTGTATTGGTCAAGCGGCTAGTATGGGTGCAGTATTATTAGCCGGTGGTGCAGCCGGTAAGCGTTTTGTATTGCCTCATTCGCGCGTCATGATTCATCAGCCACTCGGTGGTTTCCAAGGTCAGGCGTCCGATATTGAAATTCACGCGCGGGAAATTTTAAAAATCCGTGCTGAATTGAATAGTATTTTGGCTAAGCACACAGGGCAATCTTTAGACCGGATCGAAAAAGATACGGATCGGGATAATTTTATGACCGCAGAAGATGCTAAGGCCTATGGCCTAGTCGATGCTATTTTGACTACCCGTAGTTAATACAAAATATTGCATTTTATGCTTAATATAAGTGAAAACAGCCTGCTTAGTCAGGCTGTTTTCACTTAAAGCAAGGCTAAATAGAGGGTATAGAGGCTAGTAACCCCATTAAATACGCCTAGAAAGTACAGCATTCTTGTGTTTCTAGGGGTAAATTATAATAATGGGACTTGAAAAATGCCGAATGGGTAGAATACTGTCTTGGTATTAGGCGTTGCATGATTAAAAGCAGAGCGTCAGGTGGTCTGACGTAGGTAGAGGTTTAGATGAGTAAAGATAAAAAGGGTAGTCAAGAGAGTGGCAAGCTTCTGTACTGTTCCTTTTGTGGGAAGAGTCAACATGAAGTACGTAAGCTCATAGCGGGCCCTTCCGTTTTCATCTGTGATGAATGTGTTGATCTTTGTAATGACATTATCCAAGAAGAAATTCATGCGGCACAAACCGGCGAAGATGAACAACATACTTTGCCGATCCCGCGTGAAATTAGAGCTATTCTAGATGATTATGTGATTGGTCAAGATTCTGCAAAACGGGTGTTATCGGTTGCGGTATATAATCATTACAAGCGTCTACATCACAAGGGGGGGAGTAATAATAAAGATGAGGTTGAACTCGCTAAGAGCAATATCTTATTAATAGGCCCTACCGGCAGTGGTAAAACGTTATTGGCTGAAACATTAGCACGCCTCTTAAATGTACCCTTTACTATTGCAGATGCTACCACCTTAACTGAGGCGGGTTATGTGGGTGAGGATGTCGAAAACATTATCCAAAAACTATTGCAGAAATGCGATTATGATGTCGAAAAGGCTCAGACGGGTATTGTTTATATTGATGAAATCGACAAAATTTCACGCAAATCGGATAATCCCTCAATTACCCGTGATGTCTCTGGTGAAGGTGTACAACAAGCCTTATTAAAATTAATCGAGGGCACTATTGCCTCTGTTCCACCACAAGGGGGACGTAAACATCCTCAGCAAGAATTTTTACAGGTTGATACCCGTAATATTCTGTTTATCTGTGGCGGAGCCTTTGCGGGCTTAGATCGCATTATTCGCGAGCGTACCGAGAAAGGTAGTATTGGTTTTGCGGCGAATGTGCGAGCACCGGATACGAAAAAGCTCTTTGGTGAAGTGATTAAGGAAATTGAGGCAGAGGATTTAGTGCGTTATGGCCTGATTCCAGAGTTTGTAGGACGTTTGCCAGTGGTGGCAACCCTAGATGAACTGGATGAAGAAGCCTTAGTGTCTATTCTCAGCGAGCCTAAAAATGCCTTAGTCAAGCAATATGCCAAATTGTTTGAAATGGAAGAGGCTGAATTAGTCATTCGCGATGATGCCTTACATGCGATTGCGCGTAAAGCGATGGAGCGTAAGACAGGAGCGCGGGGTCTACGGACGATTATGGAGCGCATTTTACTCGACACGATGTATGATCTACCGTCGGAGAAAAATGTCAGCAAAGTAGTGGTTGATGAGTCTGTAGTCAATGGCGAAGCACCTCCTTATCTTATCTATGAAAATTTAGAGCCTAAATTAGTAGCCTCTGCTACTGAATAGTCTCCTTGTTCACACGTGTTACAGATATCTAGGGTATCTGTAACACCACTAGTCATACCTTATTCTTATAATATAGTTTTCCATAGGATACCTCGTTGGCTAGTGTACCTAGTCAATGTCTGCACGGGAGTTTCGTGATGTCTGAATCAGAGTTAGCACCGGAGAGTTTAATCGTTCCAGTGTTGCCGCTACGTGATGTTGTAGTTTATCCCCATATGGTGATTCCTTTATTTGTGGGGCGCTCTAAGTCTATCCATGCATTAGATGCAGCAATGGATACGACTAAGCAAGTCCTATTAGTGTCACAAAAAAATGCCGATGTAGAAGAGCCCAGCTTAGAGGATGTTCATACCTTTGGCACCTTAGCCACCATTTTACAGCTCTTAAAATTACCCGATGGTACGCTTAAAGTATTAGTAGAGGGTGTGGAGCGGGCTGAGATCGTTGCTATTGATCAGGGTAGTGAATATTTTGCGGCACGGGTGGAAATTCGTAACTCCTTGTTTGATATTGATGAGCGTCATGTTGACATACTCAGTCGTTCCTTAATTAATTCGTTTGAACAATATGTCAAACTGAATAAAAAAGTACCGCCTGAAATTCTTTCGTCCTTATCGAGTATTGATGATCCGGCGCGTTTAGCTGATACCGTAGTCGCACATTTGGGCTTAAAGATTCCACAAAAACAGACCATTCTAGAAATGTTAAGCGTTGAAGAGCGCATTAAGCATTTGATTGAGCTGATTGAGGGTGAGCTAGATCTGCTGCAAGTAGAGAAAAAAATTCGCGGGCGCGTAAAGCAGCAAATGGAGCGCAGCCAACGCGAGTATTATCTCAATGAGCAAATCAAGGCCATTCAAAAAGAATTGGGAGATATGGATGATGCCGCGCCTAATGAGGTGGAGGAGCTAAACCGTAAAATTGATAAAGCGGGTATGAGTAAAGAGGCACTAGCGAAAGCACGGGCAGAACTCAATAAATTAAAGCTCATGTCACCGATGTCAGCGGAAGCAACAGTGGTGCGTAATTATATTGATTGGTTGGTGAATGTACCGTGGAAAAAGCGTTCACGTATCCTCTCGAATCTAGCCGAGGCCGAGAGTGTTCTTAATGCCGATCATTATGGCCTAGAGGAAGTGAAAGAGCGCATTATTGAATTTTTAGCGGTACAGCAACGGGTGAAAAAACTTAAAGGCCCGATTTTATGTTTAGTAGGGCCACCCGGTGTGGGTAAAACCTCATTAGGGCAATCCATTGCTCGAGCCACTGGGCGCAAATTTACCCGTATGGCTTTAGGCGGGGTACGGGATGAGGCGGAAATTCGTGGACATCGTCGTACTTATATTGGCTCTTTACCCGGCAAAGTGATGCAAAATCTTAGCCGTGTGGGAACCCGTAATCCGTTATTCCTGCTGGATGAAATTGACAAAATGTCGACGGATTTCAGAGGGGACCCGGCTTCAGCGATGTTAGAGGTACTCGATCCTGAACAAAATCATGCCTTCTCCGATCATTATTTAGAGGTGGATTTTGATCTATCGGAGGTCATGTTTGTGGCGACCTCGAATAGTATGCGCATCCCTGAGCCTTTATTGGATCGGATGGAAGTTATTCGGATTCCGGGCTATATCGAAGATGAAAAGCTGAATATTGCACGTAATTACCTCATTCCTAAGCAAATGGAAGCCAATGGTCTCAAAAGCGAAGAGTTGATTCTGAATAATCCAACGCTACTAGAGATTATTCGCCATTACACTCGCGAGGCCGGAGTACGGGGCTTAGAACGTGAAATCTCTAAAATTTGCCGTAAAGTCGTAAAGCAACACTTACTAGAGAAGAAAACTAAAACTACTATTACCGCTAAAAATTTAGCTAAATACCTAGGGGTTAAAAAGTTTGACTATGGTAAGGCAGGCAAGGCGAATCAGGTCGGTCAAGTGACGGGTTTGGCATGGACTTCAGTTGGGGGCGATTTGCTGACAATTGAGAGTGCGCTTTTACCCGGTAGTGGCATGATTAAAAGTACCGGACGCTTAGGCGAGGTGATGAAAGAGTCGATTCATGCCGCTGAAACGGTGGTAAAGAGTCGCTCTAGACAATTAGGCATTACCCGTAAACAGTTAAGTAAGCATAATGTGCATATCCATGTACCCGAAGGCGCTATTCCTAAAGATGGCCCTAGTGCAGGTATTGGTATGGTAACGGTTATGGTCTCGGCAATGACAGGGATTCCGGTCTTGGCTGATGTGGCGATGACAGGAGAGATTACCTTACGCGGGGAAGTGCTACCCATTGGGGGCTTAAAGGAGAAACTACTCGCAGCCCATCGCGGCGGCATTAAACGTGTTCTCATCCCTAAGGATAATGAAAAGGATCTAGCCGAAGTCCCTGATTCCGTCAAAGATGGCCTAGAGATTAAGGCGGTTAAATGGATTGATGAGGTGCTAGCTCTGGCGTTAGAGCGTGCTCCGGTAGCCTTGCGTGATGATGAAGATTTAGAGAGTGATGCAGAAATACAACCCCCCTCAAACCCCGTTACAGCGGAGGAAGAGGTGGAATCGGTACGTACACATTAAAAATTGTTGTATTTTCGTCACTTCTGATAGCTTGGTGCGTTGACTTGTTTTAGAAGGGGCTGGTATAACAGGTGTGCGATAAAACTAGATAACTTGAATAAGGGGTTTATCTAGTTTTGAGAGTTTATCAGTTTCTTTTATAACAAATTTACAAGGATCGCTTTTTATGAACAAATCAGAGCTCATTGATGCCATCTCTGCTAAATCTAATCTGACGAAAGCAGAGGCAGACCGCGCTTATAAGGCATTGGTTGCTACTATCTCTGAAGAGCTTGCAAAGGGCGAGCAAATTTCTTTGATTGGCTTTGGCACTTTCCTAGTTCGTGAGCGCCAAGCACGTTCAGGTCGTAATCCAAAGACCAAAGAAACTATCGAAATTCCAGCTTCAAAAATTCCTGCATTTAAAGCTGGTAAAGCGCTAAAAGATGCAGTAAACTAGCGCCCTCTTGAGCAGTTGGGTGATTAGCTCAGTTGGTAGAGCAACGCCCTTACAAGGCGTGGGTCGGGGGTTCAAGTCCCTCATCACCCACCAACAACTGTGGAGCGGTAGTTCAGTTGGTTAGAATACCTGCCTGTCACGCAGGGGGTCGCGGGTTCGAGTCCCGTCCGCTCCGCCACTCTAATGAGTGGTTGGTAGTAAAGAGTTTGAAAAATATGTTCTGCATATCACGGAGTGGTAGTTCAGTTGGTTAGAATACCTGCCTGTCACGCAGGGGGTCGCGGGTTCGAGTCCCGTCCACTCCGCCACCGTGCAGAACATTATATTGCTTAAGATCGCTGTAATCCTCAGCGGGTGATTAGCTCAGTTGGTAGAGCAACGCCCTTACAAGGCGTGGGTCGGGGGTTCAAGTCCCTCATCACCCACCACTCTGGAGTGGTAGTTCAGTTGGTTAGAATACCTGCCTGTCACGCAGGGGGTCGCGGGTTCGAGTCCCGTCCACTCCGCCACTATTTATCTTTTACTCACCCTTCAGTTTAGGTATGATGCTCCCCTATATTTAACGGGGCTGAACCTTAGTCATCATTTGGGTACTGGGTACGTCTTCATTTTTATCCTTAAACTTTTATAACGATTACGTAAGACCATGCTGCAAAAAATTCATGATAAAGCAAAAGGCTGGGTTGCATATGCAATCATTGGTTTGATTACCATACCCTTCGCCTTATGGGGCATTAACCAGTACTTTGAAGGAGGCGGTAAGCGTATTGTAGCTGTCGTCAATGGTGAGGAAATATTAGAGCCAGCCGTACGCATACAATTAGAGCAATTAAGGCAACGTATGCCTGCGCAATTGGCGAATAATGAAGAACTCATGAAGCCCATGGCGTTAGATGCAACGATTAATCAGACCCTATTAAACCAAATTATCAAGGAATTTGGTTTTAGAGCGAGTAATACCGAGGTGAGTGAAGCCATTCGCCAAGTTCCTCAGTTTCAGGTTAATGGTCAATTTGATACGGCAACCTATCAGCGACTCTTAGAAACACAAGGTTTAAGTCCAGCCCTTTATGAGCAAGACGTTCGCTCAAAATTAACTCAAGCCCAATTGCAAGATGGCATTAACTTAACGGGATTCGTGCCTTTAAAAGCCTCAGAAAGCTATCAAGCCTTACAAGGGCAAGAGCGTGAGATTGAGACTTTTATCCTAAAAGCCGATAACTTTAAGAGCCAAGTACAAATTCCTGAGACGGCTATTAATGAATACTACGAGAAAAATAAAAAGTCGTTTATGACGGAAGAGCGGGTAAAATTAGCCTATGTCGAACTAGATCGTAATGAATTACTGAACTCCATAACAGCGACAGACGACGAGTTAAAGGGTTTCTTCGACACCAATAAAGATCATTATGCAGTACCTGAAGAGCGTACCGCGAGCCATGTTTTAATCTCTATTCCTGATCCTCAAGGGGAAGAGCAAGATAAAGCTACCAAAGCTCGTATTGATAAGCTCTATGATGATATTCAAGCGGGCAAAATAACATTTGAACAAGCAGCACGCGAGCAATCTGACGATAAAACAGCCGCAGCACAAGATGGTTCCTTAGGTGTGATTGTGGCAGGTGATTGGGATCCTAGTTTTGAAAAGGCTGTATTTGGTTTAGCCAAAGGCACTATATCCCAGCCCATTAAAACACCTAGTGGTTATGAAATTGTTAAAGTTACCGAGATTAAACCAGCTCAACCACGTACCTATGAGCAAGCGAAAGTCGATGTCGAGCGTGATTACCGGCGCGATAAAGCGGATAAGAAGGCCGTGGATATTGTTGATCAATTAGAGAAATTAGCCTTTGAAAATAATGGCGATTTAGCGCCTGCCGCCAGCGCAACAGGTCTGGCAGTGAAACAATCGGATTGGGTAACTCGTACTAAGGGCGATGGTATTTTTGGTACAGAGTCGCTACGCCAAGAGGCTTTTTCGGAGGATGTGCGTAATGGTAAAAACTCCGGTGTGATTAGTTTAGGTGAAAGCCGTGCGGTTGTGATTCGTTCCATACAACGTGAGGATGCGAAGCAAAAATCATTGGCTGAGGTAAAAGAATCCATTATTCAAATCCTAACGGCGGAGGAAGCACGTAAATTAGCTTCACAAAAAGGTACTGCTTTAGTCAAACAATTAGCAGCGGCTAATGCTTGGACGGTATTGGATACTAGTGGTTTAGGGGCAAGTACCGATGTCGCTAAATTAGGTTTTATTCAGCGTACAGGTAGCCCAGTAGCACCTGAGTTGGCTAAGTATGTGTTTGCCATGACTAAACCCGCTGCAAATGCGAGTACGTGGGATGGGGTCGCATTAGCCAATGGTGATTACACTGTAGTACAGCTAAAGCAAGTGAAAGAGGGTGCTGTAAAAGACGATATTCAAGTAACCCAAGGCTTTGGGCGTAGTGTTTCACAAAGTGAATTGAATGCAATGTTCCAAGCCTTACGTGATGCTGCGAAGATCGAACGCTTCCCTGAAAATCTCTAATCTCCACTCAGGCTAATAAAAATGCTACCCAGAATAATACTCTGTGGTAGCATTTTTGCTTTTAAGACCTACTCTTTGGGTTGGGTTGAGCAAAATATAAACTAAATAAATACTTGAGCCGGTACACCAAAACGTTCACTCAGTGCTCGAATCTGGCGAATATTCAACTCACGCTTACCACTTAAAATTTCCGACATGACCCCTTGACTAGCCACTTCAGGTAATCCTGCCTGACTAATACCCTGTGTTGCCATCAAATAGCTCAAGGCATCAATACCTGAACCCATGATTTCTATTTCTGAGGTAGCCTTATCCTCATAGGCAGCAATTAAATCTCCCATTCGCTCGGCTAAACTTGCCAAAGGATGCACCTCATCCGCGCCCCCTGCATCTAATACCTCATCTAAGGCGTCCACTAGCGCCTCATATTCTGCCTCATCGCCGGGCATAGTGAGCATAGGAGCCACAAATCCCCAGTGATCCATCGCTGTTTTTACACTGAATGCCATACCCATATCATTCCCTCCAATGACCTTTATCATAATCGGTATGCGTCAATATTGCCCGAATGAATACCCGCCCCGTATTAAAGTGAATTGCTGTAATCACGCGAAGTTTGTTACCACCGACATCAAATACATACAAAGAGCCTACTCGATCCACTGAATTAAAAGTGGTTCGTAAATCGGCAAAATGCTGGAATGAAGAGGAGCAAATGACTCGATTATGAGATTGATAAGACTAAAATCAACCATGAGGTCTAGTCTTGCACTAGACTAGTCAAGTGTGGACAATGCCGTGGCTAATGAGTACTGAGCAAAATCCCTATGAAAATCCATCTCAAAGCCCTCGGCTGCCGTTTGAATGAGGCAGAATTAGAACAATGGTCAACCTCTTTTCAACAGGCTGGGCATGAAGTGATTAGTACTGCAGAGCAGGCCGATGTGGTGGTGTTAAATTCGTGTGCGGTCACTACCGAGGCGGCGGCTAAATCGCGCCGTTTGTTAAATCGGCTCTATCGAGATAACCCACAAACACGCCTTGTCGTGAGTGGGTGCTATGCCACCTTACAGCCTGAAGAAGCAGCGAATATTATGGGTGTGGATTTAATCGTACCCAATAGCACGAAGGACTCTCTACCACAGCAAGTATTAGAGCAATTTTCTGTACCGACTATGCCTTTAGTCGCGACGGATCCGGGGGAAAATACCTTATTTATGCGCGGGCGGCAGCGTGCTTTTATTAAAATCCAAGATGGTTGTCGCTATCGTTGTACGTTCTGTATTGTAACCGTCGCTCGCGGTGATGAGCGTAGCCGCACTGAAAGCGAGATTATTGAAGAAATCAATCAATTACACGACCAAGGTATTCAGGAAATTGTCTTAACAGGTGTGCATGTGGGGGGCTATGGGAGTGATATTGAGAGTTCGCTCTATCAATTAGTGCAGCGGATTTTAACCGAAACGGCTATTCCACGGATTCGCTTTGCTTCAGTCGAGCCTTGGGATTTACCGCCCGATTTCTTTACACTGTTTAGCAATCCGCGTTTAATGCCACATATGCATCTGCCGATCCAAAGTGGCTCAGATTCGGTGCTCAGACGTATGGCTAGGCGTTGTAAAACGACAGAATTTAGTGAGCTAGTCCAACAGGCGCGGCGGCATAATCCCTTATTTAATATCACCACTGATATTATTGTCGGTTTCCCGGGTGAGACGGATGTAGAGTGGCAGGAAACGCTCGATTTTGTGCAAAGTATCGACTTTGGGCATATTCATATTTTTAGCTATTCGGCACGGCAAGGGACTAAAGCCGCGCGTTTACCGGATCAACTACCAGAGGCTATTAAAAAACAACGTAGCCAACAATTACATCGTATTGCCGAGCAACAAAAACAACAATGGCTAGCGAAACAGTATAACCACGTTGTTGAAGTACTTTGGGAGCAACCGCATACCCAAAATGGTAAACTGAGCTATACCGGATATACCCCTAACTATTGTCGCGTGGAATTAGTCACCGACACAGTAGGGTTAGATAATCAGATCACTCAAACCGCTCTTAGTGCTCATCCACAGGAGCTAGGTTTATTATTAGGAGTACTTAAGCCATGAAAGCGATGGCACGTCACTTAGGTTATTGGCTGTTGTTAGTATTATTACTCGGCGGCTGTATGGGGGAGGATAGTAAAGATCCTCAAGCGATTGCTAATCAGTTTTGGAATGCCGTGACTACAAATGATATGGAAACGGCAAAAAATCTGACTACTTGGGATAGTGTGCAGTATTTATCGTTTTTAAAAACCGCCCAATTAAATCCACAGCGTTATGAGTTGGGCGAGCTAAAGATGCTTGAAAATAATACTAAAGCCGAAATCCCGACCGTATTACACGGGGGAGAGCTAGGTAATGTGAATATTCCGGTACGAACTATCCTAGTCAAGGTCAATGAGGAGTGGCGTATTGATGTACAAAGTACGTTAGGCGCATTAATTCAGGGCACCATGGGGGCGGTCGTCAATGAGCTTAATGGCTTATTACAACAGGGACTCAAGGGGCTAGATGAAAAAATGAATAAGACTTTGGATGGTTTGGGGGAGCAATTAAATAAGAGTTTAGATAAGTTACAAAAAGATTTACAAATTTCTCCTCCTGTCAATGAAGAGCCAGCCGCTAAAGATCAAATCATTTAAAGGCTAGTTTGGCGTGGGGAATATTATACATCCCCACGATATGGTTGATATTTGAACAATTAAAAAAATCCCATTTGTCATAGTACTGCTATTATTAAATGAGTCGGGAGGGAGTTTATTCCGACTGGGGATGAAATTCTTCATTTTTTCCTCATCCCTGAATGCATCTATTGTGGGTGAGTGCTATGCCTAAGCTGATTATTAAACAATCCAAACCCTTGACCTCATTAAAAATTACCTTAATAGCCCTATTGAGTTTAATTTTGATGATCGCCGCTACTTTGCTAGGGTTCAGACCCTATCAAGAGTTGCCTACTTCTTTATTAAGTGCTGCAGATACTACGGCTCAAACACAGTATCAAACGGCACATGCCAAACTCAGTCGTTTAGTCGCAGACTTTAATCAGCAATTTACGCAAAAACAACAAGGCTCTAAACATTATCACGAGCAGGCAGTCGCACAAACAGATGTTATTTTAGAGCAGCTTAATCAATTAGATCGTATAGTCGAGCAAGCCAAATTACCCAATGAAACCTTAAAGACCTTGGGTGCTACACACCAATATCAACGTGATTATTGGGATGCACAACGTCATTTTCAGTTATTACGCTTAGATCGTTTTGCAGAGGATGCGTTATTGGCTAGCAGTCAGACAGAGGTGGATATACCCCTCATCACTAAGCAGGTAATAGAGGCAGAACCGGTAGCAAGTAAAAAATTCCATTTTGCCACCCCTCCCTCAGGTGTCAACTTACCGGCTGCTTTTTGTGTACCTGGGGCAAGTACTTGCCAAGTACCATAGTTGAGATTCTGATTGGATACCACGCCCCCTTTTATGGCTGCCACCTCGTGAGCAACATTCTGTAGAACTGTTCTGCTGCGGGTGAGGTTTTGGTTTGCGGTACACGAACCACACCCACGGTACGGGTCACCGTGGGACTCCCCAGCGGAACGGCTGCTAGCAACGGGTGCGGGTCAGCCGGAAGGGACATGCGTGGAAGTGCGGCAACCCCCAGACCAGCCTCGACCAAACCTAGTGAGGTTGAAAGATGTTGCACCTCGTAATGAGGTCGAGGCCGAACCTTGGCTCCAGCCAGTGCCAGATCCATGATTAAGCGATTGCCACTGGCTCGTCCGACAGTGATGAAGTGATGATTCGCCAGCTCAGCCCAAGTCACCTCGTCACGGCTCGCTAGTGGGTGATCTCGGCGACAAGCCAGATAGAAGGGCTCTTCGATCAGCGGTTCAAACACAACGTCGGGATCATCGGCACCCAGCAGGGTGATGCCGAAATCCACCTCACGGTTGATGACGCTTTGCAACACTTCATTGGCTCCCGCATCGACAATACGGAAGCGGATAGCAGGATACTCCCTGATGAAGTCTCCGATCACATCAGGCAGAAAGTAATAAGCAGCGGTCGGGATACAGGCGATGCTGACCAGTCCAGATCGGCGCTCGGCTATCTCGCGCACAGAAAGCAGCGAGGTCTCCAAATCATCCAGCAGCCGTCTAGCACGGGGCAAAAAGTCTCGTCCAACAGCGGTTAGCGAAACACGACGTGTAGTGCGTTCTAGCAACGGGACACCCAGCGTTGCCTCTAGCTTCTGAATACGACGAGTCAGTGCTGGCTGAGACAGGTAAATACTTTCCGATGCAGCGCGAAAGCTTTGCATCTCGGCGGTAACAACAAAAGCCTTAAGGTCTTCCAGATCAATATTCATGTGTATATTGCAATAGTCGTTCAGATTATTGCATTTCACACGTATCGCCCACTCATGGCAATATCTTTTTATCGCAGGTCATCAAGCACCCGTTATAGGAGAGTCCAGATTATGTCCAAAATACCATGCGTTCTAATGCGTGGCGGTACGTCGCGCGGTCCATTTTTCCTGTCTTCAGATTTACCCTCAGATACTGCTGCCCGTGATGCCGTTCTGATCGCAGCGATGGGGTCAGGCCATCCCTTGCAGATTGACGGAATCGGCGGCGGCAACCCTTTGACCAGCAAGGTCGCTATTGTTGCTCCTAGCCAGAAACCGGGCACGGATATCGATTACCTTTTTGCTCAAGTGAGTGTTGAAAAGGCTCTGGTCGATACCGCGCCGAATTGTGGCAATATGTTGGCTGCGGTCGGCCCCTTCGCCATCGAGCAGGGCTTGATTGCGGCGACTGATCCTGAAACCCGGTTGACAATTCTGAACGTTAATACCGGCAAGCGGATTGAGGCGACAGTGCAGACCCCCGGTGGTGTAGTCAACTATGAGGGTGATATGGCCATCGCGGGTGTGCCAGGCACGGCAGCACCAGTACGGCTGGCCTTTCTGGACGCGGCAGGCTCGAAGACGGGCAAACTACTGCCAACAGATGCGTTGCGTGATGAAGTGCAGGGTATTCCTGTCACGCATTTTGATATGGCCGTGGCTACTGTGTTGATCGCTGCGGAAAGCTTTGGCAAGACGGGGTATGAATTGCCCGCCGAGCTTGATGCAGACCTTGCCTTCATGGCTCGGCTTGAGGCATTGCGGTTGCAATCTGGACAAATGATGGGTCTTGGAGATGTGACCAACATGGTTATCCCAAAACCCATTCTGTTGTCACGTCCGACCGAAGGTGCGACCATCAACGCACGTTATTTCATGCCTCATGCCTGTCATACGGCAGTGGCTATTACTGGCGCTGTCTGTATCGCGGCGGCCTGCTGTACTGAAGGCACGGTCGCGCATGATTTGGCAGTTCTGCCGGATGCGGATGCGCAGGGGCGCAGAATGCTGGTCATCGAGCATCCATCCGGTCGCACGCCGGTCGAGATCGAACAAGATCCCGAAACTGGCGAGATCCGCCGGGCTTCGGTCATCCGAACAGCGCGTAGTCTTTTCGAGGGCTTCGTGCATATCCGCGACAACGTCGCATAATCCATCCCTAAGGAGGAGGAAACCAAATGAAACTGCTGAACAGATCTGGCATCCGGTCGATGCTATTGGGGGCTGCCGTGATCCTTGCCATGCCCATGTCATTGAGCGCCCAAGACTTCGCTGGCAAAACCATTGAATGGACTATTCCTTTCGGGGTGGGCGGTGGCACTGATGTCTGGGCGCGTTTCTTTGCGCCACAGCTTTCTGAGGCTCTGCCCGGCAAGCCTACAGTTGTAGTGCTGAATGTGCCCGGTGGTGGTTCGATTTCAGGCGCGAACCAGTTCGCCAAACGAGCCAGCCATGATGGGCTATCGATCCTAGGCACTTCGGCCTCGACGCAATACCCCGCCATTCTGGGTGATCCACGAGTACGCTATGACTATGCCGACTGGACGGCGGTTTTGGCCTCGCCCACGGGTGGTGTGGTCTATATCGATCCGAAATATGGTGTCACAGGGCCTAAGGATATCGAGAAGCTACGCGCTGAGGAAATCCGCTTTGCCAGTCAGGGGGCTACGGCGCTGGAAATGCCAGTGCTGCTGGGCTTCAAGATGCTAGGACTCAAGATCAAACCCGTCTTCGGCATGGAAAGCCGTGGTGCAGGTCGTCTGGCCTTTGAGCGTGGCGAGGCTGGCATTGATTTCCAGACCAGTTCCGCTTTTCTCAATAGCGTCAAGCCGTTGGTAGATGCTGGCAAGGCGGTGCCGCTGTTCTCTCTGGGCGTGGTTGATGCCAATGGCAATGTCAGTCGTGATCCTTCTTTCCCGGATCTGCCGACCTTTGTCGAATTCTATGAACAGGCGACTAGTGGCAAACCCGAAGGAGAGGCATACGAGGCTTGGAAGGCTCTGATGCTGGCCGGGTACTCGTTGCAGAAGATGATGGTGCTACCCAAGGATGCGCCTCCAGAGGTTATCGCGGCCTATGGCGAAGCAGCAAAGACTATCATCGACGCTCCCGATTTCCGTCAGCGTGCGGGTGACGAGCTGGGTGACTACAAACAGCTTGTCGGTTCTGAGGCTGATGCAGCGTTAAAAGCGGCGCTGACGCTGGATCCGGGAATCCGCAAATTCCTGACTAACTGGCTGTCGGAAGACTACAACGTGCGCATGTGAGGCAGCAGGCGGGGTTTTGTGCTCCGCCACAACTCTCTAGGAGGAAATCACTATGTTTGATATTGCGCTTTCGGCGTTGGGACAGGTTATGTCCGGCGGCCATCTTCTCTTCCTCGTCCTCGGCGTCTGTGTCGGGTTGATCGTGGGTATCTTGCCCGGCCTTGGTGGTATCGCGGGCATGTCTATTTTGTTACCGTTCCTTTACGGCATGAACCCGACCTCGGCGCTTGGTATGCTGATCGGAATGGTTGCGGTCATTCCGACTGGTGACACCTTTACCTCAGTCATGATGGGCATTCCGGGGTCTAGTGCTAGTCAGGCGACGGTTTTGGATGGCTTTCCTATGGCGAAACGCGGTGAAGCGGCACGTGCGCTGTCGGCAGCTTTTACTAGTTCGCTTCTGGGCGGGGTTATCGGAGCGCTGGTACTGTCTTTTGCCATCATCATGGCGCGTCCGCTGGTACTGTCCTTTTCCTCGGCTGAATTGTTCATGCTGACCCTTTTCGGTTTGTCCATGGTCGCTGTCCTTTCGGGGCGCAGTCTGATCAAGGGTATCGCCGCTGCGGGGATTGGTCTGGTTATCGGTACGATAGGTACTGCCCCCGCAACTGGCGAGGCACGGATGACCTTTGGCATTGATTACCTCTATGATGGGGTGCCCTTAGTTGTCGTCGCCATGGGGCTGTTCGCCATCCCCGAAGTCATCGATCTGCTGAAGCGTGGCACTGCAATTTCAGAAACCACCGCACTTGGCGGCGGCTGGGGCAAAGGCGTGCGTGACGTGTTGCGTCACCCTTGGTTGGTCGCTCGTTGTGCTAGCCTAGGCTGCGTGATCGGTGCATTGCCCGGCCTCGGTGGTGCTGTTGTAGACTGGATCGCTTATAGCCATGCGGTACAGACCAGCCGCGATAAGTCGCAATTCGGTAAGGGCGATGTACGTGGTGTGATCGCGCCGGAATCTGCCAATAATGCTTGTCAGGGCGGGGCGCTGATTCCAACTCTGTTGTTCGGTGTACCCGGTTCAGGTTCGATGGCCGTATTTTTGGGTGGCATGGTGCTGCTAGGTATCCAGCCCGGCGTTACCATGGTCGAGACACGACTAGACCTGACTTATACCATCATTTGGTCGTTGGCATTGGCAAATGTCGTTGGTGCTGGTCTGTGCGTTCTTTTGGCTCGCCCCGTGGCGCGTCTGACTCAGGTGCCCTTTGTCTATCTTGCTCCCTTCATGGTGATGATTGCTATGTTCGCGGCCTTCCAAGCCTCGCGCTCTATGGCTGATTTGGTAGCGTTGATTGTGATGGGTGCGGTAGGCATCTATATGCGCCGCTTTGGTTGGCCACGTCCTGCCTTGCTGATAGGCTTTGTGTTGGCACCAGGCGCTGAGAACTATCTGTATCAGGCCGTCCAGTTCTATGACTGGGGCTGGATCACTCGTCCGGGTGTCATTATTATCGGGCTGATTACGGTTGTTTCGGTCTATCTGGGGCTGCGCTTTGGTGCTGAGATTTCCAGCGAAGGCGAAAGCGACGACGCTGCTCAGCAGACACACAGTCGTCAGATCATCTTTGCTGGGCTATTGTTCCTTGTCGCCGCCTATTGCGTGGTCGAGGCCGTACAACTGACCTTCCTCGGCATGATCTTCCCGCTGGCTATCGGTATTCTGGCGCTTATCGCGTCGCTGGTGGTCATTCTTCGGATCAGATCGAGTAGCGCTGCAGAAATCCACGATGACGATGCTAGCATGACTCTGGCGGGGAAATCTTCGGGACGCGAGATGTACTTGGCGGTTTTTGCGGGACTTGTTGGTCTGATCTGGCTGATTGGCTTCATCCCGGCTATGGTGGTCTTCTTCCCTGCCTTCCTGATCATTGCTGGTAAGGCTCGTCCGCTTTCCGCAGCTCTGATGACTGTTGGAGCCGTCGGTTTCATCACTCTTATCACTTGGGCGATGACCCTACGTCTGCCTGAAGGGCTGATTGGGCTAAAGCTGTTTTGATGCAACCTGTGATTCTCCTGCGGCTCGGTAATAACGTGTCGCAGGAGATTCCTTTAAATCACAACCGCACTAGAGCGTAAGCCTAAAATATAATCCCATGCAAAGGGGGCGACAGGCGTGATAGAGAGGCGATTACCGCGCTTTAGCAAGGGCAATTGAGCTAATGCTTCAGTATGATTACGTAATGTGGCTAAGGTAATAGGTGTATCGAATTTTTCCATAATACGCACATCGACCTGTAACCAAGGTAATTTATCAGCGGTACATTTCGGGTCATAGTAGAGGCTATTAGGTAGTAGGGCGCTGCTATCAGGGTAGGCGCTAGAGGTTATTTCCATAATGCCAACAATGGCAGGCTCCTTACAGCTAGAGTGATAGAAGAACGCTAAATCTCCGATTTGCATATGGTCGCGCAATAGATTACGCACCTGATAATTACGGATTCCTTCCCACGGAGCCGTGCCGAGCCTGATTAAATCATCAATACTAAATACACTCGGCTCCGACTTCATTAGCCAATAACGTTGTTCCATAACTGCCCTAAAACCTGTTGACGAGGCTTTAGTTTATCACTGAGCAGGGCCTGGCGTACCGACAATAGGTGCAGGAGCTAGAGGTGCCAAGCTAGGAGTAGGTGGCAACGTAAAAGGTTGCTGCTGCATGGGCATAGGGACGCTCGGATAAGGGTAGGGTTGATAATAAGAGTTATAATTATAACCCCAATTAGGTATCCCCGTATTCATCATAGGCGCATTGAAGGGCATGGAATACCCCCAGCCATTATTAAAACCATTGAAGCCATTATTGCCAAAAAAGGGCATATTAAAGCCATTACCATAATTAAAGCCGTTGCGGTAAAAGCCATTATTGTTGTTATTATCAAAGCTATCGAACATCTCCTGCATCCAATACATCGGTGTCCATTCAGGCCAATCGTTTTCCTCGTAATAAGGGCCATAGGGCCCCATTTTCCATTCCCCATTATTATTGCCAAAGAAGCTGCTGGCTTGAGTGCTAGTAGTGAGTGCTAAGAAGGCTAAGGCTAAGCCGATACGTTTCATAATCTTATGTCCTCCACGAAGGATAACTGAATAATAGTTAGTATATCAGTATATTCTAATATATTACAAGCTATCTAAAATAACGTATACCCCGCTCTGTCACTAAGCTATTAAGTGCTACATCCCAAGGCGCTGAATTTAAGCCGGGGACACGTTGAAACTCATAGCCTATGCCTATTAAGTGCGGTTTTAAAGGGCGAGGTCTACGGTTTAACAACGCAAAGCTACGATCATAAAATCCTCCCCCCATCCCCAAACGTTGTCCTTGTGTACCAAAGCCTAGTAAGGGGACTAAGACGCAATCTAATTGCGCGGCAAACAGGCTACGATAGTGTCCTTGCAGCGGTTCAGGAATATTAAAACGATTATTGTTAAAACGGGTGTGGGGTGTCCAAGGTATCCACTGCAAAGTAGCTATAGGGCGCTGAGCCAAAACGGGGAGGTATATTTTTTGATAGGGTTTTAAGTAGTGGCGGATTAAACGCGGATCGGCTTCCCCACGTACAGGCCAGTAGATACCAATCGCTTGGGCAGAGCGTAGGTAAGGGTGATGATTTAGGTACTGAGCTAAGCGCCGAGCGTGTTGCTGCCGTTGCCAAAAGGAGAGGGCGGCACGGCGGCGTTTAAGTTGGGTGCGGAGGGGTTTTAGATCCGGTGTCATAGAGTATCCTCATGAGAATAACTCTATGGTAGGAAATCAGGATGGCTATAGTCTAAGGTTTTTTTTCGTCCAGTTTAAAACTGGTTTGGTCTAGACTAAATACATCGCCGGCGGTGAGCTGATGCGTTTTCTCATCACCATTCGGTAAAATAGAGGTTAGCAGATAGGCATTAGGTAACATACGTAACAACAACTGCTCTCTATCCCCTTGTAGGGTTAAGGCATCTGGGGGGTATTTAAGCACTATTCTAGCACCTGCATGACGACCATTCATAATTTCTAACCACGCTTTTGCGTTGCTATCCATTGAATCAGCACTAGTTTTAAGCTGAGCAATTTGTTCATTCAAATGGGATTCTGCACTATAACTAATAGTATGCCGACCTAATTGAATGATATCGCCATCTTCTAACCAATATTCTTGTACCGCACGTTGATTGACATAGGTGCTATTGGTGCTTCCTAAATCTTCTAGTAAATATTTAGACGCTCGTAGGCTAATCCGAGCATGTTGATTGCTAACGGTTTTATCACCTAAGACTAAGTCACAGCTAGGGTGACGCCCTATGGTATAGGAGTCTTGTTGTAAGTTAACACGTTTAATAATTTGATTATTGGTTCTAATAACGAGTTGGGGCATGATTTTTTCTCTTAACGATTCATCACCAAGCGCCCGCTATAAACAGGCGGCAGGGCTTGGATAATGGTGGCTAAAGCAGCGGCTTGTTGGCGCGGCAAAATAATACGGTTGGAAAACTCTGGTGTAACGACACCATAGCGAAAATAGGGATTTAGATAGGTCAACGTATGAGCAGGTAAGCCGGCTTGCAGCGCTGCTTGGCGTAAATCAATCGGTTTATTAATGCGCATTTGAGCCAGTATAGGTGCATCAGGGACATGAGGGAGACGAATACCATAACGCTCAGGGTGGCTAATAATTTCCTTAAAAGCCAAGAGGCGTGGTACATACTGCGCGGTTTCTTTGGGCAAGCTGAGTTTCCAATAGCTTAAACGCTGCCCAGAGCGCTGCAAAGGCCATAAGGCGGAGCGCACCCGATTAGGCCCTGCATTATAAGCGGCGAGTGCCAGCATCCAGTCCCCATTAAATTGTTGATTTAGTTCTTGTAAGTAATTTAATGCGGCTCCAGTAGCGGCAAAAGAGTCTAGACGTCCATCATAGAATTGATTACGAATTAGTCCGTAAGAATGCCCGGTCTTAGGCATAAATTGCCATAAGCCGGCAGCACCCGCGTGAGAGGCTGCATCAGCAGTAAAGCCACTTTCCACCAAAGGGAGTAAGGCTATTTCTGCGGGCATGCCACGTCGCTCTACCTCTTCAATAACAATATGGAGGTAACGGCTAGCATTGAGGGCTAAAGCCTGAATACGCTGCGGGTTAGCGGTATATTGACGAATAAAGTATTGTACACTAGGGTTAATAGTATGATCACCTAGTTGGTAACTACGCCCAATACGTTGCCAAATCGAGGAGGATTGATAATAAGCCTCAGCGGGTGTGTTTCTGGCAGTATAGGGATTAAAATTGGCTTTTTGGACAAAAACAGCGGGTGCCCTATTAGGGGCATAGCCCTGTGCTAGTTCATAGGCAAAACTGTTAGTGCTAGTCCCCAGGCTAACCACAACGGAGGTGAGAGCGCGAATTAGCAAAGCATTAAAACGTGCAGGCATATAATTATCCCCATTATTATTATGGTTATCAGGATGACAGAATAATTGCAGCTTGAAAGTACTCATTCATAGAGGAGTAAAGATGCGCTGACCGTTAACTCCTGTTATGCTCTAGCAGGTTTCAAGTGATACCTTTGAATAACCGATATTATATTGAGCCACGCTTAACTAATAAGCACGGGTAGGCTAATTAGTTGTTAGTATTGGGTTGTGTGCCTGACTATAATCGCTACTAGATTGATGAACAAGCAAAAGCCATTACATGATTTTCAGCCCATAAATGCAGCAACGACGGTACTACAAGGCTGGTATGAATCCCATCGTGGGCAAGCAACATTACAACAGCTAAATATCCCCATACGACGTATGACGGCGGATATTTTTGGCTATTATGCGTTGGAAATGGGGCTATTAGCGCCCCATCAAACCTTTTTGACAGAGTCCCGCATTAGTCACCATATTCGTTTAGGGTCGGCGGGGGTGGCCTCACCCTTTATTGATTTGAGTAGCCATTGGACTGCCTTGCCTTTTGAGTTTGGCACTATAGATTTAGTGCTCAGCACCCATAGCTTAGAATTGGTAGCAGACCCTACTTTAGTGTTGAATGAAATCGAGCGGGTCTTAATGCCAGAAGGGCATTGTATTTTGATCGGTTTTAATCCCTATAGTGCTTTGGGGATGCAACAATGGTTAAGTAATAGCCCCTCTAAGCTCAACTTTCCCTCTCCATGGCAAGTCAGTCAGTGGTTACAAGCCTTGGGATTTGAGGTGCTAGAAACGAAATTATTGAGCTATCGCCCGAATTGGGGGGGGATGCGCTTTTGGCACTATACGCGTTGGTGGGAACGTGCCTGCCAAAAAGCTCGCCTACCCTTTAGTCATTTATATATTATCCACGCCCGCAAAAAGGTCACCCCGTTGATTCCGCTGGGAGCTAAGCGTAAATGGTGGCGCTCTTCGGTCTTGCGCCCGGTGGGTAGTATTGCTGTTAAACAAACCACCTCGAATAAGAGTCTATTATGACCCAAACTATGCA
Source organism: Thiofilum flexile DSM 14609 (assembly GCF_000380185.1). Lineage (GTDB taxonomy): Bacteria > Pseudomonadota > Gammaproteobacteria > Thiotrichales > Thiotrichaceae > Thiofilum > Thiofilum flexile. The sequence continues at coordinate 116,293 of NZ_KB904769.1, forward strand.
CTCAGTCGTGTACGCTTTTACCGATGGAGCCTGTCGGGGCAATCCGGGCAAAGGGGGCTGGGGAGTCTTATTACGTTTTGGTGAGCATGAAAAAGAGCTTAAAGGCTATCAAGCCGAAGCGACGAATAATCAAATGGAATTAATGGCAGCGATTCAAGCTTTAGAGGCATTAAAACGTCCTTGCCAAGTGATTTTGACCACGGATTCGCAATATGTACGCCAAGGGATCACCGAATGGATTAGCGGCTGGAAACGTAAAGGCTGGCGTAATGCTAAAGGTGAAGCGGTGAAAAATAAAGAACTATGGCAACGCCTAGAACAAGCAACTTTAAGCCATGAAATTGATTGGCGTTGGGTTAAAGGTCATAGCGGTCATGCCGAAAATGAGCGTGTAGACCAACTCGCCAACCAAGCTATTGAGGAAGGAATTTAAGATGCGCCAATTAATACTCGATACCGAAACCACCGGCTTAGATCCGCAACAAGGCCATCGCCTGATTGAAATTGGTTGCATTGAATTAATAGATCGCCAAGTGACCGGGCGTAATTTTCACTATTACCTACAACCAGATCGTGAAATTGATGCCGAAGCCGTGCAGGTTCATGGTATTACCAATGATTTCTTACAAGATAAACCCCGCTTTAATGAGATTGTGGCAGAGCTAGCGGAGTATGTACGTGGAGCGGAGTTGATTATTCACAATGCACCCTTTGATGTGGGGTTTATTGAGAATGAATTACGGCTAGTGGAATTCCCTACTCAGCGTTTAACCGATATTTGTACCATTACCGATACCTTAGTGATGGCACGTAATCGCTTCCCCGGACAACGTAATAGCTTGGATGCTTTGTGTAAGCGTTATGAAATTGATAACTCTAATCGTCAGTTTCACGGTGCCTTACTAGATGCGCGGATTTTAGCGGATGTTTATTTAGCCATGACGGGTGGGCAGGTGAGTATGGTATTAGAAACCACCTTGGACTCGTGGGGCGGGGGCGCTAGTGCGGGTAAAGGTTTGAGCCATTTAGACTTAAGCCAATTACGAGTGATTAGAGCGAATGTAGATGAAATGGCAGCACACGAAGAACGCTTAGCGGCTATTACTAAAGCAGCAGGCAAGTGCGTGTGGGGCGTTTGACTAGTGCTGTAATCTAGTTACATTTATATCCGGAGTTAAAGAAAAATTATGATTTTTAGACAATTATTTGAGCCGGACTCCTCAACTTATACTTACCTGTTAGCCTGTGAGCGCACAGGGGAATGTGTATTGATTGATCCGGTGATTGATACAGTGGAACGTGATCTAGGGGTATTACAAGCACTAGGTCTCACACTCACTTATACATTAGAAACCCATATTCATGCTGATCATCTCACCGGAGCACGCAAGTTACGCGCCTATACAGGTAGCAAAATTGCAGTGCCAGCCATGGATCAATTAGCTTGTGCTGATATTGGAGTGGAGGAGGGTGTACCGTTTCGGGTCGGGGATATTGAACTAGCTCCACTCTTCACCCCCGGTCACACTGGGACACACCATGCCTACCTGCTCAACAAGGGTATGCAGCCGGTATTGTTTACGGGTGATGCGCTGCTGATTGAAGCTTGTGGGCGTACCGATTTCCAGTCCGGTGATCCGGCGGCTTTGTACCAGAGTATTCACAATAAGTTTTTCAAACTAGTGGATGAAACCCTAGTCTATCCAGCACATGATTATGAAGGGCGGCAGATTACCACTATAGGGCAGGAAAAAAACCGTAATCCGCGTCTGGGGCAGGGCAAGTCTTTAGCTGAGTTTGTGCAGATTATGAACGAGATGAAATTACCCTATCCGCGCAAAATTGATTTTGCGGTGCCCGGTAATCAGGCTTGTGGACAGTGCCCAGAGAATGTGCCCGAACAATATCGTGGCCCTTGCGACATCACCGCATTACCTATTGAATTACAGCGCATAGTTGGCGATCAGGGATAAGGCTTAAGCAAGGTGGGTAATCTTCTCGGAATCCGTCAAGTATTGTAGGTGATCTAACAGCCGGGCAGCGAAAGTGTGTAATAATCTTTGCCTATCACCTAACGAACAAGGAGCGGGTTAATGAATATTGGAATGATCGGGCTAGGACGCATGGGGGCGAATATGACCCGTCGCCTAACACGTGCAGGCCATACCTGTGTGGTCTATGACCGCGATGCGGCAGCGGTTGCTGCATTGGTTGAAGAAAAGGCTCTAGGTGCTGATTCATTACGTAATCTCGTGGAGCAGCTAGAGGCACCTAGAGCGTTATGGCTCATGCTACCAGTAGCGATTACCGACCGAGTACTCGAAGAGTTGACTCCCTTATTGAGTGCTGGGGATGTGATCATTGATGGCGGTAATTCCCATTATCATGATGATATTCATCGCGCTCAAAACTTGCAGAAGCATGGTTTGCACTACCTAGATGTAGGTGTCAGCGGTGGGGTTTGGGGCTTGAGTCGTGGTTATTGCCTCATGATCGGTGGAGAGGCTAAAGTGGTTGAGCGTCTAGAGCCTATCTTTGCTGCTCTAGCACCGGGGGTAGAGCTGGCTGCTCGTACACCGGGTCGGGATGGAGCCGTTTCCAGTGCCGAGCAGGGTTATTTACACTGTGGTCAGCATGGAGCGGGACATTTTGTGAAAATGGTACATAACGGAATTGAATATGGCTTGATGGCGGCTTTTGCTGAGGGATTCAATATCCTACATGGCGCTAATATAGGCAGTCAGGATCATGCCGCCGATGCCGAAACCACACCTATGCGCCATCCAGAATACTATCAATATGATTTTAATCTGCGTGATATTGCTGAGGTTTGGCGGCGCGGTTCTGTCGTGGGTTCTTGGCTACTGGATCTCACAGCAGCAGCATTACAACAAAGCCCCAAGCTCGAAGATTTTGCTGGGCGAGTTTCTGATTCTGGAGAAGGACGTTGGACGGTGCAGGCTGCGGTGGATGAGGGCGTGCCTGTTCCGGTGATTAGTGCGGCGCTATTTGATCGCTTTAACTCGCGTGGTGAGAGTGAGTTTGCCTATAAGGTGCTGTCTGCTATGCGTCATGGTTTTGGTGGTCACTTTGAAAAGCCTAAGCAGTAAGCAGACCCCGTAGTAACCGATAAAACTGAGGACTGCTGTGGCAGGACAGTCCTTCGTTTTTAACTTTACTCCCGTATTGGATTGGCGTATAAAGCCCACACGGTCGGCAGAACCGAGGCGTCGCTGATCCCGTAAGGGAAGCTAAACCTGCCTGTAATTCGAATAGTCATTGTATTTATTGTTTCTATTCGGTGCAAAGTCGTAAGACAGCGACCATCGACGCGGTGATGCGCCGTGAGGAAATAATATGTCAAAAGAAACCATTCCCTTATATGTGGACGATGTGTCTGCATTCGCTCGTTCATTAGCTAAACAGCTAGAAAAAACCACAGAACTACCTTCTCATCTAAGCCTAATGAATATGCTGGCGCGTGCCGGTGGCTACACTAATTATCAGCACTTGCGTACTCAGAAGGCGGTGATGCCTAAGCTAGAAAGCCAATCTGAGCCGGAAAATAGGGAAGATACAGCTCTGATAAGTCTCCCATTCGTAGAATCCCCCCATACGGCTAAGACAGAGGCCATCAATTTACCCTTAGTAGAAAAGACTCTACGTCAATTTGATACCGAGGGAAAACTGACTTGGTGGCATGCTAAGCGCTCAGTACAGGACTTAAGTATCTGGGCGTTGTGGGCACAATTACCAGCAGGTATGGCGATGCACGAGCGCGAGATCAGTGAGCGCCTTAATCATTTGCACCGCTTTGAAGATGCAGCGCTATTGCGCCGTCGGTTGGTAGGATTAGGACTCTTCACACGTAATGAGGATGGGTCGAATTATCGACGAGTAGAACTAAAGCCAACGGCGGACGGATTGGCATTAATTCGCCGCCTTAAGGTAGCTTCTTAGTAAAAGTGGTGGGTTGCTGAAACCAGTAACCTGCTACCTCAAGCTGGCTTAGACGGACAATTGCCTCGCTCTAAAAAAACCGCTAAGGTTAGCACCGTTTTGTTTTACCCAGTCAGTAACATAATGGAGTGCTATCAAGCATGAGCAATTTTATGGAAGCAATGGCGTTTCGCCATGCCTGTAAAAAATTTGATCCCAGCAAAAAAATTCCTGCGGAACAATTCACGCAAATTTTAGAATTTGGACGTAAGTCACCATCTTCTTTTGGGCTAGAACATTGGAAGTTTTTAGTCATACAAACACCAGAGTTGCGTGAGCAATTAAAAGCCGCTTGCTGGGGGCAGGCACAGATTAGTGATAGTAGTCATGTGGTCGTGATTTTGGCAAAAACTAAAGAGGTAGAGCCAGATCAAGCCTATGCCATTCATTCGATTAAACGCCGTGGCCTACCAGAGGAAATGGTTAAGGCCTATATGCAGCGTTATGCGGGTTACCTAGAGAGTGAAGTGTACCCCATTACCAGTATCTATGCGTGGAGCTCTAAACAGTGCTATCTCGCGTTGGCAAATATGATGACGGGGGCGGCTTCTTTAGGTATTGATTCTTGCCCCATGGAAGGCTTTAGCAAAAAAGCGGTAGAAGAGGTGCTGAATATTGATACTAGCTTGTATCAAGTAGCCGTTGTAGTCGCGTTTGGTTATCGTGCAGGAGCCGCTTCTGAGCAGATGCGTCTACCCTTAGATGCCGTAGTTGAGTACCGTTAATAAACCTTTCCTTTCCTACTCAAAGTAGCTACAAGGCGGTGAATTTCAGCCGCCTTGTGTTCGATAGATAATGCCGCCCTCTTAGTCTACGAGAGCCTTTAGGGTTTCTTTGAAAAACTAGTGGAGATAAATAAATTAAGATTATAGTTGGCATTAATAAAAACATTAGGTTATATTTTAATTAACTAATCATTGTATACTGATACACAAGATGAGTAGTATTCTGTTCGCTAAACCTGATTATAAATACACCTTGCAACACTAACTTTTAGGAGTCTGTACGTTGAAATTTGGTAAGAGTGGTGTTCTGGGGCTTCTAACCTTGTTGCTGCTTATCGGTCTTGGGATTTTTTTTAGTAAAAATTACTTTAGGCTATTTAGTGACGACCCCATGATTGTGATCACGAATCAGGTCGGTGATACCGCTAATATGGGGAGGGCGTCTCCTAAACTGAATGAGCAGGGTATGTTATTGGAGGTACTAGGGAGTAAGGATAGTGGTTGCCCGCCGGATACGGTGTTAAACGAACAACAATTGCTAAATTTGCCACAACAGACCTTTAAGACTAGTCATACTTGGAGTAAGGAACCGCAAACCTTTTCAGGACCATTGTTAGAAGATGTGCTCAAATACGTTTGTCCAGACAAAAAATTTATCAAGCTACACCTTCGCGCTCTGGATGGCTATGCTATTGATCTTAATTTTCCAGCTGTACAAAAATACCGCCCTATTGTGGCACTAACCGTGAACGGCGAAGGGATGAAAATCAGAGACAAGGGACATTTATGGGTTATGGCTCCACTTGATGATTTTAATATTCCTGAACGTAGTTTAGATGAATTGCTAATATGGCAGCTAAATCAGATTTCCGTGAACTTAACCGAGTAATACACTTTTCTTATAAAACAAGTATGGTTCAATCTATGCATTGGGTTTTAAGTCCGGTATTAGCATTTGCTATTTACCTCGCTATTTTGAATCTGAGTACGACGTATTTTCGGCTAGAGAACTATCAGCGTGAAGCCGTTTGGAGCTTGGTGCATCTGAATACTCAGTTACAATCAACTCAACAGGATATTCAGCTTTATGAGATGAACGCACTGGATATAAAAGCGCTGCGTATCCGCTATGAGTTATTGTGGAGCAAATTTGCTGTTATCCAGAACAATATTGAGCAAGATAGCATGTTGCGTAATATCACCGAATTACAGACAGCACTCAACGAATCCTTTAATAATTTTAAGGCCATGGAACGCGCTGTTTACTCCGGTGAAGTCATTCCACCTAGTCTATTAGATAAGTGGATTGCAGAGCTCAGTCACGCCCATGAAATTATTAATCGCTACCTTATTCATGAAATCGCCGATGCTGACGGGAGTTATAGTAGAGCCTCTTGGTATACCCTGCTCGATTCTTTATATCTAGTAGCCGCTGCTAGCCTAGCCTTCTTTGTGCATATCGGTTATGTACTTCTAAGCTTGGTACGAGAGCGCTCCGATAACCTCTTTAAACTCAATCACGACGCTCTAACGAGTTTGGCTAACCGCAGTCATTCCATGACTATTTTGGATCAATCTTGCCGTGAAAATATGTTTTTTACTCTGGTTATTATTGATTTAAATGAGTTTAAAAAGGTCAATGATACTCACGGTCATCCGGCGGGTGACCAAATTTTGATACACCTCTCCAATACATTTAGAAAAACCATTAACCGCCACGGGCTAGTGGGTCGCTTAGGTGGAGATGAGTTTGTTTGGATTATTAATACCACCGACCAAGAGGTGGTAAAACACCATTTTCAGGAACTGTTGGAGCAGCTTGCCCAAGCTTATATTATTAATGGCTATGATTTTTATCTGAAACTAAGTGCAGGCGCTAGCATTTGTCATGGTAACAATCCAGATCCCAAAAGCTTAATGGCACAGGCAGACTCAGCCATGTATCAGGCAAAGAAAAGCGGTTCTACTGAGATTGCTTGGTATAAAGCCAATGAAACCCCTGCCAAAAATACTTATCTAAACATGCTCTTCTTTTAGCAGTGATAGGGCATTTCGTATCAGAATGTCAAATATTAGAATCTAACTAACACCTTAAAAAATAAGGTGTTAGTGCTAACCTTAGTTAAGCTTTAGCGCTAAACACGCTTAACCAGTTTAACAATAAATAAAGCAATCACTGCGCCAATGGTCGACCAGACTAGTGAGCCTAACCAAGAAGGCATGCCTGCTAACGCGGGAATAGCACCCGTGATAATACCGCCGATAAAGAAACCAATAAATGAGCCGACTAAACCGACAACAATATTACCAATCAAGCCAAAACCACCGCCTGACATTAGGTTACCTGCAAGCCAGCCCGCTGCAGCACCGATCGCTAACATAATGATAATTTCTACTAAACCCATGATTGTACTCCTAATTGTAATTTATCTAACTTAATGGAATAGATAGTTATTTATATTGAACATGCAAATTGCCTGAAGCTACTTTTAGGTATTGCTGTATAACAGCTTATAGGGCAGCTTCTCTCCCTTTCAAACATATAGACCATAATTGATAGTTAAGGACGATTTATTTGAAATAATAGCAGCCGTTTAAGCATTGGCTGAACAGGGACAAATCACAGCAGCCAAGCCTCTAGCTGGATAAGTTTTATTGACTATCTGTATCATTAGCACTTATCGGGCAGCTATTATGACCCCTTTTTTGGGGATTAATAAAGTTGAAATGATGAAAATATTCTCGGATTTAAAAAATAGTTTCGCTTACCTCCTGATGGCTGTAAGCCTATTAGGGACACCTACAGCGCTGGCTCAAAAACCTACCTTGACCTACCTAAATAGTTTTTCTCTACCAGACTATGAGGTGGATGGTTTGAAGGTGAACGAACTGTCGGATTTAGCATGGGATGAAGATGAACAACTACTCTATGCGGTATCCGATAGGGGGATGTTGTTTCAATTTAAAATAGAGCTTACCCACGATGCTATCAAGCAGTTTAAACCGATTCATGGCATGATTTTACTTGATCGAAAGGGTAAAAAAGTAGATTGGCGTGATGCGGAGGGCTTAGACGTACTGAAGGCTAATAATGGCATTAAGGGGGATACCGAGTTAGTGATTGCTTTGGAGGGCGTACCAAGGGTCGGGCGTTTTACACCGCAGGGGCAGTTAATTGCCGAATACCCTTTACCTAAGGCGCTGCGCGATCCAAAAAGCTATCGAGCGCGTAACACTATGTTAGAGTCCGTCACTTGGCATCCGAAATGGGGCTATATAACGGCTCCAGAACAATCCCTAAAAAACCAGCCCATTACTATGCATACCCTCTATAGCCGCAAGAAACATTGGTCGTTTCCAGCGTATCCTGCCACCAATAGTGCGATTACGGCTTTGCAAACTTTACCTAATGGTAATTTGTTAGTCTTGGAGCGAGCGTGGTCAGGGGTGATGAATCCTTTGGTGATTAGCTTGCGCTATTTAGATTTTCAGCGTTGTGATAAGACAGGTCAGTGCCCTATTGAGAATGTGAGTGTTCTCTCTAGCCTCTTCTTAGTAGATAATTTCGAGGGCTTGACCCATGTGCGCGATAATCTATATTTGATGGTCAGCGATGATAATCAAAGTCGATTTCAACGTACTTTAATAACCCTATTTCGTTTGGAGTTACCAACACCATGATTGCTTTTAAGATGCCAGCTTATCTTCTACGACTTGTAGGAGGCGCTATTGTTATTTGGGTAATAGCGATGGTATGGATGGTGTGGGCTAAAGATGTACATAGCGAAGGTGTACGTGATGTGACAGCACGCGGTAAGCTGACGGCGGATGAGCAAAACACTATTACTGTCTTTGAGCGTAATAGTCCAGCGGTGGTATATATTACCACCACGCAAAAGGTGATTAATCCTTGGACACGCAATGTGAATGAAGTACCTAATGGTACGGGAACGGGTTTTATTTGGGATAATAAGGGACATATTGTTACCAACTATCACGTTATCGAAGGTTATAACGTTGCCAAAGTGCGCATGTCCGATCAGCGCTTATACGATGCCAAATTAGTGGGGGCGAGTCGTGAGCATGATTTAGCCGTGTTACGCTTAACTGAGCTAAAAGATTTACCCAAGCCGGTGCAAATTGGTACTAGTCATGATTTAAAGGTGGGGCAAAAAGTCATGGCAATCGGTAATCCCTTTGGTCTAGATCACACCTTGACCTCCGGTATTGTTTCCGCTTTGGGGCGCAGTATTGATGGTGATAACAATCAACTCGATGATCTGATTCAAACCGATGCCGCGATTAATCCGGGCAATTCCGGCGGGCCTTTACTCGATAGTGCTGGACGTGTCGTGGGCGTGAGTGTGGCGATTTATAGCCCCTCTGGCGTATCGGCGGGGATTGGTTTTGCCATTCCGGTGGATACAGTGAATCGGGTTATCCCACAGCTAGTACGCTCAGGACGTTACGAGCGTTTGGTGCTAGGGGTTAGTATTAAAGATGAAGTCAATGCGGCGGTAACGCGCAGACTAGGTGTCAAGGGGATATTAGTACTACAAGTCACTCCGCGTTCACCAGCGGCTGATGCTGGGATTATTGGCACGCAATTAGATAATGCGGGGGGGTTGATCCTAGGTGATATTATTCAAGCCATTGATGGCAAACCTGTGACTAAAGTGGCCGATATATCACGCATACTGGATACTTATAAGCGTGGTGATACGGTTAAAGTTAAATTATTACGCGATGGTACGGAACCTGTGGAGGTACGCGTAAAGCTCACCCAAACCAATTAATAATATTGTCATAATATTTGGCTAAGTAGAGGTATACCAAAGTCATCGGGTATTTCTGGAGCAGTCTTGGCGGCAAGGATGCCGCCTTGTAGCGTACAGGGATGTATTCACAGCGACTGCGGAGGAAATACCCGATGACTTTGGCTCAAGTACTTACTAATGGCTAGTGTAGCCAAACTAGCGAGGGCTAGGGGAGGCCACGTTCGTGTAGATCAATGATAGGCCATTGCCTTTCTTTGGCGACTGCCGTCAATTGAGGGTCGGGATTGACCACAATGGGATAGGTCACCATCTCTAATAAGGGCAGGTCGTTGTGTGAGTCACTATAAAAATAGCTACTTTCTAATGTTTCGGCATGATTTTTCAACCAATCTTGTAAGCGTGTCACTTTACCCCCCTTAAAAGAGGCCACACCTTCGACTTCATTGGTATAACGCCCATTCACTCGCTTAGGCTCGGTCGCGATTAAATGTTCAATACCAAATGCCTCAGCGATTGGGCGGGTCACAAAGCTATTAGTCGCGGTAATAATCATCAGCGTATGCCCTTGCGCTCTGTGTTTATTAACTAACTCAAGGGCTTTCGGTGACATTTTTTCTTGGATGACCGTCGCCATGAATTCGTGGTGCAGTTTATTTAAGGTCTCATCATCATGCTGGCTCAGCGGGGTCAGCGAAAAGCGCGCAAACTCATAAATATTGAGCGTACCGGCTTTATATTGCTCATAAAATTCCAAGTTTTTGGCAGTATAAGTCGGCCCATCCACTAAGCCTTTGCGAGCTAAAAACTGCCCCCACTCAAAATCACTATCCCCATCTAAGAGGGTATTATCTAAATCAAATAATGCTAAGGTCATGGTACTCGTCCTAAGGTCTGATCAAAGTGCACCATTGTAGCGGGTTGAAATTGCCGAATCATGGTGAATATGAAAGAATCTTATTAAACATTTTTTAGGAGTGATGTCGTGATTGATGAGGACGGCTTTCGTGCTAATGTCGGCATTATCCTCTGTAATTGCGACGGCAAAGTGTTTTGGGGAAGGCGTTTTGGACAAGATTCTTGGCAATTCCCCCAAGGCGGCATTGATCACGGGGAGACACCTTTGCAAGCGATGTTTCGAGAGCTATTTGAAGAAACGGGTTTACAAGCGAGTCAAGTCGAGGTCATTGGTCAAACGCGGGGGTGGCTGCGTTATCGCATCCCCCATTACATGATTCGCCGTCGTGCGAAACCGCTGTGCATCGGACAGAAACAACGCTGGTTTTTGGTACGTATGCTGTGTCGGGACAAAGAGGTTAATTTAACAGCGTGCTCCCATCCTGAGTTTGATCATTGGGAATGGGTGGATTATTGGTCTCCCGCACGTAATGTGGTGTTTTTCAAGCGGCGTGTTTATCAACGTGCCTTATATGAGTTAGCACCGTATTTAGGGCAGGATGATTCAATATTAGAACACTAAACCTAACAGAGGTAGTCGTCTACCTCTGTCTCTCCTGAGCTTAAAAGGGTTTCACCACGGCTAATAGCACAATTAAAATCAATAATAAGCCCGGTATCTCATTAAAATAACGATACCAACGTTGAGAATGTTGGTTAGCATCCGCTCTAAAGGCTAGCATGAAGCGATAGCAAGCATAGTGATAGGCAAATAAGGCCAATAGTAAGAGCAACTTGGCATGAAACCAGCCCATTTTAAATAACACACCCTGTCCTAAGACCAGCATAGTAATACCGAATACTAAGGTCAGGATAGCGCCGATAGTCATGATGCCAAATAAGCGCCGCTCCATGACCTTAAATAGCTCAAAGCTAGTTTGATTCTCCGGCATAGCGTGATAGACATACAGGCGCGGCAGATAAAATAAGCCCGCAAACCAAGTCACCATAAAGATCACATGGAGTGCCTTTATCCAAATATAGAGGCTATCCATTTAACTAGCCTTTAGCTCAGCCACACGTTTTTGTAAGTCTTGTAGAGTGAGATTACCCATCTTAGCCAATACGATTTGCCCATCAGCATTGACGAGGAAATTAGTCGGGGTGACTTTTACCCCACCAAAGGCTTTAACCAGCGAACCATCTTGGTCAAAGACAATGTCATAGTTCATTTGCTTTTGAGTACGCATGGTGCGAATCGCATCCAGATTATCGTGTGGCATGGCAATAGCGATAATAGGAACCGTGGTATTAGCCGGATCTTGTTTAAACTTAATAAGCTCAGGGATCTCTTCCACGCAGCCGGGGCAATCAGTTGCCCAAAATACCACTAGATAGGGATTACCTTTGAGCTTATTCAGCTCAATTTTATCACCATCAATGGTCGTAACCGTGCTATTAGGGGCGGCTTGTAAGCCACCTGATCCGGGTACTAAGAAAAAGAAGACCGCCGCAGCGACCACTACACCCAACACTATTAAAGCTTTAATATCGATTTTCATAACGGAGTCAGTAGTTGTCCAAAAGGGAAAGACGTATTATACATGACATTTTTCTGGATGTAGGATTTGCAGCATGATAGCGTGTAAATGTTGTAAACTGATTGTTATTTAGCCAGATGAAAGCGTAAGGAACGAGTCTAGAGTGGATGTTAGTGGCAAAACGTCACTATTACATGCCAAATAATGTTACTCTTGCACACCATTACGATAAAGTTAAATAGGTAACCAAAGAGGTAACTAGTCGCGCATTCGGGCAGCGATTAGACCCATAAAACTAATTAGGAGTAAATATTAATGTTTGGTAAGAGTTCTAAACCAGCCCCAGCACCTATGCCTTTACCCGCAGTGCCACAAAATACTAGTTCATCGGCTGTAAGTGCTCCCTTGCCCACGAATACCCAACCTCAAGAGCCTAAAGTACGCAGTGCTCGTGTGGATACTTTAATCGGGCGGGGTACTACCATTGATGGTGATTTACAATTTTCCGGTGGTTTACATATTGAAGGGACGGTGAAGGGGAATCTCATTGCCGAGAATGACGATGCTACTTTAATTTTAAGTGAGCAAGGCCGAATCATTGGTGAAGTACGAGTTCCTAGCATGGTGCTCAATGGCTCCATTGATGGCGATGTGTTTGCCCATGGTAAGGTAGAGTTATTTGAGAAAGCGCGTATTTGTGGTGATGTGTATTATAATTTACTAGAGATGGCGGTAGGAGCTGAGGTCAATGGTAAACTGGTACGCCAAAAACCAGAGGCTAAACCTGCCGCACCAGCATTACCACCGGCTGTAGCGACTCCGGAGCTTATCGTAGAGCCACCCGTTGAGAGCCAAAATCAATAGTTTCAGTAAATCATCACGCGCTAAAGGACATATTGCCCTTTTAGAATAACGATGCTAACGTCGTAGCATACTTTTTTAGTAGGAGATTATTAGAATGACTGTTGAGACTGCGTCTCCTCTGGTTTTCACAGATGCCGCTGCTGCTAAGGTCAAGGCTTTGATTGCCGAAGAAAAAAACGACGCTTTAATGTTACGAGTCTTTGTAACAGGGGGCGGTTGTTCAGGTTTTCAATATGGCTTTACCTTCGACGAAAGCGAAAATGAGGGTGATACTGCTGTAGAAAAGGGTGGGGTTAAATTATTAATTGATCCCATGAGTTTTCAATATATGGTAGGCGCTGAAATCGATTATACCGAAGGATTAGAGGGAGCACAGTTTGTAATCCGTAATCCTAATGCTACCACTACTTGTGGTTGCGGCTCCTCTTTCAGCCCCTAAGTCTAGGCGAGATCGATAGACTGTGACGATTAAAGACCACTCTAAAGTGGTCTTTAATATTTTAACGAGATGAATACGCTTAACGCATAGCCACTGTATTAGGTTGATAAGTATTCAAACGCGCTCGCCAGCCAGCTAGGAACCGTGCTTCTCGTTGCTCTAAAGGTGCATTAGCAATACGTTGCAATAATACCTCTTCAGCCGCCAATTTAAAGGCATCCAGTGCTCTAGCCCCTGTGTTAGGTTGCATGGATAATAATACTTGAGCTAAGCCCCAGCCTTGATTGTTATAACGCTCATTAGGATTTAAACCATCCCCTTTAAAGCTCACATAATCCAATAAAGCATATAAGCCTTCAGGTGTTTGCAGTAGGGTTTGGTAATTCTGATTAATAATCGTTTGTTCCCTAGTATTGAATTGACTGAGTAATTCAGGACGGGCTTGTTTTAAACGCTCCAACATAAAGTTAGCTTGTAGGTTTTTAGTATTGGCTAAAAATGCTTGTAATTCATGCATTTGTCTATCATTGAGCGCATTATCAAACGCACGACGATTTCTCCAAGGCCCCCCACGTGTTTGGCGTTGAGTTAGCCAAGTTGGGAGTGCTACCCCGCGTACTTGCATATATTGTAGCAACTCAGGAAAGGTATCATTGTGTTTATAAGTTTGATTATTAGGATACCAAGAGAAGCGTCCTATCCCTAGTACGGCATAATTACCCACGCTATTCCAGCGCACTAATTGATTAGCCTTGCCCCCGGTTTCATTGAGATAAATTTTTTCGGCAATTTGGTTTAAGTTTTTAATAGGTTGTTTCGTCAGTACCGTAGGTTGATAGATACGTACGGCTTGAGGATTGACTTGCGGAGTGGATGTTACCACCGGAGGTCTGGCAACCGCGACATTAACAGCAGGTGTGGTAACAGGTGTTGAGTGATAAGCGACGGGTAGCGCATTAGGTAAAGCAGAGTATTGTGCGACTGTGGCGGATTTGGGTTGGATAACCGCCACAGGAACAGGAACAACAGTGCATGCACTCAAACTCGCCACGACCCCCAGCGATAAGATAACCTGTTTCATAGTAAGCCCTTATTAGTATAATGAAATTATTAGACATTAGTTTTTTAGACATTCATTGAACGCAATTTATAGGTAAAGTGCAAGTCCTTGCGTAAAAAATTATTGACCGAATGAGTGTCCCTAATTTGTACCAATGTTGAACCTTAAATTAGGTACTAATAGTATAATCAGCTTGTTTGAATAGAATCTTAGCTGGGAGAATATAATGGCTAAAATCAAGGTGTTAATGGTTTGCATGGGCAATATTTGCCGTTCACCGACTGCACAGGGTGTTTTGGAGTCTAAATTGCTACAACGCAACTGGCAGCAGTATGTGTTTGTCGATTCTGCGGGTACGCATGCCTATCATGTGGGTAGCCCGCCAGATAAGCGTTCACAGCAAGCCGCCCTACGCCGAGGCATTGATTTATCGGAGCAACGTGCCCGCCTAGTACAGGAATTAGATTTTGCTGAGTTTGATTATGTATTGGCAATGGATATGCATAATTTGCAATATTTACAACGTATGACTCCCCTGGTTTATAAGCAAAAGTTAAAATTATTATTGAGTTTTGCGCCACAATTACCGGCTTTGGCGGAAGTTCCTGATCCCTATTACGGTGGGGAGAATGGCTTTGAGCGGGTATTGGATTTGATTGATGAGGCCACTGAGGGGCTATTAGTAGATATTGAACAGCGCCTCGCATTGGCTGGGCATTAAATGCTACCCAGCCAATGATTCGATTTACTTACTCAATAGGTTGATGCATCCAAGAGGGTAGCTTTTTAGCAGGAGCTACCGCCACCGGAGCAGGAGTGGCTAATTCCTCAAAGCTACGGGCATTCTCACTCTCTGCTGAAAGAACAGGAGCTGGCTCTGCTTCAAACTTTTCCTCGACCTGCTCTATTGCGGCCTTAGTCTCAACCACAATAGGGGTAACAACAATATTATTATTGTCCACCTCAGGTTCTGGGTTAATACTGTGAGCGGTATCGTTAGTAGTAGTTTCCGTCTCTGCTTCAGCCTCTGCAGCTAACGTTTGAGCGGTATCATGAGTGGCGATGTCTGCGCCGGCTTCCTCCATCGCTACTTGTTGAGCCGTATCATTAGAAGACGTTTCCACCTCTAACTCTACCGCTGCTGCTTTCGGGGCGGTATCGTTAGCGCTGGTTTCTACACCTAATGCTTCTACGCCTAAGGGTTCTACCTTTTGTGGTGTAGCTGCTAAAACAATAGCAGGCACATCAGCCGGAGTAGGTTGTTCAATAGCTGTGATATGGTGGTGATCGTCTGCTTCTGCAGCTACTTGCTCTACGGTTTCAGTCGTGATAGCTAATAAATCACGATAGAACGACTCGTCTAGTGGATGCAGATACTTTGGCGTCGTTAAAGCAACGATGGCCTCTTCTGTTTGATCCGTCGATTTCACCAGGTTAGTAAAATCTGCCGTTTCATCCTCAAAGACAGGAACCTGTTCTGTGTCAGCTTCTAGGGTAAAGGAGATTTGTTTGTGCTCATACCGAGTTTTAGTAGTAGGTTGCTCCACGGTATCCACTACAGAACCACTGGCATCGTCAGTTCCTTGGGCTTGCATTGCCGCATCAAAGACTAACTCAGGCTCATAGACAGGATATTCAGGCGCTAGATCAAACTCATGATTATTGACAGGATCATTCGTTTCATTAGCCTCGTCTAAAGCCCAGATAGGAGTATTACCTTCTTCATCCATAATCGGAGCGCCTTTTTCTGGGCGCGATTCACGCCGACTGCGGTGGCGTTGGGAGCGGCGACGATTATGTGCATTACGCGGTACAAAGCTAGGCGTATCGGCTTGAGTGGGTTCTTCAGTAATAATGTCCTCAATAACATCTGTTACTGCTTCCTCTTGAGTCGTGAGAGTAGCCCATTCTTTAGGCTCTTCAGTCTCCTCACTATCTGCAACAATAGGTGTAGTATCAGCCTCAATATCCAACTCATCCCGCCGTCCCCGACGGCGATTGCGCCCTCGGCCTCCACGCGCATTATTGCCATTACTTTCGTGTGGTACGGTAAGGGTAATTTCCACCTCAGCCTCTTCTGCTAGTTCGAGTTTTTCGGCTGAATTGACGTCTTCTAACTCTTCTTTGCGCTCTTCAACTCGCTCCCGATTCCGATTACGGTTCTGACGATTGTTACGCTCTGATCGTGGGCCGCGTGTGGATCGTTCAGCACGTACTGGTGTAATAATTTCATCTACTTCTTCGGAATCATTATCACTAGGCTCTCTATAGAGATCATCGAAATCCTCGTCCTGATCCGGCACACTGCGTTTGGAGCTTGCTGCTAAGGCTTCTGCTTCAATGCGATCATTATCATTCGCCGCCTTCCGTGAACGGCGGTCATCGCGGCTTTTACGCTCCTCACGGGCTGGTGTATCAGCGTGTGCAGGCTCGGTGCTAAATAAGCCGCCTAAAATGCGCCGAATTAAGCTAGTACCGCGATCAGCCACCATAGGTTCATTCATACCCCTACGTGCTTGTGGCGCAGGTTGATTAGGTACGACATTACCTACCACTGGAATATCAATGACTTGAGGGGCTACCTTATTATCAGCACGCGCATCATCCGTACTATGTGGCAGACGCTGAATATGCTCGTAGCTAGGGCCAATGGTCTCAATTTCATCACTGCGCACCCGCACAATATCATAATGCGGTGTATCTAAATGCGGATTAGGCACGATGGTTAGAGTAATATCACGGCGCTGTTGAATATTACTAATTGCCTCACGCTTTTCATTGAGCAAGAAAGTAGCCACTGGAACGGGAGCCTGTACAATCACATGCCCGGTCATTTCCTTCATGGCTTCTTCTTCCATGAGGCGTAAAATCGATAGAGCTAAGGAGTCGGTGTTACGAATATGACCGTGGCCTTCACAGCGTGGGCAGACTAATTGGCTCGATTCACCGAGTGAAGGGCGCAAGCGTTGGCGCGACATCTCTAATAAACCAAAGCGTGAAATACGACCTACCTGTACCCGCGCCCGATCGACTTTTAAGGCATCCCGTAACCGCCGCTCAACTTCGCGTTGATGTTTGCTGGGCAACATATCAATGAAGTCAATCACGATAAGACCACCTAGGTCACGTAGACGTAATTGACGTGCAATTTCATCTGCCGCTTCAAGGTTGGTATTCAGCGCGGTTTCTTCAATATCCTGTCCCTTAGTAGAGCGTGCCGAGTTAATATCAATCGAGACTAAGGCCTCGGTATGATCAATAACAATCGCACCACCAGAAGGCAGATTTACCGAGCGCTGGAAAGCGGTTTCGATCTGATGTTCGACTTGGTAACGACTAAATAATGGGGTGGATTCTTTGTAGTGCTTTAGTTTGCGCAAATTATGCGGCATTACCGCCTGCATAAAGTCATGCGCCTGCTTATAAACCGCCGGGTTATCAATCACAATCTCGCCAATATCACGACGGAAATAATCGCGTAAGGCGCGAATAATGACATTACTTTCTTGATAGAGCAGTGTAGGGGCAGGGTGATGCTCATAGGCATACACAATCGCTTCCCACAGGGTTTTAAGATAGTCTAAATCCCATTGTAATTCTTCTAGTTCTCGATCGACCCCAGCGGTGCGTACAATCGCGCCCATATTATCGGGAATATCTAAATCGGAGAGGGTTTGTTTAATTTGCTGACGATCTTCGCCTTCAATACGCCGTGATACGCCACCGGCTTTAGGGTTATTAGGCATTAACACCAAATAACGCCCGGCAAGGCTAATATGCGTAGTGAGTGCTGCCCCTTTATTACCGCGTTCTTCTTTATCGACTTGCACGAGAATTTCTTGGCCTTCGCGCAAGACATCTTTGATATTCGGGCGACCATTAGTCACATTGGCATTGGGGTGATAATACTCTTTAGCGACTTCACGGAAGGATAAAAAACCATGACGCTGAGCGCCATAATTCACAAAAGCAGCCTCCAGACTAGGCTCAATACGGGTAATAACACCCTTATAAATATTCGCTTTTTTCTGTGCCTTAAAGGTGTGTTCAATATCTAAATCATATAGACGTTGACCATCGACCATTGCCACCCGAATTTCTTCAGGCTGAGTGGCATTAATTAAAATACGTTTCATGTACTACATATCTCGCTATATGTAGTACCTGTTAAAGCACCCCGGTTTAGGACTAACCCTTATCCACTATACACATAGTGAACTTAAACTTTTTCCTTGTCTTTCAGGTTATTAAGTCTGCCTGATTGAAACAGTGTTGAAGTTATGCTGTAAGCTCCATAGGCTATTCAGTTAAGAGGTCATATCACAGAAATAGCTTTTAAATCAATCATTTGTCGACCTTATTGTTAAGCTTTAGGCTTAAATATTGTGAAATGACTACTTTACTAGCTGGCTTAGTAAGACGCTTTATTGCCTCTTACCTAAAATCGGTTTTGCCTACCTGGTCTAAACTAAGATGCAGGTACAGGTACTACGGTTCTTGTTTCGCCTTATGTGGGTAACTGACACACATAAAACAGTAGTGATCTAGCGTAACGGCAGTATTGTCTGTAAGCCCAATACACTATCCCATTATCATCGTCTACGCTGATCGATCAAACTCAGATTAAGAATTTGATTGAATCGTTTGGGTATGCGCCCTATCATGCCTGCCTTTGACGCAGGGAAGGGTCTAGCTGCAAATTGAATGACAGCTTATCACCCAATTTGAACCCTATGCGAATATATCAATTTGACTAATTACATTCAATTAGGATTACGTGCTGGTGTCAGTAAAAACCTAGTTGATTACCCCATGACTACCCCAGTGGTATCTAGGTGAGACTATGACTGTTCAATACCACACGGTTTCCGAGCACGAAGCCGGTCAGCGTATCGATAATTTTTTATTACGCTATTTTAAAAATGTGCCCAAAAGTGTGATTTACCGCATTATTCGTAAGGGTGAAGTGCGGGTAAATAAAGGGCGTATTAAGCCAGAGCATAAATTGGCCTTGGGGGAAGTGGTGCGTATTCCTCCGGTTAAACAAGATGAAGTGCCCCAAGATACTAAAGCCGTAGCTGCGCATAGTTTGCTACAACAAATCGAGCGGGCAGTGATTTTTGAAGATGAGCAAATCATTGCTTTAAATAAACCCGCAGGGATTCCGGTGCATGGTGGAACGGGGCACGAGGTGGGGCTGATTGAAGCGTTTCGTCAATTGCGCCCGAATTTGCCCTATGTGGAGTTAGTCCACCGCATTGATCGGGATACCAGCGGAGTGGTAGCCCTAGCGAAGTCGCGTGAAGCCTTGACCCAATTGCATGCTTTAATGCGTGAGGGGGAGGTGGATAAACGTTATCAAACCTTAGTCGCGGGACAATGGCAAGACGGCGTGCAACATATCACGACTAATCTAATGCGCGAACATAATGCCGTACGCGGTCACAAAATGCGCGTGCTAGACGATGACGACGAGGGCAAAGAAGCGGAAAGTATTTTTACCCCTAAGCGCATTATGTCTCAAGCTACTCTCATGGATGTCAAAATCCTCACCGGGCGTATGCATCAGATTCGGGTGCAGTTAGCGCATTTAGGCTATCCGATTTTAGGGGATGATCGTTATGGTGATTTTGCCCTCAATCGAGAGCTGAAAGCGCTGGGTTTAAAACGGATGTTTTTACATGCCAATCACATGGAGTTTATTTTGCGCATGACGGGGCGGCGTTATCGCTTAGAAGCGCCTTTGCCTGCTGAATTGCATCATGTGTTGCGTGAGTTGCAAAAGAATTAGTTGAACCATCTGATGCAACGTAAGCGGGTATTTCTTCCGCAGTCGCTGTGAATACATCCTTGTACGCTACAAGGCGGCATCCTTGCCGCCAAGACTGCTCCAGAAATACCCGCTTACGTTGCTTACCTTACCTTTAAATCCGCTTAGGTATCCATTGACCACCACCTAGCGACTCTGCTTGCGCCAAGGTCTGCCATGTATATTGTTGGGCTTGTTCAAGTGCTGCTTCTAGAGGTAAACCTTGAGCTAAAAAGGCGGTGCAGGCTGATGCTAACGTGCAACCCGAACCATGATAGGTTTCGGGTAAGCGCTCCCATTCCCATTGTTGGGGGGCTTGCTGAGGCTGATAGAGGCACTGAATCACTTTAGGGGTAGGGGCGTGAGTGCCTGTTAGTAGTACTGCCTTACAGCCAAATTTTAGTAACACCTGAGCCTGCTCACTGCTAGACGCTTTTGGTAAGGCACTCAGTCGTGCTAATTCCGGTACATTGGGGGTAGTTAAGGTAATGTGGGGTAGTAACTGCTCCCGTATTTGGGTAGTCAACTGCTGGCTAGCTAAAGAAGTCCCCCCACCCGCCGCTAATACCGGATCGAGTACTTTGGGAATAGAGGGGTATTTTAGAAGTATCTTTTCCACGATAGGAATTAAATCACTACTACCCAGCAAGCCAATTTTAAGCGCTGCAATCGGCATATCGGCTAATAAGCACTCTAATTGCACAGCAATAATATCTGGACTAATCGGGAGAGTACGTTTCACATTATGCGTATCTTGCACCGTCAAGCAGGTAATGACAGATATCGCATGGCAACCATTAGCCGCAAGCGCTTCACTATCCGCTTGAATCCCCGCTCCGCCCGTGGGGTCGTGTCCGGCTAGGACTAATACTACGGGGCGGGTCATGATAAAGCCGGACTCAAGGCTAATAATTCACGTGTGACTTGTTCTGGGTTTGGTGCTTGTGTGATGACACTTAATACAGCGACACCATCAACGCCGGTTTCCCATACAGTGGGTAAGCGTTCTGCGTTAATTCCCCCAATCGCTACTAAGGGATAGGGGATTTTCTTACGCCAATGCCGAACACCCTCTAAGGTTTGCGGCTGCCAAGGCATGATTTTAGTTTGGGTAGGATAGACAGGCCCGGTGGCGATATAGCTCGGTTGTAGGCTTAAAGCACGTTGTACTTCGTCTTCGCAATGGCTACTAAGCCCTAAACGTATGCCCGCTTGTTGTAGTTTTATCAGATCCGCCGTTTCTATATCTTTTTGCCCTAAATGTACCCCATAGGCACCTAGCTCTAGCGCTAACTCCCAATAGTCATTAATAAATAATTGTGCTTGATACTGTTGGGCGAGTTGCACACTCGTGGCTAATTCTTGCTTTAACGCCTCTCCGGTTAAATCTTTAATGCGCACTTGAATAGTCCGTATACCTAAAGGCAGTAAACGTTCCAACCACTGAGCGCGATCAACAATGGGATAAAGGCCTAAATGGGGATGGGTACAGCGGGCAAAGGCTTGGCGCGGGGTGTGCAAGATAAACTCCTAGAGCGGTCATATAGGGGGTTAGGTTACAAGGTGGTTTCCTGATTGCCAAGCGGGTTCTAGCAATTAGGTGAACTGGATACTCGAATCAGTAATGGTTGCATGACTATAAGTGTCACGAATATAGACTGAAACAGTAGTAAAGTCGGATTTCGACAGGATATATAGTTTAACTAAAGGTAGTTTCGTTGAAGCCAGTGCCGCACTGAAATATGTTTTTAGCATATTATCCAGTGCCACTAATAAGTCTAAACGCCATCCACCGACCATAACAGCCGTAGCAATAGTTTTTATGCCTTTTGCTTCGGCTAGTGATAATACCTGCCTAAATGCGTGGGTTTGAATGCTAAGTTTTTCTGGTTCGGAAAGCGTTTCCAAATGATGAAGCGTTGATGCTATAAAACAATAGGCATATTTACATTCATAATCGGGATGAATAGGGTATATTTTAGTAACCCCTAGAGGTATAGGGTAGTTTAGTGTGTATTCTATATCGTCCCAAACATCGGGGTATAATCTGGCAAAGGCTCTAGCAAGATTACCCTCTAATCCTTTAGCAGCACCATCTATGGTCAGAATGATTCCCTCTTCTGAGCTTTCAAACAGGTTTTTATAGATGATTTCAAGTGCCATGTTTTTATCTGTCCATCTATTAGGTTAGCCTAAGGCTAAATTAATCAATGCCCAAAATCGTCAACATAATAAAAATCAAGATCGAAAGCTAAACCTAATTGGGCAGCTTGCCGAATTTGCTCACGGTCAAAATATACACCGTGTCCTCTAGGTAGGTAATAGCCTACGCATTGTTATACTACGGGTTTTAACGGATAACCTCTATTATACTAACCCTCTTAGCCCAGCAATATTATTGCTTAAACTCAGCTAATTCAGTGCTTAATTGATGATATAGCAGGTTAATCCACTCCATTTCTTCAGTGTGGGTATAGTTGGGGTTTAGGCGAAAATCGGTAGGGCTGATAATGATTTTGGTTTTTGTGGGTGCGATGAGAGCAGAAAGAGTGAATAACTCTTCAGCCACTGTATTACCCATTGCTAAGCACCCAATTGAAACGGAGCTGCCATGAATCATAATATCGCCACCTAATTGATCTCTGCCCTCTAAACGAGCCATTTCCTGATCAAAACTATTCGGGTAGCTGACTCGAATAGCGAGATGATAGCGGCTATTAGGGTTTAATAACGCTGACTGGTAAATACCCTCTGGTACTTGGCGATCTCCCTCTCTAAGCTTTGGCCCTAACTTTCCGCTCATTTGCACAATAGGGTAGGCGCGAATAAATACCCATGATGCTGTTTCAGGTGAGCGAGCATAAACCTCTAATTGGGCCGTATCTTTAAAGGCAAGATAAGCCACTTCTGTAGGAGGATAGTTAACCTTTGCTAACTCAAAATAAGGTCTTAATCGACTCGCAACGCTGCTACCGTATTGCTCTAGTCGTTCTTCAACGGTGTATCCGCCGCGCATCTTTGTATAAATATACTCAATAGTAGTTCGGGTAGGCTCATATGCTAAGGCACATAGGATAGTAATGGCTGTGAGTGAAAGGGTTATTAGGGTCTTTGTTCGCATTGGCTATCCATATAGAGTACTCGGCCTATGTTGATTAGGTGATGGGCTTACGGTTGTATACCCATCGCCCTTAACATAGGCCGAGTTTCATAGCGTTATAACACTACTCTAGAAGCGTTGAATCGCCTGTAGTTTAGGTGCTTGATTATCCGGTTGACGGATATGTTCTTTCATACCCCAGAAACCAAAAAAGGCATGGGGACGTGGAGAAGAGAACGCCACAAATAACTGCCCACCCGCTTGTTTAAAGCCTTGTAATAGTTGGGTATAGGCTTGAGCCATACGTGGATCTTTATTGGCTCCTGATAACAAGGGGTTAGGGTATTGCATACGTGACTTAGTGCCATAGTGTACAAGATGCTGCCCACCTTCATAGGCTACTAAATGTACTTTATACGGGGCAATTAGTTCCGCATGTTTTTGGACTTGCCTGAGCGTCGCTGCAATACCATAAGGCTGTTTGGGGTCATTCAGTAGTGCAAATACATCATCGACGGTTTTTATTTGCATTAAGCTATCTTGATTCGCATAAAAATACGGAGCAATAGCAAACACATCGGTATTTTTATAAACATCATCCGGCTTTAAAAAAAACGGAGTTAAATCCGGGCGACCTGACCAGCCCCCAATGACGCGCACTAAGCGTTGTGTACCGTGAAAGGCTTGTTCAAACATTTGGAAAATTTGTTTACTACGTCTACCATAGTAATTAATCCCCGCCATAATAGGATCTTTAGCTAAGCCTTGTTGTGCTCCCATTTGACGCACATATTTAGCTTGGGAAAAGGCCTCATTCCACGCCTCATTGGTGTATTCCACATAGGCTTTGAGATTAGGGCGTAAATTAGCAGCGACATAGGCGGCATATTGCTGCACTAATTGATCATTGGCGCGGTGGGGGATATTAAACCACGCATTCGCATTTAAGGTATTAGCGAGCTGTACCATCACTTCAAGTGGTACACCCCGTCTGCCTTCTTTACCCCCCCAGGTGGCATTTTGCACATTAGGCATTTGCTGCCATGTTTGGATGTCATTACGGGTAATACCGGACATATTCATAAAGCGTAATAGCTTGAATTGGCGCATGAAATTGAGATAGTCGGGATTGAATAAAACCGTATCGGCATGATCCGCAAAACTCAAATAACTGCCCCCCCCGCAAGCGGTGGCATTCGGTACGGCCTTAAAAGGATTGCCATGGCAAATGCCGCCGGGCATAGTGATTTGAATATTCCGAATCGGGTCTCTAGGGTCAGATTGAGTAATAACTAACGCCGCATTGATTTCATTAGCCGCATTAGGGACTAGTTCAAGGATATCTTGATTAGCGCCGCGCTTAACAACCTTGACATCCTCTTGATAGTTAAGCACCCCTTTGCCCTGATAGCGCACGGTGTATAGCCCTTTAGGAAAGGCATCATAAGGTATCCAGCGAATAAAATAGGTGCCCGCCTGCCCCCCATTGAGGTTGCGTACCCAGCCGAGATTGTCTAATTGAATATTGCCTTTGGTATAGCTGGAGTCTTTAAAGGGTTCGGATGTTTTAAATAAATCCACGAAAGGAAGGCTAGCATCGAAGTGAGTCGATTCATTGGTATTAATGCCAATAAACGGACTGGCTGCCTGAAGCGGAGTGGTAAAGCCCATTACCACTAGAGAGGAAAGGATAGCCCACTGTTTTAATTGCATTGAAGTTCTCTTGGTTTAATTGATTAAAACGTGCGCAGTATAGCAAGGTATGTTGAGTACTTTAATGCCTTAAGCATCTACACCCTAGCATTAAGCTAAAAATAGTGGGTGTCATTGCCTACCACTGGGCTGTGGGAAGATAGTTTTGGGCTTGCTGTGCTTGATGCGCGTTTGAGTAGGGCAATGTATTTGATGGTCAGAACAGACAGAGTAAGTTGGTGATGATAGCAATATCATGTTTTATCACTAGATATCACTAAATGATCAATAGCGATAATTGGTAAAGTTGCTAGACTGGTCATCATTCAAATTAAGCGGAGATATTCAAAATGAGTAAACAAAACGATCATAATTCAGATATAAATAACCCTAATAAAGGTACTCCAGGTACTAACAAAACTTATGATAAAAACCAGGGCAACAGAGGGTGGCAAATGAATCCTCAAAACCCAGCAAATACTGGTCTTGAGCAGAAAAAAACGGAGACATCTAAAATGAACAAGCAAAACGATCATAATTCAGATATAAATAACCCTAATAAAGGTACTCCAGGTACTAACAAAACTTATGATAAAAACCAAGGCAATAGAGGATGGCAAATGAATCCTCAAAATCCAGCAAATATTGGTCGTAAGCAGAAAAAGTAGGTGATAATAAAGGAAGAGATCTGATCGATCTCTTTCTTTCTGCATATGGATGAAATAATGTCAGATAGTAAAAACTCGAAGAAAAGAGTGTTTAAGTGGACACGTGAGCTTGTCCGCTTTGCTATTAATGATGGCAAGACTCAGCAAGAAATAGCTAAATTATGTCGAACACAGCAGTCAATTGTTAGTGCTTGGTATACAGGTTCTAAACAAGGTACGGAGCAACAGCTTAAGCCTTTATTGGATGAATATGGGCATAGACTAAGGAGAAATACATTTAAGGTATACTGGTTTTTAGACACTGAAACTATGCAAAGAACCATTTATCGAGTAGAGGGAAAAGTAATCTTATCACAGGCTTTTTATGATCTTAGACGAGATTATCGTGGCAAACTAATAAAAAAAATTCCAGAGTTCAAACTTGTTATCCATCATCAAGGAGGGCAAAATTTTGTAATCATCCATCAATGTAGGCTTAAATTCAAAGCTACAAACGAAGAGCTTGAGCATAGTGTTGAGGACGCTATATGGTCTTCTTATCATATACTTAATTGCATGGATGTAAACACATTGCTAAAACATGTAGATGATTATGCAAATCAACAGCTTGCTAAATATCCAAGTGACGCAAATACACTTCCATTTTTGATAAGGCGAGCACTATTAAATCATGGTATTCCCATTGATGATATAAAAGAGTATCCTTTAGTTGATAATTTAAAACCCCCAATAGGTACATGAGCACCTTAATGCTCAGTTATACAGGCAGAAAGCCCTTAGACTTAAGTACTTAAATGAGAATAGCCACGTGTAAAGCCTTTTGCTTGCACGATGCGATTAAGTCATTTCGGAATTCACAACCGTTGCTTTATCTTTGAGGCTAGGAGAAAGGGAGACCGATTAGCCGAATCACCGTTGTGAAAAATGGGTATGGGGTGGGATGATATCCAAGCCGCTAGATTTCTAGCCGCTTGGGTATGTTTTTTTAGAAAAATAAATATCATACCCATTTGCTTGGTATGTTTATCAAACTCCTATCTAATCTAAAAAGCCTTATAAGTCAGTAGATTGACCTAAGGATAGAAAATTGGGGGGTAGCTAATGCCCCAACCAAAACGGCGTACCTAATATGGGGGTGCTGGGTTGGGCTAAATCTTGCTCTGGCATCAGACCAGCCTCAAATCCGGCACGTCCGGCTTGTACGGCATAATTAAACCCTTGCGCCATTTGTATAGGGTGATGCGCTTTAGCAATAGCGGTATTGAGCAGTACCCCATCAAAACCTAATTCCATGGCTTGAGCTGCATGTGAGGGTGCGCCTAGTCCAGCATCCACAATCAAGGTTAAGTCTGGAAAGCGAGCGCGTAAGGTTTTGAGTGCATAAGGATTAATCAAACCCTTGCCAGTTCCAATCGGTGCGCCCCACGGCATCAGAATACGGCAACCTGCATCGACCAAGCGTTGACACAATACTAGATCATCGGTGCAATAGGGAAACACCTCAAAACCCTCTTTAATCAAAGCAGTAGCCGCTTCGACTAGACCAAAAGGATCAGGCTGTAGGGTATAATCATCCCCAATCACTTCCAGTTTAATCCAGTGAGTGCCAAACACTTCCCGCGCCATGTGTGCGGTAGTAATCGCTTCTTTAGCAGAATAACAACCGGCGGTATTGGGGAGAATCAAACGCTTTAAAGCTTTAAGTTCACTCCAAAAGGCTTGCCCTGCGGTATTTTGGCGGCGCAATGATACTGTAACGACCTCGGCTCCAGAGGCCACAATACTGTCTTGCATGGTAGTCAGCGCGGGATAGAGCGCTGTACCGATTAGTAAGCGGCTATTTAAGGTCTGATCCGCTAATTGCCAAGTACTCATATTAACCTCCTACATTAGGGCTAAGCACTTCAATACTATCGCCTTGTTTTAGCGTAGTTTTCGTATATTGTTGGCGTGGCACAAATACCCCATTAATAGCCACAGCAAAGGGTAGATCAATATTTTCTAAATACTCGGCAAGTATTTGATCCAGTAATGTATTCGCATGGGCTTGTATGGTCTCACCGTTAAGCGTGAGGGTTAACATAGGGCATACTCCAATTGTTGCTCAAGCTGATAGGCTATTTCAGGGCTCAATAGTATACCATGTCGATATAAGCCATTGGCACGTAGGAGGCCACGTTCTACCTGAAGATGGGGTGCATGGTCGGGCAAGGTGGGGCGGCAGTTAGTACGCAGCGCTACAATCCGCGCCTCAGCAAAGCCACTATGAATACTATAGGCAGCACTTAATAATTCCAAGGCCGAGCGTACACTAATGGGGCTAGAGTCTTCACTCTCAATTTGAGTCGCACCAATCACATAATGATGATGAGGGCGGGGCACAATATAAAGCGCATAACGCGGATGCAACAGGCGCACGAGGCAGTTTAACTCCACCTCAGGGGCGAATACCTCAATCACTTCACCGCGCACCCCACGGAAACCTTGCCAAGCCTCTTTTGCACCGAGGCCGCGCGTATCCACCACACAATCAAAAGTATAGGTATGGTGTGGGGTCTGAAGCGTATAGGCACTAAGTGTCGTGATGGGTGAGGACTCATGCCATTCTACACCGGCCTCTAGTAGCTTGGTCGCTAAGGCATGCATAACTTCGTGTGGGTTGACCCATTGCTCTTGTGGAAACCAAAGTGCTTTACGAAAGCGCTCTGCTAATTCGGGCTGTAAGTCTTTGAGTGCAGCATAGTCTAAATGCTCCGCTTGAGCCGAAGCACGAGCAGCATGATGCTGCAGTACTTGATTAAATTGTGCGAGGCTAGCCGTGTCTTGTGGATGCGCGACGACTAAGCAGCCACCGCGATTTAAGGTCACTAACCCTGTTAGTGACTCCGCTAAACTAGTCCAACGTGACAATGCACTTAGCTCTAATTCAAACACAGCGTTTGAGGCTTCGAGTTCCGTGTGGGGGGTCAGCATACCGGCTGCTGTCCACACTGCACCTTGATTACCGTGCTTACTGTCACTATCAAATAGGCTAACCTTAAAACCCGCTTGTACTAAACGCCAAGCGAGTACTCGACCTAAGATACCTGCACCTGCAATTCCAATGCTAGGCATGTTTACTCCTGCGGCACATAGACTTCAGCGCCTAACTCACGAAATTGTAGGGACTTCTCAGCCATACCCTTTTGGGCATAGTCACGGACTTCTTGCGTAATTTTCATGGAGCAAAATTTAGGGCCACACATGGAGCAGAAATGAGCAACCTTAGCCGCTGGTTTAGGCAGGGTTTCATCATGAAAAGCGCGTGCAGTAACTGGATCAAGAGAGAGATTAAATTGATCTTCCCAACGGAATTCAAAGCGAGCCTTGCTGAGCATATCATCCCGATAACGTGCGCCTGCATGACCTTTTGCTACATCGGCGGCATGGGCAGCGATTTTGTAGGCAATCAGTCCGGTTTTGACATCATCCCGATTAGGTAGGCCTAAGTGTTCTTTGGGGGTGACATAACACAACATAGCGCAACCCATCCAGCCAATCATAGCCGCACCAATTCCGCTAGTAATGTGATCATAGCCGGGGGCAATATCGGTGGTTAGGGGGCCTAAGGTGTAAAAAGGGGCTTCATCACAACAGGCTAGTTGCTTATCCATATTGGCTTGAATCAGGTGCATAGGCACATGTCCGGGGCCTTCAATCATGACCTGTACATCATACTCCCACGCTATTTTGGTGAGTTCACCTAAGGTTTCTAATTCAGCAAATTGAGCCGCATCATTTGCATCAGCAAGGGAGCCGGGGCGTAAGCCATCGCCTAAGGAAAAGCTCACATCATAGGCTTGCATAATCTCGCAAATGTCGCGGAAATGGGTATAGAGAAAACTCTCTTGATGATGAGCAATACACCACTTCGCCATAATAGAGCCACCGCGCGACACAATACCTGTCACCCGATCCACCGTCAGCGGAATATGAGCCAAACGCACACCGGCATGAATCGTGAAATAATCAACCCCTTGCTCGGCTTGTTCAATCAGGGTGTCGCGGAAAATTTCCCAAGTAAGGTCTTCAGCCACTCCCTGCACTTTTTCTAAGGCTTGATACAGGGGAACCGTACCAATCGGAACGGGTGAATTACGCAGAATAAACTCACGGGTTTCGTGAATATTTTTTCCAGTGGATAAGTCCATCACGGTATCCGCGCCCCAATGTGTGGCCCATACTAATTTTTCGACCTCTTCTTCAATACTAGAGCCTAGTGCGGAGTTACCGATATTGGCATTGACCTTGAGCAAAAAATTACGCCCGATAATCATGGGTTCGAGTTCGGGGTGATTAATATTGGCAGGAATAATGGCACGACCGCGAGCCACTTCATCGCGCACAAATTCAGCAGTAATCGGTTGTAGATTTGCCCCTAATGCATTGCCTTTTAAGCGTTGATTACGTTCAGCGGTGGTGAATTCATTGTTTATGGCTTCGCGGCGTTGATTTTCGCGTAGCGCAATGAATTCCATCTCAGGGGTAATGATACCTTGGCGGGCATAGTGGAGTTGGGTGATGCGGCGACCTGATTTAGCGCGACGTAGGGGGCGAGTACTGGCTTTTAAGGTTGAGGTATAGCGTTCGGTATTCTCATCATGATTTAGCCAAGTAGCTCTTAAAGCGGGTAAACCTTTAGCTAAATCAATACTATGATTAGAATCAGTATAAGCGCCAGAGGTATCGTAGAGGGTGATAGTCGTGCCATCGGTCAGTGCGACTTCGCGCAGGGGGACTCGAATAGCGGGATTAGTAGGGTGTGCAATATAGACTTTGCGACTCGCTTCAAGGGGAGCGGGGAGTAGGGAGTTTTTAGGGGTAAGGGTGGTTGCATTCATGTCGTATATCCTTTTGGGGTAAAGGGCATAACGACGCAAGGAAAGTACGGATGAGATATGGACTCGTGCTGACTCTTCCCTACGCCGGTATTAGCCGGATCAGGTTCTACGGGTCCATCAGTTGATGTCTCAGCTTATAGTAAGCACCCCGAGAGTTGCGAGGATTGTAAGCACAGATCGGGGTGCTTGTCACGCAGGTTTGACGGTATCTACATTAAACCATTGGGATACTGCTCTCTAACAAAGCGTTCAAATGCTTCAGTATACGCAGAACCACCTGAACCCCATGATTTAGACACCATCATGGCTGTAAAACCAGGGCCTTTTGGTACATAGTTGGAGGCTTCAAAATCATCAGCTAATGACTTGAGCGCTCCAATGGAGTATTGCTGATTATTAATCGTCACTATGTCTGAGTTATTCAATACTTTATTTTGTGATGGATCGAAAGGAAAGGGGAAGGGGAGTGGGACTTCTCCAATCGTTGTACCTACACTGGCGGGGCCAATTTGAACAGGCTCTTGTGGGGCGGACGTTATGGTTTGTTTCGGTGGGTTTCCTTGTAATGATTTAATCAGATTCATTAATAGGGAAATAAGTGATTGTAATTGATCAGCACTAATAGGGTTTGGTTTAATAGTTTTGTTCGGACCAATATTAGGATTAGAGCTATGAATTCCTCTATTGGCAATGGGGGTAGTGCTAACCAAGGTAATAGAAGGGTAAACCATGCTAGTCATCATCTTTTTCCTTAAAATACTATCTTTCACCCTTAATAATGTAGGTTATTGGTGAAATAGATAAAGGTGGGGCGAGATAGAGGGGGAGGTTGTAGGGATAGGTGGGCTATATAAATCTGTTAATAATTTTAATAGTTATATTTTATAGATCAAGGCTTTATATAGGATAGCTACCTATTAGTGGCTCTTAGGTTAAATCCTACTTGGCCTAGTTAGGATTCTATTTCTATGGGATAAATCCCTTTTCTTTACACTTTCGCAGGTTACACTAACAGGCTGCGTGCTGTTGTTTTTTAATAAGGCTAACTATTTCATGTTTAAGTATTTGATAATATTATTAAAAATAATACTTCCTTTTGTGGTATTAGGATTGGGTTTGGGGTTAGCTAAGTATTTAATGGATTCTGCTCCTGAGCCGCCTAAACGTCCTCCGGTGGATCGTACCCCTGTGGTGGAGGTAGAAACCTTTGCACCCCGTGATTATACCGTCTTGGTTCGTGCTTCTGGCACGGTGAAAGCCCGCGCTCAATCTAATTTAGTATCCGAAGTAGCGGGTAGGGTAATCGATTTAGCCCCTCATTTTCGGGAGGGTGGCTATTTTGAAAAAGGCGATATATTACTGACGCTAGATGACACGAATTATCAAGATAGTATTCGTATTGTAGATAGCAGCATAGCGGCTAATCAGGCGGCTCTACGGCAATTAGATCTGGAAGAGCAAAATGTACTTAATACTATTAAGCTCGCCGAGCGTAATTTAGGGGATATTCAAAGGAATCTGCAATTAGCCCAAAAAAATCGTCAGAATGTCGCGCGTCAAGCCCCTAGTATTCAAAATACCCGGACTTTAACCCAGCAAAATATTGGCCTAGTCCAAAAAAATCTACAGCTTGCTCAGCGTAATTTAAGTCTAGCGCAAAAAAATCTATTGATTAGCAAACAAGAATTAGGGCGAGCGCAAAAACTATGGAATCAGCGTTTAATACCCCGTGCTGAGGTGGAAACAGCGCAGCAAAAAGTGGTACAGCAAGAGCAGGCTATTGTGCAATTGCAGCAGTCCATCGTGCAGCAAGAGCAAGCGATAGTACAGCAGCGCCAACAATTAGAAACCAATCAACAGCAAGTCATACAATACGATCAAAGCGCGGTACAACAAGACCAACAAGTCATACAGCAACAGCAAGCCGTGACGCAACAATTGCAATCGATTGAGAACCTAAAAGGGCAGTTAGCCACCTTTGACACCAAGCGCGATAGTTTACTAGCCAATATCGAAACCAATAAAACACAACGTTTACAACAAGAACGTAATCTTGGGCGCACTAAAATTGTTGCCCCTTATAGTGGTCGGATTTTGCAGAAAAATGTGGATATTGGGCAGTATGTTTCGGCGAATAATACCGTGGCAGTGATTTATGCGGCGGATTATGTTGAGGTCGATATCCCGCTTACTTTAGCGCAGTATGCCCTATTAGATTTACCCACCGGACGCAATGCCAAGACCAAGGACTATCCTAAGGTGGAGTTGAGTTTGCCTTTTGGCAAAAGTAATCAGCATTGGGTAGGACAAGTCACCGGCACCCGCGCCACACTCGACTCACAAAGTCGGCAAATTACCGTAGTGGCACGGATTGATCAGCCTTTCACGGGGGAACATGCCGAAACCTTGAAAATTGGGCAATTTCTCAAGGCGGTTTTACCCGCGCGTACTTTAACTGATGTGTATGTGGTGCCGCCGGCAACCGTGCGTCAAAACCGCGATATTTTAGTGCTACGCGAGAGTAAAGTGCATGTGGTGCCGATTGAAACCTTATGGACGAATGAGGAAGAGATTGTCATTCGCCCCTCAGAACCACTGACCGAACCTGTCATTATTACCCCCTTAGCTCAAGCCAGTGAAGGCATGGCAGTCGCACTCGCAGGGCAGAAAAAGCGTAGGGGTAGACAAAACAAACCTGACCTGGCGGATACTTCCCCCTCGACTGAGAGTAGCTCTACGCAAGAGCAAAAGGGTAATCAAGCACCACAGGGCGAGCGGCGACGTCCTCGCACTGAAGCTAATGAGTCAGGAGGTCAATAATGCAAGGTGGAATGATTGCATGGTTTGCGCGTAATCCGGTGGCAGCTAATCTTTTAATGCTAGCCATTATTATCTTTGGGGTATATGCGGTATGGAAAAAAATCACCTTAGAAGCCTTTCCTGCCTTTGAAATGAATGTGGTGAATATCTCGGTCTCTTATCCTGGTGCGACACCGGCGGAGGTTGAGGAAAGTATTATATTAAGAATCGAGGATGCAATTGCTGATTTAGCCAGTATTAAACGTATTTACAGCAATGCCAATGAAGGCTCGGCTCAGATTAGAACAGAGATTCGGGATGATTACGATTTTGCGAAAGCCCTAAATGAAATAAAAACACGGGTGGATGGTGTCATTGGACGCTTACCAGAGGATGCCGAGCGTCCGGTGGTGGAGCAGGTCACACGTTTACGGGATTTGATTACCGTGGTCGTGGCAATGGATGGTAATGATGAGGTGCAATTACGCCGTACCACCGAGCAGATTCGGGATGAGTTACGCAGTTTGCCGGGCATTACTCAGTTAACCATGAGCGGGGTACGTCCGTGGGAGATCACGATTAGTATTCCGAAAGCCGCCTTAGAGCAATATGGTCTAACCCTTGACTCCGTTGCTTCAGCTATTCGCGCCTCCTCGCGCGATATTCCGGGCGGCACGATTAAAACCAGCGCGGGTGATGTATTAGTGCGTGCCTTAGGGCAGGCCTATCGTAAGGATGAGTTTGCCAATATTAGTATTCTCAGCCGTGAAAATGGCACGCGGATTCGCTTGGGCGATATTGCGACCATTGTCGATGGTTTTAATGATGACCCTTTGTATAGTAATTTTGATGGGCGAGCGGCGGCTTTTATAGATGTGTATCGCGTGGGTGATCAAAATGCGATTACTTTAGCCACTACCGTGAAGGATTATATTGAGCGACGCATGGAAACGCTGCCTGCGGGGGTGGAGCTGAGTTATTGGCGGGATGATTCTAAGGTTATTGAGGCGCGTTTGAGCCTATTGCTGGTCAATGCCATACAAGGCATGTTATTGGTCGTGATTTGTTTAGCGCTATTTTTAAGATTTTCTATTGCCCTCTGGGTGAGTGCCGGTATACCGATTAGTTTTCTAGGTGCGCTAGCGACTATGCCAGAAATTGGTATTACGCTAAATCTAATGAGCATGTTTGCCTTTATTTTGGTGCTGGGTATTGTGGTGGATGATGCGATTGTCACAGGTGATAATGTCTATAGCCATTTGCTAAATCATGAAGATCCACTTAAAGCCGCGATTGAAGGTACGCAAGAAATTTCGGTTCCAGTGACCTTTGGGGTCTTAACCACTGTGGCGGCCTTTATGCCCTTATTATTACTAGAAGGGGATAGAGCGCCGATTTTTGCCCAGATTCCCCTGATTGTCATACCCGTTTTAATTTTTTCACTCATAGAATCTAAGCTGATTCTACCGGCGCATTTAAGTACGTTGTCGATTGAAAAGCCTAGTCGTTGGGATCCTTTAGGTTATTTACAACGGGGCGTTTCAGCGACTATTAATGGCTATATTAATTATGTTCACCGCCCCTTTTTAGAAATGGTGTTGCATTGGCGCTATTTGGTATTAGCTATTTTCATTGTATTACTCCTGCTAAGTATAACCTTATTAGCGAGTGGACGTTATAAGTATGTATTTTTCCCCCGTATTGAAAGCGAGGTAGTATCCGCTACCTTGCGTATGACGGAGGGTACTCCTATTGAAGTTACCTCCCGCCATATTGAGCGTATGCGTAGCATGGCTGAGGACTTGCAAGCTAAATATTTAGAGCCAGATGGCAGCAGTGTGATTCAGCATATCCTTATGACAGTAGGTACACCGAGTGGCGGCAGTTCGCGTGCCTCTAGTAGCGGTCAGTCGCATGTGGCGGGTATTTCCTTTGAGGTCAGCGCTCCCGAAAAACGCATGAATCCGGTTAAAACCCGTGAAATTGCCAGCGAATGGCAGCGCCTCATCGGTGATATTCCCGGCGCGCAAGAGTTAAGTTTCCGCGCTGAAATAGGACGAGCCGGAGAGCCAATTAATATTCAATTAACGGGTGTTAGCTTTGATGAACTGAATGAAGTCGGGGAGTTAATTAAAGAGAAACTAGCCGATTATGACGGGTTATTTGATATTAAAAATAGCTTTGAAAGTGGCAAAACCGAGGTGCAGTTGCGTATTCGTCCTGAGGCGGAGCAACTGGGTTTAACCTTGACCAGTTTAGGGACTCAGGTACGCCAAGCGGTATTTGGAGCAGAAGCGCAAAGTATTCCACGTAATCAGTCGGATGTTAAAGTGATGATACGTTATCCTAAAGAGGAGCGTTATTCCTTATCCGATTTACAAAATTTGAAAATCCGTACGCCTAATGGTGCAGAGCTACCCCTAACAGAGGTGGCAGAGGTAAAAATAGGCCAAGGACGCTCCAAAATTTCACGGGTAGATCGCAAGCGTATTATTAATATCACCGCAGACCTCGATAAGGAAAAGGTCGATGCCACGGCAGTAGGGGCCAGTATTAAAACCTATGTGGTAGAACTATTAAAAGATTATCCGGGTGTTGGCTTTGATGCCGAAGGGGAGCAGCGCGAGCAGCAAGAGTTTAGCCAATCATTGATCTCAGGATTTGGTATTGCGCTCATGAGTATCTATGTCTTATTAGCTATTCCTTTAAAATCCTATGCCCAACCGATTCTAGTCATGCTGGTGATTCCTTTTAGCTTTATTGGCATGTTAGGCGGACATGTGTTGCTGGATATGGATCTGAGTATTAGTAGCTTACTCGGCGGATTAGCCTTAGCGGGGGTGGTGATTAATGATTCATTGGTATTTGTCGACTTTGTTAATCGCCAATTAGAGCAGGGCGTTCCGATTAAGCAAGCGATTCGTCGCACGGGTGGAGCGCGTTTTAGACCGATTTTACTGACCTCGATTACGACCTTTGGTGGCTTAGCTCCCCTGATTTTGGATAAAAGTACGCAAGCCCAGTTTTTAATTCCTATGGCGGTGTCTTTAGGGTTTGGGGTGTTATTCGGGACTTTATTGTCGCTATTTTTGGTGCCGGTGTTATATATGATTTTGGATGATATTAAACAATTACCGCACCGTATCGTGCGGATGTTTACCGGAGAGCCAAAACAAGAAGCGGTTGAGCCATTTAGCCCAACCATGCCACCAGCAGCAGTAATAGAGCAATCACCCCCAATAGCCACCAAGGTATTGCAGATAAATTCGGAGTCTCCTCCTGCATCGCCAGCTTCGTAGTGCGCGTCACGGTTTGAGGCTTCGTATCTGTAGGCGTGTTAAGTAAGGATTCCATGGTTACTTTGCTATTTAGATCATGGGGTTGGGTACTAACAGTATCCACCTCTGAGAGAGTGATATTTGCATCAGGTGTGTTCAGAGAGAGTGGTGGCGTTTCGACCGTTGGGAGCGGTGGAGGCTCATGGGGGGGGGGTGTATGTAGCGCTGTTTCTTCAACAATTTGATACTCGGCTTCTAAAGGGGGCGCAATAGGCGGCACTATGGGGGTCGATTGGGGAGCCGGTGCCGGATTAGGGGTGGGTGTGCTAAAGAAATTAGTGCCTAGATTAACCGATTGGCGGCGCACATGACTGTCGAGTTCATAAGCTAACATCCGAGTTTCGGCGTTATCTAGCATCGGTAACATGCGATGCAGGCGTGTATTGAAGCTAGGACTAGGCCCTGCATCATAAAGTACTGCCCGCGTTTCATCCGGCATAAGGCTAATCAGCTCATCGAGGGCTTGAGTAGGATTATCATTGTGCTGATAACGTTTTAAAGCCGCAAAAGCTTGCTGATCACGCTCAATCACAAACTGTAAGGTCTGAACATCTTTTTGCAAGAGCGAGTCTAATTGAGCAATGGGTTGCCAGCCTAATTCATCGTGATAGACATAGTTAGTATAGGTGACACCGGCATCGGTTAGGCTACGCATTTCGGTTTGCATTTTAGCTTGCCATAATTTTAGCTTATTGAGATCACGCTCGCCAAACTCCCAAATTCCTAAAATATCACCCTTAGTGACACCATCCTTTACGTCATTAATACCGAGTTTGCCTAGATTTTTAATCGCTAAATACGATTTATAGCCATGCTTGACCTCAAGCACTTTGATTCCGTAACGAAACATGCTCTCTCCAATCACTCATTATGGGATATTGTGGGTTATATTAACATACTAGCAAAGTTGAACCTCAACTGATTCGGGACGAGATAAATGGTCTAGGTCATAAAAAACCCGCGACTCCATCCCAAAGTAATTTGCTACCTGTAATAAAGAGCAAGATATAGGCCACTCGATAAAATAAAGTATCCGAGACACGATGATGTAAAATAAAACCTAGCTTCATGCCCAAAAAGGCGAGGGGTAATAACACTAATGAAGTCATGATATTAGTGGTACTAAACTGCCCCATGCTGGTGTAGGGTATCAGCTTGATATAATTGACGAGGGTAAAAAACAAAATGCTGGTGGCTTGATACTCGGTGCGCGGTAATTTTAGCGGTAATAAATACACACTAATCGGCGGCCCACCGGCATGAGCAATAAAGCTGGTGAAGCCTGCAATCATTGCCCAGAACCGTCCTTTAGTGGCACTGGTTTGAGCGGCTTGAATATGGGGGAGTAGATAAGGTTTAAGCCAATGATACAAGGCAAAGCCGACGGCAATGAGGCCTACTAATAATTTAACATCACTCGCCCGTAAGTATTGAGCTGTTAGGGTGCCTAGTGCAATGCCAATCATTGCCGCCGGAACAATGATTTTGATCTGTTCAATATTCCAACGTTGCCAATAGGCTTTTAAGCCCATTAAATCCATAGAACATAAAATAGGCAACATAATAGCTGCTGCCACGACCGGATCAATGGCAAGTGCCATTAAGGGTACGGAAACCACACCTAAACCGCCGCCAAAGCCACCTTTAGAAATCCCTGCAATTAAAATCGCAGGAATAGCCAAGAGGTAAAATAAAGGATCATCAATCAACATACTAAAAAAACTCAGCGTAGCCAGCGTGTCATTCGTCCTATGGTTTGTTGTAGCCGCTCAGGATTAACTGGCTTGGTTAAATAAGTGGTCGCCCCCGCTATAATACCTTTTACCTCATCCAAAGGAGTATCTTTGCCACTGAGCATAATAATGGGGGTTTTGCGGGTTGCAGCGCGTTGGCGAATTTGTTTACACACTTCATAACCATCGATACCCGGCATAATAATATCCAAGAAGATCATATGGTAAGATTTTTGCTCTAAGAGTGCTAGACCTCGTTCTCCATCTTCCGCTTGCTCACAGGCAATATTCATATTGCGTAATTCAATCGCTAATTGCGTCCGAATAGCCAGACTATCATCAATAATCAACGCTAGTAGCGTCTGGCCTGTAGGTTCCGGTGTGGGGAGGATTGGCTCAGGTAGGGTCGTATTCGGTGCTGACAACTGTAATGCATGAGCCGTTTGAGCCTCCGTAGCACTCGGCGTTTGCGCGGCTCTTAACTGATTAACCGCCTCATCCAGCACCCGCATGACCCTAGTCACCAGTAAAGGTGGTGCTAAGAGTAGCTCTTGTGGCGCAATGACCTGATGGTGAATGCGAATAATGGGAATAGGATTTTGTGTTTGTACGGGGGTATCGCCCGCGACGATTAAAATATGAGATTCAGCCGGATTGGGGTGTAGCACATAGGGTTTACCTTGTGAACTACTGAAATTAACCACACGGGTAATAATAGCGGCATCCTTTTCCGCTAACTCATGCAAATAAATCCGTAAAATATGATTCGGTTGCTCGCTCATCCTAATTGCTCCGTGGCCAGTTGAGGGTACGACTCGCTTACTATTCAGGCTAAAAGTGCATCCAATTGAGCCCGTAATGCGGTAGGGTCAACCGGCTTGGTTAAATAGGCATTGACACCGGCCTCAAGCGCCATTTGACGATGCTTTTGAGTGCTGCGTGAGGTTAACATAACCACGGGTAGTGCTTGTTTTTCAGGCCAAACGCGTAAGGCATGGGTTAACTCTAAACCATTCATATTGGGCATTTCTAGATCAGTTAAGATTAAATCGACTGATTCTTGACGCAGTATTTCTAGGCCATTATAGCCATCACGCGCAGTCAAAACATGATAGCCCAAAGGCTCTAATATCTGGGTCATGGCTTTACGATTGCTAAGCGAATCATCGACCACTAATAAAGTGGTTTGCTGACGTGCTGTTGTTGAGATTGGGCCAGAACGGTGGCGTTGATAGCGGCGCTGAGGTGAAAAGTCCACCGTTAATAAGCGTTGTAAATCGAGTACCGGAGCTAAATGACCATTAGGCAAAATACTCGCACCGTATACAAAGCGACTGAGGTTATACCAAGGTGATGAGCTTTTAACAACTATATCCTGTACGGTTGTGAGTTCATCCACACCGAGGAAAAGCCTTTCCCTGCCATTATCAATGAGTAAAAACGATTGATGGGCACCAACATCAACCTGATCGCTACTATCCCATTCCAGTAAACTAGCCAAGGTATAGACAGGTAGTGTAGCACCCTCAAATTGAGCTACCCATTGCCCTTGCTGCTCCGATTGAGCACTACTGTCGATTTGTACTACTTGAGTAATCGTATCGGCTGGTATCGCTACCCAATGCTTGCCAACGCGCGCGATGAGTGCTTGAGTGGTTACTAGGGTTAAGGGGATTTCAATCAGAATACTAGTGCCTTGATTAGGTTCTGAAGCTAGACGTAGTTGTCCACGCAATTGGTGAACCGCATGGTAGACCACATCCATACCCACGCCCCGCCCAGAAGTTTCACTCACCGTCGTGCGGGTACTAAAGCCGGGCAAGAGTATCAGTTGCATAATCTCCTGTTCACTCAAGGTTTGCTCAGCACTGACTAAGCCTTGAGCTTCAGCATGAGTGCGAATAGCCGCTAGATTTAGTCCTATCCCATCATCTCTTAAGGTAATGCGAATATGCCCTTGATGGCGGGTAAAGTGAAGGGTTAATAAACCCTCTATGGGCTTGCCTTGTTCGGTACGCTGCTCAGGTGATTCAATCCCGTGATCAATAGCATTGCGTACCATATGCAATAGCGGGGCTTGAAGAGCTTGTAAAATATCGGTATCTAATTGCAGCTCGGTGCCTTGAAATTCAATTCGGGCTTTTTTATTGGTGCTGCGACAGGTTTCCCGTACCGCACGTTCTAGCCGATTGATTAAACTACTGACTGTAACCAGGCGGGTACCGAGTAATTTAGCGCTTAATTCTTGTTGCCAATGTTTTTGGCGTTGAATTTGCTCTTGCATATCGCGCAGGGTTTGGCGCAGTTGGCGATTGAGTTCACGAGTATCTAATAAGGACTCTGCCAATAAACTATAGGTACTGTATAAAGCGTGATAATCCTCTAATACTAGCTCATCCGTCGCAGTGGTTTTATGGTTGATTTTGCTAGTATTTGCCTGATTTTCAATGGAATCCTCTAGCTCTTCAAATAAACGCTGAATGCGTTGATCGTGTTGCGTTGTTTGCTGGAGTTGCCCTTCGGCGGTATGAGCCTGAGCCTGCAAACGGGCATTACAGGTAATGGTTTCTCCGGCTAAATTTAATAAGGATTGCAACACTTCGGTGGGGACATGAATAGCGCTGGAGGAACCCGTAGGGGCCGGTGTTGTGCGCGTCTCGCTATAGTCCCCTACGGTAATAAAGTCGGGTAATAGTGGCAGGACTAGTGCATTAGCCTCTTCAATGACTGGTGTTGGGGATAGGTTTTGTGCAGTGCTGACTGCAACAGGCGCAGGGGTTACTTTAATCCGATCAATCCAAGCGCCTAAGCCTAGTACTAACGCTTCATGTTGTTCGGGTAGCTCCCCTTGTGAGAGGAGATTATCAAACAAGAGGGCTAAATGATCTGCTGCTGCACTGAGCGTCTCCTCTAACCCATGAGAGAGCCACGGGTCAATGGGTAGCTCTAATAGATCCTCTAAGCGATGGGTAAATTGGACTAAGGGCTGAATACCTAATACCGCACTAGACCCTTTAATAGTGTGGGCTAAGCGCACTGCTTGGCGTTTTTGCTCAGCATTAGCTTGTTGTTTAGTAATGAGCTGCATTAAGGCACAGGCTTGCTCAATTTGCTGAGGTGTTTCTTGTAAATAGGCCGCTAACAGTTCAGGGTGGGTATCCGGTGACCAACGCAATGCGGTATGAGAGGGCGTGGTCGAAGGGGTAAAGGTATTATTAGCCGGTGCTGGAGGCAAGGGCGTGGGGGAAATATCACTAGCGGATTGCCCTAGTTGACGTAGTGCAATCAAAAAGTCCTCAATCAAGCCATTAGGCAGCGGCTCAGGCCAAGCCTCGTGCGTGAGTGCTTGATGTAGCGCGGGGAGATGAGCATCAATAGCCGTATCTCGTAGGCTAGCAGAGCCTAGTTCTAGCCATTGAGTCAGCAAACCTAATTGCAATAATTCAACGCCTGCCTCTGGAATCAGCTCACGGTATTGATTTAATAACGTATCAATATGAGCGGCTAAGGCACTGAATGCAGGCAAGTGATAGAAGCTCGCTGCCATAACTAAACGTTGATACTCTGCTTGAATATTCTCCACTAATGCCGCCGCTAATGCAGGGTCTAGCAGTGCCTCAGCGCTTTGTGCTTGATAAAGCGTAAGTTGCTGGGCTACTTCCTCCATCTCGCCAGCAAAGGCGCGTAAATCATCCATGACAATTACCCTTCGAGTTTAAAGACATTGACAGAGGATACCAAGCGACGGCTGTAATCTGTCATGGTTTTAGTCAGATGGGTTAAGGAACTTAACTCACGCCCCGTGGTTTGAGTGGCTTCTAAAATACGCTCAGCACGTACTTGAATCGCGCGGCTTAAAGCAACTTGATCGGCAGAAGAAGTAGCGATTTGTTCAACGGAATCAATCAATTCATTAGTAGCCTTGAGCGTCACCCGCATTTGGGTCGCGGTTTCTTCCGCTAGATCAGAGCCGGTAATGACTTGCTCAATCGCTTTTTCCATGGTGGAAATCGTGATATTTGCTTCTTGTTGAATATTATAAACTAGGGTTGCAATTTGCTCGGTTGAGTCGCGCGAGCTTTCAGCAAGGCGTTGAATTTCTTCCGCAATTAATGAGAAGCCACGCCCCGCCTCACCAGCAGCCGTGGCTTGCATACTGGCATTGAGAGCGAGAACAGTCGTCCGTTCGGCAATATTATTAATTAAGGTAATAATATTAGAAATTTCTTGCGAGCGTTCACCTAGGCGTTTCAAGCGTTTGCTGGTTTCTTTGACACCATCGCGAATCGTTTGCAGATTATCGAGGGTGCGAGTCACTGTCTCTTGGGTTTTAGCGGTGGCATTGCCGGTGGTGGTCGCTACTTGATTGGCGCGTTGAGCGGAGTCTGCAATAGTATCAAAGCGTTGTAATACTTCATTGAGCTGTTGCTGGGTTTCTTGTGCTTCGGTTTGTTCGAGTTGCGCGAGTTGATTGACCGATTGGGCGTGTTGATTGACATCTAATGAGGTATTTTCTACGGCAAAGGCAATCTGACGGACTTGTTTTAGGACATCGGTGGTATCTTCAGCGAGTTGATTAATCGCATCCGCTAGGGGGCCGGTGGCATCCTCAGTGACTTTAGCCCGCACGGTAAGATTACGATCACTTAAATCCGATACCGCTTGGAGTAGGCCATAGACTGATTCATTGAGGTTTTTATGCTCACGGTCAATTCGCGCTTGAATAGTGAGACGTTCATCCATCATACGATCAAAATTATTACCCAGTTCGGCTAATTCATCTTTCCCCGGTAATTCGACACGAGAGTTTAAATGCCCCGCCTCCACGTCGCGAATAGTGCTAATTAAGCGTTTGATAGATAAGGAAATAGAACGATAAATCCAATAACCTAATAATACGGTCAAGATCAATGCACCTAGAATCGCTAAGCTAGCTTGCTTTACTAAGCGCGACGACTGATCTAAACCTTGGGCAAGATCAAGACGGGTGCTATTGAGATCCGATGACACCGTGGTGGATAGATCACGCACAATGGGGGAGATTTTTTTTGCTAAATCCTCGCGAATAAAACGATTGAGTTCAGTAGGATTTTTGCTGTTGACTAGAGTAATCGCTTCGGTCAAGAGGGTTTGCAAGCTATTCATCGCTTCAAGGGTCGATTTGTCTTGCCTTCTAGGGCGCTGAGGTTGGGGTGAGGTCTTATTTTTTTCGTTATAGGCAAATAGCGGCAATAATTCTGAGCGGAGACGTTGCTCGGCAGCGGTCAGGCGATCTTTTGCGGTGTTTGCCGAGATCATATTGGCATTGAGTTCGTGTAGGGTAAGGCGATAGTCACGATTTAATAATAATAAAGCATCTTGGCTTGCGTATAGGGTATTAATGCGTGTCCCAATATTGGTAAAGGCGAGATAGTTAGTGTTAAGTGCTAATAAGCCTGCCGCTCCTAATGCGGTTAAGACTAATAATGAAATACTCAGTAATAAATAAATGCGCCGTGCCACCGTAAGTTTGCTGAGTATGCTGTGTTTAGTTGTTTTATCCCTGACCATAATAAAGTCCTGCTTGAGTCCTAGCGATAGTGGTAATCAGTCATTAATGAGAGGCTTGTTTGAGTCGTTGAATGAGCGTGCGATGATCAGCCACTAAGAGCTTTTTGGCTTCATAACTCACAACACCTTGAACCCAGCTCGGCAGGAGTGATTCTTGAGAGCGCGGTGTGGGGGGAATATCGAATTTCAGCACTTTAGGGTAACTATCACAGGTTACGACAATGGCTGAGCTTTGAGCCGGTTTGAGCCAGAGGAGCTTGGGTTGCTTAAGCGGGCTAGTTTGACCGTATAGAATATAGTACATATCCACTAAGGGATAAAAATCACCCCGTACCGCCACTAAACCTTTACACCAATGCGGCGGGAAAGGTAGGGGGGATAGTGTGGCTTGTAATAATACCTCCGCCATTGTATCGGGTTCTAGTAATAGCGCGTGAGTACCTACTTGATAGTAAAATTGGGTTAGGGGTGCGACGGGGCGGGTCGCTGGGGTTGCTACAGCTTCGACACTCATAATAAATAATATCCTCTACTAGTAATGCATCACTCTCAATGGGGGTTAGCGTGACGACTTAGGGCAGGGTAAGTGCGGCAATACCGCTTAAAATATCTTGTGCCTCATAGGGTTTAGTAATATAGCCACTAGCACCTTGTTTTTCCGCCCATAGCTTATCTACGGGATTGTTTTTGCCTGATACCATAAGCACGGGAATATGCTGGGTGGCGGTGTTGCGTTTAATGGCGCGACAAGCCTGATAGCCATCACCATTGTCCATAATGATATCCAGCATAATTAAATCGGGATGGTGCTCCACTGCTGCGAGTTTGGCCTCATTACCGGATTGGACTTCAATGACTTTATAGCCAGCTTGTTCAAGCGTTTGCCGTAATTTGACTCGTTCAGTCTGCGAGTCATCGGCAATTAA
Source organism: Thiofilum flexile DSM 14609 (assembly GCF_000380185.1). Classification (GTDB taxonomy): domain Bacteria; phylum Pseudomonadota; class Gammaproteobacteria; order Thiotrichales; family Thiotrichaceae; genus Thiofilum; species Thiofilum flexile. Next base: position 161,088 of record NZ_KB904769.1, read on the forward strand.
TACGGTGCGCTGGGTACTAGACTCACTATTTACACTCATGACATTAACTATCCCTAGGTTGAAACCTCGCCCTCTAGGAAGATAAACTGCTTTGGGGGAAGCAAACTCTCTTCCCAATTCGCCTCTAAGGGCGTGGATTGAAACATTAATACTGGTCTAGGATGTTATTTTTTGCCAAAAAATTTTAAGCATATGCGCAATAATTATGCTTTTGTGGCGATTAAGTGAGTTAAATAGGATTAATGTTGGAATAAACCTTGAGGCAGGCTATGAATTTAGTCATAATACCGCCCTCATCTATGGAGGCTCATATCGGTTCTCTCGCAATGGTATGTTGTGAACCCCGTCAGGTCCGGAAGGAAGCAGCGGTAACAGCAGATTCATGTGCCGAGATGTGGCTGGTATGAGTCGCCACCATTCTACCTCCAGTCACGCAAGTCATGAGTTATCAAGTATTAGCCCGTAAATGGCGACCACAAAATTTCGAGCAAATGGTGGGGCAACAGCATGTGCTGCGTGCGCTTAAAACTGCTTTAAATGAACAACGGTTGCATCATGCTTACTTATTCACCGGAACACGGGGAGTCGGTAAGACCACGGTGGCGCGGGTATTTGCTAAGAGTCTCAATTGCGAGGTGGGTATTTCAGCCACTCCTTGTGGTGTGTGTCGTAGTTGTGTGGAAATTGCTGAAGGGCGGCATGTAGATTTAATCGAGGTGGATGCTGCCTCACGCACTAAAGTCGAAGATACCCGCGAATTACTAGAGAATGTACAATACGCCCCCACACGCGGGCGCTTTAAGATTTATCTGATTGACGAAGTGCATATGCTCTCCGGGCATAGCTTTAATGCCTTGCTCAAAACCTTAGAAGAGCCACCCGAACATATTAAATTCCTCCTAGCTACCACTGACCCGCAAAAGTTACCTGTCACGGTTTTATCGCGTTGTTTACAGTTTAATCTCAAACGTATGTCACCGGAGATGATTGGTAACTATTTAAAGCAGGTATTAGAGAGCGAGCAGATTCCTTTTGAGGAGGGAGCGCTTACTCTATTAGGGCGGGCGGCAGATGGGAGTATGCGCGACGCGTTGAGTTTAACCGATCAGGCGATTGTGACCGGCGAGGGGCAGCTCGTCGAAGATGCAGTGCGTGATATGTTGGGGCTATTACCACAAGGCTTATTAGCACAATTGCTATTAGCCATTGCCCAAGAGGATACGCTAGCGGCCTTTGCTAGTATTGAGCAGTTATCTCAAATGAATACCGATTTTATGCAAGCGGCGGAGAATGTTATTTCCTCCTTGCATCAAATTGCGATTCGCCAAGCGGTGCCGAGTCCTAGTCAAGATGAGCTATCTACTTTAGTAGAGGTATTGAGTCCGGCGGATGTGCAGCTTTATTATCAGATAGCCTTGTATGGGCGACGTGATTTACCACTAGCGCCGGATGCACGTGCAGGGTTTGAAATGATGATTTTGCGGATGCTAGCATTTCGCTTGGATCAGCAAGAGAGTGTTCACGGGGACGGCAAAAAAAAAACTTTAACACCACCACTGGCACCTAATAATAAAACTCCCGCTACTATTGAGCCTGCTAAGGCAGTACCTGTTCCACCGGCTAAGCGAGAGGTATTACCTTGGGAAGACGAGCCTGCCGCGATTATACCTACACCTAGTCAAGCAGCACCCGTTCAAGCCATAGTACCTAGCCCCACTACAACAGCACCTACCCCCCGTACTGTACAACCGGCTCCCTTGCTACCCGTAATGCCTACACCTAGCATACCCGCCCCGGCAGAGGTTAGTAGTGCTAGCGCTACTCTTAACAATACAACTAGTAGCAGCGAAGAAAATCCTTGGCATGCTATTTTACCTAAGCTGGGTCTCACTGGAATGACCGCAGAGATTGGGCGTAATTGCATCTTAGAGCGTTATGATGCATTAGCCGGACGAGTACATTTACTCTTAGATCCTGCGAGTGACTCCTTACGCTCTGAAAGTACAGAAGCAGCTTTTATTGAAGCATTAAGCCAGTATTATCAACAGCCTGTGTCAGTAGTCTTGCAAGTGAAAGTGTTAACCGCCGAGTCTCCCGCGCAAAAAATTATCCGTTTAAGAGCAGCGCGGCAAAAAGCGGCGGAGACTAGTATTCTCAGTGATCCCTTGGTGCAAGCACTGCAACAAGAGTATGGTGGGGTGATTATTTCGGGGTCGATTCGACCGATTGAGCAGTGATAGCAATTCTGTAGTAGACTATTCGCACATTACATTTAGGAGTACAGCTATGATGAAAGGTGGTTTAGGTAATCTCATGAAGCAAGCGCAAAAAATGCAAGAAAATATGCAAAAAGCGCAGCAAGAAGTGGCAGAATTAGAGATTACGGGGCAATCCGGCGGGGGATTAGTCAGTGTGGTCGTGACAGGCAGCCATGAGTGCAAACGCGTCACGATTGACCCATCCTTATTTGAAGATGATAAAGACATGATTGAGGACTTGGTTGCTGCTGCTTTTAATGATGCGGCACAACGCCTTGATGAGCGTACTAAAGCGCTGATGGCGGGTGCAACCGCTGGCATGCAATTACCGGCTGGTATGAAATTGCCCTTTTAATGGATCAGTATTGATTAGGGAGAGACCTTATTTCTCCCTCCTTCGTCCTTAGTGTCGTGGATCGAAACAAGCAAATAGATAAACAAACATGAGTGATTCTTCCCTCCTTAAAGGTTTGATTGATGCTTTGCGGGTGCTGCCCGGCGTGGGGGCGCGTACCGCTCAACGGATGGCCTTTCATTTACTAGAGCATGATCGTGCCGGAGGGTTATACTTAGCACGTACTATGGCGCATGCTTTAGAGCATATTCATCACTGTCGTTGGTGTCGTACCCTGACCGAAAATGAGCTATGTAAAATCTGCTCCGATAGTGGACGCAATGGCAAGTTGCTGTGTGTAGTTGAGCATCCTTCCGATGTGATAGCACTAGAGCAGGCGACGGATTATCAGGGCTATTATTTTGTCTTAGGGGGGCGTTTATCCCCTTTAGATGGTATTAGTCCCGAAGATATTGGCCTAGATCAGCTTGAAAAGCGCCTCAGTGAGGGGCTAGTGAGTGAAATTATTTTAGCCACTAATCCGACCGTAGAAGGTGAGATGACTGCTTATTATATCAATGATTTAGCCAAAAAATACCATATTACCACCAGTCGCATTGCTCATGGTGTGCCCGTAGGGAGCGAGCTGGAGTATGTAGATAGTAGTACGCTCTCGCATGCTTTTGCAGGGCGGCGTAAATATTAATTTGGGTTTAAATAGGGTTTGCATATGGATCAGAATTGTATTTTTTGCCGTATTGCGGCAGGGACTATGCCCGCTAAAGAATTGTATCGGGATGATGAAGTCGTTGTTTTTAATGATATTAATCCACAAGCTCCCTTTCATGCGTTAGTTATTCCGGTGAAACATCTAGCCACTTTGAATGAGGCCGAGGCGGTCGATCAAGCCGTGTTAGGTAAGCTTATGCTGGTAGCTAAACAAGTAGCCAATGCAGCCGGTTATCCCGACTACAAAGTCCAGATGAATTGTGGCAAAGGCGCGGGACAGATAGTGTTTCATATTCATCTACATGTGTTAGCCGGTCGGATGAGCCATAAAGAAGTAGGTTGATTGGGTTAGTTGTCATTGCATTGTGCTATGCTTGTTAAACATCAATCTAGAGGGATAACAGTATGCAAACCTTCAGTATTCGTGATCTACCTGAACATACAGGCGACCTTAGTCGCACCGCTGAGCAAGGGCAATTGGCATTAGTGACCCATCATGGACAGCCTTTGTTTGTTAGCGTTCCGTTTAGTGAGAGTCTGTTGGCATTTGGTGTACATGTTGCTCTGGCTACCCATCTGTTTCAAGCCAACAGTATGAGTTTAGGTAAAGCTTCCAAACTGGCACGCATGTCTATTGCAGAATTTACCGAACATGTCAGTCGTTTGGGTATTCCAGTGGTAGATTATGATCCTAGTGAGCTAGACCAAGAGCTGGCGTACCTCAACTCATGAAGTCTGTTATCGTCGCTGATACCAGTCCATTAATTGCGCTGGCGAAACTCCAACAACTCACCTTATTGAAAAGCGAGTTTGCCAATGTGCATGTACCATTTACAGTATTAAGTGAGGCAACCCGCGACTTGCAACGTCCTGATGCTCGTCTGATTCGGGATTTTGCCAGTGAGTATTTGATTGTGCATGATGATGCGGATAATGATTTCTGCACCCAATTACGTCCAACGTTGGATGAGGGCGAGCTTCAAGCACTGTATTTGGCGCGACAACTTAATTGTGCTGTATTGATTGATGAATACATCGGGCGACAAGTTGCACAAAGTTATCAAATTCCGGTGGTGGGTGTACTGGGTATTTTGCTTAAAGCGAAACAGTCAGGAACTATTCCAGCAGTTGCACCACTCATCAATGATTTGCTAGCACAGGACTATCGCTTATCAAAAGCCTTGGTGCAAAAAGTGTTGCATGCAGCAGGTGAGGGGTAGGGTTTAACCCACTACCCCTTCACACAAACTACTTGTCTAAGCGTATGCACAATCTCCACTAAATCGCTTTGAGCAGCCATAACCTTATCAATCGGTTTATAGGCGGCTGGTGTTTCGTCGATCACACTTTCATCCACTCGACACTCCACTCCAGCAACAGCGAGTTTATGTTCATCAAGCGATACGCGGCGTTTGGCTTCGGTACGTGACATCACGCGTCCGGCACCGTGGCTACAACTGCAAAAACTTTCTTCATTCCCTAGACCGCGCACAATAAAGGATTTTGCCCCCATACTTCCGGGGATAATACCCATTTCCCCCGCTTTTGCACTCACCGCACCTTTACGCGTAACCCATACATCCTTACCGTAATGGTGTTCGCGGCTGATATAGTTATGGTGACAATTCACTGCCTCTACATCGGCTGTAAAAGGAACGGGGAGCACTTCACGGATCGCCTGTAAAGTACGTGCCATCATCACCTCACGGTTCGCTTGAGCAAAATCTTGCGCCCACGCTACAGCCTCTACATAATCACGAAAATGTGAGCTACCTTCGGGGATATAGGCCAAATCTTTATCCGGCAAGTTGATGAAATAGCGCTCCATATCCTTTTTGGCTAACTCGATAAAGTGTGTACCAATCGCATTTCCCACCCCGCGTGACCCGCTATGTAGCATCACCCATACCGCTTGGTTTTCATCCAAACACACCTCAATAAAATGGTTCCCTGTTCCTAAGGTTCCCAAGTGATGTAGGTTATTCGTATTTTTCAAAAAAGGATGTTTTTCACATAACTGTTGGAAACCAGCGCTAAGTGTTAACCATTTATCTAATACCTCAGCAGGTGGCTGTCCCCAACTGCCGGTATCACGTTTACCACGGGTCGCGATACGCCCATGTGGAACGGCTTGCTCAATCTTTTTACGCATGGCTTCTAATGAATCGGGCAAATCGCTGGCTTTCAACGTGGTTTTAGCCGCCATCATGCCACAACCTAAATCCACCCCGACCGCCGCTGGAATCACCGCGCCAATGGTGGGAATCACGCTACCAATCGTAGCCCCCTTACCCAGATGTACATCAGGCATCGCCGCAACCCATTGATGAATAAAAGGCATCTTGGCAATGTTGAGCAGTTGACGCTTAGAGTTATCGTCAAAGGGTACGTTTTTAGTCCACGATTTAATCGGAGCATGACCTTCCTCATAGAGGACTTCATAATTACCAGTAATAGTCATGATCGTTCCTTATTTGTTGTTAGTGACAACCTCAGTATTGCAAAGGGCGTGCCTAATTATAAAAATGTAAATAAGATATTAATAATCCTGTATTTTTATATTAATCCATAATAGGGCTATGAAAAAATTTCTATGAAAATATATCTTATAGGATAAGCTTTTATTTTATTAGATATCTAGTCAGTATAGTGTTTTATTCTGGTTATAAGTGGATAAGTATGGGGTAATAACGCTTTGTATTCGTGATTAAGTTTGCTATTTTCACGCCCTTCATTATGTTTGAGGACTTACACCATGCCTAAAGCTAAACATGGAATGGATCGACTGACTAATGCCTTGCGCTATTCTCGGCAGGGGTTGCAAGCAGCATGGCGCGAGGAGGCCGCGTTTCGTGAGGAAGCGATTGTCGTAATGTTGAGTATTCCGCTGGCATGGTGGTTAGGTGATACGCCGCTAGAGCGTGTACTGCTGATTGCTAGTGTGTTGCTGGTGTTGATTGTGGAATTATTAAACTCTGCGATTGAGGCTGTGGTGGATCGTATTGGTACAGAGCAGCATGAGTTAGCCGGGCGTGCTAAGGATATGGGATCAGCAGCGGTATTATTGACGATATTCTTGAGTATATTGATCTGGTTAGGGATTTTATTCACTTGATAAAAATCAAGAACAGTTCTGATAAATAAAAACTTGTCAAGTTTCACCCGATTAAGTTGGCATATTAAGATTCTCTTAAATGGGTTTTTGCTGTATCCTTAGGGATAGTTGTGTGTTTTCACACAGGTCATGCATAGGTTAAGGGTAATGCTGTTTTTACAGTAATTATATTTACCGCTAATTGTGTTTCCTACCCAATTCTGTTTTAAATTTTAAGTTAATGTTGAGGGCAAATGATGGCTCATAGTGCAGTAGCTCCATCCGAGCAATATAACTATGAAATCGTGAAGAAATTTGCGATTGCTGCGATTGTCTGGGCTTTGGCAGGTATGACTGCCGGTGTGTATATCGCGTCAGAGCTGGCTTGGCCACTTTTGAATTTCGATATCGCCCAGATTACCTTTGGACGTTTACGTCCAGTCCATACCAGCGGCGTTATTTTTGGATTTGGTGGTAATGCGTTGTTTGCAACGTCTTACTATGTCATCCAACGTACGTGTCAGGTTCGCCTAGCAGGTGGTAATTTCTGGCCTAACTTTACGTTTTGGGGTTGGAATCTGTCGTTAGTGGTGGCAGGTATCGGTTATATGTTTGGTGTTACGCAAGGGCGTGAGTATGCCGAGCCTGAGTGGTATGTTGATATTGCGATTGCAATCGTGTGGGTAACGTATTTCTTTATCTTCACCCTAACACTGATGCGCCGCAACCAACCGCATATCTATGTGGCTAACTGGTTCTATATGTCCTTTATTTTAGCCACAGCATTACTCCATATTTTCAATAACTTGACTATGCCAGTAAGCTTCTTTGGTACTAAATCCTATAGCTTATTCTCTGGTGTGCAAGATGCGATGACGCAATGGTGGTATGGTCACAATGCGGTAGGCTTCTTCTTAACCGCTGCCTTCTTAGGGATGATGTATTACTTCGTACCTAAGCAAGCAGGCCGTCCGGTTTACTCTTATCGTTTATCCATTGTGCATTTCTGGGCGTTAAGCTTTATGTATATGTGGGTAGGTACTCACCATCTCCATTGGACAGCGATCCCTGACTGGACTTCTTCACTTGCAGCAGCTTTCTCGATTCTATTATTAATGCCATCTTGGGGTGGGATGATTAATGGGATTATGACGCTATCGGGTGCTTGGGATAAATTACGTACTGATCCGATTATGCTGTTCTTAATCACTTCATTGTCTTTCTACGGTATGTCGACCTTTGAAGGCCCGATGATGTCCTTAAAAAGTGTGAATGCTTTATCTCACTACACTGACTGGACAGTCGGTCACGTACACTCTGGTGCTTTGGGTTGGGTAGCGATGGTATCGATTGGTTCGTTCTATCATATGATTCCGCGCCTATGGAATACCACGATTTACAGCATTAAACTGATTTATGTACATTTCTTCTTAGCCACTATTGGTACTATTTTATATATTACTGCGATGTGGGTGTCTGGTATTGGTCAAGGTTTAATGCTGCGTGCGTTTGATGAGTTTGGTAACTTGTCTTATTCCTTTATTGAAACGGTTGCCTTTATGCATGGCCCATTAGCTGCGCGTGCGATTGGTGGTATGTTCTTTGTAACCGGTATGATAGTGATGGCTTATAACGTCTATATGACGATTGCCCGCGCTAAACAAGAAGATTCTGTACCTGTTGCTGCTGCCGCTAAAGCCTAAGGAGGGCGATAATGTTTAAACACGAAAGTATTGAAACGAATTCCGGTTTACTTATTGTCCTAACCCTAGTTGCAATCAGTATTGGTGGTTTAGTTGAGATTGTACCGCTGCACTATATCAATGGTACGGTGGAAAAAGTACAAGACCCTCAAACCGGATTGGATATGGTACGCCCTTATACCCCCTTAGAGTTACGGGGACGGGATATTTATATTCGTGAGGGTTGCTATACCTGCCATTCGCAAATGATTCGTCCCTTCCGTGATGAAGATTTGCGTTATGGTCATTATTCTCTGGCAGCAGAGTCTAAATATGATCACCCCTTCCAATGGGGTTCTAAACGGACAGGGCCTGATTTGGCTCGTGTCGGTAAAAAGTACTCCAATGAATGGCATGTGCAGCATTTGATTGCACCTCGTTCAGTAGTACCTGAGTCCATTATGCCTAACTACCCTTGGCTTGCCGAAACGGAACTGGCTTATGACGATATTCAAGATCGAATGATCGCACTCAAGAAAGTGGGTGTACCTTATTCGCTCACTCAAGAAGAATATCAAGCCAATGTGAAGCAATTTGGTGAAGAAGTTGCCAAAAAGTTAAACATTAATGCCGCAGAGAAAACCTTGGTTGCGGATGCCGCTGCCGGTAACTTTGATGGTCAAGCCAACCGTGTGACTGAAATGGAAGCGCTCGTGGCTTACTTACAAGTACTCGGTACGATGGTGGACTTTACCAAGTTTGATGAAGATTATTTCATCCAATTCCGTTAATTAGGACAAGTTTGTGGTCAGTGTAACGACAAGGAGAAAGTAATGTTAACGAATGCTTGGTTATGGCTAATTGATTTAGGAAATAGCAAAGTACTCGCGCTATTAATTTTCTTCTTCACGTTTTTAGGAATTTTGTTTTATGTGTATGGTAGTCGCCGGCGTAGTGAGCGTTTAGAGTCGTATCGGTTCTTGCCACTACAAGATGATGACGCACCCGGAGTTCCTCACACTGAGCAACAACCCAAAGGTGAGAAATAAATTATGGCGAAACCCGTAAAAGATCCCTTGACTGGTGCGGAAACCACTGGTCATGTGTGGGATGAGACCTTACAAGAGTTTAATAATCCACTCCCTACTTGGTGGATATGGACATTCTACGGCACGATTATATTCGCATTAGTGTATTGGATTATTTACCCTAGCTGGCCTATTGCGAGTAGTTATACCAAAGGGATCGGTACCATTGAGTATAAAAATGCTCAAGGCCAAGAAGTCACTAGGCCTTGGAATATGCGCTCATTATTCGTGAAGGATATGCAAGAAAGCGAAAGCGCTCTGAAGCAAAAAGAGTATCTCGCTAAAGTATCAGCAGCCTCTTATGAGCAAATTGCCCAAGACAATAATATGACTGCTTTCGTGCGCTCTTATGGTAAAGGCGTGTTTGGTGATAACTGTGCCGCTTGCCATCAAACGGGTGCTAATGGTGTGGTCGGTTTATTCCCTAATCTAGTCGATGACGATTGGTTATGGGGTGGTAAAACGGAGCAAATTGAGGAGACTATTCGTCAAGGCCGCTTAGGCTTTATGCCCGCCTTTAAGGAAACCTTGAATGATGAGCAAACGACCGATGTTGCTGAGTATGTATTGAGCTTATCCGGTCTTGAGCATAATGCCGAGGCTGCTAAAAAGGGCGAGGTCATTTTCAATGGGCAGACAGGTGGTTGCTATTATTGCCATACTACCGAAGGTAAGGGGCTGTATTCACAAGGTTCGGCTAACTTAACAGATAAAGTGTGGACGATTGCCAATGTTCCTGCTGCGGCAGACACAGAGGCGAAGTTAAAAGCAGTGAAATCTGTGGTGTTAAATGGTGTGAATCGTCAAATGCCCTCTTTCAATCATCGTTTAGACGATACTGAAATTAAGGTATTGGTTGCTTATTTACGTGAGATGTCAGCTACGGATACCAAATAAGGGATTCGGTAGTTAGTCAACTGCAAAAAAGCCGGACTAGTTCCGGCTTTTTTATTTGGCCTTAGCACAAAATAATTCCCCCAACTTTGGAAATTATCATACTTATCATATTAGGAGATGTTAAAATTCCTCGTCCTTCTTCATAGGTTATCCTAGACCCTAATCTATCCAAGTACGACCTACCTCATTGGGAGCTAAGCATTTTTATGAGTAATGAGCAAATTATTCAGCCCCACTCACGAGTACAACCTCGCAGTGTTCATGGGCGCTTTAGAACGATTAAAACCGGCATTTTGATTTTCGCTTATGCCATGTTTTTTATTTTGCCGTGGTTGCGTTGGGAGAGGGCTTATGGTCCAGATCAACTAGTACTGTTTGATATTCCGGCTCGACGTTTTTATATGTTTGATTTAGTCATGCACGCACAAGACGTGTTTTGGCTGACGGCCTTATTGTTCTTAGCTGCGGTATTACTCTTCTTTGTGACGACGCTCTTTGGGCGGGTATTTTGTGGCTACTTTTGTTTTCAGACACTGTGGGTAGATGCCTTTCGCTTTATTGAGAGTAAAATTCAAGGGGATCGTGTTGCCCGTATTCGTCTAGAGCGGCAAGCTTGGAATGGTGAAAAAGTACTTAAAGTCGGCGGCACTCATGCGCTGTGGTTATTACTCTCCTTCTGGACGGGACTAACCTTTGCCTTATATTGGGGCGATGCTTATGAGCTAACAGCCCAATTCTTTACCGGACAAGCCCCCGCAGCCGCCTATGGCACCGCCTTTATTTTAATGGCAACTACTTATTTCGCAGCGGCTTGGATGCAGGAATATATCTGTATTCATATCTGCCCTTACTCTCGTTTTCAGAGTGTCATGTTTGATATTGATACCTTAATTGTGTCGTATGACAAAAAGCGCGGCGAGGGTAGCACGGGACGGGTGAAACCCATTAAGGATTTACGTGAGCACGACACCCGTCTAGCGCAAGGGCATGGGGATTGTATTGATTGCGGCTATTGTGTGCAGGTGTGCCCGACTGGTATTGATATTCGGGATGGTTTACAGATTAGCTGTATTCACTGTGCGCTATGTATTGATGCGTGCGATTCCATTATGGATAAGCAGGGTTGGGAGCGTGGCCTGATTCGTTATACCTCTGAAAATGAATTAGGCGGTAAGAAAACCCAATTCTTAAAATTACGTACCGTCGGCTACGGTATTGCTACTTTATTAGCTACAGCCTATCTCGTATGGATGGTTAGCTCGACTAAACAATTAGAGTTATCCATTGTGCAAGTACGTAATCCGTTATTTGTCACGCTATCCGATGGCAGTATTCGCAATAGCTATGAGATTAAGATTAATAATAAAACCATGTCCCCCGCGCGTTATAAACTGGAACTAGAGGGTTTGGAAGGCGCGAAATTAAGCCTTGGCAGTGAAGTAGGGGATCTGGTTGTGAAGCCTGATAGTAGCCTACGGGTCTTTGCACAGGTAAACTATATGCCCCCTAGTACGGGTATGATCAGCAAGAATCGTGAATTCACCTTTAAATTAACTCCGTTGGAAGGTGAGGTTCAAGAGCCTGAAGTAGTGGTTTCACACTTCATGTTACCTTAAGGTATTGGATAAAAAGGCATGGAAAATCAAAGTTTACTTTTAACCCTAACACTAGGAACAGTGATTTCTTTTGTACTGTTCTTTGTGTTTTATGCGGGTTTAAAGCTCAGTAGTAAATTGTCAGCTTTATTGACTATTTTGGCAGTTGAGATTGTATATATTCCGCTAGTGGCATTTAATTGGCCGGGTTTAGATGTCTTTGCCATTCACTTTGCCTTTTTTACCATGGTGCCTTATGGCCTAGGCATGATTACCAGTCAGCGGGATACCCAACAGCGCTATGATCAACGCCACGGTACGGATAAGCCCGTAGCAAAGTGGCGTTTTCATTGGGCACCCGCTACGATTGTAGGGTTTTTTATTGTCTTAGCCTGTGTCGACGGGCTAATTATTACGCTGGCTAATAAAGGCGCTGATGCGAGTTTTATGCAGCGCTTTTTACCCGAACCGCGCTCAGGTAATACCGCAGTCTCGGCCTTTCCCGGCGTCGTATCCCACGATTTTAAAGAGAAATATGATCAATTTAATAGCTATATTAATCAGCTAAAAGTGCAAAATGATCGCGGATGGAAGCTCACCGAAGGTTGGAAAGCTAAACCTATTGTAGGGCAGGATACCTTGTTTGAGGTAGCCTTAGCCGATCGTGATGGTAAGCCTATTACCCAAGGCCAAGCGACTATCCATTTCCTAAGACCCGCTAATCAAAAATTCGACCAACAGGTTCAGCTTTTAGAAACCGCTCCCGGACATTATGGTAATCAGATTAAATTATCTGAGCCGGGTCTATGGCAGATTGTGATTAAAATTCAACAAGATACTAATCTTCATGAAGTAAAAGGTACGACGTGGGTTCAGCCAGCCTCTTAACTACGGGGTGCTTCCATTGTGGTTTAACCCTGCCTGCGGGTGCCACTTATAGTGCTGAGGTATTGGGTGAGTCGCGTCAGTTTTGCTGTACCGGGTGTCAATCTGTGGCAGAGGCCATTGTCGCCAATGGCCTAGTCGATTTTTATCAGTTTCGCTCAGAAGTGAGCACTAAACCAGAAGCGTTAGTGCCGGATGCTTTGCGCCAATTATTTATCTACGACGAACCGGAACTGCAAAAAAGTTTTGTACAGGTGAAAGTTGGCGATGAGCGCGAAGCATCTCTCATGATGGAGGGCATTGTTTGTGCCGCTTGTGTGTGGCTAAACGAACATCACGTCAAGCAGATTCCCGGCGTGTTGGATTTTAGAGTGAATTACTCTACCCATCGAGCGACGTTGCGCTGGGATAATTCCCGTGTGGTCTTAAGCACGGTGCTTAAGGCTATTGCTGATATGGGGTATCTCGCACATCCCTTTGATCCGGGGCGGATGCAGACCCTGCAAAAGAAAGAAAAGTCTATTGCGCTCAGACGTATTGCTATCGCCGGTTTAGGCATGATGCAAGTCATGATGATTGCAGTAGCAATGTATGTGGGAAGCTATTCGGATATGACGGATAGCATGCGGAGCTTTCTGCGTTGGATTAGTCTGATTATGACTATTCCGGTGGTATTTTACTCGGCTAATGTATTTTTTATCTCCGCATGGCGCGATCTGCGGCGCGGCTACTTTGGCATGGATGTACCCGTTTCCATTGCGATTGGGGTGGCTTTTAGTGCGAGTGTTTGGGCCACTATTCATCACACAGGTGAAGTGTATTTTGACTCGGTCACCATGTTTACCTTCTTTTTACTGACTGGGCGTTTTCTAGAAATGCAGGCTCGGCATAAAGCCGGACAGGTAGCCGAGGCCTTAGTACGCCTTTTACCCGCTACGGCTACGCGTTTACGGGCAGGTCAGGTGGAGGTCGTGGCGGTGAGTGCTTTAGAAAAGCATGATCAGGTATTAATTAAGTCCGGTGAAATCGTGCCTGCGGATGGTATGGTGCTAGAGGGTATTAGTAGTATTAATGAGTCATTGCTGAGCGGCGAGAGTTTGCCTACTAGCAAACAGGTAGGGGATACCCTAGTTGGTGGAACGGTGAATTTAGAAAGTCCACTGGTAATGCAAGTAGAAAAAGTGGGCGATAGCACTGTATTAGCCGCAATTATTCGTTTATTAGAGCGTGCTCAGTCTGAAAAGCCTTACTTAGCACGTTTAGCAGAAAAAGTAGCCTCGCGCTTTGTGCCGCTGATTTTATTAACAGCCATCGCTGTATTTGGCTATTGGTATGCTCAGGGTTCCGAGCATGCATTTTGGATCGCCTTATCGGTATTAGTGATTACTTGCCCGTGTGCTTTTTCTTTGGCAACGCCGGTGGCTTTAACGGTGGCAACGGGTCAATTAACCTCACAGGGCGTACTCACCACACGAGGGCATGCTCTAGAAACCTTAGCTCAGGTAACTCATATTATCTTTGATAAAACAGGGACTTTAACTACCGGACAGCTCGCGTTAACAGCAACCCAACCTTTGAGCCATTTAAGTGCAGATGAGTGTTTAAATGTAGCCGCAGGGCTTGAGCGAGTATCCGAGCATCCTGTCGCGCGGGCATTATTAGCCGCTGCTACGAGTCCAGAGCCACTACAAACTATTCAAGCTTATTCGGGGCGGGGCTTAGAGGGACAGTGGAATAATGTAACGCTGAGGATTGGGGCTGCGGCATTCGTGGCGGAGTTAGTCGGGTCAGAAGTGCCATCACACAAGCTGTTAGCGGATCAGTCTGTAGTCTGGCTGGGGCAAGCGGGGCAGTGGTTGGCACTATTTTATGTACAAGATCATATCCGTCCTGATGCTCAGCATACTGTGCAGATGTTACATCAACAGGGCATTAAGGTCTCGCTACTCAGTGGTGATAATCCCGCCGTGGTGGCGAGTGTGGCGCAAGCCTTATCCATTCAGCAGGCTTTGGGTGCTCAATTGCCCGCTGATAAATTAGCCTATTTACAAGGTTTACAAGCACAGGGCGAGATTGTGGCAATGGTGGGAGATGGGGTGAATGATGCTCCCGTTCTCGCCGCTGCTCAGGTATCGCTGGCAATGGGCAGTGGTTCACAGCTAGCCCAAGCTAGTGCGGATATGGTGTTATTAAGTGAGCACTTAGAGCGTATCCCCTACGCGATCACCACAGCAAAACGCATGCAAACCATTATTAAGCAAAACTTTGCATGGACGATTGGCTATAATCTTATAGCGATTCCCTTGGCTGCCTTAGGTTGGGTTGCCCCTTGGTTAGCAGCGATTGGTATGTCTATGAGTTCGTTAATTGTTGTACTTAATGCCTTAAGGCTTAAGAATTAACGAATGCGCTAGATCCTTATAAATAGTGATAATTTTCACATAAAAAATTGAATAGTAACATTTCATTAATCTCAATTAGATGGTAAATTAATTCCTAACCACTCCTCATAATAAAAGAGTATGACCTATTATGGATGCCCTCTATATGTTGATTCCGATAGCTATTGGGGTCATGATTGTGATTGTGATTGCTTTTATTTATACGGTTAAAAGTGGTCAATATGATGATCTTGAAGGGCCTGCGCATCGTATTTTAATGGATGATGATGATCCACGTATCCCCCATCAGCCTACTAAACCCCAGCCCACTAACCCTTTAGATAAAGGGCAAGCGTAGGCATGATTTTTGTACACTAATGTTTATTTTTAAGCCTTTTGTCAAAAATCTTACTATCTATTACGCATAACTGACCGAGTTGTCCTATTCTCAGTGGTAGATTGTGTATAGAAAGAGTTTATTAATGTGTTGTTTTATCCGTAAACCAATGGTTTATATCCGGTAAGGGATGACTGGACAGCCATAACGTCGCACCATGGGCAGTATTAGGATAGGTGGTAGTGTGCTGGCTAAAAGTCTCAATAAGGAGAATTGTTTTTTATGTCAGATAGAAGGTTACAGGTCTTTCATGCTGTTGCAAGACTCTTAAGTTTCACTAAGGCTGCTGAAGTGTTGCATATGACACAGCCTGCCGTGACTTTCCAGATTCGTCAATTGGAGGACCAATTTGATACGCGATTATTTGATCGCACTCACAATCGTGTGACATTGACCGATGCTGGGCAAATTGTTTTTGAGTATGCCGAAAAGATTTTCGAGCAATATAATGAAATGGAAAATGCCATTCGTGAAATGACCGATGATATCAGTGGCTCACTGACTATTGGTGCAAGCACGACGATTTCAGAGTATATGTTGCCCGCTTTGCTCGGTGATTTTAAGTCTAAAAATACGGATGTAAAACTACGCCTGCGGGTATCTAATACCGAAGGCATTGTGTCAATGGTGGAAAATAACGTCATTGATCTGGGCGTGGTAGAAGGCCCCGTATCTAATAGAAATCTATTAGTGGAAGTCTGCCGTCATGATGAGTTGGTATTAATCGTGCCCCCAAATCACGCATTAGCTAGCTACGATACCGTCTCAGTGAAGGATATACTGAAATATCCTTTTATTTGTCGTGAAGAAGGCTCCGGTACGCGTGAAGTTACGTTAGAGTATATGAACTCACAAGGGGTTGATAAGCACTCTATGAGTAATTGCTTAGAGCTAGGCAGCCCTGAGGCCGTCAAAGGTGCAGTTGAAGCAGGTATGGGGGTATCGATTGTATCGAGTGCCTCGATTAGTAAAGAGCTGCGTTTAGGCAGTTTAGTCCCTGTTAAACTAGACCCACCGCTCGCGCGCGATTTTTCCTTTGTACGTCAGCGCCAAAAGTTCAAAGTGCCTGCTATGGAAGAACTCTTGGAGTTTGCCCGTAATTATTGCCAGAAAACTCAACAAGACGACGCTATTAATCCCACTCCTTTAGCGTAAGCTGAGGGAGTCGTGACAATAATAATGAGATTAAAGGCAGACGAAACTATCAAAGGCTGAATAGTTCTAAGATAATACGTGTGATTTTATTCTCTTTAAGTCGTCGAGATACATGTTATTAGGTTCCCCCCCATCAAAATCGCTCTCGGCTAGAGAGCGTGAGTTATTGGGTCTGTTTCAGACTCTAGAGGAAAGTCATCAAACCACTATCTTGGCGTTTGCGGCATTTTTAGTAAGTCGCCAAACCCCAGTGGTTGCTCCAACTCTACCAGCGCCTCAGTTACTACCAAGACCTGAGCAAGAAAGTGTGGTTAAAGCCCTCAAACGTCTTAAGGCTAGTTATCCTATGCTAGAAAATGAGGTATTACTACACGCATCGACTGCTCTCATGACGGAACATATTATGCAAGGTCGTCCTGCTCCAGAGGTCATTGATGATCTAGAGCAGCTTTTTGCTAATACTTATCAACAATCTATACTGAAATAGAGTGGAAACTGAGGTATGTTGTGCTTAAATTAATTAATGACTGGTATAACCAACATTTTTCTAACCCTCAGGTAGCCATATTAGTTTTAATATTACTGATCGGGTCGAGTGTTATTATTTTTGCCGGAGGTATTCTTACCCCCATTCTAGCAGCCGTAGTATTGGCTTATTTATTAGATGGTGGTGTGGAATGGCTCAGGCAGTTTAAAATCCCGCGTACTATTGCGGTATTAGTGGTTTTTAGTTTGTTTTTACTGTCCATTACTTTGTTATTATTAGTATTGGCTCCTATGCTATTAAAACAAGCCTCACAGTTTGTCGTCGCTGTGCCGAATATGATTTCTAATGGACAACAGGTGTTAATGCTCTTGCCAGAGAAGTATCCTAATATTATTTCTGAGGAAGTAGTATTGGAGATATTAAATTCTCTACGTACCCATGTAACACAAGCATCACAACAAGTATTAAGCTTTTCCATTGCCTCCGTATTTGACTTGATTGCTTTTATGGTTTATCTGGTAGTTGTTCCTTTATTAGTGTTTTTCTTTTTAAAGGATCGCAATAGTATTTTACAATGGTTTAGCAGCTTCCTACCGGCAGATCGTTCCTTAGTATCCAAAGTTTGGAAGGATTTAAATCTTAAAATTGCCGGCTATGTGCGAGGTAAGTTTCTAGAAATACTGATTGTTTGGGTAATTACCTTCGTGACCTTTTTGTTTTTTGGTCTGCAGTACTCAATGCTATTATCCTTTCTAGTCGGTGTTTCGGTTTTGATTCCTTTTGTTGGCGCGGTGATTGTTACTATTCCAGTGGTGGCGGTCGCTTATTTTCAATGGGGTTATACCAATGATTTTATTTATGTGATGATAGCCTTTGCAGTGATTCAATTCTTAGATGGTAATTTATTGGTTCCCTTATTATTCTCCGAAATGGTTAATCTCCATCCGGCGGCTATTATTATTGCGGTATTATTCTTTGGTGCTATTTGGGGGGTATGGGGTGTATTTTTTGCTATTCCCTTAGCCACTTTAATTCATGCCATTATTAATGCGTGGCCTGCGGATGATGCAATTAAGCCCCCTGCGCTAAAGGCTTAATTTGCAGAAACTCAGTGAGATATGGCACAGTCTACATTTGAAGCTTGAGGGACTGAGCATGTCTAATTCTTCGGTAAAAATACCCCTATCCATGCTGGATTTAGTGGCGGTGCGTGAGGGCGGATCGGTTGCAGAGGCATTACAAACCTGTGTAACTACTGCCCAGCATGCTGAAAGCCTTGGCTTTAAGCGCTACTGGTTAGCCGAGCACCATAATATGTCGGGTATTGCCAGCTCAGCGACAGCGGTATTGATTGGGCATATTGCCGGAAAAACTACCACTCTGCGTGTAGGGTCGGGTGGGATTATGCTGCCAAACCATGCGCCCTTGGTAGTGGCCGAGGCGTTCGGTACGCTCGCAGAGCTATACCCTAATCGGATTGATCTGGGGCTAGGGCGAGCGCCCGGAACGGATCAGGCTACCATGCGAGCGCTGCGCCGTCATCGTGCTGAGAGTGAGGCAGATTTTCCGCGTGAAGTCAGCGAGTTGCAGCAGCTACTATCAACCCCGCAACCCGGACAAAGTATTGTAGCAACCCCCGGAGCGGGGACTGAAGTGCCTATTTGGTTATTAGGCAGTAGTCTATTTTCTGCACAATTAGCCGCTGAGCGTGGCTTGCCCTATGCGTTTGCCTCGCATTTTGCCCCGCGTCTATTGTTACAAGCCTTGCAAGTGTATCGTCAAGGATTTAAACCTTCTGCTGTGTTAGCTAAACCCTATGTTATGATTGGGGTGCCACTGATTGCAGCCGAGCGCGATGATGAGGCTGAATTCCTCGCTAGTAGTATCTATCAACGAGTGTTAGGTATCCTAACCGGACAGCGCGGTAAATTGCCTCCGCCCGTGGCAAACTTTAAGCAAAATCTAGATCCACGCGCACAGGCGGCAATCAATGATTTTCTTGCTGCTGCTGTGATCGGTAGTCCTAGCACAGTGGCTAAGGGATTACAGGATTTGCAGGCGCTCACTCAGGCGGATGAGCTGATGTTGGTGTGCGATATATATGACCCTAAGCTCAGATTGCGTTCATTAGAGATTGCAGCACAAGTCGCCTAAATGTATTTATAACAAGGTAAGCGGGTATTTCTGGAGCAGTCTTGGTGGCAGGGATGCCGCCTTGTAGCGTACAGGGATGTATTCACAGCGACTGTGGAGGAAATACCCGCTTACTTTGGCTTAACCTAATCCATCCCAAACACCTGAGCACGCAGAGCGGCTATTTCATCACGCATTTTAGCTGCTTGCTCGAATTCTAAATTGCGAGCGTGAGTAAACATCTTATCTTCCAATAATTTAAGTTGTTTCAAGGCGCGTTCTGGTGATAGGGCACGATAGTCTGCTTGTGTGTCCGCTACCTTTTTATCACCTTTTTTATTGCGACTCGCATTGGCGTAGGCCCCTTCCATGACATCCGCAATCCGCTTTTTAATCGTGGTGGGGGTAATGCCATGTTGCTCATTGTAGGCTAGTTGTTTGTCACGACGGCGCTCGGTTTCGCGCAGCGCGGCTTGAATAGAATTGGTTATTTTATCGGCATATAAAATCGCTTTACCTTCTGAGTTACGTGCAGCCCGCCCAATGGTTTGAATGAGCGAGCGCTCAGAGCGTAGAAAGCCTTCTTTATCCGCATCCATAATCGCGACTAATGTAACTTCGGGTATATCCAGACCTTCCCGTAATAGGTTAATCCCTACTAATACATCAAATTCGCCTTTGCGTAGGTCACGAATAATTTCTACCCGCTCGACAGTATCAATATCCGAGTGTAAATAACGCACCCGAATATCATGCTCCATGAGGTATTCGGTTAAATCTTCAGCCATACGTTTAGTCAAGGTAGTCACCAGTACACGCTCATCCTTTTTAGCGCGTAGGGTAATTTCTGACATAACATCATCAACTTGCGAGGCGATAGGACGGATTTCTACTTGTGGATCGACTAACCCTGTGGGGCGTACTACTTGTTCGGCTACATTATCAGAGTGCTCCATCTCATAGTTTCCCGGAGTAGCCGAGACGTGAATCACTTGAGTGAGTAGCTTTTCAAACTCATCAAAACGTAAGGGGCGATTATCTAAGGCAGAGGGTAAGCGAAAGCCATATTCAACCAGGGTGGTTTTGCGCGAGCGATCACCTTTATACATGCCCCCAAATTGTGGGATCGTGACATGGGATTCGTCGACAAAAATAATGGCATTTTTGGGCAAATAGTCGAATAAGCAAGGCGGTGGCGCACCTTCGGTACGACGGGATAAATAACGCGAATAGTTTTCAATGCCCGCACAATAGCCTGTTTCGAGTATCATCTCCATATCATATTGAGTACGTTGCTCTAAGCGTTGAGCCTCGACTAAACGGTTTTCATTGCGTAGTTGGTCAAGGCGCTCTTTGAGTTCAACTTTAATATGTTCAACGGCATCGAGTAGGATTTCACGCGGTGTGACATAGAGCGTTTTGGGGTAAATGACCGCACGCGGGACTTTGCGGAGTATTTCGCCCGTGAGTGGATCAAAATAGCTAATATTTTCAATTTCATTATCAAATAATTCAACCCGAATCGCTTCACGGTCAGAGTCAGCCGGATGGATATCAATTACCTCGCCGCGCACCCGAAAAGTACCGCGCTGTAGGTCTAGATCATTACGGGTGTATTGCATTTCAGCTAAGCGCCTTAACATAGTACGTTGATCAATGTGATCACCACGCACTAAGATTAAGAGCATTTTCTGATACGACTCCGGATCACCTAAGCCGTAAATCGCTGAAACCGTCGCAACAATAATAGAGTCAGGGCGCTCCAGTAGAGCGCGTGTTGCCGCCATCCGCATTTGTTCAATATGCTCATTCACCGCCGCATCTTTTTCAATAAAGATATCTTTAGAGGGCACATAAGCCTCTGGCTGATAATAATCATAATAAGAGACAAAATACTCGACCGAGTTATTCGGAAAAAATGCTTTCATTTCCCCATAGAGTTGAGCGGCGAGGGTTTTATTATGTGCCAGAATAATCGCCGGGCGTTGGGTGGTCTGAATCACATTCGCCATGGTAAAGGTTTTACCAGAGCCAGTAACACCTAAGAGGGTCTGGTGAAAGAGACCTTGCTGTAGACCGTCTACTAGTGAGGCGATGGCGGTTGGTTGATCACCGGCGGGGGCGTATTGAGTCGCTAATGTGAATGCTTTTGACATAGGATGCACTTTTTCTTTCTATCTAAGGGAGGGTTGCAGTAAAATGCCTGCTGCTTGGCGATCCTTGAGATCAGGGGCAATTGTCACAGTATATCATTCATGTTATTCCCACCAATATTAAACGGTTGTAATAAGAAATTGGACATTCAATTAGCACAACGAGTAGGGCGCGTTAAACCCTCACCGACTCTCGCTATTACCGCATTAGCAGCACAATTAAAGGCACAAGGGCGTGATATTATTGGGCTAGGTGCAGGTGAACCTGATTTTGATACCCCTGATTATATCAAGCAAGCGGGTATTGAGGCGATTAACAAAGGGCAAACCCGCTATACGGCGGTGGATGGTATTCCCGCACTAAAGCAGGCGGTGGTCGATAAGTTTAAGCGTGATAATGGCTTAGACTATGTGACTAAACAGGTCTTAGTCTCCTCTGGCGGCAAGCAAAGTTTTTATAATTTATGCCAAGCTTTTTTAGATAGCGGTGATGAAGTCATTATTCCAGCGCCTTATTGGGTATCGTATCCCGATATGGTGTTATTAGCCGATGGTGTGCCCGTGATTGTGATTGCAGGCCAAGAGAGTCATTTCAAGCTCTCTCCAGAGCAATTAGAAGCGGCGATTACCCCACGCACTAAAATGTTTGTGATTAATAGCCCCTCTAACCCATCCGGTATGGCCTATACCACAACCGAATTAGCCGCGTTAGGTGAAGTATTACGTCGTCATCCGCAAGTGCTAATTGCCTCCGATGATATGTATGAGCATGTCCTGTTTGGCGGTAAGAAATTTGTCAATATTCTCAATGTCTGCCCCGATCTCTATGATCGTACTATCGTATTAAATGGGGTATCTAAAGCGTACTCTATGACCGGCTGGCGGATTGGCTATGCGGCAGGGCCTAAAGCCTTGATTGAAGCGATGACCACGATTCAGTCACAAAGTACCTCTAACCCGACTTCTATTTCTCAAGTGGCTGCGACCGTCGCACTCAATGGCAGTTTGGATTTTACCAATATGATGGTAGCCGAATTTGAGAAGCGCCATGCTTTTGTGTGTAAAGCCTTTAATGCTATGAAGGGCGTGGAGTGCTTACCAGCGGATGGTACCTTCTATAGCCTGCCGAATGTACTAGGCATGATGCAGCGTCTGGATATGAAAACCGATGCAGAACTTTCTAGTTACTTATTAGATAAAGTCGGAGTAGCGGTAGTACCCGGTTCGGCTTTTGGTTTGGATAATCATATTCGTATTTCTTTTGCGACTAGTATGAAAAATCTAGAAGGCGCTATGCAGCGTATTGCTTCGGTTTAATTAAGTAGGTATACCAAAGTAAACGGGTATTTCTGAAGCAGTCTTGGCGGAAGAAATACTCGATTATTTTGGCTCAAGTACTTACAGCATTCGTTTTCATTGATCGCTACCATAAAATAATTAACTACAAGTTTCTCATAGCCATTTTAAGATTAAAGTGGCTGTTTTATTCTTTATCAAAATAAGAGTGTAGTAATGGAGTTTTTATTAGATCCGACGCTGTGGGTTGGATTATTGACATTAGTCGTACTCGAAGTCATTTTGGGTATTGATAACCTAGTCTTTATTGCCATCCTGGCAGATAAATTACCACCTCAACAACGTGATAAAGCACGTGTCATAGGGCTATCCCTCGCTTTAGTCATGCGTTTGATTTTATTATCCATTATGTCTTGGATGATTAAACTCACCGAACCATTAGTGACTATAGGCTCTATTAGCTTATCGGGTCGAGATTTAATTCTAATAACAGGCGGTATCTTTCTTATTTATAAAGCGACAATGGAGTTGCATGAAAAATTAGAAGGGCATACTGAAGGCGAAGCTAAAAGTCGAGTTTATGCAGGATTTTGGGCGGTTGTTGCTCAAATAATTATTCTAGATGCAGTGTTTTCACTAGATGCCGTTATTACCGCTGTTGGTATGGTCGATAATATTTATATTATGATGGCAGCCGTCATTATTGCAATGACTATTATGGTGCTAGCTTCTAAGCCATTAACCCGTTTTGTCAATGCTCATTCTACAGTCGTTATTTTATGCTTAAGCTTTCTATTAATGATTGGCTTTAGCTTATTAACCGAAGGGTTTGGTTTACATCTGCCTAAAGGCTATTTATATGCGGCGATTGGTTTCTCTATTTTAATTGAAGCACTTAATCAATGGCGGATTCGTAATATCTCCAAATATGAAGCCATGCGCCCCCGTCGTGAACGTACAGCGGATGCCATTCTAAAACTCATGGGGGGCAAAGAGGTTCGTGCTCAAGATGAGGGAGAGACTGAGGAGAAGCCAGCAGAGACGTTTAATGAGGATGAGCGTTATATGGTGAGTGGGGTGCTGACTTTAAGTGAGCGCTCGATTAAAACGATTATGACCCCACGTTCTGATATTTCTTGGATTAACCTTAATGATGACCCCGAACATATCCGTCAACAGTTATTAGAAACACCTCATAGCCTATTTCCCGTGTGCCGCGATTATTTAGATCGAGTGGTGGGTGTATTACGCGCTAAAGATATTATTGATGCGTTAGATCATCAAATAGATTGGGCTATGCTATTAAAAGATAAGCGCCCTTTATTTGTGTCAGAAAATTTGCCAGTAATTAAGCTTATTAATATCCTGCGTCATTCCAAAGGGGGGATGGCAATTGTGACGAATGAGTTCGGCTCTATTCAAGGTTTAGTAACACCTTTAGATATATTTGAAGCGATTGCAGGTGAGTTTCCTGATGAGGATGAAACACCGGATATGGTCAAAGAAAATGAGCATACTTGGTTAGTGAAGGGAAGTGCGGATTTATATCAATTAGAATTAACCATGGGAACCAATCATCTTATGGGAGATGAGGGCTATATTACGGTAGCAGGGTTATTAATGAATGAGTTAGAGGGTGTGCCAGAGGTCGGTGCAATCGTCACCCGTGATTCAGTACGTTTTACCGTGCTGGAATTGCAGGGGCATCGGATTACCTTGGTTCGTGTCGAATTAATCGAAGATAGCCCAGAGGAACTAGCCTAAATCAATAATAGTGACTCATGGTTTGAGCAAAAGTCATCGGGTATTTCTGGAGCAGTCTTGGCGGCAAGGATGCCGCCTTGTAGCGTACAGGGCTGTATTATTCGGCGCGTCCTTGCGCCTCCCAAGCTGGCGTGAAAAATCGTTCCTGACGATTTTTTCACAGCGACTGCGGAAGAAATATCCGCTTACTTTGGTATATCTACTTACTTTTGTGGGGCTACTGATTCCATAGGCTAGCTATGCCTTAAATAGAGCGGGAATCAGTGACTCTTTTACGGCGTCGAATGGCGCTAAAAATATGCCAATGCCAAGCGCCTAAGGTTAATACATAGCCTAGGGAAGCTATTAAAAAAGCCTCGACTATTAAACCAAAGATGAGTACCCAAAAAGATTTGAAGTAAACATTATCACTCACCCCTCCCCAATCGGCGCTCAATACCTCGGTAAAAGAGAAAAAGACGGCTTTAATTTCTTCTATACTCAGCATAGGTACATTTAAAATACTAGAACCTAAAAAGTAGCCAAATAATAAAATAGGGATTAGGGTTAAAGGGTTAGAAAAAAAGGTTAATGCGACTGCCAGTGGTAAATTAATACGCCATAAAATCGCTCCCCCCGCAGCTAGTATGCTTTGCATAGGAAGGGGTAATAGGGCACAGAGTAAGCCCCAAAAAACCGATTTTGAGGCAGAGCGTCGGTTTAAATGCCATAAATTGGGGTCAGCTAGGCGTCTACCAATCAGACCAGGACCAAATAACATTTTGATTTTTTCAGGTGTCGGCAGATAACGGCGGATGAGTTGTTTAGGCATTGATACTCCCTGAATAATAGTGTACGAGCCTCTGTTTAGAGCATTATAGGTTAGTATAGTTCGATATCACATGAATACCTAGGTAGCAATGAGAGCAGCAAGATTATTAAACCGATTACCGGATGGCTGTAGCCACCGCTTATGGGGGCGTTGGCTAAATGTCAGTGGGCATGTATTAGGTTTACATGGGCGTGCATTATTTATTCCGCCGAGTTGTAGTGCTTCTAGCTCTGTAGCTAAGGCGTTAGTGTTGTTTATGGGCGGCTCAGCGGATAGTCGGCATAAGGTTATGCTGAATCAGGTATTTAAGCGCTATTATGCTCAATATCATAACCAACAAGCGATTGGCTATGGCACCTTTCATCAGGTAAAGACCTTGATGGAATACGCAAAAAAGGGTTATGAGCAGGGGCAGAAAATTATCTTAGTGGGGCATTCCTATGGCGGCTATGGTGCTATGAGTGTCACGCGCCAGCTCAATGATTTAGGTATTCCGGTTGAATTACTCATTACCCTCGATCCTGTAGCCTGCTCGATTGTGATTTATGATGCGGTATTGGGTGGTCCTGAAACCGCCAGAAATTGGCAGCCTGATCAGAGACTTAAAGAGTGGATTAATGTCTATGTGGATTATGATTATATTCAACAAAATCCCACCCAGATCGGACTCGCTAATGTAGTTGCCCTTAAAGGCGGGCCACTGCAAAGCTGCGTGCATGCCCATACGAATATGAAACTATCGCTAGAGTTATTGGGTCACCAGAGCTATTTAAACGACGCTCATCAGTGGGCAGATACAATGTTTTATGAGACCGGACTCGCTCAGCGAGTAGGCGGGGTTGGAGCTTGTTATGCCAACTATTCGTGAATATCCCATTCCGTCTGTAGCGAGTAAGCCGTTTGCATTGTTTCGTAGTGATCATCTGTTAAAGCAACACCCGACTTATAAAGCGGCTAAGGCTGGAGATGAGCAAGCCGCTTTTGTGCTGATTAAAGAGTTAGCCTTAGAGTTTTTGTATAGTCTGCGCTTACATATCCCTGTTAATGCGATTTTCGTAGCACCATTTGCTCGAGAGGCTAGCGGTGATAATGCTATCCCGCAGGTACTTGCTACTTTCTGTCAGTCTATCTTCAAGGGTGAGGCCGATCAGGATATTGTGCAAATCACGCGCGTCTTTCACACAGGGGCTGACCCGATGGAACGTTTAGCGATGCGTCCTGAGTTTGAGGGTATGGTGATTGCAAATCGTCCGTATGTGCTGGTAGATGATGTGACGAGTATGGGCGGTACATTGGCTGAACTAGCCAATTATATTCAAGGACAAGGCGGTACAATTACAGCTATAATTGTGTTAGTCAATGCGGGACGTTTGGATAATTTTACCGCTGATAAAAAAATCATTAAACTGCTGGAGCAGAGGTATTCTAATGACATCACTCAAATCTTCCATATCCGTCCAGCCGCCCTTACTGCCAACGAAGCCCAATATCTTATTGGTTTCAAGACGGCTGACGAAATCCGAAATCGACTTGCTAAGGCAAAAAAAGAAATCTATCTCCGCCTACGTTCTAAAGGAATTGGAATCACGGAAGATGATGAGTGAACTGGCAAAATATAAGTAAAATATTGCTACTAAAACCTACTCACTCCATTTCCGCTAATAACTCGCGCACTTTCTGCGGTTCAGCCCGGCGTATGCCCTTGCCTGTGATGGGGCTTAAGGCGGCATTGGCAAAGCGGGGATCATCCGGTATGACTAATAACTCCACCTCGATATTATCGACATAGAGGCGAAACAGGGGATAGTAATCCTGTCTCTTGCCATAATTCAGCCGCCGCTCTTGGGTTTGAAAGGGGATTTGGTGATCATCGAGGTGCATCATGACCTCTTCAGGCGCATTGGCTCGTAGCTGTAATGTGACCGCTGATAAGGGTCCCGAAGTGCCCTCTAACGCAGCACCGACTAATACAGGATGAAAAGCTTGCAGAAAATCCATGGCCTCAAGTGCAATTTCACGATGATGGCGCAAAATAGCAGGCTGGGTTTCCGATTCAAATAAGCGAATATGATCTTGTAAAGCCTGTTCAACCTCTTCATTGGTGGGTTGCAAGTAGGATTGTTGTTGCCCAAAGCGTTGGGCGGCTTTGGTTTTGGCTATCCTATAATCACGATAGCCTTCATCATAAATTAACCGAGCCGCTTCTTCTGCGATTTGACGGCGTAAATCTTGAGTAGGTGTATACATTTAGAATATTTGTTCAGGTATTTCGACAGCTTCCGAGCGTGGTTGAACTGGACGCGAGGGTCGAGTTGGGGCAGGTCTCGGACGCCCATTATCAACACTTGCACGCGGTGTGTAAACTGCTGGCGCAGAAGTAGGTGCTGCTTCTGTTAAATGTCGAGTATTTTTATACTCAAAACGTGGGGTCGGTGAGGGGCGGCTATTCGATTGTCCGGCATTGATCACCATTTTATCGGCTGCATTAGCGGGCACATCATCGGCAGTATCACGATTACTAGGTATAGGTTGAGCTAGCTTCATATTTTCGGGTTCTGCCCAAACTATATCCGGGCTATCACCTAAGACCCCAGCCATTAATTGAATCCAAACTGGTAGTGCGGCATTGGTTCCCGTTTCTCCATCGCCCAATTCTTTCATATTATCAAAGCCTATCCAGCTAACGGCACTGTAATCCGGTGTGACGCCACAAAACCAAGCATCTTTTTGGTCATTAGTTGTACCGGTTTTGCCACCTAGTGCCTTACGTTTCAGTACTTTAGAGGCACGGCTGGCAGTACCTTTTTGGACAACTTCTTGCAAGACCTGCATGGTAAAGTAATGCGTGCGCTCATCCATAATACGTTTTGCAGCCGGTTGTACACTTGCTACGAGTAAAGGATTGGTTTGCCCCGTATTCGTAATAGTGCAGTACTCCACATTATCACCACAGGCACGATCAGGACGCGCATTGAGTAATACCTCACCATTGCTATTGGTAATGCGCGTGATGAAATAGGGGTCAACTTTAAAACCCCCGTTGGCAAAAGTGGCGTAAGCGGTTGCCATTTGCAGAGGCGTTGTCATCACTGTACCTAAGGCTAAGGTATAATTATTTGGTAAATCTTGCGGAGCAAAACCAAAACGCATGGCGTAATCAAGCAAGGGTTGAATCCCAATGGTTTTCAATAGGCGCACGGAGACTAAGTTACGTGACTTAGCTAAGGCTTCGCGCAGGGTGGTAGGGCCAATATAACGGCGTCCATAGTTTTGTGGTGTCCAATTACCACTCGATGTTTGAATCGTAATGGGGGCATCGTTCACAATACTATTAGGTGTATACCCTTGGGTAAACGCGGTGGCATATAAAAAGGGTTTAAAGCTAGAGCCGGGTTGGCGACGCGCTTGAATCGCACGATTAAATTTAGATTGGTTATAATCAAATCCACCTACCATTGCCCGCATCGCCCCATCTTTAGCATCTAATAAGAGGGTAGCCCCGCTGACTTTGGGGACTTGACTGAGTTTGAAACTGCCATCCGCTTCAGTGCTGAGGCGGACTAAATCTCCCGCTTTTAAGACATCACTCACATATTTAGGTTTAGAACCACGTCGATCTACTGAAATATAGGGACGTGCCCATTCCACTTGCGGTAGGGTTAAGGTCACCTCATCGTCAGTACTCAGAAGTAGGCGAGCTTGTTGATGGTTGCTTTCTAAGACAATAGCGGGTTGTAAATCGCCTAAGGTCGGATAACTAGAGAGTTCGCTTAAGAGTGCATCATGGCTTTTAAAATCACTTAAATTCAGTTTAACCTCTGCCCCGCGATAGCCATGACGTTTGTCATAGGCGAGTAATTCTGTGCGTAAGGCTTGGGTGGCTTCATGCTGAGCTTTAGAGTCTAGGGTGGTGTAAACATGATAGCCTTGGTTATAAGCATCCTGTTGCCCAAAGCGTTCAATGACGGCTAAACGTACCATTTCCACAAAGTAAGACGCATCCGCATTCATTTCCGTACGGTGTACGGAGGCGGTATTGGGAAGGGCAATCGCCTCTTGATAGGCAGCCTCGGTAATATAGTTTTGTTGCAACATGCGTAATAAAATATAGTCACGTCGCTCCATAGCACGTTTAGGATTAACAATAGGATTATAGGCCGAGGGTGCTTTAGGTAGACCGGCAATCATTGCCATTTCAGCTAAATTTAGTTCCTGTACGGACTTACCATAATAAGTCTCAGCGGCGGCACCAATCCCATAGGCGCGATTACCGAGATAAATTTTATTGAGATAAATTTCTAAAATTTCTTGTTTAGAAAGATTTTCCTCAATCTTTAAAGCTAATAAGGTTTCTTTGAGCTTACGGTCGAAGGTTTTTTGACTATTTAAGAAAGCATTGCGCGCTAACTGCATCGTAATCGTACTCGCCCCTTGACTGGCATTACCCGTGGAGAGCACCCCCTTCATCGCACGGGCAACCCCTGTGAGATCAATGCCACGGTGTTCGTAAAAGCGCGAATCTTCAATCGCTATAAAGGCATTGATGAGCTGAGGCGGAATGGCATTAAAAGAAAGCGGGCGGCGCAATTCATCCCCATATTCTGCGAGTAATTGCTGATTTTGATCATAAATTCGCATCGGTACTTGTAGCTCAATCTGATGTAAGGCGGCTTTATCAGGTAAGCGCGGCGAATAATATAAATACAATAATACCAGACCTAATAGGCCAGTCATGAGGAGTGATAAAAGCGAGCCTAATCCTGCACTCACAAGAAAGGTTAGAAAACGACCGATTAGAATCATTATTATGCCGAGTCCCTATATTAAGAATGATGCCTTACTAGAGCAGTATGCCATGACAGGGGTTAACCGTTGTTGTACGACTGCCTATTCCCTGAGGCTAAAAGCCCACCCTAGGCCGATGACAGGGGATTTTTGGCGTGATTATTAGCCAGTCTGAAGTGGTTTGCTGGTTTCCCGCTCATCAGAAAGAGCGGAACGTTTAGTAGAGTCAAGGTAGACTTTAGTTCATAAACAGTCGCCCTAATTTAAGCTGGCTTACCTTAAAAGCGCTTAAGGCTAATTTTTAATAATAAGAGCGAGATAACCCGTGTTTTCTTTCTATCGTCGTAAAACAAACTTATTAGGCATCGATATCAGCTCCTCAGCCGTTAAGCTGGTTGAAATGAACCGTAAGGGGCGTGAATACCGTATCGAAAGCTATGCGGTAGCAGCCTTACCCGAAGGTGTCTGTAATGAAAAAGACATCGTCGAACCCGAACCGATTGGTGAGGCCATCCGTAAAGTGATTAAGGATAGCCGTACCCGTTTACGTCATTGTGCCCTAGCCATACCCACCTCCATGGCGATTAATAAAATTATCACTATGCCGGCGAGCATTCCTTTGGCTGAAATGGAGACCCAAATCTCCTTAGAAGCCGATCAGCATATTCCCTATGCGATGGAAGAGGTTAATTACGATTTTGAGGTCTTAGGCCCTTCTTTTAATAATCCTAATACGGTCGATGTATTACTCGCCGGCACTCGCACCGAGAATGTCGAGGTTAGAGTCGCAGCGGCTGAAATGGCAGGCTTAACCGTTGATCTTGTCGACACTGAAACCCACGCGCTAGAGCTAGTACTGCGTACCTTAACCGAAGAGCTGAATCAGTATGAGTCGGTCGCCGTGGTGGATTTCGGAGCTACTATGACGGGGATTACGGTGTTTGAAAAAGGCCGCTTAACCTTCTCGCGCGAGCAAGCCTTTGGGGGAAAACAACTGACTGAGCAGATTATGCATCGCTATGGTCTGACCTGGCACGAGGCGGGGTTAGCTAAAAAAGAAGGTAATTTACCCGAAAATTATATTTCTGAAGTATTAGAGCCTTTTAAAGAAAGTATGGTGCGTCATTTACATCGCTTTTTGCAGTTTTATTATGCCTCTAGTCAACGTGATAGCGTGAGCCAGATTTTAATTAGTGGGGGATGCTCACGTATTCCGGGGGTTGATGAACAAATTCAAACCGTTATTGGTACACCCGTTAAAATTGTCAATCCTTTTCAAAAGGTGGCTTTAAGCAGTAAGGTCAGTCCCATCCGTTTTACCAATGATATGCAAACTTTATTAATTGCTGCCGGATTATCCTTAAGAGGGATTGTATAAATGGCTAGTTTAAATTTACTCCCATGGCGTGAACGTGAGCGCGAACGTAAAAAAACCGAGTTTATTGCGCTCTTATTAGGCACACTAGGATTAGGTGCGGGTTTAATATTCTTAGCCAATATGTATATGGATAATGCTATTGCTAATCAAGAAGCCCGCAATAGCTTTTTGCAAAATCAAATCAGCGTATTAGATAAAAATATTGAGAAAATTAAAGCACTAGATGCTACACGTCAGGCTTTATTAGATCGCATGTCGATTATCGAAGATTTACAAGGTAAGCGCCCAGCTATTGTGCATTTATTTGATGAAGTAGCAACGGCTCTACCTCAAGGGATGTATTTAACTAGCCTAACGCAAACCGGTGATTTAATTCGTCTGACCGGCAAAGCAGAGTCTAATGCACGGGTTTCCAGCTATATGAATCGTTTAGATGAATCACAATGGCTCAGCTCCTCTAATTTGAATCTGATTAAAATTGAAAAAGAGCTACAAGATAAAAGTAATAATAGTAAATTACGTGATTTTAGCTTAGATGTGTCGCAAAAAAATCGCCGAGGTGATAAGTCATGAAATTACAAGACTTTAATTACCTAGTAGAAGATCCGGCTAGTGTTTCTTGGTCAGTAAAACTGATCGCTCTTTTGGTTGCTTTAGGTTTAATTTTGTTTGCGGGTTACCATTTTCTGATTGTAGATCGCGTTGAAAACTTAAAAACGGTGGTGGCTAAAGAAGGAGAGCTTAAACAAACCTTAGAGTCACGCCAGCGCCGCGCTAGCCAGCTTGCAAGCTACGAGAAGCAGCTTGAGGAGATGCAGAATTCTTTTGGTAATCTAATTCAACAGTTACCGAGTGATACAGAAATTCCGGCCTTGATTGTCGATATTTCTGAAAAAGGTATTTCTAATGGTTTGGAGATTGAGCTATTTGAACCTACGTCTGAGGTTAAAAAGGAGTTCTATGCAGAAAAACCTATTAAATTAATTGCTTTAGGTAATTACCGTGAATTAGCTATGTTTGTGAGTGATATTTCTGGTTTGCCACGTATTGTCACTATTCATGATATTAAGCTGAGTTTTGCAGAAGATCCTGATAAAGCTAAAGAAAAGAAATCTAGAGGATTGGTACGCTTAGGAGCGGATGAGCAAGCTATGACCCGTTTGAGAATGGAAGCTGTGATTAAGACTTATCGCTATCTAGAAGAAAGTGTTAAGCAAAAGGCTGAAAAGCCTAGTAATGCAAAAAAGGGGTAAGGTGATAATCATGCTTATTAAACATTATCATAAAGGCGCTATTATCTTATTAGCTCTCTTAGCGTTAACAGGATGTTCCAATGATCTGGGAGATTTGGAGTCTTATGTCGAAAAAGTTAAAATGCGTGAACCTGCTCCTATTGAGCCAATACCCACGATAAAACCTTATGTGCGTTTTATTTACCCCAACCATGAAAGTGATCCTTTCAGTATGGCAAATGTAGCACGTGAGGTAGTAGAGCCTACAGCAACAGTAGCAGCAGTTAGTTCGGTTAAAATAGATGAGAATCGTACACCAGAGTTTTTAGAAAGCTATCCCCTTGATGCTTTAAAAATGGTGGGTACGGTACGTCAAAATAATGAGCTGTGGGCCTTAGTACAAATTCCGGGTGGAACTATTCATAGGGTACATCGCGGAAATTATTTAGGTTTAAATCGTGGTAAAATTTTAAGTATCGAAGAGGCGAGAATTAACCTACTAGAGATTGTCGATAATGGTTCTGGTGGTTTTAAAGAGCAAGAAAACTCAATCGCCCTATTTGACCCCAAAAATAAAGGCTAAGAGTGCCGTATAATAAAGGTTAGCTAATAATGAAAACAATAAAGCAACTTTACTTGGTTGCCGTCATGGCGGCAGTACTTGGTTCCACTAGCCCAGTGTTAGCTGCTGCCAACCAGTTGCAAGCAGTGCAGGCCAGTTTAGCCGGTGGCAAGACCGAATTGAGCTTACAATTTAATACCCCAATAAATACCCCTCAAGGATTTATGATGGATAATCCACCGCGCTTAGTCTTTGACTTTGCGGGGGTTGATGTGAATCCTGTGGTGCGCCGTAATCAGGTTAGAGCAGGTGTGGTGCGTAATATTAAGGCGGTTAATAGCAAAGGCCAAACACGGGTTGTTATTGAGCTAGATCATTTTGCTGAGTATAGCGTTAATATGCAGTCAGCTAATCGATTACTGCTAACCTTTAACGGTGGTGGTAATGCACAGGCAGAGACTAGTCGGCGTTTTAGAGCGCCTGATGCGCTACCAGAGGTTCCTTTAGCGGTTGCGGATAATGGTTATTATCAAGATGCGAGCCAATCTGCTCAATTAGCTAGCCAACAATACAGTCAAGACTATTATAATCAGTCAGCACAACAAGCGGCGAGCCAGCAAGCTGCACAACAAACGCAAAGACAGCAAGCCGCACAAGCAGCAAGACAACAGGCCTTAAGGCAGCAAGCCGCAAGACAACAAGCCTTAGCGCGGCAGCGGCAAGCACAATATCGTAATTTGCCACCCACTCAGTCTAGGAATCAATTTCAGCCCTATGCTGCTGCCCCTCAGCCTTATCCCGTCGCGCAAAATGGGCGTTTTGCAACTACACCCACGCTACGTGGTATGGACTTTAGACGTTCACCGAATGGTGGGGCGCGTTTAATCCTCGATTTGCCGAGTGCAGATACTAGAATTCAAGAGGATAAAAGCGGTTCATCACTAACCTTGCGTTTAGATGGTAGTAATATACCTGGAAATTTACGTAATCGCTTAGATGTGACCGATTTTGCGACACCCGTCTCTTATATTCAGGTGAAACAAGAAGGTGATACGGGGGTTATTAGCCTAAATACTAATGGCACTCCTTATACTTACCGTATGGATCGTCAAGGTGCGCGGGTGACGGTACATATTGAGCCGACTCGTAATACACAAGCAACCACCACTGAGATTCAGTTGGATGGGAATGATATTACTAACCCAACACCTGCAACGGCTAAGAAAAAGAAAGAATTCAATGGCGAGAAACTTTCTTTAAACTTCCAAGATATTGAAGTACGAGCCGTCTTACAGTTATTGGCTGACTTTACCGATAAAAATATTGTGGTCAGTGATTCGGTCACCGGCAATATTACTGTGCGCTTGAAAGACGTACCTTGGGATCAAGCCTTAGATATTGTATTAGAAACCAAAAATCTAGGTATGCGTGAAAATGGTAATGTGATCTGGATTGCTCCTCAATCGGAGATGGAAACTAAAGAAGAAAAAGTATTACAGGTCGCTAAGCGTAAAGTGGAATTAGAGCCGTTAACGACAGAATATATTCCGATTAACTTTGCTAAAGCCGCCGATTTAGCTAATTTAATCCAAAAACGTTCTAGTGATAAAAACCACTCCTTATTATCGGATCGCGGTAATGTGTCGGTAGATGACCGTACCAACACCTTATTGATTCAAGATACGGCTACCCGTGTACGTGATATTCGTGAGTTGATTAAAGCCCTTGATATTCCAGTGCAACAGGTTCTGATTGAGTCGCGCATTGTGACGGCAACCGATGAATTTGGTAAGCAGCTTGGCGCTAAATTTGGGGTCAACCCACAGTGGAAAAATAAGGATAGTATGGGTCTAGGTTCGGGTAATCTCAATGCGACCGTGAGTAAAGCCAATGGTGAGAAAATCGCTTTAAATGATTTATTAAGCGTCAATATGCCTGTGACGGGAGCTGCCGGTAGCTATGGCTTTGCCATTTTAGCTAAAGACTTTATGTTGGAGCTAGAACTCTCCGCCTTACAAGCTGAGAGCAAAGGTGAAGTGATTGCAACACCGCGTGTAATTACCTCAAACCAAACTAAAGCCGTGATTGAGCAAGGGGTGGAAATTCCTTACTTACAAGACTCTTCAAGTGGTGCGACTAACGTAGCCTTTAAGAAAGCGGTGTTAAGTTTAGAGGTAACGCCGCAGATTACACCGGATGAACATATCTCGATGGATTTAAAAGTCAATCAGGATACTGTTGGCACGGTTTACGAAAATATTCCTAGTATCAATACCCGTGAAATCCAAACCCGTGTCATGGTCAGTAATGGTCAAACCGTGGTGTTAGGTGGCGTGCATGAGGATATACGCTTGAATACGGTGAATAAGGTGCCAGTGTTTGGTGATCTACCCGTGGTTGGTCAGTTGTTCCGTAAGACCGATAATAGTAGCGAAAAGCGTGAGTTATTGATTTTCGTAACTCCAAAAATCATCGATTCGAGTAAAACCACGGCGATGAGTAGGCGTTAATAGCGACAAGGACTTGATTCCCGCGCCCACTGCTGGCATAACTCCACCATGCAAGAGAATATTATTCTGGTGGGGTTGATGGGCGCGGGTAAGTCCACCATAGGTAAACAATTAGCGCGCCGGTTAAAGCTAGAGTTTTTTGATTCTGATCGCTATTTGGAAGAAAAAACTGGCGTTAGCATTGCCACTATTTTTTCAATTGAAGGAGAAAATGGTTTTCGAGATCGTGAAGAGGAAGTGATTGCCGAACTGACCGCTAAACAAGGTATTGTATTAGCAACTGGCGGTGGTTCTATTTTGCGCGACATCAATCGACAGCGCCTGATGAATAATGGTGTTGTCATTTATCTCAAAGCCAGCCCCGAACAGCTTTACGAACGCATCAAACACGATACCGCACGCCCATTGATGCAAACCGATAACCCCCTCCAAACCCTACGCCACTTATTAAAAGTGCGTGATCCCTTTTATTGTGAAGTCGCTGATTTAATTATTACCTCAGGGCGGCAACGTCTCTCTTGGGTATTGCGTGATATTCAGACAAAACTCCCACTCATTGCAACGCATAAAGGACATACGCATGCAAACTTTGCAGGTTGATTTAGGGGAGCGTAGTTACCCTATTTATATTGGTCAGAACCTATTGAGTCAGAGCGAACTGATTCGTCCTGCTATTCGAGGTAAACGAGTCGCTGTCATTTCCAATACCACGGTTGCACCTTTATATCTGGAGTCGTTAGAGAGTACTTTAACGGATTTAAATAGATCAGCCGCTATTATGCCCGATGGTGAGGAATATAAAACACTCGATACCTGTAATACCCTTTTCACCCATTTGCTCGAAAACAAAGCCGATCGCAAAACAACCTTGATTGCTCTAGGCGGTGGGGTGGTGGGTGATATGGTAGGTTTTGCCGCAGCCACCTATCAACGGGGTGTCAATTTTATTCAAGTCCCGACCACCTTATTGTCGATGGTCGATTCCTCCGTAGGGGGTAAGACAGGAGTTAATCATCCTTTAGGTAAAAATATGATTGGGGCGTTTCATCAGCCGCAATGTGTGATTATTGATACCAATACCTTAAATACCTTGCCTGCGCGTGAGTTGAGTGCGGGGATTGCTGAGGTGATTAAATACGGCCTGATTCGTGATACGGCGTTTTTAGCATGGCTTGATACCCATATGGAGCAATTAATTGCGCGTGATCCAGATATCCTAGCCGAGGCTATTTTCCGTTCTTGCCAGCATAAAGCTGAAGTGGTTGCCGCCGATGAGCGTGAAGAGGGCGAGCGTGCCTTATTAAATCTGGGGCATACTTTTGGGCATGCGATTGAAGCGGCGATGGGCTATGGGAATTGGTTACATGGTGAAGCCGTAGCAGCGGGTATGGTGATGGCTGCCGAGCATTCTATGCTCATGGGCTGGATTAGTGCTGCTGAGGTGCAATGGATTCGGGATTTATTACTACGGGCTAAATTACCCATTGAGCCACCCTCTACCATGACAGGTAGTGATTTTATGCGCTATATGTCAGTGGATAAAAAAGTGCTAGATGGCTCCTTGCGCTTAATCCTATTGCAAAAAATGGGCAAAGGTATCGTGACAAATGATTTTGATCAGGGCGCTCTACAGCGTGTCCTTAACCGTGAGCTTTAAATCATGACGGCTAATTATGCGGCTAAACCAGAATCTAGTCGGGGGCGTCGATTTCAAGAGTCGGCACCGCTCTATCGCAGCGAGTTTCAGCGTGATCGGGATCGGATTATTCACTCTAAGGCCTTTCGCCGCTTAGAGTATAAAACGCAGGTATTTGTGAATCATGAGGGTGATTTATATCGCACCCGCTTGACGCATTCGTTGGAGGTTGCACAAGTAGCCTGTGCGGTGGCACGCAATATGGGCTTGAATGAGGATTTAACCGAAGCGATAGCCCTCGCGCATGATTTAGGGCATACCCCGTTTGGACATGCAGGGCAGGATGCGCTGAATGCGTGTATGAAATTATTCGGTGGCTTTGAGCATAATTTGCAATCTCTGCGCG
This sequence comes from Thiofilum flexile DSM 14609, assembly GCF_000380185.1. Classification (GTDB taxonomy): domain Bacteria; phylum Pseudomonadota; class Gammaproteobacteria; order Thiotrichales; family Thiotrichaceae; genus Thiofilum; species Thiofilum flexile. Next base: position 198,736 of record NZ_KB904769.1, read on the forward strand.
TAGTCGATCAATTAGAAACCTCCTATGCTGATTTTGATGGGCTAAATCTGACCTTTGAAACCCGCGAAGGTATTTTAAAACACTGTTCTGTCAAAAATGCTGCTGCCCTAGGTGAGATAGGGGAGCGTTTTATCAATAAAACACAGCCGAGTTTAGAGGCACAACTCGCTAATCTGGCGGATGAAATTGCTTATAATAATCATGATATGGATGACGGAGTGCGTTCGGGATTAATCAGCATTAAGCAACTTTGCGAGGTGCCCTTATTTGCAACCGTTTATACCGAGGTGATTCAACGCTATCCACAATTAGAAGAGCGGCGTTTAATGCACGAAATTGTACGGCGCTTAATTGGTAAAATGGTGATTGATTTAACCGAAACTAGTACGGCTATGCTGCAACAAGCAGGGGTCAATAGTATTGAGCAAGTACGCCAACATACTAGTCCATTAATTCGTTATAGTCCTGAATTATTAGCACAAAAAAATGAATTAAAAAGCTTTCTCTATCAAAACCTTTATATGCACCCCACGGTGTATCGCATGACCTGGAAAGCCCAAAAAATTATTAGTACTTTATTTGCTATTTATATGCAGGATATAAAATTACTACCTGCTAAATATCAGAATTTTATTAAAACTAAGCCGGATGATGAAACCTATAAAGCTCGCGTGATTGCCGATTATATTGCAGGCATGACCGACCGCTATGCAATGAAAGAGTATGGGCAATTTCATGATTTGAGTCGATTGCACTAAGTTGTTACGGCTACTCAAGTGCAAATGTTATTTCGCAATTTAATTATTACAGTAATGGGCTACACTCCTGTGATTTGATTGCTGATTGACTAAAGGACTATAAATGACCCAAGCACCCGCGCGTTATCATCCCTTACTAGTAACACTACATTGGCTATTAGCGCTGATGTTGGTAGTAGCTTTAGTAATGGGAGCTGTTGTCTTAGACAAGACCCCGAATAGTGACCCTGAGAAAATTAATGCATTACGCGGGCATATGATCGCAGGTGGGGTCATTTTAATTTTAACTTTAGTGCGTATTTTTGTGCGCTTTACAACAACAGCCCCTGTTCATGCTACAACGGGTAATGTACTGTTAGATAAACTAGGCGCTTTAGTGCATGTGTTACTCAATTTATTAGTGATTGTGATGGCAGGAAGTGGTATCGCCTTAGCAGCTAGTGCAGGATTACCCGACATCGTATTCGGCGGCTCAGGGCAAGCCTTACCGGAGAGCTTCGGTGCCTTTCCAGCCCGAGCCGCACATGGAATTATAGCTAAGTTATTAATGGCTACTATTGTGCTGCATATAGTGGGTGCTATCTACCATCAGGTTATATTAAAAGATGGATTGATGAAAAGAGTATGGTTTGGTAAGCGTTAATTCTATCTTGTACTATTACTGTTACCCACACAAGACCGCTTTTCCTCTATCACATATTCACTCAACCTCTTACCGATTCATCACCGTTTGAATCGGTAGGGGATTGGTCTTGTTATTCAACGCAGATCACGACTGTGTTATCTATCATGTTTAAATATGTAGTAAACCTCTTGCGTGTGAAATTATCTCACATGTGGTTGAAGTTTCAAAACCTATAGTTGATACCAAGAGAGTAAAAATCTACATCAGTATCTAATGTACGCCAAGTAGAGGTTCCTTCATCTAACATATTGCCAGTCTCACCCACATTAAAATAGCGATCCCAGCCTAGGCGTAAACTCCAGTTTTTAGACAGTGCGTACTCCGTACCTACTCCTACTAGAGCATCTGTGCCTGCTTCTTTACGTGATGTGGATGCTCCAAAACCTGTAACACTAGGTGAAAAGCTGGCATCAGCTTTGCTAATCCAGTGAAATACCCCTACTTTGCCATACAAGGATAGGTATGAGTTAGCTTTAATTTTTCCTAAAACTGACAGACCTACTCCATTAGTTTTTTGTGAGTATTGATCATTTACCCCACCTTGATTAACTGAGCCATTTATTATTTTTCCTAGATCAGTATATTCAGCTTCGATAGCCCAGTTTTTATTAAGGGGATAACCAAAGTAGATTTTTGCACCCTGATCAGTTGTATCTGCCCTACAAGCCCCACCCGCTGTAGCACAGCGATTAGGATTGGTAACTAGGTTACTAGTATTGGCTTTATTTTTAGTAGCGCCAATATCTATGCCCGTATATAAGCCTTTTGATAGGCCACCAGCAAAGGCCTGACTTTTTAATAATACTATTATAAACAATAATATGATTTTTAATTTCATGACTAAGTTCCTTAATGTGAAAATAGATTCATTAGTAGAGGGGGAGATCCCTTATTAAAATCTCCCCTTCAATTTACTTATGCTATTTTCTTTTGAAAAAGCGTAACAGCATTAAGAAAAATAGCCCGAAAACTGCTAAGAGATCGGTGCTACCGCCACCACCTGAGCTACTACCACTACCATCACCTCGACTGCTAGCCTGAACAGTAATAGTTACCTGAGCCGTAGCTGTACCACCCTTACCATCAGAAACAGTGTAGTTGAATGAGTCACTCCCTACAAAATCTGTTTTAGGGGTATAGGTAAATGTGCCATTGCCATTATTGACTACTTTGCCTCCTTGCGCAGAGGTAGCATCGAAGGTGCTAACGGTTAAAGTATCCCCATCAGTATCTGTATCGTTTGACAGTACATTACTTGTGATAACCGCTATATTCTGTTTAGTGGTAGCACTATCAGCTTTTGCTATTGGATAAGTATTTGCCTTTTCAACGGTAATACTAACCGTAGCTGTAGCTGTTCCCCCCCTATCATCGGAAATGGTGTAGTTGAATGAGTCATTCCCTACAAAATCTGTTTTAGGAGTATAGGTAAGTGTGCCATCGCTATTACTAACTACTTTACCTCCTTGAGTAGAGCTTGTATCAAAAGTAGTAATAGTTAGAGAGTCATTATCAGCATCTGTATCATTAGCTAGGATATTAGAAATAGTGACAGGAGTATTTGTATGAGTGCTAATACTATCATTTTGTGCTACAGGAGTATGATTATTAACATCGAAAGTGTGTACTTTAAACTCAGCAGTCTGACCACCTATATTAACTAGGGTTGATTTAAAGGCACCTGCTGTTGTAGAGGATTGTAGTCTCACAACTATTGTTTGACCGGATTTTATTTCGCCGGGTAGTTTAGTAAATTCACCACCATCTATAGAATACTCACCTTGTAGAATGTAAATAGGGACATTTATCGATGGGCCAGTTATGGTAACAGCATCAGACTCAACCAATGTATCTGGGTCGTTATTAAATTTAGTAGGAATAGTAAAAGAATTTACTATTGTAGTATCTGCTACTAAGGGATTGGGATCAAAACCATCTAATAATCCATCGCCATCGGTATCGGGGTTATTAGGGTCAGTTTTAATAGCTGATTCTGCATCATTATCTAGTCTATCGCCGTCGCTATCTATAGGGGCAGAGTTAGTTAATGTAATCCAGACCTCTTTTGAGTCAACGGTTTCATAAGCTCGCCCTTTTGCTTTAAAGGTTATATGGTCAGTGTCATTCTCCAAAGCTGTAGCGGGTGCTGTAATTTCGAGGGTTACTAACTTTGACTCGCCGGGGGCTAGATTTAAAACACTATCGCCTAGTAAATTAACTGTAAAACCTTTATCAGACCATGTATTAAGATCATAAGTATCAGCGAGTAGTCCCATATTAGTTACAGTAAATTGATGCAATATTTTATCATTAGTACTATTTAATGATCTTTCAAAGTCTTTAGTAGATACGCTTACATTATAGGATTGAGTATAATGTAGTTCTTCAATACTAGGCTCTTGATTTTTCTCTTCAATTGCATAAGAATCAGAAAAATCTGGTTTATCAATACCAGGAATTAAACCAATTCCATTGCCTATAGTACCATACTGGTAGGCAATTTCAGGCCAATCACTATAACTACCTAAAATTTTATCTCTCTCATGATCAGAATTATGATCACTATTTAAAATGTTATAGCAGTATTCATCCTTATTATTAAATGAATAAACAACTTGGTCAGATTTGTAGTTAGCAATATCATTTTTTTGAACTAAAAAAGCAGGTTGCTTTCCCTTTCCCTTTCCCTCTTCACTGTCATCACTGTCAGTATAACCACACGCTATATTAGTACCATATACAATGCTTTTCATGGCCTCAGGTACAATAGGTCCATGAGTGATATCTGTAAACCAACGCTTACTCACATCATTATCGGTACCATTTGTGAATAAAACTGTATTCTCATTAATATCGCCTATATTGAATGAGGCATAGTCAAATTTATAATCCTCCTTGCCTACATTTAACCCTGAAAATTGAAAGGCATAATTCATGATACTTAAGTAATTTGGTTTATTATTAAAGGAATTGACATCATCAAAATTATCTTTATATTTCGGTGTGCCATTATTCTCAACAACTATGACACCATTGGTAAATTTAAACCATGGGCCACCATGACCCAACCCCAAATTATGTCCTAATTCATGCATTAAAGTGCCAGCTTGCATTGATTCACTCCAGAGATTTATACCGGCAGATATAAAAATAGCATTATTTTCAGAAAGTGCTATTCCAGACCATGGTAGAGCTGTAGTTTTATCATAAAATTTTGCTCCTACTAATGCATAATGATAAATACTATCACGGGTATTTTCTTGATTGGGGGTTTTTAAGCTACTAAAACCAAACTTCTCTTTGTATTCTTTTAAGCCCGCTTTAATATTATCGTTTATGGTAATATTATCAGGATCCAATACGTTAGGAGTATTATCTGAAAGAAAGGCCGATCTACTTAAGCCAGATTCTTGTAATCTTGATAATGTAACTCGATTTACATAAACATGGAGATTTACACCATGAAGAGCAAAAGCTTTTTGCACCCTCCTAATAGCTTGATCTGAAAATGGAGTATAGGCGTACTGATCTACTCCATCTTTAGTGATAATAGGTGGTGGTAAGATATCTACCCACAAGTACACATCTTTTCTATTAACATCTGGTAAACCATTGTTGGGATTCTCTCCAAAGCTTGCTTCATTCCAATTCATTCCACCGATTGAAGCAAGTTTTTCCCACTCATCAGGAAGTGCATCACCATCAGTATCAACAATCCCCCCTACATTTTTAAAAGCAAATATAAAAGTATTGGGAGTCCCGTCGGTTGGTAAACTACTACTAGGCTGCCCTAAAGAATAAGTCTGTACCGCATCTACCGTATCAAGTGCCACCAAGGCTGAAGTTTCATCAGGTGTAGCTCCATAGTAAATAGTAAATGTTTTAGATTGACTTGCAGCTAGCTTACCAAAGTTAAAATCGAATAAAGCGCCATAATCAGCAGGCCCTGCATCAGTAAATTCTCCTGTGTAACCAATATCACTAGGTCCAGCTAATGGATTGCTAGAAGCAAATCCATTATTACTAGTGAACACTACATTAGGTAGCTTATTAGTTTTTACAGTGACGTATTCATTAAAAGCAGTTGGCTCAACATCCCAATCCATATTGCGCCGATACAAAACCTCCACCTCACTAGCACTAATATTCTCAATAGTTACTTTGACCTCATACAAGTTAGGTGTAAGAGATGTTGGGGAGTATTCATGGGTAACCCTAAATGTACTGCCTATTGTAACAACGGAGGTAGCTGTTGTTCCAGTAGATGTAAACGACTCTACAGTTAGTCCATCCGTTCCCGCATCTTGATTGGCATAACCCGTTACACCACTAACTTTATCGGCAACACCCCACCCTTCACATAAGCAGCCAGGTGATGTGGAGTCATTATTAGTAGGTACATAGCGCAATCCTACATAAGGCGTACCTCCAGCCGAGACTGCACCAGGTACATTTAGGTTACCTGTATTATTAACTCCTAATTGTATTGTGCCATTGCTAATGATTGCATAATCAGTTCCTGCAGTGGCAGCAGCAGCTCTAAAAGTAGGCGTTGAGGAGTGCTTAGGAGGTAACTCTAGATTCTTTGGGTTGACTTCAGCTAAGGCTTTTGGAACCAATAATATTGCGCATATAGTAACTAATGCCGAGGAGGCTAAATTAGTTTTAGGGTTTTTGGAATAGGAGTCCATAATAGTATACCTAAAAATAAGGGACAGATTAAGAATTTTTATGGAAAATACTGACACGTAGCTTTTACTAAATTATCTGTTAATACTTAGTGGAAGTCTAGGTGGAAAATTCCCAAGTCTAAGGATATCTGGGCTATTCGAGGTATATGGCACAAATCACTCGTAATCTAAATAGATATATTATATGGAATAAATTGATATTTTTTATTAATAAGAAATTGCCGAAGAGCACTTAAAATGGTTTTTTATTAGGTAAATAAAAAAGCCAGACTTTAAAATCTGGCTTTTTTATTTAAAGCTATAGAGCTTGATTATTTAGGAATATCGCCTTCCACACCTTCAACATACCAATCCATTTTGGCTAGATCAGCAATACTCATACTAGAGCCTTCTGGGACTTTCACTTCACCTTTTTGATCTTTAATCGGGCCTGTGAAAGGATTATAGCCGCCTTTAATCTCATCAATTATTTTAGTGGCTTCAGCTTTTAGCTCCTCAGATAGGGCTGGATTAAAATTATTAGAGGTCACAACACCTTCAGCCATGCCACCCCAGAAATCACCTGATTTCCAAGTACCATCCATAACTGATTTAACGACACCTGTGTAATAATCTTCCCAGTTTTGCACCACAGACACTAAATGCGCTTTTTCACCAAAGCGTGACATATCAGAGTCTTGGCCTACACCATACACGCCACCCCGACGTTCAGCCGCTTGCATTGCTGCAGGGCTATCGGTGTGCTGGAGAATCACATCTGCGCCTTGATCCATTAAAGTATTCGCCGCATCGGCTTCTTTACCCGGATCAAACCACGTATTAACCCACACAATTTTTAATTTAGCTTTAGGGTTATAACGATTTAAGGCTAATTGCACGGCATTAATATCACGAATAACTTCTGGAATAGGGAAGGAGGCGATATAGCCAATGGTATTACTCTTAGTCATTTTCGCCGCTAAGAAACCCGCGACATAACGACCTTCAAAACTTTTAGCAATATAAGTGCCGAGGTTTTTTTCCTGTTTATAACCTGTGGCATGCATAAAGGTGACATCAGGGTATTTTTTGGCGACTTTAGCCGTAGGATTCATATAACCGAAAGAGGTCGTGAAAATGAGTTTATTACCATCTTTAACCAAGTTAGTAATCGCACGCTCAGCATCAGCACCTTCGGGAACACTTTCGATATAAGTGGTTTTGACTTTATCGCCCAGATTTTTTTCGACGGCTTTACGGCCTAAGTCATGTTGATAACTCCAACCATTATCACCAACCGGCCCTACATAAATAAAACCCACTTTAAAAGGGTCTTCTGCCTGAGCACCTAAACTGGCTAGCGTTAAACTAGCGCCTGTTAATAAGGCCGCTAACCATTGTTTGACACGAAATGTGCGCATGTATTAATCCTCATGGGGGTAAAATCTGTTGCAATTAAGCGCGGGCTTTTTGGGCTAAGCGTCGCGCAGCGGCTTGGTGACGTTGCATTAATTCCTTTATATCGATGTGTATGGGAGCACCCTCCACGACAGTCCATTGTCCGGCAATCATCACACGGTAGGCGCGTTGTGCTCCACCTAATAACAGTGCCGCTAATGGGTCATGATGACCGGAAAAACGTAGCTCGTCTAGCTTAAATAATGCTAAATCAGCCTGATAGCCTGTCGCAATGCGCCCAATATCCCTGCGTCCTAGTACCTTAGCCGAACCACTCGTGGCAAAACGATACGCATCCAAATGGGTCATCCGTGCCGCACCATAACGTAACCGTTGCAAATATAATGCCTGTCGGACTTCGCTGATTAAATTAGAGTGATCATTAGAGGCTGATCCATCTACTCCAAGTCCTACCGGACTGCCAGCTTGTTCAAGTTCTAAGGTACGACAAATACCGGAGGCTAACATCATATTGGAATTAGGGCAGTGACAAATACCGACTCCAGCCTTGCCAAGTCGCTGAATTTCTTCATCATTAAAATGAATGCCGTGCGCTAACCATGTCCGATTATACAACCAACCCACACGGTCTAAATAGTCAACCGTTCTGAGGCCAAAGCGTTTGAGACAAAACGCTTCCTCGTCTAGGGTTTCGGCTAAATGAGTATGAAGCGATACCTGATAGGTTTGAGCCAGTTGAGCACTAGCTTGCATCAGTTCAGTCGTGACCGAAAAAGGGGAGCAGGGAGCCAGGGCGATTTGTACCATTGCACCTTCATGAGGCTGATGATAGGTACGAATCAGGCGCTCACTATCGTCTAAAATCACCAGCTCGGTTTGTACCGTCGATTGAGGAGGTAAGCCACCTTGATCTTTACCCAAACTCATAGAGCCGCGCGTGAGTGTGACGCGCATACCCACTTTTTTTGCCGCTTCCACCTGCGTATCAATAGCGTATTCTAAACCAGTAGGGAAGAGGTAATGGTGATCCGCAGCAGTCGTACAGCCAGAGAGCATGAGTTCGGTCAAAGCCAATTCAGTTGCAACAGCTAGCATCTCCGGCTCTAAGCCTGCCCAGACTGGATAGAGGGTTTTTAACCACGGAAACAGCTCTTTATTCAAAGCCTCCGGATAAGCACGGGTCAGCGTTTGGTAAAAATGATGATGAGTATTGATTAGCCCCGGCAGTATAACGTATTCACTCGCATCAAAGGTTTGATCAATGGGAGTACTTGGCGTTTGCTGTGCGTCCAATACCTCAATAATGCGCTGATCTTGAATCACAATACCCGCACTAGGACGCTCTATTAAGCCATCAAATAAGGCTAAGGGATTACGTAACCATAAGGTAGTCATAGGGGTATGCTCTCATTAGGTTGCGGGTAATTAATCAGTGCGGGTAGGAAAAACTCACTGACTACCAAGGGATGTAAGGCACCCGTAAATAACGTCTGGCGACCCCAAAGCTGCGGAGTGCTTTTAGCCATGGGTGGAATATTCGCAAAAAAGGCCAGTTCACTAGGAAGTTCAGCGTAATACATGAGCGCACGTTTTAACACTGGCTCGGCGAAAATCCAATGACCGAGGGGGCGAGCGCCCAGTTCACGCAGTTCAGCATAATGATCCACCAATGCGGCTTCAGGTAACACAGAACTAGCGAATACTAGCGGTGTATCGCCATCACAAAGCAACACTTCACGTTGTAGGACGGAGCTGAAAGGGTGCAGCCCTAATGCTTTACTCATTAACTCCGAGCAGGGGGTAAACTCGTGTTTGAGAACTTGTACTTGAAAGGTGTATTGGCAGATAGTTTGGAGTTGTGTAGTCAATGACCCCGCCACCCCTAACCACGCTTGCAGCCATGGGGGGGTGGGTTGAGGGGGTATATCCGTATGAAAAGGGTGCCAAGCCATACCAATCAGAGAATCCATGAACTACCTAAAAGTTAATAATAGCGGCGCAGTAGTGTAGTGCTATGGCGAGAATTTGGTAAGTGCTAATTGCTAGCGGGGGTTGGCAGTTCTTGGGATGAAAGCGGATATTATACGGAGGTTAAACACGAATAATGGGTTAGTAACAAGCAGATATGAATAGACCACCTCTATATCGACAAGAAAATTTTTTGGAGCGTCCCGATGTATTATTTGTCACTTTACGGGATACCGTGCATTGGGATGAGCGCATGAAGGCTAGAAAGACAGCAAGCTTTGGCGTTTCATATGACTACTCGCAGATGGCGTATCCACAAACGGAAATGTTGCCGGTACTCGATGAAATCTGTAAAGCGCTTGAGAGGGAGTTAGGGTTTTACCCCAACAACTGCCTTCTTAATTATTATCAGGATGGCAATGCTTCTATGGGGTTTCATTCTGATTCAAGTGAAGCATTAGCGCCCGGAACGGGGGTTGCGATTATATCATTAGGCGCTGTGCGTAGCATTGTGTATCGCAATAAAGCCAACTTACAGGAGTTTTCTTATCCCTTACCAGAAGGTTCACTGCTTTATATGTCGCAAGAAATGCAAGAAACTTGGTGGCATGCAATACCGAAGGCTAAAAACGCAGGTGAGCGTATTAGCTTAACGTTTAGAAAAATCATTAAATAAAACCCATATAGTCTCCACAACCTTATGTTTGAACTGTTGCTAATAGGTGACATAGAGGGGCATTGGTTGTTTGGAGTTATACCTTCTCAGGAGGGGATTAGGCTTGCTATCTGCCATCACACCCACCATAATTAATGGTCTTACCATTAATCTTACTTGAGGTTTCGACTATGATGGCAGCAACGGTCAGACTCTCCAGCAAAGGACAGATTGTTATACCCAAAGAAGTGAGAGATTCCTTGCACTGGGGGATTGGTGTTGAGTTAATGCTGGTAACAACCGAGTATGGGGTAATACTACAGACTAAACCTACTCAGCAGCCTAAATTTTCAGCAAAATCCTTACGAGGATTTTTACAGCATAAGGGTGAACCTGTCTCCACTGAAGCACTTTGCAAACCAGTTGAGTATACGGATGATCGCGTTTGATACTAATTTATTGGTGCGCCTTGCGGTTAATGATGACCAATATCAAGCGAATATTGCCGAACAACTGATTAATAACAGCGAAGTTTTCATCTCAAGAACGGTTTTACTGGAGAGCGAGTGGGTACTCCGCTCCATTTATAAAATATCTCGGAGTGATATAGCCTCATTTTTCGAGCATGTGCTGATAACTGAGAACATCCTAGTAGAAAACCTAATAGAAGTTAGGCAGGCTCTTGAGTGGTATAAATTAGGCGCTGATTTTGCAGATACCCTGCACCTGTGTATGTGCGGTGATAGTTTGATGCATACCTTTGATAAGGAGTTTTGCAAAGCGGCTAGCAAAGCTGGGCTAACGCCAGCATTCACGGTTTTGAAATAATTTTGTCGTATTTATTTTCTGTCATGTTACGGGCTAAATACTGAATGGATCACACCCTTCTTCGGCTAGTGTTGATGTTTAGTGCTAAAGCACCGACAATCGTTACTAGTATATCCATCTAAGACGAGGGGAGAGTCATTATGATAAAGGTAGCGGCAATCCAAATGGCGTCGGGGCCGCAAGTACAGGCTAACCTAATGGAGGCATCGCGTCTGGTTAAGGATGCGGCGGAAAGAGGGGCACAACTGGTGACTCTGCCAGAAACGTTCGCAATTATGGGATTACGTGATCAAGATCGGGTCACATTGACAGAAACCTATGGGGCAGGCCCTATTCAAGACACGCTCAGTCGTCTTGCTAAAAAACATAAAGTGTGGATTGTAGGTGGCACCATTCCGCTCGCTTCGGATAAACCTGAGCGTCCTTATGCGGCTTCACTGTTATTTAATGATGCGGGTGAGTGTGTGGCGCGTTATGACAAAATGCACCTCTTCGATGTCATGTTAGATGATGAGATTGAAATTTATGCCGAGAGTGACACCAATCTAGCCGGAAAAAATCCCGTTGTGGTCGATACCCCTTTCGGTAAGCTAGGTCTCTCGGTTTGCTATGATGTCCGTTTTCCAGAGCTATATCGCTATTTAGCCGCACAGGGTGCTCAGATTATGGTAGTTCCCTCCGCTTTTACTGATGTAACCGGCAAAGCACACTGGGAAGTATTACTGCGAGCGAGAGCCATAGAAAACCTCGCCTATGTGATTGCACCGGCTCAAGGGGGCTATCATGTGAATGGGCGAACAACCTATGGGCATAGTATGATTGTTGACTACTGGGGTAGAATCTGTGCAACCTTACAAAAAGGCTCAGGTATTGCCATGGCTGAATTGGATTTAGAGGAGTTAGAACGCACCCGCCGTCACTTTCCTGTACTCACTCACCGTTGTGCGCCTGATGTAGATATAATCTAATGGGCTAGTATTTGCCTAGCCTGTCCCCATAATAGTGTGATATTCAGATCATTAAGTGGGTAGGGACAGTAGAAAGTATGCTTAGTTTGGGTGGAGGCTGTTAATACATTTTTTTGCATGCTTCAGACCACTATCTATGCCGACAAGACCGCTCTAAAAAGATACACTGACCTTACCTAGATACTTAATATAAAAAGCAAAGGATTCTTATGAAACAGGCAATTGATAATGCTATTGATATTTTTTTGACTAGCAGTGGCTTAACTCATGCTCATTTAGATCAGGTATTTTCTGCACTACTCACCCGTGAAACTACATTGGCGGATTTATACTTTCAATCGTCCCGCTATGAGAGCTGGAGTCTAGAAGAAGGTATTGTTAAAAGCGGTAGTTTTAGTATTGATCGTGGTGTGGGGGTACGTTCGGTCTGTGGTGAAAAAACCGGATTTGCCTATAGTGGTGAGATTAGCTTAGCCGCCTTATTGGATTCAGCTAAAGCAGCTCGTGCTATTAGCCAAGCACCCGTCGGTACTTTACCCAAAGGTTTTCAAGTACGTAGCACCGAGCGCCCACTCTATGGCACACAAGATCCTCTATTGTCGCTGTCAGAAAATGAAAAAATCGAGTTACTCAAACAGATTGATATTCATGCACGCGCGATGAGTCCTTATGTCAAGCAAGTCATGGCAAATATGGTCGCGGTACACGAAACCATTTTGATTATTGACGAACAAGGACGCATGACCGCCGATATTCGTCCCTTAGTGCGCACCAATGTCTCGGTGATTGTCGAGCGTGAAGGGCAATCTGAAAGTGCTAGCGCCGGTGGTGGTGGTCGTTTTGACTTAGATTTCTTTGTCAATAATAACCGTGCGCTACATTACGCTGAAGAAGCGGTGCGCAAAGCCTTAATTAATTTAGATGCGAAAGCGGCTCCTGCGGGCAGTATGACCGTAGTATTAGGTTCTGGTTGGCCTGGAGTATTGCTGCATGAGGCGATTGGTCATGGTTTAGAAGGTGATTTTAACCGTAAAGGCACCTCAGCCTTTAGCGGTAAAATTGGGCAGCAAGTCGCCTCTAAAGGTATTACCGTAGTGGATGATGGCTCGTTAGAGCTACGCCGTGGTTCTCTGACCGTAGATGATGAAGGCACCCCCACTCAATGCACCACCTTGATTGAGGATGGTATGTTAGTAGGCTATATCCAAGATCGGCAAAATGCCTTACTAATGGGACAAAAACCAACCGGCAATGGGCGGCGTCAATCGTATGCACATCTTCCTATGCCACGTATGACCAATACCTATATGCGTTCTGGACAATATGCCCCTGAAGAGATTATTGCCTCGGTAGAGAAAGGTGTGTATGCGGTGAATTTCTCCGGTGGGCAAGTAGATATTACTTCGGGCAAGTTTGTGTTTTCGACCTCTGAAGCCTATATGATCGAAAATGGCAAAGTCACCTATCCGATTAAAAATGCCACCTTGATTGGTAATGGTCCCGATGTGCTCACCCGCGTCAGTATGGTGGGCAATGATATGAATCTCGACGATGGTGTAGGGGTTTGTGGTAAGGATGGGCAAAGCGTTCCAGTAGGAGTAGGGCAGCCGACTCTGCGGGTGGATGGTTTAACCGTAGGCGGTACAGCGAGCTAAAGGATAAGATAGATATGATTGAATTAGATAATAAAGATGCCCTGACGGCTCAACTACAAGACTTAGCCACACAAATCTTAGCGGTTGCTAAACAACGCGGCGCTACAGCGGCTGAGGTAAATATTGATAAAGGTACGGGTCTTTCTACCGAGGTACGTATGGGTGCGGTGGAAAAGCTAGAGTATCACCGTGATCAAGGTGCGGGGATTACCATTTATTTTGGTAATCGTAAGGGCTATTCCTCCTGTGGTGATTTATCCGTACAAGCCTTGACTGATGCGGTTGATGCCGCCTGCCGTATTGCTAAATATACGGCTGAAGATGAGTTTAATGGCTTGGCTGATGCCAGTTTAATGGCTAAAAGCTGGCCTGATTTAGACCTCTATCATCCGTGGGATTTAAATGCTGAAACCGCGATTCGTCGTGCACAGGAAACCGAGGCGATTGCACGGGAGAGTGATGCACGGATTAGCAATAGCGATGGTTCGAGTGTCGAGAGCTATGCCGGTTTGAGCTTATACGCTAATTCACACGGTTTTAGCGGTGCGGTACATAGTACGCATCATTCTGCTTCGTGCGTATTAGTCGGGCAAGATGGCGAGTCCATGCAACGCGATTACTGGTATAGCGTTGCTCGCGCTCCCTCTGAATTAGAAAGCCCAGCAGTCATTGGACAAAAAGCAGCAGAACGTACAGTGCGCCGTTTAAACGCTCGCACCTTGAGCACCTGTGAAGTGCCGGTATTATTTCCAGCCACCTTAGCACGGGGCTTGATTGGTAGCTTAGTATCGGCAGTCAGTGGTGGCTCACAATATCGCAAAGCAACCTTCTTACCCGACTCGATTGGGCAGAAGCTTTTCCCCGATTTCGTGCAATTACGTGAAGACCCGTTCATTCCACGCGCACTCGGCAGTCGTGGTTTTGATGGTGAAGGTGTCGCTACCCAAGCGCGTGATATTCTAGTCGATGGAAGATTGCAAGGTTATTTCCTGAGTACCTACTCCGCTAAGAAACTAGGCATGGTGACCACAGGTAATGCTGGTGGGAATCATAATCTGATCCTGCAAAGCACCGGGCATAGTTATGAGGATTTACTGCAACAATTAGGCACCGGGCTACTGCTGAATGAATTATTCGGTGGGGGCGTGAATGGCATGACGGGGGATTACTCGCGGGGTGCTGTGGGTTTTTGGGTAGAAAATGGTGTTATTCAATATCCTGTTGAAGAGATCACCATTGCTGGTAATCTCAAAGACATGTACCACAATATCCAAGCCATCGGGAATGATGTGGATATTCGCGGTAATATTCGCTCTGGCTCGATTCTAATTAATCGCATGACCATTGCCGGATCGAACTCATAGTATCCAAGTAGGCTGCTGGGTTTTCTGCCAAGCAGTCTAAGTCAGTCAGCTATACTCTCTAAGCAGAGAGTGTAGCTGTAGGGGTTGCTAGCTGAGCATCACAACGCTCAAACCATTGTTGCAATGTGGCGTTATTACTCAATACACCTGACCAAAACGGCATCTTAGCTCCCGATTTAAGTACTCCATACACGACCGCATCAACTAATCCTAGTTGTGCCCCCGCATAATACATTTGACCCTTCAAACCTTGTTGCACCCAATGCTGTAACGCACGCTCAAACTCTTGTTGTGGGTGGCTAATATTATGTTTCGCCTGCATTTTACGCGCTACCCTCGGCATGACTAACGCGCCTGCGACTCTCACACCCCACTGTTTCAGCGGCTTAAACTGGTTGGGGAGCATAATATGGGCAAAATTTTGATACGAAGTACGTATATTGGGATGAATTAAGGGTGGTAAATAATGTACAAGTGTTTGATCTACCCACTGCAGCCAGTCGTAATCTTGTTGGGTAGGCGGCGATAACTGGCTATAATGTTCTCTGATATAGAGCACAATCCGCTCAGATTCTAGGATAATTTCATTATTATCGCGTAATACCGGAACCTTTTTATGAGTCGTGAAGTCTAGTTCTGGCATACCAAACGGTGTTACTTCTATCACTTGATAGGGGGTATGAGTGAGATGGAGCATCGCCTTCACCTTCCAACAAAAGGGACAGGCATTGAACTGATATAGGGTTAGCATACTGTTGAAAACTCATTTGGTATAAAGAGCGCTGATTCTAAGGCTAATCATTAAAACTCAAAAGCTTTTTATAAAAATAAGCGCTATTAAAAAATAATATTAATAAGTTTATTCGCTAGGCTAGTAGGGTTATTAACTAAAGTAATTATTTTTATAAGATAACAGTAATATCATTATTGAACACAGTTCAGAGGGCTTTGCAATGGAGCATGGAACGGATTTATTACACATCGTCTTGGTTCTGCTATTATTATCAGTCAGTGCTGTTGCAGCCGTACGTATTTTTAATTTGCCTCCTATCTTAGGTTATTTAGTCGTTGGTACATTAACGAGCGAGCATGCTTTGCGTATATTGCCTACTAATGAATCCATCGCTTTTATGGGTGAAATAGGGGTGGTGTTTTTATTATTTGCTATTGGCCTAGAGTTTTCAGTTCAGCAATTATTGGCGATGCGTAGAACTGTTTTAGGTTTAGGAGGGGCGCAAGTTATTTTATCTACGATAAGTGGATTTGTTTTATTATATTATGCAGGGCTTAATTGGCAGGGGGCTTTAATTGCGGCAGGAGCTTTAGCGATGTCATCGACAGCCATTGTGGTGAAGCAATTAACGGATCAGGGAGAAATGCGTGTCAAGCATGGGCAATTAGCCTTAGGTATTTTGCTGTTTCAGGATATCGCTGTTGTTCCTTTTTTAATTATTATCCCCTTATTAGCTGTTGGTTCTACTCATACCTTAGAGCTTAGCCATTTAGCTTTAGAAGTGTTTATTAGTATTGGTGCTTTAGGTCTGGCTTTAGTGCTGGGGCATTATGCTTTACGTCCGCTGTTTCATTATATTGCCCGTGCTCAATCGGTAGAGTTATTTAATATTACCATTCTTTTAGTCGCACTCACTGCCGCGTGGACGACTCAATCACTGGGTTTATCCTTAGCGTTAGGAGCTTTTTTAGCCGGCATGATGCTTTCGGAGACAGAGTATAAGCATCAGATTGAAAGCGAGGTGCGCCCCTATCGTGATATTTTAATGGGGTTATTTTTTATTACGGTAGGCGCAAAACTAGATCTAACCGTTTTACCTAGTTTATGGCTGCCCATTATTACTTTAGTATTAGGTATTACCTTAGGCAAAGCATTATTGATTAATGCCTTAGCCCGCTTTTTTGGAGCAGATAATGGGACTTCATTAAGAACGGGTCTAGTATTAGCTCAAGGGGGTGAGTTTGGTTTTGCTCTATTGGCATTAGCTTTAAGCAATAAGCTATTGAATACCGAAGAGGTTCAAGCCGTTCTAGCTGCCATTGTGATTAGCATGGCAATAGCCCCTATTATTATTCGCTATAATGATAAAGTGACTAAAAAACTATTTGCCGATACTTATTTACGTCAGCGTTATAAAGAGGCGCATGATTTTAGTCGTGAAGTAAAAGAAATTGAAGAGCATGTATTAATCTGCGGTTATCGACGGGTAGGGCAAAGCATTGGACGTTTATTGCATGAACAAAATATTCCTTATATTGCCTTGGATTTAGATTCCCGTATTGTGCAAGAGGCTTGGGAAGCGGGTGAGACGGTTTATTATGCCGATGCGGCACGCACCGAGATTTTAATTGCAGCAGGTTTATATCGTGCGAAGGTAGTGATTGTGACGGTAAGCGATATGGAAACAGCCGGGCTTATTGTAGATGCAGTACGCAAGAAACATGATGATATCCCTATTCTAGTACGCGCCCGCGATGATAGTTATATGGAAGAGCTAGAGGCTAAGGGAGCTGAGGTATTGCCCGAATCATTAGAGGCGAGTCTCATGATTACGGAGCGAGTATTAAGTAAAATGGGTATTTCTGCTGCAGAGATTTTATTTTTAACCGAAAAAATTCGAGCCGATGGTTATCGTGCCTTACAGAGCTTTTTCCATGGGGTAGGTACTAAGGTAGCCACTCCAACCCAAACCTTTTTATACAGTGTGGTGTTAACAGAGGCTGCCTATGCGGTGAATCAGACCTTACAAGCCTTAGAATTAGATGATTTTAATATCAGTGTAAAATCGATTCGCCGTTCAGGTATTCGGGGAGATAGCCCAAGTCCGAGTACTTTATTGCAAGTAGGCGATGTTTTAGTGCTAGAGGGTAAGGCGGCAAACTTTCAGGCAGTAGAAAAGTATCTAAAGCAAGGGCCGAAAGCATCTCGTAAAAATCCAATTGATGCAAATATAGCCAATCCATTGTCTAGTGATAATTAATTAATCAAAAGAATTCTAACGAATAGCTTGTATTTGCTCATTAATTAAACTTAAGCTAAATTTTAGTAGCTTATTATGTCATCATTGATTGTAATAAGGACTCTTCTGGTAAAGAGGTTTGGATTGATTAAAAATTTAGCTTTTCACCTTCATTCTTATCTTTTTACTTAGCTGTTGGCAAAGATGCTTTTGAGGAGATAGCGTGTTTTTTATACAGTATAGGTCACAAACGATCAGTCCCCTTTATGAGAGTTTTTTAAGCTTATTGTCTATTTAATTGATCAATGATTGAGCTATCCGTTTTTTGTGAACTTTGTCACGCAATTTTATGAATACAAATTGAGCAAAAATTAGGTATAGTTGAGCAAATAGCCTAGTCATTCTGATGCTTTGATAACAAATACTTACATAAAGTTAATTTTTATCAAGGATAGGCGGTGCTAATGTGAAAATACTTTTTATTAGTCCGTCTTCTAAGGTTAAAACCACCGTCTTTAGACGGTCAGATTTATCTGCGATACTCACCCAATAGAAGTCAAGCAGAGGACTGGAGAAATGGAGTATCGGTATGGCAGTCATACAGTATACCGAATCGAGTACCACTTTGTATTTGTGACGAAATATCGTTATCCGATTCTAAAGGGCGATGTGGGCTTGCGGGTACGGGAGCTGATCCGTCAAACCTGCCAAGCCTTTGAGATAGAGATTGTGAAAGGGGTGGTGAGTAAGGATCATGTGCAT
>NZ_KB904770.1 GCF_000380185.1 Thiofilum flexile DSM 14609
AGGGCACTGACGACTACACTCGTGATGACCTCTGCATCACTCATACGGCTGGGTTCTTCGCAGCGCTTTAGGCTCTTTAAAAGGTCGTCACAGACACAATAGAGCGCTATGATCGTTTCTTCCATGAGGCGTTCTCGTTTAAAGGGTTTGTTTTCGTCGATAGACTTTAAACGATCCTCATGGATTTTTCTTTAGCTCACGCAACTTGGGTTTTCTTATACTCTTGGTCGGAATTTTCGCCCCTGAAATGCAGCCAAGATGCCCCGCAAGATATTCAGCTCACTTTGAGTGAGATGAGTACGCCCAAATAAACGCCGTAAACGACTCATTAGTAGACGCGGATTGTCAGGATCTAAATAACGAACTTCCACTAAAGTTTGCTCTAGATGCTCATATAACCCCTCTAGCTGCGCTCCCGTTGCTAACGGTTCACCTAATCCCTCTACTTGAACGTTGGGCAACGCATCCAAAGCTCGCACCGCCTGCGAACACTCATAACAATAGAGCTGAATAGCCGCTGCAATATTGAGCGAGTAATAATCCACTGCCATCGGAATATGGGTGAGATACTGGCACTGTGCTAATTCCTCATTCGTCAGCCCTGTGCGCTCACGCCCAAACACTAAGGCTACTTTTTGCCCTGTGAGTTGTGAGGCCACAAACTCACCACACTCTCGTGCAACTAATTGAGGCCACGCTAAGGAGCGCTCAGAACGCGCACTTGTACCAATGACAATTTGGCAATCCGCAAGTGCTTCATGCAAGGTAGCAGTATGCTTAGCACTCTCTAAAATACTATCCGCCCCTGACGCCATCGCTTTCGTTTGCGGTGAATTAAAATCTTTGGGCTGCACTAGGCGCAAATCACTCACGCCCATGGTTTTCATCGCCCGTGCTGCCGCACCAATATTGCCCGGATGCGAGGTTTGCACCATGACAATACAGAGGTTATCTAGAACTGACATCATCATTTAACGGGTACTGTGCTTCATAATACGTTCTTTCTCGCGCCCCCAATCCCGATTTTTCTCGGTATCGCGCTTATCGTGTTCTTGCTTACCTTTACCTAGACCAATTTCGACTTTTACCCGATTATTTTTCCAATACATAGCCGTTGGTACGACGGTATAACCTTTACGATCTACCGCTCCCATGAGCTTATCAATTTCACGCCGATGCAAGAGCAATTGGCGGTCTCGAAACGCATTAGGAATAATGTGGGTCGATGCTGATAATAAAGGAGTGATCAACGCAGCAAATAAATAGGCATTACCATTGCGAAACATCACATAGCTATCTTGCAATTGTATACGTCCGTCTCGAATACTTTTCACCTCCCAACCTTCTAGTGACACGCCTGCTTCATAGGTACTCTCGATGGAGTAGTTAAAGCGAGCCTGCTTATTGAGCGCGATAGTATTACTTCCTGAGGAAGATTTTTTCTTTTGTTTAGCCATTGAGATTGATATGTTTATCTTGACATAAGGAGCCGATAATAACGCTATCAGCCTAGAATAGAAACGCCCGATTAACTTAAAAGGAACCTGATTACATGGCGCAGATTAGCCGCAGTGCTTTAGTCCCTTACAGTTCTGAACAAATGTATCGCTTAGTGAATAATATCAATGACTATCCTCTTTTTTTGCCTTGGTGTAGCCGTGCTGAAGAGCATGAGCGTAGTGAGCATGCGGTCAAAGCTAGTGTGGAAATAGCCAAGGGAGCTATGAATAAAAGCTTCACCACCCGGAATAGTCTAGTTCCTAATCGAAGTATTGAAATGTCCCTAGTCGATGGCCCTTTTAAGCATTTACATGGCTTTTGGCGCTTTGATGCACTGGATGAGGCAGCCTGTAAGGTCTCCTTTGATCTAGAATTTGAGTTTTCTAATAAGCTAGTAGCCTTTGCGATTGGCTCTATTTTTAATCAGGTTGCCAACACTTTGGTCGATTCTTTTGTAAAACGAGCACATGAGCTGTATGGAAAAGCCTAACACGTCTAATACAACGCCTACCCTGATTCCTATTGAGGTCATCTATGCTCTGCCTCAGGAACAGGTACTGCTCACCGCTCGTGTACCGGAAGGGAGTACACTAGCTGAAGGTATTAAAGCGTCTAAAGTATTAGAGCGTTACCCAGAGTTAGCCTTAGATCTAGCTCAACTTAAGGTGGGCATATTTAGCAAGCTCGCTACCCTAGAGACGGTATTAAAAGCCCGCGACCGGATTGAAATTTATCGCCCCCTCATTGCTGACCCTAAAGAGGTACGTAAACAACGAGCGGCTGAAGGTAAGAAAATGAAGCGTGGTAATGCTGACTCAGAAAGCTCGGAAGGCTAATTAGCCCTCCGAGTACTTTTCATATTTTAAAGGTAATGTTATATACTGAGTGCCACACTCAAGAATTAAGGGTTCATTTGATCTAAGCGTAGATCAGACACGACCCCATTATTGAAAAATACGGTCACACCCTGTTTTTTAGAGGTTTCATTGCCCTGCTTGAGATAAAACACATAATCCCAGCGATTTTGATTAAAATCATCTCTTAACAAAGGAGTACCCAGAATCATTTGTACGTCGGAAGGAGACATGCCTCGTTTGACTTGATTTAACTCTTCTTGTGTGACGATATTGCCCTGCTCAATATCTGCTTTATATAAACTACAGCCACTGAGCAGCAGCATTGCCATACAGGAAGCTAAAATGATTGATTTGATCATGGTAACCTATCTTATCTAGTTAGAACGTAAGCGTTACCATCATAGACTATTCGCCAAGGAGAATGCAGGGTGGAAGAGAAAGATATTAAACGCGCCGGATTAAAAATCACCCAACCTCGTCTCAAAATTCTGGAGCTACTCGGTACTGCCTCTGAACGACATATGAGTGCAGAAGAGATATACCGTCGCCTATTATCGAACCAAGAAGACATTGGTTTGGCGACCGTTTATCGCGTCCTGACTCAATTTGAAGCAGCGGGTTTGATTACTCGCCATCATTTTGAGGGTACTCAAGCCGTGTTTGAACTCAGTAGTGATGACCATCACGACCACATGGTTTGTAGCAAGACCGGGCGGGTGGTGGAATTTTATGATGAGATTATTGAGCAACGCCAAAAAGAAATCGCCGCTAAACATGGGTTTAATATTAGTGGGCATTCGTTGATTCTTTATGGCGAGTTTGCCCAAAAAACGGATGAAACCCAATAAAAAAGGATGATCTTTTTTTGCATTTCTTGGTGACCACGGTATAATCTTGCGTTCACTAAAATCCGTAATTTTTGAAGTGGTACTATGCCAAGCGTAAAAGTAAGAGAATCAGAGCCATTTGAAGTGGCGCTCCGCCGTTTTAAACGTACTTGTGAAAAAGCAGGTGTCGTTGCCGAAGTTCGTAGCCGCGAATTTTATGAAAAACCTACAGCGATCCGTAAACGTGAACGCGCTGCTGCCGTCAAACGCAACTTAAAGCGTATTTCTCGTGACCTGAACCGTCGGGTTCGCTTGTACTAACTAGAAGTACTCTACCATGTCACTTAAGCTTCAACTGACAGACGACATGAAAGCTGCCATGCGTGCCCATGATAAGGGACGCTTGGGGGCTATTCGTCTCATTCTTGCTGCCGTCAAACAGCAAGAAGTCGACACTCGCTTAGAACAAAGCGATAGCGATATTATTACCATCCTCACCAAGATGGTAAAACAACGCCGTGACTCCATTAGCCAATTTACTGCGGCTAATCGCATGGATTTAGTTGCTCAAGAACAAGCTGAGCTAGAGGTCATCCAGACCTATTTACCCCAAGCATTGACTGAGGCCGAAGTAGCCACCTTGATTAGCCAAGCGATTCAAGAGACCGGAGCTGCGACTGCTCAGGATATGGGTAAGGTAATGAATTGGCTGAAACCCAAAGTACAAGGGCGTACTGATATGGGTAAACTCAGCGGCTTAATTAAAGCTCAACTCAGCGCCTAACTCCTTTTCGCCTATTAGCCCAGCAGAGGTATTATGATGAAACCTATGAATGATCGTTTCTTGCGTGCTCTGCTGCGCCAACCTGTCGATACCACGCCTGTTTGGATTATGCGCCAAGCGGGACGGTATTTACCCGAATATCGTGCTACTCGTGCCAAAGCGGGTAGCTTTATGGATTTATGCAAAAATCCAGAGCTGGCTTGTGAAGTAACGCTCCAACCCTTAGAGCGCTTTGATTTAGACGCCGCTATTTTATTCTCAGATATTCTCACCATACCTGATGCAATGGGTTTGGGATTATATTTTTCTGAAGGTGAAGGCCCACGTTTTGAACGTCCGGTACAAACCGAAGCCGCGATTCAAGCCTTAAGTATCCCCGACCCTGAATTAGAATTAGGTTATGTGATGGATGCAGTACGCACCATTCGCAAAGCCCTCAATAATCAGGTGCCGCTGATTGGTTTTTCTGGTAGCCCGTGGACTCTTGCCACCTATATGGTTGAGGGTAGCTCTAGCAAAGAATTTAGCAAAGTCAAAGGTTTGCTTTATGACAACCCTAAAGCCATGCACCTACTGTTAGATAAGCTTGCTGATAGTGTAACTAGCTACCTCAATGCTCAAATTGCAGCCGGTGCGCAAGCAGTCATGATCTTTGATACTTGGGGTGGTACTTTAACGCCGAGTACTTATCGCGAGTTTTCATTGCGCTATATGGAAAAAATCGTTAAGAACCTCACGCGTACCGTTAATGGTGTCACTATTCCTGTCACTTTATTTACTAAAGGTGGCATGCAATGGCTAGAAACAATAGCTGCAACAGGTTGTGATGCCTTAGGGTTAGATTGGACGATTAATATCGGTGAGGCTTATCAACGCGTCGGTAATAAAGTTGCTCTGCAAGGCAATATGGACCCTTGCGTGCTGTATGCCTCCCCTGAAGTGATTCGTACTCACGTCCAACAAATTATCCACGACTTCCCTGCGCCTACGGGTCATATATTTAATCTAGGGCATGGGATTCATCAACATATTAACCCTGAGCATGTAAAAGTATTAGTAGATACCGTGCATGAATTAGGCCGAGTCGGTAAAACCTAAATAGCATTGCAGTTATTTATGCTATGCGTTAAATAGCAGGCTAACTAAACTAGGGTATTATTTTTATTGATAATACCCTTATGCAAAAGAAATTACCGCTAAAAATAACTATAACTACCCCCCTATTCTCACTCTTAGTCTTTTATTGTTCTATTCCCCCCCCTATTATTTAAAGCACCTTCAATACTTCAAAGCGTTATAAAATTTTATAAGTATTCCCCTAGCTTTTAGCCACAAAATCTTGTTATATACGCAATACCGCTAGGCTTATTGTGGCTGCAAGCGTTTAGAAATTATGTCTAGACCTCCATCTAGAATACTGTCATTGTTAAATAACAAGAGTCCGAGATAGTCACCATGAATCAATCCTCTGCTACCGCCTCTGGTTGGCTTTTACCCGAAACCTCACTGAATGAGGCTACCGAACACTACCGCAAAAATGAAACCCTCATGGCATTATGTAATGGCTATCTTAGTCTGCGCGGTAGCTTTGAGGAAGAAACTATTCAATTAGGCCATGCTGGCACCTATATGAATGGTTTTTACGAATTCCATCCTCTGCATTACGGCGAAAAGTTCCCCGGTTACCCCGACAATAGCCAGGTCATGATTAATCTACCTGACCCTAAAAGTGTTATTCTCACTATTAATGGTCAGACTTTCTCCTTAGATCAGGGTAAAGTGCTCCATTTTGAGCGTCAGTTAGATATTCAAACCGCTACCCTAACCCGCTCTGTGATTTGGGAAGCTCCTAATGGCAATCAGGTACAAATTGACTCGGTACGTTTTGTTTCTGCCACTCAAAAGCATTTGGCAGGCATGCAATACCAAGTCAAAGCCTTGAATTTTAGTGGGGCTATTACCTTAGAAAGCCTGATTGCTTTAAATCGCACCAATATCTCACGCGCGGATGATCCACGTATTGGCGTGACCTTTGATGATGCCATTTGGCGTATTCACAATGTCTACCATGCCGAACAAGTGCTGCAAGTGAGCGGCAAAACCAGTAAATCACAATTAGAATTTCGCTGTACTGTGTCTAGTGTATTTTCTGGTGCTCCGCATACTATCGAGTTTACCCAAACCGATAATAAAGCCAGCCTCATTGCCAAGGCCACACTACAACAAGGTGAAACCCTCACCTTACACAAATATATGTGCTATGACCGCATGGATATGGATAATCCGGTGAGTTTTGCCCTAGCCATGCAGCAACAAGGGTTTAATACCTTATTAGCAGAGCATCAAGCTTGGTGGGCGAATGCTTGGGCGCAGATGGATATTCAAATCGAAGGGGCACAACCTCTACAACAAGCGATTCGCTTTAATATGTTCCATCTTACTCAATCGGTAGGTAAAGATGGGCAGACTAATATTAGTGCTAAAGGTATGACCGGCGAGGGGTATGAAGGGCATTATTTCTGGGATACAGAAATCTATATGATTCCCTTTTTCCTCTATACTCAGCCCGAAATTGCCAAACAGCTATTAATGTTCCGTTATAATACCCTAGAAAAAGCGCGTAGCCGTGCTCGTGAATTAGGGCATAATAAAGGCGTATTATACCCGTGGCGTACTATTAATGGTGACGAGTGCTCGGCTTATTATCCTGCTGGTACTGCGCAATATCATATTAATGCCGATATAGCCTATGCTATACAGCTCTATTATAACGTCACCCAAGATCGTGAGTTTATGGAAAACTACGGTTTAGAAATGTTATTAGAGTTATCCAATCTATGGATGGTCATGGGCGTATTTGACCCTGAAAAAGATAATGCATTTTGTATTCAAGAAGTTACCGGCCCCGATGAGTATACCTGCCTAGTAAATAATAACTTCTATACTAATAGCATGGTTAAGCATCAAATTGGCTTTGCTGTAAAATGCTTAGATCAAAACTTTAAATTAAATGCCAATACTCAAGCATTAGTAGCGCAATTTGATAAGAAACTTGCCGAGCAGATTGTGGATTCTATCTACTTGCCTTATAGCGAGCGTCTGCAAATCCATATGCAAGATGATGCTTTCTTATCGCGTCCAGTATGGGATTTAGCGAATACCCCTCGGAATAAATTCCCGCTCTTAATGCACTATCATCCTCTGACTTTATATCGTCATCAAGTTTGTAAACAAGCCGATGTGGTGCTCGCGGAATTATTATTATCCGATCAATTTTCACTAGAGCAAAAACGGCGCGATTTTGATTATTACGCTAAAATTACGACGCATGACTCCTCTTTATCAACCTGTATTTATGGCATTTTAGCGTGTGAATTAGGAGATATGGAGCAAAGCTATAATTACTATATAAAAACAGCTCGCACAGACTTAAATGATTTCCACCATAATGCTAAAGACGGTATTCATGCTGCGAATATGGCTGGCTCTTGGATGGGTGTCGTTTACGGTTTTGCGGGCATGCGTTTAAATCATGGCGTATTAAGTTTTGCTCCTCAGCTTCCTAAAGAATGGACGGCCTTTAGCTTCCCCATTCATATTCAAAATAAGAAGCTCACTGTACGCATACAGGCTGATCAGACCACTTATACCCTAGAGCAAGGCCAAGATTTAGTGATTAATCATAGAGGTAAGCCAGTTACTCTCACCCTAAATCAATCAGTACAACTTGCTTAAATTAATGGATCACTGTTATGAATAAACCAACCGCTTTTATCTTTGACCTCGATGGCGTGATTACCGATACCGCGCATTATCATTTCTTGGCGTGGCAAGCCTTAGCACAAAGTATTGGTATTGATTTTGATGCCGCCTTTAATGAAAACCTTAAAGGTGTTGGACGCATGGAATCACTAGAGCTGATTTTACAAAAAGGGAATAAAGCGAATGCTTATACCCTTGTCGAAAAAGAAGCGATGGCGACCCAAAAAAATGAGCACTACAAAGAATTGATTGTCAAAATGACACCCGATGAAGTGCTGCCTAAAATACCGGAATTATTACAGCGCTTACAACAAAGTCAGGTCAAAATTGGTTTAGCCTCCGCCAGTAAAAATGCTTTTACGGTATTAGGCTGTCTTAAAATGTTGGGTGACTTTGATTATGTCGCCGATGCTGCCAAGATCCCGAACTCTAAACCCGCACCGGATGTGTTTTTAGATGTTGCCAAACACTTTGGCCTAGACAGTAAATATTGCATTGGTGTCGAAGATGCCGCAGCGGGCGTTGAATCGATTCATCGCGCGGGCATGTTTGCGGTAGGTATTGGTGACGTATCTAGCCTTGGTGAAGCCGATATTTTATTCCCTAATACGGCTGCCATTGATGTAGACGCGATCTATCGTGCTTATGATCAATGGTTTAAACAGCAAGCATAGAGGGAACTCTTTAAGTAATCGGGCATTTCTTCCGCAGTCGCTGTAAATACATCCCTGTACGCTACAAGGCGGCATCCTTGCCGCCAAAACTGCTCCAGAAACACCCGATTACTTTTTATTAGCCACTGGAATCCACTAGTTTATTAGGGGTGGTAGGCTAGGTGCAGGTAATTGAAATCGCTCTGGGTAATAAGCCTGCACAAAATATAATCCTTGTGGTGGAGCGGTCATTCCCGCTTTAGTCCGATCCTGTAGTGCCAATAACTCCGCTATCCACTCAATAGGCTTTTCACCTGTGCCTACTTTTAATAAAGATCCGACAATATTACGCACCATATGGTGTAAAAAAGCATTGGCTTTAATATCCACATACACCATTTCACCCGAACGCCAAATAGTTAGCTCTTGAATTTCCCGTATCGCATGCCGCGCCTGACACCCAGCCGCTCGGAAACTAGAAAAATCATGTTCGCCCAAGAGTACTTGTGCCGCTTGATGCATTGCTTTTTCATCTAAGGGGTAATAGATCCAAGCCATTTTGTGCTGAAATAATCCGGGACGTGCTAATCGATTGACAATAATATAGCGATAACGCCTAGCAAATGCCGAGAATCGGGCATGAAAATCATCTTCAATCGGTACGACCCAACGCAAAGCAATATCAGAGGGGAGTTTAGAATTAGTACCAAATAACCAACCGCGTGGATCACGTTTAGCATCGGTATCAAAATGGATAATTTGTCCTACAGCATGCACACCACTATCGGTACGCCCGGAACAAGTCACACTGATGGGGTGTGCTGCAATACTAGACAGAGCTTGCTCGACCTGCTCTTGCACCGAAGGCGCATGACCTAATATTTGCCAACCACAATAATTAGTTCCGTCATACTCCACACATGCCGCAAATCTCATCACATTATCCCAATAAAAAAGGCCAGCCTAAGGGCTAGCCTTTATAACGAGTCTGAGTGAGTTTCTCAACCGGCTTGATGCAATAATTGCTGCGCTTCGCGGCGTTGATCGTCATTACCCTCGACTACAACTTCCTCTAAGGTAGAACGTGCACCTTCAATATCACCCATATCTAAATAAGCCCGTGCTAAATCAAGCTTAGTGCTGATATGCGCTTCATGTAGATCAATTTCTTCATCCGGTAGATCTAAGAAGGATAAGGCATCATCAATATCACCCAGCCACTCCTCCTCAGCCGGAGCACTGACAGGCGCAATATTAGCTGCAGAATTAGCTGACTTTGTATAGAAGTTGTTTTCTGGCAAAATCTTATTCAGATCATCATCTTTAATATGCAGCGCTAAATCGGTTACTTTCTGCTTAGCAGGTGTAGGGGCCGGTGCTGTATTAATTGCTGGTGCTGGAGCGGCTGCCTGATTAGGTGCTGGTGTTCCTGTATCAGCTAAGGTTAGATTATGCTCTTTCAGCAAATCATCTAAAGCAGAAAAATCACCATCATCTAAATCATCAAAGTCGTCAAGATTATCCGCTGCTGCTTGAGCCGGTTTGCTACCCGAACCAATCACGCCGGTCGCTAAGGCAGCTGCACCTGCTGCAGTCGCTGCTGCTGCCGCACCTAGCTTACCACCTAAGGCATCTAAACCGTCTCCCGCTGCTTTTGCGGTCGAACTCAGCGCATCCCCAGCATTACTAACCGCATTACCGACCTTATTAGCGGCAGATTCCACGCCTAAATCTAAATCATCAAATAAATTGACTAAACCTTTCTCAGGTGTTTTAGGCTCTATGGGTAATGGATCAGTATCGAAGTCGAGACTATCTAACTCATCTAGCATACTGCTAGCCGTAGGACGCGGTGTATCCGAGTTAAGCGGCGTAGTCGCTAACTTAGGCTCATCAAAATCTAAGTCAAAATCAAAATCATCTAACTCATCCACTAACTGAGTAGTGGTCGGTTGCTGAGCCTTCTCTGCCTCTGCTGCAGCCTTAGTATTTAGCAAACTTGCAGGTGCGGCTATCTCATTCGCATTAGGGCTAATCGCCGTAGTCGTTGCATTAGACTTTAATGGATTAGAGGTAGACAAATCTAAATCTGGTAGATCTAAATCATAGTCATCAAAATCATCATCCTCTGCACGCAAGGCTGCATTAGCCACGGCAACTGCACCCGTTCCGGTAGCGGCTGCAACACCTGTGGCAGTAGCTATTTTATTACTAGTTAGTTCAGGAGCAACGGCTGCTGTAGCCGAATAGAGTGGATTATCTGGGCTAATCTTGCGTCCCCAGACCACAATATCATCCCATAAGCGCTGTTTATTAGCGCCTGATTGATCCATAAACTCTTGAGCCGTTTGATCAAAGGCGGCGCGATTATTAGCAGCGAAATAATTTTCTAATAATTTATGACGATACTCTAAACGCTGCGGATGTTTCTCAATGGCTTTTTTCAGCTCACTTTCTGCCTGTTGGTGTAAGCCATAGGCAATATAGACATTAGACTCCATCAGTACGTCATCCTCTTCAGGAGGTGCCGTATGTTTAACATCTAATGTGGAATCAAACGCTTTAGTACTAGTACTGCTAACCGTATCAAGTGCTGCTTCACGTACATCATGTACATCACGCACAGGTGGTAGATCGTAGTCTGGTGCAGTATGCTTAATATCATTATCTAAATTAGCAAATACATCCACACCCTGACGTTTTTCAACCGTCTTCGGAGAGGTAACAATATCGTCCTCTAAATCGAATACGGTATCATTATTGGCAACTTTCCGCTTTCTACGTCCCAAGAAGTGCCAGAGTAAGCCTAAAAATAATGCCCCTAACCCAGTCCCTGCCGCAATTTGGAAGAACAAAGGCGAATTCAACATACTCAGTAAATCGTTTCCACCCGCCGTCTCATTCGCAGCAGCAGTGACGACAGGTTTCACCTCAATCGGCTTAGGCACTGCTACAGGTGCTGGAGTTGCAGGCGGAACGGTACGATTAACCATGCCATTTGCATTAGCAACCGTATTACTCGCGGGCTGTTGCAGATTCGTAACGGTACTGCCATTGTTAGGCGGTAAGGTTGTACCATTCGTAGTAGTAGCAGGTGTACCTACATTACTAGCTGGTGTACTGACATTAGTCGGTGTTCCGGTGACGGTACTAGGTGTAGTCTTATTGCCTAGAGAATTTTGCATATCAGCCATTTGGGTATTACCCATAGCCACTAAGCGATTTTTCTTCTCTAACATTGACTCTAGGTCAGACAAGCGTGAGCGTAATTCAGTGTTTTCACGTTGGCGAGTAGAAATCGACTCACGTGTCAATGAGAGTTGTTTTTCTAACTCTTGTAAACGTGCTTGACCGGCTGCTGCAGTTGCCTTATTGCTGGATGTAGCCGCTTTATTGCCACCTAGCACTTCTAAACGTGGTTTAGTATTTTGTTTTTCTGGTACTTGAGGTGTACTTGGTTTATCTGCTTTTGCTGTTTTGGTTGGTTTAGTAGTACGAGTAGTCGGACGTTCTTGCGCTACTGTAGTGCTAGCCGCACGACCCCGGAACTCTTTCCAATCTGAATGCTGTTGACGTACCTGCTGACGTGCGGTGTTTGGAGAAACACTTTCTGCCCTTTCCATAGTAGGTGCACGTAAGACTGCTCCACGCTTGAGGCCATTAATATTATTATTAATAAAGGCTTTAGGATTAGCACGATACAGAGCGATCATCATTTGATCAGTCGTCAAATTATCTGGACGAGCTTGTTCAGCAATACCGTATAAGGTATCACCCGCTCGTACACGATAGGTACGGTTAGCGACTGCCCGACGAGCCGGACGTGCAGGTTGTTGCACTACAGGCTGTGGTTGTGCCTCCTCCATGTCTTGAGGCTGAGCTTCCATCTGACGCTGCGCTTCCATTTGGCGCTGAGCTTCAAGCTGGCGTTGACGCGCCGCTGCTGCTGCACGTTCACGTTGCGTAGGTTGTGGCTGCGCCTGCACTCTTTGTGCTGGAGCTGCGGTTGCAACACGAGTCTGTTGTGGCTGTTGCTGTTGTGGTGCCGGACGTGCTACCCGACCACTAGCGCTAGGTTCTGCCCGTACGGTTGCCTCTGCGGTTGCGGTACTACCCGGTTGCATGAGCACCGGTGGGTCTAACATGACCGTATATTCTTTTAATAATTGACCTTGAGGCCAACTGACTTCTACTAAAAAATTAACAAATGGCTCGTCAATAGGCGCATCGGACGATACGACAATAACGGGTTTGCCATTTCTAATATTGGTCGAAAATCGTAAGCTTTCTAGATAGGCGGGGCGGTCAATACCAACACGGTTAAACACACTAGGAGGTGCTAGACGAACCTGTAGTTGTTGAGCTTCCTGAGCATTGGTTGAAAGCAATTCGATTTGAGCTTTCAGCGGCTGATTCAGGTTAGAGTTAGACTCAATATCGCCTAGACTCAGCGCATTGGACGCCGCCGGATAAATTCCTCCCGCGACGAACACGGCTAAACTTAGAGCCTGCTTATTCACTGCGATTCCCCTTTTATGTGTGCGACTGTTGCATCTCTGATCCATCCCCGGAATTTGACTTAGCCCTAAATTATATAATTTACGGATGAATAGTGATTGTAATTATTATCAGTTTTTCAACTATATATGAGCACGTATTGACAAGCAATTGTCTACCTGAAGCCCCAGCTAACCATTATAAGCGAGACTAATGGCTAGATAAGCTTATTCTCACAGGAACCCATTAATTTGAGCTGAACTTTTTTAACACTGTTTTACCATTCTTGCACCAATAACTCCGCTATTTGTACCGCGTTTAAGGCAGCACCTTTACGTACATTATCAGCCACTACCCATAAATCAAGTCCACACGGGTGAGAATAATCTTCACGAATTCGCCCTATAAACACGGCTTCTTCATTTGCCGCCTCAGTTACAGGGGTAGGATACCCTTCGTCTTCATTCGCCTCCATGACAGTCACCCCCACCGCTTGTCGTAATAGTTCATAAGCTTGATCAGTACTCAACTTATGCTCTGTTTCGATGTGTAAGGCTAATGCATCACCAAAGAATACAGGAACCCGGACAAAAGTAGGATTTACACCCAAATGAGGGGACATTAGCAAGCTACGTACCTCCTGCATGAAACGGTTCTCATCGACTGTATAACCATTATCTTGCAGAGCATTAATTTGTGGCAACACATTGAAGGCTATTTGCTTGGGGTATAACTTAGTATCAATCGGACGCGCATTTAATAATTGTGCCGTTTGATTTGCCAATTCATCAATACCCGCCTTACCAGAGCTTGATACCGCCTGATAGGACGTAATATTTATGCGCGTAATTTTAGCTGCGTCATCTAATGGTTTTAAAGCCATAAGTGCTTGAATGGTAGTACTAAGCGGATTAACGAGCATATTGTGATTTTTATACTCACTTACCGCCGCTGGATTCACCTCTGGAATGACCAAAGGCACCCCTTCCCTACCACTAAAATGACCACTTAAATCAATGACTACACAGCCTGCTTGTGCCGCTTCCTCGCCATAGTCAGCCGCTAGATCAGCCTCGATAAAAAAGGCCAGCTCCACCGTGGTGAAATCAAAGGCCTCAATATCCTGCACATCCAAGGTTCGACGACCAAAATCAACGTCCTCATCCCAAAAGGAAACCTTAGCCAAAGCATTGAGCTTTTCTATGGGAAAGTTACGCTCAGCGAGTAATTCCATCAAGGTCTCACCCACTAAGGTTTTAGCACCTACTACGGCTACCGTATATTTTCTGATCATCGTTCCTATTTTCCTTACGCTCTCAATGCTGCAACCACCGCATCGCCCATCTGTGCTGTACCTACGTGCTGACACCCTTCGGTATAAATATCACCCGTGCGAATGCCTTGACTCAGTACTCGCTTGACCGCACCTTCAATGCGCTCGGCTAATTGCGGCGCATTTAAGCTATAACGCAACATCATGGCTACCGATAAGATCGTTGCCAAGGGGTTTGCAATACCTTTGCCTGCAATATCAGGGGCAGAACCATGAATCGGCTCGTACATGCCAACACTCGATTCATTAAGCGAAGCAGAGGGCAACATACCAATGGAACCTGTGAGCATGGCAGCCGCATCGGATAAAATATCGCCGAAAATATTACCAGTGACTATAACGTCAAATTGTTTAGGGGCGCGGACTAATTGCATTGCTGCATTATCCACATACATATGACTTAATTCCACATCTGGATAATCTTTACTCATCTCCGTCACAATTTCACGCCATAGCTCGGTGGCTTCTAGCACATTGGCCTTATCTACCGAACAGAGTTTTTTATTGCGCTTCTGTGCCGTTTCAAAACCTGTCTTGGCAATTCGTCTAATCTCTGATTCAGTATAGACCATGGTATTAAAACCACGCCGTTCTCCGGAGGGTAATACTTCAATGCCACGCGGTTGACCAAAATAAATATCGCCCGTTAATTCACGCACAATCATAATATCTAGATTAGCCACTAATTCCGGTTTCAATGAAGAGGCATTTGCTAACTCTTCATATAAAATCGCAGGGCGCAAATTAGCGTATAAACCTAAATCAGAGCGAATCGCCAATAATCCACGCTCAGGACGTAAAGAACGCTCTAATTTGTCATATTTAGCCCCCCCCACAGCCCCTAATAAAATAGCATCAGCTTTTTTAGCTAAGGCTTGGGTCGACTCTGGATAAGGCTTACCTTCAGCATCATAAGCTGACCCGCCAATATGCGCATGCTCTAATTCAAAAGCCAGACTACCCTCATCTTTAAAGACATTCAGTACTTTCAATGCCTCAGCCACAATCTCCGGCCCAATACCATCACCTGGTAATACTAAAATCTTACTTGTCATAACCCATTACTCTTTTAATTAAATAACCAAGGTGCTGCTAATCGACGCTTAGCCTCATATGCTTTAATGTCATTCGCATGCTGCAAGGTCAAACCAATATCATCTAAACCATTTAATAAGCAGTACTTGCGAAATTCATCAACCTCAAAACTAAAAGCCCGACCACTAGGCGTACTCACGGTTTGAGCTGCTAAATCAATTGCTAAGGGATAACCGTTTTGTGCAGCCGTTTCTTTAAATAATTGATCAACGACTTCCGTCGGTAAAACAATAGGAAGTAGCCCGCTTTTAAAGCTGTTATTAAAGAATATATCGGCAAAACTCGGCGCAATAACCACGCGAATACCGTAATCATCCAATGCCCACACCGCATGCTCACGTGATGAGCCGCAGCCAAAGTTTTCCCGCGCAATCAAGACTGATCCACCTTGATATTGCGGAAAATTCAGCACGAAATCGGGGTTAATACGGCGCTTTGAGTGATCCATACCCGGCTCACCCGCATCTAAATAACGCCAGTCATCAAATAAATTAGGACCAAAGCCAGTACGTAAAATTGATTTTAAATACTGCTTAGGAATAATTGCATCGGTATCGACATTAGCACGATCCAAGGGAATCACTTTGCCAGTATGTACGGTAAATTTTTCCATTATAAAGTCCTCACATCCACAAAGTGACCCGTAACAGCGGCCGCGGCAGCCATTTCAGGGCTAACCAGATGAGTACGCCCCCCCTGCCCTTGACGACCTTCAAAATTACGATTCGAGGTCGATGCACAACGCTCCCCCGGCTCCAAGCGATCGGCATTCATAGCCAAGCACATAGAGCAACCCGGCTCACGCCATTCAAAGCCTGCCTCACGGAAAATTTTATCCAATCCCTCACGCTCGGCTTGAGCCTTGACTAAACCCGAACCCGGAACAACCATGGCTAGTTTAATATTACTCGCTACTTTGCGCCCTTTAGCAACGGCGGCGGCTGCGCGTAAGTCCTCAATACGTGAGTTAGTACAAGAGCCAATAAACACTTTATCGACCGCAATCGTATTGATCGGTTGATTTGCTGCTAGACCCATGTATTTTAAGGCAGCGCGGATACTATTGGCTTTAGTACTGTCGGATTCTTGCTCAGGGTCTGGGGTCATGCCACTGACGGCTACCACCATTTCGGGTGAAGTTCCCCAAGTGACTTGGGGTTGAATACTTGCGGCATCTAGCGTGATTTCTAAGTCAAATACTGCATCAGCATCCGAGTGTAAATCTTGCCATGCAGTGACTGCTTTGTCCCAATCCTCCCCTTTAGGGGCATAAGGACGACCTTTAACATAGGCAATCGTGGTGTCATCCACCGCAATCATACCGGCACGAGCGCCACCCTCAATCGCCATATTACAGACTGTCATGCGCCCTTCCATCGATAGGTCTCGAATAGCTTCACCAGCAAACTCTATAGCATAGCCCGTTCCGCCTGCAGTACCGATTTTGCCAATAATCGCGAGCACGATGTCTTTAGCCGTGACACCTTTGCCGACTTTGCCCGCCACGTTGACACGCATATTTTTCATTTTTTTCTGAATTAAGCATTGTGTTGCCATCACATGCTCAACCTCAGACGTACCAATACCATGCGCTAAGGCACCAAAAGCACCGTGGGTTGAAGTATGTGAATCACCACAGACTACAGTCATACCGGGCAAAGTAGCGCCCTGCTCTGGCCCCATGACATGCACAATACCCTGACGTGGATCACCTAAATTAAATTCCGTCACACCAAAATCACGGCAATTCTTATCAAGCGTTTCCACCTGCAAACGTGATACCGGATCGGTGATACCTTTGTCTAAATCTTTAGTAGGAATATTATGATCAGGCACCGCTAGCATCGAGCTAGTACGCCACGGTTGACGCTGTGCGATTTTTAAGCCTTCAAACGCTTGGGGGGAGGTCACTTCATGTACTAAGTGACGGTCGATATAAAGTAAACACGTTCCATCCGCTTCACGACGAACTACGTGAGCGTCAAAAACTTTATCGTAAAGTGTTTTGCCTGCCACAAGAGTCTCCCTCATTGAATAATTGATGAACATTAGCCTAACAGCTTAATATGAATAAATAAAATTCATAATTTTCATATTATGCATTCCAAAATAGAATAGATAACTATTCAACAAAGGTCGGTGGGTATGACTTTCGCAGTCGCTGTGAATACATCCTTGTACGCTACAAGACGGCATCCTTGCCGCCAAGACTGCTCCAGTCATACCCACCGACCTTTGTCTCACTACGAACTACTCATCACGGATGTAATTAGTGGATATTCAAACCCTCAATGCCTTTATCGAAGTCGCTCGTTTGCAATCATTTTCTAAAGCAGCGGAAATATTATTTGTGACTCAACCGGCTATTAGTAAACGGATTAGTGCCTTAGAAATGGAGCTAGGCACTACGCTCTTCAATCGTATTAATCGCAAGGTGACTTTAACGGAGGCAGGTCGAGTACTCTTGCCTAAGGTGCAGAATTTAAGAAATGAACTCAGCGATATTCGCCATCTGGCCTCCCATCTATCGGGTAAGGTCGCAGGTGAGCTGGTGATGGGAACGAGTCACCATATTGGCCTACATCGCCTCCCCCCGATATTAAAAACCTTTAATCAACGTTATCCTGATGTGCATTTAGATTTGCGCTTCATAGGCTCAGAAGAAGCTTGCCAAGGCGTCGAACAAGGGGATTTAGAACTTGCCATTATTACATTGCCGAGTACGCTGCCCGAACAACTCCAAGCCCAGCCTATTTGGACTGATCTACTATATTTAGTCGTCAGTCGAGAACATCCTCTGGCTCAAACCTCGCATACC
Organism: Thiofilum flexile DSM 14609; assembly: GCF_000380185.1. Taxonomy (GTDB): domain Bacteria; phylum Pseudomonadota; class Gammaproteobacteria; order Thiotrichales; family Thiotrichaceae; genus Thiofilum; species Thiofilum flexile. Next base: position 18,127 of record NZ_KB904770.1, read on the forward strand.
GATATAGCAACACTAGCCTCCTATCGTTGTGTATTACCCAGCCCAGAAACCTATACTTATCAGATCATTGCCCAAGCGTTTGCCGAGCAAAACCAAACACTCCATATGTACTTAAGTACTAACTATTTAGAAACGCTAAAAATGCTAGTAGTAGCAGGCTTAGGCTGGTCGCTATTACCCGAAACCCTGCTTGATGAAAATGTCGTGGTATTAAATACTTCAATCTCTCTACAGCGACAACTAGGCATTATTACCCATCACAAACGCTCATTATCCAATGCAGCAAGGCATTTAATTTCCATCATAACCCATTGATTTAATAATCTAATTATCAATGAAATTTTTATTCATTATAACCTACTACTTTTATCAGGTTTTTATAGCAAGTTATCTCTGCCTCGTATAACCCCCGTGTTGGATCTGCTATCACTGATACACCTACTTCACCAACACATGATCAGTGAAATACCTATGAGTAACTTATACTTCAATCCGTTGTCGTCTACTCGCACAGCTACCCAAACCTTTTCTAATCAAAACGGTATTAATGCCGTTAATACGAATACGCCAACGCTGAGTTATAATGATATAGGCAATATTATTATCGCTCAGCTCATTATTCTGTTACTAAATCAGCTATTAGCGCAGCTAAATCAAGCTGGCTCCTTAAACACCAATCCGGCACCTGCTCCAGTCCCCGTTCCAACACCTAGACCCACCCCCATTCCTAACCCTAATCCCAACCCTACTCCGGCGACTAAAATCATCGATATTTACTTATTAGCGGGACAGTCAAATGCAACCGGATTAGGTTCGGCTCGCTTAGAAAAAGCCCTTGAAGCAGAATTAGGCGCTGATACGGATCAACATGAAATAAAAGTATTCATTGATGCCGTACCCGGTAGCAATCTATTCGTGCAATGGAAAGCGGATGGAACCGAGAAAAGCCAAACCGATGGCGTGCTGTATCAAAACTTTCAGATTCATCTAAAAGACTATCTGGCTAAGGTTCAACACGAGAATCCTAACGCGCAACTGCGACTAGGTGGTATGTTCTGGCATCAAGGGGAATCGGATGCCTTATCGACTGCGGCCAATCAGGAAGCCTATGGCGATAACCTCACGCGCTTCATACAGGATATACGCGCCACCACAAAGGCTCCCGAACTACCCTTTATTATTGGGCGCTTAAGTGATAAGCAACAAATGATGACACCCGCGTCCATTGATAAGATTCAACAAGAGCAAGATGAGGTCGATGCAGCAGACCCTTTAGCGGTGGCGGTTCCTTTAGAGGAGGCTGAAGTCAGCGATATACACTTTACCGGCAAAGGCTATGAGACCATGGCTAAATTATTTGCTCAAGCCTATAAAGCCAATTTTACCTAACACGTTATTTTTATCAGGTTTTTATAGCGGACTAGCTCCCACTCTCTATAGCTAAGCCCTGCTGTTAAGTCACTATCATCGTACAAACCACTACCCATAAGCTGAATATCATGAGTAACTTATACACAACCCCATTGACCTCACCCACTCGAACAGGAACCTCTGTTACTTCCACTCAGAATCCTATGAATATGTCTAATTCAACACTGAGCTATAACTATATCGGTAATATTATTATTGCTCAGCTCATTATTCTGTTATTAAATCAACTATTAGCGCAGCTCAATCAATCAGGCTCCTTAAACACTAATCCAGCACCTGCTCCAGTCCCTGTCCCCACACCAACACCCAGACCCACCCCGATTCCTAATCCCACTCCTACCCCTGATCCAGCCACTAAAATCATCGATATCTTTTTATTAGGTGGACAATCGAATGCGGTTCTATTAGGAGCCGATCGCTTAGAAAAAGCGCTTGAAGCTGAACTAGGCGCTGATACTGCTCAACATGAGACCAAAGTATTCATCAGTGCCGCAAGTGCTACTAATCTCTATGACCAATGGAAGGCCGATGGTACGGATAGTAACCAAGCCGATGGGCCACTCTATAAAAATTTCCAACGTAGCCTAGACAGCTATCTGGCTAAAGTTCAACAAGATAACCCGACCGCACAACTGCGGCTAGGTGGTATGTTCTGGCATCAAGGTGAATCCGATGCCCTATCAACGGTTGCCAATCAAGAGGCTTATGGGGATAACCTCGCCCGACTGATAAAAGATGTGCGTGCCACCACCAAAGCCCCCGAACTACCTTTTATTATTGGACGCCTCAGCGATAAACAGCAGCTCATGCCTGCCGCTTCGATTGATAGAATTCAAGCTGAACAAGATGCGGTGGATGCGGCAGATCCCCTCGCGGTCGCGGTTCCCTTAGAAACGGCGGAAGTCACCGATATCCATTTCACGGATAAAGGCTATGAAACAATGGCTAAATTATTTGCTCAAGCCTACAAAGCTAACTTTACCTAGCCACTCACCCGTGATCGAGCCTAAGACCTGCTGTTAGGCTTGATCTAACGCTCGTAGACAAACATTACTGCTAAATCAAAATGACTAGGCCACTACCCACAAGTTAATATTATGAGCAACTTATACACAACCCCACTCACATCCTCTGTACAACCTAGTACTCCGATTATCTCCCGTCAGTCCTCTACTCATACGACGAACACTAACTTTCTCACGGCCTTTAACACTCATCCGCAGCTAATGACGCAATTAATGACCTTGCTCTTAAATCGTTTATTAGCTCAGATCAATCAACCAACACCGGCACCGACCCCAGCTCCCACACCTACTACAACTCCAGCGACTAAAGTGATTGATATTTACCTACTCGGTGGGCAATCAAATGCGGGGGGATTAGGCGCACCACGCTTAGAAAAAGCACTCGAAACCGAACTAGGGGCGGATACCGCTCAACATGAAATCAAGGTGTTTAAAAGTACCCAAGGCGGCACCAATCTCTACGCGCAATGGAAAGCCGATGGCACTAATGACAGTCGAGCCGATGGGTCAGTGTATCGATCCTTTCAAAAAGACTTAAACAGTTATCTGGCTGAGGTAAAAAAGGATAACCCCAACGCGGACATTAGAATTGCGGGGATGTTCTGGCATCAGGGTGAGTCGGATGCACTCTCCCCCCTCGTTAATCAAAATGCCTATGGTGAAAACTTAACTCGATTTATCAAAGATGTGCGTGCTACCACGGGTGTAGCGGATCTACCCTTTATTATTGGACGTTTAAGCGATAAGCAGCAAATGATGTCGGCTGCCTCGATTGATCGAATTCAAGCCGGACAAGATGCAGCCGCAGCAGCCGATCCCCGCGCCGTGGCGGTGCCTTTAGAAGAGGCTCAGGTGAGTGGCATCCATTTTACTGGCAAAGGCTATAACACGATGGCAAGCCTATTGGCTCAAGCCTATAAAGCCAACTTTACCTAACTCACTACCTCATCGAGCCTGACAAGTTGTGTAGGCTCGATTGCACTCGTGTTTTAAGAAAGCAATAAGCCTTTCTCATCAAAAATACCGTCAAATAAGGCCGAGCTTAAATAACGCTCGCCTGAATCCGGTAAAATCACCACAATCGTTTTTCCGGCATTTTCCGCCCGTTGAGCTAAACGAGCCGCCACAGCGACCGCAGCACCACATGAAATACCCGCTAAAATCCCCTCTTCGCGCGTCAAACGGCGAGCATAATCAATCGCTTCTTCATTGGTCACTTGCTCAATCGTATCGACCAACGATAAGTCTAATACCTCAGGAATAAACCCGGCACCAATGCCTTGAATCTTATGAGGGGCTGGTTTAATTGGCTCACCATTGCGTTTTTGCGTCAGTACCGGACTTGCGGTAGGTTCTACTGCCACCGATTGAATGGCTTTGCCTTTTACTTCTTTAAAATAACGTGAGACTCCAGTGATAGTGCCCCCTGTCCCCACACCAGAGACAAAAATATCAATATTGCCATCGGTAGCCTCCCAAATTTCAGGGCCTGTGGTTGCCACATGAATGGCGGGGTTAGCCGGATTTTTAAACTGTTGCAGCAATACATATTTATTAGGATCAGATGCGGCAATCTCTTCGGCTTTAGCTACTGCACCATTCATACCTTTTGGCCCCTCGGTCAATACCAGTTTGGCACCATAGGCACTGAGTAATTTACGCCGCTCAATGCTCATAGTTTCAGGCATGGTCAAGGTCAAAGGAATACCCCGCGCGGCTGCAACAAAGGCTAAGGCAATGCCGGTATTGCCACTCGTCGGCTCCACTAGCTCTTTGCCTGCGGTAAGGACTCCGCGCTTTTCAGCATCCCAAATCATGGCAGCCCCAATGCGGCATTTGACGGAGTAAGCAGGATTACGCCCCTCAATCTTGGCTAAAACGGTCGCTTTCGCATCACCAATGATGCGATTGAGTTTGACCAGCGGCGTATTGCCAATAGATTGTGAATTATCATTAAACCAGTGTGACATATCGATGCCCTTCATAACGTTATGATCCCCTACTCTAATTACACTGGCCTAGTATGAAAAACAATATAAAAGCATATCTATTTCACGGTTTGTTATAAGCCTAGAGGTTGTGATTTAGCAGCATTGAAATAGTTAGAACTCTAAATGTTGTGGCACAGCTAACAGTAACAGTGACACTTAAAAACCGCCCTGCTCTTCTAAGATAATTATCAGACGCCTGATGATGATTAATTTATCTAAACAGCACCTACAAGGGATTAGTTTAGCCATAGATTGGGCGCACACTAATTCAATAGTAGACTAAAGCTTAAAAAGCTGTTAAAAAACAGATGTGTATTATTCATAGTGTCAGTATATCCACATGGTTCATTATACCTGTGCCTCACCACAACCCTATGTGTTTGGTAGTGAGTTTGCCCTTTTGACCGAAACTATTAGCCAACTAGGTTTCGATGGCGTGCTTTACTCGTTCTACCCTAAACCTATGTATCTTAATAGCAAGATTCAACCTGTGCTACACTACTCTAATGTTCTGGCTCCTTTTGTAGCACATTACATTAAAAATAATTATGGCAATCATGATTTTGTCTTACGTCTTATTTTACAAAATCGTAAAAAAAAGCCTATTGATTGGTGGGAAGAAATTAATGCGGATCATGTAACCTCTGAGGAAAGAGTAGTTACTGAAGATGCTAGGCAAAACTTTGGAATTTACTACGGCCTTTCTATACCAGCACTCCACGGTACTTATGCGGTTGCGGGTATTTCTGTGATTAGCCAAAATCCCTGTGCTACTCATTTTCAACAGCTAAAAAGCTTACACATGGATAAACTTTTTGAGCTATCCAGTCAATACCATGCCAAAATCATTAACTCTAGAGAGGAATTGCGTTTTTTCCTACTACCCCTATTGCAGGGATTAAATGAAACTCAGAAAAAAGTAGTCAAACATACTCTAGAGGGTTTACCTATGAAGGCTATACCTACAACTTATGGTATTACACCCAAATATGCCGAAAAGGTTTGGAGTAATATTCGTAAAGAGTTCGGTGATATCACTACCAACGAACTCATTTATATTATGGGTATGGTCGATTTATACGAGTACCTATAAACCTTTACCTAGCTCAAGATAGGAGGCTCCTCCTAAGAAAAATTGGTCATGAGCGGCTTTTACCTCAAAACCTGCTTTTACTTCTATTAGACATTCCTGCCTTTAATCCAAAAAACGGCTAATAAAAATAATTTATATCTATCTCTCCAAGAAAGAATCTCTTTTATCCTGCGGTATGATTTTTGTATTTTCAAGGTGGGAATTCCCCCCTTTTATCACTATTCAGTCCTAGTTAATATCTCATCGATAAGGCCAAATTTATTAACTAGTTAGCTTAATTTATAGACCTCATCATAAAAATAAAATCAATACAAATAAATCTAATTAATTTAAATCTTAAGCGAGTGATAATTATGCGTGAGTTGCGATGTTTAGTATTGATTGGTTTGTGTTTCCCTAGTGTCTTGTTGGCGGGTGGTCTGAGTGCTCGCCCTTTTTCTGTCCAAGTTTCTTATACCCAAGTGAAGCCTAAGGCACAGCTTGATACCGCAGCACTTTCTGGGCTGGGGTATTCCGCGCTGAGTGCGGGTGTCAGCCGCAAGAAGGATAGTGCTGAGGTGTTGTTTCGTTATAAGCCCAATCGTTTCAGTGTTGATTTGGGCTGGGCGTATTTGGGTAAGGCCGATGTACAACTGAGTCTGACTCCACCTATAGGACGGACTGAGCAGCAAATTGCTCAGGAGGTGGGGGATGCGATTAAACACACGCCAACTGGGGATCAGGTGTTATTGGGGGTGACTTATCATCATCCGGTCGATACGCGCACTGAGTTTAATATTGGTGTGGGTGCGTATAGGCCACTCAAGGATAATCCCTTTAAGGTGACGGTGAATGGGAATGAGTATGGCACTAGTGCTAAGCAGACTAAGGCTTGGGTGCATGTCGGCGGGGCTTGGAAGTTAAAGCCGAATCTGGCGTTTGTGATGAATGCCGAACGCTTTGATAACACGAGGTCTTTGGATCGGGTTTGGGGCTTAGAATATCGTTCCTAGTCGTTTTTTTGCGAGTTTCATGAGGTGATAGTGATGCGTTTTTTTAGTCATGGGTTGTTGATTATTTTTCTGGTGTTCTTTTTGAGCTTGTTGTGGTGGCGCTAGTGTGACTACTACCACCTCTAGTGATACCCCCTTGCCTGTTATTACCCTAAAGGGGACTAGTTCCGTTACTGTTAATCAAGGCAGTACTTAATCCTATAGTACAGATAACCCTAAAGGTGCTATCACAAAATGCTATATCCTCTCAATTGGTTATATGAAAGTCTAGTTCGCTCTAAGCATTTGCAATTGGTAATGATATGGGTATTTGTCATTATAACATATCTAACAACAATAAACGGAGTAATAGGCTATATTTTTGGATCAATAAAAAATGCATCTTATCTTGATATACTTTTATTTTCAGTTCCATTGTTTTTTATTCAAGCATTTATTTTAATTAAGGCCACGCATGAGGTTTTTGATTGGAATAATGGATTTTTATTGAGTAAAATTATTTGGTTAATATTATTAATATTTTCTTTTTTATTTAGTGCATTTTTTAGTTACACTTTTTACTATCGACTGATGAGTGCAGAAGCATACAGTAATAAAATATTAGAAGAGCAAATTAACAGCATTAAAAATAATATTTACTCTTATAATAGCTCATTTTCTTTGGTAAAAGATTTAATGATTAATTTAGCAGAGTACTCAAAAAACAAAGCTGATATTGAGAAAAAAGAGGGAGGCACCTGTGGCGACAATTCAACACCAAAACCAGGCCCAAGGAGTCGCTACAGAGTTAATGAAGAGAAAGTATTTACAGCTCAAGCAAAAAATATTGAGCTACTATCAAAAAAAGTTGAAGAGCAAAACAAATTATTCTTATCTTACATAAAAAACTATCCATCAAACGATATAAAAACAATAAATCAACTTGAGGAAAAAATGAATCAAACTGTCAATACTTTAAATAATTTTAATGAGAGTAATCCGACTATTGAAAGTACACATCAGACACTTAATGAGCATTATAAAGAAAATAGGAAAACTAACGAAAAAAATAAAGAAGGAGTTATTATAGCATGCCCTGACTCCGAGATAGATAATAAAATTGATATCATTTTTAAAAGCTTTAAGGCTCTTCCAATGCTTGAAAAAGTCAAATTATTTGATCAAACAAACACAAGAGAATTACAAGAAAGAGTTTTTGATATTGTAGCTAGTTTAACATCCAAAGAAACTAACGATGATAGTACAAAATTCACAATTAATGATTATATTGCACTTATACTAGGTTTTCTAGTAGAAATACTAATAATATCAATAAGTTTTATTTACCATCGTGAAAATAAAAACTATATAAGGTTAGATAGACGTGGTAACTATAAGGGGAAATTTTTCTCTACAAAAGATTTTATTGACATAAATAATACCTTGAACTGTAGTATAAATTCAATTAAGAGTGAAATTAACTCTGCTCATCAATTAGACAAAGGAGTAATAATAGTAAAATCAAAAGATGATGATAATCATATTGTAAGGTTGTTAAAGATCAAAACCCCATCAGAAGAATTTCATAATATATCCTATAAAAAAACACTACCAGATTTTATCGGAAAGATGGAATCCAACATAAGTGATAATGAGGGTAAACTGGTATCTGTTTATTTCTTCCCAAGAATGGTTTGGAGAGATATAGAGCTTTCCTTTCAACATTTAAATGATGTAGTATAATTATGAGCAACTCATACTGGAGCTTAAAAAAACATGGGCATAGCTTAAAAATAAAGGAGTTGGTTTACTTAAGCAAACTAAAGCTCAAAAAAATATCTAACTCTATAGAAGAAGAAATATGGCTACGATCGCTACGATCATCTCAGAATGAAAGCAACTTGTATGGAAAAATTGTATTACCTACTAAGTATATAATTAATACTTTTGATACATCATTGCTTTTACTAAAAGAGTTTTTTCAACTCGGAACGACCACTTTACTGACCCCGGTTAAGCTTCCTAGGGAAGCAAAAATACCACCACCACGCACAATAAGAAGACCAAGCTGGTTAACATATACAGCAATTGTACTTATACTTATTTTAGCCCTACCAATATTATTAATATTGGTACAATTAATGTATCTTTCATCTCCACCTAACGAGGCAAATAAAAAATTTCTTCTTAAACTTCATCAGTATAGAACTGCAATTGCAGTAAGAGATACAAAAAATAATCTTATTGGAATCATGCCATCTAATAAAAAATCACCTGATAACTTTATTGATCATGATAAAGATGGAGAGTATAAAATTTCTCTCAATAGGCCTGAGTCTCTATATGTAGATGAGATTCCTGATTTTTTCTGGCGTGTTTTAAAACAAAGAGAAGGTAGAAATATCTCATTTAATAATAGCTCATTACACTCATATAAAGGAATTGATTTGGTATCATCATTAAAAATTCTAATTGGTAAAGGCGGGGGAAGCTCCCCAATGAACCTAATAACCAAAACTTTATATGGGAGTTCTTACTTTGAGATTGAACGAAATCGCTCTAAAGAATGTGGGTTTCCACTCAACAAATCTGCAAAATTATGTCGGAAACTAGTTGAGTATAGAAGTGCAAAAGACTTATTTCCATATCTGGCAAAAAATGATGGTCAAGAGTTTAAAAGATGGAGCGCAATGCATGTACCTATTATAACTGGTGTTCATGGTGATTTAATAGGAATACAAGCTGCATCTGCTGTTCTTTTCGGGAAAAAACCATCAGATTTAAATTTAGCACAGCAAGCTATATTAGCTGCTGCCTATTATCAGCCTCTTTTATTTAGGGGTGATAGTGAAAAAGTTAGTGTATCAGGAGAGGAGTACAAAGCGTTAAGATCATTCTGTAAAGATAAAGAAAATAATCCTGATGAGCAAAAATCACTTCCACTCACTCTGACCACAATATTAGAAGAAAAGAATAAAGATTTATTAAACTCAAGTCCAAATGATCTATGTATAATACAGAAAACAAACATACCAAACCAACGATGGAGAAATAGAATTAATGCTGCACGTAAGGTTATAGAGATGATGGGCGATCAAATATCAGCTATGGAGCGTAATATCATTGATAATCAATTTTCTCAATTAGAAGATGCTCCCTTTTATCCAGAAATACCAAGTGATCTTAAAGAATTTTTTTATGAAGATGGCGATAAAAATGAAAAAACAGATAGAACAAAAATTTATGCGAACTTAAGCTCTAGGCTTGATTATTTTGCAAATGGGCTTAAAGACTTAATAAGAATAAACCTAGTCAAAATGGGCTTAGATGACTCCGAATCAATATCTGAAATTAGGCTTTCATTACCACTCGCCGATGATTATAAATTTAGGAGAAACATAGATAACGCTTTAGCAAAACTATCTAATAATTTTAAATTTAATAAGTTTCTCCCACTTAATAAAGAGAATCCAAAAGATCATAATAATGCCAGTATCAGAGTATCTGTTTCCGATATAAAAGGAAACTTAGTAAGGTATTATAGAAGGGAGGGAGCAAGTGCTATTGAACAAAAGATAGGACTGAACAAACCACTACGTCCAATTGCCAGTATTGCAAAGATACCAGCATTACTATATCTGCTAAGTAAAGGTGACAAATTAGATACAAAATATTGCAATGAGTATTATCACGGCAGAGCCAATGCTGGTAGAGATAAAGGAGTACAAGACTGCTCAGTCAAGTTCACATTGCTTGAAACGATTGCCCAATCAAAAAACCTACCATTGATCTGGGCATTAAATAAAAAAAGGCCAAGCCATAATGAGATTGATGCTCTTTACTCAAACCTAGCCATAACCAACGAAAATGGAAAAGACATCAATGCAAAACTTGAGGATATGAGTTTTGGAAGCTTGATGGAAACTCCAAGCTACACACACGACTTAATTGATAGTGTTATGAGCTTCATAGCAGGCAAAAATGATGGTCACGAAATTCACTTAATTAATCAGACCACAATTGTTCATTACGATAATGATCTTCAAACCGAAGCAAAAAACAATGATTACTTAAGTGGAAATAAAAATCATAAGAACAATAATCCAATTTCACCGATACAGATTGATAAATATATAACCACTCAAGAGCAAAAAGAAATGCTATTAAAAGCCCTTGAGTCCCCGATCACTCACCCCAAAGGAACATTGCATTTCGCAACCAAACTAAAGGGTGGTAAAGTTATCATTGGCAAAACAGGAACCTATGATACAGATGCTCGTAACATAAAAGATAAGTATGCCATAGGTTCTTTAAAAATAAATGATAAAATCTATACATTTTCTATTTTAGTAGGATCAGAAGATTACGCTGGAGATGGACTGATAAAATCGATTAGATCAGAAGACATATTCAAGCCAATATTGCAGGAGATTATTAACAGCTTTAAATAAATAACCCGTATTGCGCGAGCTAGAGAGAAATCCCATGATGCTTATTTAAAACATAACCCACTAATTAAATAGCAGATGCATTAAAATATAACAATTGATTTATAAGAAAATAAACAGCATTTAATTTAAGTAATTAATACTACAGTAATACGCGACAAAGCCCAACAATGGCCTAGCCTATTTACCACGCCATTGCTGAGTTCAAACCCTAACGCTTAGCGAAACTTTGCCGCTCGCTCAGGGAAATTAGCCTCTAATACTTTGAGATTATCCGCTGCTAAATCGGGTTTACCCATTTTGCGTGCCGTTACAATTTTAATCTCTAAGGCATCAATCACCGCAGGCGAACCTTGATAATGCTTAATCGCATACTCCGCACGATTAAATGCCGCCAGCCACGCCTCCCGCTCCATATAATATTTAGCAACATTGACCTCTGAATAAGCCAAAGTATTCCGTAAATACTGCACACGCTGTTTAGCATCGCCGGTATAGCGACTATTAGGAAAGCGGTTGATCAGCGTTGAGAAATCTTGAAAGGCTTCTTTTTGGCGCACAATATCCAGATCAGCAATACTACGCGGGAATACCTTATCGACTAAACTACTACCCCGATTAAAATTCACCAAGCCGCGCAAATATAAGGCGTAATCCAGTTTATTACTCATAGGATTCATCCGCACAAAGCGGTCAATGGCGTCTAAGGCCGAATCTGGCTCGTCGTATTTATAATAGGCATAGGCCGCCTCTAATTGCGCCTGTTGAGCATAAGGCCCTAAAGGAAAACGTGCCTCTAAGGTCTCAAACAACGAAATCGCGGTTTTATAATCGCCCGATTTAGTCGCCTTTTGTGCTTTGGAATAGAGTTGATCGGCAGTTAAGGAATTATTAGGATCAACCTTTGGTGTTTCTTTACTACTCTGAGATGAACAAGCCCCCAGTACCATCGCAAGTACTACCGCGAATAAAACCGTATAGCTGCGGCGCAGATGCATCTTAAACATTTTTGTGGTTATCGACATTTGCTTAATAACACGTATGATGGATCAAAGTTTGTTAGTATAGCCACAAAGCCGCTCAAGATGTATCAAAATCAGCAGATTACCCACACGGTTCCTATGGAGCTTTCCGGTCAACGTTTAGATCAAGTACTTGCGACCCTCTGTCCTGAGTTCTCCCGCAGCCAATTGCAAAAATGGATTAAAGCGGATGGGGTATTAGTCAATGGTAAAGTTGTTAAGCCTAAAGAGCGTCTCTTAGGCGGCGAACTCATTGAAATTGATGCCGAATATGAGATACAGACCGAATTTGAACCAGAGGACATTCCCCTCGATATTGTGTATGAAGATGACGCCATTCTGGTCATTAATAAACCCGCTGACTTAGTCGTTCATCCTGCCGCCGGTAATTGGACGGGTACTTTAGTCAATGCCCTACTCTTTCATAATGAAGCCCTAAAACAGATTCCGCGTGCGGGTATTGTGCATCGTTTGGATAAAGATACGTCGGGTTTAATGGTAGTTGCCAAAACCCTAGAGGCACATTTTGCCCTCGTGAATCAACTGCAAGAACGTACTGTTGCACGTGAATATCTGGCCTTAGTACAACGCCCTATCATTGCAGGTGGTACTATCGAGGGGAATATTGGGCGACATCATGCAGATCGTAAGCGCATGGCAGTATTAGAAGAAGGTGGACGCGAAGCGATTACCCATTATCGCGTGGAAGAGCGCTTTACCAATCACACCCTATTAAGAGTCGCTCTCGAAACCGGACGCACCCATCAAATCCGGGTGCATTTAAGCACTCATCATATGCCGATTGTAGGCGATCAAGTGTATGGCGGACGCTTTAAAGTACCCGCCGGTATTTCCGATGAACTACGTAATGCGTTAAATACCTTCCCACGCCAAGCACTACATGCCACCCTATTAGCTTTAGAGCATCCAGTGACGGGCGAAGAGATGGAGTGGGAGGTAGAAGTGCCAGACGATATGGCAGACTTACTAGACTTATTACACGCTGAGGATGAGCGCTTGGCTCAAGGATAGTAGGTAACGATGGGAAACAAAGATATTGTTAGCAAACAAGTACTGAGCCATCTAGCCGCTGATATTGCTAATTTATTACTGCATTTAGATGTAGATCTACAGTCAGTTGAATTATTAGATACAGAGCATCAGCGTGTCGAGTTACGTCGTGCCGACTTAGTGGCTCGGATGCGTAAAAAGCTTACGGGTGAGTCCTTTATCTTACATATTGAAATTCAAAATGCTAATCAGCCTGAAATGGCAACACGTATGTTGCGGTACTTTACCGATTTACATCTGCAATACCCACATCAGCCTATCCACCAACATTTGGTGTATATTGGTAAAAAGCCACTAGAAATGGCTGCTGAGATTACTCAGCCACTATTTACCTATCGTTACGCCATTTTAGATATGCGTACCGTAGATTGCAGTGTGTTACTGGCACAGGATACGCCCGATGCTTTAGTACTGGCTATCTTATGTGACTTTAAACAACGCCCTGTACAAGAAATGGTTAATTACATTGTCACGCGTTTAAAAGAATTAACAGCAGAGGATGAAAGTAGTTTCCGCAACTACTTTGAAATGCTAGAAACGTTGGCAGATAACCGTGATCTACAATCACATCTGCATGAGGCCAAACAAATGCTAACCCAAGTGAATGTTAAAAAATTTGCCTCTTATAATTGGGGGCTACAAGATGGTTTGCTACAAGGCATCGAACAAGGTATTGAAAAAGGTATCGAGCAAGGTATTGAACAAGGTAAACAATTAGGCTTACAAGAAGGTAAACAGCTAGGACTCGAAGAAGGACAACTACTAAAGGCTCGTGCTATCGCGCGTAAATTATTAAGTGCTGGAACCTTTAGCCTTGAGCAAATTGTGGAGTTTGCCGAGCTACCACTAGAAGAAGTATTACAATTGCAGCGTGAGCGCTCTAATTAATAGGGGTAACAAGTACTTATGAATCAAGCAGCCCTTTTAAAACAAGGTTGGTTACTACCGGATTGGCCAGCCCCACACAATATTCACGCCTTTACCACGACCCGCCAAGGTGGGGTCAGTGCAGCACCCTATGACCGTTTAAATCTAGGGGATCATGTAGACGATGTGCCTATGGCTGTAGCACGTAATCGGCAATTAGTGGGGGATATTGCACAACTACCGAGTGAACCGCTATGGCTTAAACAAGTACATGGTACGGTAGTGATGGGCATGGAGGGCGGTGGGAGCTGTTATCCTACTGCTGACGCCTCCATTGCGTTAAAACCTAAGCAGGTGTGTGTTGTCATGACGGCCGACTGTTTGCCAGTACTATTTTGTAATAAGTCAGGTACTAAAGTGGCGGCCGCCCATGCAGGTTGGCGCGGTTTATGTGATGGTATGCTCGAACAAACGGTGCAAGCCTTTCAAGAACCACCTTCTGAATTACTGGTATGGATTGGCCCAGGGATTGGTTCTAATGCCTTTGAGGTCGGTGCAGAGGTGCGAGCTGAATTTATTGCCATCGATGCTAAAGCAGAATCCGCCTTTCAACTGGCTCCTAAAGCAGGTAAATGGCTAGGCGATTTATATCAAATTGCGCGACAACGCTTAGCTAATGTGGGAGTTACAGCCGTGTATGGGGGGGACTATTGTACCTACACCGATAGCGAGCGCTTTTTCTCCTATCGCCGTGATGGAAAGACTGGACGCATGGGAAGCTTCATCTGGATGGCATGAGCTTCACTCATGCCTCTCTATATTAGAATTAGAGCATTAACCACGTGATAAGCGTTTAGCATTAGACACGACACGCTTATGTACTGGCGTAATGCCTTTACTCAAGACTTTAAGGGTTTCTGTTTCCAAGCGTCTAGTAGGCCGACTCATCAGCCCGCCTATACGGTAAGGGTTCCAAGCATTCACCCACATCATCATGAATTCTTGATTCACTCTCAACATTTGGGTCGTCATAGCAAACCAAGCCTCTCCAAAGGCTTCGACTTTTTCAGCGCCCATTTGAAAAAACTCGTGCTGATCTTTCGCATTAGGATTAACTCCCGCCATTAATAGACGAGCGGTGCGCATTGCAATGACTTGCGGGGCAGCCACCGCAATTTCGGTCGCTTGCGTAGAAAGACGAACCGTTTTATTAAGTGTCGACATAAAAACTCCAAATTAGGCAATAGAAGCAAACATACTCATTTGCTTTACTTGGAGCGGAGCATAGCAGGAAA
Organism: Thiofilum flexile DSM 14609; assembly: GCF_000380185.1. GTDB lineage: Bacteria > Pseudomonadota > Gammaproteobacteria > Thiotrichales > Thiotrichaceae > Thiofilum > Thiofilum flexile. Next base: position 33,341 of record NZ_KB904770.1, read on the forward strand.
CTCGGAAATCATACCAGCCACACGGAATCAGTCGGTTAGAAATTTTGGATTGGTGCTAATAATTCATTTTTTTATCACTAGCTTGTCAACCGATCCCCTCCCCCTTCGTTTACCGAACCAGCCGTAAAGCCCCTTGCTTCAGCTAGGGGATATAAGGCGATCGGCGACAGCCGATGAAGGGTAGTACTACAGTAATAGCAGTTAGCACCTTTTGTAGTATAATCAACATCATGAAATCAGCCACCCACCTCAAAACCCTCAAAGTTCGTATCAAGGATAAACACAAGCCTATTCTTGAACGTATGGCGTTTGAGGTGAATCAGGTGTGGAATGCTGCCAATGAAGAAACCGCCTATTATTCACATTTCTTTATTCCGGAGTTTGGTTTTCACTCGCTTTATCTCAGTGCGTATGACCTGCAAAGCCAACTCAAAGGTATTAAGGCAGAACGTGGCTTTATGATCCACTCCTCGACGATTCAAGAAACGATAGCCGTTCACGAAAAAGC
>NZ_KB904771.1 GCF_000380185.1 Thiofilum flexile DSM 14609
ACTAGTGACCGAGGCCGGACAGCCTGTGGAATGCTTCTTTACTGAAGGTTCCATGAGTGATGTGAAAGCCTTGAAACAGTTTGATCTAGACTTGCCAGAAGGGTCTGAAATNCTGGGAGATAAAGCCTACAACGACTACGCTTTTGAGGACTGGTTAGCGGAGGCCAAGATCACCTTATCTCCTTTGAGAAAAAGTAACTCGAAGCGGCCGATTCCGGCCTATGTCACCTATTGGCGACAGCTCAAACGTAAGGTAGTGGAGACCACCGGAAGCTTGCTCGAACAGCTTATGCCTAAACACATTCATACCGTCACCGCTGACGGATTTCAGATTAAGCTGATGGGCTTTTTGTTGGCCTTGAGCCTAAAATTATTACTCTCATGATTGGACGCAACTTGGGTTATATAAAGTTGGAATGCTTAGTGACCACTCACTTATCATGTTATATTGTTCTGGTGTCAACTGCATTTCAAGTGTTATTGAATTTCCACCAGCAAACTCTTTAACCGTGTCTTGACTATCCATATACAACCTATAAATTTAGCTGTGACCTTGTAATTTGAGTCGGGTGCTAACGCTTCGCATCATCGCAAAAAGCAGAGCGAGAAAGAACAGCGCTTTTTGCTGTCCATGTGATTGTTAATCATTTTCATCAACTTGATGCGTAAGTCTTACCTTCAATCAATCCTTTAATTGAGAGAGTGATTTCTAATCGCTTAAATAACGCCAAGAAGTCAGCAATACTCATATCAACTCGAATCTCTTTCACAGGGATTGGTTCTCCTAATGCGTCAAGCATTTCGGGAATATTGTCGTAATCAAATAACTCAGTGACTAAGAATGTAACGCTGACAGGATCTCTATGTGTTCCATGGTTTTCATCGACCCACATAGAAACACCAACAACAAATTCATCATTAATATAACCATTCTTTTTTAACCATTTAGTTGAATTTATCATATCGGCATAATCAGCCGCCGCGCTACCTTTTAGATCGTTATACTGTACTGATGCTTTAAAAATTTCCATTAACTTCTCCTAGATTGGTGGTTTGTAATGCTAACAGTTTGTCATACAGCATCTACTCAAGCAATAGATAACCGCTCCGTCTATCCAAGTAGACTGTCTACCAAGCAAAGCTGATAATTCCCTAATCTCACAAAAATCTCTCTCTGAGAAACAACATCCATCCTAAATTATACAACCAGCTCATAACCTTTAGTTATAGATAAAATCTATATATATCAATAAAACACCACATTCCCCCGCTATTTCAAAGCCCAAGCCTGTAACTTACGCTCTAGGGTTTTACGCGATACCCCTAATACCTTCGCGGCGGCGGATTTATTCCCCTCCTCTGTTTCTAACACTCGCAAAATATGGCGCTTTTCGACCTCTTCTAATAATAAGGTAGTATTATCCTCCTCTAGCTTAGGTGTATATTGTGGCGTACCTATTAAGCATTGACTCGGTGGAATACCCAATAATAAAGCCCGCTCAATCACATTTTTCAGTTCGCGCACATTCCCAGGCCACGCATAATTCTGCAAATACAGCACCTCACTGCTACTCAAAGACAAAGGCATAACACCTAACTCCCTAGCAAGATGACTCATAAAATGCTGTGCCAGTAACTCAGTATCACGCCCCCTTTCCCGCAACGGTGGCAGACGAATACTCAGCACATTCAAGCGATAAAATAAATCTTGACGAAAACGCCCCTGTTTGACTTCCTGTTGTAACTCTCGATTAGTCGCCGCAATAATCCGCACCTCAATCGGTACTTCGCGATTAGATCCCACCGGACGAATACGCTGCTCCTCTAATACCCGCAATAGATGCACCTGCATCGCTAAAGGCATATCGCCAATTTCATCCAGAAATAAAGTGCCGCCATTGGCATAAGCAAATAAGCCCTCACGCGCTTGATAGGCACCCGTGAAAGCTCCTTTGACATGCCCAAACAATTCACTTTCTAGTAGTTCTGGCGAAGTTGCGCCACAATTGAGCGATACAAAATGACCATGCCGCCCACTTAATTCATGAATAGCTCGCGCCGCTAACTCTTTACCCGTACCCGACTCACCCTCTAGCAAAACAGTCGAGGGCATGGGAGCAACCTGGCGGATAATTTGGCACACGCGCTGGAGTGCGGCACACTCTCCCCTAATACCGCCTAAGGGTAAGGGCTGTGCTAGCTTTGGCTCCTGCACATAGCTATCTTGTTTAAGTGGTTGGCGCTCAAGACAATGATCAATGCTGGCGAGTAGCGGCTCTAGTTTTAGGGGTTTGAGCAGAAAATCTAGCGCTCCTAGGCGTAATGCAGCAATCACCGTTTCTAGCTTAGCCTGAGCGGTAATAAAAATAATAGGGGTTTGATTACCTTTAGCACGCACACGGCTTACCCACTCCAGTGCTCCATCATCTGGCACACGAATATCCGCAATAATCAGATCAAAATGGCAGCGCTCTAACATAGCCAACGCTATTGCAACCTCCCCCGTCGTTTCGATCATCTCAAAACGGCTGGCAAGACCTCGGCGCAACAAGGTTTGGATGCTGGGTTCTTCATCCACAATCAAGACAGACTTCATACAACACTCCTGGTGAGACATTTTGACCCACGCTTATCTGGCAAGATTAGACATAATAACCCAACTATCCGCAAGCCAGTCTTTTCCCCTTTGTGTTTCAATACCCCTTTTAGGTGGTTTTTTACAAATGGCATAGGGATTGCTCTTTTACAATGCATCTAGGTAACAGGATATTGCTATGAAACCATTATTGGCTACTGCATTATTAGGACTAACCCTATTGAGTTCTTCTGGATTACTCGCCAAAGAAACCGCCCCTCCTGCAACACCTACGCTGAAAATGGCAACCACGACCAGTACGGAAAATTCGGGTTTATTACAGGACATTTTGCCTAAATTTGAGGCAGATACCGGCTATAAGGTACAGGTGATCGCGGTAGGCTCCGGTAAAGCGCTAAAAATGGGAGAGGACGGCGATGTCGATGTAGTACTCTCTCATGCGCCAGCAGCGGAGAAAGAATTTATCGCTAAAGGCTTCGGCGATAAGCGTTATCCGGTGATGTATAACGATTTCATTCTCTTAGGCTCTGCAGCCGATCCTGCCTCCATTAAAGGCTCGACTAATGCCCCTGAAGCATTGGGTAAAATTGCTAGTAAAGCCGCGACTTTTATTTCCCGTGGTGATGATTCCGGCACGCATAAAAAAGAGTTAAAACTATGGGAAAGCGCTCAACTCAAACCAGCGGGAGCCTGGTATCGTGAGGCGGGGGATGGTATGGAAAAGGTTATTCAAATGGCGGGAGAGCTAGACGCCTACACCTTAGCCGATCGGGGGACGTGGTTATCGGTCGCAGGTAAATCACCGTTAAAAATTCTCTATGAGGGTGATAAAGAGCTATTTAACCCTTATGGCATTATGGCAGTGAGTCAAACCCGTTACCCCGATATTAATCATGCCGGTGCTCAGGCTTTAATTGACTGGATCACATCCCCAACAGGGCAGCAAGCCATTGGTGATTTTAAAATCAATGGCACTATGCTATTTACCCCCGATGCGGATAAATCCCCCGCAGCAGCCGAGGAAAAAACGCCCGAACCCGCTCCCACTACGGCTCAATAAATAACTATGGCAGGTTTACTAGAGGCTACTACCGAAGCGCTCGCCTTATTAGTCAGTGGGGATGAGGCTCTATGGGAAATTGTGCGTATTTCCTTTGAGGTATCCTTGCTGGCGCTGCTGATTGCGGTGCCTCCCGCCTTACTACTAGCGTTTGTACTGGCTTATGGGCAATTTACGGGTAGGCGGCTGGTGATTGCACTCTTTAGTACTCTGCTATCCGTACCGACAGTGGTGATTGGTTTAACCCTGTATTTACTATTATCCCGTCAAGGCCCCTTGGGTGAGTTTCGTTTGCTATTTACCCAAACTGCTATGGTCTTAGGGCAAATAGTTCTAGCCTTTCCCATGCTGGTGGCTATTGGGCATTCTGCTTTACAAGCGGCTGACCGTCGTGCGTGGGAAACGGCGCGGACTTTAGGAGCCTCACCCCTGCGTGCCTTATTGACTGTGACGTATGAAGTGCGCTTTGGTCTACTAGCAGCAGTATTGGCTTCTTTTGGGCGTATTATTTCCGAGGTGGGTGCTTCCATGATGCTAGGCGGAAATATACTGCACTATACCCGTAATATCCCCACCGCCATTGCACTAGAAACCAGCAAAGGGGAGTTTGCCCAAGGGATTGCGCTCGGTATCGTGTTATTAGTGCTAGCCTTTACCCTCAATATTTTACTACACCACTTTCAAGGCAAGGGTTATATTGGCTCATGAATGCACTGCACTTTCATCATATACACCAAGACTATGGGAAACGCCCTATCCTGAAAGGACTCGCCTTATCCCTATACTCTGGGCAATGTTGCTTACTGACCGGAGACAATGGTGCTGGCAAGACCACACTACTGCGTATCTTGGGTGGTTTTGATCAGCCCAAACAATTTGGGGTTGACACAGGGTTTGGCTCACTCAACTGGCGGCAATACCGTAAATTACTGCGGGATAGTGTCTTATATTTACACCAACAGCCCTATTTGTTTGAAGGTAGTGTGTGGAGCAATCTCAATTATGCCTTACCGCGCTCATTGGATAAGGTAGAGCGGCAAACACGTATTCAGCAAGCGCTACAATGGGCCGCTTTAGAACACCTCGCGGATACGCCAGCAAAAACCCTATCCGGGGGTGAATATCAGCGCGTAGCTCTAGCACGAGCGTGGTTACGTCAACCGCGTATTTTATTGCTGGATGAGCCGACTGCTAATATGGATAAAGACGCGCGTTTGCGTACCATTCAACTCTTACGTCAATTGCGTGATGCAGGTATGGCGCTTTTAATTGCGAGCCATGATCCTGATTACTTTTCCTCCTTAGTCAATCAACATTTACATTTGGAAGATGGGGTCTTGCAAACCGTTACAGGGGAGCCGCGATTCGTTATTATTCCCTCATTATATCCGCAGAGACAATGCCCTTTAGGAGCAGGTTATCATGACGAAACAGCGTGCAATACCCCAGATTAGTGGTGTGATTCTAGCCGGTGGTAGAGGCAGTCGTATGGGTGGACAGGACAAAGGCTTGCTGGAGCTAAACGGACGCCCGTTGGTGGAGTACCTACTAGCCGCCTTGCAGCCACAAGTCGATACCATCCTCATTAACGCCAATCGTAATCAAGCACGCTATCAACACTATCACTACCCCGTCATTAGCGATGAACTCAGCGACTATCAAGGGCCATTAGCGGGATTCGCTGCGGCTATGCAGGTGGCTAATACTGATTATATTCTCACCATCCCCTGCGATGCTCCCGAACTCGCCCCCGATACTGTTACTCGTTTATGGGAGGCTCTACAAGAACAACAAGCCGACATTGCCGTGGCACACGATGGCGAGCGTTTGCAACCCGTGCATGCTCTAATACCGGTTAGTTTACTACCTAGCCTGCAAGCCTTTCTAGCACAAGGTGATCGCAAAATTGACCTCTGGTATGCCCAGCATCGGGTAGCCCTCGCTGATTTTTCCGCTTGCCGCAGCATGTTTCGCAATATCAACACCCCTGAAGAACAAACAGCTATAGCACAAACCTTCTCCTCTACCACTAAAACCCAAATACCCCACACAGAGCTGCCTATCTTAGGTATCTGCGCGTGGAGTGGCTCCGGTAAAACCACCTTATTAACCGAATTAATCCCACAGCTAAAATCGGCGGGTTTACGTCTCGCCATTATTAAACACGGACATCATGATTTAGATATTGATAAACCCGGCAAAGATAGCTATCGCTTTCGTGAAGCGGGAGCTGATCAGGTATTGCTCGCATCAAGTAAACGTATTGCCCTCATGCAGGAAAATACGCCCCCGCAGGAGCCAACCTTAGCGGGTGTACTGCGTTTTATTAATCGGGATAGTGCTGATTTGGTATTAGTGGAGGGTTTTAAGCATAGTGCTATACCAAAAATCGAAGTTTATCGCCCTAGCCTTGGCAAACCACTGCTCTATCCTAATGATCCTAATGTGATTGCCCTAGCTACGGATGATATGACCTTAGTGGTTCCACCTCACCTCACTAAACTTGATCTCAATCAGCCCGACAGTATTGCCAATTTTATTTTGCAATGGCGTAGCCAACTACTAAAACCGAGTACCACTATTCGCCATCAGCCTAGCTGTGCCGACCCACGTGAGCCGAATAGCCTATCACTTGCTGAAGCACGTCGTCGTATTATGGCAAGCTTACCTACTCTATCCCCTGCGCTTAAACGCCCACTGCGTGATGCTTTGGGACAGGTTTTGGCGGATGCCATTATCTCGCCTAGTAATGTGCCTAATTATGCTAACTCTGCGATGGATGGCTATGCACTACGCGGTGCTACCTTACCTCACACAAATACACGGGCATACCGTGTCATAGGCACAGCACTTGCTGGGCAAGCGTTTCAGGGTACCTGTTGGCATGGTGAGTGTGTGCGGATTATGACCGGAGCACCTCTTCCTGCGGGTACGGATACGGTGGTAATTCAAGAACACACGGAGGTCGGAGATGATGGCTATATTCGTTTAGGCACTGGACAGCGTGCGGGACAAAACGTGCGCCAAGCTGGTGAGGATATTAAGCAAGGTAGTACGGTTTTAGCCGCAGGGCATCGCATCAATCCGGCTGATTTAGCGGTATTAGCCTCCTTAGGTATTGCCGAGGTGAGTGTAGTACGTCCCTTGCGCGTCGCCTTTTTTTCTACCGGGGATGAATTACGCTCCATCGGCGAGCCTTTAACGGAGGGGCAAGTATATGACAGCAACCGTTATGCCCTCTATGGCCTCTTAAAACAGCTCAATGTTGATATTCTCGATATGGGCGTGGTGCGTGATGATCCGGCTAGTCTGGAGGCGGCATTGCAACAAGCCTCTCAAACCGCCGATGTGGTACTCACTTCAGGGGGAGTATCGGTGGGAGAGGCCGATTACATCAAAACGGTTTTGGCAAAATTAGGGCAGATTAACTTTTGGAAAATCGCCATTAAACCCGGACGCCCCTTAGCCTTCGGTACCGTGGGTCAAGCCCTATTTTTTGGTTTACCGGGGAATCCAGTGGCGGTCATGGTGACTTTCTTGCAATTAGTCGAACCGGCCTTGCGTAAATTAGCGTGTGAAACCGAGTATGAGCCTCTACTTATTGATGCGATTTGCCAAAGTCGTTTAAAAAAACAGCCCGGCAGAACCGAATTCCAGCGCGGTATTATTAAACGCGAGGCCGGTAAATTACGGGTCGAAAAAGCGGGGCATCAAGGCTCAGGGGTATTAAGCTCTATGAGCAAAGGTAATTGTCTAATTATCCTGCCAGAAGAAGCCGCCACGATCGAACCCGGTGATGTAGTGCAAGTACAGCTATTTAACTGGTGAAGCCATAGAACTAAAGCAAACCAGAAATACCCGCTTACTTTGCTATACCTACCTACTTATCCCCTTGCTTAGGAGCTCTTATGTTGCCATCACGCCGCCATACGTTGAAACAATTATTGGGTTTACTCGCCCTACCGGCTATTTATCAAATGGCGGAGGCCGATAACACACCTAAGCCTATCTCAAATAAGCATGTCACCTTTTTGACACGCGATAGCGCGAATTATTTAAAGCAGCGGCAAATTTTCAATAAACGCATTACGCTCATGCCGCGCCTCATTGCAGTCTGTCACGATACTCAGGGGGTACAAGACGCGGTGCGTTATGCGAACCTTACTAATCTTGCCGTCACAGTCAAAAGTGGCGGGCATAGTTTTGAAGGCTTTTCACTCAATGAGGGGGGCTTACTGATCGATCTGTCCTTGATGACTAGCATGCGTTATCAGTCAAACTCCAAAACCCTCATTGTCCAGCCCGGTGCAAAACTGGGCAAAGTGTATGAGTATCTAGCTCGGTTTAAGCGTTTAATTCCTGCAGGTTCCTGTGCCGGAGTGGGTGTCGCTGGATTAGTATTAGGCGGAGGCTATGGGTTTTTCTCACGTGAATATGGTTTAACTTGTGATAGTTTGCAGCGGGTCAAATTGGTAGATGGTCAGGGTAATGTGCTTGACTCTAAGACTAATCCCGAATTGCTTTGGGCATGTCGTGGGGGAAATAATGGTAATTTTGGTATAGTCACGGAGCTAACCTTTAGCACTTATCCCGCGCCTGAGTTTTTTACTAGTTATCACTTTAAATACCGTAACCTTAATCTGGCTCAAGCGACTCAATTAGCGAAGCGCTGGTTCGCTCTGATGTCGGATTTACCCAGCACTGCTTATTCCTCATGGGTATTAAATAATCGCAATCTCACCATAGTTGTCACTGATTTTGCTAAAACCCCTAGCAATAGTTTACCAACTATTCTCAAAACACTGCGTAACAATGCCAGTGAAATTACACCACGGCGCAAAGATAATCTTTTAGCAGGGATTAAACGCTTTAGAGGGGGTATTAGTCCAATGTATTTTAAAAATATATCAGCAGGTTACTACCACAATTTCCAAGATATTGAAGCGGCCTTTCCGGCTCTATTTAAAACCATGACCACCGCATCGCTCAAAAGTTGTCTTTTACAAATCAATACTATGGGAGGCGCTATTAATAAAACCGGCAAAGCCAAAACAGCCGCCTATCCGCATCGCGCTTATAATTTTCTAGGTGAATTTCAGGTTTATTACCAGACGGCAAAAGATACCCCAAAGGCTGAAGCGCTGGCTAATACCATACAAAAACAGTTAAGCACGGCAGGTATTACCGCGCATTATCGAAATTACCCGGATATTAGCCTAGTTAATTGGGAGCAGGCTTATTATGGTGACTCTTATCCGCGCTTACAAAGACTCAAACAGCAATTAGATCCTCATAATCGCATTCGCCACCCGCAAAGTATTAAAGCATCATAAACATTTTGCTAATACACTTCGGTTATTCCGACAAAGTGGCATGATCTATGCTAGGATTAGACATGGTGGCCGTTTGTCACTCAAATTTAGGAGTAGTATTATGCCTACCATTACCCCAGAAACTAGAACCAAGCTCGCCGCCATCGCTCAACAACGCGGTTTCAGCGAAGCAACGGTCACAGATTTATACCTCGCACTCGTGCACGGCAATGGCACTATGGCTCAATTTAGTAGTTCAGAAGTGGGCGGCTCTGGCCAGTGGATGCGCGGTGGTATGCTCATGATTGGAGATATGTTTAACAATAATCTCAAAGGCCGAGTCAGTGGATTGTTTGATGAGTTAGCAACTGTTTATGAGCAGCGCCCACTCGATCCACCGATGAACTCAAACTTTTCAAACCCTTATAATAATAATGCCCCTACTGATCCCAATGCTAAAACAGCAGACGGTATTCCACTCTCATGGGGTTATCCTAGCTCTAGTGGGTCACAAAACGATACCCGCTATGCTTATTATCCCCAAGCACGCCGCCTCTTAGTGGTGCGTAATGGTGAATCATGGGTGTATGACACTGGCGATCATCAAATCGGGGGGGTACAACAACAAAATGATTGGGGCGCAATGACCTTTACCAGTCAGTATGGCACGATAAACTTAAATAGCTTGCCTGTCGTTATGAAAGATGGCAAACCGCTTTAAACATCACACTCGCTTTAACTAGACTAGATAGATTTGCCCTAAGCTTTTAATTAGGGCAAATCTAAGTGCTGATCTCTAAACCGCAACCGGCGCTTTAATGGCAGGGTGCGACTGATAGCCTAATACCTCAATATCTTCATATTGAAAGGCAAATAAATCTTTCACGGCAGGGTTTAAACGTAAGGTCGGTAACGCATGCGGCTCTCGACTTAATTGGGTTTCAACCTGTTCGCTATGATTCAAATAGAGATGCGCATCCCCTAAGGTATGCACAAAATCCCCCACTTCCAATTCACACACTTGGGCCACCATATGGGTCAATAGCGCATAAGAAGCAATATTAAATGGCACACCTAAGAAAATATCCGCACTGCGCTGATAGAGCTGACAGGATAGCTTCCCTTCCGCCACATAAAACTGAAACAGCGCATGACAAGGTGGCAACGCCATTTTCGAGACTTCTGCTACATTCCATGCACTAACTATCATACGGCGTGAATCAGGATTAGTTTTTAACTGTCGGATGACCTCAGCAATCTGATCAATATGCCCACCCTCAGGGGTAGGCCAACTGCGCCATTGCGAGCCATAGACGGGGCCTAACTCACCCTTATCATCTGCCCATTCATCCCAAATACTCACCCCATGTTCTTGCAGATAACGCACATTAGTACTGCCTTGCAAAAACCACAGTAATTCATAAATGATCGATTTTAGATGTACTTTTTTAGTCGTGACTAGTGGAAAACCATCGGCTAAATTAAAGCGCATTTGATAGCCAAAAATCGACTTTGTACCTGTACCTGTACGATCAGACTTAGTTACACCGTGATCACGCACTTGACGCATGAGGTCTAAATATTGCTTCATACTTTAACCTCCGCTTTGCGCTGATAGGCTTGCCACATGAAAAAAGCTCCCAATAAAATCATCGGGATAGTGAGCAACTGCCCTTGAGTCAACCAGCCAAAAGCAATATAGCCTAATTGCTGATCTGGCTCGCGCACGAACTCCACAATAAAGCGAGCAAAACCATAACCGACTAAAAATAATCCTGAAATCGCGCCTAGTGGTGGCGACATACGCCGATACACATTCAGCAGAATAAACAGCACTATCCCTTCTAAAAAGGCTTGATAGAGCTGAGAGGGATGACGGGCTAAATCATCCACTTTAGGAAATACCATGCCCCACGGCACATCTGTCGGACGTCCCCATAATTCGCCATTAATAAAGTTACCAATACGCCCAGCAAATAAGCCAATCGGAATTAAAGGTGCCACAAAATCAGCAATGGCAAAAAACGGTTTATGCCATTTCCACGCCGCTACGATCATAACGGTGATCACACCGATTAAGCCACCGTGGAAGCTCATGCCGCCATCCATAATCTGAAAGAGCGTTAAAGGGTTGGCAACAAAGGTTTTGAGGTTATAAAATAGCATATACCCCACACGTCCACCGACGACAACACCAATCGCCCCCCAAAACATTAAATCATCAATATGATCCGGGGTTAGTGGGCTATTCGGCTCTTTGGCACGCCGTTTACCTAAAATCAGAAAACCTAAAAATCCCACCACATACATTAGCCCATACCAATGGACTTTAAGGGGGCCTAATGAAATCGCAATCGGATCAATTTGTGGATGCACCAACATGCTTTATTTACTCAGCTAAAAAAATAATTGTTGTAATGCAACCCCAGCATCAGGCTGCTTCATAAAGGCTTCGCCGACCAAGAAACTATCCACCCCGTGATCACGCATGCGTTTAACATCGGCAGTGGTATGAATACCGCTTTCTGTTACCAGCACCACATTATCCGGTACCAAAGGCAATAGTTCGAGGGTCGTCTCAAGACGGGTTTCAAAGGTTTTGAGATTACGATTATTAATCCCAATCAAAGGCGCATTTAGCGGCAAAGTACGTTGTAACTCAGCCGCATCATGTACCTCAATCAGCACATCCATACCCAATTGCGTACTTAACTCATATAAGCTTTTGAGCTGCTCATCATTGAGTGCCGAGACAATCAACAGTACACAATCCGCCCCCATCGCCCGTGCTTCATAAATTTGATAGGGATCAATCATGAAATCTTTACGAATGACGGGCAAGGTACAGGCTTTACGAGCGGCTTTTAAGTATTCGGCATGTCCCTGAAAGTATTGCTCATCGGTCAGCACCGACAAACACGCTGCTCCTGCACTGGCATATTGCCGCGCAATTTCAGCCGGATTGAAGTCCGAGCGAATCACGCCCCGACTTGGTGAGGCTTTTTTAATTTCAGCAATTACGGCGGCCTGCCTTTGATTTAGCTTTGCTTGCATATGCTTTAAAAAACCGCGTACTGGGCTAGCTTGTGAGGCGCGAACCACCATAGTATCTAGCGGGATAAGCTGCGAACGCTCGGCTATTTCTTGCACCTTAGTCGCAAGGATTTTATCTAGAATAGTGCTCATGTGCTAAAAGTCTGCGTTAATTGGATTAATTGCTCTAAGCGTTTTGCCGCTTCACCACTATTAAGCGTTTGTTGGGCTAGCTCAATACCAGCAGCCTGTGAAGCCACAAGCCCGGCTACATAAAGCGCTGCCCCTGCATTAAGGCACACAATATCACGCGCTGCTCCTGCTTGCCCCTGTAACACTTGTTTGATTAACTCAGCACTATCGGCACTCGTATGGACTTGAATGCTACTTAAGGGCGCACGTTTTAAGCCAAAATCTTCCGGTGCAATCGTGTATTCACGGATTTGCCCGTCTTTTAGCTCAGCTACTTGGGTTTCACTACTCAAAGAAATCTCATCTAGGCCATCTAGGGCATGTACTACCATGACATGACGGCTACCTAGTTTTTGTAACACTTGAGCAAGCGGTTTCACCCATTGTTGACTAAAGACACCGAGGACTTGATTGGGTGCAGCGGCTGGATTGGTCAAAGGGCCTAAGACATTGAAAATCGTCCTCACCCCTAATTCACGCCGAGGCCCAATGGCATGCTTCATCGCACTATGATGGCGCTGGGCAAATAGGAAACCTAAGCCAACTTGATCAATACACTGACTCACTTGTTCAGGGGTGAGATTAATATTAATACCCAAGGTTTCTAATACATCGGCACTGCCAGACTTACTCGATACGGCACGATTACCGTGTTTAGCCACTTTAGCTCCTGCAGCAGCAGCAACAAAGGCGGCGGTGGTCGAAATATTAAACGTACCGCTCGCATCCCCGCCGGTTCCACAGGTATCGACTAAATAATCAGTTGAGGTATGCACTGGAGTAGCTAATTGGCGCATGACTTGAGCAGCGGCGCTAATTTCGTCCACCGTCTCACCTCTCACGCGCAAGCCCACTAAAAAGCCGCCAATTTGGGCAGGGGTAGCCTCGCCAGTCATGATTAAGGTCATGGCACGCGTCATATCCTCACTGGATAGGGTCTGACCTGTGGTGATTTTTTGAATATAACTCTGAAACTCCATGTAAGCCCCATACACGCTATGCTGAAAGCGTGCATGCTACCATGGTCGGGCTACGCTGAAAACGTTTAAGCAAGGACTAACTACAGACTACAGGTCGCTCCATAGTCGCAACGGCAAGCAGAGGGTACTAAATGCTTAGCTACGATATTAGGGCTTTTAGAGCATTGCCAGCGTAATGAGGAGTTAAGTGCTTCTGGGCTGGTATCTAGCTCTAAGTAGATAAAGCTGCTTGCGCCTGCTACCAAGCTATCGGGCTTAAACTCAATATTGATTCTAAATTTCTTCCCACCACCCAGCTCCTCACCCTTGACCCCTTTGACGATCTTAGTTTCAAAGGTTTTCACTAGATCACCATCTATAGGCCATGACCCGTGAGTACCGTAGTAAGTCGCCACATCGGCCTTGGTGGCAGAAATCAAATTTAATGCCTCTACTACATTGGCGCGTTTGATGTAATCTTGATAGGTGGGAAGCGCAATGGCTGCTAAGATACCGATAATAGCAACCACGATCATGAGTTCGATTAAGGTGAAACCTTGAGCTTGTTTCATACGCTGTTTTATTTATTCATTAGTTATTTTGATTATAGTATATGATTACCTTAGGAATTGAAACCTCCTGTGATGAGTCTGGAGTAGCCGTTTATTCCACTAAACAGGGGCTTTTATCGCATCAATTATTCAGCCAGATTAAATTACATGCCGAATACGGGGGAGTCGTCCCCGAACTCGCCTCGCGTGATCATATTCGGCGCGTATTACCCCTCATTAAGCAAACCCTGAAAGAGGCTGACCTTACTCTTGCTGATATAGACGGTATTGCCTATACCGCAGGCCCTGGCCTGATAGGTGCGCTTATGACAGGGGCGTCTATTGCGCGGTCACTGGCATGGGGATTAAACATTCCAGCCGTAGGTGTGCATCATATGGAGGGGCATTTACTCGCCCCGCTATTAGAGCCTAATCCCCCCCAATTTCCTTTTGTAGCATTACTCGTATCCGGTGGGCACACTATGCTCGTGGATGTACCGCGCTTAGGTGAATATCATTTACTCGGTGAAAGTGTGGATGATGCCGCAGGAGAAGCTTTTGATAAAACGGCTAAACTCTTAGGGCTTGATTATCCCGGTGGGCCTTTATTAGCCAAACTGGCCTTACAAGGGCGCTCTGGTCTCTATCGTTTTCCGCGTCCTATGACAGATCGTCCGGGTTGTGATTTTAGTTTTAGCGGCTTAAAAACCTCGACGCTAACCGCTTGGCAAAATTCCACTCAAACCGAACAAGATAAAGCCGATATTGCCCGCGCTTTTGAGGAGGCAGTCGTGGACACGCTAACAATTAAATGTCGCCGTGCGATAGAGCAAACCGGACGCAAGCAATTAGTCGTAGCCGGTGGCGTGGGTGCCAATCAACGCCTACGGGCACAATTAGCGACTCTGCCCGCACAAGTCTTCTTCCCCCGCTTGGAATTTTGTACCGATAATGGCGCAATGATCGCTCTTGCCGGTGCTTTACGCTTAGCAGCGGGTGCCATGGAACCGCCTATTATTCAAGTACGCCCGCGCTGGCCTCTAATGGAACTCTCAGCCGCTTAATAAACTTTGGCAGATATACGTTACACTTAGCAGCCAGTTCTAAGGATGTGGTTATGAAAACGGTTTTTAAAGAATACGGGCGGCTATTGTGGCGGCAACGTTGGTCATTATTGATGGTATTAGTCTGCATTACATTAGCCGTCGGCATTGATATGACTATCCCATTGATTTACAAGCCTATTGCCAATGCCCTAGCCCAGCCCTATAGTGATGCGACCTTAGCTATTTTAATGGAAAACTTACTCTATTTAGCCTTATTATTTGGCGCTATGTGGCTAGTATGGCGGGCATTAGAGTTTGGTATTATTCCTTTAGAAGCAGGCGGCATTCGCTATTTAGATACCTTTTGTTTTGAAACCTTACTCAAGCAAAAATACCGCTTTTTCGAGGATAATTTCTCCGGTAGCTTAGTCAAACAGGCCACGCGTTATATTCGCTCCTTTGAAAATATTACGGATTGGTTTATTTTTCAGTTATATAGCAAAGTATTGGCTATTATTATTGCCTTTATTATCTTTTACCAACAAGACCCACATTTTGCTTTTTATTTTAGTATTTGGGTTCTATTGTTTGTGAGTTGGAGTGTAGGGTTTTCAGTTTGGAAGCTTAAATTTGATGAGCGCATGGCTAAATGGGATTCTAAACTAGGTGGAGCCTATTCTGATACGATTAGCAATATAGGTATTGTGAAAGGATTTGCCTTAGAACCTGCCGAAACAGCTAATATTACCAAATTAGCTCAGCATTCCTATAAAAGCCGTCGCCTCTCGTGGATTTTAATGTTTATTTCTTTTGCTGTGCAAGGTCTACTAACCTCTGGCATGGAAATATTACTAGTCTATTGGATGATTCAAGACTGGAAACAAGGCCAATTTGAAGTCGGGCAATATATCTTATTCCAATCCGTCATATTATTATTAATTCGCTATTTGTGGGAATTTGGGCATAGCTTCAGAAACTTTTTTACCGCTCTAGCCGATGCGAAAGAAATGGCTGAGATTATTCAGCACACTGATGTAGAGCAGGATCTATCCTCCGCACAAGCACATAAAATCACTCAAGGTCTGATTGAATTTAATGAGGTCTCCTTTAGTTATCAAGCGATTGATAATAATACTGAAGAAGTGACCACAACCCTCTTTCAGGCTTTTAATTTAACCATTCAGCCGGGTGAAAAAATAGCATTAGTCGGACACTCAGGCTCAGGAAAAACCTCGCTAACGAAACTATTATTCCGCTTTATTGATCCACAATCAGGTGAAATTAAAATCGATGGCATTTCTACTCCAGCCTATACCCTCAGTGCTTTACGAGAGCAAATTGCCTTAGTTCCACAACAACCAGAACTCTTTCATCGTTCTATTCGGGATAATATTACCCTTGGTAAAAAAATTACTGAGGCCGAATTATATGAAGCCGCACAACAGGCTCAAGCCTTAGATTTTATTGAAGCATTACCTGAAAAATTTGAGACCCTTGTTGGTGAGCGAGGAGTGAAATTATCCGGTGGTGAAAAGCAGCGTATTGCTATTGCCCGTGCTTTATTACAACGCACACCTATTGTGGTATTAGATGAAGCGACCAGTGCTTTAGACTCATTAACAGAACAGCATATTCAAACTGCTATTTTTGAGTTGATTAAAGATAAAACAGCTATTGTTATTGCCCATCGCCTCTCTACTATTTTACGCATGGATAGGATTATTGTGCTGGCGAATGGTGAGATTATCGAGCAAGGAACGCATACAGAATTACTAGCGCAACAAGGTCATTATTATCGTATGTGGCAACATCAAAGTGGTGAGTTTTTAAAGGACTAATACCAGTATGCAATTTCCTATTCATTTAGAGCGTATTCAGCAATTACCTGAAAACTGGTTTTGGTGTGAAAGTAATAGCCCTTTTGGGCTATTACACAGCCAATGGAGCATTCAACATAATCAAGCCGTATTACATGCTTTAGACTATGTGAATACTCAAACCCAAGCATGGGAAATAGAGCGTAAGCAACCGGAGCTACCTGATCCACGTTTATATAAACTATTAGAGCACGACAAGCATATTGATTGGCAGCCGTTACTCATTCAAACGATTGGTTCTGAATTTCAATATCAAGTCTGGCAAGCTTTATTAACGATTCCGTTAGCAACTACCTGTAGCTACCAAGCCATTGCCAATCAAATTCAAAATCCCAATGCAGTGCGTGCGGTTGGCAGCGCTATTGGTAAAAATCCTGTATTTTATCTCATTCCCTGCCACCGAGTACTCCGGAGTGACGGTAATTTAGGTGGCTATTTATGGGGCTTGGAGTTAAAACAACAGCTCTTAAACTGGGAAAAAAGCCTATTATGAGCACTCAAAACAAAGCTTATTTATTTGCGCTGAGTGCTGTTTTATTATGGTCAACTGTTGCAACTGCTTTTAAGCTAACACTATCGTATTTAACACCGGCTCAATTAGTACTCTTATCTAGTATAGCCTCTGCGGTAGTATTAGGTTTAATTTTAGGCTTGCAAGGTAAATTAGCCCAGCTTAAATATCTGACCAAAAAAGATTGGCAAGCCTCTATAGTATTCGGTGCAATCAATCCCACCATTTATTATTTAGTCTTATTCCAAGCCTATGCACTATTACCCGCTCAAGAAGCCCAGGCTATTAACTATAGCTGGGCGATTACGATGACTTTATTAGCTATTCCATTATTAAAGCAACGGCTACGCTGGCAAGACCTAGCAGCGGCTGCTTTTTGTTATGGTGGTGTATTGGTGATTGCCACACACGGACACTTAATGGAGTTAAAATTTTCCAGTACTTTAGGGGTTATCTTAGCTTTAGCAAGTACCGTATTATGGGCGCTTTACTGGATTTTAAATACGCGGGATCAACGTGATCCTATCATAGGTTTATTTTTAAATTTTGCATGTGCTATCCCAATGATTTTTATTTACTGCCTGATTACAGGCGAATTAAAACCAATGGCTTGGCAAGGTATTATGGGGAGTATTTATATTGGTATCTTTGAAATGGGCTTGACTTTTGTGTTGTGGTTAAGTGCTATGAAATATACCCAAAGCACGGCTAAGATTTCTAATTTAATCTTTATTTCACCTTTTCTATCCTTAGTTTTTATTTATTTCTTATTAGGTGAGAAAATATTACCCTCTACTTTTATAGGCTTGGGTTTAATTATTAGTGGTCTTATTTTACAACAATGGCGAGCAAAACCACGCTAAGCAAACTACTTATATTACTTCTTATTATTCTTTAACTCAAACCAATATAGAAGCAGGGATAGTATATAAAAAATTACAATAAAAAATTTATTATATACTATTTTTTGAAAGTATGTTAAATCCTTAATATGAACCTCCCTACCAACTCCCATCTCAAGCTTCCACTGAGCATCACCTATAGAAAGAGGCCATAAGTAACTAAAGACGACAGCTACTAATAGTAAATTCCAAAAAAACATTTTTTACGATTTACCTTAAAATTAGTTGAAATAAAAGAAAATAACAAAGAATATATTAAAATAGTACAAATGGATATAAGGTGAAAACTTGAGTTATTTAGATCTAAAGGATGAAATGCCTCATAAACACCTTGATCTATAAAAAGAAATATTAAAAGTGAAATTAAAATATGACTTATACTTAAGAACATAAGAACCATAAAAAGGCAAGTATACTCACGAATCATAATAAAAATCGCCTATTATTAAAATAATACTATCTATTAAATAGATTGACTATTATGATATTGAATGGCTATCGCTTTAATAGGCCATAACCATCTTATCCATACTAAGGAGTATAGCCTACCAAGGCATTAAACCCATTTGCTTTTTGCCTAGTTCGCTTAAATCTGCGATGGTCGCACGATTTTTATAATCTAACTCATAATGCTCAGCAGCAAAATCGGGCGCACTTTCTCCCTTAGTAAAGGCTTGAGCTTGTTTAGCTAGGTATTTAACATTTTTCTCACAATAAGGTGCTGCACCAATATAGATGACATTACTATACCCCTTACCCTTATGCTCATCCTCTACCGCATGAATCACATCAGGGTGCCACCAAATGCTATCACCAGGGTGCATCTGTGGAATGCTGGTCAAGGCTTCGAGTAATAAACTATGCCACTGCGGGCTACATAATAAGGCACGTCCAGCAATGGCTGCACACAAATCATCCTCAGGCACATCAGGCTGTAACGCTCTGAGATACATCCACCCCATGGCCCGCGCAATCGGTACTAATTGCAAAGTTCCATCCCCTGGGCCTTGTGGACTTAAAGCTGTCCAACCTTGATAGGTGCGAAACATGCTGCATACCGCAGGTGAGGGAATTTCTTCGGTTTCAGTACGATAAGCAGCATCAAAAGGATCGTAATTTTGCCAATTACCGGCTAATAAATGGCGATACACCCCCCAAAATCCTTTACGTTCTACCCAGCGTTCTACCGAACCCCCATCAATATGTGGCTTTAAGCCTAAAGAGTTATCTCCGGGTTCCCGACGGCGTGTGCGGTCGGCATAGGTACATTCCCGATCAGGATCAAAAACAGCGACCCCATCACTACCTTGATACGTCCACAGGCGATTTAAAAAACGCCGCGCTTGAGCCAAATTCTCAGATTGGCGTGCTTCCATTTGCGGTTTAGACCAATACACGCTGAAAATTTGTGGCTTACCCGCTTGTAAGGAGGAGAAGTATTTATCAATCCCTTTATCAGGGGTATCGTAGTAACCATTATCGGTTAAATAGGCACCAATCCGCTCACTCCACTCCTGTGCTTGTGCCGCAGGAAAGGTATTGCGAATCACCACACAACCACGTTTGCGAATCAGATTTTTTTGTTCTTCATTGACTCGATTGTGAATCACGTCTTGATAATCTAGCTCTGGAATAATGCTCTTACCTTGAGCTTTTAAGGCTTTGATTTCGTCCACTTCGGCTTGAATAGAGGCGGTCATGTCGACATAAGCTTGAGACAAGGTATCTTGCTTGTCTTGTAAATCGGCCTTAGTTTGGCGAATAGTATCTGCTACATTTTCTATGGATAAACTCATTATTGCACTCCTCCCTATGGGTTTAAATAATTGGAACGTTCCAAATAAATCCAGTACTTATTAGCCCTCATCTTGCCTAAGTAGTGCAACTGCTGCAACTTGTGGATCGTTCCATATTGATTTTTTTATTAAACTCGTTTAGTTTAAGGCCAACAGCACAGGAGGAGAGACAGGTGGTTAGCACTACAAAGTGGAACGTTCCAACTATATCTGAGCGCAAACGGGTAACTTTACACGATGTCGCTGAGCATGTGGGTGTTTCTAAATCAACCGTCTCCCTAGTTCTGCAAAACAGCGATAGTGTCAGTGCCGCTACCCGTGAAAAAGTCCTACGCGGTATCGATGAAACTGGTTATGTCTACAATCGCAAAGCCGCTGCTCTGCGCCAAACCATGCCCAGTGACCTGATTGGCATTATGGTAAATGGTCTCAATACCCCCTACAGTAGTGAAATCTTAAACTATTGCGAAAAAGAGGCTTTACAACGTGGGATTGTGCCCATGTTCTCTAGTAATGCCGAACAATTCAGCCAACAAGAAAAGCTCGTCCAAATCTATATGGAGTATAAGGTCGGTGGGATTATTCTTTGCCCAGCACCTTACACCACCGCCTCATGGCTGGATAAAATCTGGCGCTCTGGCTTCCCCTTAGTACAAATTATGCGTGAAGTCCCCTTTTCCCAGTTTCCCGCTGTGGTAGCCGATAATCGCAAGGGTGTCTATGTCGCAACTCAGCACCTCATTCAATTGGGACATCAGAAAATTGCCTTTTTAGGGGGACGGGAAGATATTTCAGATTATCACGAGCGTTTATCTGGCTATAAGGATGCTATGAATGAGGCGGGTTTACGGGTACCCTCGAACTATATTTTCCCTATTGCACAAAGTCGTCAGGCCGGACGTTTAGCCCTGAAGTCCGTACTAGAATACGATGCTAGCATTAGTGCAGTAGTGTGTTTTTCTGATTTAATGGCCTATGGTGTGCTGAGTATTTCACGTGAGCTAGGTATTAAAGTGGGGTCTGATCTCGCTGTAGTCGCCTTTGACGACTTACCCGACTCTAGTATTACCCACCCTGCCCTCACGACCGTACAAGTCGAAGCCTCTCAATTTGCCGCCCAAGCTATTGATTTACTACAAGTCTATATGAATAAACCACAGGCAAAACCTGAGCGTTTACTCGTACCTACTCGCTTAATGGTCAGAGAGTCCTGCGGAGCTAACGCATTTAACCATTAGCTATATTTACTGAGCAATTTTTAATGAATTGCATTTTTAACCTAGGAGGATGTTATGAAATTAACAACGCTAAAAACCACACTACTCGCAGCCACTATCGCTTTAACCTTTAGCAGCATGGCGCGTGCGGCTGAAGAGGTTGAGGTATTACATTGGTGGACGGCAGGCGGTGAGGCTAAAGCATTAGGCGTACTCAAGGAAGATTTAAATAAGCAAGGCATTACTTGGAAAGATATGCCCGTAGCCGGTGGCGGTGGTACCGCCGCAATGACCGTATTACGTGCGCGGGTACAAGCCAAAAACGCTCCTACAGCGGTGCAAATGTTAGGTTTTGATATTCAAGACTGGGCCAAAGAAGACGCCACTGCTAATTTAGATAGCTTAGCCACTGAAGAAGGCTGGGATAAGGTTGTTCCTGAAGCCTTACAAAAGTTTTCTAAATATGATGGTCACTGGATAGCTGCTCCGGTCAATGTTCACTCTACTAACTGGGTATGGGCGAATAAGAAAGTGCTTGAGGACTCCGGTGTGACTGAACCGCCTAAAGACTGGGATGGCTTCATTGCTGCTTTAGATAAAGTAAAAGCTAAAGGCTTTATCCCACTCGCACATGGTGGTCAACCTTGGCAAGATGCGACCTTATTCGACAGCGTAGTCATCGCGACTGGTGGGCCAGAGTTCTACAAAAAAGCCATGATTGACTTAGACAAAGAGGCTCTTGGTTCTGACACCATGAAGCAAGTATTTGATCGTATGAAGCAATTACGCGGCTATGTGGATGATAACTTCTCAGGCCGTGATTGGAACCTATCCTCTGCTTTAGTTATTGAAGGTAAAGCAGGTTTCCAAATCATGGGTGACTGGGCTAAGGGTGAGTTTATCAATGCTGGTAAAAAACCTGATGTTGATTTCCTCTGCTTCCGCACCCCAGGCACACAAGGCTCAGTTACCTTTAACTCAGATCAGTTTGTCATGTTTAATGTTGGTG
This sequence comes from Thiofilum flexile DSM 14609, assembly GCF_000380185.1. Lineage (GTDB taxonomy): Bacteria > Pseudomonadota > Gammaproteobacteria > Thiotrichales > Thiotrichaceae > Thiofilum > Thiofilum flexile. The sequence continues at coordinate 22,062 of NZ_KB904771.1, forward strand.
AGGATAGACAAAAAGCTCAATTAGCCATGGCTAAAGCGGTCATGTCACCCACCTTCCAATCAGCTTTCAATGTGGTAAAAGGTTCTGTCCCTGCACGTACTGATGTGCCTAATGATGCCTTTGATGATTGTGGTAAAAAAGGTATGCAAGAACTCGCTGAAGCTTCTAAAGCCGGTACTTTAATGGGTTCTATGGCTCATGGTCACGCTGCCCCTGCTTCCGTTAAAAACGCTGTCTATGATGTGGTCACTAAACACTTTAATGGCAACGTTCCATCAGAAGACGCGGTTAAAGAACTAGTCAATGCAGTTGAGGGTGCTAAGTAATTACACTTGCTGCATTTAATCATACTGAGGTATTCGAGTTCGCTCGAATACCTCAGTTTAAGTAAGCTTTATCGGGACAAAAACCCAGTCAGGTGATTAAACCTAGTGGGGTATAGCGTTTGGAAAGGGGTGTGCTGTCTGAGCGCAGCGAGTTTCACTCCCCTTGGAAAAGGCTATACCCCACTAGGTTTAAGGTATTTGCCTAACACGTAAATTTTGTTCCAACCCCTATTAACTACAACCCGCAGGAGCAGGTCAATGACCCACACCACCGATGATTGGCGCGGCTGGGTGCGACATCACCTACCCAAGTTAGTCCTGTCACCCTCCTTTGCTGTGACACTTTTCTTCGTATACGGCTTTATTTTATACACGGGACTTCTATCGCTGACGTCCTCTAGAATGATGCCGAACTTTAATCTCATTGGCTTTGAAAACTATAGCAAGCTGTGGCAAACCCTTAACTGGCAAGTCGCTCTTAATAATCTCGCGATTTTCGGCACCCTTTATATTGTCATCTGCGGCCTCTTAGGGATGTTCTTAGCCATTTTATTAGATCAAAAAATTCGCGGTGAAGGCTTCTTGCGCCCGATTTATTTATACCCTATGGCACTGTCTTTTATTGTTACTGGTACGGCTTGGAAATGGTTTTTAAATCCGGGTTTAGGACTAGAAAAAACCATGCATGAATGGGGCTGGACTAGCTTTAAGTTCGACTGGCTGATTAATTCAGATATGGCAATCTATACCGTTGTCATTGCGGCGGTGTGGCAAAGCTCAGGCTTTGTGATGGCGATGTTTTTAGCCGGCCTTCGTGGGATTGATAGTGAGCAAGTCAAGGCCGCGCAATTAGATGGTGCCTCTGCAGTACAAACCTATTGGCGCATTATTATTCCTCAGCTCCGTCCAGTATTTTTAAGTGCTTTTGTCGTCTTAGCACATATGGCGATTAAATCCTATGACTTAGTTGTAGCACTCACAGGTGGAGGCCCCGGCAATGCGACCGAAGTCCCTGCCACCTTTATGTATTCCTACACCTTTACCCGTAATCAAATGGGGGTTGGTGCCGCCTCAGCCATGATTATGTTAATGACCATTGCCGCCATTATAGTGCCCTATCTTTATGCTGAAACACGGGAGCAACGCCATGACTAATCAAGAAGTTAAAGCGAGTAGCAGCCGGTTTTGGCGCGTACTGATCTATACCACTTTAATCGTATTTGCGGCCTTTTACTTATTACCCTTATTCGTCATGCTCATCACTAGCTTTAAAGACCTAGAGGAGTTACGCCAAGGTAATATGCTCTCCCTCCCCCAAAATTGGACTATTGCTGCATGGATAAAAGCATGGGGTAGTGCTTGTATTGGTCTCACCTGCGAAGGTATCAATGGTTATTTCTGGAACTCCATTAAAATGGTGGTTCCCTCCGTGCTGATTTCGACCCTGTTAGGGGCTATTAATGGTTATGTGCTCACTAAATGGCGTTTTAAAGGGGATCGTTGGGTCTTTGCTTTAATGCTATTTGGTTGCTTTATTCCCTTTCAAATCGTGCTCATTCCCATGTCACAAATCTTGGGTAATCTAGGTCTAGCCGGTACGACTACCGGATTAGTCTTAGTGCATGTCACCTATGGGATTGGCTTTGCCACCCTGTTCTTCCGTAACTACTATGCAGCCTTTCCTACCGAACTCGTTAAAGCCGCCATGATTGATGGTGCGAGTTTCTTGGGTATTTTCTGGCGTATTTTACTACCGAGTTCCGGCCCTATTATTGTGGTGACGGTGATTTGGCAGTTTACCAATATTTGGAATGACTTTTTATTTGGTGCCTCATTTGCCGCTGGTGAGAGTGCGCCGATGACCGTGGCATTGAATAACTTGGTCAGTAGTTCAACGGGGGTCAAAGAATATAACGTGGATATGGCGGCTGCGATGATTGCAGCACTTCCTACCCTGCTGGTGTATATCGTGGCAGGACGTTATTTCGTGCGTGGACTCATGGCTGGCTCGGTTAAAGGATAGAGGATCAATACAATGGCATCTTTAGAAATTCGTAATGTTTGCAAATCCTATGGTAGCGTTGATGTCTTAAAAAGTATCAATATTGCTATTAATCATGGTGACTTCTTAGTTCTAGTAGGCCCTTCGGGCTGCGGTAAATCCACGCTCTTAAGCATGATTGCAGGCTTAGATGAAATCACCTCTGGTGAGCTGGTGATTGATGGTGAAGTCGTCAATGACAAACACCCCTCTCAACGTGATATTGCGATGGTGTTTCAATCCTATGCACTCTATCCCAATATGAGTGTGGAAAAAAATATCGCTTTTGGTCTAGAAATGCGCGGTGTACCCAAAGCCGAGCGCGATAAAAAGGTCGAAAGTGTTTCCCAAATGCTACAAATCGGCCCACTACTTAAACGTAAACCTGCCCAATTATCCGGTGGTCAACGCCAACGGGTAGCCATGGGTCGCGCTTTGGTACGGGAACCTAAAATCTTCCTCTTCGATGAACCGCTCTCTAATCTCGACGCAAAGCTACGGGTTGATATGCGTACCGAGATTAAGAAACTGCATCAACGCTTAGGCGCTACCATTGTCTATGTAACGCATGACCAAATCGAGGCTATGACTTTAGCCACCCGCATTGCTATTATGAAGGCGGGCATTCTGCAGCAATTAGGCACTCCCCAAGAAGTCTACGATACCCCCAATAATGTCTTCGTAGCCAGCTTCATGGGATCGCCGTCTATGAACCTGATTCCTGCAACGGTAGTCGCACACCAAAACAGTGTAGCCGCACGACTCACTTCCCCACAGGGCAATGAGTTAATCTTACCGCTACCCCAGCCAGAGCGTTATCAAACATGGATAGATAAGCCGGTCATTTTAGGGATTCGTCCTGAAGCGATTACCGATATGAGTAGTGCTGAACCGAATAACCCTTGGGTATTCCCAGCGGATTGCCAAGTGGATGTAACCGAGCCTACGGGTGCGGATGTGTATGTATTAACTACACTAGGGGGCAAAGAAATCGTGGCACGGATGCGCTCTAATTGTGGTGCTGTAGTGGGACAAAAAACCCCGTTTGCCTTTAATATGGCGAAAGCGGTGTTATTCGACCCACAAACAGAAAATCGTATCTAGGATAATAAGATAAGGAGTATTCGCCATGACAATTGGTTTTGGTTTAATTGGAGCTAGCAATATTGCCCAAGCTCATATGATTGCGGCTATCCGCAGCCAACCGGATAGCGACGTGGTATCGGTCTATAGTTCTCACCCCGAACGCGGTCGTGAATTTGCTCAGGCCAATAACATTGTTCATGTAGCGAATACTCTCGATGACCTGCTCAAACACCCCGCCGTGCAAGCAGTTTATATTAGTACCACCAATGAACTACATTACGAGCAAGCTCTAGCTTCTGCTAAAGCAGGCAAACATGTCTTATGCGAAAAACCCTTAGCGATGACGCTAGATCAAGCCCGGCGCATGATCAAGATATGCCAGCAAAATAATGTAGTACTAGCCACCAATCACCATCTACGGAATGCGGCTAGCCACCGCACGATGCGCCAATTGATCGCTGATGGTGCAATTGGTCAGCCGATTGCGGCACGGGTGTTCCATGCCGTTTACCTGCCTCCGCATTTACAGGGTTGGCGTTTGACCAATCCGAATGCGGGAGCGGGTGTTGTATTAGATATTACGGTGCATGATGTAGATACCTTACGTTTTGTACTCAATGCTGAGCCAACAGAAGTCACTTGCCTAACTCAACATTTTGGTATGGGTGCTGGTGTGATTGAGGATGGCGCGATGGCTATTTTCCGCTTTGATAATGGTGTCATCGCCCAAACTCATGAAGGATTTACCACCAAATATGCTAGTAATGGCTTTGAGGTACATGGCACCGAAGGCTCACTCATCGCGAAAAAAGTCATGCAGCAAGCCCCTATCGGTGAGGTCATGTTACGCAATGCCGATGGCGAGCGCATGATTGAGCTACAACACGAAAATCTCTATGAAGTGGGTATGCGCCGCTTTATAGGTGCAATCAAAGGTACAGATACTCCCTCAGCCAGTGGTGCCGATGGCTTTGCTTCTCTTGCGGCGGCTTTGGCTTGTTTAGAGTCTGCGAATAACCGTCAAACCGTGACTATCCCTAATTTACTGAGTGCTGCCCTATGACCTCTCCTAATTTTACGAGCCGAGCTTTTTTAGAGCAGCATATTCAAACCACACTCAAATTTTATGAGCCTAATGTTTATGATCCTGTGGGTGGCTTTGTACAGCATTTTCGGGATGATGGTTCTATTTATGACTATGACACCCGCCATTTAGTCAGTAGCACTCGCTTTGTGTTTAATTATGCCATGGCGGCTCGCTATTTTAAGGCTCCGCAGTACTTGCCTTGGGTACAACATGGTTTAGATTATTTGCATCAAAAACACCTACAACCTAGCGGAGGCTTTGCTTGGTTACTCAAGGGAGATGAAGTCCTTGATGCCACTAATCATGCTTATGGTTTAGCATTTGTCATCGTGGCAGGTGCTACGGCACTCTTGGCTGGAGTTGAAGAGGGGCGTAAAACGATTGAGGCCGGTTGGAATTTATTAGAGCGTTATTTTTGGGATGAAAATTATCAACTTTATAAAGATGAAGCCTCGCCTGATTTTAGCATTATAGCGCCCTATCGGGGGCAAAATGCCAATATGCATGCGTGTGAAGCCATGCTGTGGGCGTATGAGGCCACAGGTGAAACACGCTTTTTAGATCGAGCTGAAACCTTAGCGCGAGCGATTACCCTACGTCAGGCGGAAAAAGCGCAGGGCTTAGTATGGGAACATTACGATGCTGAGTGGGAAGTCGATTGGAATTATAATCTGGATAACCCTAAGCACCTATTCCGCCCTTGGGGGTTTCAGCCCGGTCATCAAACCGAGTGGGCTAAATTACTCTTAATCCTACACCGTCATCGCCCCCAAGATTGGCTGATTCCACGAGCGCGGGCTTTATTTGAGGGTGCCTTAGCTCCGGCTTGGGATAGCGTCAATGGTGGGATTAATTATGGTTTTGCCCCGGATGGCTCGGTGTGTGATGGGGATAAATATTTTTGGGTACAGGCCGAAAGCTTTGCTGCTGCTGCCTTACTCTATCAAGCCACCCAAGACCCTCAGTATCTGGATTGGTATAACAAAATATGGGCCTATAGTTGGGAGCATATGGTGGATCAGCAGTATGGGGCTTGGTTTAGAATTTTAACGCCTGATAATCAAAAATATGATGATCTCAAGTCTCCTGCCGGTAAAACCGACTATCATACTATGGGAGCGTGTTATGAAGTGCTGCGTGGCATGCACTTAGCACCCTAATCCAACGATATAGCAGGAGCTGCCTCGGTGATAAAATACTCAAGTTATCTAATATTAAGTATAGGTTTATGCGCTACTCAGTGGGTATATGCTGAAAATGAGTTATTATTAGGTATTAATACTCAAATAGAACCCTCTATTTATAAAGAGGGTAAAAATCGGGTGCAATTCAGCGCATTTAAACTGGATCGTGAGGGTTTTTATCTTCCGGGGCCGTCTTTTAATGTCCACCGTTCAGCGACTAACCGTACCTATATCGGTGCAGGCTTAGATCCGTGGGAGCGTAAACGTGGTAACAGTAGTATTACTAGCGGTATGGATGACTTAGATTATGCGATTAATCTCCGCGCGGGAACGGCACATAAAACACGTTTAGGGGTGTTTGGGGTAGATGTCATGCACGATTTTAATGCTCACAAAGGTAATCAAGCCCGTCTACGCTACATCAAGCCGATTCAATCCGGTAGAAGACTGTGGCTGCCCCAAGTGGCGATTCAATGGCTGGATAAAGATGTCGGTAATTACTACTTTGGGGTGAAAAGCAGTGAGGCAACCAGCACCCGCCCTGCTTATCAACTAGGCTCTAGCGCCGTACTCAAAGCGGGGGTGGATGTTGAATTGCCCCTGTCCCAAAGTTTCATGCTCAGCACAGGTGTTGGGGTTACGAGCTATAGTAATGCTATTAAGAACAGTCCCTTAGTAGAGAAAGGCTCCGCCCCCTATGTCAAAGTAGGGTTAGCTTATCGGTTTCGTTGAGGTGCTCTCATGTCACGTATAGTATTCAGTATATTAATTGGTTTAGGTCTAATGACTGTCAATGTTCAAGCTGCCGAGGAAATTATAGCCAGTGATGTCCTTGCTGCGCTGACGGCTGATTGGAATGATGATGGCTCTATGGATCGAGCAGTATTGGTCAATAATCGCGAAACAGACCAAGCTGATTTATATCTTTATTTAGGCGGTGAGGTAGCCAATGACTTTAAGCTCGCCATCCTGAAAAAGGATATAGCATGGGTAGGTAGTATGTGGGGCACATTGCCGAGTCTAGAACTATCGGGTAAAAACTCACTATTAGTCAAATCTGCCAATGAAGCCATTGGGCGTAATCGCTGGAATCAAACCATCACGCTGGCCTATCGCAATAATAATTTTGTGGTGGCAGGCTTTACTTATAATGCCTATGACACCTTAGAGCCGAATGCAGCGGGGACGCAATGCGATATCAATCTCTTAACAGGTAAGGGTAAGCTCAATGGCAAAGCGATTACCGTGAAGGATAAAACCCCACTACTTCAAGACTGGCAAATAGAGGGGATATTAGGTGCTTGTAAGGTGGGAGAGGATTAGCCACCTAATGCAACAGGGTATCCTTAAGCGTTTGTACCTCATCTACTGTTAATCCGGTCAGGTCGGCAATATCTGCTATTTCAAATAGCCCCTTTGTGATGAGTTTTTTAGCCATCTCAGTAGCTTTAAGTTGAGCACCTTGCTCTAAGCCTTGCTCATGCCCCTGTTCACGCCCTTGCTCCAGCCCTGCTTGTAATCCCCAGCGATAGGTAGAAAAACGGGTAACATCGACTTGTGTTAACATATGTTTAGCCTCGTCTAGTTGTGCTTGTAAATCACGGTTATCTGCTAGCGTTTCCAGCATTTCGTAGTAATTGCGAAACCGCGCCTCATTATCACCTGTGAGTTCTTTCAAGCGTTTAACAATATAATTCACTACTTCTTGCATCGGGCGAGCCTTAAAGTCACACAAAATAGCGAGTACTAACGCTTCAGGTGTATCTTGTGCGAGTATTGACATCCTCCCCGACCTAAAGGATGGGGATTCCTGCTGCCAGATGCTCATATCCGAGCGCAAGAATGTTCTTAGCCGCATTGACATCTCTATCATGCACCGCTCCACACTCGGAGCAAGACCATTCTCTTATTCGCAAACCCGCTCTACCTTTCGGACTATTAAGGCTGATACAGCCGCAACACGAACAAGTCTGGGT
>NZ_KB904772.1 GCF_000380185.1 Thiofilum flexile DSM 14609
TGGAGCGACGGCGCTGTCGGGTGTGTAACGAGGTCGCTTGGCTGAACGACCGACATGAGTGGGCAGGCTTAGCCAGTCTCGTCTGCGTCGAGTCTTGGGTCGAACGTAGACGCGGCGGGCAAGAGAGCTATGCCGTACGCTACTACATCAGTTCCCTTGCTCTGAGTGCGGCGTCTGCCTTGTTTGTGGTACGTTCCCATTGGGGGATTGAGAANCGACTCCATTGGGTCTTGGATGTGCTGATGCAGGAGGATAAGGCGCGTAACCGTACCGGCGATAGCNCTCACAATTTCTCCCTCCTACGCCAGATGGCGACTAACTTACTTCGGTACAGCCAGACAAATAAGCATAGTCTCAAAGTACGGCGCAAGCAGGCCGCTTGGTCAACCGATTATCTCGCCGAACTCTTGGAGCCACTCATCCCTCTACAACAATAAAGATTCAAGCGATTGCCCTGGGAGCATCAGTAGTGATTGTTGCGCATAGCTTAGGCTGTCTTACGGTTGCTCATTGGGCCGCCAAGACCCACTCCACTATCAAGGCTGCATTATTGGTTGCGGTTCCAGATCCGGATGGCCCTAATTTCCCGCCAGAGGCGATTGGTTTTTCTCCCTTGCCTTTACAGCGTTTTCCTTTTCCGAGCACAGTGGTTGTGAGTACTGATGCCCCCTATGGTTCACTGGCTCATTCGCAAGCATGCGCCACGGTATGGGGTAGTCGTTTGGTTAATATCGGTGCGGCTGGGCATATCAACGCCAGTAGCGCTCTGGGTCAGTGGCCTGAAGGTTATGCTTTGCTGCAATCTCTTTTAGGAACAAAGTAAAAAGTAATCGGCCTGCTTGAGGTAACTATCCGGTATAGCCCCTCAAGCGTTGGTTTTGTCAAAAGTTTTCCAGAGCAACATCATATTGCGGGGAAATCCCATCAAAAACGCTATAACTCCATTCTCCTAACTTCTAGGTAAATGCTTTGGCATGGGTAATCTGGCGACCATGGCTCTCAGCGGCAATAATCTGCCTTAAACGCAAGCCCTGATCCCCCACTAAGAGGCGATAACCCAACTCTCTTTGGAGGGAGCAGCGGAGCTAGAATAGGAATATCCTCCGGTGTATCCAATAGATCAAATAGGCGCTGTACCAACTTGAGTAGTGGCATAGTCAATGGACTAACAGAAATCCCTCGGAAGGCAATAATATCCGTGCTACCACCATTTACCCAGCAGCCATTAATACCGAACTGTTAGATACCATCACCGATAAGAATACGGCAGCAAGCATGGAGCAACTGTATCAGCGCTTTGGCATTGCGCCAAAAAGTATTGCTAATGTCGTAGCATTTGCTATCGGTAAACCTGTCGATACCAATGTCAGCGAATTTACGGTCCGGCTCCACCGCTCAGCCTTGGTAAGCGAACAGATAAACACTAGAAAAGCCTAAGAGCCATTAGGGTATCTGTACGTTTTTTGAAACAATCATGAACAGATTCCGGTATATCCAGCCTTGATCAGCAACGCTAGAATGCTCCACCTGATACGTTCCACAAGGATTTAAAGCCTTGATGGCATAACACTTCATCACACGAGGACAAAGACAGTGTTTACATTAAACTCATGCTTAGCGACTACAGTATTGGCAACTCTCCTTCTCACCAGTACCGCTTATGCCCAAACCGAAAAGTCAGCAGACATGCACCACGAAAGTGAGGTGCATGGCCTCGACTTTATGCCTAAAGGCGGTTATGCAGCGACCATCCCAGATACTAAATACGTAGAACCTTCAGCCACACGCCCATTGCAGCCCGGCGAGAAACTCAGCCGCCTGACCGAGCGCAATAAAACCGGAGAAACCGTGCTGCAACGGCTGACAGATCGTACCTATTGGGTACAAAACAATTTTTACAATACTCTCTTTTATGTGGGTGATAAGGGCGTGTTGTTGATGGATCCATTAGGCAATGGTGTCGGTTCTGCTGTACAGAAAGCGATTGCCAGTGTCACCTCTCTGCCGGTCACTGCCGTGCTTTATTCTCATGATCATGTTGATCACATTGGTGATGTTGGGATATTTCTGGACACAGCCAAGGCCACCAACCAATCTTTGCGTATCATTGCCTCCGATGCCACAGCAGCCAAGCAGCAATACCTGAAATCTGGCCTGCCTGCACCCACTGAAACGGTCGCTTTTAAGGATGGCAGTTTCAAGTTTGAAAATCTGACTGTTAAGGCACAAGGCTTTCAGCGGGCAGCTCATACCGATGACTCTGCCTCTTGGCTCATGGTGGAAGAAGGCATTATACATGCCCCCGATATGACCAATCCTGATCAGATGGCTTACCTGAGCTTTGGTGCATCGGAAAATGCCGTCTATCTGGAAGGCAATCTGAATCAGCTAGCCTCAGGTGATTGGACCTATTTCAGTGGCGGGCACGGCAATATCGGCAGCCATGCTGACATTGCCTTCATGCAAGCTTATTTGGTTGATCTGCGTAAAGCTGTGATGGATGCCTTGCAAAGTGTCGATATTGGACAGTATTTCAATGAGAAGCTAAACAACCATCAGGCAGCAGCGGCAGGCTGGATGCAGGCGGTAGAGAAACAAACTACCGATACACTGCGTCCCAAATATGGCAATTACTACGGCTTTGAAGCATCCGTACCTTTCCAGGCAGAAATGATGCTCAAAGTACTGGGTTCCTATCGTTAAATCCGAATCTGCCATCTAGCAATAGGGGATAGTCGCCGCTGACTATCCCGCTCACAGAATTCACCCCTTTACTCCGTTATTTTCGTTATTACTGCTGCTGCGACCACTGCATATCGGAAAAATACGTGATCAGATAATCCAGCAAGGCTCGTACTGCTGGCAACATGCGGCGGCGTGACGGGTACAGCGCATAGATAGTGAGTGCTGGCACCTGCCATTCAGGCAGCACCGCCTGTAGTGCTCCACTTTGCAGATGGGGCAGTACCAGATAACTAGGCAGCATAGCCACTCCCCCGCCTGCCATGACGGCCTGCATTAGCACTGTTGCATCATTAATGGTGAAGGAGGCAAATACCTTCACCCGCTCCTCTTGCGTGCCGCGTAACAATTGCCACTCGTATCGTCCCACCTGCGTATGGGTCAGACAGCGATGCTTGACTAGATCCTGTGGCTGTTCTGGTATTCCGTGCTGCTGCAAATAGGCAGGGGCAGCCACCAGTACCGACTCACACCGGGCTAGTGGACGACCAATCAATACCGGATCGGGAGCGTTACTGATGCGGATAGCTAAATCCACTCGTGCCTCCACCAGATTGACGGCAGTATCATTCACATTCAGGTCAATATTCAGGCGTGGATGCTGTGCCTGAAACGCAACCAATGCCGCCGCTAGCTGTGCATACCCAAATGATAAACTAGACGTCAGTCGTAACTGACCGTACAACTCGCCATCCTGCCGGGCGGTTTCCTGCTGGATATTCTCGGCTAAAGCCAGCATCTGCTGTGCATGCTGTAACACTTGCTCCCCGGTAGCTGTGAGGGTGACATAGCGTGTGGTACGCTGCAATAGCCGGGTATCCAACCAATCCTCCAGCGTAGTGATATAGCGTGTCACCATGGGGCGTGACATTTCTAGCTGGTCAGCAGCAGCCGTAAAGCTGCCCGATGTTGCTACTTCAGCAAACACCCGTAAAGCAGTCAGTCGATCCATAGCCAGCATCCCATAAACATCATCAGTAATCCCATCATTATCTTCAATACTATTCCACTCATAATGCCCTTGACGGTTATGAACTCCAAACAGCTTATAGCGGATTAATGAGGTTATGCCTAGCTTATCTGCTCGTTTTTTGAAACAGTATTGTTCAAATTCAGGTATTTCCACACCTCATGGATGACGATAGAATACCCGCGTAGAATGATCCTGTATGGAAAGAAATAAACCTTTTATTTTCTCTATTCCATCAGGAAAACCTGATGCTGATGTCAGCAGGTTCAAAGCCAGCATTATACGGATGAGCACCATCCATCTGTTGGTGTGGAAAACATCCGGCATCATAAACAATGACGTCCACAGACTGCTGCCTGACACAACAAAACACATTTACCCTCGGAGTACTGACCCATGAGCGATAAATCATTGGCACCTGTGTTATACCTGCCTCATGGTGGTGGCCCCTTGCCGCTACTCAATGATCCGGCGCATGCCAAATTAACGGCCTTTCTGAAAAAAATAGGTCAAGAGTTAGGTCGCCCAGAAGCCATCCTGCTAATCAGCGCTCATTGGGAAAAATCACAAGCCACTCTGACCAGTAACCCCCACCCAGCGCTGTATTTTGACTATTCTGGCTTTCCACCTGAAACCTATGAATACCGCTACCCGGCTCCGGGTAATCCCGCACTGGCACAGGAAATCGAAACACTATTGCAACAACAAGGTATTGCTGCACAGACCGATGCCCAGCGTGGCTATGATCATGGTTTATTTGTGCCACTGATGTTGATGTACCCCAAAGCAGATATTCCCTGTGTGCAATTGTCCCTGCTGGGTAATCTAAACCCAGAGCAGCATATTGCCTTAGGTGAAGCCATTGCGAGCCTACGGGAACGTAATGTTATGGTCATTGGCTCCGGCCTATCCTTCCATAATATGCGTGAGTTTTTCTCGCGCCGCCCCGAATCCGAACAAAAAGCCATTGAGTTTGATCACTGGCTGGTGGAAACCTGTACGGATAATAAGCTCAATTATGCCGAGCGTCGTGAGCGTTTAGTCAATTGGACGCAAGCACCCCAAGCACGTTTTTGTCATCCGCGTGAAGAGCATCTGTTACCGCTACATGTTTGCTTTGGAGCGGCGGGTACACAAAGTCAGGCAGAGCTGGTCTTTAATGCTGATGTGGCGGGCAAACGGGCTTCAGGTTTCTTATGGCGCTCGTGACACCCGCCGAGACAAAGTTTAGCGTTCATTTTATACACTAAAGGACAAGATCACTTATGGATAACCTGCCACCTGAATTTGATGCCCTATATCGTGCTGCCCAAGCGGAGGGAGAACCTTTGTTGGTGTGGGCGGGGGGTGATGCAAAATCGCAGTCACTCGCCTATACCGCCCAGTTTGAACAGCTATTCCCCGATATTCCTATCACGGTAACAGTTGATCTATCCAAATATCATGATGCAGAGCTAGATAAGCGTTTGCTCTTTGGCGAGGAAATTCCCGATGTTATCCATATCCAAACCGTACAAAATTTCCCGATCTGGGCTAATGATGGTGTATTGCAGCGCTACCGCCCCCTAGGCTTTGAGCAGGTGCCCGCGCATTTTGTTGACCCTGATGGCTATTGGACACCCATTGGTGTATTCCAGTTTGCCCCCACAACAGACTATGCTCAGCTACCTGATGCACCTATTGAGTATCAGGACTTTCTGCGTCCCGAACTCAAAGGTAAAATTGTGCTGACTTATCCGCATGATGATGATGCGGTGTTGTATCAGTTCCTGCAAATTATCGAGCAACAGGGCTGGTCATGGTTCCAGCACTTAATGGCACAGGATATTCAATGGGTACGCGGCACACAAACCCCACTAGAAGTCATTAAGGCGGGCAAAGCAGCCACCACCTTTACCTCTTATTTCCCGCTCGTGGCACCGGAAGGCTCCAGCTTGAAAACCACTATCCCTGAGCACGGCTATTTTCAAGCGTGGTATCAAATCGGCGGGATATTAGCGGAAGCAAAAGCACCGGCTGCAGCACGACTTTATCTGTCATATCTCTTAAGTAAGGCACATCAAAATCCGGCTTGGACTTTCCCAGCTCGAACCGATGTTGCCCCACTGGAAGGGTTTAAGCCTATTTCTCATTACTCCAATGCCTCCCCCGCAGGCTTTGCCGCATTTATGGCAGATCGCGGACAAGTGGAACGCTGGCGCTTTATTTTTGAAAGCCTGATTGGGCCTGTTGAAGGCGTGAATCCGAATACGCTCGATATGTGAGTTTGATTGAGAGCCATACCATGCCATGATTTTGGTATGGTTGCTCTTGGGTGATAAAGGATGAGAGATACAGTTAGGGTTTATGTGATCTACACTCAATAACCGTCTTCATCCTTTTCCACCAAGCTTAAGAAACGCCTCAGACACTATCACCTTCGGAACTAATCGCCCACTTTTTGCGGGTAACATCAGCACAATGGAGCGACTATGTTCCTCTCCATAACTCACATGCAGGGGCTTATCATTGCCATAGAAATACAGGCGATCGAATGGAGTGTTTTGTACAATCCATTGTGCTACTTCCAACATATTTTCATCCGGCACAATAAAATCACAAGCGGCTCCCTTACGTTCACAAATCAAATTTCCACGCCTATTGCGCTCAAAAGAGGCATGTTGATCACGCTTAGGGTCAATCCTGCCGGGGATATGTTTGGCTAATTCTGGCGAACAAAAACCATAGGTCAACTCAATACCGCCAAAATAATCCATGACCGGATCAATAATATGCCGAGCAAGCTCAGCCAATGCATTATAGGTTTCCGCCTGCACGGGCAGATTAGGTAGGCCGGTTGCTGACTGAGTTTCGCCACACTCAATAAAGTCGCGGAAAGTGTGGTATTGACCGCAAGGGCTATCTAGCTCTGGTAGGGTACTCGCATTTTTCAGCTCAAAACCAACGATTTCTAAACGTAAACGTTGTAGGGTGGTATCAAATGCCTCCTGCGACATTCCATAGCCTCGTAAGTCAAATTCTGGATAGGACATTAGCATCTGATCAAATGCTACCTGCTCGGTGTAGTGTGGAAAATCTGGAGGCAGGAAACGCGCCTTTAGGTATAGGTAAGGAGGGGGATAGGCCTCACCATATTTGTAGTACTCAAAGTGTTGGTTAGTCAGGCTGATTTTAATACGCTCTAGTAGACGCGGTAGGGGTGACACCTCAAAATCATCATATTTCATCAATGATAATTTGCCGGACTCAGCATGAATTTTCAGCAAATCAGCAGAGGTCACGTCCCCAAAAAGCAAGGTAGCACAACCGATATAGACCCGTAGCACAGCAGGTAACAAGGCAACTTGTGAGGTATGGAAGGTTAGTGAACCCTCTTCATCCAGATAACCATAGCCCTGCTCTGCGGCTTGTTGGCACATAGTACTGATCAGCACGGAATTACCCGCCGAAAACAACAAACGCTCACCGGCGGCTAATGCATGTTTATAGCTCTGGAAAAAAGCTTTTACATCACGTTTAAGACTTTCTGGCAAATGATGGTAGATACGTTGTTGATCGAAACGGCGCAGGGCGAAATACACCGTCAGATCTTCGCTACGGCTATCAAATGCCTGTTTCAGAATTTCATCACCATGATAGCGTTGCAAGAAGCTTAAGGCGCGACGCCAAGTGCCGAATAGTTCTATAATCGCTGCAGCTTCTGTGAATTCATCCTCCTGCGGTAGCCTGCCTAACTCCAGCCATCGCAACCATAAAGCTTCTAATAATTCGCTGTGCTGCTCGTAGAAAATGCGATCTTTATCCGCTTTGCTGACTTTCTCTGCTTTAGCTGCTTTTGGCGCTTTAGGTAGCTGGCTAATCAAGCGCCTAGCAATAGTGCGATTGCGATACCGACGCTCTAGAAAGGCCTGCTCTGCATCTTTGTCCTTAAAGACAAAAAATACACCAGGGCCGACCGCTACCGGCTCTTCGCCTAGTACCTGATGTAGATATGCACGGAACTCTTCCTGTGAATAATAGCGCTGAAAGGTATTCCGACTCGTGAGGATACCATCACGGAACAAGCGTCCACGTTCGGGGGATTGCTCACCCAACATAACAGCCGCACAGAGGAATTGAGTACAGAGCTGATAAGCACCTAATACCGCCTCCCTGCGCTCAGATTTATCTTCAATAACATTGATAACAAATCCAATATTGACTATATCGGCCATTTGCTTAGGGTTATGCGGGCAAAAATACGGATCCCAACCCTGTGCTGTAATAGCATTTTTTTGCAGAATTTCTACATCACTACCTTTGCCACAACCATAGTCAAAAATAGTGTATTTACCATCCAAAAAATCATGCTTAGCCAGCAGTTGCATCGGCGTAGAAAGAGCGTAACGAGTTAAAGCAGTACGATGACGATCAACGTTTTGCGATGCGGTATCAATAGGGATGAATTGATGCCCCTCCAACTGATAACCCTGTTCACGAATCAGGGCATTCCACGTTTCTTTAAAACCAATAATACGACTATTTGCAAATAATCCTATTTGCTCAGCTTCTTTTGTCAAAGCCTGATATTCGAGAATACGCGGGTGGCTCGCAGGTAGAAATAGCTCCTTACGATGCAAAATGGGGGGATTACAAGAGCCATCATAGCGGCGTTCTTTTACAGATTGTGCGGCAAGATCAATAGTCCAGACACTAGCCAGCGCTGGAAACGGATCATCAAAAAAAGCCGGGTAATGTAATAATGATATCGCCTCTCCCTTGTGAGAGAGCTTAATAATATTAAAATCGACTCCCGCTTTAATGCCTGCCAGCGCCTCTGCCTCGGCAACCTGATGCTGAACAGAAAGGGGCTGGGAAGTAGTCAATGAATAATGCCAATAGACATTAAAACCGACCTGTTTACCCAATACCTCAGTCGACTGCTCCTTGCTGTCAGACATTATCCCTTTACTCATTGTCATCTAGTTAAAGTTACGCTGCTCTAGTGCAGTAACGGATACCAATATTGCCGCCGTCCGCAATGTACCATTACTCGTCAACACAGGGCCTAATGAATAACACTGTCCCTTAGTCAGCTTAGATAGCCGTCCTTCCCACTCCTTTTCTGTAACATTACGTGAAACCATGCTGAGTATCTTGGCAAATGACTTAATTTCCGTATCGGCTGGTTTGAAGAATAGCTTATGTCCTGCTTGGAATAGACGATCCCGCTGCTCTTGATCAAAATTACTAGTAGTTTGTGTGGCTAGTATTAAAGATAAGCCAAACTTACGCCCCTCTCTTAGCATTTTGTCGATAGGAGAGTCACTACTATGGTTTAGGTTTTGAATTTCATCCAATACCACTGGCAGGGGACGGTTTTTACTGCCCGTATTGCAGGCATAATCATATAAATCCCATAGAGCAAACTCCGTCACAATACGGTAGGTATCACGAGAAAGCCCTTTTAGTTGTAATATATTGACCCAATGATCTGCTGAGCCAAAAATGCCTTCCCAAGCATTACTATCACTAGCTCGGAAGGGTTGAGAGCGCACAAATGGTTCGAGCTTATTGGCAAGTGTTTCTCCTACTGATCCTTCATCACGCAACATCGGTAATAAATCATCTAATGTAAATGCCCGCTCGTTGCTGATACCCACTTCCAACACACGTGTCAAGGTTGCGGCTTGTTGATCACCCATATTGAACACAGAGGTAAAAATACTGGTAATGCGTGATGCTACATCAAATGCACTTTCTTCCATTGCAGGGATATTAGGGTCAATAACCTGTATTTGTCGCCGGAATGGATTCAAGGGAAGCTTATCCGTGCGTACATAGTAATTATCAGGTTGCGTAACCTCGGCAAACTTTTGCTCCACCTGGCTGGGTAAAAAGCCATCCGTATAATCAATGATCGCCGAATGTAATTGCTGAGCCGCCATTTCTGCTAATAGGCACTGAATCCCATAGGTTTTACCAGAACCTGATGAACCAAATAACAACAGATGGCGATTAGCTAACCCCGGATGTCCATAATACCAATAGACAGGCTCACCATTGGCAGCATTAGTACCGATCAATAGTTTTTCCGGCACACTCGGCAGCAGCTTATTCACGTTACTAGTTTCTATAGGCGATAGTTCCTGATCCTGTATGGGTGTAGATATATCCGTTTGCTCTAAGGTTGTCGCTACAGATTGTAGGTCAGTATCCGCCTCACCGACTGTCTCTACAATAAGCTCAGACTCCGCCATACCTTGTTTAGTTTCTAGGACTGGTAATACTTCTGTAGTAGCACTGCTATTTAGACCTATATCACCAAATAAACCTAGTAAACCCTTATATCCGATGATCCAATGACGATGTACAAAACCTTCAGGCTGCACAAAGGGTGGCGTTAGTACATGAGGTGATAATGCATACTCTTTCAGAATCAGTTTTGGATCAGGGATATCGGTCCAGAAGGTAAAAATCGAGCTACTCCATGCAATCTCATAATCACCATCAACCATTTTCTCAAGCGCTATGTTGAGTTTTTTATAGCCATCATCGGGTAGTGCAACAACTGTGCGCGAAGCTAAAGCACGTTGTAATTGCGCCCACCAATAGCGTCGATCAAAATAGGGCCGTCTTATATCCTGCCGGAAAGGGGCAAACAATTGAGTCAAGTGTTTTAGGCCTTCTTCCACTTGCTCAACCGCCTTTTGTACATAACACTCCGATTCTTTTGCTAACTTACATTCAATCACCATTGCCTCAATCAGGGGTATATTATCATCGCGTAGAGTCAATGAGAGCTGGAGCAAATCGGGACGTAGAATCGCATCGCTGCCATTAAACCAATGTTGAAAAGCATCCAATGGTAATAATTGGGTCATAACCGCTTGCGGCGGTCTTGCTAACATGCGACGAATGGCAGCAAAACCAACCACCTCGCGGATTTTCTCTCCATTCCCTACCACCGCACGTAGTGATGACAGGCCAATGATTTCCTCAGCCTCTGCCACAATTTTATTAGCTGTTATGTCTAATGATTGCCCACTCTGTATAGGTAATAAGATGTGTAAATGCTTTTTCACCAGCAGAGCCAAATGCGTCAATGTATCCTGCTCAGTAGAAATAGAAAGATTCAGCTCACCATAAGCCCCTAAGCCAGAAGTAAAACCCACAATTTTACGTTGACTATTATTTATATGCTTACCCAATAAACGTTTATCAATGAATGGATCCACACAGGCTACCCATTGAGCCTTTTGATGTAAGGCTTCTACTGTTTTTTGCCAAGGTTCATAGTTGACAGAACCGAACATCAAATGCTCTATGCCCTCATCCCCCGGATGGCGTAAGCGTGCAGATAAATCGGCATGCCGTGTTTGTATACATAGACGGCGATCACTTAATAAACTTTGACGCTTAAACTCATCTCCTTGCCTGATAGGACGAGGATACTCGCTGATTGGAAATTGAGGATTTAAGTTGCTCATAGCTTCTAGTACAAACGGCTCCGCCGCCTCTACCTCCGCAATCATATCCTCGCCAAGGAAATTGAAGAGAAAGGCTATGTCATATAAACGCTCCTCCTTATTAAGTAACTCAATAATATCTTCGCGTTTAGGTGCAAAACGATGCCCAACAGACAGGTTCAGCCGTCGCCTTTTTTCACGGAATTTCTCTACCATGTCATCGCGCCACAAGGTAAGTTTTTTCTCGACAGAAATAGGCGATGAAGAGGTGGAATACACCATTAATTCACAGAAAAAGGCAGGCTGATTAAAACCGACCTTTTCTTCTAGATAGTAATGTAGGAATAAATCAAGGCCGGAAAGAATAAGGGAGACATTATCCACATGCACAGCAATAATGCGCACACCATCTGCTGCAAAGGCATAGAGCGGTAGATAGTAGTCTTTTAATATCTTCATAATAATTCTGCTATCTTCAGAAGAACGCTTCACTTCACTCAAATTATCTTCATTATCATCGTCTTCGCGCAGCAGAGTTTGAACAGCAAGGCTTTTCTCACCAGAAGGTTCTTCTCCTAGATAATGCAGTAGATTAAAGCTCTTGATTTTAGCTGATAGCTTATGCGTATTATCCACCACTAATCCAGCTAAGGGACGTTGAATCGTGACTAGATTGAGCAGACGCTCTAGTGCCTGTTTAGTTTTAGGAGCCTTGATATCCTGCTCACGCGTATACTCTGCAATTACCTCCTTAAAATAGTCACGCAAAAACATCTCCCGCTTCCATGTCAGCTCTAACACAGCAGGTGAAGTTCCTAGTACAACCGCGGAGTGCATGTAATTATTATTCGGTTGAATAGTTGGGCTAAATAACAAAAAGGCTTTATAGAAGCGTCGCAATAACTCTGCACTACCTTGTCGGCTTTTGTCCAACACGCTCTTGGCTAGGTTGGCATAGGCTGTCTGAAGGTGTAGATAGCATTGATTACTTGCATAATAATAGCCTTGCTTAACATAAGCTACCAGCCAAGCACGATACGCCTGTGACAAAGCTTTTGCCTGTTCATTCAACTCTGTATCTAGGTAGTGTGGCTCATTCCGTCTCATCCCCTCCATTAGATCAATAATCTTTAACATACCTAGAGCATTATTGATAAGACGATGAGCCTCTTCCTCATCAGCCGCAAAATAAAGTGCTGTCAACTCCTCAGAGCTAAGTTGTAAGGCAGGCAAAATCAATGATCTTTCAGCAGGCCAGTTTTCTAAGATTAGCTTGGCACATTGATAACGCACTCGCTCAGCATGTGTAGCTTCCAATGCCCACTCATGCTGGCAAGTATATTCAACTCCCTCTTCACCGCTCAGAATGAGAACTCTGAAACGTAAATGGGGGCGTTTACGGCTGACGCGATAATCGTCTGGTTCTAACCTACATACGACATTAATATGACGCTGCCATTGCGCCATTGGCAAGGCGACTTGCTCTTCGTCTACTGGCAAACGTAAATCCATCGCATAGGTCTCTAACAACTGCTCAAGTCCTCCTAAGCATCCTTGTAAGAGTTCCTTTGCTAATTCACTACCAGCAATACCTGTATCTATATCGGTTTCTAGATCATGATTAAATTGATCAACGACTACCTGAATCTCAGAAAGATAATCCGTCCACACCTCTCCTTCCTCTTGACAAGCTTTGGCAAACAGTAGAACTGTTTCCCAAATGGCTCGCAAAAAGACCTCCATACTAGAGCCTTGTAAACGAACTTTTTTCTCACTAGTAACCTTTTTGCTTTTCTCACGAACTTTTAGCTGTTTGATTAGCTTTACCAAGTTAGTGTGTACTAAGCGCTCTCGTGCTTGAGCATCTGCATTGTAAATAAAACTTTTTAATGTACGACCATAGTCTTGAATATCAGTATAAGCAGCCGCCTCACCAAAAACCTCAGGTAAGGTAAATTCTGGATCTTGCAATAACTTTTCAATCTTACTCCAAGCTTTATCTTGATCACTTCTACTTTTCAGTTTCTGATGAGAAATAAGCGCATCAGCTGATTTGATTAGATCTTTAGTTTCCCTAACTTTCTTTACCTGTTCGGTAGAGAGGCATAATGGAGGCACTCCCCAAAACGGCAAATGCTCATAGAAAGAAGCTAATACTTCACTCAGGCTATCAACATGTTTATTAGCAGGAATCAGCTCTATCTCCAGAAACTCCGCCAATTTAAGTAATCGCCGTGGTTTTATAGCGAATAACTCCTGCAAAGCACTTTCAAAACGTATGATATCCGCTTCAAGAGGATCAAAGATTCCTACTCTCTGGGCTAAGCGCTTTAACCATGGTTGATAATTTTGCTCCATCTGACTCCAGATACGCGTCTCATCAACCAAATGGAAGTCCATCAGGCCGCCCTGATCTGAGGTATGGTCTAAACCGATCAATACGACAACTAGGCCGTCTTTATCAGCCGGCTTGGTGAGATTCCGATACCAGGTCAGACGATCATCCTCATCAATCCAGCGCAAAGCTCCAGTCTCGTTATCAACGCCACCCAAAGCTTGCATTTTCTGAGTCAGGCTTGTGCGCGATTCATGGGAGTGTTTTAACCACGCATCCCATAGTCCTTTCGCTACCTTGAAATGGCACTCTATGCGTGCCTGCTGTGCGACCTGCGAACGATATTCTTCTAGACTATGCAATAAGGCGAAGGTATTTTCGGGTGATAGGCTTTCGACAACAAAACGGGCTTCTTTCGTTCCTCCCGGAATTTGTTGGATATTTTTCCATTCTTGGATTAGGTAATGCGCTAGATCTTCAACAAATAGGTTCATCTCTTTTCCCTTTTATTGCTCTTCGCCCGGATTAATCACCATCGACACAGCATCTGATAACTCAACCAGAAAACCACCTTGCTTAAGAGCTTCTTCTACCCATGCACTACTAGAGGCCACAGCATAGGTATCACCATCACCTTCTTTACCAATCCACTGCAGGGCGACCTTTAATTGATCGCCACCAATGGCAATGCCGTAATGGGCAAAAATGCGCTGATAGAACTGATTTAGGCGAATTCGCTCGCCCGGACGAATCAATGCCGCCACTAAAAAGCGTAGTAACCCTTGATGTAAAACAAAACGCGCCCCTTGGCCGGTACGAGGAACAACTAAGCCAATTTCTTTTGCAAATTTGGTAAAATGACGAAAGGTATTATCATCGCCATTTTTTAAATTGTTACTGGAAAAAACAATACCATCCGCTGCGATTGCTGGGTTTCTTATAGCTCTAAATAACATTGATTCAATTATATTAAATGAATTCTGTGCCATTTTACGTGTGGCACCTGTTACTATCTCATTTGGGTTAGCTACTATCCAAACATAATTACCAACAAACCCATCTGTTATACTCGTATTTTCATCTACTCTTCTTGCCTGGAAGCATAATGTTCTCATTACTTGCATACTGCAAAGAGTTTGTAAGAACTCAAGCTTATCTAAGGTTCCAGTATTAGAATTACAAATATTTTCTATTTCTATCGAAAACAATAATGCCTCTGTTCGAGAGGCTTTTGAAACCCAACCTAGTGAAGCTTTCTTTTTTGTTTCATTGATTTTATATTCGTCGAGTCTATTTTCAACAAGACTAACAATATCCTCAAGACCCATCATAGAGTCATGTATCAATGATTTTATATTTTTCTCTATACCTTCCTTGAGATTATTTAGCCTTGGCTTCAAATGCATATAAGCAGGATCACTTAATAGCTCATCAAATCGATAGCTTTTTAGCTCCTCAAAAAGATTTGTTAGCTGAAGAAAAAGTAATTCACCACCACGACTCATAAAATTTCTAAGGTTATCAGAAAAATACTCTACAGATGAATTCCAGTTAGTTATTTTATTTTTTTGAGCACGACTTGCTTTGACATGCTCCCAACTGACTTCTCTGGATAATAAGGCGGCAGATGCTGGAAAAAAGCAGTTAGTTACCCAAGTCCGATTACTGGATGCTCCCATAAACCCACAAAATAAATTTTGTAGAAGGTGAACAGCCTCCTCTTTCTCTCCATGATTAGCAAAGGCAGACTCTACTTTTTTTAGGCAATCTACATAAGCATCACGATGGGCAATATGGCGGCTTTCTAGTTTAGAAGTAGGAAAAAACGAAAAAAGTTTAAGTGCTACTCTATCCTCAGGATAATAACAAGGCCCTGAACTACCTTCCTCAAGTGGAATAGAAAACTCAAATGCACCACTACCATTTCTTAGTTTGGGTGATGAAAAAGCCAATAGGAACTCTGCAAGATACTCAGTTTGTGTTTGATCTTTATAAAATCTCCTGCCATAAAGTCGGATGGCTGGATTAGCTTTATCAGCCTTAAGCTCATCACTTTCATCTACCTTTTTAGGAAAGCGTTGAAACACTAAGTGCTCATCGTTCATGACCTTACTCCACCCTGTTATATGAATTCCAGTGTATTGTTGCCTTTATCAATATAGTAAGAATTTATTTTTATAGTGCCATCGATACCAGCACTAAGTACAGTAAACTCTTCATAACCTGTTGCATCCTGCTCTGCAATTCTTAATAACTTGGCGCGAAACCACTCCAACTGAGCCAAATGAATAGGCACAAGCTGATTACCAAGACTACCAATACTGCACATCTGAATATAATCTAATAATGGTAAGCTCAACATCAGTTTAGCATCACGATAACTTAAAAAAGGTAGTTGCAAATGCAAATCATAACCCATTGAGAAATCATTATTATTAAAACTAGCCATAACCATTTGTACAGGCTGAGCAACTGTTTTATCTGGTCGACGTAAAGTCAAATATAAACGGCTATTAGAATTAGAGCCTTTAAATTGCCCTGCACTAAAACCTGAGTAAACTTCCCTAAGTACATCCAAAATATTATTTTTGAATGTTCGTTTTTCTGATAAAGATAAATCTAAAGTGCCTTTGCGTTGCCAATGGTCAAATTGGCGTAATTTTGGGGATTGTAGAAAGTTATCTAAAAACGATTCAAAACCTGATTGCTCTTGTTGGCTAATAGGCTGCCCATAAAAGTAAGCCATACGACGTAACGCAAAACGCCAGCGTATTCCTGCTGCGTCTCGAGAGTAATTCCTCCAACGCTTAGCCACAGCAGTCAGGGATGTGGGTAATCCAACCCAAGAAGTATCATCCTCAGCAATCAATTTCCGCTCAAAATCTACTGCAAAGGGACTGCCAAACTCCAGACGACGAATCAACTCGACAGCCTTCAAATTTTCAGCCTTTTCAAATACCTCACCATTTTTGTACCCAAAGAAGTTTTCACTGAATAGAATATTTTCCAATCCAGTATCGACCTCACCATTACTAGCTTGAACATCATAGGCATAGTTACGAGCGTTGCTACAATCTAATCCACCCGTTATTGAATAGGCTAAGTGGGCAACAATTTGGCGTAGGGTTAAGCGCTGTTCATAAGCGGTAATTCTTTGATAAACCCAGCGCACCCGATCGATAATATTCTCTTGCTGCAATGCTTGGCGGTTTTTACGTAAGGGGCAATCACTCTCCACATCACACCCCTGACACCCTGACCATCCAGAATGTAACAGCATTTTTTCCAATACTTTTGCGCCTAGATCCACATTATTCAAGCGCGTCATATTGAAGATAATCAGGGGTTTATGACCCTCGGCAAGCTGTAGGGTATGTGCTGCTAAATCCGCTCCTTGATAAGGCGTATCTAGCTTTTTTAAGACCTCATTTTCGAGCCAATTACTATCAGTAATAATGTGATACTCTTTCACAAAGTCGGACAAGCTATTGAGCAATGGCCCCGTATTGCTAATAATTAGCCAGCTTCCTGATTTGCCAAAAGCACTATCTAACCAACTGACCCGCTCTTTAGCTCCTAACTCACTCATATCTTTGACAATGGAAATTTTTCGACCATTAGCCGAAACCTCTTCTAACTCCTTGAGCTGATGCTGAAGCGGACGATCAGGTGCGTGTCCAATCAAATACTTAAAAACATCCAGCGCTACAGTAGACTTACCATCACCAGCATGCCCTGTTAAAACAATTACTTTCTCCTCACCAGAGATTAGTGCCTCTTTAACTGTTTTAGCCAATGGAAATGCAACATATATCTCATCAAAATAAGAGTTTAAAGCTTGTGACTCCGCTAAAGCATTTGAGCCACTAGCTGAGAGGTTATGTAATGAATTCAGATAACTAATATAACCATTTAGTTGATCTTTATTTTTTTCCATTTCAGGGCCAATAATATAAGACGAATCACGGCTAACATTATTAGTCTTACAATTTTGCTCAGCTATCTCTAGTGGCAACTCTAACTCATCTAAAGCTCCCATATTTTGCTTTACTCCATATGATATACTTGTCCCCTTAGTATTTTTTTCATTATTTACCCTCGGCAATTTCAAAATTGCGCGTAACTCTTCATATTTATTGGATGGGAAATAAATCCATAATAACAAATCAACAATCTTTAATAATAATTTATTATCGCTCGATAAAGCACAAAAAACATCTAAAGGAAAGCCACCTTTAATGTCTTTCTGTATCAACTCAGACTTTAAAAGATCGCCAGATGAGTTTTTGGTTAGCTCATCATAACGCTCAATTTCCCACAAACGATCACTAACTAATCGCCCAAATGGATATTGAACAGGCAGCTCCCCAAAATATTTTCTAAAGGAATAAATCTCATCTTCATAAGAAATAAAGGAAGCCATCCTCTCTTTCCCATGAAAACACCTAGCTAATGCTATCAATAGCAGTAAAGGTTTGTGAACTGAATATACATCTTCAGTTTTCTTTACTTTTATTCCTGTAAATAAATTTAATATCATAACTCACTACAAATGGCACGCCAAACAACCTAACTCATCAGCACTTTCACAATTTCTTTCCATTAAATTCTTTTTTAGTTTTGAGGTTTCTTGAATTTTTCTTAGTCTTGTTGCCTCTTTTATCTCTGCAATACGTTCAGGCAGTTTTAAATGCTCTAATCGCTCCCCATCAGACCATGTATGACTTCGTCCATGCGCCTTATGAAAATCTTCATAACTCATAGCTTCTTCGTAAAGATCTGGGTGCCGCTCATACAAACCAACCCACTCCTCTTTACGTTGAAAAAAGCAAAAATAACAACCTGAGCGACTCCGCCATTCATAGTAAGCGGGAAGATCTACTCCAGAATCTCTCAAGATATTACGAATATCATTTATATCTTTACCATCCTCTATAAATGGATAACGTGCGGAGATATTGGGCTTTGTTGATATATACCCTTGCCGTTGTGGTTCATCTGCACGAATTCCAACATAAGTAATCGCATCATCATTCCCAACGAATTCTTCAAATGGCTTAATTTTTAAATTATTTGTACACCATCGCATTTTTGCAGTTGGCAGAATATTTCCATTTAATTTCAAATAAAATTTAAAATCTTTTACAGGGTTAAGCCTGATGATGGGTTTACGTAAATATTTTTCTAATTCATTAATAAAATCTAAAGTTTCAGGAAGCTCTGCACCTGTATCCGAGAAAAAATACTCCATTTTTTCGTGAATCTCTGGATATTTATCACGGATATAAATAGCCAATGCTGAACTATCTTTTCCACCCGATAAGCCTAACAAATGACGTACAGGCTTTTTTTCAGTTAAATCACTCATTCGAGAACCTTTTCTATTGTTTGCCCATTTTGTGATAGACGTCCCAGTAAATTAGCGATAATAGCTAATTGCTCTGACTCATTAAGCCCATCTAATTTCTTAGCAATTTCCCCTGCCTGCACCTCAACAGCTTTACGCTGAGAATCCGACAGTTGCACCACTCGGCTCCGCTCGCCATGAGTAATATCCATCCAGCGGATCAAAAGAGCATCTTGCGCATTATCAGTATTAGATACAGCCAAACGCAGTTTCATTAAATCTCGAAGCTGTTGTCCCCGCTCCTCTAATTTCAAACCGGCTTGTAAGCGATTTTCGTCTGTCCATTTCTTAGGTGGAACCCCCTCAACTAGAGTAGCTACAGACTCTAACCATGCCTGATCAGAATCGTATCCCGGATCGCCAATACGACGAATAAAGGCTCCGACTACTTTCTGATCCGTTGCATACTTATCTAATCCCGCATAACGCCTTGCCAGCTCCCCCCGCAGTAATGACAGGTCTGGCATCGTCTCATCCAGCAACACCTGATTTAACTGCGCCTGCCAATGCTCCAATAGCTTGTCATAGGCCGTATTTAACTCACGCAAAACCGCCACTAAGCGTTGAATAAAGCTTTCCACTCGTGCCGCATCACCGGACACCAATACATCAGCCGCCACGCCACAAGCCTGTGGTAGCTCTTTAAATAATAAGACGCCCGGACTTTTTGCCTGTGCAAAAACCTTACGTACTCGCTCAGCATCCACACTCAATCCAGAACAGCGCATGGTATAGGGCGGCAAATTAGAGACAAAACGCATGAGTGGCCCCACTACATCCAATAAGGAGGCATCTTTACGTACCTTGCCGACCACCTTACCCATATATTGGTCAAACAAGTCACCCCGTACACCCTTTAGCTCAAAGCGTTCTAAGGCAAATAGCTCTGGTCGCCGACACAATAACTCAGCCTGAGCCAATGACATATCATCAGAAAACACCCCTTCTTGGTATAACGCCACCTCACGACGATACGTCAGAAAATAGGCAACCAGAATAATGGGTAGTACCCCAAGCTTAATACCAAAAGGCGGTTGGCGCAGAACATGATAAATTTCAGCGAATGACACTTGTTTTGCACCCGCATCCCCTAATAATTGGGTAATGGTTTCCCACATCGGTTGCAAATTATTTGAAGTCTGACGTGACAGCTTCTCGCTGCTCAGGGAGTCTGCTGAGAGTGGTGCATAAAAGCCCCACTGCCCTTGTTGCTCCCGATGTAACCCCGTATCTTTTAGCAAAGAAAGGTATAAACTCATTTCTGCCGGGGTTTTCTCAATCCCTAGATAAGGTTGATCTGCTGAGGTAAGCATGGCGTTAATCAAGCGCTTACGTCCGGTGCTAGCACTAGGGGTGGGTCGATCCCAATTGATTAACTCATTACGAATCAAGGGCGCTTCAGGGTAACAAAACTCCATTACCCATCTAGATAAATGCTCTTGTAAACTGCGCCGATTCAGCACCGTCCATGCTTGCCCCCCCGCAAACCATTGCAGAGACTCAGGCTCTTCTAGGAAACTCCGTAAGCGCTTGCTAGTCTCGGTTTCGGCATTGTAGAGCCAATCGCGATATTCACGTTGTATTACGGGGTCTTGATGCAAAGCCACATGATGCTTAGGTAACTCCTGTAAGGCCAATTGAGTAATCACCGCCTCTCGTAAGCGTTCGGTAGAGTGACACACAGCAATCACATCATACTTACCAAATTGGCTCATATCGGATAGCACCTCATCTTCTTCAGCAAGGTAAAAGACGATGCGCACAGAGGTCTGATCTAAACTAGCCTTATTGCGAGTAAGGCGTGAGGCGAAACAAGGGGTGAAACTGCGCAAGGTGCCGGTTTCAATAGTAGCACGACGGGCTACAACGGATTTGAATGGTGACAGCGCATTTAATTTGTCTGCTAGTGGTAGATTCTCAAACTCTACCATCGCCTGTTGCAAACTACCTGCTAGATCAAAATCACTTCCCTGCCAAACACGGTACTCTTGATTGAAATGGCGGAAGTGGATAATCGAAGCATCTAATAAGCGTTGGCTATATTGGGATAGACCCTCACCAAAAACCAGCGCTAGAACAGCCTGACTAGCTTTCAAGCCACGTTGACTACCGGCTAGATTCAATAAACCAATCACCTTCAGCAAATCAACCGCAGGATCTTCTGGAGTAACATCAAAACGCTCTAATGCCGTCACCACCTCCACCCAACGATGATAGGTTAGGGGATCAGAGAAACCGCCCGGATGATTCAACATAAAATAATCATATAGATCAGCCGGCAACACCCATTCACCTAAGCGTAATTGTCCCAGCCGGTGACGCAAGCCAAAAGGCTCCTGACTACCTAAATACGAAAATAGGGTACGCTCATTTTGAGCCACCTTCTGACACAAAGTGGGCAATATCAAGGTTGTCAGAGGGTGCAAGGGATAGCATTGTGCAAACAGGGCTTGCGCACTAGTTTTGTCTATCCCATGCGGGAGAGCGCCCTCCTGAGCTAATACCGTTGTCCATTCGTCTAGCTGTAATTGTGTGGCAACCGGCAGTGTACAATGGCTGTCAAAGGCAGACGCAACAATGCGCAGCGCCTGCTCTGCTGGCTCAAGGAATGCTAATGTATTGAAACGCCCCTGAATTTTCTGCCACTCATCCCGTAGGTGCTTACCTAGGCGTTGGGTATAATGCTCAAACGACTGATGCAGCATCACCACAATATGCAGCGGAGCATCACCACCTTGATGAGCATGCTCGGCTAGCAGTTGCAATAAATGGATTTCGCGATTTTGGGGATGATGGGCTTCGTATTCGAGGAACTTACCTAGTTCATCAATTTCAAGCAGAACACCCGCTCCTCCTAGCACCGCCCACTCAAGCTGGATCTCTTCAATGAATTGAATCATACGATCCATAGTCGGTGGCACAGCCTCCTGAGCGGCGGCCTGAATTTTGTGTTGCAGCGCTTTATCTATCCCCTGCTGCTCTAACACACGAGCAAAAGCCATCAATAATTGTTTGCTCAAGGATGCCGGAATGCCATTCACAACAACCCGCAAAAACCCACGTTTGCCTGCGGTAGCTTCCCGAAAATGCGACAATAACACCGCAGCATGATCATGTTGTGCCAATACGCTCAAGGCAGCCTGATGTAGCGGATCATCCTCTCCTGCTAATAAGGCAGAAAGAAATAAGGCAAACGCAGACTTACCAGAACCATAAGGCCCAATCAGTGCCAATGCTCGGTCAGCAGATGCACTACCTAAACTCGCAACCACTTGCTCTAGCGCTTGTAATGATTTAGCGGTTGGCAAATACGCTTGCACTAACTCCAGATTACCCACATCGCGCTGTAAATTGACCGAGCGGGCATAACCAGCTCGCAGACGGATTTGCTCGCTTAAACTACTCATGCCACACCCCCTTGGTAATAATCAAACAGCACCTCGTCAGGCTGTTGAGGGGGAGTTAAACGGTAAAGCTGATTAATGCCAGCGGTATCCCGTAATGCATAATAAGAGGGATAGTCATCCATCATCTGATGTAAACAGGCCATTAGACCTTCTTCATTTAGACGAAATGCAGCACCCGGTGCTGCCAAACCATTACCCCCATACAATAGGTCACGTACTGGAATGGCAGCCTCTTTAACAGCTTGTTGTCCCTGATAGTCAGCAAAGCGTTGTTGTAGTGCAAAGTGCATAGCAATGGTGGGCAAAAAAGGGCGTGAGGTTCGTAAACTACTATAACCATAACCCTCCTCTGTATGATTCACGAGTTGTAACGAGGCTAGGGGGGAATCAAGGTGCTCTTCTCCGCCCCGACCAGCGACAGGCGAATACATGCGTAATAAGGTGGATATATCAGACTTTAGCGTGGTATGTGCCCGCCTCAAACCTAGTTCTTGCTCCACAAAATCCTCTAATGCCTGTAGCACATCTTTATCACGAAAACGCGGGGCAGAATAATGATTGAAGAACCAAAAAAATCCCGTGGCAAACTCAACATTAGATACAATCAACCAGTGAATAATCCACAGCGTTGCCTCATCTTCTAAATAAGGGTCACCCTTCTCACCTAATAATGCATGACCTAAAGGCGTTACTATTCCTTTACCATCCATAAATATGACCAATTTTGCAGCCTGTAACCAATAATGGAGCGCATTTACCATATTGCGTCCAATACCTAGTTGCATCATGGCTTGTTCAGGACTGCGAAAAATATCTTCATTATCGATAGCCGCTGAAATACCTTTAGATAACCAACCGTAACGTAATGGAAAAGTTTCGTGTCGACCAAATGCTGTCTTATTAAGAACCATTATTCTAATTCCTGCATCCGTTGTACTGCAGAAATAATATGCCTGACCGCTGCGGATATTTCACTGTACTGATGATATTGACTAAAGCTAGCTCGTACCGCTCCATATAAGTCCTCGCCCTCAATACCCATAGCGCGTAATACATAAGAAGGATCAATAGTTCCAGATGAGCACGCAGAGCCTGATGAAAGAGCAACCGCTGCTGAAAGCTGATTAATCAGTGCCTCTGTACTAATACCTTTGACCGAAAAATTGACAATATAAGGCGAGCTATGGGCTACATCGCCATGAATTTTAATCGATAAAGACTGCTGAAGACCTTCAATAAACTGGCGCTTTAGGTCACAGACATGCGTATAGTTCTTAGTTTGACAGTTACACGCCAATGCTAAGGCTGCTTTTAATCCATGAATTTGATGGGTTGGCAAAGTGCCCGAACGAAGGCCAAATTCCTGCCCCCCACCCGTTAACATGGGTTCTAGCTTTAAATAACGCCGATTACGAATAATTAGGCATCCGATGCCCTTAGGGCCATAAAACTTATGTGCGGAGAGAGATAATAAATCAATAGGCGTTTTTTCCAGATCAATAGCGAATTTACCGACAGCTTGAGCCGCATCCACATGGAATAAAACGCCGGCATCCTCTAATAAGGCCGCTATTTCATGGATAGGCTGTATGACTCCCGTTTCATTATTAATATATTGCAGGGATACCATCAACGTATCGGGGCGCAACGCTTTTTGCACTGTCTCAGGATCAATGCGCCCATGGCTATTAGGTTTGAGATAAGTCACCACAAACCCCTTATGCTCTAGGGCATGACAGGTTTCCAATACTGATTTATGTTCGATCAAGGAGGTTACTAGATGTCTACCTGTAGCAGCATGAGCATAGGCTATACCCCGTAAAGCTAGATTATTGGCCTCGGTTGCCCCCGAAGTGAATATAACCTCATCGCTATGACAGCCTAATAAGTTGGCAATTACAGATTTCGCCTCTAGCACAGAATCGGCAGCTTGTTGCCCTAGAATATGCCCTGCTGATGATGGGTTATAATAACAACTACCCGCTCCTAAATAGCCTAGCATGACGTCTATGACCTCCTGCGCAACGGGTGTACTTGATGCAGTATCAAGGTAAATCACATTCATATCCATAGAGCAAAGTCAGTTAAAATGGGAACAGGCGTTTTGGCGTGGGAAAGAGGACTTACCAAAAATAACTACAGCAAAAAAAGGGGGATAAAAGTACAGCCCAAATACTTTATTAACTATCATCAATCCATAAAAGCTTCTACTTATCATGGATTTAAACAACAAAAACCATTTAGCTACTGTTGTTTATAATATAGAGTCTTATCACTATAAAGACAGATATCTTAACACAAAAATAAATAATATTAAGATACTAGTCAACAAAAAAATGCTACCTAACTCCACTCAAACGGATCTAAAGTTGCAGGGCTTTTTTGATCTATCCCATCAAAAATGGACAGTCTAAGATGCGAGAGAGTTATAAAAATCCGCTTCACATTGTATCGGGCTTCGATACTGATTAGCCGAGTGTAATCGGGTTCGGTTATAGTCCACCTCAATATAATCAAATACCGTCTGGCGTAAGGCTTCATGGGTAGCAAAACGCTCATCATGCAAGGCTTCTACCTTCAGCGAGTGGAAAAAGCTCTCGGCATTATAAATATATTAAATCCACCAATGGTCGGTGTCTGCATCAACATGGAGCCACTTATGGCAATGGTGACAATATCACCCCCTGGGATTGTATCAACCAACCCAACGTAAGCGAGAGCCATACCGGAGCGAGGGTATGGCTTAATCACAAACAATAACAAAACTTATTAAACACTCTTCTGTCAATGCTTCATTGATCGCTGGGAAAACAGCGGTTTTGGTGGCAAACTGGTGTTTTCTCCTGCGCTTGGAATGTGCATGTATATCGTTGATCTTGCTGTAGCTCGTTACCGTTTTAATTTACAGGCCGAAACCCCGATTCATCTACCTACCTATGCTGGTTCGAGCTGGCGTGGCATCTTTGGGCATGCACTGCGTCGCTCCGTTTGTGTGACACGAGCACCGACCTGTAATGGTTGTCTGTTGCAAGGAGCCTGTGTTTATAGTGCCGTATTTGAGACCCCCGCTCGGCGGGAACCGTTGCTGGCTCAGATCAGTGACGCACCCCATCCTTATATTCTTGAGCCACTCTCTACATCTGGGCGGACATTTGATAGCGGGGAACACTTGCAGGTGGGAATGGTGCTGATTGGAAAGGCTAATACGCAACTTCCCTATCTGGTACATGCCCTGCAACAGGCGGGAGAGCAAGGATTAGGTCGTGAGCGGGGTCATTACCATCTGCTCGAAATAGAGCAGGAGCAGGTAATCGGGAATGATAACTGGGTGAGAATTTATGCTGATGGTCATGGACTACAACCCTTGCCCGTTCGGGAGCTGGTAGCTCCGGCCTTACCAGAGCAACCGATACAAGTCTGTTTTCAGACACCCTACCGAGGCTTGCAACAGGGAAAGCTAATGCGAGATGCGGAAGGCTTCCAGTTTCAGACTTTTATGAATGGGCTGATCCGACGTATTTCATTGTTGCGGGCTTATCATGGTGCGGGGGAGCTGACGCTTGATTTTCGTGTGCTTAGTGAGCTGGCGGGGCAGACTCCGATGCTTGAGTCTCAATTACATTGGTATGACTGGTCACGCTACTCCAATCGACAACAACGTCTGGTGCAAATGGGCGGCTTACTGGGTAATTTCCAACTTCCAGTAGATCATATAGAACCGCTGTGGCCTTATTTATGGAGTGGACAATGGGTGCATGCAGGCAAAGGAACTGTGATGGGATTGGGGGGGTATCACTTATCAACAGCACATTAAGCCTAAAGTTAGTTAACCTGAGGGGCTTCACAAGCTTGTGATCCTCAACATTTCATATCATTTCCTCCAGAATAGACCTCTTCGCAGCAATAAATATGGAAAAGGAGAGACTTCGTGACACCCGTAACACTTATCAGCTTTTTGGGTAGAAACACTAGTGCGCCCACCACCGGCTATAAATCACTGAATTACCGAATCGACGAGACGACCTATTCAACCGCTTACTTTGGTTTTGCTTTGGCAAAACATATCCGTCCACAAAAAGTCCTCCTATTGGGAACCTCTGGCAGTATGTGGGATGTTCTAATTGAGGCTCATACTGAGGATGCCAGTATGGAAAAGAGCCGCTTGCATTTGATGGAACTAGCTCAAAGTAACCAAGTTGATGAAGCTATCCTAAGTGAATTAGCCCCCTTGATTGAACGGCATCTGGGTTGTCAGGTAGAGATGCGTATTATCCCTTATGCCATGAATACTGAAGAACAAATCAAGATTCTGGCAGACATCAATGAGTATATCCAACCAGGGGAGTCCGTCATTATGGATATTACCCACGGTTTTCGTCATTTACCAATGCTAGGGCTGGTAGCTGCACATTACTTAGAGCGTATTAAACGGGTACGGCTGGAAGGTTTGTATTATGGTGCGGCGGATATGACCACTAATAATGAAACCCCTGTGCTGGACTTGCGTGGATTATTACAAACAATGGACTGGATTCAGGCATTTGCCGCTTATGATGCTAGTGGTAACTATGCCCCGTTTGCCCGCTTATTGCCACAAGAAGGCTGGACTGAGGCGGAGTGTAATAGCTTGCGTGAAGCAGCCTTCTTCGAGCGTACTACCAATGTGATCAAAGCTAAAGAAAAGCTTAGTGGATTAAAAACAGCGCTGGAGCAACGTGGATCAACTTTTTTACGCCTATTTGGGGATGAACTCCAGAAACGCTTATCATGGTGGCGCTCACCAGAGCGGGCTGATCGGGAAATTGAACTGGCACGAACCTACTTCAATAATGGTGATTATCTACGAGCCAGTATTTTTACTCAGGAAGCCTGCTTAAGTGCCACTATGCCATCTGAACAGCAGGGTGAATTCAGTGAGAAGCGCGAACAAAACCGTAAAGCTATGCAAAAAACAGATGGGCGTTTTGAGCGCTTAAGTGATATTCGCAATGCTATGGCTCATGGACTCAAAGGATGGCGGCAAGAATCAGCAAAGGTTTTGCAGAACGAGCAGTCCCTACGTGCAACCCTAGGCGACTTTATCAAGAACTGGCGCGAGCTGGGTAAGTCAACTCCTAGCAATAAGTGAGAGCAGCCGCATGCAAACAGACCCTGCAAAATTCGACAAACGCATTCTACTCATGCTAATGGGAGGTTCTCCTGCCATTATCACTGAAGTAATATATGCTCTGACTCAAACGCGCCAGCCTGCTTGGTTTCCGACCGATATTCATATCATCACTACCACTGAAGGCGCACGAAAACTTAGCGAAAACCTATTGGGTGAAAACGGTGCGCTCCAACGTCTATGCCAAGATTATGACATTAGCCTACCCCAAATCACGTCACAGCATATTCATATTATCACTCGTGAACAGCAGGAACTGGCAGATATAAAGACCGAGGCGGATAATACCGCGACAGCCGATTTTATTACCGCTTTGGTACATCAGTTAACAGCAGATCCTGATACCAGTCTGCATGTATCCATTGCGGGTGGGCGTAAAACTATGAGCTATTATCTTGGCTATGCACTGTCACTATTCGGGCGGATGCAAGATCGTTTATCGCATGTGTTGGTGGATGAAAATCTCACTACACGTGATTTTTTCTATCCCCCTCCTGCCTCGGATATCCCTGTGCTACTAGCAGACATTCCGTTTGTACGCTTGCGAGAAGGTCTGGGGTTTGCTAAAGCACTCAGTGAAGGCCAGTATACTTTTAACCGCGCAGTGGAATTGGTACAGCGTCAGTTTTCTGGTATTCGGGTGGAGCTTATCGAGAATAAATTATACGCTAGTGGCATCTTAGTGGAGCATTCGATATTTAAGGCTACGAGTCTTGCCGTATATGTTTGGCTGCTGCTACGCCATTGGGATGGACTACCCCCTGTCACCTTCAAAAGTAAGGATGATACCCCCAACCTAACTTATAGCTATGAATTACTGGCAGTGTATCACCGACTACACGGTGAGCGGGGTATCAACAAAATGGAAAATGCACTCGAAGCTGGAGGACTGTCAGTAGATTATCTACGCCCACACATCACTAATTGCAACAAAGCACTGAAGCATACATTAAATAAGGCAGCTGTTTATTACCTGATTAATACGGTGGAGGATGAGGGTATTATCCAATATTGCTTGCCAGACAGCCTACGACCAGAGTACATCCACTTACCGATTATTGACATCCTCCCCCGACCTAAAGGACGGGGATTCCTACAGCTAGACGCTCATATCCGAGCGCAAGAATGTTCTTAGCCGCATTGACATCTCTATCATGCACCGCTCCACACTCGGAGCAAGACCATTCTCTTATTCGCAAACCCGCTCTACCTTTCGGACTATTAAGGCTGATACAGCCGCAACACGAACAAGTCTGGGT
>NZ_KB904773.1 GCF_000380185.1 Thiofilum flexile DSM 14609
CTGAGTGCGGCGTCTGCCTTGTTTGTGGTACGTTCCCATTGGGGGATTGAGAACCGACTCCATTGGGTCTTGGATGTGCTGATGCAGGAGGATAAGGCGCGTAACCGTACCGGCGATAGCGCTCACAATTTCTCCCTCCTACGCCAGATGGCGACTAACTTACTTCGGTACAGCCAGACAAATAAGCATAGTCTCAAAGTACGNCGCAAGCAGGCCGCTTGGTCAACCGATTATCTCGCCGAACTCTTGGAGCCACTCATCCCTCTACAACAATAAAGATTCAAGCGATTGCCCTGCTAGGCTCCATAAATCCTATCGCCCTAGTAGACAAGCTTCGCTATAATCAATCCTATAGCAACCAATCTAGGTAAAGCCATGAGCGACGTCTATCTCAATCCCCTCACTGACTTTGGCTTTAAAAAGCTCTTTGGCGAAGAGCCGCATAAGGATTTATTGATCAGCTTCCTCAATACCCTATTACCGGCACACCATCAAGTACAAGACTTAAGCTATACCAAAAATGAGTATCAAGGGCGCAGTGCGATTGATCGTAAGGCGATCTTTGACCTTAATTGTATTAGCCCTTTAGGTGAGCGCTTTATTGTCGAATTACAGCGCGTAAAACAAATCTATTTCAAAGATCGGAGCATTTTTTACTCTACTTTCCCTATACAAGAGCAAGCCATACGGGGGGATTGGAATTATAAGCTCGCCGCGATTTATACCATCGGTATTCTGGATTTTCTGATTGAGGACGAACAAAGCAAGGTGTATTACCATGCTCAGCTAAAAGATCAGGATAATATTTTATTTTACGATAAATTCAATTTTATCTATTTAGTGCTACCACGCTTTCAATTACAAGCCCACGAATTAATTACCCTACAAGATAAATGGCTGTATGTGTTTAAGCATTTACACGAACTAGAAACAATCCCCAGCCAACTCACCGATAAAGTATTTCAGCGTTTATTTGGCATTGCTGAAATAGCACAATTACCCGCCAGTGAACGTCTAGGCTATGAAAGTAGCTTAAAGGATTATCGAGACTTTATGAGTACACAAGAAACCGCGCGTTTGGATGGGGAGAAGATTGGATTAGAGAAAGGTGAGAAAATTGGGTTAGAGAAAGGGTTGGAGCAAGGAGAGAAAATAGGACTAGAAAAAGGAAAACAAGAAGGCGAATTAGAAGGCAAGAAAAAAGCGGCTTTGCGTATGTTAGCCAAAGGTATGGATGCAAAAACAGTGGCAGATTTAGCCGATTTACCCTTGGAAGTGATACAAACGCTCATCTAGCGTGTTAGAAGTAGGCTATTCGTAATGAAAGAATTATTAGAAAATCGTAGTTTTCAACTTTGGTTTTATGAAGTGAGCCATGGGCAACTATTAATTAGAAGCCCCAAGAAAAATGATATACCTTACAATATTGATATAATATTTTCAGGAGTTGAGTATATTTCTCTCCCTATATTTTTAAATGAAATCTCTATAGATGAGCAAGTAACAGACACTGAAAAACATCAAGTTTCCAGTGCTTTAGGAAAAAGATTTGAATATAATAATAAAATTTATGTTTTATGCTCTGGTCAAAATAGATATTTAGTATGTGCCAGCCATATGAAGATAAAGGCTACAGATTTAGATTTATTTGAGCTACCATTTGATAGAGTTATCAAAACAGGAAGCCCATAGAATCATGAACTTCCTATCAATTAATAACTAATTAGCAGCCACTAATACAATAATCACCATCGCCAAATAACTCTAACAGCGTAATATAACCTGTTTCCTCGTAGGTGTTATCTCCATTACTGTCTAACTCAAACCCCAGACTAGAGTTACTAGCTGTCATGCGTAATTTAGAACTACTAGCCCCAGAGAGTAATGCTTTACCTGCAACGGGGATACCCGCATCACTAAATGTCACATTGCTTAAAGTACTTAAAGTAGCATAGCCATAATCTTGTAAATACACTTGCCCACTGAGTTTAAATGTAGTGGCATAGGCACTAGAAGTGACTACTTTATAGTTTTTAACCAAGCTTTGCTTATTAGTATTATGATTCATGCGGTAGATATTAGAGGTGGTCGTTTCAATACCTTGAGCAGAGGAATAACTTTGTGTCCCCACAGCAGTATAGGAAACTACCGAATAATTTACTTTTAAATTTTGAAAAGTCAGGGTAAAAGCCGTAGCCATGCCTTGAGTTGTATCATAACCTGTAATGGCTACCTGCACAGTTCCATTGGCCTTACCAAGGGTATCAACACAATTAGTCATGGTTAATGTCAATACACCTAGACCCGTTTGATTATCCACCTCACCAGCAGCTTTCATAGTACCACTACTCTTACAAGCAATCGTTTCACTAATAGCCGCTGTGGCTGCTAGCGTATACCCCGAAGATCTTTGGGTAGAACGTAAAGCTAATGTCGTGAGTCCCTTTATGAAATTACTAAAACTATGCTCCTGAATAGCAGCATTTTGTTCCGTACTAGCTAAACTAACTCCCTCATACTCAACCCCATAGAGAGCACGCATAAAATCTATTTGATTAGAGTTAGTGATAGTGGCTTGGGTACGTGTCCCCGTATATGTAGCATCCGCATCATAAGGATTAGTAAAGCCAGAATCACTACCTCCCCCACCACCACCGCCACACGCTACTAGTATTAAAGGAGCTAAAAAAGAAACTGTTAAATATTTTAGCTTTAGCATAAATCACCTTACTGTCGTCATGAATCTAAGGGCTAGTATAATGATTTATTTAAAAAATACAGTATTAATAAATGATCGAAGGCTAGGTTATATAGATAATAAAAATTAAAATAAGAGATATTCTCGAAAACAAATAATATTTAAAAAAGTCAATATGAAAATTTTACTATTTTTATTAAACCACCAAGCTTAGGCGCGTAACGTTACCCAACGCCCATCCACTAACCCCTCAACGGGTGAAAAGCGGGTTTTGTAGTTCATTTTAGGTGAGTCGGCAATCCAATAGCCGGGGTACACGTAATCTAGCCCTAATTCTTTTGCCCAATGGATTTGCCACAAAATACAAAACGTACCCAAGCTCCTTTTTTCAGCCACTTCGGGATCAAAAAAAGTATAGACCAAAGATAAACCCTGCTGTAGCCAATCGGTGGTTGCAACCGCTAATAATTGCTCAGAGGGGTCATATACCTCAATCATAACGGTACGTGACCAATGCGCTTTTAAAAAATTCGCAAAGTCGGCGATATCATCATCATTATCCATCCCTCCACCAGCATGACGCGCACTAATATAGCGTCGATATAAAGGCTCATACTCCGGCTTAAAGCCTTCGGCATTAATACGTACAATGAGATCTTGATTACGCTTCCAATTACGTTTTTGGCTACGGTCGGGCTGAAAATAATGCACGGGAATACGGGTCGAAATACAGTCACTACAGTTTCTACAACAAGGGCGATAAACCTCATTACCACTGCGCCGAAAACCACGATCTAATAAATGCCCATATTCGGCATTGCTAATCAGTGACTGTGGATTCACCAATAAATTAGTCGCCTGACGTTCGGGCAGGTACGGACAAGGATGTACCGCTGTTATGTATAGCTCCAATGCACTATCCAACATTTAATACTTCACTTCGGCTAATATTGCACACGGTGGCACATAAACGCTCCACATCAGGCAAGCGAATAAAACCGCCGCGCTCTTGAAATAAACCTTGGCGCTTCCATTCGGATAAGGCACGACTCACCGTCTCTACCGTCATCCCCAATAACTCACCCACCTCAGCCCGTGATAAAGGTAGCGGCACCCAGCCCTCAATCCCTTTAGGAGCACTTTCGCACCAGCGCACTAAAAAGGCTCCCAAACGCTCACCCGTTTTCTTCGCCCCCAACTCCACCAACATATCCTCAGCCTTAGTAAGGCTTTGAATCCAGCGCTGCGTCAACATACCATCGACTTCGGCATAATTTTGTTTTAGCGCCATGAGTTCAGAAAGGGCAAAACGACACACATCGACCTTAGTCAAAGCCATGGCAGTATGAGCATATTTCCCTCCTACAATCCCTTCAAAACCCAATAGATCCCCCGTGTGGAGCACGCGCACAATATGGGTACGCCCATTCGGTAAAATACTGAGTAATTTGACAAACCCCGAACGGACGGTATAGGCATAGCGAGCGCTATCCCCTTGATAATAAATCGTGTCCTGACCACCAAAGGTAATCACACTAGGATTAAAGTCTTGAGCAATTTGACCTAAGCGCTCAGTAGACATTCTAGATAGAATGCTCAGGTGACGAACTTGACAAGATTGGCAAGAGTGGCTTCCCGACTGCTGTAACATGCAAATGGACTCCTATGAGGTCAGAGAAAACGTTTTCCTAACGCTTTCTCCTTATTTTACACCACTCAAAGTAAATTCAACATACGT
Source organism: Thiofilum flexile DSM 14609 (assembly GCF_000380185.1). Lineage (GTDB taxonomy): Bacteria > Pseudomonadota > Gammaproteobacteria > Thiotrichales > Thiotrichaceae > Thiofilum > Thiofilum flexile. The sequence goes on from NZ_KB904773.1 coordinate 4,437, forward strand.
CTCAGTGGTAACTGTATCCAAGACTTAATAAAACTTTAATAGTGATATATTAATCATCATCAATACCATTTAACTCTAGCCACATTACATTAATAATGCCAAAGGAACAGGCCAGTAATACCCCTAAAATCCAAGCGAAATACCACATCATGTACTCCTTAATAATTCTAATAAACCGAATGATCATTTTTACGCACAAAGGCAATCGTAATTTTTCCCCACATGGCACGATAACACCATAGTGTATAAATAATAATCAAAGGAACAAAAATCATTGCTACCCAAAACATTATAGCTAAGGTTAAATGACTCGAAGTGGCATCCCACACCGTTAAACTATGACTAGGATTTAAACTCGACGGCATAATGAAGGGGAAAAGCGAAACGCCAGCCGTTACAATAATACCGATTAAAGCCATGGCACTACTGAAAAAGGCTCCTGCACCTCGCTGTTTTTTTGCAAAATAATATACTCCCATAGCCCCTATTAACCCCATTAAGGGCGCTAATAGTGTTAAGGGATAAGTTTTATAATTAGTGAGCCACGTACTTTGCCCTAGCACGACGGTTTTATTCAGGGGATTAGCTATCCCCCCCTGTGATGGCAGTTGAGTAATCTTATAACCATCTAAACCTAGCCATACCCAAAGTCCCGCCAGAGCAAATAAGGCAAATACTGCTAAAGCTAAATAGTGAGCCGCATCGCGGGCGCGTTCATATATCTCACCTTCGGTACGCAGCATTAAATAGGTCGCACCATGCATGGTAAACATCGCTAAACTTAATAAGCCCGCAATCAGAGCAAAGGGATGAAATAACCCAAAAAACGAACCGTGGCTGCTAGAACGCATAAACTCATCAAACTCAAACGGCATGCCTAGGAATAAATTACCAAAGGCGACCCCAAATATGAACGGGGGCACGATTCCGGCAATCATTAAGCCCCAATCCCATAGTTCACGCCAACGCGCATTTTCAATCTTAGAGCGATAATCAAACCCAACCGGACGGAAAAATAAGGCAAATAAAGTAATCACCATCGCAATATAAAACGATGAAAATGCCACGCCAAACGTAATAGGCCAAGCAGCAAACATCGCCCCCGCCGCCAACACTAGCCAAACCTGATTCCCATCCCAATGGGGGGCAATGGTATTAATAGCGACCCGCCGTTCTTCATCGGTATAACCAACATAGCGCAGTAATGCCCCTACTCCCATATCAAAACCATCGGTGAGGGCAAAACCAATCAACAGCACGCCAATCAGTACCCACCAAATTAATTTAAAGGTTTCATAATCGAATATCATGGTCGGTACTCCTATACTCTATCGCGTTTCAGGTCAGCCATGACGGCACTATTATGCCCCGCGCCATGAGCTTCAAAATGGTAGCGTCCGGTATGTAGGCTGCTCGGCCCCAAACGCGCAAATTTCACCATTAAATAAACCTCAATCACCAATAACACGGTATAAAACACAATAATACCCACCAGACTAAAGAGAATTTCACTATAGGTCAGATTCGAGGGCGCTAATGCTGTCGGTAATACCTCGCCAATCGCCCACGGTTGACGCCCAAATTCGGCAACAAACCAGCCAGTTTCAATCGCAAACCAAGGTACAGGTAAACTCAAGAATATGAGCCATAATAACCAACGCTTTTTAAACACGCTGCGAGTCGCGGTAAAATAAAAGGCCAGTGCAAAAATCATTAGCATCCAAAAACCTGAGGCTACCATGATTCTAAAGGCCCAGAACAAAGGAGCTACTTGCGGCACAGTATCAAATGCAGCGGCCTTAATTTGTGCCTCGGTAGCATCCACCACATTCGGCGTAAAGCGCTTGAGTAATAGGCCATAACCTAAATCCACTTTCACTTGTTCAAACGCTTGCTTATCGGCCTCGCTCGCTTCCTTATGTCTTAGCTTTAGGAATAGGCTATAGGCCTGCATCCCATTCCGAATCCGTTCCTCGTTGCGGGTGACTAAATCATTAATACCCATTACCTCTTCAGTAAGCGAGCGCGTCGCAATCAAACCGAGGGCATAGGGAATTTTGAGTTCATAGCTATTTTCACGCTTATCTTGATCGGGGATAGCAATGACATTAAAACCCGCCGGTGCAGGCTGGGTATGCCATTCGGCCTCAATCGAGGCGAGTTTCATTTTTTGTACCGCTCCGGCCTCATAACCGCTCTCATCCCCCAATAAAATCACGGATAAAATCGCCGCCATCCCAAAACCGGAGGCGATAGCAAAGGAGCGCTTAGCAAAGCCAATGTCACGCCCTTTTAATAAATACCAAGCACTAATGGAAAGCACAAACATAGAACCCGCTACATAGCCCGCCGCGACGGTATGCACAAATTTTACTTGAGCGACCGGATTAAAGAGCACCTCGGTAAAACTAGTTAGCTCCATACGCATGGTTTCGTAATTAAACTCGGCTCCAATCGGATTTTGCATCCAGCCATTAGCAATCAAGATCCACAGCGCCGAAAAATTCGTACCCAACGCCATCAGCCATGTGACCACTAAGTGCTGTACCTTAGATAGGCGCTCCCAGCCAAAGAAAAACATCCCCACAAAGGTGGACTCTAAAAAGAACGCCATTAAGCCCTCAATCGCCAACGGTGCGCCAAAAATATCGCCCACATAATGCGAGTAATAGGCCCAGTTAGTGCCGAATTGGAACTCCATCGTAAGGCCAGTAGTCACGCCGAGTGCGAAGTTAATACCAAATAACTTGCCCCAGAATTTGACCATGTCTTTATAAATTTCCTTGCCGGTCATGACATAAACCGACTCCATAATGGCAAGGATAAAGGTCATTCCTATGGTGAGAGGAACAAAGAGGAAGTGATACAGCGCGGTGAGTGCAAATTGCAGCCGCGATATATCAACAATATCATCCGGTATCATGTGGTGCTCTCCTAATAGTGGATTGAGGCTCTACGGCTCACTCTAGGATAGGATACACCCAGCTCACGATGTAAAAAATTGAATTATAACCTATTAAATAGAGGGGATTGTGATGGCAGGCTATTTAGAATTAACTATGACGGGGCGTCAGAACGCACTACCATAATTTCATCGATATTTTTTAAACCATAAGGCTGATGGGTAATCAAAATTAAACTTTGCCCTTTCGCTTTTATCCCTGTTAATAACTGCGCCATCACCTGCTCTGCCGTTACACTATCTAATCCTTCCATAGGCTCATCTAAAATCACCAGTGATGCAGGTTTTAATAACGCGCGAGCTAAGGTTAAACGCCGTGCTTGCCCACCCGATAGGCGCACACCCGTCTCCCCTACCCAAGTATCATACCCCTGAGGTTGGGCTTGGATAAAATCATGCAATTGCACACAACGACACGCCGCCTCTAGCTCAACATCGGTAGCATCCGGTTTAGCTAGGCGTAAATTAGCGGCAATCGTTTGATCAAATAACTGCACCGTTTGCATAGCTACCGCAATACCACTACGCAGCGCTTCGGATTCAAACTGTTCAATCGGTGTTTGATTCACATAAATATGTCCCGTGCTGATTGGGCGTAAACGAGTTAAGAGCTGCACTAAGGTGCTCTTACCTACTCCACTGCGCCCTAGTAAGGCAATACTACTGCCCTGTCTTAGGATAAAAGATAGGGGTCTAAGTGCTGGTTGTTGGCTATTCGGATAGCTATAGCTAACCGCTTGTACCCGCAGCTCAAACTGCTGTGGCATCACCTGAGGCTGAGCAGGCTCTTGTATGGGTAAAGGACTATCTGCCAAACTAAAAATACGTTTAGCCGCTGTAACCGACTCGCCTAAGCTTTGTACCGCCAAAGGTAGGGGCTGAATAATCTCCATACTGCCCAAGGCTAATAAGGTAAATAAGGCTAAATAAGCCGGCGGGACTTGTCCTTGATGTACCAGCGGTATGACTTGTATGAGTACCACAACCATAGCTAGATACCCCAAACTCATTAAAGCGGCTTGAACTAAAGTATTCCAGCGACTCACATGGCGCTGCTGCTCGATTAGAGTTTGATTCAATACTTGGAAACGCTCAAAGCGCTGTTCTAATGCGCCATAAATCGCTAATTCATCCCAAGCCTGTAAATCATCCACTAAATGACTGGTTAACTCCGCACGGGTTTGTACGGCGGCTTTGCCTACCTTAAAAGTGGCGTAATAACTCAAAGCACTCAAACCCACAGCGATGGTTATTAATAAGCTGAGTTGTACTAAAGCCAAGCGCCAATCAAACCAGCACCACACTAAAGCCAATACTATCAAGGTTAAAATAGCGACTATACTAGGCACTAAAAGGCGCAAATAAACCTGATTTAAAACCTCAATATCCGCCCGAATGCGGTTAAATACATCGCCACGATGATAGTGCTCTAAACCAGCGGGCGCGAGTGGTTCAATTTTTTCATAGAGCCAGACCCGCAGTTGCGACAAGATTTTAAAGGTTGCATCATGCGTGACTACACGCTCGGCATAGCGTCCGGCAGTACGGGTAATCGCTGCCCCTCGAATGAGGGCGGCGGGCGTGAAATAATTCATACTCGCCTGCGCTATCCCCGCTAATGCCATCGCACTAATAAACCAGCCTGAAATAGCCAATAGCGCCAAATTTGCCAAGGTCGTGATCCAAGACAGCAAAATCCCTAACACGATCCAGCCCCAGTAGGGACGCATCAAAGCGAATAGGCGTAATAGCTCGGTCATTCCCTCCCCTCCTCGAATGGGCTGAGCAGGGTTTGATAAGGGGATGAATTTGCTAATAACTGCTCATGCGTCCCCTCTGCAACTAACTCACCTTGGCTCATCACCCAAATCCAATCCATTTGCGCTAAGACTTGCAAGCGATGCGTTACCATAATCAAAGTACGCTCACGCCCTATTTGATAGAGTACAGCTTGAATCAAGCGCTCGGTTTCAGCATCCAAATGCGCGGTAGGCTCATCCACCACCCAAATCGGCGCGTTTTTAAATAACGCGCGTGCGAGAGCAATACGTTGCACCTGCCCACCTGACAAGCGCACGCCCCCTTCCCCGACTAAAGTGTCATATCCGTGTGCTAGGGTTTGAATAAACTCATGAGCATAGGCTTGTTGTGCTGCTGCTATCACTTGATCACGCTGCGGCTGCTTCACACCTAGGGCAATATTATCCAGCACAGAACCGGCTATGAGATGCGGACGTTGTGGAATCCAAGCAATCTGTTGCCACCATTGCCCCCGCACTGCCGTGGTAAGCGGGTGCTCCTCTAGCAATATTTGCCCTGAACTCGGTGCTTGTAAGCCTAAGATAAGCTGCAAAACGGTACTCTTACCCGCTCCACTCTCTCCAACTATAGCGATGGATTGCTTGAGTTTTAGAGTAGCGGATAATGGTTTTAACCCTATGCGCTCATCCGCATATCGCACACCCACCTGTTGGAAGTGTACCGTTTGAATAGGGTTTGCTAGGGTTTCAGAGTGCTTCAAGGCTGACGGAGACGCAGAGGATGCTAACAGCACTACAATGCTATCTAACGCCCCCAACGCTTCTAAACGGGCATGATAATGGGTGCCTAAAGAACGCAGGGGTAAATAAAATTCGGGGGCTAGTAATAGCACAAAAAACCCGGCAAAAAAATCCATTTCCCCCCACATTAATCTAAAACCAATCAATACCGCGATGAGCGCTATACTCACAGAAGCCAAAAACTCCAAAGCAAGAGAGGATAAGAAAGCAATACGCAATACCTGCATGGTACTAATGCGATAATGATCGGATAACTGAGCTAAAACGTGTGCTTCTTTTTTACTGGTATTAAATAATTTCAGGGCAGTAATATTTTGCAAAACCTCTAATAAATAAGCACTTAGCCGCGATAAGGTTTGCCATTGTTGTTGATTACGCTTTTCTGTTCCTTGACCAATTAACATCATAAATAACGGAATTAGCGGAGCCGTTACTAACATCACTAGTACCGATATCCTATCTAACCCCAACACGGTTATAAAAATAGCGAGTAATAACCATGCTAAACTACTCATTGTTGGCAAGTAGCGGGCATAATAACCTTCTAAAGCCTCTACTTTGTCGGTTAGGGTATTGATTATTTGCCCATTAGAGTCATCCTTAAGCCCTATAGAGTCTAAGGTTTGGATTTGGAGATAGAGTTGCTCACGTAGCTGCTGTTTAATACGCAAAGCCGCTTCAGTCGCACTCCAATTAGCCCCCCAGATTAGCCCCAAACGGATAGGCAATAGTGCTAATAATAAGGCTAATTCTAGGGTCAATGAGGTTAGAGTGGCCTGTTTAAACAGTACAGCATTCACTATAAAGGCTAATAACCCCGCTTGCAGGATAAGGACTAAACCTGCTAAGCCATTGAATAACAAACTGAGTGTTAGCGAAAACTGCCCTAAAGAGCGCCAACGCTTGAGCCACTGAAGCTTGGTTTTAGCTGAAAGGTGGGTTGTATTCATCGATAAATCAATCTATTGGGGTCATAAACCCAGGGTTAAGGAACTAAACAAGCACTCTATAATCATCCTAGACCCTGTATTAGAATCGAGTTCATCATCCTGTATGCCACAAAAAAGGCCACGGAGCTTTAAATATGAAACGCTTATCCTTAGCCACATTATTATGGGTCTGCCTCTTGGGGTGGTTTGGAGTCCTCCCCAGTGCTGGAGCGAGCACCTCCGCTACTTTAAGTGTTCAATTTCATAAAGCCCATACTCCTGCTGAAGCTCATATGCGCCAGCTCTTATCTAAAATGGTTGAAATTCAAGACTTTGCCAAATTTGTTAATCAAGAATTTCGCTTACTCTATCCTATACAAATCCGTTTTGGTCACTTTGATGGGCCATTATTTGACTTAAAAACCCATACTATTGATGTGCCTTATAATTTCATGGCTGAAATGATTTTACTCTTCAATAGTGCGCGTTATGGACGCACCGGGCTTACCTCCACGCAAGCGGCGATGGATACCTTGATTTATGTCTTATTCCATGAATTAGGACATGCGTTTATTGATATGTACAAAATCCCCCTATTTGCCAAGGAGGAAGATGTAGCGGATTATTTTGCTACCACTATTTTACTCGACTCTTTTTCGGGCGGGGCAGAAATCACCATTAGTACTGCCGATATGTTTGATATTGCTAACCGTGTACCCGGAAAAGCCAAAGGGGCGATTGCCCATTGGGATGACCACAGTGGCGATATAGTGCGCTCTCAACGCTTATTATGCCATGTCTATGGTAGTAACCCTAAACACTATCAATACTTAGCGAATTATCATAAGTTTTTAAAAAACCAAGATAAACGTTGTACGCAACGCTATCAGCAACTCTTGGCTAGTTGGAGTATTCAGCTAACCCCCTACTTAAAACCCAGCTCTACGCGCTTAGCACGCACAGTGATTGTTCCCGTTACTCCTACCCCCAAACCCAAAACAATCTCCAAAACTAAACAGCGGCGGACTAAGGCGGCGTTTAAAGCTAGAGCTTCACGGCATGTGAAATAATAAGCGGCTGTTAGATTTTGAGTACTTGAGCCAAAGTAATCGGGTATTTCTTCCGCAGTCGCTGTGAATACATCCTTGTACGCTACAAGGCGGCATCCTTGCCGCCAAGACTGCTCCAGAAATACCCGATTACTTTGGTATAGACTGAGATTTTTCTCGGCCTATAAAACTAACTCATCTAGCGTATGAGTACTCAACGCTTCTAAACTGGGTAATTCATCTAATGAACGTAGATTAAAATAATCTAAAAATTGGCGCGTAGTCCCCCACAAGGCAGGACGTCCGGGCACTTCTTTATGCCCTAAAACTCTGATCCAGTCACGTTCTTGTAGGGTTTTTAAAATCGCAGGATTGACCGCCACCCCACGCACTTCTTCGATTTCAGCACGAGTAATAGGCTGTCGCCAAGCAATCAATGCCAAGGTTTCTAATAAAGCACGGGAGTATTTCGCTGGTTTTTCCTCAAAATGACGTTGCACCCAAGGCTGATAATAGGCACGGGTTTGCAATCTAAAGCCGGATACCGTTTCCTTTAGCTCAAAACTGCGTCCCGCGCATAAAGTCCGTAAGGCAGTAAGCCCCTGTCGCACATCTGCACGAGTAACCTGTTCGTCTGGGCTAAAAAAGGCCTCTAACTGCTCTAGTGATAACGATTTATCACTACTGAGTAAAATAGCCTCCAGAATCAGAGCGAGGGCATCATGATTAATAGTAGCGTTCATTTATGCGGTTTCGACGGTGGTAATCATCAGGGGAGCATAAGGTGTACTTTGCGGCAAAACCTCAATTAAATGCGCTTTTAATAGCTCTAAAATCGCCATAAAGGTTACTACCACCCCACGCCGCCCTTCGTCTAAGGTGAATAGTTGTTCAAATGCGACAGCCGTGTTGAGCTGTAATGCACTCAGTACCTTACTCATACGGTCACGAATCGAGAGCGGTTCACGGCGAATACTATGATGAGCAGAGACCTCGGCACGTTTCATAACTGCCTGACAAGAAAGTAATAATTCGCGTAACTCCACCTCTGGCAAAAGCACAGCCTGTTTAGCTCTTTCAACCTCCGCATGAGCGGTAAAGTGCTCCCGCTCTAAGCGCGGTAAGTCATCTAGTGCTTGCGCGGCTTTTTTAAAACGCTCGTATTCTTTCAGGCGCTTGATTAGCTCCATACGAGGATCATGCTCCTCAGTAGTTGCAGTCGCTTCTATAGGCAGTAAAGCCCGCGATTTAATTTCAGCTAAGAGTGCTGCCATGACTAAGTATTCGGCGGCGAGGTCAAGATTAAATACCTTCATGACCTCCACATACGCCATATATTGCTCGGTAATCGCTGCTATCGGAATATCGCTAATGGCTAAATTCTGGCGGCGAATCAAATACAATAATAAATCCAAAGGCCCTTCAAATGCTTCTAGCACGACAGCAAGCGCATCAGGAGGGATGTATAGATCATTAGGTAAGGTAGCGAGGGGTTCCCCCCACACTAAGGCGAGTGGGGTACTCGCCTCTGGGGTTAACTCAAGCACGATGGGTAAAACCAATCGCGTCCAATACCTCATCCATAGTTTGCCGTGCCACCCGCCGCGCGGATTCCGCCCCCTCATGCAAAATATTTTGCACTAAGGAGCGATTACCTTCGTACTCTGCAGCACGGTTTTGAATGACACTAAGCTCAGCCTTAATAGCTTCAATCACTGGGCCTTTACATTCAAGACAACCAATGCCCGCACTACGACACCCTTGTTGTACCCATTCATGGGTAGCCGCATCGGTGTAAACCTGATGTAATTCCCATACCGGGCATTTATCAGGATCACCTGCATCGGTGCGGCGTACCCGCGCGGGATCGGTAGGCATGGTGCGAATTTTTTTCTCGACTTGCTCTAATGGCTCACGCAGCATAATGGTATTGCCATAGGATTTAGACATCTTTTGACCATCTAAACCGGGCATTTTCGAGGCCTTAGTCAACGCCGCTTGGGGTTCGGGTAAAATCGTTTTGCCAACACCATCCAAATAACCTAACAGACGCTCCCGATCCCCCAGAGAAATATTATGCTGCTCTTCCAATAGCGCCCGACCTATCGATATAGCCTCGGTATCGCCTTGCTCTTGATAAGATTTACGTAATTCGCGGTAAAGCTTGGCATCTTTTTTACTCATCTTATTAATCGCCGCTTCGGCCTTTTCCTCAAATCCGACTTCACGACCATAAAGATGATTAAAACGCCTTGCCACCTCACGGGTTAGCTCAATGTGTGCGACCTGATCCTCACCCACTGGCACACAATCCGCTTTATAAATCAGAATATCGGCGGATTGTAATAACGGATAACCTAGGAAGCCGTAGGTAGATAAATCGCGCTCTTTGAGTTTCTCTTGTTGGTCTTTGTAAGTAGGAACCCGCTCCAACCAACCCAAAGGTGTCACCATAGAGAGCAATAAATGTAATTCTGCATGCTCCGGCACATGAGACTGGGCAAAAATGGTCGCATCTTTAGGGGAAATACCCGCCGCTAACCAATCAATCACCAAATCCTCGACATGCGTAGAAATCTCTTGTGGATGCTCATAATGAGTGGTCAGAGCATGCCAGTCAGCAACAAAGAAAAAGCACTCATTATCGGTTTGCATTTCCACCCAATTTTTGAGCACGCCATGATAATGACCCAAATGCAAACGCCCTGTAGGACGCATCCCCGACACAATACGTTGATTACTTAATAGATTCGTTGCCACGATGTTTCCTTACCTTATATGCCTTATATCGATGAGAAACTAAACGATTGATCTAACTCATCCAAGCCGTGAGTAAACCAAACAGACTACCCACTATGGGGTTGAGAATCATAGGTAATACCCCTAACACTAACAAGCCTAAAATAATAAACATGCCATACGGTTCAATACGGTCAAGCACTTGGCTAATACGTGGAGGGGTTAACCCCGATAATACCCGCCCCCCATCCAGCGGAGGAATAGGGAGAAGATTAAATACCATTAAAATCAGATTGATCAAAATACCTGCAATACTCATTTGCATCAAGCCTCGTTGCACATTTGCATCGGGTATTATGAGATAAAACAACCACAATAAGAGCGACCAACCGACCGCCATGGCTAAATTAGCTAAAGGCCCTGCCGCTGCAACCACCACCATATCACGCCGGTAGTTTTTAAGATTTCTAAAATTAACCGGCACCGGCTTGGCCCAGCCGAATAAAAACGGTGAATTGATCAGTAATAGCATTACAGGTACTAAAACCGTTCCGATAGGATCGATATGTTTGAGCGGATTAAGAGATAAGCGCCCTAGCATTTTAGCGGTACTATCCCCTAATTTATTCGCCATCCAGCCGTGTGCTACCTCATGCAGCGTAATCGCATACAAGACGGGTAAAGCCCACACGGCAAATTTATAAATCACTTCCTCAAAGGCTAGATCACCCATTTAAAGCTCCTAATGTCCTACTAACCATTTAATATCCCCCTTCCCTTCGCGCAGTACTTCAGGTGGTTCGACCATTAAATCTAATACGGTAGTCGGCTCTTGCCCACAAAACCCCCCATCAATAATTAAATCGACTTGATTGCCGAGTAATACCTGAATTTGATAGGGGTCGGTCATTGGCAGCAGCTCATCCGGCATAATCAGTGTCACCGACATGAGCGGCTCATTGAGTTCCTGTAGCAGTGCCTGCGTGACAATATGGTCGGGGATGCGTAGGCCAATCGTTTTACGTTTGGGGGTTTGCATACGCCGAGGTACTTCTTTAGAGGCCTTGAGAATAAAGGTATAAGGCCCCGGTGTGAGCATTTTAAGTAAACGATAATTAATGTTATCTACAATCGCGTAATTAGCAATTTCAGATAAATCACGACATATCAAGGTGAAATTATGCTTATCGCTCAAGCGGCGGATGCGCTGAATACGCTCCATGGCCTCTTTGTCGCCCATATGGCAACCTAAGGCATAGCTCGAATCGGTAGGGAACACGATGACGCCACCGGCTTTAATCAACTCCACGGCTTGAAGGATCAAGCGTTTTTGTGGATTTTCGGGATGAATAGGTAAGAACTGACTCATGTATCATTTATCGTTTACAATGGATTTTTTAGAGTCTATCACAAGGATAGCCAGTCTGATTCTATGAAACAATTATTTGATTTTCTTCCGGTGGTAATCTTTTTCCTTATCTATAAATTTTACGGGGATATTCCCCCACAATGGATAGAGCTTGCTAACCGCTTACCTTTAGTAGAGCTAACGCCGGGTGAACCTAAACATGCTATTTTACTAGCCACCTTGGGGATTATTATTGCGACACTTATTCAAAATATTGTCCACTTTGTGATCTATCGCAAATTAGAGCGCATGCATGTCATCTCCTTAGCCATACTGATTGCGTTTGGCTCGCTCACCTTGGCATTCCGAGATGGTAATTTCATTATTTGGAAAGTAACGGTTATCAATTGGCTGTTTGCTGCTGTATTCTTAGGCAGCGAATGGGTGGGAGAACGCAAGCCTTTAGTCGAGCGCATGATGGGCAAAGCCTTGCAAGTCCCCAGACCTATCTGGTTGAAGGCGAATCGTCTTTGGGTAGGGTTTTTCTTGGTATTAGGTATTTTGAATTTGATAGTAGCCTATAATTTTAGTGAAACAGCGTGGGTGAACTTCAAATTATTTGGCGTATTAGGGCTAACATTGGTGTTTGTTATCGCACAAGCCTTTTATCTACAACGCCATGCCCTGAATATCGCGGAGGATAAGTAGTTTATGTGGTACTCAATAGTCTGTGAAGATAGCGTAAATAGCTTAGAAAAACGACTCGCGGCACGTCCCGCCCATCTTGAGCGCCTGCAAGCCCTTAAAAATCAAGGTCGATTATTGCTTGCAGGCCCTAATCCGGCGATTGATAGTGAAGATCCCGGAACTGCTGGATTTTCTGGCAGTCTGATTGTCGCTAGCTTTGACTCGCTTGCGGATGCACAAGCATGGGCTAATGCTGATCCGTATGTGATCGCTGGCGTTTACCAACAAGTAATGATTAAACCTTTCAAAAAAGTATTACCATGAGGCTAAACATGCACTTAAAACTCAGTACACTAGTAGCAACGGGCTTATTAGGGTTGCAATTAGTAACCGCTCCTGCTTTTGCCGAGGACGTAAAACCTGTTGAAACTAAGCCTGCGGCAGCAGCACCGGCTGCAACTGAAACCAAAGCGGCTCCGGCTGAATCGGCTGTAGCAATCGTTAATGGTGTCGCCATTACTCGTACTCAACTCGACTCGATTATGGAAATGGTTAAGCGTTCAGCACCCGGTGAGGTTGAGGAAAAGAGTGTATTAGACGATTTAATCGCCACTGAACTCGCACGCCAAGAAGCCCAGAAATCCAATCTGTCTGATCGCCAAGATATTAAAGATAAGCTTAAAGACTTTTCTGACAAATTGGTGCTGAATGCGTGGATGCAAGATACCGCAAATGGTTTTAAATTCACCGATGAAGAACTAAAAGCGGCGTATGATAAACGTGTCGCCGATACGCCTAAATCTGAATATAAAGCCCGCCATATTTTGGTTAAAACCAAAGAAGAAGCCGAGACTTTATTAAAAGAACTTACAGGTGGTGCCGATTTTGCGAAGGTTGCCGAAAAAGCTTCCACGGGTCCTTCAGGCCCTATGGGTGGAGATTTAGGTTGGTTCCGTCCTGATTCTATGGTGCCTCCTTTTGCTGAGGCCGTCAGCAAAATGGAGCCTAATACCATTAGTAAAGAGCCGGTTCAAACTCAATTTGGCTGGCATATTATTAAGCTAGAAGAAAAGCGTCCGGTTAAATTGCCTGATTTCGAGCAAATTAAACCGCAATTAAAACGCCTTTTAGAACAAGAAAAAATGATTGCTCATATGCGCTCATTACGGGACAAAGCAGAAGTTAAAGTCTTACTACCTGAGACTAAGCCTGCTGACGCTAAACCTGCTGACGCTAAACCAGCCGATGCTAAGCCTGCTGAAGACACCAAGCCAGCCGATGCTAAGCCTGCTGAAGACACCAAGCCAGCCGATGCTAAGCCTGCTGAAGAAGCAAAACCTGCTTCAGAAACTAAGCAATAATTGCTCAGTATAGGGTAGACCTAAGTGTCTACCCTCACCTATCCCATTCCCCCTACTCTGCCTTTCATCAACCGTCTATAAAATAACTTATACCACTAAAGCTCATTTAATAAGACATATGCAGAACAAATATATTAAAAATAGCTGTATTGATAGATTCTTATAAGCGCACACGCTGATGACAAGAAACCTCAGATAAATATCTTAATTATTAATCAGTTAGATTAATTTATCATGCTAATTGCAAAGAATACTATTCATCATCTATATAAAATCAATCTCAATAACGAAATTGATTTAATTTAAATATACTTAAACAATAGATATTATCTTCTATAGGAGACTTATAGATGCTACCTATTTACCAAACAAATTTTAAGTCTAATGCCAATATTGCCAATACGAATGGTAATGGGTTATCTAATACTTCTTCTAGTCAGAACTTTAATAATCCTGCTATTAATTATCAAGTACAATCCAATAACTTCTCTAGCAACATTAATATTTTTAACGGCAATAACTCCAATGTAATGAATATCCTGTTTAGTCTGCTAGCACAAATGCTGCAGGCTCGTGGTGTTAGTGTTAACTACTTAGGCACAGGTACAACCACTCCCGGCGCAGGTACTGGCACAACTAATCCCGGTGCTGGTACGGGTACAACTACTCCGGGTGCTGGCACTGGTACAACTACTCCCGCAGGTACGGGTACAACCACTCCCGGCGCAGGTACGGGTACAACCACTCCGGGTGCTGGCACTGGTACAACTACTCCCGCAGGTACGGGTACAACTACTCCTACTAGACCTGTTGCTATTAATAATGGAGCACAAGTCTTTGGTGATCCACACTTTAGAGGTGCTGAAGGTGATACCTATGACGTAAAAGGGGATGACAATAAAGTCTATAACCTATTGAGTGATAAAGGTGTTCAACTTAATTCCACCTTTAAAGGTAACTTCATGCAAGATTATGGTTTAACTGTAGGTGAGAACCAAATCTCCTTTAATAAAGCCGGAAAGCTCATGATTAACGGTCAAGAGCAAAAAGACGGTACTTATTTAGATGGCATGGTAGAGAAGAAAGGTAAGACTGTTAAAGTCAAAGCGGGGGAATATGACCTAACGCTTATGACTAAAGGTAATTATATGGATGTTGCCTTCGCTAGTAAAAACGTGGCTGCCGATGGTGTGATGCCTCATGGTCTATGGGGACAAACCGCCGATGGCGATGGTAAAAAACGCGTTGGAAAAGGTAATGATGGTACCGGAGCAATTGAACGTTTAGATGGTTCTATGGCTCAAAAAGGTGATAAGACCTATCAACTGTATGAAGTAAAAGATATTTTTGATACAGGCTTTGCGAACTTTAATCGTTTCCAAGGCAATAATAATGGCGAACCTGCTGTTGCAGTTGCGGCTACTGGTGCTGGCGAATAATCCCCTCTCTCATTCCTATCTTGATAATATCCTCGCTCTTTAAGAGCGGGGATTTGCCATTAACCCCCTCCTAAATTTTTACGCTATAGTGTGCTCTCATATTGACGATATTGGAGCGCTTTTTTTTATGGATATTGTTTACGTTAAAGATCTAAAAATCCCAGCCCGTATTGGTATCTATGAGTGGGAAAAACGTATACAGCAACAAATTCGGGTTAGTTTAGAGATGGCTTGGGATAACCGTATTCCAGCCGCTAGTGATAATATTGACGATACACTGAACTATAAAACCGCTGCTAAACAAGTGATTACTTTAGTCGAGTCCCAACATTTTGATCTAGTAGAACGACTCGCTGAAACGATTGCTCAACACCTAATGAATACCTTCCATATGCCTTGGGTTAGGGTCACGGTGGGCAAACCAGGAGCAGTACGGGGTGCGAGTGAGGTAGGCGTGCAAATCGAACGCGGAGTACGCCCTCATGACTAACACCGTGTATCAAGCCTATCTCGGCTTAGGTAGCAATATTGAACCAGAAAAGCACCTTTGCGCCCTGCTGCAACATTTAGAGACTACTTTTGGAGATTTAGAACTCTCGACTATTTATCGTACTAAAGCCGTAGGCTTTGAGGGAGATGATTTTCTCAATCTCGTGGTAGGGCTTAAAACCGATAAAACCAGCTCTCAATTGGTTGACTATTTAAAACAAACCGAGCAGGCACTAGGACGCAACCATACACTAAGAGGCTATAGTGCCAGAACAGTTGATGCCGATTTATTGTTATATGAGGGTACTCTGCTGGCTCATAAAGATATTGAGCGCTATCCCTTCGTGCTCTATCCACTCATAGAACTAGCGCCAACCCTCATTCACCCGATTCAACAATGTACGCTCTATGAGCTAGGTGAGCGTTTGCAATTACCGCGCACCGACATGTTTGCTACGACGTTGGCGTGTTAGCAGGTGGAATGGATTTAGTCGCATATTTGGTTTTTAATTCACTAATATATTGATTTAGCTGTATATCTAATTTAGAACCAAATAAATTACGCAAACGGGTAATAGGATTGCGAATATCCCGTGTTTCTGTAAACGTCACACGCGTCCCACCCGGAACTGCATTTAAACGTGCTTCACGGGTACCTTTAAAGCCCTTACCACGCTGAAAACTCATCATGATTTCTTTGTGATGCACTTCTTTTACCTTACGCACCACCAACTTACCATAGGTCTTAGAATGCTCTAACCAGCGCAAGCCATCATCGTCATCTTTGAGTTGTACACTTTTCAGGTCACTACGCCATTCGGTATGACGCGCTAAATCCGCTAACGATTCCCACACCTGATCAATCGGCGCACGCACTAAATCAACACGAGTGGCTCGCGTTTGTTGCGGTAACATTAGCCCAATCAAGAGTGGTAAAACTACGAGCGTGACAATAATCCCTATAATCACCCATACCAACATGGCACTGCCCTCTTTTAATTTAATGATTATCTTAGACTACCATCATAAAAAAAGCTCGGCTATACCGAGCTTTTTGAAATCTGAGCCACTCAATATCTTACTTAATTTTGGCTTCTTTAAATACAACATGCTTACGAACCACTGGATCGTATTTGTTGAACTCCAATTTCTCTGGAGTGGTACGTTTGTTTTTCGTTGTGGTGTAGAAAAAGCCAGTATCTGCTGTTGATACTAGTTTAATTTTCTCACGTCCGCCTTTCTTGGCCATGCTTATCTACTCCCGTTATTAGACTTTTTCGCCACGCGCACGCATTTCAGCGAGCACCGCGTCGATACCTTTTTTGTCAATAGTACGCATGCCATTAGCAGAAACACGTAGTCTGACAAAGCGTTCTTCGCTCTCTACCCAAAAACGATGCGTATGCAAGTTGGGTAGAAAACGGCGTTTAGTTTTATTGTTCGCGTGCGATACGTTGTTACCAACGATAGGACGCTTACCTGTTACCTGGCATACACGAGCCATGGGACATCTCCAAAATGCGAATCTGATACTCTAAAGGCGCGTGATGTTACCAGAATGCAATGGCTCAAACAACCATCATCATACGCTGATTTTAACTTTTGTCTTGACAAGGCTAAAGCAAAACCCAACTCAGGCGAAAAGTAGTTGGGCATTTCTTCCGCAGTCGCTGTGAATACATCCTTGTACGCTACAAGGCGGCATCCTTGCCGCCAAGACTGCTCCAGAAATACCCAACTACTTTTTTATCTCGCTACTGATGAGTAAACGCTCTTGTACTTGTGTCTGAAACCAATCTGCCAAAATCGGTACATCGTTATTGCTAGGCGTATGTAAATAGATAAAGGGACGCTTGCCTGCTTGAATCCAGCGTGCGGTTTGTGCCACCCAAGGGAGTAACCACGGCTCATTATCCACCTGCACCGGATGACCTATATGTCGTAGCATCGGTTGATTGGCGGTAGTATCGAGTTGTACTGGCAAACGCGGCTTTTTTAATTGCGCCTCTTCGGTTGCCTGCTCTAATTTAGGTGCCGCATGAACTGCTCGACTATCAAAAATCACACGGTCAATATGGGACTCGGTCAATAAAGTATTTAAGGCCTCGCGTGCGGGAGCCTTAGTAAAAAAATCAGGATGGCGTACCTCTACCGCATAGGAGTAGTCCTTAGGCAATGTCTTAATAAAGGCCGCTAGTTGTGGCAACTCACTCGGCTTAAAACTCGCCGGTAATTGGATCATATAATGCAAACGCTGCTCTAGGGGCGCTAAACGCTGCAAAAACTCCGTGGTTGCCACCTCAACATTAACTAAATGCGCCTTATGGGTAATCTCTTTAGGAAATTTAAAGCTAAAACGAAACGTTTCCGGTGTAGCCGCTTTCCAGCGCTCGACCATAGCAGCGGCTGGCGTGGCATAAAAAGTAGTATTACCCTCCACCGCATTAAAGCGCTGGGCATATTGCTCTAAAAACTCGGCAGGCTTTGCTTTTGGCGTAAACAAACTCCCTTTCCAAGCCGCTAATGCCCATAAAGGTGCTCCTAAATAATAATCTTGGGGTGGCATTGTCATATTAGTTTCACTCTTTAGGGACATTAGTTAAAATAACTTATCTATTCTCTATCCACTGTACTATCAGTTTTCGCTCAGCGAAGTACCACCGCCCTTCACTCTTTTTATATTGATCCTCATAACGAATAGGAGCAATCATCAGCTTTTCAGTATCACCCTCTTTGCTATAATGATAAGCTCGACAATAAACAATACCTGTAGCCTCGGTATCACTCACCATATTAATAATACTCTGACCATTAAAATGCATGGTTTTAGGGAAAGGTGATAAGCTTGCTATGATTAACTGCTTTAAACTCTCTTTTTCTTCTATTACCTGAGTAGGAATATCAGAGGTGGAGTCATAGTAAATCTTTACCTTACAATCATCAGAAAATAAAGCTACTTGCTTATCAGTCTGTTTGGTATCCGCATAGTTGGCATATAAATCAATAATAGTACGAATCTCTTTCTCATCATGCAATTGATTAAGTAAATTCATCTAGCTTCCTTTTTTTAACAAGTTTAATAAAACAAAAAATTATTCTTTCCACCATTCGGTAAATATTTGATTTTGATTATCTAAATATAATTTCTCACCAATCATCGGCGTCGCTAAGGGCAACTGATATTTTTCTTGATTAATTCTATACACCTCACTTAAAGGCTCATTCCAAGGGTGTGTAGATAAAACAAATTTTCCAGAATGTACTGGAAATAGGCGCTTAGCTTTTAAGTCCGTAGCCGCTACTAAGGTTTGCGGGGGTAACAGATGAATAGCTTCCCAAGCTAAATTATATTGCCCACTTTCCAGAATCGCTAAATCAAAAGGGCCATATCGCTCACCAATGTCCTTAAAGTGCGTATCATAACCACTATCGCCGCCCAGATAGAGTTTTTGCTGGGGAGTTTCCAGTATATACGATACCCATAGAGTATTATTTCTACTAAAACTACGCCCCGAAAAATGTCTAGTAGGTGCCGTATGTAGAGTTAATGTACTCTCTAGTTTTATAGTTTCACTCCAATCTAGCTCGGTGATTTTACTGGCTGCATAGCCCCAATACTCTAAATGAGAGCCTACACCTAACCCACAAATTACCTTATCTATCTTAGGGGTTACTGCTTTAATGGTTTCATAATCTAAATGATCATAATGGTCATGCGTAATTAGTAAATAATCTATTTGCGGTAAATCCTCAACGGTATACCTGTCCGTACCCACAAAAGCCTTAACACTACCAGGAACCGGCGAAGCACTACCACTAAAAACTGGATCAATCAAAAAACGCTTACCCGCTAACTGAATAAAATAAGAGGAATGCCCAAACCAAATTAAGATATTTTCACTACGATCTAGACTATGCAAATCCGTTTTTGTCGAAGGTATAGAGTGATTAGGTTTCAAATTAGGTTTGGGTTTAAAAAATTGATCATATAACACCCCAAACATGGAATAACCTTCAGTTAGAGTTGGCGTAAAGTGTAAATTGGCAAATTTACCCTCTTTAAAGTGAGGGGATTGCTTGATACGTTCTAAGCGTTCTCCACTGGGGTCTTTGCCAAATTTTGGCGTTTGCATATAAAGCCATATACCGGATACTAGTGCTAAGAGGATAATTAAAAAAGTGATCATTATCTGCTTTATCGTTTTAAGAAATAATTTCATTGGAGTAACAGCATAGCCTCTCTTTACGTTATTGTGCAAAACCACCCTTATGCCGCTGAATTAAGAGAGGGTTTCATCATGTGTCTAGCAGCCGGGTGCTAGCTCTGCAATGCTTTTCATCTCGCACTGCTCTGGTGTCATGCTAGACTATTAGGCTTAGATATTAGTTCAAATAAGAGATTAATCATGGCACGTAGTTTTGCAATCATTGGCTTAGGTACGTTTGGTAGTACGGTTGCACGCGAATTGGCTCGCTTTGGGAACCATGTTTTAGGGATTGATACCGATGAAAGACGTGTAAGTCAAATTGCAGACCATATTCCAGAGGCTATTATTGCCGATGCCACTGATGAAGCCGCCATGCGCGAGGCCGGATTAGGACGCTATGATGTCGTGGTGATTGCGATTGGTGAGGACTTAGAAGCCAATCTGCTCTGCACCATGAATGCACGTATATTAGGGGTCAAAACCATTTGGGTGAAAGCGCTGAGCCGAACACATCACCGCATTTTAAGTAAATTAGGGGTAGACCGCATTATTCACCCAGAGGAGCTAGTCGGCAAACATACCGCACAAGTTCTACATAGTCCTTTTATTCAAGATTATGTGAGCATAGGTAATGGCTATCATATTTTTGTCTATGAAGTGCCTCCTGAAACACAAAAAACCTTGGATAGCCTCAGCTTAAAAACGCGGTTTAATTTACGTTGTTTAGGGGTAATGCGTGGAACTACCTATATGAATTGCGCACAAGATGATACGGTATTGCAACCTGAAGATAAAATTATCCTATTAGGGCGGCGTGCTGACTTACGTGAATTTAGTGATAATCTACAATAAAACCTATTATTATTAATACTAATACAATTAAAATTCATTAAGATTTCTCATGCGTATTCCTTATTTAAAACCATTACGGATTATTAGACTACCACCATCAGCGGTATTAGCCTTACTTTACCTAGGCCTGATTTTACTAGGCATGCTCTTATTAAAGTTACCCTTTGCAACCACTCAGCCATTGGCTTGGCAAGATGCGCTCTTTACGGCGACCTCAGCCGTCACCATTACTGGCTTAGGGGTAGTGGATACGGGCGCACATTTCACTACCTGGGGTCAGGGAATTATTGCCCTGCTGCTTGAACTGGGTGGCATTGGGGTCATGACTTTTACGGTGCTAGTCCTCTCCATGTTAGGGTTTCAAATTGGTACGGCACAACATGCCTTTTTACGTGAAGACCTTAATCAAACTTCGATCAATAGCTTAATGAAACTAACGTGGATTATTTTTAAGATTGTTATTAGCTGCCAAGCGGTGGGAGCCTTAATACTTAGCGTTGTATTTATTCCAGAGCTAGGTTGGGGTAAGGGTTTTTGGTATGCCACTTTTCATAGTATTTCTGCCTTTACCAATGGCGGCTTTGCCCTCTACTCCAATAGCATGTCGCCCTTTGTCGATAATCTTATTATTAATATTACTATTCCCATTTTAGTTATTTTGGGAGGTATTGGTTATAGCGTTATTACGGATGTATGGAAACAACGCCGTTGGCATGCCTTTAGTTTACATACTAAATTAATGCTAGTTGGAACCGCTATTTTATTAGTGGTATCGGTCAGTGCTTTTGCATTATTAGAATGGACTAACCCTAAAACCCTAGGTGCATTAGATAGCCCCAGTGCCAAATTTGGTGCAAGCTGGTTTCAAATGGTGATGAGCCGTAGTGGTGGTCTAAATAGTATTGATCTGGCAGGCATGCATGAATCGACTACACTCTTATTTATTATGCTAATGCTCATTGGTGGCGGCAGTACCTCTATGGCGGGGGGCTTAAAAGTCACTACCTTTATTGTATTGATCTTATCGGCTATTGCGTTTTTTAAACGCCAACGTTGGATTCATGTCTTTGGGCGTAGTATCCGCGAGGATCAAATTCAAAAAGTATTGGCTTTAACTGTAACGACTCTGATATTGCTAATGTTAGCGGTGTTTTTACTAACCTTGGATAGTGATGGGCAAATTCTAGCATTATTTTTTGAAGCAACGTCTGCTTTGGCTACAGTAGGAGCATCATTAGGTATTACGGCTAGTTTGAGTGATTTCGAGCGGAGTATCATTATGCTATTAATGTTCATGGGACGGGTAGGACCTTTATCACTGGGTATTTTCCTCGCCATGAATACAACGCCTAAAGTACGTTATCCTAAAGGTCAGATTTATTTCGGTTAATAAGGAATATATAACAGATGCGTTTTATGATATTAATAATCGGGCTGGTTTTTACTGTATTAAGTCTCAAGGCTCATGCTGTCGATAAAGGCGTATATGAAGGCGAGTGGCGTGCTATTTTCCCAGCCATTAACCTCACCATAGGCACTACAGGAGCACATTTTACTATTAATAAAAGAACTTATACGGATAGCTCACCTCAATATTTCTATGGTCAGTTAGCTCCTTTTCCATTTTTATATCTGTATACCCAAGAGCCTAGTGCTAATCCGCAATATGCTTTTTATGAACATCGTTTATATTTAATTATGGGTGAGGAAAATAAAAGCCCCACTGATACAGCCGGTCAATTAAAATTACGCGGCTATTATGATATTGCTCGTATACAACGTGGGGGGCATGGTTTGGTTGAGAATCAAACCTACCCTATTTTATTTGAACGCGTTTCCAAAAAGAAATAAGTCACAGTAGCCTTATTAAGAGAGTACAAATTCGTACTCTCTATTTATTCGTCTACTAACGAGCACGGGGGGTACAAGGTACATTAAACTCTGAGTCACCACCACTGCCGGCTGAAAAACGCATTTCACTACATTGGAAAGGCGTATAACGCTCACCCACATATTTCATGGTAGTAGTAAAGCATTCTGCTGAGTTACAGCTACTCGCAGCAATATCATAATACCCATTGGATATCGTGTTTAATACCCGGAAAGTGCTACCCTGCCCACTGTAACGTATTTGATAAGCCCCATCAGCCAAGCTCACTAGCCAGTACCGGAAACCATTATTCCCATAAAAGGTTTGGCAATAAGGATTTAATGCAGGGCGTATAAAATACCATTGTTGACCATTAGACAGACGTGGCAGAGTGACCATACGCAACAAGCGCTCATAAGCTCCTTGAGGAATATTTAAATCGCGCATACAGTTATTGAGGTAATTTAATTCATTTTTATTAATCGAACGAACCACCACGGTTGCCATCGCTGTATTCGGAAAATTCTCACCCGCCGTTGGCTTATCGGCTGTTGCAGTTAACAAAGGAGCCGCTTGGCTAGTCGCTAGAAAACCCAAAAACGCCAAGAGCGTCATTCCAATAAATGTTTTTACTTTCATTAACTTAATATACCTCAAGAGTGATACGAAACCGTAGATTAAAAACTATAACCTTGAAGTTACACACCTTATTGCGTGTTACCACAAGCCACATAGTTAAGTCATCCTAACAGAACTTGGTTTATAGAGGACTTCCCCATCTTAACGTTATATTGTAACGTTCTCTATCCTGATACAAAACGAAAAATTTAATGTTTAGCCTCTTTGTATTAATTATCTTATTGTTATTATTGGCTCTAACCCCCAGCCTAGTGATCTTTGCCCTGCCGCATCGAATCTATCGCACCGTCGTTGGTAAACGCTTACCTATTATTACCCTCACCCTGATCAATCTGATATTGGTTTTTATTGTGATGCTCATAGTGAATGTGGTATACCCGCTGCATGGATCGTTTATGGATCTTATTGGCTTTATTATGGTGGTTAGTATTCCAACAGCTTTAGTAATGCGTGGTTTTATTGGTGCCTGGTTACAAAAGCAAGAACAAAAAACATTAACAGACGCTAAAAACGAAAAAAGCCCCGATTAACGATAATCTAAGGCTTTTAACCAACAATCGTTGGTAAATAAAAAGTGCCGATGAGAAGACTCGAACTTCCACGGGTCGCCCCACTAATACCTGAAACTAGCGCGTCTACCAATTCCGCCACATCGGCTTAGAACACTATAAGGAAATCATAGTATATTAAGGGTGGAGATGTTAAGCACTATAAAGACGCTTGTCAAACGCTTTTGGTAAACAATTCAGGGCAATCGCTTGAACCTTGCTATATAAATAGAGGATAAGTAAGGCTTTCACTCCGAGAGCCGTCAAGATGTCAAACACTCCTCCCGTCCCCCCTACCCAATGCCCACCTCCGGCCAATGCCGTAAGCCGTCTGATGGAACATCTGGCCAGCCTACGCGATCCGCGCCAACTCGCCAAAGTGATCTATCCGCTGCCCGAGATCCTATTACTGGGTCTAGCGGCCACCTTAGCGGGCGCAGATGATGGGGTAGAAATGGTGCGCTGGGGTCGACTGCATCTAG
>NZ_KB904774.1 GCF_000380185.1 Thiofilum flexile DSM 14609
AGAACCCCTTAAAATTACGGTAACCCGACTGATGGTAATGCACTAGTAACGTCATGACTTCGCTAGCACACAAGCTACTTTCACGGCGGCGGGTCGCTTTTCCATCTGCCGTTAGCAAGGTGGGTTTCCAGACCGGTAGAAAGGTTTGGCAAAAATCATCTAGGTCGCAGAATAATCGTGTTAGCATCATAGTAAGCCACCTTCAGGAGATTGGATATAGGGTGTTGTGATCCTATGAGTATCTCAGGTTGTGTGGCTTTTTTCCTTATATCGAACTCAGGTTATACAGCTCCAGAATGATCATTTAGAACTAAAAAATGACTTTCGCCTTATCAAAATGGAAGTCATCCCTCCCCAAAATCGCTAATGTGACAACTCCTCAGCACTCAGGAGTATGTTATGCACATTTTGCTCACCGGAGCCTCTGGGTTTATTGGGCAAACCCTTATGCAGGCTTTACAGGCTCAAGGTCACACCGTCAAACCGATTGCCCGCCGCTATGGGTATGACTTTAATCAGCTCACCACAGCGGATGCTTGGTTGCCCTTGCTCGACTCTATTGATGGTGTGATTAATAGCGTGGGCATTATTGGGCAAACCCGTACTCAATCGTTTCAAGTCCTACATACGCAAGCACCGATAGCTCTTTTTAAAGCCTGTGAACAGTTAAATATCGGTAAGGTTATTCAAATTTCTGCCCTAGGCGCTGATAGTGCCGCTCGCAGTGCCTATCACCTCAGCAAACGACAAACCGATGATTTTTTACGTGCCTCAATCTTAAACGCGGCCATTTTGCGCCCCTCTCTAGTCTATGGTGACAAAGGTGATAGTACGCAATTATTTAAGCGCTTAGCTCGTTTACCTATAGTGGGATTATTGGGTAAAGGCGATCAAATCATTCGCCCTGTCCATATTAATGATTTAGTCGCCACCGTTATTAAGGCATTGAACACGCCGCCTCAACCAATGACTCTCGATGTGGTAGGCCGTCAGGAGTTTGCCTTCAGAGCATGGTTACAGTTCCTGCGCCGTTTACAGGGTATCACTCAGCCGCTGCGTACTTTTTCTGTCCCTATACCGCTCGCATTAGCGGGCGCACAATTAGGGCAATTCGCCTCTCCACTCCTACATCCTGACTCGATACATATGCTGTTACGGGGTAATAGTGCCGAGGTACAGCCCCTTACTGCGTTTTTAGGACGTGAACCTCTGGACTGGGAGACATTGCTATGACCTATTTGACGCTGAAATACTTGCATATTTTAAGCATGGTGTTGCTCTTTGGCACCGGATTAGGCAGCGCTTTTTATAAATGGATGGCGGATCAGAGCGGTAATATTGAACACATTGCAGTTACTAATCGCCATGTGGTACTCGCTGATTGGTTATTTACCACACCCACCGTGATTTTCCAGCCTATTAGTGGCTTATGGATGGTGTATTTACTGCAATTACCCTTGAGTACACCGTGGATTGCGTGGAGCTTAGGCTTATATGTGGTAGCGGGTTTATGTTGGCTACCTGTGGTGTGGTTACAAATTCAAATGCGCGAACTCTCGAATATGGCCGCTGCGACCCATACAGCTTTACCCGCGCTCTATTGGTATTATGCCAGATGGTGGTTTTGGCTAGGTGTGCCTGCTTTTATAGCGATGGTAGCCATCGTATTATTAATGGTCTTTAAAACTATGGTGGGGTGGTAACATGACTCAATTATCGATGATACAACAAGCCTTAGGTTCATCATGGGAGGCTTTACCGCCTGCGCTCAAGGCTCATCACCAAAGCCAAACCAATCAAGATATTGGTTTTTTGGATATTAGTTATCCACTGTGGATGCAACCCTATTTAAGCGTGATGCGCTGGTTCGGGGTCATGGTCAATCGCCGCGCCAAGCAAGTACCCACCCAAGTACAAAAATGTTTTGTCGATCAGCAACTACAGTGGGCGCGTACACTCACCTTCAGCGATGGCAAAATAATTGCCTTTAATAGTTACTGGGTATATGAGGGGGGTAATGTGATCACCGAATATATTAATCGCTTTATGGGCTTACGTTTGAGCGTGGAAATGAAAGATCAGGCTTTACATTATCACGGTCAGGGTATGGTGTTACGTTTAGGGCGGCACTCATGGACGCTACCAGAGTCTTTATTCTTAGGGCATACCACGATTATTGAACGAGCGATAGATGATCAATATTTTGCGATGGATTTTCGCTTAACCCATCCATGGCTGGGTGAGGTATTTCGTTATGCAGGAACTTTTAAAACTGTGTCTTAAGTACGGCAACGCCTAAACTGACATAGAGTGTTTAGGCGTTTCACTAGGAGAAAATTACTCTAGAACAAACGTCAATTTCAGGCGGGTTTGATACTCAATCACTTTACCATCCTTCACCTCCACGGACTGATCCGCAACCCACGCACTTTTCACACCTTTCAAGGTTTTTTCAGCTCGTGTAATCCCCTGTTGAATCGCATCCTCAAAACTTTTGTTAGAAGTACAGGATATCTCAATGATTTTTGCAACACTCATACGTGTCCCCAATTTTAATTAAAAGATTATAAAAAATTATTAATAATGATAAGCCGGCTAAAGTATAACCGAATAATTCAGACAAACGGTAGTATTTTTGACTTGACTAATATTTAGGGGTAGCAACAAGGCGCAAATCTTGCCCTACCCTACGCATATCTTTGATAGTCAGCCCGACCCGTTCTGACATGTGCTGAAGCGGTAATTCGACTAAGGGTCGCCCCATTGACCCCATGAGGTGCGGTGCTAAATATAAGACCAACTCATCAACTAACTGTGCGGCGAATAATGCCCCATTCAATGTCGCCCCCGCCTCCACATGCACTTCATTAATACCCTGCTTGATTAAATCCTGCATCACCATCGGCAGCTCTATGGTCGGTGTCTCTAGCACACGTATCCTCACCCCTAATTGCTCTAAAGCAGCCCTCTTTGCCACATCATCAGAATTAAGTGTGTAGATTAATACCGCACCGTCTAGGGTTAGGATTTGAGCATTCAGGGGTATACGTAGTTGAGAGTCTACAATCACGCGCAACGGTTGACGTATTGGCGTTGTTAGTCCTAATTGCTCACTCGTTAGGCGCACATTTAAGGCGGGATTATCATATAAAACCGTACCAATGCCGGTTAGAACCGCCCCTGCTTGAGCACGCCAATATTGCACATCTTGCCGTGCAGCCTCTCCGGTAATCCACACACTTTCACCTGAAGCCATCGCGGTACGTCCATCTAAACTACTGGCTAATTTCGCCCGCACAAAAGGACGCCCCCGCTCCATCTGGCTTAAAAAACCCTGATTTAAGGCGCGAGCCTCGGCCTCCATTAAGCCAAACGCGGTTTTAATTCCGGCGTGCTCTAGCCGCTTTAAACCTTGTCCTGCGACTTGTGGATTGGGGTCTACCATGGCAGCCATCACTTTGCCGACTTGAGCCTCTACTAATGCAACTGAACACGGTGGAGTACGCCCATAATGATTGCAGGGTTCTAAGGTGACATAGGCCGTTGCCCCTTGAGCTAAGGCACCGGCTTGCTTCAACGCGAAAACTTCAGCATGAGGTTCACCGGCTCGCTCATGCCAGCCCTCACCCACTATTTGCCCGTCTTTAACAATCACACAGCCTACGCGCGGATTGGGGTGAGTGGTATAGAGGCCACGCTGGGCTAATTGCAGCGCTCGCGCCATGTAACGATAATCGTCGGGAGAAAAAGACATGGATTTATGGGGGGGATAAGGTTGAAGGAATAGAGCTATCGCGCTCATCTTGCTCAAGGCGGTCAATCATACTGCGGAATTCTTCTACATCATTAAAGCGACGATATACCGAGGCAAAACGCACATAGGCCACTTCATCTAACTGGCGCAGCTCACCCATGACCAATTCACCAATAAAGGCTGAACTGACCTCTCGCTCGCCACTGATGAGAATATGCTTATGAATGCGATTTAAAGCCGCCTCAATCGCCTCAATCGTCACCGGACGTTTTTCTAGCGCCCGCATAATGCCGCCCCGTAACTTTTGCTCATTAAAGGGTTCGCGGGCATTATTACTTTTAATCACACGCGGCATAGTCAATTCGGCGACTTCAAACGTGGTAAAGCGCTCATCACACACCCCACAACGACGTCGCCGTCTGACCTGTCCACCTTCATTCGCTAGGCGCGAATCTACTACTCGAGTATCATCCGCGCCACAAAAGGGACAACGCATCTTAGGCCGCGTAAACAGGGAAACGTTGGCAAATCGCTACGACTTGGCCTTTCACCCGCTCAAGTACCGCCGCATCACCCATATTATCCATGACATCTGCCATCCAATGGGCTAGTTGCTCACACTCGGCTTCTTTAAAACCACGTGTAGTAACAGCTGGCGTACCAATACGAATACCGCTGGTTACAAAGGGTGATTGAGGATCATTAGGAACGGAGTTTTTATTGACTGTGATATTGGCTAAACCTAAGGCTGCATCCACTGCCTTACCGGTCAAACCTTTATCAATTAAATCAATCAGCATTAAGTGATTATCTGTACCACCAGAGACAATTTTATACCCACGGCTAATCAGTGTATTCGCCATCACACGGGCATTTTTAACCACTTGCTCTTGATAGGCTTTAAACGCTGGCTCTAACGCTTCTTTAAAGGCAACCGCTTTAGCCGCAATCACATGCATTAAAGGCCCACCTTGAATACCGGGGAAAACTAATGAATTGAATTTTTTCTCAAGATCGGGATTAGCTTTAGCCAGAATCAGACCACCGCGCGGACCACGTAGGGTTTTGTGAGTGGTAGAGGTAGTAACATCCGCAATTTGCACCGGGCTTGGGTATTGACCTGCTGCGACTAAGCCCGCGACATGTGCCATATCCACAAATAAGTAAGCACCGACTTTATCAGCAATCTCACGGAATTTTTGCCAGTCAATCACACGTGAATAAGCAGAAAAACCTGCTACAATCATTTTCGGCTTATGTTCGAGCGCTAATTGCTCGACTTCAGCGTAATCGATATAACCATCAGCGGTAATACCGTATTGTACTGCATTATAAATTTTACCGGAGAAATTAACCTTGGCTCCATGGGTCAAATGTCCACCATGTGCCAAGCTCATACCTAATACAGTATCACCCGGATTTAACAGTGCCATATACACCGCAGCATTGGCTTGTGAGCCTGAATGGGGCTGCACATTGGCATAATCGGCACCGAATAATTCTTTAGCCCGTTTAAGCGCTAATTCTTCAGCAATATCTACATATTCACAACCGCCGTAATAACGCTTGCCCGGATAGCCTTCGGCATATTTATTGGTGAGTACTGAGCCTTGCGCTTCTAGTACACGGGGGCTGGTGTAGTTTTCTGAGGCGATTAATTCGATGTGTTCTTCTTGACGCTGCTCTTCGGCTTGCATGGCTGACCAGAGTTCATCGTCATACCCGCTAATAGTCATTTGTTTGGAAAACATGCCGCTTTTCTCCTGCACTGGGGGATCTTGAAAAAGCGTTGTATCATAGCACCAAAACTAGGGGCAATATATATGAGTGCTGCGGTTTAGGTCACGAACCATGACCTAAACGAAGGTTTGCATTTAGAACGGTTATCACGCCGTATCATAGGTACGCCGAAAGACGACTGACATCTCACCACTGCGATTATAAAAGCGTAATACCCGCCCACTCTCATCCTGCTGCACACTGCCCGCTCGCCGGATAGTACGCAGGTAGTTTCCCTCCCAATTACCCACATTAATCGTAGGTCCACCGGGATAGGTTGGAAGGACTTCACAGGCCTTTTGATGCTTATTAATTTTAGTCATTCTAAAGCCGGTATAGCCCACGCGCCGAAACGCGGCATTATAACGATTACAACCGGAAAAACCCTCTAAGCTATTATTATTCACTCGCATAGTGATTTTAAGTTTGGCAGGAATACTATTCCCATAAATCGACTGCAATACCCATTTAGACCCTAATAAGGAAGGCCCGCCACTATTTAAAGGGCAAGCCCCTCCGGGTAAAGCAGGCGCTATCGGGGCTAACGTTTCTGCCAATCCTGATTTAGCTAATAAAGAACTACCGACTATGGCCAAAGGCAGCCACAAAAAGAAACGCCGACTAGGCTGTTCTAGTGTAGATGGACACATAACACTCCCTCCTCAATCCACTCGCAGTTATTAACATCCACCTCCTTCTTAATGAAAGAGGCTTCTCAACAAACTAACGCCCAGACGACCCACCTACTCGCTATTTCATTTAGTGGGTTTTTAGCAACACTTTGAATTATAGAACAACTTCATCTTTTTGCGGTTTTTTCAGCCACTTTTTGCCAACAATCTACCTTATGCTTCAATACCCTAACGCTAACTAGGTACGCGGTAAGGTAACACCACGCTGGCCTTGGTATTTACCCCCACGATCCTTATATGAGGTTTCGCACACCTCATCCGACTCAAAAAAGAGCATTTGTGCCACACCCTCATTCGCATAAATTTTTGCCGGTAGCGTAGTCGTATTAGAAAACTCTAACGTGACATGCCCCTCCCACTCAGGCTCTAAAGGTGTTACGTTCACAATAATCCCGCAATTATGTACAAACACACCATCCTCTAGAGCAAAATTACCCGCCTCTGGCACTGTCAAACAATACACATCATGATCACCTGCAACTTCACGCACAGATACCACCTTGTGATTACGACGTGCTTCACCTTGCACACCTCTAAATTGATCAATCACCTGAGGAAAACGCCTAAATACTGAGCGATCACACTCTAATAGGCGTGCAGCACCACGAATAGAACCCGTTTGATGCAGCGCCTGTAAAACGACATCCTCTGAAATATCCCCCCTTAGTCTTAAGTGACGCGCTATCTCAGCCTGTTTTGTGCGGCGCTCTATCGCAGCATTTGTCCAGACTGACTTCATACGCTCGCCTTGACGTGCTCGCTCTGCTGAATCGTGATAGCGTTGTAGCATGGCTTGACGATGTAGTTCGCGTGTAGCATCGGTTGGATTACGCCGTTGCTCTAATAACTCGCCGCGCTTTGCTTGATAGTGCTCATCATGCCAAAAACGCATAGCTCGCTCTTGTTGTAAACTAGCATAACGTTCTGCCCATTCAGGGTTTTGCATACGCTCTGCTAATGCGGCCTTAATGGAGGCGCTATGCTCACTTGGATCAAAGTCCTCGCCATAGCTTTCTGCATTATGCATCGTGATATGCTCTTTAGCATCCATGCGGATTAGATTCCAAGGATTATTATTTAATCGATTAAAATCAACATGATGCCTATGTGTATTGGGTAATTCCTGATAAATTCCTTGGCGTAAATTCCATTCATCTGCTAAGCGATGAGTCGGATATAGATGCCCATTGAGGGGTTGATATACCATCTCATAGCCTCGCGCTAATTGACGATACAACGGCATTAGTGAAGCACCTGCACGTAAATTACCCGCCTCACACCAGTGGCCATCCCGTAACATAAATAGATGATCGGGTGTTGCGAAAATACTTTTGCCATTGTCCAGCGTCACTTCAACTAAGCTATCACGCCCAATATAACGAGGTGCTTGTAACTGGGTAACGACTAATCGACCATTTTCACCAATACTATAACCCCAAAATAACTCGCCCTGCTCCGCGCGAACCGCCATTTCCTCTAAAGTAGGCGCTGATCCATCCACCAATGCCACACGGGTATCTCCCCGAAAACAACGGGCATAAGTCGATTTTCCTAAACATACGGTTAATATAGAGCGTGGAATTCGGAAATACTCAACCGTTCTAGCCAGCGCAAATGAATTGGGTGGGATAATACAAACATCACCTGTGAAATCGACAAAGCTATTCGCATCGAAGTTTTTGGGGTCTACAATCGCTGAATTAATATTGGTAAAAATCTTAAACTCATTGGCACAGCGTACATCATAGCCATAACTGGATGTGCCATAGGACACGATTTTTTCACCATTGACATGGCGTACCTGTCCTGACTCAAAGGGTTCAATCATGCCATGTTGTTCTGCCATCTGCCGAATCCAACGATCTGCTTTTATACTCATGGGGTTACTCCAATGCCACCTTGCTTTTGAAATGGGATACTAATCAGCGGCAATTGTACCTCACCCACTAAATCGTACTGAACCTTACGCTCACTAATTAAGCGCGGAATCAAGCGAGCAATTTCGACGAACTGTAATTGAATAGGAATATTCAACGGAATAGTAGAGTGAGGGGCAATGCTTTGTGCTAATTGTTGTTGTCCCTGAGCCACACGCACTTGATTGAGATTTAAACCATAGCCCACACCACGAATCGGCAGCGGAAAGGCATTAGGATTGGTGATTTGTATGGCAATCACAGCATTGCCTTGGGTTAATGAAACACTTTGCAGGCTTGCATCCTGCACTGAAATCTTAGGCTGTTCTAACACCCCAGGCACACTCGCACAACCTTGTAGCACCAAACTGAGAACCCCAATCAAACTCCAAGCCCATAATCTAGACATGATACCGCCCCCTTAATAATTAAAATAAGGGTAATACTTTAGAGAAATAGCGCTAGCTGAGCAAGATTAGAGCTATAAGTCTAAAATCTTTAACATTAATCTTTTTTATTTAAAATTTTTGCCCTAAAAATGAAAAAGCTGTAATACCGAAGTATTACAGCTCGTTATTAGACTTAATCATCCTGAATAGTCTAATACATCGTTCCTTGATTGATTAGCCCTGTGCCTTAGCATCTATCCTAATCACGAACAGATTGAGTATCTGCCGTGCGTGACCTATTCCTTAGATCGACAAATATCCCTATTAAGCGCTATGCTACTAAGATCATCCTTGATAAGGCTGCGAACTCCCTGCTAACCCTACTGCTCCACTAAGTAGGTGACATCCTTGTCATTAGTTCCGTGTCATTCACAATGTTGTTCCATGAGTTGAATCTTACGTAAAGCCATCGAACTCAACATCTAAATCCACTCTCAAGCTGAGGGTTTTTCAGATAAAAGGCTTTCCCCTTTCTATATTAAAAAATAACCCTCGATTGAGACCATTTATCCCTTAAATTAAATCGACAAAATTAAACATTTTGAATTTTAATGGTAGGGAACTTAGTGGCATAGTCCTTATTCTTAGTGGCTAGATGTGCCGCTGCTTTACGTGCAATGTCTAAATAGAGTTTAGTCACCGCCCCATCAGGATCAGCCACTACGGTTGGGTTACCACTATCCACTTGCTCGCGAATATTCCGATCTAGTGGCAAACCGCCTAAATAGGTCACTTCATATTGATCTGCCATGCGCAACCCACCGCCTTCACCAAAAATATGCTCAATGGTGCCGCACTGGCTACACTGGTGCATACTCATATTCTCCACAATGCCTAAAATCGGTACTTCGACCTTTTCAAACATCTTTAAGCCCTTACGTGCATCGAGTAAGGCAATGTCTTGCGGAGTGGTAACAATAATCGCCCCTGAGACAGGGATTTTTTGTGATAGGGTTAATTGAATATCACCGGTTCCGGGTGGTAAATCGATGACTAAATAATCCAACTCGCCCCATTGCGTATCATTCAATAATTGCTCTAGTGCTTGTGTCACCATAGGGCCACGCCAAATCATCGGGGTATCTTCATCAGTAATCAAAAAGCCCATCGACATGGCTTTAATGCCGTGATTTTCCATTGGACGAATAGTTTTACCATCATCTGACAACGGCTGGCCTTTGATCCCTAACATACGTGGCTGACTAGGGCCATAGATATCCGCATCTAAAATCCCCACACTGGCACCATCGGCTTTTAAAGCTAAGGCTAAATTGACCGCTGTTGTGGATTTACCAACCCCCCCTTTACCGGAGGCAATGGCAATAATATTTTTAATCCCGCTTTGACGCTTCAGTGTTTTTTGTACCGCATGAGCCTCTATCTGAGTACTCACACTCACCTCAACCGGCAAACCTAGCTCCGCCAAAACTTCTTTCACGGTCTGAGCTAACTCCTCTCGATAGCTCCCCGCCGGATAACCCTGCACGATCTGCATCTTAATTCCGCCAGGGCTTACTTCAAGGTTCTTGACCATTTTGGCACTGATTAGATCTTTTTCTAAGTAACGCTCCTGTATAGTACCCAACAGGCTTTCCACTTGCTCGCGTGTGACTTGCGCCATGATTTCACTCCTCAGGAAACAGTAACTAAAGTGGCGCGATTCTACACTAGGCCTTTAATACACCGAAATACTCCTAACAGGGCAAGGATAAATCACCTGCAAACCTAATAAAAACCTTGCTGCATAATCCTTAAAAATCCTTTATAACAAACAACGTTTTCATCCATCCGATCTAAAGGAACTACACTATGCTTAAACTATGGACAGTACTGCCACTTTTAATCTTGCTCACGAGCTGTGGTGGTACACCAACCAAAGCCGTCGATACGGCTACAAGTGCGCCTCAAGCTGTCGCTAGTAATAGTACCCTTCCCAAAAAAGAAGTGATCAGCGCTGCCATTCCTGAGTCCTCGCCTCTGCCACAAGTACAAGTACAACGCGCTAGCCTCAGAACTAATCCTACTACTAACAACAACATGACCGTATCGACTGATATTATCAATGTGGTCTTTAGCCGCACCTCTAATCCACGCACACCCACCGCGCAATGGAAGCAAAAAGAATTACGCCTAAACAATGATCTAACTATCACCCTCACTGATTATAATAAGCAGGGGCGTATTACCGGACAAAAGAAAGGACGTATTTCAGACACGGAATATTTAGCCTTAGTCCGCTCTTTAAAGGGTGCGCGTTATCAAACACTTAACTCAGTCAAACGCCCCCAAGTACTAAGGGGTAATGTGACTGATATTATCACTATCAGCACGGCTGGTGATTTTCGCCAATTTAAAGAAGACGAAAATCAACAATTCCCCGCCGAGGTTCAAGCCATCTTTACCCGCTATACTAAGGGTCGTTAATACTTAACTTAGTTAGGGGCAAACTTTTTCGTTTACCCCTACACTGACAAGGATTCGAGTAACAGCCGTGGGGGTATTTCTTTGCCACTTCGTTAAAATAAATAATAACGTTGCGCTAAGGGTAATTCTGTTGCGGGTTCACAGGTTAATAGTTGCCCATCGGCTTTTACCTGATAGGTTTGCGAGTCCACTTCAATCACGGGCTGGTAGTCATTATGGATCATGCTGGCTTTGCTAATGGTGCGGCAGTTTTTCACCACGCCAATCAAACTCTGCAAACCTAATTGCGTAGGTATGCCCGCATCCAAAGCAGCTTGAGAGATAAAAATCATCGTCGTAGCCTGACAAGCCTTACCATAAGCACCAAACATAGGGCGGTAATGCACGGGCTGCGGGGTCGGGATTGAGGCATTCGGATCACCCATCGGGGCTGCGCTAATCATCCCGCCTTTAATAATCAGACTAGGCTTAGTGCCAAAAAAGGCCGGTTTCCATAATACTAAATCCGCCAGTTTGCCGACTTCTATCGAGCCAACCTCATGGCTAATCCCATGGGTAATAGCCGGGTTGATGGTATATTTAGCAATATAACGTTTAGCACGGAAATTATCATTGCGCTCCGAATCGGGCGCTAAAGCTCCGCGTTGGACTTTCATTTTATGCGCTGTTTGCCAAGTACGAGTAATCACCTCACCCACTCGCCCCATCGCCTGCGAATCAGAGGAAATCATCGAAAAAGCCCCAAGATCGTGCAAAATATCCTCAGCAGCAATGGTTTCGCGACGGATACGGCTTTCAGCAAAGGCCACATCTTCAGCAATAGCAGGCGATAAATGATGACAGACCATGAGCATATCTAAATGCTCATCGACGGTATTAATGGTGTAAGGACGGGTGGGATTCGTAGAGGAAGGTAATACATTAGCCAAGCCTGCAGCTTTAATAATATCCGGCGCATGCCCACCACCCGCACCCTCGGTGTGATAGGTGTGAATCACCCGCCCATTAATTGCGGCGAGGGTATCCTCGACAAAGCCGGATTCATTTAAGGTATCGGTATGAATGGCAACTTGCACATCCATTTCATCCGCAACGCTTAGACAACAATCAATTGCCGCCGGAGTCGTGCCCCAATCCTCATGTAGCTTTAAACCAATCGCACCGGCTGCCACTTGTTCACGTAAGGCTTGGGGTAAACTAGCATTACCTTTGCCCAAAAAACCTAAATTCATCGGCATGCTATCGGCAGCTTCGAGCATACGGTGCATATTCCAAATACCGGGGGTACAAGTAGTGGCATTCGTACCTGTAGCAGGCCCTGTTCCGCCACCTAACATAGTGGTCACCCCAGACATCAATGCTTCTTCAATTTGCTGCGGACAAATAAAATGAATATGAGAGTCAATACCGCCAGCGGTGAGAATATGCCCTTCGCCCCCAATCACTTCGGTTCCAGGGCCTACTAGAATCGTCACACCCGCTTGCGTGTCAGGATTGCCTGCCTTACCGATACCCGCAATACGTCCGTGCTTAATACCAACATCGGCTTTAACAATCCCCCAATGATCTAAAATCAGGGCATTAGTAATCACTAAATCAGCCACCTCGGCATCCACCCACTGACATTGCCCCATGCCATCACGAATGACCTTACCGCCGCCGAACTTTACCTCATCCCCATAAACGGTATGATCGTGCTCCACCTCAATCATCAGAGCCGTATCACCTAAACGCACTCTATCCCCTGTGGTAGGGCCATACATTTCGGCATAAGCTTGGCGACTAATTTTAGTCATAATCCTAATAACTCCTAATCCTTATAATGACCCCATGATTTTACCTTGAAAACCATACACTTCACGGCTTCCCGCATAAGGGACTAATTGCACTTCACGGGTTTGTCCCGGCTCAAAACGCACCGCTGTTCCCGCCGGAATATTCAGGCGCATGCCGCGTACTTTGTCGCGGTCAAATTGCAGCGCGTCATTGGTTTCAAAAAAATGATAGTGGGAACCCACTTGAATCGGTCGATCGCCCGTATTAGCGACCACAATCGTGACGGTATCTCGCCCTACATTCAATTCAATATCGCCCGCTGCTGGAATAATCTCGCCCGGAATCATGGCCTGCTCCTTCACTATTAAATAATAGGATCGTGGACGGTGACTAACTTAGTACCATCAGGGAAAGTGGCCTCCACTTGCACCTCGGTAATCATTTCTGGAATACCTTCCATAACATCCGCACGAGAGAGCAGTGTGCGTCCCTCATTCATTAGCTCAGCAACGGTTTTGCCATCGCGCGCGCCCTCTAAAATGGCACAACTAATCAAGGCGACCGCCTCTGGGTAGTTTAATTTTAAGCCACGTGCTTTACGCCGCTCGGCTAATAGACCAGCCGTAAATAGTAATAATTTATCCTTTTCACGCGGGGTCAGCTCCATATTTTACTCCGATATTTAGCGAGTACTTGGCAAGTAATCAAATAAGGCAATTACAGTGCCAATTACATTAATACGCTCTACCTATTATCTCTAATTTACCATCTTTAATCATGGTTTTACTGTATCATAAGTACAACAAATCAGCACTCCCCACCCTGCATCATAGATTTAAAAAATATTAATAAAATAAGCCACCTTAATCTAAAAGTGGAGGATAATAAAGCTTACATCCCGGTCAAAAAATTTTATTAACTTATTGATTAAAATAAAAAAATAAAATTATTTTTTAAAGAATCTACACTATTCTTAGTGATGAAGAAAGATGATCTTCTTCTCACACAAGGATTAGCACAATGAACAAATTATTATTAGCTATTAGTGGTGGTTTAGCGACACTGACAATACAGCAAGCTGCAATGGCTGGCCCCTTAGCCCCTATCGTGGACAAAGGTAACTCATTACGCGCACAAGCATGGTGCTTAAATCAACAAGCTAGTGCACTAGAATATCAAGTCGCTATTA
Source organism: Thiofilum flexile DSM 14609 (assembly GCF_000380185.1). Taxonomy (GTDB): domain Bacteria; phylum Pseudomonadota; class Gammaproteobacteria; order Thiotrichales; family Thiotrichaceae; genus Thiofilum; species Thiofilum flexile. The sequence goes on from NZ_KB904774.1 coordinate 13,980, forward strand.
GTAAAAGACAAGGTTTCAATGACGTCGATCTCAGTTTACAAGCCCGTGATTTACGCCGTCAGGCCAAAATGTTAGCCAAAAAATCTAATCGTGTCGCTTTGCTGGCCTTTGACAGTGGCTATATTCGCCCTGGTTACTCTGTAATTAATTAATAACAAGGATTATATGATGAAAAACTTACTTAAACCGTTAATGGCCGTTAGTGTCATGGGTTTAGGCGCTCTCAGTACTCAAGCTCATGCCACCTATGCCACCTTTGTAACCTCAGGTGATTGTAATTCGCCTTGTCGCACTACCGAGGTAAGTTATCAAGAGCCAGTTGCTTACACTAGCACTAGGGTCGTCACCACCGTGATCACGAGTACCGTAGTTTCACGTCCTCGCTCACAGGTACGTTATGCTAATGCGGGATATTGTCCGCCCAAACGGCAGGCTCGCTCTAATCAAAGTCAACCTTTTCGGGATGGACGGCGTTATTACCGTGAACCTGGCTTTATCTGGTAAGGCATAACAGATAATTATACTTATATTTCAAAGCGTTAGCAGGATAATGCTAGCGCTTTACTTCCTGCTTACCCCCTGTTTTCATCTAGCTGACTCCAAACAAAATACCCCTACACATATATTGCTTATTCATTAGAATAATTTATAATTAATAAAATTAATTTATAGTTTTGACTCTACTAGTCATTGACAGGTCATAGATACCTGACAGGCAGTAATCACTTATTGCTTTACTGGGGCGGTTTTGTTGGTGAGGGCTTAGAACACACAAGCAGGTGTTCACAATAGTAATAAAAAAATACCTAATTATATTTTGCAACCAACATCTTCAATATGTCCTAACACTCACATACTGATTAATAATTATAATAACTAAGAGGCTAGTATGACCTTGATCCACACCTTCGCTAAATCCTCTCTACTTGTCTTATTAACCAATCTAGTTCAGCCCGCCTGGGCGCTCTCTAGTAATCAAACACAGCTCTTTTTAATGGTGCAACAGCACGGGGAGCCATTATTCAAAAAGGTCGATTTGTCTATTTATAAATTAAATAATCTTTCAAAAACAAAGATTTATCAATCTAGACATCATACAGCTGCGTTATTACTACCGGCGGGGAATTATATTGCTCAAGTACGCTATGAAAACCAAATGATTCGGCAACTCTTTCATCTCTCTAGCCACGACAAGCACTTCATGACTTTAGATCTTCCGGGTGATAAACCCACTACCTTAAGCACTCGCTAACGGGCACTAAAGGAGCGCACTCATAAGTACGCTCCTTTATCTGAGGGGCTAGCCCTCTCAACGTCCGCTAATAATTACTACCCCAAATAAACGTGGATCGGTATCTGCATGTGCTTGGCGAGCAATCCATGAGATTTTTTGTTCACGATCACCGCCATCATCGTCATCATTCACCTGTACCTCAACCCCCACCCGCTTAGCAATCGCCGGCGTGACACCTAATAACGACCAAGGAATATAAGCTTGTAGCTCATAGCCATCAGCGGTTTTTTCTAAGGTATATTTAAAATCTGCGGGTAATGAAGCACCTTTACCTTTGACCTTATCAGGTGAGTTATCACTGAAAATCACCTGATCACGCCCCCAAGCAAAAATGAATCTAAAATCATTCACTCCATCATAATGATCCAAGCGACTATTATCGGCATCAATCATAAACTCAATCGAATCATCCTGAGTGGGGTCTTCGGAATCATGAATCATATTTTCGTCATAGACTTTTACCGTGAGATAAATAAATTTCTCATCCCACTTGGCTTGCCACTTACCAAATAAATCTTTTTTCGCCCACGTATCTCCCGTGATTAAGGTATCGAGAGTGCGCGGATTTTCCAAAAAGAAATAGCGCTCTGGATCTTTCGCGGGACGAAACACAATCACTGGATCCTCAGGCTTACGCGGCTTATCCTCAGAGGCTAATTGTTTGGCGACACTTGCGGCTACTTGTGCTACCTGCTCCGGTGTGGAGGGTTTGGGTGAAGTATTTTCTTTACCCCAATCAGGGTTATTTTTCATAAACTCCTTCACCGCATGGTATTTTGGTGCTGTATCAGGATCTTGGCGAATATGCTCTTTTAGCCCCCAACAACCATACCACTGACACGTGCGCGGGGAGGAAAACAACACAAATAAGCCTCCTCCAGCATCCTTCCAACCATTCAACATTTTGGTATAAAGCTCGCCCATGCGCGGATCACGATTGGCAGCAAAAAATAATGGATTAGGCCCTTCCCCTGCATCACGTGTCACCCAATCAACCAAGCTTTGCCCGCCTTCATAAGCGATTAAATCCACTCCAAATTCACGGGTCAGCTTAGTTTGCTCTTGAATATGTTTAATCAATTCGGCTAAAGAGCGATAAGAGCCTTCCTCACTGGCGTATTTAAAGATTTCATCCACGGTAGTTGAAGTACGAAAATCACGTACATTACCCCCGAAATAAGGCGCTATCGCAATGGCATCAATCTTTTTATATGCATCATGCAACGTCAATAAGCGCTTGGTCAGATCAGGACGGGTATCCCAAGAGCCTAATAAACGTACTAACTTATCTTTACGCTCGGCAAATACCTCTTCAAAAATCTTAAAGACCTCTAAGGAGCGCACAACATAGTATTCTTGCCCTGCTTCTACCGAATTTTGACTATAACCGGCCTCAATCCCTTTCTTTTGCGTGTATTCACTATGGGAGAAATTGGTATTCCACGCTTCATTCGTATATTCAATATAGACTTTTAACTCAGGATCGAGGTGGTCTTTTAAATATTGCGCAGTATTACGCACATAGTCATCATCGGCTTGATGAGGGACATTAAACCAACCATCCACCTTTAAACGATTGGCTAATTCCACTTGAATTTCTAAAGGTGCGCCCCGCTCACCATAAGTCCCACCCCAAGATGACTCCTCAAGATGCGGACGCTCTGACCAATGACTCGCCGGATTACGGGTAATACCCGACATCCCCATAAAACGCACGACTTGGAAGTCTTTGAGATAATTTAAATAGTCGGGGTTAAATACAATCGAGTTGTAATAACGCTCATAGGGTAAATAGTCCCCCATGCCAACACATTCCTCCGCACTTTTGACATAGGTAAAAATATCATCGTGGCAAATTCCGCCGGGTGGTAGGATGCGAATATTACGAATCGGGTCTTTTTTATTGATTTTCTTAATAGTAAGACTGCCATCGATTTGATTATCATCCCCCGGTGGTAAGGTAATAACATCGCGCCCTTGGCTTTGGCTTATTACTTTCACATCATGACCATAGGTGATTTTACCCTGCCCATCATATAGCACCGTATACTGTCCCTCAGGAATAGCACCGGGAATCATTTTGCCAATGAATTTTGTCCCCGCATGCCCACCCTGCAGATTAATAGGCCAACCATTTGCATCGTATTCCACCTTATCGGTACTTAACCCCATGGGATTATTTTTAAAGGGATCTGCCATCCGAAATAAATCCACAAACGGAAAACTTGCATCCTCGTGGTGAATTTCATTCGCATTCATCCCTAATGGCATACGCGCCTGACCACTATAACGTGGTAATTCAATCTTAGGAGCCGGCTCCACCGGCGTGGTTATCCCCCCCGATTCCGTCGGTTGTTCCGGCGGCGTAACAGGGGGCTGAGGTTTATGGCGTTCTAGATACCAATTAATCCCCAATACCATTAAAATCAGCAAAATTAAAAATAACAATACCCATATGAGCGTTCTAATTTTCATAATTATCCGCTAGCTCCAAGCTATTAATAACGGCTCACCCAAAAGAAGCAAACCAAAAGAGCCTAAAATTATAGACTAACCCAACGTTTGCGTAGACCATACACCATGCCTATTAACGCTAAGACCCAACCTAATATCGCATAATCACTCCATAACATATAGGGAGTACGCCCACTCATAGGCTGAGCATAACCCGATACCACAATCTGAGTGTTTTCTGCACCATAGGCTTCAACATATCCCGTAGGATTAATAATTTGACTAATACCGGTATTGGTCGCCCGTACCATATAGCGCCCACTTTCTACCGCGCGCATCCGTGCAATCTCGGCGTGTTGTGCCACCTCAATCGAACCCTTAAACCAGCCATCATTACTGACATTCACTAGCATAGTGGCCTCCGGTAAACCTTTCAGCATTAATGCACCATAGGCATCCTCATAACACACCGATAAGCGCATTACTTGTCCGGCTACTGTCATGGTCACACCCCCCGTCCAAGGACTGAGATTATCAAACGGGACGCGAATAAATTTTTCCATCCAACGAAAATACTCCAATAAAGGGGTATATTCGCCAAAAGGCACTAATTGCTGCTTACCATACACATCAAGACGCTCATCCGCACCAATACGCATCACCGCATTATAGGTTTTATTTTGATTATCGGTATAAAAGCCGCCCATTAATAAATCGCTATTGGTATTTTTAGTCGCATCCATTAAAGGATAAACCACATCATCCATGGCATTATGGAAAAAATCGGGTAAGGCGGTTTCAGGCCAAATGACAATATGTGAACTTTCCAACGGAGACTGCCCTTCGGGGGACATGGTCATATCAATCTGTTTTTGAATATGCTGATTGCGTAATCCAGGCACAAACTTTTCTTCTTGTGGTAGATTGCCCTGAATCAGGCTGACATAGAGCTTTTCCCCTATAGGGGTTGTCCAAGTAACCGATTTTAAGAAATAACCTGTGACCAATAGGCCGATAAAAATACTTAAGGCTGCAATGCGTGATTTAGTGGCCCCTAACACTACTAGCACTAAAGCACCCGCTCCCAACGCCACTAAGTAGCTCACCCCTTGAGAGCCAATAAAAGGCACAAACCCGACTAATGGGGTATTAATTTGTGTATGCCCCAATTGTAACCACGGAAAGCCGCCTAATAAAAGCCAACCCCGTAACCACTCCGTCAACCACCAAAAGGCAGGGAAAAATACTAATAATTGTAAGACCAGAGGAAAATTCCGCACCCCATAGGTCATGCCTCCTAATAAGGCACTGTATAATCCCATCAGCAGCACAAAAATCGCGACCATGAGTCCTGCTAAGAGAAAATGTGCGCCCCCATAGTCATGCAAACTCACATAGAGCCAATGTGCGCCCCCCGCAAATACGCCAATACCAAATAGCCACGCCATCAAAATACGCTGCTTTAAAGAACTGGGTGTGAGTAATAACCAAAATAGCCCCGCAGGTGCTAACCATGCCACCACGCGCCAAGCAAAGGGCGCAAACGCAAATACCAAACTTAAGCCCGCTATAAGAGCAAGTAGATAGTGCCATACTGCAAATTGCGTCGGCACTAAGGAACGGTTTAATAGCATTGAATACAAGCCATAATGAATTAAAAAACGTTGGGTAGTATAAAGCCTACTTTCCCTCTAAAGTAGGCTTAGTGCAGGTCTTAAGCATGCTGTTCTGTCGATTTACCCAATACCTTAGCAACTAAAGTAACCACTAATAGTGTTATTGCACCTGCCACAATGCCCCCGATGGTATCGAGTAAGGTAGGTGTTACAATAGCGAGAAAGGAACCAATACCCGGTACATTGGCGGCTAAGTCATTAATATGTTTTAAAGTATGATGTACCACAGGGACTAGCTCACCCAAACCATGCATTAAAATACTCCCCCCCACCATAAACATTGCCGCTGTCCCCACAATGGTCAATATTTTCATCAGATAAGGGGCGGCATTAATTAACCCACGTCCTAAGACCCGTAATCCCTTTGTGAAGATTGACTGCCCCGTCAAACGATTTAAATACAACCCTAAATCATCTAATTTAACAATCCCGGCCACCAGCCCATATACCCCTACTGTCATGGCTAAAGCAATTAAGGTCAGCACTAAAATTTGCGTAGTCAGCGGCATAGTCGCCACCGTCCCTAAGGCAATGACAATAATCTCGGCGGATAAAATAAAATCGGTACGAATCGCTCCTTTAATTTTATCTTTCTCAAAGGCCACCATATCGACCTTAGTATCGACTAAAGCATGTAGGTGCTCTGAGTGCTCCACTTCATCATCTTTTAGGCTATGAAAGAGTTTTTCTACCCCCTCATAACACAGGTATAAGCCCCCTATCATCAACAGTGGGGTAATCGCCTGCGGGATAAAGTAACTAATCAGGAGTGCTGCGGGGACTAAAATCGCTTTATTTAATAAAGACCCTAGCGCAACCGACCACACCACGGGCAATTCACGATCGGCACTCACGCCTGAGACTTGTTGAGCATTGAGCGCTAAATCATCACCGAGTACCCCAGCCGTTTTTTTAGCCGCTACTTTGGTCATGAGTGCGACATCATCCAGAATGGTAGCAATGTCGTCTAAAAGGGTTAACAGACTTGCACCTGCCATAACGAATCCTTAAGTTTGATCGATGGCGTACATCTTGCCCTAGGTCATGGTATACGTCTAGTTTACTGTACGCATACAGCCCTCTGTGACTACGTTTTCCACTGCTTGCTCATGGATAACAGCAAAAGATATTTCTTAATTGCCCGCTACCATCGGCAATGGCTAATTGATGAGGTCAATCTGACTAACTGCATAAAAAATAATCAGACTACTGATAATGTGTGAAGGTTCTAGATATAAAATAGTATTGCTATGTATATACAGAGTAACTACAATGTAACTAACCACAGTTTGGTACAGGTAGACTTACTATGACCGTTTCTTACAATATTCGACTCGATGAAGAATTGAAAAATCAAGCTTTTGAGGTTTTCAAAAGCTATGGCATCACACCCGCCCAAGCGATCAAAATGTTCTTAAAACGCACGGCTGAAACCAAAACCATTCCGCTTAACTTTGACTATCAACCCAATGCCACCACACTAGAGGCTATTCGTGAGCTAAAAGAAGGTCAGAGTAAAACCTATGATAATTTGGATGCGATGATGGCAGACATCCATGCGGAAATTTAAGCCCAGTAAAGCCTTTAAACGTGATATTGCGAAAATAGGGTTGAGTGAACCTTTGGTGGAAGTGCTGTATTTACTGTTGAATGATCAACCCTTACCCGAAAAATACCATGATCATGCCTTAAGTGGTGACTTACAGGCGTTTCGTGAATGTCATGTGCGACCAGATTTATTACTGATGTACAAACTATCTGATGAGCTACTTGAATTAGCTCGATTAGGTAGTCATTCCGAGCTGTTTAAATAACCCCCACCCGTTTCGCCCCAATCCATACTTGATACTCTGGCAAAGTCTCAAGGTGGCTTAAGGTTTCTACTTTGGGATAATGATTTGCTTTTGATAGATGCAAGGCTTGCCCTTCACCCACATATACCCCTACATGAGCACCATAGGCTTTGGCGGTGTCATTCCATAACAATAAATCTAGAGGTTGCAAAGCACTTAAATCGGCCACAGTCATCAGCGTATTGTCTTCCCATAGTTCACTAGAGCGTAGATTAGGTGGGTTTAAACCGTAAAAGCGTAGCACTTCATAAGCGAACTGTTGGCAATTGGCACCGCCCTCTACCCCTTTCACGCCCTCTGCTTGAGGATGGTGTTTAGCGTTATAGGGCGTATTCCAAAAATATGCGGGTAAGCTATTAATTAAATTTGAGTTTTTCATTGGCTTCTCCTTTATCTCCTTACCCCTAACTCACCCACGCAGAATAGGCTGCTCTGCCCACTCATACGCTCTGGCTATCTCCTCCTGTCCATTGTGGTGGTTTATGTTTGGTAAGGTGCATCTTAATGATAACTACATGCCAACTAATTACTCTTTTTCTCTTCTTGTACTGAAGGAGCTGCTGGTTTTTCCGGTGCTTTTTCAACTGTTGCTCTGTTGACCTCCTCTACGGTTTTTATAGGATAAACCTCTTTAACATAAATATAGAAAAGCACTAGGGATAACACTAGTATTAATAATCCAATAACAGGAGAGGATACCTTAACTCCAGTAGCTGATATATCTAATTGGCTGACTACGGGAGCCTCTGGTGTACTAGATAAACTATTCGCAGTCGTTTTTACGGCAGTAAATTGTAAATAAGAAAAATATAGCCCACTTAATACAAAAACGAAGAAAACGCCAAAAATCAATTGAGACGATAGTAATTGCCACTCAAAATTATGCTTTCTTATATCTGATTCCTGCTTAATAACCTCTATTTCATGTTGGCTTAACTGCCTAATAACATCCACTTCATGTTGGCTTAATTGTTTCAAGTTATTAATAGCCTCTAATATTCTTTGTTTTTCCGCATCTAAAATCTGTTTATCCTCAGTAATTTGATAGTTTTGAGGTAATAGCGAGGATTGCGTTGTTAGACTATTATTTTTAGTGTTTTCATTTACTATATTTTTTTTAATTTCAGCAAAATCAATAGCGCCACACCAAGCAAATGAGTTAGTTAATAAAAATACTAATAAAAAATGTAATAACTTCATTTCTTTACCTCTAAAAACATTAAACTATCGATGAGGAATGATAGCTTATCTTGATCACACTCAAATTTCATGTTTTCATCAAATTTTATTTTTTCCTCTTTTGATAATCTATTAGAAACAAGTAAATGCAATTTTTCCATTCTAGAATTCATTGCACTATTTAAAGTACAATTTATATTCTTTATTTCATCAAAAAAATATGAAGGCTTTATATTGAAATCAACAAAAGAGTATTGTCCTAGATCGTTAGGAAGCAAGTTTGATTTAAATATATTGGCATTACACTTTATACTATTTATTTCTAAATTTTTATTTGAGTAAGACGCACTTGATTTAGGTATATAACCAATACTTTTTTGATTCAAAATAACCTTCTTGCTATCCTTGATAATATTTCCCTTGATATTATCAGCCACAACTTGTGTATTGCTAATATTATAAAATATACAAGCCAAAAAAATTATACTATATATTTTCAATTTCATTTACATAGCTCCCTCTTTTCACCAACTTATACTGAATTATATACTCAATTTTTTGTCGATGCAGCCTTTTAAATGATGGATCATGCTTCTATGCTCTTGAGTTATGCACAGACTCTGGAGGTGCCATTCTATTTAGTATCTAACTATCTCTAGCTACAAACCTTGTTGAGTGCGGGGTCTAGTATTTAGTAAAGGAATATAAAAGAGTCAGCTTAGCTATAAAAAATTAATATAATAAAATTTATCATATAAATATTTTATTAATTTATAAAAATAATCATATACGATCTCATATAAGAATCTTATGTTGACCCAAGTTGCGTGGGCTAGAGAAAAATCCATAAGGATCGTTTTTCGTTTTATCAACGAAAACAAACCTTCTAAAAGGATTGCTAGACCGTAAGTTAAGAATATTATTTAAAACAGGAGGTTTAGAAACGCTTAGTCGCAATCAGCGCATACTCAAGGTTTATGCGAGGTACACCACCATGTTAAAGCTAAAAAAAGACCAACAATGGCCACATTTAGTCCTTGACCATGCTTCATCAGAAGGGAGTAATGCCTGTTATCAACAAATTTCTCGTCATGCAAACCCCTATGTACCGAACTCTGTACTGTGGCACGAATGGCGCTCAGGCTGGTTGCAATATGATGCAGACTATCACCCTAATCATTTGACGATCTCATGGAGAGAGGATTTCAGCTTGAGTACTCATTAGCAGTGCCTATGCTGATAAATATTAACTCTGCACCCATTCTCTGTAGCTTTTTGTGATTTGACATCCTCCCCGACCTAAAGGACGGGGATTCCTGCTGCCAGACGCTCATGTCCGAGCGCGAGAATATTCTTAGCTGCATTGACATCTCTATCATGCATTGCTCCACACTCAGAGCAAGACCATTCTCTTATTCGCAAGCCTGTTCTACCTTTCGGACTGTTGGGGCTAATACAGCCACAACTCGAACAAGTTTGGGTCGTGTACGATTCATTGACTTCTAGATACATAGCTGACTGCATAATTGCTTTGTACTTCAACTGTATCTTGAGCATATACCATCCTGCATCTAATACGGATTTAGCCATCTTGGTTTTAGCTAAGGCAGAACTGCTCACATCACCAATGACGATTAAGCTGTTATCTTTAACAACTTGGGTAGTGAATTGATGGATAGTATCTAAACGACGATTCTTGATTTTGGCATGAATCGCTTTGACTCGTTTTTTCTGTTTAGCTCTTTGAGCTATACCCAGTTTAGATTCCAGTTCTCGATAGAACTGTTTGGACTCAAGCTTTAAGCCATTGCTACAAGTAGCAGCATCTTTAAGACCTAAATCAATTCCGATTTGTCCTTGAGCTATCGACTCTATAACAGGGACTGCTACGACCACATTGAAGTACCAGCGACCTCTAGCATCTTGGGAAAATGAGCCAGAACGGAATTCATATTGAGAGAGTCCATAGCTATCCCATACCTTGAAATAGTGACCCGCATAGCGAACTTGTCCATTCTTCCAAACGGCTGCACCTTTTTTGAAGGGTATCCAACCTAAGGAATGCTTAGAACCACTCGATATTCTCCAGCACAATTTGCTTTTCTTGAATTGCTTGCGGGCTTTCTCGTGGGCTTCCGTCACTTCTTGAACCGTTTGGGAATGAATGAGAAACCCACGTTCTTTACGCAAAGCGGCTTGAGAGTTGGCAAGATCGTAAGCACTCACATAGATATGCAACCAACCGACTTCGGGAACCGGTATCGCTGCGTAGTAAGCACTTTGCTCATTTGCCGCATTCCAGACCTGATTCACTTCAAACGCCATACGTTCAAGAATAGGCGTGTGCTTATCCTTGACTCGTACTTTTAGCGTTTTGAGAACCGTCACTAGGGGGGATGTCATGCTACTATTCTAACTCAAGTGAACGACCGAATCATCGGTTTCCAACCGATTCGCCTGATATCCCCGCCGTGAACGGACGGGGTCTTACGGCGAAACTGATAAATCATTTGCTAGGGGATCAAACCCTATGGATCGCATACAGGGTATAAGTTTAATGGCTACTGCTCAACACACCACTTATTTAGTGCTTGAAGATAACTTGAGCTATTTACGTATCTTTCTAGCCGTAGCCGAGGCAGGGAGTATCAGCAAAGCCGCCGAACACATTTTCAAAACCCCCTCCGCTATCACGCGTGCTATTGCCAAACTAGAGCAAATTTTGGAGATAAGCTTATTTGAGCGCAAACCACGCGGCATGCTGCTAACGAGCTATGGTGAAGTGGTGCTGCGACGGGTGCAGCGTATTGAGCAGGAAATTCACGCCGCCGCCCAAGTCCTTGATAATAACGCCCCTACACATCAACTACTGCACCCTATTATTAACACGCTCTTTTCTGGAAAAAAACTGCTGCTGTTTGCAACGATTGCCGAACAAAAACAAGTGGTTAATGCCGCCCATAGACTCGGTATGTCCCAAGCAGGCGTCAGCATGGCGCTCAGTCGGTTAGAAAGTGCTCTAGGCCGCCCCCTGTTTCAGCGCTTAGCTACTGGCATGTGCCTAAATGACAGTGGTGAAAAACTATTAATCTATGCTAAACGCGTATTGGCTGAATTGCGCCATATGCTCTCCGATATTTCCGCGATTCAAGGCGCGTTAGAGGGTACGATTACCATAGGAGCCTTGCCCTTAGGACGCACCGTATTATTGCCCTTAGCTATTGCCGAGATCTTAAAAAACCACCCCCGCTTGCAGATTAAAACCTTAGAAAGCCCCTATGAAATATTAGTATCCGGTTTACGTAGTGGGGATATTGATTTTATTTTGGGAGCCTTGCGTCCTGACGAGCTGAGCGTGGGCTTAGTCAATGAAACGCTATTTATTGATAAAGTCGCTATTGTGGCACGTGCCAATCACCCCCTCACCCAACAACATCCTATTGATCTGGCTCAACTAGCTCATGCGCAATGGATTTTACCCCGTACCGATACCCCCTCTAGAACCACTATAGATGTCGCGTTTCAAAGTGCTGGCTTACCGCCACCGCTGCCTTCGGTTGAAACGGGTGATTTAGCCTTATTACGCACCCTATTACAGGTGAGTGATTTAATTACCGCCATTTCACCGCATCAGGTTTGTTTTGAAATTCAGGAGGGTAAGCTAAAGGTATTACCTATTCAATTAAGCAATGCACCGCGTGCTATTGGCATTGTGACTAGAGAAGGCAGCTTATTATCGCCAGCCACCTTCTCATTCTTGGCAGAAATTCGCACCCTAGTGCAAACGCAAGGACTTACTAACTAAGTCACAATAAACAATGAAATACTCGGAATAAATACCAATAGCGCAATACGCACAATATCAGACATTAAGAAAGGAATTACACCTTTAAAAATAGTCTGCATGGGTATATCACGCGCGGTATTATGAATAATATACACATTCATACCGACGGGGGGAGTAATTAAACCAATCTCCATCACTACTAGCGCAATAATACCAAACCAAATGGTTTTTTCGTCAGCACCTAAACCCCAATAATCGATACCTAATATAATCGGCAAAAACACCGGAACGGTTAAAAGAATCATCGATAAACTATCCATGACACAACCTAATAAGACATAGGCTAGAATAATCATGAATAATACCATCATGGGGCTAAAACCAGACTCTGCTACCCAACTAGCCACCGCCGTAGGTATTTGACTTAAGGCCATAAAGGCATTAAGCATATCAGCCCCTAATAGAATTAAGAACATCATACCCGTACCGATTGCGGTGCCATAAATACACTGAGCCAAACCAGCACCCGTTAACCCCCCTGATTTCCAAGCCGCAATACCCGTTGCTAATACCCCTACAGATGCTGCTTCGGTGGGAGTAAATAAGCCACTGTAAATACCGCCAATCACCACGGTAAAAATTAACATCACAGGCCACGTGTCAATCACCGCACGCATACGCTCAGACCAAGAAAATTTTTCAGGTATACCCTCGGCTAAACTCGGATTCACACGGACTTGAATAGCGATCACTAGCATATAACCTAATACAGCTAATACACCCGGAATAAAGGCTGCCATAAATAACTTAGCAATATTCTGCTCTGATAAAATGGCATAAATTACTAATGGCACTGAAGGCGGAATTAAAATACCTAATGATCCACCTACTGCCATAGCACCCGCCGCTAAACTAGGCTTATAACCATGACGCTTTAATTCTGGCAATACGACCTGCCCCATGGTAGCGGCAGTGGCTAAGGATGAGCCGCAAATAGCACCAAACCCTGCACAGGAGGCAATACCCGCCATCGCCATTCCTCCGCGCCAATGCCCAATAAAACGATTAGCGGCGGAAAATAACGCACGGGATAAACCACCGTGGGTCGCAAATTGCCCCATTAATAAAAATAGCGGTACAACGGATAAATCATAAACTGAGAAACGCCCATAAGGAGCATTTTTTAAATAAGATAAAAAAGGATCAAAACCGGCTAACCAGATATAACCGACGGCTCCGGTGATAAACATTACGATGCCAATATGGACGCGTAACACTAACATTACCATCATGACAATGCCCATGATGATGCCAACTGAGCTGCCATCCATAGTTAAACATCCTTGTTAAAAGCACGGCTAAAATCATATAGGGCGACTAAACCTAATACGGCAAAGCCCCATACTAAAGGCACATACCCCCACCAAATGGGAATACCAATGACCATTGAGGTTTCGCCATACTCTTTAATATCTAATAATCCAGCCCAAACTCGCCACGCGACTAAAAACGCTGCCAGCGCTAATAATAACAGCGCAGCATAATCTAATATGCGATTAAAACGGCGTGGCACTCGGAGCGTAAAAAAGTCCACAAATACATGACCGGCGCGTAATTGGCAATAAGGTAAACATAGAGCTATTCCCATGGCGGATAAAACCTGAACGATTTCATAATCCCCCAGAACTGGTGTATTCCAAAGGGCACGACCGATAACACTAACGACCGACATTACCGCCTCGGCGATAAAGATGCCGCCAGCTAACCATGCCATTCCTTCACTGAGTTTTTCTAAAAATCTACCCAATGCATCATTACGTATTACACGAGAGTGATGAATTGATTCTGCCATTGCAATCCTCCTAGTTAACCTGAGTTCGACATAAGAAAATCTGTTAATTCATTGATTACAATGCAATAAGTGCAGAGCTACTAAGATTTAACGAGGGTTTTCGGGGTTGATAGGTATAAGCAATCAATCCCGCGACCACATCTGCCATATAATTCGTCAAAGAACGATGACGAGAATGCTCGACTTGAGATTGATTTTTTAGTTGATCATTGATGGTCTCAATAATCGCCCGCTTACGCAGTAATAGCTGATCCCATAGGCTTCTCACAACGGGTTTCATATTCGCCTTACGAGTCGTGATCCA
>NZ_KB904775.1 GCF_000380185.1 Thiofilum flexile DSM 14609
AAAAAGTCTAGATGCAGTCGACCCCAGCGCACCATTTCTACCCCATCATCTGCGCCCGCTAAGGTGGCCGCTAGACCCAGTAATAGGATCTCGGGCAGCGGATAGATCACTTTGGCGAGTTGGCGCGGATCGCGTAGGCTGGCCAGATGTTCCATCAGACGGCTTACGGCATTGGCCGGAGGTGGGCATTGGGTAGGGGGGACGGGAGGAGTGTTTGACATCTTGACGGCTCTCGGAGTGAAAGCCTTACTTATCCTCTATTTATATAGCAAGGTTCAAGCGATTGCCCTGCTATATGGTGCCTTTTATCACTTTTGCAAGAGGTCTACTGTAAAAACAAAAGGCTAGCTCGTGCTAACTAGCCTTTTGCCTCACTCATGTATTAGATTCTAGATTAGGGTGCTATCTAATACCGTTGCTTAGGTAGAGGACTAAATTTTATTTAGCAAGCCACCTAAACCACCTAGTAAACCTGAACCACCTAGTAAGCCTGATGAGCTTGAAGAGGACGAGTTACTCGCTCCAGAGCGAACACCTAATGGATCGGATACATCTGCAATACCCTCTGGATGTTTACTGACATCATAACCTGTAGCCATGGAAATAGGATCCCATAGAATAGGATGAATCACAGCGTCATCAATCGGTGCAAATAGTGAGCCTATGCCGGTCGCATTAATTAAATTTTCAGCAAGACCATGGACACTTTGCGCTGCCCCACCTAGCAATCCTCCTAAACCTGAGCTACCACCTAGTAAACCGCCACCACTAGAGGAGCTAGAGCTACTGCCACCAGTGATACCACCGAGCAAACCACCAAGGATCCCATCCAGCCCAGCAGACCCGCTGCCAGTCATGCTGCTATCGGTTCCACCACTAGAATAGGTACTATAACTGTTTTGTCCGCTGCTACTGCTCATGCCGCCTACTGTGCTACCGCCAGTCATAAAACCTGGCCAACTACCCGTCATACCACCAGTCATACCACCACTGCTCACTAAACCTGGCAGACTACCGAATCCGCTACCATAGGTATAACTACTCGGTATGCTGTAGTAGCCTGTAGTGACAGTATTCGGGACAACACCAAAACCAGTCTGTCCATGAGAGGAATGACCGCCCAGACCAAATCCGCCGCCCGTAGAGGAGAGAGCACCGCTATTGGCACTACCGCCATTGGCATAGTTGTAAATATTGATGGGTCGCACACCCTGTGACAAACCCGCTTGATAGGCATTGTTGAGGGCTGCATTGAACTGACTAGCATTAGCGTTTGCGCTGCTGTTAGATGAAGACTGTTGTGTATTTGTACTACTAGAGGAATGTCCACCCCCTAAAAGACCACCTAACAAATTTGATACTAGACTTAATGACATCTTATCTCTCCTTGAAAAACTACTCTGTCGAACTTATTTATTTTGGGGCTACATTTTCAACAGGTGCTTTTGAATCATTCACTTTGTTGAAATCTATTCTGGAGCAAGCCCCTCAACAGCTCCTTGTAACTAAAACTGCGTTACAGCTAGTTAACTCCTGCTGCAGTACCTATAGCTTAAGGAAAGTGTGGACATTATGCTTAACGTGAAGTTGATAAGCGTTAGCTAAAATGTGATAAAGCGAATAAAGGGTAGGTTTTTACAAGAAGAGTGGTCAGGGTAACATTTCACCCTGTTACCTTATTAAATCATTATCAGTACATGAGATTTATAATTAAATCACAAAGATACTATTAAATATGGTGTATCAATTAGGGTTTAATAACCATACTATTTTTAGGATTTTTAAATATTAACCCTCAGCCACCTAAGATCCTGCACAAATACAAGGGCCGTTAAACCAACGCTTACATCAGGCTTTGATGGATTATTTTGCCTTTAGAACAGCTTATCAAGCTGGTATACCAGCGGTTAAATGGGCAGCCAATGCTTTATTTTTTACGCTTATTTAAAAGAAAGGTGGGTATGAACTCTAGTGATTTTCAAAAGAATAATACGCTTTAATCACCCTCAACTCATCGGGATATTGAATGATGAGCTGAGGGGTCGGGAATAGAGCTATTATCGGCATAATAGCTCTATGAAATACCGATGAGACAAAAGGCTAACCTTAATTGGTGCTTTGTTTCACTAGTATAATTTAGGAGCGCCGCCTAGATCTTATTTAGCAAACCGCCTAAGCCACCTAGTAACCCACCCACTGGACTCAAACCACCTGTTATTCCGTACTCTGATGAACCACCTGCGGAATAGTTAGTGCCGTTTCTGGCATCATAGTCCTGAGCGCTACCAAAGATTTTGTCTAAACCAACCAGACCACCTGCTTCTTGTCCAATCGTTCCAACAATAGCTAACGGTGAAGAGCTACCATTTCCAGAGGCACCACCTAGATCGTGTGTATGTCCGGTATGGTCAAACGTATTCACTAACCAACCCATGACATCGCCATTTCCAGCCGCCTTAGCTGCACTATCATGCCCTACTAGATTGGAAAATAGTCCTAGTGGAAGACCGGCAATTTGACCAACACCCCCCAACAGGCCGCCGCCGCCACCTAATAGACCACCACCTAATAGACCACCACCTAATAGACCGCCGCCACTGCTGCTACTGCCACCCGTGATACCACCGAGTAGATTACCAATGATCCCACCCAGACCAGCCGAGCTAGAACCGCTGCCACTAGTAGTGCTTGCTCCACCACTAGTATGAGTACTATGACTGCTTTGTCCGCTGCTACTGCTCATGCCGCCACTAGACATACCACCTACTGTGCTACCACCAGTCATACCACCACTGCTCACTAAACCTGGCAGACTACCGAATCCGCTACCATAGGTATAACTACTTGGTATGCTGTAGTAGCCTGTACTAACCGTATTCGGAACAACACCGAAACCAGTCTGTCCATGAGAAGAATGACCACCCAGACCAAATCCGCCTCCCGTAGAGGAGAGAGCACCGCTATTGGCACTACCGCCGCCGGCATAGTTGTAAATATTGATGGGTCGCACGCCCTGTGACAAACCCGCTTGATAGGCATTGTTGAGAGCTGCATTGAACTGACTAGCATTAGCGTTTGCACTGCTGTTGGATGCAGACTGATGTGTATTTGTGCTACTGCTAGAGGTATGACCACCACCCAAAATGCCACCTAATAAATTAGATACTAGACTTAATGACATATTATTTCTCCCTGAAAAATTATCCTATGAATTCATCCATCCCGGAGCAAAGACCTCTCAACAGGTGTTTTTGAAACACTCACCCCGCTGAAATTTACTCTGGAGCAAGCCCCTCAACAGCTCCTTGTAGTTAAAACTGCGATACAGCTTGTTGATTCCTGTTGCAGTCCCTATAGCTTAAAGAAAGTGCGGATATTAAGCTTAACGTAAGGTTGATAAGCGTTAGATAAAATGTGATAAAACGAATAAAGGGTAGTTTTTTACAAGAAGAATGGTCAGGATGACATTTCATCCTGTTATTTTATAACATCATAGTAAGCATATGATATTTATGCTTAAAGTTACAAAAATAGCATTAAAGATAGATTTTAATTAGGATTATAATTTCCCCAATATTTTTAGGATATAAACCTTCAGCCACCTAAGCTTGCCCGGATACATCTTAATACGTCATAACTATAGCGCTGCTCTAAGGCCTCAAAAATGGAGGTTAATGTTTTATTACTACCTAATAGCTCAAAAGTATCAATAATATGCCTCAATTCGTCTGGTGGTAATGAAATAACTGCTTCTAATTTAATTACACCTATGGTAATAGCCTCGGCTAAATGTCCATAAATAGTACTCGACTTTAACCCTCTTAATGCAGCAATTTGTTCAGGACTATGGCCTTGATAATGCAAAGTTAAAGTGGCAGTAATCGCATCACTCAAACCTAAGCCATTAGCATTTATTTTATTACTATTCTGGCGAGGATGAGCTTGTAATACTGCTAAAAATAAATCGCCATAATGCTGTAATTTATGTTCTCCCACCCCATGAATACGATGTAATTCTATTAAACTATTCGGGTGGTGTTTCACCATTTCTAATAAAGTAGCATCATGAAAAATTGCAAAGGGGGGAATATTTTGCTCCTGAGCCAATCGCATTCTAAGATTACGCAAGGCTTCCCATACTATCTCCTCGGCAGCAGAAAGAGCTGTTTTAGTTAATTTTTCCCGTTTAGGTTTTTCTGCTTTTTTAGTAGGTTTAATACTAACTTTAAGATGTAAAGTAGTTTGCCCTTTTAATAAAGGTCGTGCTAATTCGGTGAGTTGCAGCCCGCCATGTCCTTCTAAATCTACACTTAAATAGCCCAAAGCGAGGAGCTGGCGATAAATACCCCGCCATTGCAATTCAGTATAGTCAGCACCAATACCAAAAGTACTTACCTGATGATGATTAAACTGCACCATACGCTCATTACGCTTACCTAACAGCACCTCAATTAAATAATTCACCCCAAAGCGTTGCCCCGTACGATACACGCAAGACAAGGCTTTTTGGGCTGCCACGGTTGCATCCCAAGTCTGGGGTGGATTAAGGCAATTATCACAATTACCGCAAGGCTGGGAACCCATTTCCCCTAAATAACTCAGCAAGGCTTGTCGCCGACAGGTACTCATCTCGCAGAGCGCCAACATAGCATCCAGACGATAATGCTCTATGCGCTTATGCTGCTCGGAAGCGGTGGATTCCGCCAGCATTTGGCGCAAAGTAATAACATCACCCAAACCATAGGCCAGCCACGCATGGGCAGGCTCCCCATCACGCCCTGCTCGTCCAGTTTCTTGATAATAGGCTTCAATACTTTTGGGCAAATTTAAATGCGCGACAAAACGCACATCCGGCTTATCGATTCCCATCCCAAACGCAATCGTAGCCACTATAATAATGCCATCCTCACGTAAAAAGCGTTCTTGATGACGTTGGCGTATCTCCGCCTCTAGACCCGCATGATAGGGCAGCGCAGTACGTCCTTGGGTGCTAAGCCACGCAGCAACCTCTTCCACGCGCTTACGTGATAAGCAATACACAATGCCCGCATCATGCGGATGCTCTCTTTGGAGAAAATCCCATAACGCTTGTTTCGCATTCGGTAAGTCATGAATGGCATACTGAATATTGGGGCGGTCAAAACTCGACGCAAAGACTCGCGCCTGTTGTAAAGAAAGCTGATCAATAATCTCTTGGCGGGTACGTGGATCTGCTGTCGCTGTTAGCGCAATACGGGGGACTTGTGGGTAGCGCTCTACTAGCTGGGATAATTTTTGATATTCCGGGCGAAAGTCATGCCCCCACTGCGATACACAATGCGCCTCATCAATGGCAAATAAGGCGAGTTGCAATTGATCTAATAAGGTTAGGGTACGCTCCATCAACAGGCGCTCAGGAGCGACATAGAGCAAATCTAACTGTTGTGTCTTTAAAGCACGTTCGATCTCAATCACTTGTGAGAGGTTAAGTGTTGAGTTTAAAAACGCTGCCCTCACCCCTAATTGCTGTAGTGTACTGACTTGATCCTGCATTAAAGCGATCAAGGGAGATACGACTATTCCGACTCCTGCACGGACTAAAGCAGGAATTTGATAGCACAATGATTTCCCACCTCCCGTAGGCATCAGCACTAAAGCATCCTCTCCCTGCAATAGCGTATTAATAATCTCCGCTTGCGGGAAACGGAAGGCTGAGAAGCCATAAATGCGTTTTAATATTTGATAGGCTTGCTGCATAGCTCTCGCTCTTCATCATAATCATAGGCAGAATAGCATCGAATATACTGATTCTTAGCTTGGTATTAATCTAGCATTTATCGCGTTGTGGCACATTTTTAACTGTAAAAACGAGTTCTAGGGCACTTGGCTTTTAAAACACTCACTTTGGGTTTTGAACACTTTTTTTGATCGATTGCGTAGCGGTAGGTACACTTATGTTGACAGGGCATTGGGCAAGGAGGCTTGTTATTTCATTCACTTTAACAAGCGCCATGGGGGTAGTTTATGCAGAAGACTACAATCAATATCAAACAGATATGACTGCAGGCTATGATGGGCAAACGATGCCTGTTAGTTACGGTGAACCAGAATCCGCTTATATCAAAAGCTATCCTGCAGAAGCCTACATTCCTCCTCAACCCATACAAGTAGCACAAAAAACACGCGAACAATATAACCGTGAATGGCAGCAAAACCAATTACGGCAACGCCAAGCACAGCAACAACAAGGCACACAACAGCAACATGAAGCGGAGTTGCGCCGCCAAGAACAAGCCTATCTCAATCAAGTACGTCAACAACAACAGGCTGCTAGACAACGTGCCTTACAGCAACAACAATTAGCACAACAAAGAGCACAACAGCAACAAGCTCGACAATATGCCTTACAGCAACAACAGTTGGCTCAACAACAACGCTCTGCCCAACAGTATCAACCTCAGGCCGCTCTCTATCAACAGCCTAAATCACAGGCCTATAAAGGTGGAGCTTACTATAATCGCCTGCCGGATGTTATTGCTAATACCTTACGGAGTATGCGTATCAACGAGTCTGGTATGAGTACCTATATACGTAATGTACGCGGGGGACCGGCACTCATTGCTGCTAATGCAGATCGTCCTAGTAATCCAGCCTCTACCATGAAGCTAGTTACCAGCTATGTCGCGTTAGGGACACTAGGCCCTGGCTATCGTTGGCCTACTGAGCTTTATGTTACCGGTAATATTGCCGGTGGTGTCCTGCGCGGTGATGTTATTTTAAAGGGTTATGGTGATCCAGACTTTCGCGAGAATGATCTAGTTGAAATGCTACAAGCGCTACGATCAAGAGGTGTGCAACATATTGCAGGTAATGTCATAGTGGATCGTAGTTACTTCCAGCTCCCCTATGAGCCGCCAGGAGCTTTCGATGGTAAAGCCAATGCTGCCTATAATGCCCAACCTGACGCCTTACTCTATAATGAGCGGGGTAGCTGCTATGAGTTTCGTAATCTAAAAGGCCAAATTCAACGCGTTTGCCCCTTACCACGTAATACCAAAGCAATCGCTGATCTCAATACCAATATCTTTGGTGGTGTTTGGAAAATATGGGTCGGTATGTTAGGGGGTAATTTACAAGGCAGCCTCCACGAAAGTCGCGTACCACCTCATGCACAATTAATCTATCGCCATCAATCACAACCGCTATCCGAAATTCTAAAAACCGTGAATAAAGACAGCAATAATGTTATGGCGCGTCAAATTATGCTCTCCGTCGGAGCACGGCAATTAGGCGCACCCGGTACGCCACGCAAAGGCGCTGAAGCAACAGGACGTTATTTAGAAAGCCGTGGCTTATATTTCCCCGAACTACGTCTTGAAAATGGCGCTGGTTTAAGTCGCATAGAACGTATTAGTGCGCGTAACTTAGGCGAAATGCTGGTGAATGCCTTCAATAGCCCCTATCGCGATGCCTTAATGGAGTCTATGCCTGCACTGGGTATGGAGGGTACAGTACGCAATCGTTTGAAAGGCAGTGCGGCACGGGGTTATGGACGCTTTAAAACCGGCACTTTACGCAATGTACGAGCCTTAGCGGGGTATTTACAATCTATGGATGGGCAAATTTATGCTATCTCTATTTTACACAATGACTCATCCATCACCGCTAAAGCCAAAAAAGCACATGATAGATTAGTGGAATGGGTCTTTGCCTCTCAACACTAACTAGTCCATTTTGACTACAAAAAAATAAGCCGCCTTAAGAATAAGACGGCTTATTAAAAACTTCATAAAGAAGTAACAACATGCAATTCCTGATTCCGATACCCCACCAGTCGAGGACTGGTGCATAACGTCCATCATCCTGATAGATAAACCCAATCCTTGAGTAAGCTATGCTAGGAGATATTTCACGCTTCACTCAAACGAGTATGGTGCGAAACATCTGAGTCTCATAGTGCCAGAGTGTCATAAGCTTGGGCAGCCTCACCCCGACCAAAGCAATTAACCAACAGATAAGCTTACTAAGCCTAGTTTATTTGGTTGCTGTAGCAACCTCAGCCCATAGATCGTGCTCGTCGGCATGCGTAATCAGCACTTGGGCAAACTCACCGATTGGTAATTCAACATTTTCAATAATCACTTGCCCGTCGATTTCAGGCGCATCACGATAGGTACGCCCAATACTTTGCCCATCGCCAGCTTCATCAATTAATACCGTCATGGTTTTACCAATCAGGCCGCCTAACTTATCCGCACTAATCTCAGCTTGCAGCTCCATAAAGCGCTCTAAGCGTTCTTGTTTAACTTCTTCAGGTACGGCATTGGGTAAGTCATTAGCGCTCGCCCCCTCTACTGGAGAATAGGCAAAGGCTCCCACTCGATCTAATTGAGCCTCTTCGAGAAAGTCGAGTAACTGCTCAAAATCATCCTCAGTCTCACCTGGGAAGCCCACAATAAAGGTACTGCGCACGGTCATATCAGGGCACAGTTCACGCCATTTATGCACACGCTCTAATACTTTCTCAGCATGAGCGGGACGACGCATATTTTTCAATACACTAGGTGAGGCATGCTGAAAGGGAATATCCAAATACGGCAGAATTTTACCTTCTGCCATTAAAGGTAATAGATGATCAACATGGGGATAGGGATAGACATAATGCAAACGTGTCCAAACATCCATCTCCCCTAAGGCTTCAGCGAGCTGCTGAATATGGGTCTTAACCGGACGCCCCTGCCAAAAACCTGTACGGTATTTAGTATCAATACCATAGGCACTGGTATCTTGTGATACGACTAATAGCTCTCTCACCCCTGCATTGACTAAGGTTTCAGCCTCTTGCAACACATCCCCTATAGGGCGTGAGACTAAATCGCCCCGCAAGGAAGGGATAATGCAAAAAGAGCAACGATGATTACAGCCCTCGGAAATCTTTAAATAAGCATAATGGCGTGGGGTTAAGCGAATCCCTTGAGGAGGAATAAGATCTAAATAGGGATCATGGGCGGGCGGTAAATGTTCATGTACGGCATTCATTACCTCGTTATAGGCATGAGGCCCAGTTACCGCTAATACATTAGGATACTCATTCAGAATTTTACTCGAATCAGCCCCCAAACAGCCGGTTACAATAACGCGCCCATTTTCAGCCAATGCCTCGCCAATCGCATCGAGAGACTCTTCAACGGCTGCATCAATAAAACCACAGGTATTCACCACGACCAAATCAGCCGCATCATAAGTCCCGGTAATTTCATACCCCTCTACCCGCATTTGCGTCAAAATGCGCTCTGAATCGACTAAAGCTTTAGGGCAACCGAGACTAACAAAACCAATACGAGGGGCAGACGTTTTCATGGACTAAACTGAGGCTAAATCAACAAGCGCCGCATCATAACGGATTCTGTTTCATTAGTCTTGTTTTATCTAAAGCCGACTTACCACAATATCTTGTGTCAAGCATCCCCCATCTCGCTTCCTACCACTTATACACAGTTATGCACAGGTTGTGTATAAGTTATTAATCCTTGTAGGACACTCATAAATAACCTTTTAGATTTTTCATTAAATTATAAATACATGATTTTATTAAATATTTTATAATTATCATTTTTTGGTAAAATTACCACAAAGCTGATTCCAGCAAGCTTAGAGCGATACTTTTAGCAAGTTATCCACAGACTTATCCACAGGCTAGGCTTGACAAAGCTTAACTGCTTGATTCTGCTTAATCTGAGCGACAGCTTAATACGCATAAATATTTTTGATTACTTGACTAATAAGTTGCATTGTCTACATTGCATTAAAAAAAGACACCTTGCAGATAGTGCTCAAACAGGTTTAATACCTCCCTTTGCAATAATGCTGTACACTAGATTTTGTTATCACTACACTAATCCCCCCTGTACAATTCTCCCCTACAAGAACCGCTGAAAACAGATTTTGTCCCAGCAAACTCACTGCACTCGTGTTAAAATTACTTTTATCTAAAATATTCCAGATCAGTAACGTCTTTCATGCCCACCCTGCCCGAATCCAATCAGCACGAATGCCGCAGTATGCTAGATGCCTTTGTGCATCAGCAGGGTGATTGTGGAGCAGCATTGCTGAATACCTTGCAACGTTATATCCGTTACTGCAGCACACGTCTGCAACCGCTCTCCCTAGAGGATCAGCAAGAGGTTATGCAGGAGGTTTGTATTAAACTGCTACATCCTCACCAATCACTGATAGATAATTGTCAGGGCTGGCTGTTCACCATTGTGCGTAATGAGTATATCGATCACTTGCGTCGCCAACAGCGCATCAACCGTGTGCTAGTGCCGGATACGGACGGGAACCTAGTCGAGGTATCCGAAGCGGCTGGCTATTTACAGCAACCTGATCATGGCAATTTCTATGCAGAAGCCGATTGTCTTGAGCACATATTCGATCACATCGAGCAGCAACCTACTGGCACGGAGGATATTGAGATTTACACCCAATATGCGCTTGGTATGAGCAATCAGGAAATTGCAGCCCAAACTGGGCGTACTGCTGGAGCTATTGCCAAACGGATTTCACTGCTAAAACAGAAATTGAAACAGCTAATGAGCGAGCTGTGCTAGGTTGGAACCATGAACCCAAACGATACCAATGACCATCCATCCAACCCTGATGATTCTGATTGGGAAGCTGTGCTCAATGGCAAGCGCTTGGCACGCAGACATGATACTGACGAGCAACTAGCAGAACAGGCTCGGCAAGTGCTGCTGTGGCGACAAGCTCGACGCGAGTTACAGCATACGGAAGCACCCGACTCAGACGCTACACGCGCCTACTATGCCCATGTACACAAGCTGGCACAACAACGACGCAAACAACAAGGGTGGCGCAAACTGCGAGGCTTCATCCCTGCTCTGCTACTGATAGGGTCTGGGATTGGTATCGGATATTATCTGGTTAGCCCTGAACTAGGAACGCTGGCACCATCCACAACAGATAAGGCAACCAGCTTACCTGCTGGTACAACACCGGCTGAATCGACCCCAGCCCCAGCAATAACCCATGGTACTGAGAGCACCAGCACACCAGCTACTCCCACAACAACTACCAGCCCCCCGTCCTCTGGAAGTTCGGATAAGGTAGGTGATCCCGGTGATATACCTGACATGATCCAAATTCCGGGCGGGGAATATACTATGGGCTGCACACCGGGCTGGGATGATACCCTAGGCGGATGTCGAGCCAGCGAATACCCAGCCCACACAGTCACCCTGCCCACCTTTCGGTTAGCACGGCACGAGGTTACGGTCGGTCAATTCAAACGTTTTGTAGCGGATACTGGCTATCAGACCATTGCTGAGCAAAACCATCAGGGCTGCACTATCCCCAATCCCGCCAATCCGGGACAGTGGATACTGAGCGACCAGCACAACTGGCGCAACCCCGGTTTTCCCCAAACCAATGTACACCCAGTGGTCTGCATTAGCTGGCAAGATGCGAATCACTATCTGGACTGGCTGAATACCAAAACCAGTGGTAGCTATCGGCTACCCAGCGAGGAAGAATGGGAATATGCCGCTCGCAGTGGGCGCATTACAGCATTCTACTGGGGACATCAACCTGACCACCACTTTGCCAATTATGCTGAAACTAGCACCCCTGATATCTGGACACATACCGCCCCTGTGGGGCAATTTACGGCTAACCCGTTTGGTCTACATGATATGGCGGGGAATGTCTGGGAATGGACAGCTAGTTGCTGGCGACCCGATTATCAATCACAAGAACCGAAACAACCTTGTATCAGCAGTACTAATACCCTACGAGTTCGGCGCGGCGGGGGCTGGGACACTCAGGCTCCTAGTATCCGCTCTGCTTATCGTAGTTTTGGCAGTGAAGTAGAGAGAAGTTATGTCTATGGGTTTAGGGTCGCTCAAGATGCTGGCAAGTAATGCTAGTCCTTAGTCTACTCCCAACTCATGAAAGAACGATTTGTGTCTTTGAGTTGCATCACGCAGGATTTTAGAGAGATTTTTGACCTCAATATATAGTTTCATATTACGATTGTAGAGGTAATATCCCTCTGCATCAGGAAATGGAATAAAATCTCTTTTATTTAAAATACTACGCAAGCTTTGAGTAATATCGCATACTATATAACCATAGACAGGAGCGCTTTCACTAATTTGTAGCTCGCGCCCATAAAAATCTTTGCATTGGCTACTACGTATTTTAGTTGCATAATCCATAATTTGATCAATAGGATTATCTGATGCAGTATAATCATCTCTTCCAGGGCGTTTAAACTCGACTATCGTTAATGACTGTTTAATGCCAGGAGTATTAGTTTCAGAAAACCCATATATATT
This sequence comes from Thiofilum flexile DSM 14609, assembly GCF_000380185.1. GTDB lineage: Bacteria > Pseudomonadota > Gammaproteobacteria > Thiotrichales > Thiotrichaceae > Thiofilum > Thiofilum flexile. The sequence goes on from NZ_KB904775.1 coordinate 12,336, forward strand.
TTGATAAATGGCAAGATCAGGCCTATCATCACTATTTGAGTTAATAGGATCATAACGATTTAATGGCTTATCAGAGGCTAAATACTGATGAAATACAAGTTTTTCATCAAGTAGCCATAAATTATGCTCCTTGAAAGGAACTTCATCAGAGTCTTTACGCACAGGAAATATAAGCTGATGTATGTCAATTTCTTTAGGGAATTTTCCACTAGCATTGATCTGTAGTAATCGCTCAAAAATTGCAATAATTTTTTTTCGATTAACAACATAAGAGGCTAACCCATCTTTTGCCGAATCATCTAAACGCTCTAATAGGGCATCATATTTTTTCTCAACTACTTCTAAATCTATGTCACCTTTAGAAAGAGAGGTAAAATTTTTATACTCACCTCTATTTTCCTGTTCAATTCTGGCTCTCAGCGCATACAACGCCTTATCTAACTCTAACTCACTATAGTTATTTGTATTAATGCGTTCTAATTCAATAAGATGAGTCTTTAAAAGACCTCGATATTGTGGCGCTTCATTGTTTATAAACATTCGTATACGTTGAATAGACTTTTCTTTTTCAGGAACTACCCATTCAGCTAAGTAAGTAGATGCCATGTTTTGTGCCAATTTAACGATAGTTTCTAGACTTGGTAGTCCAAAACAATCATCTTCCTCTGGTAGAGAAAAGTCTGATCGATCTGCATTAACATGCTGATCCAGATAGTCAGACTCAACAATAGCACGGTACACATAAGCATCATTATTTTTATAAAGGTTATCAGGTAAAAGGGGTATGGTTTCTTTCAAGTCAATAGTTAAAACTTCTCTTTTATTAGCACATAGATATAGTTGGTGTTTATGAGTATTCGATATTTTTTTGACTAGAAGATGCTTAATGATAAATTTAATACCCTGTAGCTCTTGCGTACTTATTACTGGCTCAAAATTAATTAAATTTTTAAATTCATCATTTAGGTTAATTTTAGTTGAACTATCTTCTACAATAATTTGTGGAATGGTTTTTGTAATAAATTGAGGCAGGAAATGCAACAAAATGCGTTGAGAAAAATCATCTAACTTAATTTTAACTCTATCATCTATAGGTTGATCTAGTGTTACACATGTTCCCGTGTTCGTATCTAAACTTGATACAAGTTGCTCATTGCCTAATCCCCTAGGGTCAAACTCTACAGAGAAATCAAAAGATCTTGCTTTGTATCCATCAGAATCTTTAAAGCGACTTTCGATATGGGCCGATCTAAAAACTTTTAGCCATGAAAAGCGTCCTTTACCGCGCCCTCCTCTAGAAAACTTATATAATGAATTAACATTCTGGAAGGACTCATAATTATCAAAGTTAAATCCGATGCCATTGTCAGATATACGAATTTGCTTGATAGGTATAGAAGATCGGGCTGTTGCGTTATCAGTAACACCTTTTACGGTATGGTTGCGCAAATAATCCTCATCATAGTCACAGCGAATATTAATCACTCCATTTTCTTGATTATCCTCAATAGCATGAATGCCATTTGATATAGCTTCAAAAATAGGTTGAATCAGTGACTTTGGTCTTGGTTCATTGCGTAGAACCCCTTTTACCGTTGTGCGCATACTATCTTCATATCGATTAGTAGAGTGAATAATCATCACACAACCTCCATAGACCATACAAGTATTTAGATCTTTCTTAAAAGCGAACGAAACACGAACAAAAAAAGTATAGCACAAGCAGAACAATTAATCTGCGATATTGTAAAGGTTATACCAATAGTTAATACAGCATCGTTCATCAAGACCATTTCGGTTTTTATGAATGCCTTTTACTCATAGTTTAAAGATTATAGATGTTCGCACAGGCAGACATTGCGTATTTATGCTGTACGTTCACCCCATCGTTATCAGAAACACAGAACAGCCATAACCGTTTAAAAACCATCTTAACAGAGATTTGTAGTACCTTTGAGGTAGACCGATCTTATCTACACTGATTAACTCACTAAAAGACATGTCTAGTCGCAAATTGAAGTAATAGTTTTCCTATATTCGTGAACAGTTGGAGTTCAAGAGCTTCATGGTCGCCTTCTTATTTTGTTGGAAGTATAGGTGGTACTCCCTTATTTATTCTTAAGCACTCCATCAAGCAACAGAATCGACCGATTTAATCCGATCCACGGATTACGAATAGCTGTCAATCCCCTGCCTGATGGAAGTGAATTGACAGCTATTCCGGTAATTCTCACCAGCAACAAAGCCTTCGTATCAGCCGCCGCATTGTGCTTGTGAGCGAGCACCAGCCTTACGCAATTGTTGAATAATCTGCTGATTGCCTCGGTCAATCGCGGCATCCAGCGGCATAACGGTTTTGCACTTTGTTCCATTAACATCTAGATTCGGGTTAGCCCGATAGCGTAACAGTAAGGTTACCCCCTTCTGATCCCCGTACTCAATCGCCGTCTTAAGCGGGACATAGCCGTCACCATTAGGCAGATTGGGATTGATACCCTGTTGGAGCAGAAACTCCATCATACGGTAGCTCGGCGCATTGGCATTACTTCCCCCGTAACTCAATAAGCTGCTCAACGGATTACTCCCTGCCTCGGCCAGTGGAATACCAAAACGCTTAAGGAATAGTACGACACTAGTGTTATAAGAAATAACTGCAGAGATCATCAACCTACCCTGACGCGACTCTACCTCAGCTCCAGCGGCAATTAGCTGTTGCATGCGCTCTAGCGCTCCCCGACTAGCAGCAGACTCCAGCTCATTATTCAACACATCGGCGTTCAGGGGGAGGTCATTGACCTGAATACTAGACTGCCGATTCAAACAACGCATCAATTCAGTAGCACGAGCTTTGGTTTCATTTTCAGTAATCTGCGGGCGCACTGTGCGACACCACTGATGTTGTCCAGCACCATCATTACTCCAACGTGCTCCCTTAAGACCACAGCGAGCCAGCTTCTGGGAACGGAACTGATAAACTGCCTTAGCCGCATAATTGCCACAAGCATCACGACTAGGCGGAAGGTAAATCTCTGCGGAAGCCACTTGCATCAGCAACGTACCGACAATAGCGACACGAATTAGGGAAGATATTTTGGTATTCATCGGGTTTACTCCTTTATTAACCTTTGTTTACACAAGTGTGTTATTGATCTAAACGTCGGAGCTGAGGAATCTTTACGGGGCGGATGAAAATTTTTTCCACCCTCTCGATATGACCGATGAATCACGGTATCTTTTGTCCATGACAGTGTATGCTCTGTGCTTATAAGTAGGTATGTCAAAGTAATCGGGTATTTCTGGAGCAGTCTTGGCGGCAAGGATGCCGCCTTGTAGCGTACAGGGAGGTATTCACAGCGGCTGCGGAGGAAATACTCGACTACTTTGGCTCAAGTACTTAATGTCTGTCCACCTAGGCAATAGATGAGGTTTAATATCTAACCCCACTACAATTCCTTAAAATTATCACTAGCCTAGGTTAGAAAAATAATAGGTTTACCAATAAGTTTTTGTCAGGAACTAACCTTACAAAAATCTATTAAAGTTTTTAAGAGGGTTTTAATAATGTCGATACCACATCCCATTATTGCTGTAACAGGCTCTTCCGGAGCTGGAACGACATTCGTTAGACGGGTCTTTGAAAAGATTTTCCGACGCGAAAATATTCAAGCTGCTATTATCGAGGGTGATAGTTTTCACAGCGTTACCCGCGCTCAATTTGAAGAAAAAGCCAAGCTTAATCCAAGTTTTAGTCATTTTGGCCCGGAGGCCAATGATTTTCACTCACTAGAACAATTGTTTCGCTCTTACGGAGAAAGTGGGCAGGGAAAAAAGCGTTATTACTTACATACAGAAGAAGAAGCCGAATTCCATTATAAGCGACTAGATAAAATAGGTATTCAATGTTTAGCTTGCACCGGAGAATTTACCCCTTGGGAAGATTTAGCAGGCCCCTCGGATGTTCTATTTTATGAAGGCTTGCATGGCCTAATTAAAGATGATACGGCTGATAAACGTTATGGTGGCTATGATGTGGCTCAATTTGTTGATTTAGGCATCGGTGTAGTACCTAGCATTAATCTGGAATGGATTCAGAAGATTCATCGTGATGGGGTTGAGCGCGGCTATTCACCAGAGGCCGTCGTAGATAATATTCTACGACGTTTACCCGATTATATTAAACACCTGACGCCACAGTTTTCGCGTACTCATATTAACTTTCAACGCGTTCCTACAGTCGATACTTCCAATCCTTTTATTGCACGCGATATTCCGACACCTGATGAAAGTTTTGTAGTTATTCGCATTGATCGCCCAGAACGTTGGGATATTAACTTTCCTAATTTAATTAATATGATTCATGACTCTTTTATGTCACGCCGTAATAGTATTGTGGTTCCCGGTGGAAAAATGACCCTAGCCATGGAACTGATCTTAGATCCTATTATTCACAATATGATGGAAGAGAAAAAACGTTATTAAGTATTAATAACCTAGAGTGTTTTTATATAGCTTAGCCATAACTCGCAATACGCTCAGCTAATTGCTGGGCGAGTATGGAGTTAGCTGCACCTAAAGTATCTAAAATGACTTGTGCTTCTAGTTTATAATTATTAATACGCTCAGCCTTCCAATTCCAAGGCACATACTGCAAATTATCGGCACGATCCGCTAGTTTTACTATCCAAACCTCTTTAGGCTGTTGCACGATTCGCGCAAGGCTATCTTGCATTTGTTCTGGACGCGGTAAATTAGGATTTTTACTGAGTGCTAATACACCTTGAGCAACGGCTGAACCAAACTCAGCCAGCAACTGCTCATAGGTTGTTGGAGTATCTTCTAGCGTGTCGTGCAGCAACGCGCACTGCACCGCTAAATCCGCATCTGCCTCTGGTGTGGCGGGCAAGCCTTGTAATACCCGCGCCGTCACCATACCGATATGGGTGATATAGTCGTAGTTAATCTCTGGGGTTCGCCCTTTATAGGTTTGCCCTTTATGCGCTAACGCCGCAAATTGCCACGCTTTTTCATAGGCTTCGATTGACCATTGGCTCATGCTAATGCCTCACGTAATTGGCTCAAACGCGACTCCAATACCGTAGCCTCATAGGGTTGAGCCGATACTTTTCCCCACACGGGAGCAGGCCATGCGGCATCGGTGGTAAAACGCGCAATATGATGCAGATGCAATTGTGGAACCATATTACCCAAAGCTGCGATATTGAGCTTAGTAGGTTGAAATAGCTGCACCAGTATCTTGCTAATACGATCTGACTCTTCCCAGAGGGTTTGGCGTTGGGTAGGATTTAACTCATAAATTTCGCGTAAATCCGCCACTTGTGGGACTAAAATCAGCCACGGGTAGTTCGCATCATTCATCAATAGCACTTGGCATAAGGCTAAATCACTGACCCACACGGTATCTTTGGCTAGTTGGGGATGTAGGCTAAATGCACTCATACCTTATCCGCCATCGCTCGTAACGTGTCCGTACCGTATTCAAAAGAATCTGAATACATTTGCTCTGGAACCGCCCCCTTTTGGGTAAAGGCTACTTTTGCGGCATTAATCATAGGGGGGGGGCCACTTAAATACACATCAAAGGGGCTTAGATCGGCAAAATCTTGTAATACCGCCTCATGCACCCATCCAGTACGTCCTTCCCATTGATCGGTAGGCAGTGGTTCGGATAATACGGGGATATAAATCAAATTTGGAAAACGCGCCGCCCAGTCTTTTAGGAGTACTTCAATATATAAATCTTCTTTAGAACGCACACCCCAATATAAATAAATCCGTGGAGTAAGACTGCGATTACGTAAGTCTTCTAACATAGCTTTTAGTGGCGCAATACCCGTTCCACCACCTACCATGAGTAAGGGGCGGTTGACCTCATGCAAATAAAATTGTCCTAAAGGCCCCTCGATCCGCAATAAGGCTTTTTCCTGCATTTGTTCAAATACATGCGTGGTGAAATAGCCACCGGGGACATGACGCACATGCAGCTCTAGGTATTGGCCCTCATGGGGAGCATTGGCAATAGAGAAACTACGTCGCCGATTATTAGAAAGTAAAATATCAATATATTGCCCCGCATAATAACGTAAGCGTTCGGATGCGGGTAATTTTAGGGTCAGCTCCATCACGTCATGACACAGCTTACGCATTTTCTCCACGCGAGCGGGTAGCGTTTTTACTTCAATTTCTTGTTCTGTACCCACTGATGGACTGAGTAATACTAAATCGGATAAAGCGACTGCCTGACATAAGAACGTCACCCCTCGATCTTGATCATAGGGCGCTAACCCTAAGGGTTCGGAGGGATAGTCTACCTGCCCCTCGATAATGGTGGCAGCACAGGAACCACAGGTGCCCCCTTGGCAACTATAGGGCAGTCGAATCCCTTGGCGTAATCCGGCATCGAGAATATTTTCGTTTTCCTCAACGGTAAATTGCAACTCACTCGGTTGCAGCGTGATGGTATACATGCTTGGATTCGCCTTTTAGAATATGGAATAGCACCCATTTAAGCAAAAGCTCACGCGCTTGCCAAATACCTTAAAGTCAATCTGCCCCTAAGGACACTAGCCTTTAGCCCTGAAATCATTATGATAGCAGGTACTTTGCTATCTATGAGGTAGACCATGACTCCCACCGATATTACTTTAAACCAGCTTTCACGCGAATTAGTCCTGACTTGGCCTACGGGTGAAGAGCACACCTTAAGCTGTGAGTACTTACGGGTATTTTCGCCTTCTGCCGAGGTACGCGGTCATGGGCCTGGGCAAGAACGCTTACAGATTGGCAAGGAAAATGTGAATATCATTGCGATTGAGCCAGTAGGTCGGTATGCGGTCAAGCTGGTATTTGATGATAATCATGATAGTGGTTTATACGACTGGAATTTACTCTATGATCTGGGTCAGAATCACGCTACCTATTGGCAACAATACTTAGATAAGCTCGTAGCCATTGGCTATACCCGTAAAACTGCCGGACAAATCATTTAATGAATACCCCCAACCCGAATATAGCCACCCTAAAATATAATGCTGAGGGCTTAATCCCTGCTATTGCTCAACAGTTTGATACCCATGAAGTACTCATGATGGCATGGATGAATCAGGCGAGTATTGAGGAAACTTTGCAAACCGGACGTGTATGCTACTGGTCACGCTCCCGTCAAAAGTTTTGGCGCAAAGGTGAAGAATCGGGACAAGTGCAATTACTTAAAGAACTCCGTTTTGATTGTGATGCCGATACGATTTTAGTCATTGTCGATCAAACTGGCCCCGCTTGTCATACCGGACGCCGTTCGTGTTTTTATCATAAAATCGAGGGTAATCAGGTGGTGATTGATAGTGAGCCGCTGATTGATCCGAATCAGCTTTATTCATCATGAAACGGATACTCATTGCCATTATTCGCGGCTATCAACTCGTGCTCAGTCCATTACTGGGGAGTAATTGTCGCTTTTACCCGACTTGTTCACATTACACCAAAGAGGCTATTGAGAAACATGGCGCTTTAAAAGGGAGCTGGTTAGGAATTAAGCGTATTGGGCGCTGTCATCCTTGGAGTGAGGGAGGCATAGATCTCGTTCCTGAGCCTAATTCTACCTGTAAACATACGCATCATTGACCGATTGTAGGTTAGTCATTGTCAAACCCCGCCAGCTCTTTATAATTTCAGCTAGATAAAACGGGTTCACTTATAGCACAGCGCATAATTGTCCCCGTTAAAGATGTTGTTAATTCAATAAGCAGGTTTCTTCGCTTATAATTTCAGCATATTGCAATCAATAAAAATAATTTAACTAGGCTGATTATGTCGCAACAACCAACCCCTCTATACGATTTGGTCGTTACCGGTCACACTTCGGAATTAAAAGTTGCCGATCTGGTGCAGCAATTAATGACGATTTTAGGTAAAAAAAGCGCCCAGCTTGAGTTCAAATTATCTGAAGCGTTAATTTTTGAAAATAACTCCAATACGGCATTGGAGGGGGTGCCACGTGAGATCGCCGAGCATTATCAAAAAAAGTTTAGTACAGCCTTAGTTACCACAGAAATTCGCCCCACCATTCAAATTGTTGAGCTAGCAGCAGAGGAAGATACACCAAAGGTTTATCATTGCCCTGCTTGTGGTCATGAACAACCTTCAGCCAAAAACCGCCTTGATATGTGTGATGTATGCGGGGTGATCGGTCAGCGCTATAGCAATAGTAATAGCACTGCCTCACGCCTCAAAACGGTGATCGAGGATGAACGCAGACGCCTAGCTCAGGAGGAAGCACAAAAGGTGCGCGAATCCCTAGCTAAAGCGGAATATAAAGAACGTATTCAATTACGTCGTACCGCCCTCAAGCAATTAGGCGTGCAAGAGACTAAGCAATGGCCTACTTGGGTAGCAATGATTGCCAGTATTGCAGCACTAGGTGGAGGGGGTTATTGGGGCTATTTGTATTTAAATCCTCCTACAGAAAACAGTACCGAAAGCACTACTATCTCCGCAGATACTGCCCAGAATCAAAACCAAACCCTGACTATTAATCCAGCCCTCTTACAAGGCAATGGTAAACTCTCGACCACCGATCAGGCTATTGTATTACTCGATAATGGCTTACTACCGGATGCCCCTGCTATCACCCTGACGAATCCAACCGTAACGAATAATAATACACCGGTAGCCACAAATAGCTCCTCCCCGCTGGTAAAAACTCATCAAGGGCGCGGGTTTACAATATTAATGCAGTTGGAAGAGCTAGAGCTTGCTTATCCGCGTTTTAAACGCTCTACTGCTCAGCATTTAGTGGATAAAGATTATCTAGACCAATTACTCAATAGTGGGCAATGGGGCATGGGGAAAATCTTTATCGACTCTCTGACAGAACCCTACGAGCGGGGAGCTATGTATACCTATGCCTTATTAGCTAAACCTGAGCTGGTAAAGTCCCAACTGGTAACTCAACAATTAAAAACAGCTACACAAGCTTTACCTGCAAAGGATGAGCAGCGTTTATTCTTAAAAGCAGCCCAAGGTGTTGTGAATAGCCAAGCCGACCCAGCGGCAAAAACTGTGACAGAAACGGATGCCTTCAAACAAGTTTTGCAGCAAGTTGCTAAGATCTCTAAGCCAGAGCAGCGTGTGCCCTTATTAATTCGCTTAGCTAATGAACAATACTTATTTGATCAACGTGTAGGTGCTCAACACTTATTACAACTAGCCGAACAAGACCTACCCTCTGTCACCGAAGCAAAACGCCAAAGCTTAGCCGCACAAATTGCTGCTAGTTATTTTATTATTGAAGATGAGCCAGAAATGCTAAGAGTAAGTGAGCTTGTAAATGATCCGACTATAAGAGGGCGCTTATTTCAGGGGATTGAACAAGTGCGCCCCTTAATCAAAGTATTGTAAGCTATGATTGCATGACTCTCACAGGCTGTTTGTGTAATAAAAAGCGCCTTAGGTTATGTGCAAAACCTAATCCTAATGAGGCTCCAATAATATGCTCGCTTTGAGGCCAAATTAGATAGCCATAAAGATCAAACGGCTGATAGGTAAAGACCCAAATAAATAAGGCCACCCCTATAGGGCCAGAAATTAAACCCGCCGTATAAAATAGCGGTACACGCTTTAGCTTTTTAAAAAGTATTAATAAGGGGGTGGCAATAATAATGAGCTGTATTGCTGCAAAAATAACCGTTAAAATCCACAGGGCATGCCAATCGCCCTGCCATAACTCTCCAGTACGCATCCAGCTCTCAAACAACCACATCCCAAAGGCGATGGAGCCTAGTATAAAAATTTGCTTTAAGTAAAAGACAAAGACCTGTTGAAGGGGGAATAATTTTAGCATAGTAGTTCACGCCACCACTTAGGTTTAGGCTAGTCAGAGTTACTCAGGATTGAATAATTAACAATATTGAGCTTAATGGACGATGAAGGCTAAGCCTTTGAAAAAATTTATTTTAAGCTCGTTTCATACGGATTAATCACCATAGGTAGAGTCCCTTGTTGCAGTCCTAGGCTATCTGGGGTTAGCCAATCAATACGCATAGTATGCAAATCAGGCGCTAAGCTTTTTAATACTCCTATCTCAATAGAGGTTGCGGATTTTAACTCAGGGCAATTAAAGAGCCAAGTTATTGAGGTTTCGGCTATGTATTGAGTGAGCGTATTTATCTCTGAACTTAAGTCTTTCACTTCATATTGTTGTAATTTACAATCTGATTTTGTAGAAAATTTAAACAAATCTGACCATAAAGCCAAACCTTGAGTGGTCTGTTTTAATTGCTCATTTGAAAGTGCAGTAATTGCTTTACTAGGTAATACTAAAGTAAATTGAGCTGCCTTTAATAAGGGCTCGAAGTGAATACTTAAAGAACCGTGTCCCTCTTGTGGCTGATTATACGCTGCGGCAGCTTTTAAATCAGCGTCTCCCTGACTCATATCATAGGCTACATCCATTTCGGCCTGCCCAGCCTCTAGCTGTAAAGGGGGCGCATCTATATCAGCCAAACTAATAGCACTTAAACTAATTAGGCCTATTGCCCAAATATAGAGATAGGATTTCATGAGAATGTATATCCACGTACTGTAAGTCGGATGGAAGCCTAGGCAAATAGTTTATAAGTTTGATTCAGCTTAGGCTCAGTTTAATACAGTGTAAGGGTTTTATTTTAAAGTGTTAATTGCCCTACGCTTAACGGCATAGACTGACCTTATCAGTGGATCTATAACAGTAAGAGAGGTTTGCTGTAAGTAGGTATAGCAAAGTAATCGGGTATTTCTGGAGCAGTCTTGGCGGCAAGGATGCCGCCTTGTAGCGTACAGGGAGGTATTCACAGCGGCTGCGGAGGAAATAGCCGATTACTTTGGCTCAAGTACTTAGCAGCCATACTAGGGCTGTGACAATCCGATCAATGGTGTATCCAACGCTTCCCATTGACCTTTAGCGATATTATCGCCATTGGTGCTATTAAATAGAGCATAACTATACGCACCATAGTGCGGTAATTTAGCTAGCAATCTATTCAAGCCCTCTAAATGATCGGCACTAAGCACTAAAACCTGGGTATGTTTTAATCTCACCGTCAGCGCGAAGGTATGTAAGCCACAGACATAATTTTCTCGCCCCAATAAATCATTAACCTGATTAAGTTCAGCATAAGCCCCTGTTCGCTCCACTAGTCGGGAAATGGCATCGCTTTCGCCTCCTAAAATAATCACATCCCCCTGCGGTAAGGGTTGATTATCCCATTGAATTTTCCAATCTGGGTGCCAAATCTGCCAGCGATAAGCCATTATTTGCCAAGCGCGTAATATTTCTGGGCGAGCTTGATGCGCTATGATTATCGTTGCAGAGGAGAGGTCAGGACTATTAAAGTAATCTATGGTGGGGGGATTAAAAGCGGAACCAACTTGACTTTGGTATTCGAGCACGAAAGGCTTAGCAGGATGGGGAAGCGTAAACTGCAAAGCTACGTGATCCGTGTCGTTTTGAACCACCCTCTGGGCTAAAGAGTCTCTAGTAGTAGCGAACTGGCGATGGAGTCTGAAACTCATGACTGACCCTACAGCGGCAGGTAAAGTAAGCATATCGAGAATAGTTAAGTACCGGTGTGCCAAATCCGGTATAACCTTATTATCGTGGTGTAACACGGCTGGGGGTGCTGGTGAATCAATCTGAGCGTAGGATGGTTTTAATCCCATGCTCCATAGGCTCATGATTAATACAAATTTAAGTATTAGCGGATAAGGGGATATGACCCTAGATACGGATAAATTCATTAGACTACTCATCGAACACTTTGCCCTTATTGGTAACCTATTTTTGGCTTAACATGAGACCATTTTTAATCATGCGCTTATTTATCCTTGGCTTAAAAACACACGACTCGTTTAAACACCTCATTACTCTAATAGTAATGGGTTTTAGCTTAGGAATAGCCACAGCCTCAGCAGCAACACTCAATCATCGCTCTCAAACCGAAGTTTTACAGTTTCTCCAAACTTATCAGCCTGGCGCATCGATCGGCAAGCAATCCATCTCGTTTAATGACTTAGTCCAACGCCTGTTGAGTAAACGTGTCATATTAGTAGGTGAAATTCATGACCGTTATGATCATCATCTCAATCAATTAGCACTACTTAAAGCACTCTCGGCTCAGGATCCTAATATTGGAATTGGGGTGGAATGGTTTCAACAACCCTTTCAGCCCGTATTAGATGCCTATTTAGCCGGACGTATTGATGAGACTGAAATGCTTAAGCGCAGTGGTTACTATAATCGTTGGCGCTATGATTATCGTATGTTACGCCCTATTCTCATTTTTGCTAAAGATAATCATATTCCCGTCTTAGCCCTCAATGCGCCCGTGGAAATTACCCAAAAAGTGGCGCAAGGTGGCTTAGAAGCACTGAGTGATAAAGAACGCGCTCAATTACCTAAACATATCAACCCACCTGAAAGCTCTTATTTACAACGATTACGCAAAGTATTTATGCGCCATGGCACACACGGAGCGGGCGATGGACGCTTTGAAAATTTTGCCTTAGTACAGCGTATCTGGGATGAAACCATGGCAGCAAATGCTGTCGATTTTTTACAAGCCAATCCGCGTTATCGCTTAATGATCTTTTCTGGGGTAGGACATATTAGTGATCGTATGGGCATTCCTAGTGATATGGCACGTACTATTCCTACACAACAAATGGCGACTGTGATGACACAAAGTGCTGGTGATATAGCCATGGGGCAATTTGATTATTTTATGCTAAGTCCGCAACCCCATAATCTTCCCCCTACGGGTAAACTAGGGGCTTGGTTTGAGCCAGATCCCCGCGGTTTACAAGTCAGTCGACTAGCACAGACGGGGGCTGCCGCGCAGGCAGGTATGATGACTGGCGATAGACTGAGAAAAATCAATAATATCCCGGTTCGCTCTATGAGCGACTTATTAAGCACCCTAGCCGGCTTTAATATTGGTGATACGCTGCAGCTCACCTTAGAACGTGATCGTTTAGCCCCCAAAGGGGAAGTCGAGTCACATCTCCTGACCCTAGCGATAAAGCTTCAATAGGCCAGACAAATACCCCTAGTTAGCCAGTTAACCCTCACGTAAACGAGACGGTTAACGGCTCAAGATATTGCCACACTTTGCTAAGATGAGAGATTACTATTTTGGGGTTGATCAAAACCCAGTAGTGGGTCAGATCTGAAAAAGGTAGTAGACTACAGAGGTGATTGACTGTGAGAATCTCTGTGATGGCCTGTTCCCAAACGATTACTTGTCCGGCCTGTGGAAGTAGCGAAGTGAGAAAAGCGGGTTATAACGCCCACGATGTCCCTCGTTATCGCTGTGCGAATGAGTTGTGCTCGAAAAAGAGCTTCATGTTAACGTATCGTTATAAAGCGTATGAGTTGGGTATCAAAGAGACGATTGTGGACATGGCATTGAATAGCAGCGGAGTGCGCGACACGGCACGGGTACTGGGGGTGAGTAAAGGGACGGTGATCAGTATGATCTACCCCAGGAATAGTAGACAGAGCTAAAAGCGAGTATTCTTCCCCAAAAGAGGTACTCTGATGAGCACAACCAAAACGACCGAACCCCGCAAAAAAGCGCCCTATATTCGCCATAGCCGTGAATATAAAGAGGAAGCCTTGAAGCTAGCAGCCACCATTGGCATGTCTAAGGCCGCCAAACAATTGGGTTTACATGAATCCCAATTATATCAGTGGCGTAAAGAGCAGACCCATGCCAAGACGGTCAGTGAGCGTGAGGCGAATTTAGCGACAG
>NZ_KB904776.1 GCF_000380185.1 Thiofilum flexile DSM 14609
TAATAGGATCTCGGGCAGCGGATAGATCACTTTGGCGAGTTGGCGCGGATCGCGTAGGCTTGCCAGATGTTCCATCAGACGGCTTACGGCATTGGCAGGAGGTGGGCATTGGGTAGGGGGGATAGGAGGAGTGTTTGGCATCTTGACGGCTCTCGGAGTAAAAGCCTTACTTATCCTCTATTTATATAGCAGGGTTCAAGCGATTGCCCTGTGGAGCCTAGCTTTTGCTGTGTCTACTATTACTGGGGTAGATCATCTACCAAGACGATGGTCAAACGGCTGATTAGACCTATCGAGTTTTAAGTGGCTTTATATAGATTTTGCAAAAAGGTTAGTTTATTTTCAAATTCATCAACTGTTCTATGAAAAAAATCACCAGTAACACTAAAGCTCATTTCCTCATTAGGGTAGCCAGGGTACTCAAAATAAGGGTTTTCATGCAGTGACCAAATGAAGTGAATTGAAGAGCTATCATAATAATATTCTATAGAGAAATCATCAAATGACTCACCTAAAGATACTTTATGTAATTCTTTTGCATTACTCCTTGAACCGTATGGGGTAGGTATAGGTGGTTTTGTGTGGTTTAAAGAAAAATCATAGGATGATTTACCTAAATGTACTCTATAATAGATTTTTGTTAATCGATTCTTTAAAAGGCTTTGGCTAGCTGTAAGAGTTTTTATATTATTTAATTGATACAAAGTGACAGATAGTATATTAATATCTTCAAATGAGCCAATATATAATCCGCCTATCCATATTTGTATTTTTCCCATAATATAGTTTGCCGTAGAGGTTATTTCAAACTCTATGGCAAATACGTCTTTTTGTCCTATCAGCTCTCTTTCTAACATTTTAATGCCGTTGCAAAATAGCTTATCAAATCCATTCCAATAGAATCATAATCTAATGTTAGTTACACTGGTATCATTAGCTCTTCTTTCTATAGAGTATGATTTTATCAGCTAGCTATTAATTTCTAAATGGAAAAGCTCTGGATAGAATTCTCCTGTATGCCAACTTGGGGCATCTTCTTTTTTTTCATACCAATAAAAATGATTTAGTGATTGTTTAAGTTCATCATCACTCATATTAATGGTATTTTCATAATAGGCATCATAAGCGATATATCCATTTTCTGCAGCTACATCCCAAGCCTTGCCAGGTGGAGTATAGTTTTCTAAATTTATAGTACTTATAACCAAACCATTTTCAGCATACTTACAACCTAAGAAAGGTATCATAATAGAATAGTAATAGGTTTTTTCTTTTGCTCTTAGTATAAACGGCGTGTAGCATTTTAAGCCTAAGCGTTCAAGTTTTTCTTTCATAACTATTGGAAAGTCAGGGTAACGTTCAACATATAGATCACTCATAGTGTTCACCATTCAATAGGGGGGCAGGATAATGTTCTAGTAAGTCAGGGGCCTCTTTGATCAAAACCTGTGAAGACTATTTAAAATCGATCAAAAACCCTATTCCAATATAAAGGATCTTCACCTCCATCAAAACCCATTTCAAATAGCTCATTTAATATAGTATCTGTTGGTATATCTATATCAAGATACATCAATATGTGGCTTATTTGATCATTTATTTCTAGCAGCCATTTTAAACTTTTATCTGTTTTATATTTTTTGAGAGTATCTATGAAGTTAAAGACAGGTGATTTTATATCATTTCTTTTCCTTGATAGAAATTCAATAAGCTCACAGACAGTCGCACTATTTTCCACATAGACAAAATAATCTAATCGCCACCCTTTTTCTTGACATTTAAGCTTATCAAACTCAACTACTTTAAAAGTATTGGTTAAGCCAATGAGTAAATCCAATAGGCAATTTTCTATTATAAAAAATATGTTTTTCTCTCTTAGCTTTTCTTGGTGTAAGCCAAGAAAAGAAACCCAATTCTCTAGCATTTCACCAGAATCCTCTGGGGATTTTTCTAAATAGTAAAATGATGCAGGGATGAAATAAGCAGCTTCTTGGAAAGTGCAGGGTGGTAGGTTCGTATTAAATATGATTCCATAATCAACACCATTAAGCTCCTCAAGAGATTTGTTGATTAGTGAAGAAAGAAACTTATCACTATACTCCCAAATAGGAGCTGACAGTTTCATAGGTTTTTGGTAAATACGGTTTATTTCTGATAAGTCACTATTTTTTAAATTCATATTTAAAACCAAAAAATAATTTTAGCTGATTCCATGATTACCACCTAAAAAGAAATCCTGAGTGAAGACTTTTATGCTTTAGGTTTCAAGAACACTTCAACCCTAACCTCACCCGTTATTCTATCTACCGTCGTTTGGCTTATCACTTCAGCATCTTCTGGTCGTTCACCAGCAATATACACCTCATAAATTCCATGTGTTTCAGTAAGCATCGAACCCAAAGTTAGGTACTTTAGATCTCCTACTGGCCGTTCATAACCTAGCAATGCATTGCGTGTCGAT
This sequence comes from Thiofilum flexile DSM 14609, assembly GCF_000380185.1. Lineage (GTDB taxonomy): Bacteria > Pseudomonadota > Gammaproteobacteria > Thiotrichales > Thiotrichaceae > Thiofilum > Thiofilum flexile. The sequence continues at coordinate 2,462 of NZ_KB904776.1, forward strand.
GGTCTTGCAATAGCTTCCATTTCTGTCTCTGTCAGCCGTTTCGGTCGTTTTGGCTTTGAGGATTTCACCATGGCTTTTACCCATTTGCTTAAATTGATATAGGGCAAGATCTTTAGTCAGGAGAATATGACACAAATAAACGAGGACTGTCCTCTGTCATGCGAACTCCATTTAAGATCTCCAATACTCCTGTAAAGTTCTGAGACCGAAACTCTGCTTGACCTCCCCCCCCGAAGACAGCAAGTCTCAATAACTCTCTAGCAAAATCATATAGTGCAATACGAGAGGAAAACTCCAAATATACATAATTATTTTCTTTGCCTGTAGATACCTTGAGGTGATGAGATGGATCATCTGAATTAATATCTAAAGGTATTTCGTCCCCATCAGGAGTAACTATAATATGAGGATTTAATAAATTATCCATGACTTTACTTTCCCATTGGTTACATAGAGCAGTTATTTAGGAAATATTTTTCAGCTAGTAAGTGCTACTAATACTCTAACTCATTAAAATTAGCTTGTAAAAATAAAAAAGCCTCTTATTACAGAGGCTTAGGCATAATATTTTACAGAGTTATTTAAGGTAACCCTCAAAACGGTATGTCGTCATCAAAATCTTCAAAATTATTGCGTCCACTGGATGGTGCCGCATAATCAGAAGCGGGTTGGGAGTTCGTATTATTTGAATAATTATTATTGCTACGGGGGGCAGGTGCTGGACTAGAACCATAGCCACCTTGATTCATGGGGGCACGATCACCTTCATTAGGGCGTCCGCCTATCATTTGCATATCGCTAGCGATGATTTCGGTGGTATAGCGATCCTGACCGTCTTGGCCTTGCCATTTACGTGTTTTTAGGCGACCCTCTACATAAATCATCTGGCCTTTTCTGACATACATGCCGACAGTTTCAGCTAATCTGCCAAAGAATACCACCCGATGCCATTCGGTATTCTCTTTCTTTTCGCCGGTGGCTCTATCTTGCCATTGCTCATTCGTAGCAATGCTGATATGGGCTATCGCATCCCCACTAGGCATAGATTTGTTCTCAGGATCTTTCCCTACCGCGCCTACTAAAATAACCTTATTGATGCCTCGAGCCATTGCTATAATCCTTAACAAAGTAACAGTTTATTATACCACAGAACCAGTACGTGGATGAGAAAATACCGCAAGACCTTGCTCGTCTAAATGTTCATCAACCTTTAAATAAGCCCGTCCGGTCGTGCTATCAATATACAACTCCTGCACACCCTGCACCTGACCAAGCGCTTGCTCTAGTACCTCTTTTTTTTGGGTTAAATAGCTCGGATCAAGGCGAATAATGCGCGTGGTATAAAATTTGATCGCGGGTAGTCCGAGTGCGAGCAGCAGCCAAATACCAGCTATCATAGCATTGCTAATAAAAATACCGGCAAGACCAAAGTGTTGCTTGATATAGCCCCCTAAAGCGCCTCCGACAAAAATACCGAGCACTTGAGCCATGCTATACAGACTCATAGCGGTTCCTTTGAGGTTCACTTTAGCGTATTTAGCTACCAAGGAAGGCTGGCTGGCTTCGAGAAAATTAAAACCAATGAAAAACACTAAAAAACCCATTAAAAACCCGATGAGGGTGTGAGTACTAAGGCTCATGACACCTTCTGCAACCACCAACAGCACAATAGCGCTAATCAACATGGTGCGCATTTTGCGGTATTTTTCTGCGGCAATAATCATGGGCACGGATAAGACAAAAGCAGCAAAAAAGATAGGCAGGTAGATTTTCCAGTGTTCGGTTTTATCTAAGTTGAGTGAATTACTCAGTAGAGTAGGGATGACTAAAAAGCTGGAGGTCATGATCATATGCAGGGTGAATACGCCCGCATTTAAACGCATCATAATGGGATTATGCAGCACCTCACCTAAATAGCCGCGTAGAATGCCGGTATCAGGATGAGCCAGTACCTGATCAGGGGTTGGAATCAGGGTGACGATTAATACCATACCGATCACAGCCAAGGCAGCAGTGAACCAAAATACCCCCACTATGCCGTAATATTGACTAATTAAAGGTCCCAATACCATCCCCGCAGCAAAGGAGAGCGCAATGGTAATACCAATCACCGACATGACACGGGTGCGGTTTTGCTCTTGAGTCAGATCTGCCGCCAAGGCTAGTGTTACCGCCGAAATAGCCCCCATACCCTGTAAGGCTCGCCCTATAATTACGCCCTCAATCGTCGTGGCTAAGGCTGCCACAATGCTCCCCAGTGCAAAACAGAGTAAGCCGCCAATAATGACGGGTTTGCGCCCAATCCGGTCAGAGAGTATGCCCAGAGGAATTTGTAAGAATGCTTGAGTTAAGCCATAGATACCAATGGCTAAGCCGACTAAGAAATCTGTGTGGTGAGGGTAATAGGGGGCATACAGACTAAAAACGGGCATGATCATAAATAGCCCTAGCATTCGCGCTGCATAAATCATGGCTAATGAGCCAGCGACACGCCATTCCAATCGGGTCATAACTACCTTCCGCACAAACTTAAGGACACGATTTTAACGGTTTGCGGCAGTGCTGAACAATAATAAATATCTGGGATAGAGACAGGAGGAGCTAGAGTCTCAAGTACTCATTGAGAGTACTTGAGGTTAGCCATAAAGGGCTAGAAAGGTTTTAGAGCTTATTTATAGCTTAAGCCACGATAATATGCAAAGGCTCTATCAGAATTGTGGTTATTAGGTGGATATTGCCCGATTTAAGCGGTTGCGAGGTATTAATAAGCAATATCTCACGAGATACTTACCCCACAAAGCCAGCCTTAACATGCGAGCCATCGCAAAAGGGTTTATTTGCAGAGGCACCACAACGGCATAAGGCACAGCGTTGCTCTTTTACACTTTCGCTACCATCCGCTAACTTTACCGCAATGGTTCCTTGTACTAAGAGTGGGCCATTCGGCATCACTTGTACAATCGTTAAGCTAGGGGCAGGAGCGCTAGTGGTCTGGGTTTCCGTTCCGCCTAGTTGATAAGATAAGGCACCAGAAGGGCATTGATCGATTTGCGCTTTAATCGCTGCAGTATCCGCACCTTGGATATTCACCCAGGGGCGAGCTTGTGGATTAAATACATTGGGTAAACCATGAAAGCATTTGCGCGAGTGTATGCATTTGGCTGGTTGCCAAATTACGGTGATTTCGCCATTAGAATAGTGTTTTACAATCGCTTCAGTCATGAATCGCTCCTAGGTGGTGGTATGAATGCAAAAATACAAAATAATCAAAAGATCTCTTGCAACAGTCGTGAAAGACACCCCCCTACCAACCTTCCCCCTATCAGGAGAAGGAGTAAGACCGGCTCCCTCCCATGCCAAGGGGAGGGTTGGGGAGGGGTTGTTTTCGATTTTCGCAAGAGGTCCAAAGCTAAGCATAACCTAAGAAACCACACAGACACAGTAATCGGATACACAGAGGCTAGCTTAGCCGTGAGAGATGATTAGGCCTAATGATGTACCGATTTAGAGAATAATTGCATGATGACAACACCTGTAATAATAAACCCTATTCCAATCAGGGCAGGTGTATCGAGTTTTTCATTGTATAGAAACACTCCAACTAGACTAATTAAAACAATGCCTAAGCTAGACCAAATCGCATAAACGATACCGATTGACATGGTGCGAAGTGTTAAGGTCATGAGATAAAAGGCGAGTAAATAACCTAGGACCATAATGATAGTGGGGAGCGGCTTGGTAAATTCCTCAGTCGCTTTAAGGGAGCTAGTCGCGATGACCTCCGCCACAATAGCTAATGCTAAATACACATAAGACATTAAAGGGTAATTCCTGAATAATAATCAGGCCATATTAATGAATCCAGATACGCTTAGAAATAGCGCCCATAGGTTATAAACGGATGTTAAGGCTTGCCTTGTCGCTTTCTCCCAGCCTACACTGGCTCAAGCGGTCAATTGTTTAAGAGTAGGTCACCATGAAGCAAGGTCATGCCGGTCAAGCCATTCCTCACGATAGTGCCATCCGCCATGTAAGTGGCACAGCGCGTTATGTCGATGATATTCCCTTACCCTTAAATACCCTACATGCTATGGTTGGCACGAGTACCTGTGCGGCAGGCCATATCACTCAGCTTGATCTCAGTGCAGTTAAAAGTAGTGCAGGGGTCAAAGCCGTACTGACACTCGATGATGTCACTGGGCACAAAGATATTGGCCCCGTCTTTCCGGGCGATCCTCTGCTGTCTACGGGTGAAATATTGTTTTATGGGCAACCTATTTTCGTGGTTGCAGCGGATACTTATCAAAATGCGCGACGTGCAGCGCGTAAGGCAAAAATCGAGTATACCCCGCAAACGCCACTATTGGATGTTAAACAAGCTTTGCATCAACAGCGTTTTGTCCGCCCGACTCATATCTTTGGGCAGGGCAATGCACAGGCTGCAATTCAAGCGGCTCCGATTCAACTGCATGGTGAGCAATACATCGGTGGACAAGAGCATTTCTATTTAGAGGGGCAGGTATCCTTAGCCCTACCTACTGAGGAGGGTGTGATGGTGTATTCCTCCACCCAACACCCCTCTGAATTGCAAAAATTGGTTGCTGAAGTATTACATTTACCGATTCATGCCGTGACAGTCGAGATGCGCCGTATGGGGGGCGGTTTTGGGGGCAAGGAAACTCAAGCCGCGCAATGGGCGTGTTTAGCCGCCTTATTAGCGCTGAAAACTCAGCAAGCGGTCAAATTACGCCTACCGCGTGCCGACGATATGAGCTTGACCGGCAAGCGTCATCCCTTTTGGAATCAATACACGCTGGGTTGTGATGAGGAAGGCAAGATTTTAGGTGCAATGATTCAAGTGGTCGGGGAGTGTGGCTATTCGCCCGATCTATCTGATGCGATTGTTGATCGCGCTATGTTTCACTCGGACAATGCTTATTACCTCCCCAATGCCCACATAGTCGGGCAGCGTTGTTTTACTAATACGGTGTCACATACCGCCTTTCGCGGGTTTGGCGGGCCACAAGGGATGATGATTATTGAGCAGGCGATGGATGATATCGCGCGGCGAGTGGGTAAAGATCCGCTCGATATTCGTAAACTCAATCTCTATCAAGAACAACAAACGACCCCCTATGGGCAAACGATTGAATACTTTGTGCTACCGAGCATTATTGAGCAATTAGAGTACAGTAGCGACTATTGGCAGCGGCGCGAGGGGATTAAACTATTTAATCAAACCGCTAGCCATGTGAAAAAAGGCTTAGCCCTGACACCGGTGAAGTTTGGTATTTCGTTTACCGCACAGCACTTAAACCAAGCGGGGGCGCTGATCCATATCTATACCGATGGCAGTATTCACCTCAATCATGGTGGGACTGAGATGGGGCAGGGCTTGAATATTAAAGTCGCTCAAGTCGTCGCGACCGAGTTTGGTGTGGATATAGAGCGGGTACTCATTAGCGCCACGCGCACTGATAAAGTCCCGAATACCTCCCCGACCGCAGCCTCAAGTGGAACGGACTTAAACGGTAAAGCGGCTCAACAGGCAGCCCAGATTTTAAAAGCCAGAATAGCGGAGTGCATCGCTACGGAGTATCAAGTTCCCGTTGAGAGCGTGGAGTTCGTGAATAATCAGGTGCGGTACTTAGGGGGCGCTTTAAGTTTTGCTGAAGTGGCTAATTTGGCCTATTTGCATAGGGTGTCCTTATCGAGTACCGGATACTATAAAACACCCCTGATTCATTATGATCGTAAAGCTGGGAAGGGTCGTCCATTTTTTTATTATGCGATGGGTGCAGCCGTGTCTGAGGTGCAAATTGATACCTTAACAGGTGAATATAAGGTGCTGCGGGTGGATATACTGCACGATGTGGGTACAAGCCTTAATCCTGCAGTTGATCAAGGGCAAATCGAGGGCGGTTTTATTCAGGGCATGGGTTGGCTAACGACCGAGGAGTTAATGTGGAATCAAGAGGGCAGGTTGCTCTCTACTAGTCCCGCGACTTATAAAATCCCCGCTATTTCGGATACCCCACCAGTGTTTAATGTCGCGTTATTAAAAGATCACCCTAATGGTGTAGCAACGATTTATCACTCTAAAGCGGTGGGTGAACCGCCTTTTATGTTGGCGATTTCGGTGTGGTCAGCCTTACGAGATGCGATTAGTAGTTTGAGCCATTATAAAATGAGTCCACGTTTAGATACGCCCGCAACACCAGAACGGGTACTGCGAGCGGTATTAGAGAGTCGCGCTCATAACCCATGATTAAACAGCAACATTGGACAGCGGTTGTCGCCGAATTACATCAGGCGAATCAGCCTTATGTCTTGATTACCGTATTACAGGTGCGTGGTTCTGCTCCACGTGAGGCAGGGACTAAAATGGTGGTAAGCACACAGCATAGCTGGGGCAGTATTGGGGGCGGAAATTTAGAGTTCCAAGCACTTCAACAGGCACATGAACTGCTGCAACTAGGCCAAAATCAGCAACGTATGCAAGAGCTATTACTCAGTACGGATTTGCAGCAATGTTGTGGGGGGGCGGTCACTATTTTATTGGAATCCTTTGTCGAATGTGATCAAACCTTATGGCTGTTTGGCGCAGGCCATGTGGCGCAAGCCTTGGTGACGATTTTGAGCGAGTTATCCGTGCGGGTGCATTGGGTGGATAGTCGAGAGGAGCTATTTCCAGCTTCGGTACCTAGCACCGTGACCTTACATACCGAGAGTACTTTAGGAGTACTCGATCAGATTCAAGCTCAGCATGACATTATGGTGTTAACCCACGATCACCAATTGGATTTTGAGGTAATCGAGCAGCTCTTGACGCAAAGTAGGGGGCGTTTTCTGGGGTTGATTGGCTCTGAAACGAAAGCGAGACGTTTTCGGCAGCGTCTTGCTCAGGCAGGATTTGAGCAGGCTAAGATTGAGCGTTTAGTTTGTCCCGTTGGCCTAAAAGAAGTGACAGGTAAGCGCCCGATGGAGGTGGCAGTGTCGATGGCAGGGCAGTTGATTAGTCTGTGGAATAGCTGAGGCGTAAAAATACTAGTCAGGTGCTAGCGCTTGTTATATGATCATCTACAGTCATAGATCCTTAGGTCTGGGGTTTTTGATTGATCTGTTTTTACTCAAATTATCGTTTTTTAAAAGCTAACTCGGAAATGCTATTTTGATATCAAAATTTATACAGCATAAGTTATTGAAAATAAATGGATTCCGACGAGTGGCGGGGTTTGAGTATCGCCCTGTTTGAGAAGGGATTAAGACCTGTACCATTGCCCTCTCATGACCTTATTTTTTTGTTTGAGTATCGCCCTGTTTGAGAAGGGATTAAGACGGTTCAATCTCCACCAGCACAACAAGGACAGACGTTTGAGTATCGCCCTGTTTGAGAAGGGATTAAGACTGAAATTTTCCTTAATGTTTTGCGATAGATATAGTTTGAGTATCGCCCTGTTTGAGAAGGGATTAAGACTTCAACTCGGATGAAGTAAAGGAATTATTAACAGTTTGAGTATCGCCCTGTTTGAGAAGGGATTAAGACTAGATAGCCTAATGCACTGAGATAACCCGCTCGGTTTGAGTATCGCCCTGTTTGAGAAGGGATTAAGACGCTTGAGTCACCACAACCACCTCACTACCGTGAGTTTGAGTATCGCCCTGTTTGAGAAGGGATTAAGACGGTAGAGATATTTTCAGCGTACTCCAACAGTCCTGTTTGAGTATCGCCCTGTTTGAGAAGGGATTAAGACTGCAGCGGTTGCGAGCTTCCGCATGTTCTTTCGGTTTGAGTATCGCCCTGTTTGAGAAGGGATTAAGACATGTCCGGCAGTTCGAGAACCGATAAATCGTCCCGTTTGAGTATCGCCCTGTTTGAGAAGGGATTAAGACAAACATTTTCGCTTGTTTGGGATAGAACATCTCTGTTTGAGTATCGCCCTGTTTGAGAAGGGATTAAGACGAGACAAGCATGGAGTGTTGAGTGGGTAGAGAATCGTTTGAGTATCGCCCTGTTTGAGAAGGGATTAAGACTATCGAAGAAATTAGCTTGTCCAGCACTTCCGAGTTTGAGTATCGCCCTGTTTGAGAAGGGATTAAGACTTCACTGTCGACTGCTTTGATCTTTTTGAAGGGTTTGAGTATCGCCCTGTTTGAGAAGGGATTAAGACCATCGTACTGATACCAAACGGTGCGCAAGGATGACAGTTCAGCCAAAAAACCTCGATACAGTTGTCTCTAGCCCCTAACTGTACTGCTAATAAAAATTAATTCTAAATCTGTGCTGCTTCGTGCTGGCTCTCTACACTACTCATCCGAACACACCGTTTAGGTCACTCTACTAATGGATACACAACTATTACTCGCTATTTTGTCTTTTGCCTTTGTGACCTCCATCACACCAGGGCCGAATAATTTAATGCTCTTAGCCAGTGGGGCGAACTTTGGTTTTAAACGTACCATTCCGCATATGCTGGGGATTTCTTTGGGCATGGCGGTATTGCTATTGTGCATTTTGGCGGGCTTGGGGACTTTATTTACGCAGCTTCCATTGGCTCAGACCGCTTTAAAAGTGCTAGGGGCGGCCTATTTATTATGGTTAGCGGCAAAAATTGCCTTGGCTCCGGTGGGCGAACTCAAAGGACGAGAAACCGGCAATGCTAAACCTATGACATGGTGGCAAGCATCATTATTTCAGTTTGTGAATCCTAAAGCATGGATGATGGCACTCGGTGCAGTCAGCAGTTTTACCCTCACAGGTGAGCATTACTGGTGGTCGGGTATGGTATTAATTTTCGCCTTTTCCTTGGTCAATCTACCCTCGGTATCCGTATGGGCGGGCTTTGGCATGATGATTCAACATTGGTTATCTAATGCCAAGCGTCAACGCTATTTTAATTGGATGATGGGGATACTGACTGCTCTAACCGTGCTAATGATGTTGCGATAATAAAATCCGAGTAAAATACACAAGAATTCGAGAATAATCAGTCCATCTATTCTAAAGTATGTTATAAACTAGCCAATAGGGAGTCGTGTATGACTCCTTTAATCGATGCTAGAGGATGGACAAATTATGACTGGTAATACATCCACCGTTCAAGACCCTGTCTTAGAGCGCTTCCTGACCTATCGCTTGCATTTAATCAATAAACTCACGGATAAAGCTAGCAATGATGCCTATATGAATGAGCTAGGCTTACCGGTGGGCGCTGCACGCTGCTTAGCCGCTATTGGCAGCTTTGCTCCCCTATCTGTAAAAGATTTAGCCACTCATGCCAATCTCAATAAAGCCCAAGCCAGCCGTGCCACCCAAGCACTTCTAGAGCGCGGCTATGTACTCAAGTCTAATAATGAGCAAGATGCCCGTGGGGTGATTATTACCTTAACCCCCAGCGGGCAAGCAATTTGGCAGCAAATTATGCATATTATTGAGCGCCGCAATCAGGAGGTTTTTGGTTGCCTAACGCTCAGAGAGCGTCAGCAACTCAGTCTCCTACTCAACAAGTTGATTAAGATTCATGCTCAACTAGAAGAGTAGATTTAAACCACCTTAAACCTCTTTTGTAATGGGTTCAGTACTAATGGGTGTTGCGGCAGTTGAGACCACTCTACGTCTAAATATCCAGCGCAATACGTTTTGTAAGTCATCAATTAGGCTAAAAATCGCCGGTATCACCAATAAGCTCAATATGGTCGATACCAATAGCCCGCCGATCACTACAATTGCCATGGGTCCCCTAAAGCTGGGGTCAACCCCTAAGCCTAATGCAGTCGGTAGCATACCGGCTCCCATGGCAATGGTAGTCATGAGAATAGGGCGAGAGCGTTTATGGCAAGCATCGACTAAGGCATCAAACCGTGACATGCCATGTTCGCTGCGTGCCATAATGGCGTATTCCACTAATAAAATAGAGTTTTTCGTCACAATCCCCATAAGCATGACCAAGCCAATGACTGCAGGCATTGAGAAGCTATTATGAGTGGCTAGCAAGGCAACAAACGCTCCCCCTAACGATAAGGGTAAAGCCGCTAAAATCGTCACAGGTTGCAGGAAGTCATCAAAGAGTAAGACTAACACCACATAAATAAACATAATGCCCGTACCCATCGCGATACCAAAGCTAGCAAAGAGCTCATTCATATTTTCCGCATCGCCCGCCGTAGGGCGTTCGACTGCCGGTGGAAGCTGTTTAAAAACGGCTAATTGATCAACGTCATTCTGAACCTCACCGAGGGTACGTCCCCCTAATTCCACATCAATAGTGACATTACGTTTTTGATCATAACGGTTAATTTGTGTAGGCCCTGCTCCCATTTCTACCTTAGCGACAGTAGACAAAGGTACATCACCATTGCGTCCGGGGATACGAAGTTGTCCAATGGCTTGCAAGTCAGTTCGTACCGATTTATTTAGACGTACTCGAATAGGAATTTGGCGCTGTGGTAAATTGAGTTTAGGTAGGCTGGATTCAAAATCACCGGAGGTTGCCACTTGTACCGCTCTAGATAAGACTTGAGTGTTAATACCTAGCTCAGAGGCACGGGCAAAGTTAGGGGTAATATGGATTTCTGGGCGTTGTAAACTGGCACTAGAGGTGACATTACCAATGCCTTTTAAGGTGCGTAATTCGCGCTCTACACTAACCGCAGCGCTTTGCAAGGCGGTGGCATCCTCACTGGCTAATACCACTTTAAGCTTTTCCCCAGAACCACCCGCACCCACTGTAACCCGCGCACCCGGAAGGGGTTTTAAGGCTTCCCGAATCTGATTTTCAATCACTTGCTGATTAATCTTGCGCTCAGTACGATGGGTAAGGACTACTGTTAGCGTCGCCTTACGACTATCAACACTGCCTCCGCCACCGAGTGGCCCGCCGCCGCCCGCTTGGTATCCCACTAAGTTAAGCACCCGTTTTACATCTGGCACTTTTTGGATTAGAAGGCGGGCTTGTTCGGCTACTTGTGTGGTTTCCTCTAAAGCAGAGCCGGGCTGTAGCTCTATGGATACCGAGGTTTGGCTTTGATCACCGGGTGGCACAAAGCCTTGTGGGAGGAGTGCTAGTAATTGTAGGGAGCCTATGAAACATGCGATGGCCAAAACAACAGTGATCCAGCGCCAGCGCAGACACCATTTCATGAGTGCCATATAACTACGCATAATCCAGCCATCTTTTTCTTCTTTTTCAGGATGAGCTTTTAAGAAGTAGGCTGCCATCATCGGTGTGAGTAAACGCGCCACGAGTAGCGAGAAAGCCACCGAAACCGCTGCCGTAATCCCAAACGGCTCGAAGAATTTACCCGGAATCCCTCCCATAAATGCGGTGGGTAAAAAGACTGCAATCAGGGTAAAGGTGGTGGCAATGACCGCTAGACCGATTTCATCGGCGGCTTCCATCGCGGCTTGTAGTGGTGTTTTACCCATATTGAGGTGGCGCACAATATTTTCCACCTCCACAATGGCATCATCCACCAAGACCCCCACAATTAAGGCCAGTGCGAGTAAGGTCAGGGTATTGAGCGAGTAGCCAAAATAATGCATCGCCGCAAAGGTGGGAATAATCGCTAGGGGTAAAGCGGTTGCCGCTACAATAGTGGCACGCCAGTCTCTTAAGAAGATGAAGACGACTATAATCGCTAAAAAGGCACCCTCATACATGAGCATCATAGAGCCTTCATAGTTATCCGATACCGGTACTACGGTATTATAGGCTTCTTCGATTTTAATATTCGGATGCTGTTGCCTGAGTTTCTCGACCGTTGCACGTGCAGCGTCAGCGGTGGTGAGCTCACCGGCTCCTTTGGTACGAGTCACTTGAAAGCCGACTACATGCTCACCATTTAATAGTGCTGCGGTAGAGGGTTCACTATGTGTATCCTCTACGGTTGCAATTTGATCTAAACGAACACGGCGACCACCGGAAAGAGGAATAGGGAGTGCCGCGACATCATCGGCGGTTTGTACCGCACCCAGCGTACGTACACTTTGCACGCCTCCCCCAATATCTCCGCGTCCCCCAGAGGCATCTTTTTGTACATTACCAAGGGTAGTAGACACATCAGCTACAGTGACACCCAGCCCGGTCATCAAATCAGGATTGATATTGACCTGAATTTCACGATCAACCCCTCCAATACGTGAGACTCGACCCACGCCAGAGGTTGAGAGTAAGGCTTTCGTGACTTCATTGTCGACAAACCAAGAGAGCTGTTCTTCATCGACACTAGAGGAGGAAACGGTAAAGGTAATAATGGGATTACCAGAGGTCGTAGCTTTACTGACCGTAGGATCATTCATATTGGCGGGTAAATCAGCCTTAGCGCCATCGACCGCATTACGCACTTCACTCAGTGCCGTTTCAATATCTTTTTCAATCTCAAACTCAGCGGCAATCGAGGCCGAGCCATCACTCACGGTGGTGGTAATATGTTTGAGCTGCGGGAGGGAACTGATTTGCTCCTCAATTTTGCGTGCTACTTCGGTTTCTAGTTGCGAGGGAGCTGCGCCTTCTAAACTAGCCGTCACAGTGATAACAGGTAGTTCAATATCGGGGAAGCTTTGAATCATCAAAGCACGAAAGCCCATAAGGCCAACGATAGTCAGGACAACAAACAATAAAAGCGGGGGTACGGGATTGCGTATCGCCCAAGCGGAAAAGTTCATGGCGCAGGGGTCTCCGTATTATCAGCAGGGGTGGCATCAGCAGGAGCAGCACGATTGATGACGTCGCCATCATTTAAGAAGGCTCCGCCAGTGGTGACAATATCATCGCTTAAATTAACGCCTTCTAAGATTTCAACTTTACCATCCAGAAAACGCCCAATTCTCACCTTATGCTGTTTGACTCGATTATTGCTACCTACACTAAATACATAGCGAAAACCATCGCGTAAAATGACCGCCGATTGGGGGAGGGTAATAGCCTCTGTGGTGCCACTGAGAATGGCACCTGTGGCAAACATTCCCGCTTTAGCTCCACTGCCTTTGGGCAGGGTGATAAAGACGGTGGCATTACGTGTGTTGACATTTAAAGTCGGGCTAACCATACGTACTTGCCCCTCAATCACTTCAGAGGTGGGTAGGGTAATCGTAGCGGTTTGCCCCTCACGAATTTTGCCCAATTCCAACCCTGTAACCTCGGCATGCCACTCTAGTTTATTACCACGAATGAGACGGAATAGCTCCGAACCTATTTGTACCACATTGCCCAGAGCGGCAGTACGAGTGGTTATAGTGCCTTCATCGGGGGCGAGGATGGTGGTATGTTTTAAGCGTATCTGTTGGTTTAACATGGCGGCTTCTTGCACCGCTTTGGCAGCTTTTTGAGCGTTGAGCGCCGCTCTTTGTACATTAACAGCCGCTTGTTGTGCCTCAACACCTGCGTCTTGTGCATCTACAGCCGCAAGTTGTGATTTGATTTCAGATTGCTTAGCGGCTACAACGGCACGTTGAGCTTCAACGGCGGCTTGTTGTGCTTGCACTTCAGCACGCTTAGCACTAACGCCTGACTTTAAGGCATTAAAGGCCGCTTTTTGCGCTTCTAAGGCCGCCTTTTGGGCAGTTAAACCTGCTTTTTGGGCTTCTAAGGCTGCACGCGCGGTGGCTGAATTAGTGGCGTATTGGTCGGCTTCTTGTTGAGCAATAGCGCCTGTTGCTCGTAGGCGTCGCGCCCGTTCGGCATTGGTTTGTGCATCACCTAGGGTGGCTAGTGCTTGATTTACCCCTGCCGCCGCTTGGTTGACCTGAGCAGTGACTTGACTAATAGTGGCTTGAGATTGAGCTAAATTGGCATTGGCCTGATTTACCCCCGCCTGAGATTGCAGGACTCCCGCTTCGGCTTGGAGCACACCTGCCTCTGTTTGCGCTACCGTAGCGCGGACTTGTTCGACCCCCGCTTTGGCTTGATTCACCCCGGCCTCGGCTTGGCTAACCCCGGCTTCGGCTTGTTGGATACTGGTTTCAGCTTGTACGACGGCGGCTTCAGCTTGAGCAATAGCGGCCTCTTGTTGGGCAATATCCGCTTTGACTGAGTCTTGGGAGAGTTTTGCTAAGGGTTGCCCCTCTTGCACGGTATCCCCCACATCTACCATGACATCAGTAATCCGTAGGCCACTAATCTCTGAGGCGATGATCGCTTCTTGCCAAGCACCAATTGCGCCACTGGCCTCAATACGTAAACCCCATGATTCCTTACGTGGGGTGACTACATTAACAGTTAGCGCTGCTTTTGGGGTGCTGCTACTACTGCTCTGGTTTTTATCGGCTTGCGGAACATTCAAGCTGGTATCATCGGGCACTTTTTCATCAGCGGCAAAGCTATGATTGAAAGAGCCTATTGATAATGCACAGGTGATGATCAGGCTTAAGCGGAGCGAATAATAAGGTGTAATTGTTTTCATACAGCAATTTAGCTAAAAGACTTGGCGGCAAGTGTAGTCTATTATGTTATACCCTGTCGATTAGGTCAGCAGATTGAAATGGAATAAGTTTGGTTAAAAATAGTAGCCTAGGTAGCATGGTTTTTTTCAAGGAGCGTGAAACTTGTTGCCTTCAGATAGCTTGTTTTTGTTGATTAGTTAGGAGTAATAGCCTAGGTAGTATGGTTTTTGGAAAGGGGTGTGCTGTCTGAGCGCAGCGAGTTTCACTCCCCTTGGAAAAAACCATACTACCTAGGCTATGTTAAGTTAATTACTCAGGGCAAGTTACTAGGTCTAAATTGGCTTGATAAGCAGTGGTTTTTATATCAAATAGGCCTAATAAAGTATGGAATACATAATCATGTGAAAGGCGTTGCTTGGTTTTAGCCGCTGCACATTCTACTTTATTAGGATAAAGATCGCGGTAGCCTTTAGAAAACCATAATAGCATGGGTACCTGTTTTTGAGCATCGGGGGCAATTAAATAGGGTAAACCATGTAAATAAATGCCATTTTCACCCAAAGATTCACCATGGTCAGAAACATAAAAGAGTACAGAGTTAAACTCATCCTCGTGTTGTTTTAAATATTCAATAGCCTGCTTTAAAACGTAGTCCGTGTATAAAATGGTATTATCATAAGCATTAATAATCGTATTACGCTCACAGTTTTGGGGAGCATTATCTTTACACTCCGGGGTGAAGCGGGCGAAGGGTTGAGGATAACGTTGATAATAAGCGGGGCCGTGACTGCCTTTTTGGTGCAGAGTAATAAAGACATCATTGGGGGAGGCATTAATTTTCTCAGTTAAGCCTTGTAGCAATATTTCATCATAACACTCGCCTTTATCACAAAATTGTGGATAGGCTTTGGCTAAATTATCTGCCTCTTCATTATTAATTCGACTACAAACGCCTTTGCAGCCGGTATTATTATCACGCCAATAGCCACTAATACCAGTACGTTTTAAGACATCGGTAATATTCTGAAATTGCCAAGCCTCACGTACACTAAAATCATTATGATTAAGATGAGAATAGATACAAGGCAAAGACTCCGCTGTGGCAGTACCGCAAGCCCAGACATCTTGGTAAAAAATGAGGTCATTATATTTTGCTAGCTCTGGATTGGTTTCACGTGCATAGCCTGCCAATGAAAAATGATCACGCCGCGCAGTTTCCCCTAATATAAAAAGGACTACATTTTTTTTGCTTTTATTAGGGTTAATGAGCTGAGCATCTGCTGCAATCGGTGTGAGGACTTTGGGCGCACCATAAGCCGTATTATAAAAATAGCGAAAAGTAGAGTTAATGGCATAATAAGGATTGAGATTCATGCGTAAGTCACGTTGCTCACGCCCAATCAAGGCTAAATCTTTATAGCTAAACCAAACAATAATAGCGGTTATAATGGTTAAGAGTAGCCAAGTGCCTAAGCGACTTAACCAATCACGCCAAAAAGGAGTTGCTTTAAGCGGTACCCAAATGACAAGAGCCGCCGGTATAAGTCCTAAACCGATTAAGTAAGTAAAGTATTTTAAGGATAAAAATTCAGTCGCTTCTTTAGTGTTGGTTTCTAATAGGCTTTGAATCATAGATTCATTAATAATCACCCCCATTTCATTTTGGAAGTAGCTGACTACTGCACTAATAATAAGAATGAGTATTAAGATAGGTTTGAGTAGGTATTTCATCCCTAGCAATAAGGGTAAGCTTGCTAAAATCCATATCAGCAATGCAAAAAAACCTAATAAGGTAGAGCTACCTTGTAGGGTGTTTAGGCTTGTTAAAGGTAAGAGCTTATTCCAAAAAATGAGATTAGCAGTGATAACTATGAATAGAGTAACTAATAAAATAAGGCGCGATGATGTGAGTGGCATAGGATGTAATCAATTAGAAGCTAGCTAGTAGCTATATTAGATACTAGCTAGCTTAAGGCCACCTTAAATCAAACAATAGAACCGTCTGGATTCATGCCTTCTAAGGTTTTAGTTTGTTGAATCATATGCTCACGCTTTAATCCAAACAATAATAATAGCGGTGAGGCTACTAATACCGAGGAATAAATACCAAACATAATACCGATAGTTAAGGCGAGGGCGAAATTATGCAGTGCTTCACCCCCGAAAAACAACATCGCTAAGACCATGATTTGGGTAGAACCGTGGGTGATAATAGTCCGTGACATCGTGGTTGTAATCGCACTATCAATAATATCGGGAATAGAGGTATCGCGCATAGTACGGATATTTTCCCGAATCCGGTCAAAGACTACCACCGACTCATTCACAGAATAACCCAAAATAGCCAAGACACCGGCTAATACCGTGAGATCAAATTGCCATTGGAAAAAGGCAAACATACCCAAAATAATCACCACGTCGTGGAGGTTGGCTATAATGGCAGCCACCGCAAAACGCCATTCAAAACGAAAGGCCAGATAAATAATAATACCCGCTGCGACTAATAAGAGAGCTAAGCCACCATTTTCATATAGTTCTTGACCTACTTGTGGGCCTACGAATTCTTGGCTACGTAATTCAATATTCGGGTCTTGTGTTTTAAGGGTCATCATGACTTTTTCGCTGACTTGTGCGCCAGTCATTCCCTCTTTAACAGGCAGACGGATCATGACATCACGACTGGTACCTAGATTTTGAATTAGTACCTCGTCAAAGCCGGCACTTTTAACAGTCGTGCGTATTTGTTCAATAGGAGGTGGTTGATTATAGCGTAACTCCATAACCGTACCGCCAGTGAAATCAACGCCTAAATGCAAGCCCTTAAAAATCAGCGCTAATACCGCTAAGATAAAAGTGACTAAGGAAATAGTAGTGGTTAACTTCCCATAACGCATAAACGGTATGGGTTTTTTAAAATGGAAAAACTCAAGCATTATGCGATTCTCTTAAATGGAAACATGGGTTAAACGTGGCTTAGAGCCATAGACGAGATTAACCATCGCCCGTGAAACAACAACGGCGCTAAAAATAGAGGTTAAAATACCTAGGCATAATACCACCGCAAATCCGCGCACCGGCCCTGCTCCTAATAAGAATAAGGCAATACCTGCAATTAAAGTTGTTAAGTTCGAGTCAATAATCGTACCCCATGCACGTTCATAGCCGGTATTAATCGCCATTTGTGGAGGTGCGCCATTTCTTAACTCTTCTCGAATCCTTTCATTAATCAGCACGTTTGCATCAATCGCCATACCCAATGTTAACGCAATCGCCGCTAAACCGGGTAGGGTTAGGGTCGCTTGTAACATGGATAAAATAGCAAAGAGTAAAAAGCCATTAACAGCTAAGGCAATACTGGAAATAACCCCAAAGACGCGATAATAAATTATCATGAATATGACTACAGCGATAAAACCCCAGATATTAGAATTCAGGCCTTTAGCAATATTTTCCGCGCCCATGCTAGGGCCAATAGTCCGCTCTTCTACAATATATAAGGGAGCTGCTAAGGCACCCGCACGTAATAGTAGGGCTAGATTCGTAGCTTCTTTGGTTGAGGCTAAGCCGGTAATTTGAAAGTTTTTACCTAGCTGTGATTGAATAGTAGCAACATTAATAACTTCTTGCGTGGTATTACTTTTTAGTTCTACTTTACCATTAACTTCTTTACGTTCTACCTTGGTTTCAATAAAGACTACTGACATTAAACGCTTAACATTTTCGCCCGTGACCTTAGCAAAACGATTAGCGCCTTTACTGTCTAAAGTGATATGTACAGCAGGACGGTTGCTCTCATCAAAACCGGCATTGGCATCGACAATATATTCACCCGTGAGCATCACTTGGCGTTTTAGTAATCTGGGATTTCCATTCCGCTCATAATAGAGTTGTGAATTTAAAGGAACACGTTTAGTTTGTTGCGCTTGTAGTGCATCATTATCTTCATCCACTAGTTTAAATTCGAGGGTAGCGGTTGCGCCTAAAATATCGCGGGCTTGATTAGGGTCTTGAATACCGGCTAATTGCACTACAATACGTTCTGCCCCTTGCTGTTGAATCACGGGTTCGGCGACCCCTAGTTCATTCACCCGCTTGCGTAAAGTCGTAATATTTTGCTGTAGAGCGTTTTTCTTAATGGTTTGTAATTCAAGCGGGGTCATGGTCGCTTTGAGATTAGTCGTATCAGCAACCGGCTCAAGGAGTAATTGTGTTGGGTATTCTGTCCGTAGCGTTTTTAGACCAGCATCACGTAAAGCAGCATCTTCAAATTTGACAGTAATGACATCGCCTTCTCGCGCAACCCCTTGATATTGAATCTTTTTATTGCGTAATACATCACGGAATTCATCTTCATAACGGGTTAGATTTTTATCGAGTGCTGCTTTCATGTCCACCTCCATCAGGAAGTGCACCCCACCACGTAAGTCCAAACCGAGATACATCGGGTTTGCATTTAAGGCTCTAAGCCATGCAGGTGTTGAGCTGACCAAATTTAAAGCGCTAGAGTATTGAGTTCCGGCGATTTCTTTAACGACTTCCAGCGCTTGTAGTTGCTGATCGGTATTTTCAAAGCGGAAAGTGGCTTGAGAACCTTTAGTACTCGAAGCAGTAGGTGTTAAGCCTTTAGCTTGTAAGGCTTGTTCAAAGCGTTGCAGTGTGGTCGCATCGATGGTTTCATCGAGTTTAGAGCTGATCTGCACGGCAGGTACAGCAGGGAAAAAGTTAGGAATGGCATAAATCACACCAATTAGCAAAATCGCGCCAATTAGCAGATATTTCCAAAGCGGGTATCGATTCATTATTGTAAGTTCCGTAACAGAAAATCCTCCTGCTGCCCCTGCCACAGGAGGATGGGATGGGTGACGTAAAGTCTAGTCTTATTCGCCCTTTAGCGAGCCTTTTGGCAGCACACTGGCAATCGAGTGTTTTTGTACTTTGATATTGACATTATCCGCCACATTCATCTCGACATAATTATCCGTAACTGCGGTAATTTTACCCATTAAGCCACCGCCTGCTACGATTTCATCCCCCTTGCTTAGGCCATCAATGAGGGCTTTATGCTCTTTAGCCCGTTTTTGTTGGGGGCGAATGATCATGAAATACATAATGGCAAAGAAAATAGCCATCATAATGACCATTTCAATTATTCCACCGCCCGCAGGGCCTGGGGTTGCAGCATGGGCATCAGCAATCAAAAAGCTCACCTAAGATTCTCCTTTACTTAAAAGTGGCGCTATTATGCCACTTCCTATTCAAAACTAATAACTGAAAACGCCCCTACTCTAGGGACAAGCTTAGTACTTTTCAACCAACGCTCCCTCAGTATGGGAATAATGTACTTTTTTTGAGGTAAGTGGTGTGACGGATTTCTCTGCTATGACGCCAATTTTTTCACCAGAGGCTGTGGTAAGCAGCCATATATTCGCGCAACTCCCTAAGGATCTCAGCAATGAGGTGTTTGAAACCTTACTTCATGCAGAGCAATTGCGTATTGAGCGGATTGTATCGAAAGGGCATAGCTCTCCCCCTGATTTTTGGTATGACCAAGCTGAGCATGAATGGGTATTAGTGCTGCAGGGGGAGGCGATTGTGGCACTAGAGGATAAGTCTATCACCCTGAAAGCAGGTGATTACCTCAATATCCCCGCCCATGTGAAGCATCGGGTAGAATGGACAACACCAGAACAGGAAACAATTTGGCTAGCGATTTTTTATTAGTGTTCATTCGATAAAATAGATAAGTCACACTGTTGTATTCATACAACTAAGAAGGTATACCAAAGTAATCGAGTATTTCCTCCGCAGCCGCTGTGAATACATCCTTGTACGCTACAAGGCGGCATCCCTGCCGCCAAGACTGCTCCAGAAATACTCGATTACTTTGGCTCAAGTACTTATGAGTCAATAAGGTGTTAATAGGCGTTATTTTTAATAAAAATGCCGCATAAAATTTGTTGCTTAACTACCAATTAACCTATTCGGCTTTTATCACATCATCTAAATAAACTAAACTACGCTAGTTTAATTTTGAATAATAATTATGCTAGATTTGAAACCCATGTGATTTCCCTAGATTGTCGTGAGTTAACCCCTTAATTGAGTTGATCTATGAGCTATAAAATATTGGGATTAGTGTTAGTCATTTTATTCAATACCTCGTTTGTTATGGCGGCTGGTACAGCCCATAAAAAGATTCAGGATACTAAATCCTTACAAGTCAAAGCCACCGCCTATACCTCTCTTAATTTACCCAAGCGTATGCTGACTGCCTGGGGTGTGCATTTACAGCCGGGTATGAAAGCCATTGCAGTATCGCGGGATTTGCTAACTAAATTTGGTTTAAAACCGCATAGTAAAGTTAAAATCAGTGGCTTTGAGGGAGAGTATGTAGTGCTGGATAAAATGCACCGACGTTGGGAAAAGAAAATCGATATTTATATGGGTAATGATCATTCTAAAGCACTGCGTTTCGGGCGGCGTAATGTGACCATTACTTGGGGGCTTTAGTGCATTGTTTTGATACCTATTGGCGTTAGTTTAGCTCATAATAGCCGCTTCTTTTTTTAGTCTAGGTGCGGCTATGACAGCGCAGGATTTACAAGCCTATTTAACGACTCATATTCCGCTCACTCAGGCCATGCAGATTCAAGTGCTGAGCATTGCCAGTGATGAGCTGATACTGCAAGCGCCTTTAGAGCCGAATAAAAATCCGCATCACACGGTCTTTGGTGGCAGTATTGCGACGATTTTAACCGTCGCGGCGTGGTCACTAGTACATACTCGTTTAGAGTCTGAGCAACTCAAGAGTACCCTTGTGGTACGCCGTAGCGCTTTGGAGTATGAGCGTCCTATCGCCGGAGCATTTACCGCTAGGGCTTATTTTGCAGCCCCCGAACAGTGGGAGCATTTCACTCAAACCTTTCACCAAAAGGGCAAGGCTAAACTAGAGGTGCTTGCCGTTTTGGAGTATGCCAATCAAGTTTGTGCTCGCTTTAAAGGTGAGTTTGTCGCCTTAGCCACGCACTAATGCCTAGAGCTAGAACTAGAACCACTACTACGCCCACCCCCACCGTTATGACTGCTACTCTCGCTAGAGGAGCGGCTGGATGAGGTCGAGTTACTACTATGAGTGGAGGTGTGACTACTAGTAGAGGTATTAGGCGAACTAGAGTCATGTCTATGGCTAGAGCTACCAGAATCCTGCTGTGATCCAAAGGTGGCTGAGGTACTAGAGGGTGTCTCGTTGGAGTTTTTGGTTTCCGAGTGAACGGGTGTTGACGTTTCAGTCGAGTGTTCAGGGGATTGTCTAATTTGATTACTACGCTGTTGGCGCTCCTGCTCAAAGCGTTGACGTAGTTGAATTTGTCTCTCTGGTGTTAATCCTAAAAATTGCTGATAACGTTCCCGTAACTGTTGTTTTTGTGCATCAGGTAATTGCTGAAACTGTTGAAATTGCGTGCGTAGTTGCTCGCGCTGTTGGGCAGGTAAGGCTTGCCATTGGGCGAAGCGTTGGCGCGTTTGGGCACGTTGCTCTTCATTTAGGGCGTTCCATTGGGCTAAACCGCTTGACATCCTCTCCGACCTAAAGGACGGGGATTCCTACAGCTAGACGCTCATGTCCGAGCGCAAGAATGTTCTTTGCGGCATTAATATCTCTATCATGCAGCACCCCACACTCAGGGCAAGACCATTCTCTTATTCCAAGACCCGCTCTACCTTTCGGACTATTAGGGCTGATACAGCCGCAACACGAACAAGTCTGGGTAGTGTACTTTTCATTGACCTCTAGAAACACCCCTGACCGCGCACTCGCTTTGTATTTCAGTTGTGTCTTGAGCATAAACCAACCCGCATCTAAAACNGANTTNGCCATGTTAGTTTTAGCGAGGCCAGAGCTGCTCACGTTGCCAATGATGATTAAGCCGTTTGCTTTCACGACTTTATTGGAAAATTGATGGATAACCTCTAAGCGCCTATTTTTGATCTGAGCATGGATAGCCTTTACCCGTTTCTTTTGCTTAGCCTTTTGAGCTTTGCCTAGTTTAGGTTCTAGCTCTCGATAGAAATCACCACGCTCTAATTTATCCCCATTGCTACAGGTCGCAGTGTCTTTTAGACCTAGATCGATGCCGACTTCGCCCGTAGCAGTCAATTCAATATTGGGTACTTCTACGACAATATTGAAGTACCAACGGCCTCGTGCCTCTTGGGAGAAAGAGCCTGAACGAAACTCGTATTGAGCTAGGTTATAACTATCCCATACCTTAAAGAAGTGTCCCGCATAGCGTACTTGTCCAT
>NZ_KB904777.1 GCF_000380185.1 Thiofilum flexile DSM 14609
GCTAACTGCTATTACTGTAGTACTACCTTTCATCGGCTGTCGCCGATCGCCTGATATCCCCTAGCTGAAGCAAGGGGCTTTACGGCTGGTTCGGTAAATACGTATATCCTTAACCCGTTCTTTTGCACTTTGGTGGCTAACTACCGGATTAAAGGCGACGACTGCTCCGTAGGTATAGCAAAGTAATCGAGTATTTCTGGAGCAGTCTTAGCGGCAAGGATGTCGCCTTGTAGCGTACAAGGATGTATTATTTTCGGCGCGTCCCTGCGCCTCTCAAGCTGGCGTGACGGCATCCGGGGCATATTTTGCTTTAGGCAAAAAGGCCGGCTCCCGCCGCCGCACATAATGTTCCCCTATTGCTCTAGATGCGTGCGTGGACGCGGAAAATTACTCACTTCATCCAACTCAGCCAAATGTGCTGCTGATAACTGATAGTCCAGCCCCGCCAGTAGTTCACTGAGTTGCTCTGGGGTATTGGCTCCGACAATAGGGGCTGTCACCCACGGCTTAGCCCGCAGCCAAGCCAAGGCAACTTGAGCCGGTTTAGCATTTGTCTGAGTGGCAATTTCAATCACCTTCTCAATAATAGCCCAATTTTGTGGACTAAAACGCCCTTGAGCATTGCCATCGGCACGTACACTATCGGGTAAAGGTTGTCCTTGACGGTATTTACCCGTGAGCAAGCCCCCGGCAAGTGGGCTATAGGGAATCACGCCCAGTTGATAATGACTGCACACTTGTGCTAACTCAGTTTCAAAGTCGGCACGGATGGGAGACACTAGGCTGTATTCGGGTTGGATACTAATAAAATGCTCAAAATGATGCTTATCTGCCACCCAGAGCGACTGCATTAAACGCCACGCGCTATAATTAGAGCAGCCGATATAGCGCACCTTACCCTGACGCACTAAATCCGTCAGTGTCGATAACGTTTCTTCAATTGGTACTAGTGGATCAATGAAATGTGTCTGATACAAATCGATATAATCGGTATTCAGGCGACGCAAACTATCCTCACACGCTTGCATAATCCAGCGCCGTGATAGCCCTTCCCGCTGGCGAAAGGAGCCACGGTGATCACTAAACATCTCCCCCATCGCCGCCCGTGCCTTGGTCGCTAGTACAATATCGTAACGGTTGCGCCCCTTCAGCCAGCGCCCAATTATTTCCTCCGAAACCCCACCCGCATTCACCACCCCATTCATAGGCGGTGCCCAAGAGCTATAACAATCGGCGGTATCAATGAAATTGCCACCCCGCTCGACATAGGTGTCGAGTATACGTCCCGACATAGCCTCATCGGCTGACCAGCCAAACTGCATGGTTCCAAGCCCGACCCGATAGACCCATAGGCCACTCTTACCGACCTGTACATAGGAATTAGCGGCTTTGTGTTCTGTACTCATATTCTCACCTCCAAGGTGTGATTTCAGGTTTGTGGCGGTTAGGCTTAGGCATAAGAGCTACTTGCGATACACAATAGCCTCCCCCGGATTAAAGGCATTGGCATCTAGTGGGCTATGTTGTTCGATATATTCACGCAGCACATCGGCATCGACAAAGCCGGTATCCACATAGCCCGGCTGGGTATTCACCTTAGGGTAGCCATCCCCACCGGCGGCGGCAAAGCTCGGTAGGCTAAAGCGATAGGTCTTGTTAGGGTCTAGAGGCACACCAGCGATTTTGATGTCCTCCACGCGGTCGGGATAAACTGTCATACTAATATTAGCAAACTGGGCATAAGCTCCGGTATCCACGGGCTTGGTCGCGACTTGAGCCAAATAAGCTGGCAGTTCTGAGCCTTTCATATCCACATAGGCAATCGTATTGCCAAAGGGATGTACTTCTAGCACTTCCTTATAGGTAATATTGCCCTCATTGATGGAGGTGCGCACCCCACCGGAATTCATAATGCCAAAATCCGCTTTGGATTTTTCCCTCTGTGCCGTAGCAATCAAACGCCCTAGATTAGTCTGTTGAAAACGCACCTTATCCCGCTCACCGACTAATTCCTTGTTGACGGAGCCGATTTTAATATTGATCTTTTCCATCCCCTTTTGCTGATAGGGGCCCAATAACGCCATGATAGCCTTATCCTGTGGAATCTCTTCGGTGATGAATACCTTTTTGGTTTCCTCCCCTACCTTGACCTTTTTCTTGAGATTGATGGGAATCAGAGCGTAATGTACTAGTTTCAGTTTGCCCTCCGCATACTCGAAATCGGCACGGCCTACATACTTACCCCATTCATGCGCCTGCATAATCCATGTGCCATTCTGCTGATCGGGAACACAGGCTGCACCGGGCTGATAATCTTTATTACGCACATGTTCCGGTGTCACACACAGTGCCTCTTGAGAATGCCCACCAATGATCACATCCAGCGCCCCCGCTGGCAAAGATCGCGCTAGCGTTACATCACCGGGGGCATTATAGCCATGTTGACCCTTGTCATAATGCCCCATATGGGTTGCCGCAATCATCAAGTCGGGTTTTTCCTGTTGTTCCAGCTCGGCAATCAGGTTTTTAGCCTCTAACTTGGGATCGCGAAATTCAACATTGTCGAGATACTCAGGATTACCGATTTTGGCGGTATCTTCTGTGGTTAGACCTATTACAGCAATTTTCAAACCGCTACGCTCAAATAGTTGCCAAGGCTGAAACAGGCGTTTGCCGCTGTCTTTGGCATAAATATTAGCGGATAAAAAGGGGAAACCCGCTATCTCTTGCTGGTGGCGTAATACTGGCAATGGATTATCAAACTCGTGATTGCCCAGCGCCATAGCATCATATTTAAGCGCTTTCATGCCGACAAAATCCGGCTCGGCATCCTGCATATCGGACTCTGGCACGCCGGTATTAATATCACCACCCGAAAGCAACAGTACTGATCCACCTGCTGCTTCTACTTCTTTGCGGATACGATTGATCAGGGTATAACGCGCCGCCATCCCCAGCTCGCCATCGGTGTTATGCCAAAAACGCCCATGATGGTCATTGGTATGCAGGATAGTGAATTTTTTGGGGGGCGTAGTAGCCGTATCGGCAAAAACAGGGATATGTAGCCCACCTAGCAATAGCATAATGGCTAGCCCTAGGCATTTCGGGGTAATCTTCCGAGACATGAGACATTCTCCTTGAAGCGTGACAGGTGACGCAAATTCTGGCGGGGTGGAGAGTTGAAGTCAATCAATAGCCCTACCTACCTCATTGCGAGGCAGGTAGGTTTTTTAAGGTCTGGTATTAACGTTTATTATTACGTTGCTGTTCCAGACGTTTTTCCCAGAAAGTAGCATTAGGGATGCCGAGCTTTACGGGGTCGAAGGTAAAGTTATGTCTTACTCCAGCCTTCATTTGCTCTTCATAATCACGTAAGCATTTAATGGTTGGTTTTGCAAGTAAGACAAACAACACAATAATGCCGATGATATTCAGCCACGCCATGAGACCAACACCAATGTCACCAATATTCCAGATATAACCTGAACTATTAACGGCACCATAGGCAACAGCCATCATCAGTACTACTTTAATAACAAACAATGCTGCACTCTCACCACCGATTTTCTCGGCTAGGTAAGCCACATTCACCTCAGCAATGTAGTAGTAAGCCAGTAAAGTAGTAAAGGCAAAGAAGAATACCGCAATCCCCACAAAGATTTCTCCCGTTGGACCAAACACGGACGTTAGAGCGGCTTGCGTGAACGCGGGTGAGTTAATATTCACCGCTGCATCTAGATGCTGCACGAGGAACTGACCATCTGGCAAAGTACCTTGTATATTATACTTACCAGTCATGAGAATCATGAATGCAGTCGCACTACAGACGAACAGGGTATCGACATAAACCGAAAACGCCTGTACTAGCCCTTGTTGAGCAGGATGAGCCACTTCAGCAGCTGCGGCTGCATGAGGGCCTGTACCTTGTCCAGCTTCATTGGAGTAAACGCCGCGTTTAACCCCCCAACCAATCGCCGCACCAAACCCTGCTTGAGCAGTGAAGGCATCACCAATAATCAGACCAAAAACAGCAGGTACTTGATCGTAGTTGATGAAGACAATGATCAGTGCCAGGATGATGTAGCCTAATGCCATGAACGGTACAACGAGCTGAGCGAAATTAGCAATACGTTTAATACCACCAAAAATGATAAAGCCCAGTATTAATAAAATGCCAGCAAGCACCACTAAGGTATGTGTACCAACCTCACCAAAGGGACCCGTAGAAACCATAGTGCCTTCACCGATCATATTGGTAACCGCTTTGACCACACCATTAGCTTGTACACCGGGCAAGAACAGCCCGCAGGATATAATAGAGGCTAAAGCAAAGATAATACCGTAGAGTTTCCAACCCCAACCGCCTATTGCACGCTCAAAATAATAAGCAGGGCCACCACGATATTGTCCGGTAACAGGATCGACTTGTTTGTAGATCTGAGCGAGTGTGGATTCGACATAAGCAGTTGATGCCCCTAAAAAGGCCACCACCCACATCCAAAACACGGCACCAGGCCCACCAAAGCCAATGGCAGCAGCGACCCCAGCGATATTCCCCATACCCACACGACCCGACAAAGCGACCGCTAAGGCTTGGAAGGACGAAATACCCTGTTCATTGCTTTGATTAGTAAACAGTAACCGCCACATTTCAAAGAAATGGCGTACCTGTGCGAAGCGAGTATAAATGGAAAAGAATAATCCGGCACCTAAACACAGGTAGATCAGGGCGGGACTCCAGATGATATTATTCAAAATACTGATAATTTCTTCCATGGCCTTCCTTCGGCTAGTTTTGATAAAAATTGACTGAGTTGTATAAAAGTCAGGCAGTCTGTGGTCTGACTGGATGAATATAACATGATTCAATCCCTGCTTATAACAACGAATTTGGCAGAGATTACACCTAACCCCCATCAAGGTATCTCTTTGAAGTGGCGAGGCAAGTGGCTTCAGCCAGAGAATTTATAATGAATTGGCTATCAACAGGGAATAATAAAAATCAATATAAGTGCTCAAAAGCATGCAAACCCCATTAAATCGCTCACATACAACGGATGGCGAGCAACTCACCAGATGAGTACCACTCGCACCGCATCTGCACATGCTGCAACAACGGTACTGGTCAAAAATTATAAACTAGAGATATAATTTGAGTAGGATCAAATTCCAGTTTCTTCTTCCTTGATACCACAAACAAACCTCATGCAAACCCAGTTGGCTTATTAGTCATAGAGGCTAAATGTTTCAAGATTGGAGAAAATGAATACTCAGCTATTAGCTCTAAATTAGCTCCCATGCTTAAACTGGGAGTATTATATTTCAAAGGAGCCAGTGTCATTTATATTAAGTTTTGTCAAATTATTTTTCTTTTTATACTTAGCATTACCTCGATATTAGCTATCGATAACTTTACCTACTGTTTATTAAATGCAGATGGGCTATATGCAAAAGGTGATGTTCTTGCTGCTCATGATTGGTATTTACAGGCTAGGCAATATGCTACATCGAACAAAAAACTACGAAGAACATTACCAGCATTAGCTGTTACATCAATAGAGCTAGGAAGAAGAGATGAAAATTTACAATACCTAAGAGAGTTCCAAAGAATATCACTGAAAAATCCTGATCCTTGGATTATCCAACATGTTAAGAAATATTCAATTACTCTTCCTAAAGACTTTTATGAAATAGAGAAAAATCCAATCTTTCTAAATGAATCTTATGAAACAGAAAACTCCCCCACCCTTTTAATGGATTCTTATGAGGAAGAAAAAGACACAAATCCACCAAAGAACCCTAATGATGTAGGAAAAAATACAAACCCCATTCTTATAATAATAACCCTCATAATTATCATTATTTTCATATCTAATGCCAACAAAAAAAGGAGAGCTGCAACTAACTCAAGAATAAGAAAATATTTTATTATATTACAATCAATCATTTATTCTATATTTAAAACAGCATCAAGGATTATACATCTTATGAAAGTAGTATCCAATAAGCCACCTGTTTTTATAAGCTACTCTAGGAAAGACATAAAGTTTTTAAATGAACTAAAAGAACATCTAACAGTATATGAACGAAGAGGGCTAATAGAATACTGGGATGACTCGAAAAATCAGATGGGCATGATGTGGAGATTAGAAATTGAGCAAGCTCTTCGCTCTGCTAAAATAGCTATATTATTAGTGAGTCGACCTTATTTGGCATCAAAATTTATTGTTAAAAATGAGTTACCGCCACTACTTCAATCTGCAAAAGAGCATGATACGGAAATTATTCCTATTATGGTTTCCCCTTGCCCTTACGACATATCAGAGCTTGGCAAAATTCAAGCATCTAATAGTTTATTAAAACCACTCAGAGATATGTCTCCTACTGAAAGAGATGTAGAGTATCTGAAAGTTTTAGATAGAGTGGCTGAGTTATTACAGGAGCAATGAGGTAAACCATTTTTGAGTATATCGAATTCGACTATAGCCGTAACACTTTATCTTAAAGTAACCCATTCTAAATCCCCCTTCTTATGGCAAAAGGAGGAAGGGAGGATAAGTTTATGAATCTAGCGACACTGATAACTAGTTAATTGTTTAGGGTCACTTTTACCATCATACATCGCTTGTTGAGGATAGGCACAAATAGGTTGCTCTTTATCTGGAAACGCTTTTCCGCTGGCGGCTAGAAAATCAGGTGCTTTGCCCTGCTCCATCCAAGTCTCCAATGCAGTGAGCGGGTCGAAATTATCTAGTGCTGGCCCATCACCACAATGCGTCATGCCGGGCACCATAAACAGACGTACAAAATCCCGTGCTTTATCCACATCGCCTTGGGCAGAGGCTTGTACTACGCCCTGATACCAGCTCACTAGGTCATTAGCCGAAAACACCGGATCAGAAAGCCCCTGAAATAACACCAGTTTGCCACCGCGATTCACAAAAGTAGTCAGATAGGTCGTGGTCGCATCGTTAAGCTTTCCGGTTTCCTCTAAACGGGCGGGATCACGCTCAAAATCAAAATCGGTGGGCTTAAACGTTGGATCTGGGGGCGTCATAAAATACAAACTGAGCGAGCCACCGCCTAGTAGCACATTGAGCGCATCAGATTTTGCCGTTTGTGAATTGCCCAATTTCCATACCCGCCAGTTCGGGGCGCTAATACCCGCATCATAAGGCCAATCACTATAAAGCTTATTACCTGCTGCATTTTGCGGCCCATCAAATACCTTATGCAGAGTACTAACCTGCTCTGCTGTTAGGCAGCTCTCCTCTTTATCTCCCTTGCAAACCAATAGATCCGGCTTAAAGCTGCACTGTTGCCACGCATTGATTAGCCCGTCCTCAATACCATCTTTAGCATCGCAGGCATTCAGTACCGCCTTACTCACCAAGTCCAAATCCTGCTGGGAAAAGGCTTGCGCTAAGATGGGATTACCCTCGGCATCTTTAGGCGCAATACGCAAAAATTGTTGAGTATCCCAAGCCTCTGCCAGATTAGCCTTAGTCAAACGGAAACCCGGATTACCCGCAACCACGCCATCAAACTCGGTGGGATAGCGTTGAGCAGCAATCATGGCCTCGCGCCCCCCATTAGAGCACCCCATAAAGAGCGTCTTCTGTGCGTCTTTGCCATAAAAGGCTGTAATAATCTGCTTGGCAATGGGCGTCACCTTCCCTATAGAGGCATAGGCAAAGTCAATGCGTGCCGCTTGATCAGAGCCAAAAGACGGATCTGGGGTGGGATGACCACCATCCATACTCACTACCGCATAACCCCGTGCTAATGCCGGCTTAGCCGTACTACCCCGACAAGGAATACCACCCAAGGCAGGTGCAACAAAGCCATCGACACCGCCGCCACCCTGAAATAGAAATTTATTATTCCACTGTACAGGTAATCTCAGTTCAAACTGGGTGCCGTAGGGCTTATTATCCACCCCAGTACGTTCACCAATAATACCGCGCACTAAACAATGCTCACCTACAGCACTCGTATCAGGAATGGCTCCTGTGAAACCACTAAAGGCATCCGGTTTAATTTGTTTGGCATCCCAAAACTCACTCTTCTCAAATTTCACCGTGGCTAATTGAAGACCCGCAAGCGAGGTACAAATCTGAGCCGCCGATTGAGCTGCTTTAGGTGCTTCCGCCCATGCGGCCTGACTCAGAGCAGCTAGCCCTAAGCCTAATGAGCAACACCAGACTAACCGCACTTTTCGGGTCAGGCTCGGAAAGGGAAATACAGACATAGCAACTCCTTCACTTTGGGTATTGGGAATACAAAGACACTTCATCACGAAACCATACACAGCCCTGCATTAAATATAAGCTAGACAGAAATAGTTTCAATCATAATGATAGTTGATGAGGCCGCCTTGTAGCGTACAAGGATGTATTCACAGCGGCTGCGAAGGAAATACTCGATTACTTTGACTCAAACACTGACTAGAGCTTAGTAGTACTACTAAGCCCTAGTATTTCGTACTACGATCTTATTGTCTCAGTCCCCCTGCAATCACATAGTTGGCTGACAGAGTACTATTCAACGGATGCAACAGAATATTCGCCAGAATCTGATTCACATCATTATTCGGCCCTGCAAAGATAGTATCGCCATCCAGATTCAAGTCACCGCTATAGTTACCCGTCAAGATATAATTACTATTGATATCAATATTTAGGGGTGATGTGAACACTTGTGCTAGGATCACATTCGTATCTAGATCAGGGCCTGCACCAATAATACTTTGGTTGGCATTAATATCGCCCGTCCACATCAAATTAAGACCTCCATACTCTTGTTGAGAGTAATCACCAAGGGTGAGCGTGGTCGGGAGCGTAAAGTCTACCAAGGTCGCCGTACTACTATTGAGGCTGACCGCATTTAAGGTACGAATCGCTAAATGGTTGCGATGATGCAGTGCAACCTGATAATTACCATCGGCTAGATTAGGGAATTGCAGCTCTAGATTACCACTACTGCTACTCATCAGGTCTCCATCCCGTTGAATTAAGGCGGCTTGACGGGCTAGGACGGTATTACCACTGCTATCCCATAGCTCTACTAACATCCAATCTACCACTGCATCGGCACCTGTCACTGCTAATAAGGTAGTCGTTGTGGTTTCCGTGCCTGTATAGCCATACAGGGTGGAAGTATAAGGCTGTTGCAAAGGCAAGAAGCCCTTAGCGCGTAGGTCATCACGCATGAGGCCGGTACTGCTGTCATAGGGGCCTTGTAGTAGAACTTTTAAACGTATCTTTAAAGCAGCAGTGAGTGGATCATCAGCCATCTGATTCGGATCGGTTTCACTTATATCCACCACTCCATTATTATTAGCATCCTCTCCGGCTTGACAGATTCCGCTGACTCCAAGGCTACCATCACAAACGCCCCCACCATCGGTATCGGGATTAAGCGGATTCGTAGTGGTGGTCGGATCGCTGTCTGGAATAAATACCGCCGCATTAGTTCCAGCATAAATCACTGGGGTACTACCTCCGGCAATAAGGGTTATAACGCCCAGCTCCGTGCCGTCTTGTAAGCCATCATTATCCGAGTCTGCATCTAAGGGATTCGTTTCTCCGCTATCTACCACTCCATTCTGATTCGCGTCTTCAGTACCATCGCTCAGGCCATCATCATCTGAATCTGCATCTAAGGGATTGGTTTCTCCACTATCCACCATACCATTCTTATTGGCATCTTCAACACCATCACTGATTCCATCACCGTCCGTGTCCACATTTAACGGGTTGGTTTCGCCACTATCCACCACGCCGTTTTGGTTCGCGTCTTCTACACCGTCACTGATTCCATCACCGTCTGTGTCCACCACTAAAGGATTGGTTTCTCCGCTATCTACAACGCCGTTTTGGTTCGCGTCTTCGACTCCATCACTGATTCCATCACCGTCTGTGTCGGCATTTAACGGATTGGTTTCTCCACTATCCACCACTCCATTTTGATTCGCGTCTTCAACACCGTCACTGATTCCATCATTATCTGAGTCCATAGCTAGCGGATTGGTTTCTCCACTATCCACCACTCCATTTTGATTCGCGTCTTCGATACCATCACTCAGGCCATCATCGTCTGAATCTGCATCTAAGGGATTGGTTTCCCCACTATCCACCACTCCATTCTTATTGGCATCTTCAACTCCATCGCTGATTCCATCACCGTCTGAGTCCACATTTAACGGGTTGGTTTCCCCACTATCCACCACGCCGTTTTGGTTCGCGTCTTCTACACCGTCACTGATTCCATCACCGTCTGTGTCCACCACTAAAGGATTGGTTTCTCCGCTATCTACAACGCCGTTTTTATTAGCATCTTCAACTCCATCGCTGATTCCATCACCATCTGTGTCCACCACTAAAGGATTGGTTTCTCCGACATCCACTACTCCATTTTGATTCGCGTCTTCGACTCCATCACTAATTCCATCACCGTCTGTATCCACCACTAAAGGATTGGTTTCACCACTATCGACCACTCCATTTTGATTAGCATCTTCAACTCCATCGCTGATTCCATCACCGTCCGTGTCCACCACTAAAGGATTGGTTTCTCCGCTATCTACAACGCCATTTTTATTAGCGTCCTCAACACCGTCACTGATTCCATCATTATCTGAGTCCATAGCTAGCGGATTGGTTTCACCACTATCTACCACGCCGTTTTGGTTCGCATCCTCTACACCATCACTGATTCCATCACCATCCGAGTCCATAGCTAGCGGATTGGTTTCGCCACTATCGACCACGCCGTTTTGGTTCGCGTCTTCGATACCGTCACTTAGGCCATCATCATCTGAATCAGGATCTAGGGGATTGGTTTCTCCGACATCTACCATTCCATTTTTATTCGTATCCTCAATACCATCGCTCAGGCCATCATCATCTGAGTCTGGGTCTAACGGGTTCGTTTCTCCGACATCCACCACTCCATTGTGATTCGCATCTTCTTGCCCATCGAGCAGACCATCATCGTCGGAATCGGGATCTAAGGGGTCAGTACCTAGTAAAGCCTCTTGGGCATTTGTCAGGCCATCATTGTCGGGATCAGGATCAGTCACCGCCGTCACCGTCAGTTGGTAATCTTCCACCTCACCATCTGAGACATTAGTTGCCGCATCAGCCGCCGTGAGGGGAACCGTGGTCAAGCGGAAACGGGCAAAAGTATAACTACCCAACAAGGTACTACCATAACCGGAAAATACTAGATCCCCTGTTGCACCATTATTGAAGCCAATAGAAGCATACTCATTCGCACCAAACACGCCATCACCATTGAAGTCAATCCAGCCATGTAAGGTTCCAGTTCCACTGCCCGTGATATTAGCAGCAGGAATAATCACATCAGCGCTATCCCCTTGCGATAAGCTAGGAACGATAACCCCATCATCACTACCATCCCCTAGTGCATCGTTACTGGCTTCACTAGTGGTATCTATATCAATAGCCGCCCCCAATTTTGGCCCACTGACGGTATGGGTTGCCTCGCCATAGGCCGTGATCGAGCTACCATCTGGCGCAACCACACCATTAGCGGGCGCATCGGAGCTATCCCAAGCAATCTGACAAGTTTCAAAATTTAAGATACTAGTATTATCAACACCATTAGACAAGAAATGCGCCTCCAGCGAGGTCACATTGGAGAAGGTAATGTCCCAATCATCATCACCACCAAGAATACGAAAGTTAATAGATGTCGGGGAGATGGATTGAATAGCAAGATCCTGCGCTCCAGGATCACTCAGACTAAAGGACGCGCCATTATTGACAGTCAAGGTCCACTGATCGGGGGCACCTGTTGAGCCAGTCAGTGTTTTACGCTCACTAATACCAAAATGAACGGGCTGACTAAAGGTCATATTGGCGGTTATATACCCCGCTTGATTATTCCGTGCTAGGGCAAAATCACCAGTACTATTACCTCGAATTTCCGTGAAAGTAGTACTATTAGTGCCAAAAACATCGGTAATGGCGAGCGAAAAATTAGCCCCCGGAAAACTGCTATTACCCGTGGTTAATTGGCGATTGGTGAATAAAGATCCAACCGTGGGCGTATTGGTGTTAATACCACTAAAATCCAGCGGCTCTTGTCCACAGGTCAGGGCTGGCCTAGATTCTATGATGGTGAGTGGATAGTCCTCAACTTCCCCATTACTAGCAATCGTAGTGGCATCATTAGCGGTTAGGGTATCTGTACTCAAACGCAAGCGCACAAAGCTATTACCTGCCGCTAGGACTGATAAGCCCGACCAATTCAGTGTCGCCGTTGCGGCACTAGCTCCACTTGCCACCGGCACCTCCGCATGTTCATTACTTTCAAAGATACCATTGCGATTCATATCAACCCAACCATGCAAAGTAGCCGGTTTGGTGCTCATATTCGTCACCATCGCATTGAGTGTATAGGTGGTGTCACCTGTCTTCAGGTTTGGAATCACTAGCACACCATCCTCATCATCGATGGTAGTGGTGTCATCCATAGAGGCAGTAGCACTCGGTTGATCAGAGATTTCCGCATCGCCATAGACCGAACCTAGGTATAAGTCAGTACTCTGACCATGAGCCGGTGCGCCATAGCTAGTAGGAGCATCGGCATAATCACACCCTGCCGCGACTAAACGCAGGGCTTGTAACCCCAGACTGTACAAATTATTAGAAGGAGAGGTGGCGGTAATAGTTCTGTTGGTGGTGACATTGGTGATGGACTGTAACACCATACTAAAGCCATCATTCTCAGAATAAGGGCCACTAACCCGGCTACCATCCGAGGCATAACTACCACTGCTATTGGTCAACACATTATCAATCACGCGTCTCCAGCCAGCACCTGTGTTGAGTGATTCACTTTTAGAACCTTGTGCCCATGATAGAATCATATTATCGGCGGTTGTCGTACCACTCGGCTGAAGCCCCATGGCAACGGGACTTGCGGATAAGGTAGCCGAGAACGGGGCGGTATTGTCATCAACAACCTCTCCAATCCACTCCAGTGCATTGACGTTCCCGAAAGTACCCACCATGAGTGTTGCATCATCACCTGCATTAGTCGGTAAATTAAAATTAGCGGGCAGCGTAAAACTATTAGCCCCTGCGGGTATATCAGACTCCATCAGATAATAGCTATAGACCTCGCGTGAAATTTCGGCACTAGTAGGATCTGCGCTAGCACCCCGCTCGGCATGTTGTGCTGCTACCACATTCATCGGTATGCCGCCAAAGGTCAAAGTGGGCGCATTAGCTAAAGTAGAGCTATCCAAAGGATAGGGGGCAGCGTAATTATCGCCTCGGATAGTGAGAGGACTGTGATCACGCTCAACCATTAGCTGGGCGAATAACATACGCCGATTGCCATCAGGGGCGGTATAGGTCAGGGTGGGCACACCTGTGGCTCCTGCCCCAGAAGCATTCGCCCAAGCAGTAGCGTCTAGTTGGTGTACTGAGTTGGTCGTACAACGGGCGGGGGGGGTGACGGTAGCCACGGTAGTAGCCGCTGTCGCCTCCAGTGTCATAAGTAACCATAATAATAAAGCGAAGCCGCAGCCACGCATAAGGACGGGGATTTTGTTCATTTTTATCTCCCCCCAAGAAAGCATTGTAGAAAGTGTTTGCTGATCTGAAACATGAACTTTCTCCTAAAAGATAAAAAAGCACAGTGGATCGCTGGCTTTTTCTGGCAGGCTGATGAGTAATATTTTTTATATTTATGTATTAGCAACAGACCTCGCGCTTTCTATTGCCTTTGCAAACCTAATTAGAATAACTTTCGATCTATTAGATTGATTTGCAGCTTAATCTTAAACAAAAGCCAAATAAAGATAAATACCCTGCTGTTATTTTCTACTAGAGCAATTATAAACCAACGAATTTCTTCATTTAGCGCTAAATCAATACAGAAAATTGCTTACATAAAATATGTGCAAATCATAAAGGCATGCTTATATAGTTATATTTAATTCAATAAAATATAGCCAATTCAATAAAAAATTAATTTAACTATATAACCCAAACGATACCTTTGCTCTAAAATAGAACATGAGAATTATTTAGAGGTGCTATTAAAAAATAGCCGCATAGGGGGGGATGGACGCCTAACAGCACAAGGGCATAGTCAAGCTATACCCTTGCATTTTGCACTACAGTACTACTTCATCAGCCCTCCTATAATGACATAATTGGCTGACAGTGTATTATTCAGCGGGTGCAGCAAAATATTGGCAAGAATCTGATTCACATCATTATTCGGCCCTGAAAAGATAGTATTACCGTCTAAATTCAGGTCACCAATATAATAACCGGACAAGACATAGTTGCTGTTAATACTGGTATTTTCGGCTGCCGTAAATACTTGCCCCAAAATCTTATTGGTATCCAGATCGGGGCCTGCACCAATAATATTTTGGTTAACATTGGTGTCACCCGTCCACATCAGGGTCATACTGCCTGATTGCTGCTGTGAATGAGTACCTAAGGTGAGGGTGGTTGGCAGGGTAAAGTCAACTAAAGTCGCGGTGTTCGTATTAAGACTGACCGCATTTAAGGTGCGAATATCTAGATGATTACGATGGCGCAAGACAATCTGATAATCCCCACTAGTAAGCGTCGGGAACTGTAACACTAGGCTAGCACTGCTACTCTCCATGAGGTCGCCATCCCGTTGCAGTAAAGCAGCTTGGCGCGCGAGCACGGTAGTACCACTAGCATCCCTGAGTTCAACCAATATCCAATCCACTACAGCATCAGAACCTGTGACCGCCAGTAGCGTGCTTGTGGTCGCTTCTGTACCTGTATAAGCATAGGGGGCGACGGCATAAGGTTGTTGTAAGGGTAAAAAGCCTCGACTACGTAGATCGTCGCGCATGAGGCCGGTGGCACTGGTATAAGCCCCCTGTAACATGGCGCGTAGCTGTAGTTTCAGCGTAGGCTGTGGATCATCTGCTGCCTGATTAGGGTCGGTTTCCCCATTATCGACTAGCCCATTATTATTGGCATCTTCCCCAGCTCGGCATACCCCGCTAACCTCAAGGCTACCATCACACACGCCCCCAGCATCGGTATCGGGATTAAGGGGATTGGTGGTCGTGACTGGATCACTGTCTGGAATGAATACAGTCGTATCCGTACCTGCATAGTTAACAGGTGTAGTCCCAGAGCTAGTACCACCGGGTATTGGTGTAGTAATGCCTTGCTCGGTGCCATCTTGTAGGCCATCCTTATCCGTATCGGCATCTAAGGAATTGGTTTCTCCACTATCTACCACGCCGTTTTTATTCGCATCTTCTTGCCCATCGAGTAGACCATCATCGTCAGAATCCGCATCTAAAGGATTGGTTTCACCGGCATCCACTGCACTATTGTGATTGGCATCTTCTTGCCCATCGAGTAGACCATCATTGTCGGTATCGGGATCGAGCGGGTCGGTGCCTAATATCGCCTCTTGTTTAGTCGTGAGTCCGTCCTTATCGGGATCCGGGTCTGTGAGTAGCACCTGATAATCTTCCACCTCACCATCAGCGGCATCCGTTGCAGCATCAGCCGCTGAGAGATCTGAGGTAGTCAAGCGGAAACGAGCAAAGGTAGTATTAGCAACCAGTGTGCTGCCATAGCCTGAGAACATTAAATCTGCCGCTGCACCATTATTGAAAGCCACCGAGGCATATTCATTCGTGCCAAACACCCCATCACCATTGAAATCAATCCACGCATGCAGAGTACCAATACCCACACCCGTCAGATTAGCCGCCGGAATAATCACATCCTCACTATCTCCTTGCCATAGGGTCGGCATACTAACCCCATCATCATCACTACCCTCCCCACTCGCATCACTAGTGGCGATAGGACTGATATCAATATCAATCGCTGCCCCTAAGCGCAAGCTAGGCGTGACGGTATGGGTCGCCTCACCATAGGCAGTGATCGAACTACCATCCGGTGCAACCACACCCTCTGCTGGCGTATCAGAAGCGTCCCAAGTCACTAGGCAAGTTTTATAATTTAAAATACTAGTATTATCAATCCCATTAGAATAGAAGCGAGCTTCCAGCGAGGTTACTTTTGCAAAGGCAATGTCCCAATCATCATCACCGTTTAGTATATTGAAAGTGATACTGTTGGGGGTTAATGACTGTACGGAAATATCCTGTGTCCCTGGATCAGTGAGATTAAATGAAGCACCATTATTCACGGTTAAGGTCCATTGATCTGGCGGCTCGGTATCACCCACCAATGTTTTATCTTCACTAATACCGAAGTAAATGGGCTGACTAAACAGCATACTGGCTGTTAATACCCCTGTCTTATTATCACGCGCCAGAGCAAAATCGCCGCTGTTATTACCCCGAATTTCCGTAAAGGAACCGCTATTTGAACCAGATATTTCAGTAATGGAGTTGGAAAAAGTGACGCCTGGAAAACTACTATTACCGACAGTCAATAGGCGATTCGTAAATAACGGGCCTATTGTCGGTGTATTGTCTGAAATACCACTAAAATCCAGCGGCTCTGCATTACACGCGGAGACACGCAAAGGCGATGTTGCGATCAAAAGCTGATAGTCCTCCACCTCACCATCACTGGCTGCGGTGCTAGCATCTGTCAGGTTATCGGTACTCAAACGCAAGCGCACATAGCTAACCCCCGTGGTTAATCCGGGCAGATTAGGCCAGTATAAAGTCGCCGTACTCGCACTAGCGCCAGTTGGCACTACAACACTCGTGTGCTCATCACTATCAAAGGTCCCATTGCCATCCATATCAATCCAGCCATGCAGGGTAGCCTCCGAGCCGCTAGTATTAGTCACAGTAGCCATTAGTGTGTAATTTTTATCACTACTATTGAGGGCAGGAAACACACCCACACCATCCTCATCATCCACTGTGGTAGTGTCATCATCCGTCGCCGCAGCCCCCGACTGTGCGGCGGTTTCGGCATCGCCATATACTGACCCTAGATAAAGATCCGTGCTCTGACCATGAACAGGCGTGCCATAGCTCGCGGGAGCATCCGCATAATCGCAACCTGCTGCTACTAAACGAATAGCCTGCAAGCCTAAGCTATAAAGATTATTAGAGGGAGAAGCCGCACTTGGGGTACGATTACCTGTCACTCCGCTGATAGCCTCGACAACCATACTAAAGCCATCATTCTCGGAATAAGGCCCACTCACACGGCTGGCATCAGTTGCATAACTACCATTCGTATTAGTCAGGACATTTTCAAATAAACGGCTCCAAGCGGTGTTATAATTTAGGGTTTCACTTTTTGACCCTTGTGCCCACGCTAGCAACATATTGTTTATCGCCGTCGTGCCTGCGGGTTGAATACCACTAGCGGCTGGGTTAGTGGTGAGAGAGACTGAAAACGGTGCTGTACTATCATCTTGTACCTCCCCTGCCCACTCTGCTGCATACACATTGCCAAAGGTGCCGACCACTAGAGTGGCCTCATCGCCTGCATTCAGAGGCAGATTAAAATTAGCGGGTAAGGTAAAACTATTAGCTCCGGCTGGAATATCCGACTCCATCAGGTAATAGCTATACATCTCACGCGAAATTTCAGCATTTGCCGCACTGCCACTACCCCGTTGAGCATATTGAGCAGACCCCTTAGTCATTGCTACCCCACCAAAGGTTAGGGTTGGACTATTAGACAAAGTCGCCGCACTACCCAAGGGATAAGGTGAGGCATAATTATCACCACGAGTCGTCAGAGGGCTGTGATCACGCTCGACCATGAGGAGAGCAAATAACATCCGCTTATTACCTGTAGGTGCGGTATAGGTCAGAGTGGGTACACCCGCAGCCCCTGCCCCATAAGCATCAGCCCAAGACATCGCATCTAATTGATGTACCGAATTGGTCGTACAACGCGCTGGTGGCGAAACTGCCGCAACCGTAGCAGCACTAACCTCCAATGTTATCAGTAGCCATACGGATAGAATCAAACCTAAATAACGTATTAAAGTGGGAGCGATATTCATGTTAACCCTGCCCCCAGAATAGATGAGTGATGATAGGCAAGATAACTTCCGTCACGCTTAGAGACAGCGCTAAGAATAATCCTGATAAAATGGAAAGATAAAAATATTTCAAAAAATGCTGATTAAGATAAAACATAATATCCCCTGTCTGAAAAAATACTGCGGCGCGGCGCTCTGGTCGCGTTTTGCTTGGTGAATGACTACTTTTTATTAGTGATGTGGCAGCAATGAATCCACCCTACCACTCCATTTATGACTCCCCTACTCGCCTGATTAGATTGAATTTTGCTTTATTATTACTCACAAGCTGACTGAAGTTTAAGTTTAAAAATTAAACAAAAGCTGAATACAAGAAGTAATTATTGTGATTTTTTTACTGAGTTTTCTCTATCCAGCAGAATAAAGCCCTTTTCAAAGCCTCACTTAGAAAGTCTTTTTTCAACGCCGCTACTAAGTAACTAGATTAAAATTTAATATATTTCAATATCTTACCTACTAGATTAAAACTTATTAATTTAGTCAGGAATTATGCTATTCCTCACTTGAATTAAGTTCGCTGCATCCTACGAATCAATAAAATCATAGTAACGTGGTAAATCAGTAGTTTTATAAAAATAAAGATTTACCCTAGTTGCTTTAATTAAAATAAAACAAATAAATGCACACTAATTTAGTAAAGAATTAATTTTATACCGCACACTAGCTCCCCCTCTATTTAAAAATAGATTTCAAATTATTTAGCGCATTATTTTTTTGAAAAAACTAATAAAACTATCACTGGTTATTGTGATAACTGTTTCTAACGAGGGTACTGTTATTGTATGAGGGTGTAGCTGGGGTATGGAGGGGTATTGATACGTCGTTGCAGATGAGCAGAGATGCTATGAGCACTAGGGCATAGTCTACTATGCCCTAGTATGGGGAGGGTTATCTTACTTTACTAATCCTCCTGCAATCACATAATTAGCTGACAGTGTGCTATTCATCGGATGCAAAAGGATATTTGCAAGTATCTGATTTACGTCATTATTCGGCCCTGAAAAGATGGTATCGCCATCTAGATTCAGATCACCCGTATAATAACCCGCTAAGATAAAGTTACTATTGATACTGGTATTTTGGGGCGAAGTGAATACTTGCCCTAGAATCACATTGGTATCTAGCGTCGGCCCTGCCCCAATAATGTTTTGATTGATATTGGTATCTCCCGTCCACATAAAGACTAGGCTTCCCGATTGCTGCCGGGAATGGCTGCCCACCGTGAGGGTTGTCGGAAGGGTAAAGTCCACTAGGGTTACGGTACTGGTATTGAGATTCACCGCGTTGGTGGAGCGGATATCCAGATGATTACGATGACGTAATATAATCTGATAGTCACCGGCTGTAAGGCCAGCAAACTGTAACTCTACACTACCACTACTACTATCCATTAAGTCACCATCACGTTGCAGTAAGGCAGCTTGACGCGCGACCACGGTAGTACCAGTGCTATCTAGCAATTCGACTAGCACCCAGTCCACCGCCGCATCGGAGCCTGTAACGGCTAAAACCGTACTATTGGTGGTTTCAGTCCCGGTATAGGCATACGCGGCGATAGCTGCATAGGGTTGCTCTAAGGGCAGGATAGCTCTAGTGCGTAGATCATCACGCATGAGACCTGTCGTTGGATTATAAGCGCCTTGTAACATGACACGCAGTTGTAATTTCAGCGCAGTAGACTCACTATCATCCGCCGCCAGATTCGGGTCGGTTTCCCCGCTATCAATCACGCCATTATTATTAGCATCCTCCCCAGCTTTACAGACCCCAGTCACCGCCAGACTACCATCACAAATACCTCCATTATCGGTATCGGGATTGAGGGGATCGGTCGTCGTACTCGGATCGCTATCGGGAATGAATGCAGCACTAGTACCTGAATAACTAATAGAAGTACCATCACTAGTCCCACCCACCATAGCGGTGGTAACGCCCTGCTCAGTACCATCTTGTAGACCGTCATTATCAGAGTCAGCATCCAGTGGACTAGTCTCCCCTGCGTCCACTGTACCATTACGGTTGGCATCCTCCGCACCATCACTCAGACCATCTTCATCAGAGTCGTTATCTAAGGGCTTGGTTTCGCCACTATCTACCCTACCATTATGATTCGCATCTTCCTGACCATCTAATAGACCATCATTGTCACTATCTGCATCCAAGGGGTCAGTTTTGCTAGCAGAACCACTATCGGGAATAAATATAGCCGTATCGGTTCCTACATAGCTCACGGGTGTGCTACCAGAGCTAGTCCCTCCAGCAATAGCGGAGGTAACTCCTTTTTCAGTACCATCTTGTAGGCCGTCACTATCGGTATCAACATTAAGAGGGTTGGTTTCGCCAGCATCGACTACGCCATTTTTATTGGCATCCTCTGCACCGTCACTTAAGCCATCATCATCAGAATCTGCATCTAAAGGATTGGTTTCACCGGCATCGACTACGCCATTTTTATTGGCATCCTCGACACCATCCAATAGGCCATCATTGTCCGTATCGGCATCCAGTGGATCGGTCTTGGTAGTCGAATTACTATCGGGAATAAAGATAGCCGTATCGGTTCCTACATAGCTCACCGGCGTACTACCGGAGCTAGTTCCTCCCGCAATAGTGGTGGTCACTCCCTTCTCAGTACCATCTTGTAAGCCGTCATTATCGGTATCCACCTTAATGGGGCTAGTTTCGCCAGCATCGACTACGCCATTTTTATTGGCATCCTCTGCACCATCACTCAGACCATCATCGTCCGTGTCGGCATCCAGTGGGCTGGTTTCGCCACTAGTCACTGCTCCATTTTTATTAGCGTCCTCTTGACCATCTAATAGACCATCATTGTCCGTATCCGCATCTAATGGATCAGTCTTGGTAGCCGAATCACTGTCGGGAATAAATACCGTGGTATTCGTTCCTACATAGCTCACGGGTGTGCTACCAGAACTAGTTCCCCCCGCAATAGCAGTGGTCACTCCTTTCTCAGTACCATCTTGTAAGCCATCATTATCCGTATCCGCCTTGAGAGGGCTGGTTTCGCCAGCATCGACTACGCCATTTTTATTGGCATCCTCTGCACCGTCACTTAAGCCGTCATCGTCAGAATCTGCATCTAAAGGATTGGTTTCACCGGCATCCACCTTGCCGTTGTTGTTTACATCTTCCTGACCATCTAGCAGACCATCATTGTCGGTGTCAGAATCGAGTGGGTCGGTCTTGGTAGTAGGATCACTATCAGGAATAAATACAGCCGTATCCGTTCCTAAATAGCTCACGGCAGGATTACCCGGATTAATCCCTCCAGGAATCGGCGTTGTTACCCCGCGCTCAGTGCCATCTTGTATACCATCATTGTCAGAATCAGCATCGAGTGGACTGGTTTCACCCGCATCGATAACACCATTTTTATTGGCATCCTCCGCACCATCACTAATACCATCATCATCAGTATCCGCATCGAACGGATTAGTCCCT
Organism: Thiofilum flexile DSM 14609; assembly: GCF_000380185.1. Classification (GTDB taxonomy): domain Bacteria; phylum Pseudomonadota; class Gammaproteobacteria; order Thiotrichales; family Thiotrichaceae; genus Thiofilum; species Thiofilum flexile. The sequence continues at coordinate 21,505 of NZ_KB904777.1, forward strand.
AGAACAAGCTCTAAGGCGGTGGTTAAGCCGTCGTGATCCGGGTCGGGATCTACCACGGTAATCTGATAGTCTTCTACCTCACCATTAATCGTGCTACTGCTGGTCGTGGCATCGGTAGCCGTGAGTGTTCCGGTCGTGAGGCGTAAACGCATAAACGTACTGCCTGCTCGCAAGTCCGGTAGACTCGACCAATTTAGAGCAATCGCGGCCTTATTTGAACCGGTCGGTACGGCGACACTGGTATATTCATCACTATCAAAGACACCATTACCATCTAGATCCATCCAACCATGCAGCCTGCCTGCCGTACCCGTGGTATTCGTCAGTATCATAGGGAGGGAGTAGCTGCTAGCATTAACGAATAAGCTTGGAAAGGTAGTAAACCCATC